>NZ_FKII01000100.1 GCF_900078745.1 Candidatus Ichthyocystis sparus | reverse complement strand
AGTATTGTCTAATTCTTCTGGCAGTGATGTAGTGCCATTAACTGGAAATATGTTGTTAGATTTTTTATCGAGGCTAGATTGTGCTATCAATGATGAGGTGAAGTCTGTTTTTGACTCTTGTTGGAGTGAAGTTTGTGTTACTTTGGAAGAAGAGTCATTGACTACTGTTAGTTGTAAAGATTTTGTTGATGTCCTAAAGATTGCTGATATTCCTCCGTTAGCATCATCGGCGATGTTAGAAGCTATGAGACTTGCAAGAAGATCTGGTTCACAATTGGGCCCTTCGTTGTCATTAGGAGAGTCTTCTGTTGCACATTCTGAATTGACTCTGATGTCTTCTGTTGGAGACTCTGGTGGTGGGTCTTCCTCTGCTCCGGTTGCAGCAAAGATACATAAGGGAAGCAGCGGTATTTCTGTTCCTGTTTATGCTCGTGATGAGGCTAGAGTTATTAGTTCTACAATTCCCTCCTCCTCTTGTATTTCACTATCTGTTCAGTGTTTTGATTTGCTAGGTGTTGAGTTACATTCTGATAGTGCTAAATTAATTGATAAGATCTTTCACGAAGTTCGTAAATTTACCAACAAATCTTTCTCGCATTCGACGATCAACTACATCTCAACGATAGTGGCTAGCGAACTTTCGTCGCTTGAGAAAGTTATTTGGTTCAAAACTTATAAGGAACTGCATCTATCTAAATTTATGTGTAAGTTCATTTGTATGTATCATTATAGGCATTATCCTAATCTTATACGTGCTCTTGATGGTATTCTAGTATCGTCAAGTTCCTCTGATAGTGGACCAGTGCCGTTGAGTGGAGCTGAGTTACTAGATTTTTTATCGAAGCTAGATTGTGCTATTCGTAAGGAAGTGGAGTCTATATTTGACTTGGAATGGAATGAAGTAGCTGATAAAGTTTTTGCCGGACTAGAAGATGGATCATTGGGCGATGTTAGTTGTGGAAATTTTATTAATGTTCTAGATGTTGTTGGTGTTCCTATAGTAGCATTTTCAATGGCTCAAAGACGCAAATATCTAAGATTTGTTATAAGTAAAAGAAAGGGGTTGGGGCGTGGTAGTGAATGTGAGGTTGATGGTACAGAGTCAAGATCTTTATTGCTGCTAAAGGGGGATTGTGATCAATCTTCTTCTAGATTTGTTAAATTGCTTCTTTATAAAGATCAACCTGGTAGTGTGTCTGCAACTAGTGCTGTCTCTACA
>NZ_FKII01000099.1 GCF_900078745.1 Candidatus Ichthyocystis sparus | reverse complement strand
TGATCTTTGCCGACGTTCCAGATCCTGAGACCGGGGAACTAGTTCTACGCCTACGGGAAGCGCACTTCTGTAGAGTTCGACATTGCCCCGTGTGCCAGTGGAGACGTTCGCTAATGTGGTATGCGCGCTTCCAGAAAGCTCTACCCGAGATCTTGGGGAGATATCCTTCGGCCAGATGGGCGTTTCTCACCCTCACGGTTCGCAATTGCGACATCAAAGAGCTTCGGGCAACGATCTCTAGCATGAATGCCGCGTGGAAACGCCTGACACATCGAGCGGAGTTCCGCAACGTTCTGGGGTGGATCCGTACCACTGAGGTTACCAAAGGGAAAGATGGATCCGCGCACCCGCACTTCCATTGCCTTTTGATGGTTTCGACCTCGTATTTCGGCAGGGGATACGTCACGCATTCTCGGTGGGTGGAGCTTTGGAAACAGTCGTTGCGGGTTGACTACACCCCAGTTGTCGACATCCGCGTTGTGCGCCCTAAGAAAGCCTCTAGAGAGGCTCTAGAGGCGGCTAAAACGCCTTTAGAGGCCTCTACAGAGGCAATTGCGGATGCAGCCAGGGAGGTTCTGAAATACGCCGTCAAACCCTCGGATATGTTCGACGATGACGAATGGTTCCTGGAGCTAACCCGACAGGTGCACCACCTTCGATTCATCGCTTCCGGGGGAGCGCTCAAAGACGCTTTGCGGGAGGATGAGGAAACCGAAGAGGATCTCATTCTGGCCGACGATCCAGCGGAGACACCCGACGATGGAACCCGGGTTGCTTTCTCGTGGAAGCGTAAAGAGAAGCGCTACCGCAAAGCGGGCAAGTTCAGGGAAAGCTAGATGGGGTTGTATCACACGCGGAATCCCGCGCCACGCAAAGCTTTCTCGATGGGGGGGTGCAGGGGGGGGCCCCCACCTGCCGCACGCAAACTCGCAAGAGTTTGCATAAGTGCGCCCTTCGGGTTTTTGGTTAGGAGCAAGGTGTAACCTGCGCTTCGCTTGGTTCCACCCTCGTCGCTTCGCTCCTCGCCCCCGCGCGCTACGCTTGGGGGGTTTGAACTGTTCTCTCGATAGTTGACTATTCTTGCGCGTTATTGTATTTCGCGTTATTGTATTTTTTGCGCATGGCTTGGCCGCCATAAGTGGCTCTACGGCGAGTTCCGCCGGATGTGAAGCCTGTGGAGAGGAAGGCGCTGGCCCGGCGCGCAAGCGCCAGGCGAAACCGGCCTCGGTGAAGCAGGAAGTCAGCTTTGTTCCTGTTTAGGCAGGAATGAGTAAGTCTGACAGAACGGTTGCTGCATGGGTCCATCGGGGGGAGAGTTTCTCCGTTCCCCCCGACGGCAAATCCTCAACGGTAGAGCGCGCGTTGGGAGCGAAGCGACTGAGCGCGCGGCGTTTTGCCCCTACCGTATCCGCAGTGCACGGGTGCTGGAGTTGCGACCTTTCTACCCGCCGTCAGGCGGCGGTGGGTGTGTAAGAGATGCCGAAATCGGTTCCGGTGTGTCCGCCGGAACGGGCGTGTCCGAGCCGTTCTAACTTAACTTGATAATAGAGGGATATCTGCAGGATGAGGAATCCGCGGAATCCCGCGCCGCTGTTGGCTTTTCGTAGGTATTGACATGTAAAAGGAAAACCCCCTAGAATGTGAGTTGGGACCACAAACCTAGGGGGTTTTATGACTTGCTCTCTAGCAGTCATCAGGAATGATTGTAGCAAATTTGCAAAAGATTGCAATAGCGATTATCTAAGCGACTATTCACCCAAGGATGCGCCTTGGGATGTTCACCGAGGCGAAGCTCAACAAGTCGAGCAAATCTACGCAGAAGCCGCGGAATTTGAGCGTTTGGCGCAGCGGATGCATCAGTGCAGCGGCTTACTGATCTTTGCCGACGTTCCAGATCCTGAGACCGGGGAACTAGTTCTACGCCTACGGGAAGCGCACTTCTGTAGAGTTCGACATTGCCCCGTGTGCCAGTGGAGACGTTCGCTAATGTGGTATGCGCG
>NZ_FKII01000098.1 GCF_900078745.1 Candidatus Ichthyocystis sparus | reverse complement strand
ATTGCTTAGTTTTGTGTGCGGTGAGTCGATGCTTAATAAGGAATAAGCTCGTGCACGTCGATGTTCGTATGTTTGACCTATATGATCTGCTTAATTTCTTTCACTTGGTATGCAGTTTTACGGTGTTGTAGGCGTGGAGTGTGTTGGGATATATAATAGTAGCAACGATGACAGTGATAAAAAATCAACAATAATAAATGAAAAAAGGAATTTGATTGTGAATCCTGTAACTGGAGTAGGTGGTGCTAGTCCTAGTGATGATGGTGCTGATCAAGCTGACAGTGGTGTCTTACAGCAGGTTCATATTTTACCTGGTGGTGAATTGGATGTAGCTACCACTGTTACCGCTGCCTCTATTATTGTTGCTACTTCCTCTGTTGTTACTACTTCTACTGCTCTTACTGCTTCTGCCACTACTTCCACTGTTGCTACTACCTCTGTGGGTAAGGGTGGTAGTGGCGGTAGGAGTAACAAGGGCAAGGGACCTGCTTCCAAGCGTCATGCTGCTGCTTCTGTGCTTACTACCACTCATCCTGTTCCAGCTGGTACAAATCCAGAATTATCTGGCCCCACTTCTTCTGTAACTACTGCTGTTTGCACTACCACTGCTGATTTAAATTTTGATGTCATTCTCGCTAGCCTTATTGAAACCGCTCGTACTCGACGCGCTGCTGCTGATGCTGCTGATGCTCGCGCCAGCTCTGTTGCTGCTGCTGCTGTTCGTGCTCATGGTCATGCTGACTCTATCTCCGATACTGATCCTGAGCTAACCAGTGCCCGTGCTCGTGCCAGTGCTGATAGACATGCTTGCGATGCTGCTGTTCGCGCTGCCGCTGCTCGTGCTGCCGCTGACGATGCCGATTTTGTTGTTGATCAGGCTCGTGTTTTCGCTGCTGATCTTGCTCAAGATCGAGGCGCGGATAGTCTAGTGCCTTGTCCAGGAGGTACCGATTTCAATATTATTCTCGATAGTGTTGTTGCCACCGCTCGTGATTGCCACGCTACTGCTGATGTTGCTGACGCCCGAGCTAACTCTGCTGCTGCTGTTGCTGCTGATCGTGCCGACTCTGCTGCTGCTGCTGTTCGTGCTCTTGATGTTGCTCATGCTGACTCTTCTACCCCAGATAACGATCCTGGTGCCGTTCTTGTTTGTGCCCGCCGTGCCCGTTCCCGTGCCCGCGCTGCGGACAGCCGCTCCCGAACTCTTGCCACTCTTGCTGCCGCTGCTCGCGATGCTGCTGTTGCTGCCGATATTGTTGTTGCTCAAGCTCGTGCTTTTGCTGCCGGTCGTGTTGTTGTTCAAGATCTCGCTGCGGATAGTCGCGTTCCTAGCCCAGGCCCCGATTCTTCTCTTATACCACCAGGTTTTGTAGATTTGTTTGGGTTTGTAGTATCTCTTAAGTTTAGTGAGGTGGTTAACGATCTCATATCTGGGGTTTGTATATTGGCTAAAGATATTATTTCCTATTTTATACTAAGAATAGTGTCAAATATTCTCCGTAATCTTTCAAGTTCTGAACGACGTGCTTGGTGTTTAACTAATGGGAAGCTTTATGAGCTCAAATTTGTGGCCAGGTGCTTTGCTGGGTATTCTACTGAACTACTCCCTACTTTCCTTAACTCTCTTCGCAGTGTCAGAACATGGGATTCTTCTAGTCGCAGCTTGGTGCTATTAACGGGGGACAGGTTAGCAGATTTTTGGGTATCTTTGGACGAAGCTATTTTCAAATCTATAACTAGTTTTTTTATGTCAAGGTGGTGCGGACTTATTGATCGCTTTTCCGTTATGTCAGGCCCTGAAGAGGGATCATCTCCTCTTTGTGGAGGAGATTTTGTTAATGCTTGTGCTAGGTCTGATGCTTCTTTGCCATCAGTTTCAAGATTTGATTCAGCTTCTGAAGGAATGAGAGTGCGAGTAGCATCTCAAGATGGTGGTTCTTTAGATGGTGGTGATTTTGTATATTTGTTTGGATTTGAAGTACCTCCTAGGGTTGAAGAAATGGTTAATGTTCTTATCTGTGAGGTTAGTGCATTGGCTAGGCGTACTTACTCGTCTGTGGTAGCAGTTCCAGTGTCTAGTAACATGAGAGAACTTTCATCTTCTGAACAATGTGCTTGTCTTATAACTAATATGATGCTCTATAAAACTAGCTTTATGCACAGATTCTTTCTCGATTATTGTGGTGGACTTTGTTCTGAATTTATTTGCTCCCTTTTTAGTGTCATACCTGGGGATGCTTCTGGTCGCAGATTGTTGTCATTAACGGGAGATAGTTTAAGAGGTTTTTGGATATCTCTGAGTAGGGCTATTATGGGAGTTTTACAAGATGTTTTTGCAGAGAGGTGGAATGCACTAATTAATCAATTTTCTGTTCTATTAGGTCCTGGAGAGGAATCATCGTCTGCTGTTCTTTGTGTGGGAGATTTTATTAGTGCTCATGATAAGGTTGGTGTTCCCGACTTGGCAGCTTCAGGGATGAGGGTACTAGTAACAGCGAGGAGAAGGGCAGTATCTCATGTTACTGAAGTAACTAGTGGTAGTTCTGTGGCTGATGATGTTGTATCTGTAAGTACTCCTCCTCCTACTTCTTCTTCGGAGATGTTAGTGTTGGCTAGAGAAGAAGAAGTTGAAGTGTCAGAGGTTGAAGTGTCGGAGGTTGAATTGCCTATTGTTGGTGCTGCTGTCGCTGATTTGGGAGTTTTAGAAGGTGAATCATCTGGGATGACAGTAATGCCAACAACTAGTGCTTCTCCAGTTACTATTTCTGTTTTTGAGGTGGAAGAATTTTCTACAGTACCCAGAATAGGTTCTTCTGGTGGTCCTGTTGCACCTAAGAAATTATTTATGAAAATGTATAGTGCCGGTATGTCTTCTTCTTCGATGTCCTCCGGTAGTATTGTATCTTCTGGGCCTTTATCTTCTTTACCTGTGGCGACGGGTATCGGTTCAA
>NZ_FKII01000097.1 GCF_900078745.1 Candidatus Ichthyocystis sparus | reverse complement strand
ATGAGTACCAGATTCGTCACTCAATTTATAAAAACGATCGAAGATATGTTTCGCATCTTCTTCTGCAATCGAACCATCATTTTCAATATTAAATATAATCAAGTGATTTGTACTAGTTAGAGTGATATTAATCATGCTATTTTGAGGAGCATATTCCATTGCATTAATGATGAGGTTATTGAAAGCTTGATGTAATAGTCTTTCATTTCCTCGGAAATACAAATCTTCCAATTCAGTAAACAAAACTAAATCTTTTTCATCAGTTCGAAATTGTTCATGTCTAATAATATCCTTTATTAAAGTATTTAAATGGACATTATCGTTAAAAGTAAGGTGGGAAGCATTATCTAATTCAGATAAAAGTAGCAATTCCTTAGTTAGTTCACTTACTTGATTAGTGATTTCAAACATTTCATTGATATATAGTTGTTTCTCTTCTTCATTTTGCGTCAATTCAAGTTGTGTAAGCAATCGTTGTAAATGTGTAAGCGGTGTTTTAATTTCATGAGATACATTTTGGACAAAATGTTGTCTCATTTGATCTACTTGTCCCAAATTTTGACGCATTGTATTGAAACGTGATTGCAGCGTTCCAATTTCATCATGACGTGTTTGTTTGATAGGCGTACTGAAATCACCTTTCATAATTCGAGTTGTTGCATTTTTTAATGCGGTCACTGGTTTAATAATAGAATAAGTTGATGCAATGACTAGTGAAATTGAAATAATAAGTAAAAGTGTTATCAATACAGCTAAGAAAATTCTAAATTCGCTAAAAGTTTGCCCGATATCTGGACGCATAAAAACTGCTAATACCCCATCATCTGTTTTAAATTGAATACCTACTGTATTATCCGTTTCATTATCGAAGAACCCTGTTACAAAAAATGCATAAGGTTTATTTTTAATACCGTGATAATCTTCACCGTTGAGCACTTTTTTGATTGCAGACTGACTTATAGTATTTTTACGAAAAGTTTCCCCATAAAAATGTTTGGTTCCATGTTCGTTGACAGTCATAATTTGATAATTCATTTGACCTAAATGTTTCAAATACGTATCTAGAGGTTTAGGTTTTTGAGTTCTTTCATATTCACGAGCTTCTTTAAGTGTGCGCATAATTTTTGCATCATTAGAAGCTTTCAAATGAAAGTGATAATAAATATTCGTAAAAAGAAAATGACTAAAAAGTTAATAGCTAATTTACAACAAAAAAATGTTGGTATTAATTATAAACATGAAGTTTTAGATATAAAAAAATTAAATAATGGTAACTGGCAAGTTGTGGTTAAAGATTTAAATACATCAAATGTAATGAATTATGAATCTAAGTTCGTCTTCATCGGAGCTGGTGGTGCAAGTTTACCTTTATTACAAAAAACAAAGATTAAGGAATCTAAACACATTGGTGGTTTCCCAGTAAGTGGCTTATTTTTACGATGTAAAAATCCAGATGTCATACATAGACATCATGCAAAAGTTTACGGTAAAGCCGAGGTAGGTGCACCTCCAATGTCAGTTCCACATTTAGATACACGATTTGTTAATGGTGAAAAATCATTACTATTTGGACCTTTTGCAGGGTTTTCGCCGAAATTCTTGAAAAACGGTTCATATTTAGATCTAGTTAAATCTGTAAAACCCAATAATATGATCACAATGTTAAGTGCTGGCGTAAAAGAATTTAATTTGACGAAGTATTTAGTTTCTCAATTAATGCTTTCAAATGAAGAACGGATTAATGATTTGCGTGTATTCTTACCAGAAGCGAAAGATGAAGATTGGGAAGTAATTACTGCAGGTCAACGTGTTCAAGTGATTAAAGATACAGATAAGTCTAAAGGTCAATTACAATTTGGTACGGAAGTGATAACATCAGAAGATGGTTCACTTGCAGCATTATTAGGTGCTTCACCTGGTGCTTCGACTGCTGTTGATATCATGTTTGATGTCTTGCAACGTTGTTACAAATCAGAGTTTAAGTCATGGGAACCAAAAATTAAAGAAATGGTCCCATCATTTGGTTTAAAATTGTCAGATCATGAAGATATATATCATTCAATAAACGAAGAAGTAAAAAAATACTTGAATGTAAAGTAGTATTTAAAAAAACCACCATTAAATGATTAAAAATAAGTTATCATTTAATGGTGGTTTTATATATGGCGTATAGTTTAATTAATGAAATGTTTTAAATTCATCATATTTTGTTATGAATCCAATTGATAATTTAAAGAATACATACTAAATAAATAGTTTTACAATAAATTGTGTTTTATCATCTGAAGTGAGCGTAATGTTACCATGATGAAGATGAATAATTGATTGGGTAATGGCAAGACCTAGACCATTACTACTAGATTCGTCACTCAATTTATAAAAACGATCGAAGATATGTTTCGCATCTTCTTCTGCAATCGAACCATCATTTTCAATATTAAATATAATCAAGTGATTTGTACTAGTTAGAGTGATAT
>NZ_FKII01000096.1 GCF_900078745.1 Candidatus Ichthyocystis sparus | reverse complement strand
TTTCGTCAAATCAGCATAAATTATATATAAAATAAAAACTCACCAGTGGGGAATCATGTGTTTCTTAAATAACATAAAATTTACTCTCAATTTCGCAAATATTCCTAACTATTGCACAATCAATATGATACACATCATTAACTCCAAAGAAATAAATGGTTTCCGTTAGATCATGGATAACGAAAAAATCAACGCGCCGCACTAAACACACACCATGCACACGATAAACGAATAAAGTTATGTAATGCTAACAGTAGGAAGAATAAATTCTCACAAACTACTCATTTCTTTTACTACCACTTCCTCTCTGATCATTTTACTTTGGTGTGAGGAAAATACACCTTCTCCACCTCTACCACATATAGTATACCTACTTGATTCACTGGCGCGGGGTAAAGGTGGAAAACCCAGATTTAGCAGCACTGCCAATCTCACTCCGATACCCCCCTCAGCAGCAATACCGGTAGCATTAGCTACCAGAGGAACACTGCTAACATCCACAGGCTCAGAAGAGGATCATACAACGATCACTACCACTTCATAGATACCGAAGAGGAAGGTCCGTTCAGCCGCAATACCACTACCCATAGGAACCTCAAGAGTCGCCCCAATAAATGATCCATGAATAACAAATAATTTCTTAGGTCCACTAAAATAACTATAAGAACTACTATCTGCCGTGGAAGATTCTCCAATAAGCGTCAGTAGAAACTGATTGATCCCCATAGAAAAATTTAACAAATCTAAAAGAAGATTGAATTGCTTCTTGGACCTAAGATAACTCTTAGGCAGAGATTAACGCTCAGGTTGAGATTATGCCGAAATTACACACTAAAGATGAAGAATGCATAAGACCTGTAGTACTACTTCCTGTAAGCTGTACCTTCACTTGTAATTTTACTACTACCTACTGTTTTGTTTTTATTTGCCATCTTGCTTTTTTATTTGTCTTATATTTTGGGAAAACCCCCAAAATCCATGTTCTCGTTCATAATAAACTTTACCAGTTTCCATATCCCCACCTAGAGCTGAATATATAGACTCCACTAGCTCACGCACAACTCAACCTAGTCTCGATAAAAAATCCACTAAGCCACCTCCATCCACTTAACTAAAACTACCAACACATAAACAGCACCACCGCTATCAATCTAACTTCTCTAGCCAATGGTGTTGTAAAAAAGGAGCAAATATAGGCAGCTGCTCACACTCAAATGAAGATTCAGGTATGAGAGGCGACAAAGACCCACTAGAAACACCAGATTGAAGATCACTACTGGGTAATAATTCCGGTTGAGGTTGGAGTAATAATTCCGGTTGAGGTTGGAGTAATAATTCAGGCTGAGGTTGCACATCAACACCCGTAACACCACCACTCGAAGCCTTGCCTTTACTTGTAATTTTACTACTACTTCCTGGTATTCCTTTTCTACGTCTTTTTATACCTTCTCTACGTCTTTTTACACCTTCTCTACGTCTTTGGTAAACTGAGAGTGCTAATTCAGGAACACCAGCGGTGTTAAGGACATAAATTAAATCTTCACAACTAACATTATCCAATGAGCCATCTTCTAGTTCAGAACAGGCTCTATCAACTTCTACACCCCACTGCGAGTTAAATACACAACTAATTAAATCATGAACAACATAATCTAGTCTTGACAAAAAATCTACTAAACTACCTCCACTTAATTGGAGCCCAAGATCAGATGAATCTGATAGTACTCTAATATTAGAAAGATCACGTACAAAGTCAGGACGATAATTGTAATGATATGAACCCAAACACCCAGAAATAAAATTATATAGATTCAGTTCCCTGTAGGTTTCGAACCAAACAGATCGCCCAACAACCGAAAGTCCACTACCAATAGCAGTTGAGATGTAACTGCGAACCGATCTCAAAAAAGACGTTACAACATATAAATGAACTCTACGAAAGAAACTATGAATTAGTGGAACGCTATCAGGATGTAACTCAACACCCAGCGAAGAAGCACATTCAAGATATGAAGGAATTGAAACTGCAGAAGAAGATGGAGTATCATCCTCAGCAGAAATTAGATCAGGAGAAGGTCCACCACGAGAATTTTCAGCAGAAGACAACAGACCCAATTCGGAAGTATGAGGAACAGCAACACCATCATACGCATGTCCTTCTGCTGCAATTGGGTCAGACGAAGTCCCACCACGAGAATTTTCGGCGGAAGACAACAGCATTACCGATAATTCTACCTGAGAAATACCAGCAACACTCATAACATCTACAAGATCTCTACAATTAATGGCACTCAAGGACTCCTCTTCCAGAGGAACAGAAACCTCACTTAAACAAGAGTCAAAAATAGACTCAACCTCACTACGGATAGCACAATCTAGCCTCGATAAAAAACCTAGCAAAGCATCTCCAGTTAATGTCACCGCAGCATGGCCAGAAAAATCCGATACTACTTGAATGCTAGGAAGAGTTCTTATAAATCCAGGGCGATGATTAGCATGGTACTCACCAAGACACCTAGATACAAAAAAATACTTACACATTGAACTATAGGTATGGTACCAAATGGCTAGCCCAGTCATTGAAAATTTACCACTCATGATTGATGGAAGCTGTTTTCTTATCATCCCCTCATAAACTCGTCTAGCAAATTCACCAACCTCATAAAAAAGACCTGCAATTACTTGAACACTCTCAGGAGATAGCACAACACCCAGTGAACTCAAAATATTCGGATTAAGAGTAGTAGCCAAATAAGAAACAGCAGCAGAAGCAGCACCTTTTTTGGCAGAAGCCTTACCTCTACCCCTAGTACTCACCCCATTACCCAAAGCAGTAACAACATCTGAAATAGCAGCATCTGAAGTAGTATCGCGAGGAACCAGAACTTGCTGCAAATTTCCTCCAGCAATACTTCCTTGTATATACCCCTCTTCCGCTTCTCTGCTACTACCAGCATTTTCGCTATCTGAGACATCACTAAAAGTAGCAACAGCAGTTACAGAAGCAAAAGAAACATCAGCAGCTACTACTGACTCAGATGGAGGCAAAGAAGACTCAGTACCTTCAGGTGGTACCACAAAAGTAGAAACAGCAGCAGATACATTACCAGATTGATCTCTATCTCTATAATAAAGCGATTTAACAAATTTAAGAGAAGACTGACTAGAATCCTCCTCCAATAGCAACAAAGACCCTAACCGCGTCCCAGATAGAAGATGATGCTTGGGTAATGACCCACGTTGAACAAGAGGCAAAGAAGATTGGGGCTTGAATTTTTGCTTGGTCTTGGGTTTGGATTTGGGGCGAACTTGCTGAAGGGAGGCGTCCAAAGAACAAGCAGCACTTCCTGATTTTTTGCTCTTATTTATCACATGTTTTTTTTCATATTCTTGAGAAATTGAAAATGCTACCACGGGAACACTAACAGCATCGAAAATATTAACAAAATCTTCACAACCAACATCACTCAATGATCCATCTTCTAGTTCGGCAAAGACTGAATCAGCTACCCTATCCCACTCCAAGCTAAATATAGACCCCACTTCCTCGCGAATAGCACAATCCAGCTTTGATAAAAAACTTAGTAACTCACCTCCACTTAATGGCACTGCATTACGATCAGAGGAACTTGACAATACTCTAATACCAGCAAGAGAGCGTATAAAATCAGGACGGTATCTGTGATGATACAGACAAAGACACCTAGCCATAAAACTAAGTAAATGTAGTTCCCTATATGTTCTGCACCAAATAGCCTGCCCAACTGCAGAAAGTTCACTACTTACAGCCCTTAAGAGACGTTTCAGTGTCATCGAGTAAGACGTTCTGGCAGATCTACGAATGACAGAAAAGAGATCGCAAATTAGTTTAGCACTATCAGGATGTAACCTAACATCAAGCAAATCAACATATTGAACAGACAATGAAGCACAAGAGGAAGAGATCGAAACTGCAGAAGCAGTTGAAGTACTCGCTTTAGTAGAAACAGGCAGCACCCCAACAGCAGTAGTACAAACAGTCCCTGCCTCAGAATAAGTAGAGACAGGAACACTATCGCTACCAACACTATCGCTACCTTTATGTCTTTTTGCCACAATCAGACCAGAAGAAGATTCACCCACAGAGTCTCCAACAGAAGAAGAAAGCAGAGTCAATTCAGTAAGTGCACTGGAAGTCTCTCCTAATGGCAACGAAGAACCCAATTGCGAACCACCAGATTGAGATGGTAATGACCGAGGACTGGGAGGAGAAGAATGCGTAAGGTCTACAACACCAATTACTGGTGCTACACCCTTACCTTTACCACCTCTTCCCTTTGTGGAGATCCCTACATTTGTTGATAACGCCATCGCGAGAATGCCAGCAACGTCAAGGACTTTAACAAAATCTCTACAATTAATAGCACTCAAGGACTCACCTTCCAGAGAAACAGAAACCTCACTCCAACAAGAGCTAAAAACAGACTCCATCTCTCTACGGATAGCACAATCCAAACTCAATAAAAAATCTAGCAAATTACCTTTGGCATCAGATAGTACTTGAATTTTAGAAATAGAACGTACAAAATCAGGGCGGTGCTTAGCATGATACTCACCAAAACACCTGGACACAAAACTAACCTCACACGTCGCCGTGTAGGTCCTGTACCAAATAGCTCTTTCAGTCACTGAAAGCTTGTCACTTATTTCTTGTGGGAGCTGTTTGCTTACCATGTCTTCATAAATGCTCCTGGCAAGTGCACCAACTTTAGAAAAGAGAGCTTTAATCATCAGAGCACACTCAGGAAATACCATAGCACACAGTGAAGCACAATCTAGAGCAACGGCAGATTTTTGGGCATAAAACCTTCCTCTACCCCTCTCAGCATCCACCTCTTTATCTACAGCAGTAGTAGTGGTTGAAGAAGAGCCTGGCTCCGTAACCTCAACCGCACATTCATTCCCACTTCGCAGCTTCTCCATTTTACTTATCGCACGTTTTCGCCTTTTTCTCATCGTGTCATATCTTTGAGAGACTGAAAGAGCTACTACAGGAACACCAACAATATCGAGGACTCTAATAAAATTTTCGCAACTAACAGTGCTCATTGATTCATCTTCTAGTTCAGAAAAAACTTTACCAGTTACTTTACCCCACTCCGAGTTAAATACAATTTCCACTTCCCCACGAACAGCACAATCTAGTCTCGATAAAAAACCTAATAACCCGACTCCACTTAATGTCACTAGACTACGATCAGAGGAACTTGACAATACCCTAATACTATCAAGAGCACGTATAAAATTCGTGTAACACCTAGAGTGATACACACAAATCACCCTAGACATAAACCTAGATAGATACAGCTTCCTATAGGTTTTAGCCCAAATAGCTTTTTCAAGGGCCGAAAGCTCACTAATCATTATCGTTGAAATGTAATTTAGCATCGATATTGAGAAAGACCTTCTGGCAGAAGAACGAACTTTGCAAAAGACACTACAAATTAATTCAGCACTGTCAGGATGTAATTTAACACCCAGCAAATCAACACACTTAACAGATTCGGAAGGTGCACTAGAAGAATCTCCTAATGATAATGAAGAGCCCAATTGTGAATCAGATTGAGAACGCGTACGTTCAGGATGAGACTGAGGTGGCAATGGTTGAAAAGCAGAGGGGGAAGAGTGTGTAGGATCTATAACACTAACTCCTGATGCCGAACACCCACCCCTGCCCTTACTTATTGCACGGCTTTTACTTCCTGTAGGTTTCGCTCCTAGCAATACCAATGATGCTAGTGGAGGAATATTGGCAACTTCGAGGACATCGATAAAATCTTTACAACTAACAGAATTCAAGGACCCTTCTTCCAAAGTAACAGAGACCTCACTCCAACGAGAGTCAAAAATAGACTTCACCTTATTATGGACAGCACAATCTAGCTTCGATAAAAAATCTAACAACCTATCTCTAGGTAATGGCACTACATTACGTTCAGAGAGTACTCGAATATCAGGAAGAGCACGTATGAAGCCAGGGCGGTGCTTATGATGGTACTCACCAAAGCATCTGGATACAAAACTATATTCACACATCAACCTATAGGTAAAGTACCAAATAGCTT
>NZ_FKII01000095.1 GCF_900078745.1 Candidatus Ichthyocystis sparus | reverse complement strand
CCGTCTTATGAACGACTCGATCTAATTCTAATAAAAAACTTAGTAACTCACCTCCAATTAGTGGAACTAACCTACGATCAGAAGAACTTGATAATACTCTAACACCATCAAGAGCACGTACAAATCTGGGACGATACTTAGAATGATATATACAAATGGACCTATGCATAAATCTATATAGATGCTGTTCCCTATAGGTTTTGCACCAGATAGCTTTCTCAATCACCGAAAGTTCACTGCCCAAAGTCTCTAAGATGTATCCTCGTATCGAAAGCAAAAAAGAATGTTTGAAAGATTTATCAATATTATAAAGGAGCTGAAGAACTAATTTAGCACTATCAGGATGTAACTTAACACCCAATAAATCAACACATTTATTAGAAGAAGATCCATCATCAGAATCTACAACGGGAGAAGGTAGGATTAATTCAGAAGATGTACCAGAAGCCTCCATTAATGGCAAAGAAGATCCTAATTGTGACTCAGATTGAGAGAGGGCAAAAGGTGACAACCCAGGGTTAGACTGAAGTGATAATGATTGAGAACTGGAAGGCAAAGGATGCGTAAGGCCTGTAACACTAGTTTCTGATGTCGCACAGTTATCAATGCCTTTATTTCCTTCACGTTCTGCGCTGGCTGCTATCATTGCCTCCAATACAAATGGAGGAATGACATTAATTTCTGATGTCGTACATTTATCAGTGCCTTTACTTATTTCACGTCTTGCCTTGGTTGCTATCATTGCCGATGATGCCAATGGAGGAACGCCGGCAGTGTCTAGAACATCAATAAGATCTTTGCAACTAACAGCGTTAACGCCCTCCTCTTCTAGAGAAACAGAAACTTCACTCCAACAAGAGTTAAAAATAGATTTCACCTTGCTACTAATAGCACCATCTAGTACCGATAAAAAATCTAACAACCTATCTCCAGCTAATAGGCCTGTACTATGGTCAGTGGAATCAGACAATACTCTAATGCTAGGAAGAGAGCGTATAAAACTAGGGCGGTGCTTATAATGATATTTACCAAGGCACTTGAATACAAAACTATCTTCACACATCACCTTATAGGTCAAGTACCAAATAGCCCGTCCAGTCACAGTAAGTTTGCCACTCACACCCGATGGTAGTTGCTTAGATACCATACTCTTGTAAGTACGTCTAGCAAACGAATCCATCTCAAAAAAGAGACCTTCAACTACTCGAACATCCTTAGGAGATAGCATAAGACCCAGTGAATTCAAAACACCCGAAACTGACCCCTCACCCTTCACGCGTTTACTACTACCCTTTGATGTCTTACTCTCTGATTTCTTACTCTCACTTATCGCACGTTTTTTTACACGTACTTGAACATTTTTGTTATTATGTACTTGATAAATTGAAAATGCTGCTATAGGGATACCAGCAACATCGAGGACTCTAATAAAATCCTCACAACTAACATCACTCAATGATCCATCTTCTAGTTCGGCAAGGACTGTATCAGTCACTTTATTCCATAGCGAATCAAATATACACTCCACAGTCTTATGAACGGCGCAATCTAGTTCTGATAAAAAACTTAGTAACTCACCTCCAGTTAGTGGAACTAGCCTACGATCAGAAGAACTTGATAATACTCGAACATCATCAAGAGCACGTACAAATCCAGGACGATACCTAGAATGATATATACAAATGGACCTATGCATAAATCTATATAGATGCTGTTCCCTATAGGTTTTGCACCAGATAGCTTTCTCAACCACCGAAAGTTCACTACCCAAAGTCTCTGAGATGTATCCTCGTATCGAACGCGAGAAAGAATTTTTGAAAGATTTATCAACGTCATGAAGGAGCTGAAGAACTAATTTAGCACTATCAGGATGTAACTTAACACCCAATAAATCAACACATTTATTAGAAGAAGATTCATCATCAGCATCTACAACAGAAGAAGGTAGGATTAATTCAGAAGATGTACCAGGAGCCTCCATTAATGGCAAAGAAGACCCTAATTGTGACTCAGATTGAGAGAGGGCACGAGGTGACAACCCAGGATTAGACTGAAGTAACAATGATTGAGAACAGGAAGGCAAAGGACGCGTAAGGCCTGTAACATTAGTTTCTGATGTGGTACATTTATCAGTGCCTTTACCTCTTTCAGGTCTTGCCTTGGTTGCTATCATTGCCGATAATGCCAATGGAGGAATGCCAGCAGTGTCTAGAACATCTACAAGATCCTTGCAACTAACAGCATTCAAGGCTTCCTCTTCTAGAGAAACAGAAACTTCACTCCAACAAGAGTTAAAAACAGACTTCAACTTGCTACTAATAGCACCATCTAGTACCGATAAAAAATCTAACAACTTATTTCCAGACAATGGCGCTGTACTATAGTCAGGGGAATCAGACAATACTTGAATACTAGGAAGAGCGCGTATAAAAATAGGGCGGTGCCTAGAATGATATCTACCAAGGCACTTGAATACAAAACTATCTTCACATATCACCTTATAGGTCAAGTACCAAATAGCCCGTCCAGTCATAGTAAGTTTGCCACTCACATCTGATGGTAGTTGCTTGGCTACCATACTCTTGTAAGTAAGTCTAGCAAATGCATCCATCTTTAAAAAGAGACTTTCAATTACTCGAACATCCTTAGGAGATAACATAACACCTAGCGAACCCAAAACATCCGAATCAGTAGTAAAAGCTGAAGAAGAAATAGAAGTGCCACGTTTAGGAGCAGGAGCTTTGCCTTTACTACTAGTACGCAACACCACCTTAGCTGCAGTGATACTAACAGTAGTTGAAATAGTTTTAGAAACAGGCAGAGAAGATCCTACATTTTCAGGTGGTATAACCGTAGAGGCAGTACTAGTTGCAGACACACTACCAGGTTGATCTCTATAAAAAAGCAGTTTAACAAATTTAGAGGGAGATTGGTCACACCCACCCTCTAGCAGTAACAAAGGTCTTGACCCCGTGTCAACCACACATTTATTACCACTTACTAACCTCTTTCTTTTTTTACTTACCACAGGTCTTGGATTTTGAGCCTTACCCTTACCCCCATTACTCACCCCTTTACCTACAGAAGCAGGTAAAGTAGTAACCTTAACTTGCTGCAAATCATCACCCTGTACAGTTCCTCCCTTGGTGCCACCATCATCCTCATTATCAGGATCACCATTAGAGGCAGTAGCACCACTAGTTACAGATGATACAGGATACATAACAAGCTCTCTTTACATTTATTATTTGTCATCTATATTATTTTTAGTATCGACCCTCACGCCAACACTACAGAAAAAAGAGAAGTAAGTACAGTCCAACAAGCAAATGCACTCAGCACCACAAACAGGAACTTAATCAGAGACAAAGTCGTATATTATCACTCTTGTGCCTCAAGTTATTGTACTTCAATTAACGCACACGAATTACCACATACACAGTAAAAACACTACCTCGTCCGCAATACGCGCTTGTATATAGCTCAAAAACAAAAATTTACATACAATAAATAACCATTAATTGCATAAATATGTATCAACAATCAACATACAAACATAGCGCTGCCGTTATTTAACCTAAAATAGAACAAATGTCCTACATTAAAAATAGCAAAACAAATTCAAGCAATACAAATAAGTATAAACAGAACAATATACAGCAGTTAACCTTCAGCCAACATGATACAAATACGGCACTTACATGCACTACAACTTACGTGACATACACCCACATTACACGACATACAGTACCACTATATTTGGTACAAAAACCATACAAACTTAACAATCGTGCATCGCATGCAACACAAACTCCTAATGTATCTCCCGGTATACAATTTCGTTATGAATTATTCCTTCGTTAAACTAGGATAAATTATGCATAAAATAAAAAAATTTACAAATGAAAAATTATGTAATGCTAATAATAAGAAAGTAAGACCAATTCTTAGAAATTAACTATTCCTTTTTCTTTTACGTCCTCTCGATCTCTGAGCACCACCGCTATGTGAAGAAGATAAGCCTCCTCTACCACCTCTAGACCTACTAGATTCACCAGCAGGTGGTGGTGAAGGTGGCAGGCCTCGATTCAACAATGCCGCCAATCTCACTCCCACATCCTCCTCAGCAGCAGTATCGGTAACAGCAGCCACTAGCGGAACATTACCAATATTCACAGGTGTAGAAGAGGAAGGTCCAGCAGATATCACACTACTCATAGGCGCCTCAACCGATTGCATAATAAATGCTTTCTTAGGTCCATGAGGGTACCTAGAAGAACTACTACCAGCTGCCATGAAAGATTTACTGACAGAAGCAGAAACAGAAACAGAAGAAGATACAGAAACTGGAACTATTGGCTGCTCAGATGAGAACACAGGAGTTGATTCACCTACTGAAGCTCCCAACGACGCAGAAAGAACACCTTCCGCAGTTAATTCAATTTCTCCAGTCGATACAGGTGACTCTGGATAGGAAGAGGAAAAGGAAATATCTCCATCTAATCCCGCAGAAGATGGAGATGAAGATAAAGATAAAGATGAAGATGAAGGTTCAATCGAAGGTGAAGAGGGAGGAGAAAGTGAACCATCCTCTGCCCCCATAGACGCATAAACAGTATCAACTGCGACCAACTCTTTAGCTGATGGTGACAAAGGGGGAGGAATATCAGAGGCTACTACCAGATCAGATTCAGGTGCAAGCAAAGGTGAAAAAGAAGATGAAGGTTCAACAGATAATTCATCTCCAACTACCGAATCAGAAGCAACACCTTCCGCGACCGAGACTAAAACATCCCCACTAATTATCAAAAAAGAATCGCCAGAGAGAGTTGGCATAGCAACAGACTCAGTAACAGAAGGAGATTCAGCACCAGGTAATACTACAGAAATAGAAATAGTATCAGCCACAGATACACTACCAGATTGATCAGAAACAGTTGGAGTAGCAACAGACTCAGTAACAAGAGTCAAAGAAGATTCAGGTTGAATCTGGAGCTGTAAAGTTAATTCAGGCTGAGACTGAAGTTGTGAAAGAGAGGCAGCTGAAGAATGAGTAAGATTAGTAGCATCAATCACTGACCCCTTCTTACCCTTCACGCGTTTACTACTACTCTCTGATGTCTTACTCTCACTTATCGCACATCTTTTAGCACGTATCTGAGAATTTTTTTTATTATGTACTTGAGTGATTGAAAATGCTACCACAGGAACACCAGCAACATCGAGGACTCTAATAAAATCTTCACAACTAACATCACTCAATGATCCATCTTCTAGTTCGGAAAAAACTTTATCAGTTATTTTACTCCATGAGGAATCAAATATACACTCCACCGTCTTATGAACGACGCAATCTAATTCTGATAAAAAACTTAGTAACTCACCTCCAATTAATGGTACTAATCCACAATCAGAAGAACTTGATAATACTCTAACACCATCAAGAACACGTACAAATCTAGGACGATACTTAGAATGATATATACAAATGGACCTATGCATAAATCTATATAGATGCTGTTCCCTATAAGTTTTGCACCATATAGCTTTCTCAATCACCGAAAGTTCACTACCCAAAGCCTCTAAGATGTATCCTCGCATCGAATGCGAGAAAGAATTTTTGAAAGATTTATCAAGGTCATGAAGGAGCTGAAGAACTAATTTAGCACTATCAGGATGTAACTTAACACCCAATAAATCAACACATTTATTAGAAGAAGATCCATCATCAGCATCTACAACGGGAGAAGGTAGGATTAATTCAGAAGATGTACCAGAAGCCTCCATTAATGGCAAAGAAGACCCTAATTGTGACTCAGATTGAGAGAGGGCACGAGGTGACAACCCAGGATTAGACTGAAGTGATAATGATTGAGAACCGGAAGGCAAAGAATGCGTAAGTCCTGTAACATTAATTTCCGATGTCGTACATTTACCAATGCCTTTATTCCTTTCACGTTCTGCGTTGGCTGCTATCATTGCTGACAGTACCAACGGAGGAATGGCACTAATTTCTGATGTCGTACATTTATCAGTGCCTTTACTTATTTCACGTCCTGCCTTGGTTGCTATCATTGCCGATAATGCCAAATGAGGAATGCCGGCAGTGTCTAGAACGTCAATAAGATCTTTGCAACTAACAGCGTTTAATCTCTCCTCTTCTAGAGAAACAGAAACTTCACTCCAACAAGAGTTAAAAACAGATTTCACCCTGCTACTAATAGCACCATCTAGTACCGATAAAAAATCTAACAACCTATCTCCAGCTAATGGCTCTGTACTATGGTCAGTGGAATCAGACAATACTTGAATGCTAGGAAGAGCGCGTATAAAATTAGGGCGGTGCTTATAATGATATTTACCGAGGCACTTGAATAACAAACTATCTTCACACATCACCTTATAGGTCAAGTACCAAATGGCCCGTCCAGTCACAGTAAGTCTGTCACTCACATCTGATGGTAGCTGCTTGGCCACCATACTCTTGTAAGTACGTCTAGCAAACGCATCCATATCAAAAAAGAGACCTTCAATTACTCTAACATCCTTAGGAGATAGCATAACACCCAGTGAATTTAAAACACCCGAAACTGATCCCTCACCCTCCACGCGTCTACCACTACTCTCTGATGTCTTACTCTCACTTATCGCACGTCTTTTCGCACGTACCTGAGAATTTTTTTTGTTATATACTCGAGCAATTGAAAATGCTACTACAGGAATACCAGCAACATCGAGGACTCTAATAAAATCTTCACAACTAACATCACCCAATGATCCATCTTCTAGTTCGGCAAAAACTGTATCAGTTGTTTTACTCCATAACGAATCAAATATATACTCCACAGTCTTATGAACGGCGCAATCTAGTTCTGATAAAAAACCTAGTAACTCACCTCCAATTAGTGGAACTAACCTACGATCAGAAGAACTTGATAATACTCTAACACCATCAAGAGCACGTACAAATCTAGGACGATACTTAGAATGATATATACAAATGGACCTATGCATAAATCTATATAGATGCTGTTCCCTATAGGTTTTGCACCAGATAGCTTTCTCAATCACCGAAAGTTCACTACCCAAAGTCTCTAGGATGTATCCTCGTATCGAAAGCAAGAAAGAATGTTTGAAAGATTTATCAAGGTCATGAAGGAGTTGAAGAACTAATTTAGCACTATCAGGATGTAACTTAACACCCAATAAATCAACACATTTATTAGAAGAAGATCCACCATCAGCATCTACAACAGAAGAAGGTAGGATTAATTCAGAAGATGTACCAGGAGCCTCCATTAATGTCAAAGAAGAACCTAATTGTGACTCAGATTGAGAGAGGGCACGAGGTGACAACCCAGGGTTAGACTGAAGTGATAATGATTGAGAACTGGAAGGCAAAGGACACGTAAGGCCTGTAACACTAGTTTCTGATGTCGTACATTTAGCAGTGCCTTTATTCCTTTCACGTTCTGCGCTGGCTGCTATCATTGCTGACAGTACCAACGGAGGAATAACACTAATTTCTGATGTTCTACATTTAGCAATGCCCTTACTTCTTTCCGGTCTTTCCCTGGTTGCTGCCATTGCCGATAATGCCAATTGAGGAATGCCGGCAATGTCTAGAACATCTACAAGATCCTTGCAACTAACAGCATTCAGGGCTTCCTCTTCTAGAGAAACAGAAACTTCACTCCAACAAGAGTTAAAAACAGACTTCAACTTGCTACTAATAGCACCATCTAGTACAGATAAAAAATCTAACAACTTATCTCCAGATAATGGCGCTGTACTAAGGTCAGAGGAATCAGACAATACTTGAATACTAGGAAGAGCGCGTATAAAATTAGGGCGGTGCTTATAATGATATCTACCAAGGCACTTGAATACAAAACTATCTTCACACATCACCCTATAGGTCAAGTACCAAATGGCCCGTCCAGTTACAGTAAGTTTGCCACTCACATCTGATGGTAGTTGCTTGGCTACCATACTCTTGTAAGTAAGTCTAGAAAATACATCCATCTTAAAAAAGATACTTTCAATTACTCGAACATCCTTAGGAGATAGCATAACACCCAGCGAACCCAAAACATCCGAATCAATAGTAAAAGCTGAAGAAAAAACAGAAGTGCCACGTTTCAGAGCAGGAGCTTTGCTTTTACTTTTACTACTAGTACGCAACACCCTCTTACCTTTACCACTAGTACGCACCCCCCCCTTAGCTGTAGTTATACCAACAGTAGTTGAAGTAGTTCTAGTAACAGGCAGAGAAGATCCTGCATTCTCAGGTGGTGTAACCGTAGAGGCAGTACTAGTTGCAGACACACTACCAGGTTGATCTCTATAAAAAAGCAATTTAACAAATTTAGAGGGAGATTGGTCACACCCCCCCTCTAGCAGTAACAAAGATCTCGACCCCGTGTCAACCTCACATTTATTACCACTTCCTAATCTCTTTCTTCTTTTACTTAATACAGGTCTTAGATTTTGAGCTCTACCTCTACCCTCACCCCTATTACTCACCCCCTTACCTACAGAAGAAGGTAAAGTAGTAACCTCAACTTTCTGCAAATCATCACTCTGTACAGTTCCTCCCTTGGTGCCACCATCATCCTCATTATCAGAATCACCACTAGAGGCTGTAGCACCACTAGCTACAGATGATACAGGATACATAACAAGCTCTCTTTACATTTATTATTTGTCATCTATATTATTTTTAGTGTCGACCCACACGCCAACACTACAGAAAAAAGAGAAGTAAGTACAGTCCAACAACTAAATGCACTCAGCACCACAAATAGGAACATAATCAGATACAAAGTCGTATACTATCGCTCTTGTGCCTCAAGTTATTGCACTTCAATCAACGCACGCGAATTACTACATGCACAGCAAAAACACCCTCGTCCGCAATACGCGCTTGTATACAGCTTAAAAACAAAAATTTACATACAATAAATAGCCACTAATTGCATAAACACGCATTAATATGCAGACATGGCGATTACTTAACTTAAAATAGAACAAACGTCCTACATTAAAAATAGTAAAACAAATTCAAAACCCAAATTACATCAATTCAATAAAAAAACAAAAAAAGACAAACATCAACCCACGTTACGTACCATATACCCACGCCACATGCCATACAGTACCGCTATATTTGGCATAAAGAACATACAAACCTAACAATCGCACATCGCATGCAACACGAAACCCTAATTTATCTCCCGGTATACAATTTTGTTATGAATTATTCCTTCTTTAAATTAGGATAAATTATGCATAAAATAAAAAATTTACAAATGAAAAATTATGTGATGCTAATAATAAGAAAGTAAGACCAATTCTTAGCAATTAACTATTCCTTTTCCTTTTACGTCCTCTCGATCTCTGAACACCACCGTGACGTGAAGAAGATAACCCTCCTCTACCACCTCTAGGCCCACTAGATTCACCGGCAGGTGGTGGTGAAGGTGGCAGCCCTCGATTCAGCAATGCTGCCAATCTCGCTCCCACATCAGCAGTAGTATCGGTAACAGCAGCCACTAGCGGAACATTACCAATATCCACAGGTGTAGAAGAGGAAGGTCCAGCAGAGATCCCACTACTCATAGGCGCCTCAACCGATTGCATAATAAATGCTTTCTTAGGTCCATGAGGGTGCCTAGAAGAACTGCTACCAGCTGCCATGAAAGATTTACTGACAGAAGCAGAAACAGAAGAAAATACAGGGATTGGAACTACTGGCTGCTCAGATGAGGACATAGGAGTTGATTCACCTACGGAAGCTCCCAACGATGCAGAAAGAACACCTTCCGCAGTTAATTCAACTTCTCCAGTCGATACAGGTGACTCTGGAGAGGAAGAGGAAATATCTCCATCTAATCCTGCAGAAGATGGAGATGAAGATAAAGACAAAGATGAAGATGAAGGTTCAATCGAAGGTGAGGAGGGAGGAGAAAGTGAATCATCCTCTGCCCCCATCGATGCAGAAACAACATCAGCTGCGACCAACTCTTTAGCTGATGGTGACAAAGGAGGAGGAATATCAGAGGCTACTACCAGATCAGATGCAGGTGCAGGCAAAGGTAAAAAAGAAGATGAAGGTTCAACAGATAATTCATCTCCAACTACCAAATCAGAAGCAACACCTTCCGCGACCGAGACTAAAACATCCCCACTAATTATCAAAAAAGAATCGCCAGAGAGAGTTGGCATAGCAACAGACTCAGTAACAGAAGGAGATTCAGCACCAGGTAATACTACAGAAATAGAAATAGTATCAGCCACAGATACACTAGATACACTACCAGATTGATCAGAAACAGTTGGAGTAGCAACAGACTCAGTAACAAGAGTCAAAGAAGATTCAGGTTGAATCTGGAGCTGGAAAGTTAATTCAGGCTGAGACTGAAGTTGTGAAAGAGAGACAACTGAAGAATGAGCAAGATCGGTAGTATCAATCGACCCCTTACCCTTCACGCGTTTACTACTACTCTCTAATGTCTTACCCTCAACTATCGCACCTCTTTTCGCACGTGCTTGAGCACTTTTTTTATTACGTACTTGATTAACTGAGAATGCTACCATAGGAATACCGGCAACATCAAGGACTCTAATAAGATCCTCACAACTAACATCACTCAATGATCCATCTTCTAGCTCGGCAAAAAATGTATCCGTCATTTTATTCCATAACGAATCAAACATACACTCCACCGTCTTATGAACGACTCGATCTAATTCTGATAAAAAACCTAGTAACTCACCTCCAACTAATGGCACTAACCTACAATCAGGGGAACTTGATAATACCCGAACACCATCAAGAGCACGTATAAAGCTAGGGCGATACCTATAATGATATATACAAGTGGACCTATGCATAAATCTATATAGATGCTGTTCCCTATAGGTTTTGCACCAGATAACTTTCTCAACCACCGAAAGTCCACTATCCAAATCCTCTAAGATGTAATATCGCATCAAACACGAGAAGGACATTCTGAAAGATCTATTAATATCATGAAAAAGTTGAAAAACTAATTTAGCGCTATCAGGATGTAACTTAACACCCAATAAATCAACACATTTATTAGAAGAAGATCCATCATCAGCATCTACAACAGAAGAAGAAGGTAGGGTTAATTCAGAAGATTCACCAGTAGCCTCCCTTGATGGCAAAGAAGACCCTAAGCCAGGGTTAGACTGAAGTGATAATGATTGAGAACTGGAAGGCAAAGAATGCGTAAGGCCTGTAACATTAATTTCTGATGTCGTACATTTACCAATGCCTTTATTCCTTTCACGTTCTGCGTTGGCTGCTGTCATTGCCGACAATACAAATGGAGGAACGACATTAACTTCTGATGTCGTACATTTATCAGTACCTTTACCTCTTTCACGCCCTGCACTGTTTGCTATTTCCGATAATGCCAAATGAGGAATGCCGGCAATGTCTAGAACATCTATAAGATCTTTGCAGCTAACGGCATTCAAGACCCCCTCTTCTAGAGAAACAGAAACTTCACTCCAACAAGAGTTAAAAATAGATCTTACTCTGCTACTAATAGCACCATATAGTACCGATAGAAAATCTAACAACCTATCTCCAGCTAATGGCGCTGTACTATGGTCAGGGGAATCAGACAATACTTGAATGCTAGTAAGAGCGCGTATAAAATCAGGGCGATGCTTATAATGATATTTACCAAGGCACTTGAATACCAAACTACCTTCACACATCACCTTATAGGTCAAGTACCAAATAGCCCGTCCAGTCACAGTAAGTTTGCCACTCACATCCGATGGTAGTTGCTTGGCAACCACACTCTTGTAAGTAAGTCTAGCAAATGCATCCATCTTTAAAAAGAGACTTTCAATTACTCGAACATCCTTAGGAGATAGCATAACACCCAGTGAATTCAAAACATACGAAACTGACCCCTCACCCTCCATGCGTTTACCACCACTCTCTGATGTCCTACTCTCACTTATCGCACGCCTTTTCGCACGTACCTGAGCATTTTTGTTATATACTTGATCAATTGAAAATGCTACTACAGGAATACCAGCAACATCAAGGACTCTAATAAAATCTTCACAACTAACATCACTCAATGATCCATCTTCTAATTCAACAAAAACTGCATCAGTTGTTTTACTCCATAACGAATCAAATATATACTCCACAATCTTATGAACGGCGCAATCTAGTTCTGATAAAAAATTTAGTAACTCACCTCCAATTAATGGAACTAACCTACGATCAGAAGAGCTTGATAATACTCGAATACCATCAAGAGCACGTACAAATCTAGGACGATACTTAGAATGATATATACAAATGGACCTATGCATAAATCTATATAGATGCTGTTCCCTATAGGTTCTGCACCAGATAGCTTTCCCAATCACCGAAAGTTCACTACCCAAAGTCTCCAGGATGTATCCTCGTATCGAAAGCAAGAAAGAATGTTTGAAAGATTTATCAATATCATGAAGGAGCCGAAGAACTAATTTAGCACTATCAGGATGCAACTTAACACCCAATAAATCAACACATTTATTAGAAGAAGATCCATCATCAGCATCTACAACAGAAGAAGGTAGAATTAATTTAGAAGACGTACCAGGAGCCTCCATTAATGGCAAAGAAGAACCTAATTGTAACTCAGATTGAGAGAGGGCACGAGGTGACAACCCAGGATTAGACTGAAGTGATAATGATTGAGAACTGGAAGGCAAAGGAAGCGTAAGGCCTGTAACACTAGTTTCTGATGTCGTACATTTAGCAGTGCCTTTATTTCTTTCACGTTCTGCGCTGGCTGCTATCATTGC
>NZ_FKII01000094.1 GCF_900078745.1 Candidatus Ichthyocystis sparus | reverse complement strand
ACAATAGTAGCCGATCTAAATCCAACTTCCTCAGTAGACAGGGAAGCAGAGGAAATATCAGAAACTGATCTCGACTCAGATGAAGGTAAGAATAGAGGTGCAGGCTCAGATAAAGATACGGGTGAAGATACAGACAAAGGAGATCCAATAGCTCCATATAATGACTCAGGCTCAGGCTCAGGCTGAGGTGATAACCCAGGCTCAAGCTGTATAGGTGAAGGTACAGACAACTCACTCCCTAAAACTCCCAAACCAGGAGCAACACCTTCAGCAGTCGAGACTAGAACAACATCACCAATAGTCAAAGAAGATTCGTTAGGAACGACTGACGCAGCAATAGACTCAATAGGAGAAAAAGAAGACCCAACAGCTTCAGATAATAACTCAGGCTCAGATGATAATCCAGGCTCAGGTTGAGGTAATAATCCAGGCTCAGGTTGAGGTAATAATTCAGGCTCAGGTTGAGATAATAATCCAGGATCAAGCTGTACATGAGAGGATACAGATAACTCACTCCCTAAAACTCCCAAACCAGGAGCAACACCTTCGGCAGTCGAGACTAGAACAACATCATCAATAGTCAAAGAAGATTCGTTAGGAACGACTGACGCAGCAATAGACTCAATAGGAGAAAAAGAAGACCCAACAGCTTCAGATAATAACTCAGGTTGAGGTAATAATCCAGGCTCAGGTTGAGGTAATAATCCAGGCTCAGGTTGAGGTAATAATCCAGGCTCAGGTTGAGATAATAATCCAGGATCAAGCTGTACATGAGAGGATACAGATAACTCACTCCCTAAAACTCCCAAACCAGGAGCAACACCTTCAGCAGTCGAGACTAGAACAACATCACCAATAGTCAAAGAAGATTCGCTAGGAACAGTTGGCTCAATAACAAGAAACAAATAAGTTCCAACAGCTCCAGATAATAACCCAGGATCGAGCTGAAATAATAGTACGGGTTCAGGTTGGGGTGGTAATTCAGGTTCAGGTTGAGGTAATAATCCAGGCTCAGGTTGAGGTAATAATTCAGGCTCAGGTTGAGATAATAATCCAGGATCAAGCTGTACATGAG
>NZ_FKII01000093.1 GCF_900078745.1 Candidatus Ichthyocystis sparus | reverse complement strand
GAACGGCTATAAGTATAGCTGCATGTAGAGAGGCAGAGCTAGAGAGAGTAAAAGAGTACGGAAAGGACATTATGGAAAAGCTGGAGGTACTAGGATCATTAATCTCGAGAAAAAGAGATATAAGTACGATGAAAGAAACTGAGAGAAAACTAAGAAAAGTGCTGGCAGAAACGGGATCAGAAGACCTGCAAGAAATGGAGAAAGAACTAGATAAAGTGAGATCGAGATACGAAGAACTACAGCAAGCGGGAGCAAGAAATGCTTCAATGGAGATTGATCATCTAAGAACTAAAGAGGAAAGATTAAGGAAAAATCTAGACGGAGCAATAAAAAAAGAAATGGAAGAGAAAAATCTAGAGAAAGAGCTAGAGGCACTGGTAGCTAGAGAACTAGATCTGAAGAAAATGGGTTCAAGCGAGCTAGGTGAAGTGACAACAAGAATGAGAAAGATCGAAAAAACTTTACTGAAATTAAGAACAACAATAGCAGCAACCGGTAGAAGCGTAGAATTAGAGCTAGAGCTAGGTGAACTTATAAAGAAAAGGGGAGAGATAGAGACAGCGATAGATATGCGGAAAAGAGAAATGGAGTTAAGTAGATTAAAAATGGAAGCAAAAGTAGAATTAGGCAAGATAGAGATAGAGCTGCTTCTGAGACTAGAGGGGATAAAAACGAGAATAAGAGTGCTAGAACTAGAGCTGAGGTTATGGCTGGGGAAAATAGAAATGATCAAGTCTAGCATCTCAACTTTTGAACAAACAGAAGGAGAAGGAGCTGCCTCACCGTGAACTAGGAAAAGGGATTAGTTATGTCGTCCCAACCTGCGGCAGCTGTAAGCACCCTTGAACTCTAACAAGGCAACAATACAAGTGCTTATAAATAGCGTAAAGGCACATACATTTGCGGCAGCAGTGACAGTAGAAGGTGTAGATATCACGGGCGATCAAGAATCAAGCGCACCAGTGGTAGCAGTGGTGTAAGGTAAGGATTGCTACACATCGGCAAGCACTGGGTTGAACCAGAACATAATACAACAGACCCTGTAGAATATTCATGTTGACATCGGATTTAGTGTTAGCGCTGGGAATGAAACCCAATCAAGTGCTACTTCTAGGTTTGAACACGATAAGAAAGAGATTGAAGTAGGAAAAATCAGCAACAGAGAGTCGAAAAAAGGAGATAGAAATAGTTATGGGTATAAATAGGAAGAGCCATATAAAGTAAAATAAAGCATGTAAGACTGGGGGGAGCTGGATCATCGAGCTCGAAACAAAAGATATGGAGAACAAGTCAGGAATAACTAAGGAAAACGAGAGATAAATCTAAGGAGAGTGTTAGCAGAGTCGGGCCCAAAAAACTTTATAAGAGCAGAGAAAGAGCTAGAAAAAATGAGAGCGAGATATGAAGAACTAAAACAAGAGGAAGCGGCTGAAACAGAGATTAATTACATAAAAAATAAAGCGACAAGGGTAAGGGGAGATCTAAAAGACCAATAGCAAGAGACACTAGTAGCAAAAAACTAGATCTGGAGAAAATGGGGGTAAGCAAGGAAGAGCTAGATGTAAAGTAAGAGGAAGAGGGATAGGGAC
>NZ_FKII01000092.1 GCF_900078745.1 Candidatus Ichthyocystis sparus | reverse complement strand
TCTGCGCGTAATCTGCTGCTTGCAAACAAAAAAACCACCGCTACCAGCGGTGGTTTGTTTGCCGGATCAAGAGCTACCAACTCTTTTTCCGAAGGTAACTGGCTTCAGCAGAGCGCAGATACCAAATACTGTTCTTCTAGTGTAGCCGTAGTTAGGCCACCACTTCAAGAACTCTGTAGCACCGCCTACATACCTCGCTCTGCTAATCCTGTTACCAGTGGCTGCTGCCAGTGGCGATAAGTCGTGTCTTACCGGGTTGGACTCAAGACGATAGTTACCGGATAAGGCGCAGCGGTCGGGCTGAACGGGGGGTTCGTGCACACAGCCCAGCTTGGAGCGAACGACCTACACCGAACTGAGATACCTACAGCGTGAGCTATGAGAAAGCGCCACGCTTCCCGAAGGGAGAAAGGCGGACAGGTATCCGGTAAGCGGCAGGGTCGGAACAGGAGAGCGCACGAGGGAGCTTCCAGGGGGAAACGCCTGGTATCTTTATAGTCCTGTCGGGTTTCGCCACCTCTGACTTGAGCGTCGATTTTTGTGATGCTCGTCAGGGGGGCGGAGCCTATGGAAAAACGCCAGCAACGCGGCCTTTTTACGGTTCCTGGCCTTTTGCTGGCCTTTTGCTCACATGTTCTTTCCTGCGTTATCCCCTGATTCTGTGGATAACCGTATTACCGCCTTTGAGTGAGCTGATACCGCTCGCCGCAGCCGAACGACCGAGCGCAGCGAGTCAGTGAGCGAGGAAGCGGAAGAGCGCCCAATACGCAAACCGCCTCTCCCCGCGCGTTGGCCGATTCATTAATGCAGCTGGCACGACAGGTTTCCCGACTGGAAAGCGGGCAGTGAGCGCAACGCAATTAATGTGAGTTAGCTCACTCATTAGGCACCCCAGGCTTTACACTTTATGCTTCCGGCTCGTATGTTGTGTGGAATTGTGAGCGGATAACAATTTCACACAGGAAACAGCTATGACCATGATTACGCCAAGCTTGGTACCGAGCTCGGATCCACTAGTAACGGCCGCCAGTGTGCTGGAATTCGCCCTTATTCCCTTTTTTGCGGCATTTTGCCTTCCTGTTTTTGCTCACCCAGAAACGCTGGTGAAAGTAAAAGATGCTGAAGATCAGTTGGGTGCACGAGTGGGTTACATCGAACTGGATCTCAACAGCGGTAAGATCCTTGAGAGTTTTCGCCCCGAAGAACGTTTTCCAATGATGAGCACTTTTAAAGTTCTGCTATGTGGCGCGGTATTATCCCGTATTGACGCCGGGCAAGAGCAACTCGGTCGCCGCATACACTATTCTCAGAATGACTTGGTTGAGTACTCACCAGTCACAGAAAAGCATCTTACGGATGGCATGACAGTAAGAGAATTATGCAGTGCTGCCATAACCATGAGTGATAACACTGCGGCCAACTTACTTCTGACAACGATCGGAGGACCGAAGGAGCTAACCGCTTTTTTGCACAACATGGGGGATCATGTAACTCGCCTTGATCGTTGGGAACCGGAGCTGAATGAAGCCATACCAAACGACGAGCGTGACACCACGATGCCTGTAGCAATGGCAACAACGTTGCGCAAACTATTAACTGGCGAACTACTTACTCTAGCTTCCCGGCAACAATTAATAGACTGGATGGAGGCGGATAAAGTTGCAGGACCACTTCTGCGCTCGGCCCTTCCGGCTGGCTGGTTTATTGCTGATAAATCTGGAGCCGGTGAGCGTGGGTCTCGCGGTATCATTGCAGCACTGGGGCCAGATGGTAAGCCCTCCCGTATCGTAGTTATCTACACGACGGGGAGTCAGGCAACTATGGATGAACGAAATAGACAGATCGCTGAGATAGGTGCCTCACTGATTAAGCATTGGTAACTGTCAGACCAAGTTTACTCATATATACTTTAGATTGATTTAAAACTTCATTTTTAATTTAAAAGGATCTAGGTGAAGATCCTTTTTGATAATCTCATGACCAAAATCCCTTAACGTGAGTTTTCGTTCCACTGAGCGTCAGACCCCGTAGAAAAGATCAAAGGATCTTCTTGAGATCCTTTTTTTCTGCGCGTAATCTGCTGCTTGCAAACAAAAAAACCACCGCTACCAGCGGTGGTTTGTTTGCCGGATCAAGAGCTACCAACTCTTTTTCCGAAGGTAACTGGCTTCAGCAGAGCGCAGATACCAAAT
>NZ_FKII01000091.1 GCF_900078745.1 Candidatus Ichthyocystis sparus | reverse complement strand
ACTAGCTCATGGGTACTGTATCTGTGTTAGTTGATAAGGTTTTTGCATGTATGTAAATCTATATATTTTTGTTTGGAGTATTTTTGTTAGCGTGGCCAAGTGTACTCTAAAAGGCATGTTAAATTAGGAAAATAAGCTTGATATTAAATGTAGGAAGGCTTGTCTACGTGTAGTCAACAAAAGAGAAAAAAGAGAAAATAAGGACTAGGACTATATACCGATGAAACGAAAATTAAGTGGCAGTGAAGCAAGTAGTCCTGAGGGCTGTGGGCAAAGTAGTGTGGATGAGCATGCGCAACCATCAAATACATTAGAATTAGAACAAGGTGCAGCCTCTGCTGAGGCAGGAGGGTTTATATTAGCGCCACATTTAGCTCTATCGTTGGGGATGAACCCTGGTGAAATGATATTTCGAAGTATGTTTTATGGCTCCCCACAGGCTTCTACTATATCAACTTTAGTAAACCAACTTTTAGAAAAACAGGAGGAACTGTTTAACTGTGGGCCAGGAGAGGGAACTAGTTCTGGCACTCACTACAACACCCTTAATACTCTTAGTCTTATTGAGTCTAATGCAGCGGCGATACAAGCGCTGATGGATAGCATAGAAGCACCTACTTCTGCGTCAGTAGTGGAAGGTGAGGATAATGCGCATTGGCAGGCACCAGTTGCACCAGAACAGAGTACCAGAGGTTCTGATGGAGGATTCATATTGGCACCAGACTTAGCACTAAGCCTGGGAATGCAACCTGGTCAGGCACTACTTCGAGGTATGTTTTACGGTACTTCACAGTCTGATACTGTTCTGAGCATAGTAAACCAACTTTCAGAAATTCGAGAAGATTTATTGCGCAATCAAGAAAGGTCTGGTGCAATCGAAGGGGGAACTAACGTTGATTTCGAAGATACTAGTTCTCTTCTAGAAACTAACGAAGAATTAATGCAAGCTCTGATGGGTAGCATAGAAGCACCGGCAGTACCTACAACAGCAGTAGAAAAAACTGAAACAGAGTCGGAAGAAAAATCGCTAGCGGAATTGGAAGAAGAGAAAGATAGGGAATTGGCAGAATTGAAGGCCAAACTAGAAATGAAAGAGCAAGCAAAAACAGAAAAACTGAGAGATGAGGGAGAGGCAGCAACTAAGAGTCGAGAAAAGGAGCTAGAAAAAGCTATAATTATAGCTGTATGCAGAGAGGCGGATCTAGAGAGAGTAAAAGATAAAGTAAAAGAAGGTATGGAAAGCTTAGAGGTAATGGGATCATTAAGAGCAACAAAAAGAGATACAGAGAAGATGAAAGCAAGGGAGAGAGAGCTAAGGAGAGTAGTAGCAGAACCAAGGACAGAAAACCTGCAAAACATGGAAAAAGAGCTAGCTGAAGCGAGAGCGAGATGTAAAGAACTAGATAAAGCTGGGGCAGGAGAGATTTCAATAGCGATGGATTACATAAGAACTAAAGAGACAAAAATAGGAAGAGATCTAAAAGAAGCAAAGGCAAGAGAAATAAAAGTGAAAAATCTAGAGGAAGAGCTAGAGTTATTAGTAGCAAGAGAAATGTATCTGGAGAAAATGAAGACAAATGAGAAAGAGCTAGACGAAGTAAGAGCGAAAAAGACAAATATAGAGTCAGATCTAAATAGATTAAGAGCAACAATAGCAACGACTGGAAAAAGTATAGAAACAGAGCTAGTTAAGCTTATGGAGGAAAAGAAAGAGATAAAAGCAAAGATAGATAGAGGGAAAAGGAAAATGGAGCTAAATATATTAAAAAGGGAAGCAAAAGCTAGACCAGGCAAAAGAGAGATAGAGCTAATGCTGAGACTAAAGGGGATAAGCACGAGAGTAAGAGAACTAGAACTGAAGTTAGGACTATGGCTAAGTAAAATAACAGCGGTAAAATCGGCGACAGTGCAGGAAGTAATACAGGAGAGTATAGAAGACTTTGATGAAGGGTTCGCGTTGGCACCAGATTTAGCTCAATCGTTGGGAATGCAACCTGATCAAATGTTACGTCGAGGTATGTTTTATGGTACTACACAGTCTGATACTGTTCTGAGCATAGTAAATCAACTTTTAGTAATTCGAGAAGATTTATTGCGTGATCAAGAACTAGAAAGATCTGCTGGTGCAAATCAAGAGGGAACTAGCGTTGGCTGCGAGGATGCTGCCGATCTTATAGTAACTAATTTAACATGCCTTTTAGAGTACACTTGGCCACGCTAACAAAAATACTCCAAACAAAAATATATAGATTTACATACATGCAAAAACCTTATCAACTAACACAGATACAGTACCCATGAGCTAGT
>NZ_FKII01000090.1:1892-5096 GCF_900078745.1 Candidatus Ichthyocystis sparus | reverse complement strand
ATTGTAGCATTAAAACAAAAGAGGGGCGTAAGCCCCTCCATGCATTAAAAAGTTTCGCGGCGTCCTACTTTCGCTATAGTTAAATAACTATCATCGGCGCTTTGGCGTTTCACTATCCTGTTCGAAATGGGAAGGTGTGGGACCACCACGCTATGACCACGAAACTTAAAAAGAGTAGCAAGCAACACAGAGACACTAACACTATAGGATCAAGCCTCACGGGTAATTAGTACTGGTTAGCTCAACGCATTACTGCGCTTACACACCCAGCCTATCAACGTCTTAGTCTAAAACGACCCTTCAGAGAAAGTCTCCTCTCTGGGATGTCTTATCTCGGGGCAAGCTTCCCGCTTAGATGCTTTCAGCGGTTATCCCTCCCGTACTTAGCTACCCGGCTATGCATCTGGCGATACAACCGGCACACCAGCGGTACGTCCACTCCGGTCCTCTCGTACTAGGAGCAGCCCCCCTCAAACTTCCTTCGCCTACGGCAGATAGGGACCAAACTGTCTCACGACGTTTTAAACCCAGCTCACGTACCACTTTAAATGGCGAACAGCCATACCCTTGGGACCTGCTTCAGCCCCAGGATGTGATGAGCCGACATCGAGGTGCCAAACTCCGCCGTCGATACGAACTCTTGGGCGGAATTAGCCTGTTATCCCCAGAGTACCTTTTATCCGTTGAGCGATGGCCCTTCCATTCAGTACCACCGGATCACTAGGACCTGCTTTCGCACCTGATCGACCTGTCAGTCTCACAGTCAAGCACGCTTACGCCCTTGCACTTTAGGCACGATTTCCGACCGCACCAAGCGTACCTTCGCACTCCTCCGTTACTCTTTGGGAGGAGACCGCCCCAGTCAAACTGCCCACCATGCACTGTCCCCAAACTAGTCAATAGCCCAAGGTTAGAACCTCAAACAAGTCAGAGTGGTATTTCAACATCGACTCCAGCCACACTTGCGCACAGCCTTCCTAGCCTCCCACCTATCCTACACAAACCGGCTCAAAGCTCAGTACAAAGCTACAGTAAAGGTTCATGGGGTCTTTCCGTCTAGCCGCAGGTAGATTGCATCTTCACAACCACTTCAATTTCGCTGAGCCTCAGGAGGAGACAGCGTGGCCATCGTTACGCCATTCGTGCAGGTCGGAACTTACCCGACAAGGAATTTCGCTACCTTAGGACCGTTATAGTTACGGCCGCCGTTTACCGGGGCTTCAATCAAAGGCTCTCACCTCCTCATTTAACCTTCCGGCACCGGGCAGGCGTCACACCCTATACTTCCACTTACGTGTTCGCAGAGTGCTATGTTTTTATTAAACAGTCGCAGCCACCTGGTTATTGCAACCCCTTACGGCTCCAGTCGTTCAACTCTCACCTCCTCGGGGTACACCTTCTCCCTAAGTTACGGTGCTATTTTGCCTAGTTCCTTCTCCTGAGTTCTCTCAATCGCCTTAGAATTCTCTTCCTGCCCACCTGTGTCGGTTTGCGGTACGGTCAACGTTAGATCAACGCTTAGTGGCTTTTCCTGGAAGCTTAGCATCTACCACTTCGTGACCTCTCAGCCACTCGTATTCACCCCTCAGCATCACCAGCCGGATTTCCCTGACTAGCTAACCCTCAAGCTTAAACTGGGTATTCCAACACCCAGATGGTATAGCTTTCTCCGTCCCCACATCACTACTAACATCGGTACGGGAATATTAACCCGTCAACCATCGACTACGCCTCTCAGCCTCGCCTTAGGATCCGACTCACCCTGCGACGATTAACGTCGCGCAGGAAACCTTGGGCTTCCGGCGAGGGGGCCTCTCACCCCCTTCTTCGCTACTCATGTCAGCATTCGCACTTCTGATACCTCCAGCACGCCTCACAGCACACCTTCTTCAGCCTACAGAACGCTCCCCTACCACATGCAGAAATCTCTCCCTGCACACCCACAGCTTCGGTTAATGGTTATAGCCCCCTTACATCTTCCGCGCAGGACGACTCGACCAGTGAGCTATTACGCTTTCTTCAAAGGATGGCTGCTTCTAAGCCAACCTCCTGGCTGTCTCTGCCTTCCCACCTCGTTTCACACTTAACCACTATTCGGGACCTTAGCTGGCGGTCCGGGTTGTTTCCCTCTCGTCCCAGAACGTTAGCACCCTGAGACTGTCTCCTACGCTAAATTATCCGTATTCGGAGTTTGCTATGGCGCAGTAAGTCTCAATGACCCCCACCACCATTACAGTGCTCTACCCCAGATAATCATCACGTAAGGCACTACCTCAATAGTTTTCGGGGAGAACCAGCTATCTCCGGATTTGTTTGGCCTTTCACCCCTATCCACACCTCATCCCCTACTTTTGCAACAGTAGTGGGTTCGGGCCTCCAATTGGCTTTACCCAACCTTCACCCTGGACATGGATAGATCATCCGGTTTCGGGTCTACATCTACAGACTTACGCTCTATTAAAACTCGCTTTCGCTACGCCTACCCATCAGGTTAAGCTCGCCAGTAAATGTAACTCGCTGACCCATTATACAAAAGGTACGCAGTCACCTCTCGGCTCCTACTGTTTGTATGCACGCGGTTTCAGATTCTATTTCACTCCCCTCCCGGGGTTCTTTTCACCTTTCCCTCACGGTACTTGTTCTCTATCGGTCAATCACTAGTATTTAGCCTTGGAGGATGGTCCCCCCATCTTCAAACAGGGTTTCTCGTGCCCCGCCCTACTTGTCGTACGCCCAGTCCCACTCAATAGCTTCCGTATACGGGACTATCACCCCTTATCGCCGATTTTCCCAAATCGTTCTACTCACTATCGCGCTAACTCGTACAGGCTCCTCCCCTTCCGCTCGCCACTACTCAGGGAATCTCAATTGATTTCTTTTCCTCCGGGTACTTAGATGTTTCAGTTCCCCAGGTTCGCTCCAGTATCCTATTTATTCAAACACTGGTGACGCACTCATCGCACGCCGGGTTCCCCCATTCGGACACCCCTGACTCTACGCTCGCTGACAGCTCGCCAAGGTTTTTCGCAGCCTACCACGTCCTTCATCGCCTGTGATTGCCAAGGCATCCACCTCGTGCACTTCCTCACTTGATCCTATAGCCTTAGTATCTCTCTGTGCTTTTATTATTATTATCAATTTAACTTCTTCTCTACCTACTACTCTTCACTTTTTTAAAGATCTCTTAATCCCAGTAAAACCAAA
>NZ_FKII01000090.1:0-1653 GCF_900078745.1 Candidatus Ichthyocystis sparus | reverse complement strand
GCTGAGCTATAGACCCTGCAAATATCAACAGCCCCAAAACCTTAATAAAAAAGCAAACAACCAATAGTTGTGAACGGGCCAAGAGTATCTCTAGAAAGGAGGTGATCCAGCCGCACCTTCCGATACGGCTACCTTGTTACGACTTCACCCCAGTCATGAAACTCACCGTGGCAAACGCCCCCCTCGCGGTTAGGCTACCTGCTTCTGGTTAATCCCACTCCCATGGTGTGACGGGCGGTGTGTACAAGACCCGGGAACGTATTCACCGCGGCATTCTGATCCACGATTACTAGCGATTCCGACTTCATGCAGTCGAGTTGCAGACTGCAATCCGGACTACGATTGGCTTTCTGGGATTCGCACCCCCTCGCGGGTTCGCTACCCTCTGTACCAACCATTGTATGACGTGTGAAGCCCTACCCATAAGGGCCATGATGACTTGACGTCGTCCCCACCTTCCTCCGGTTTGTCACCGGCAGTCTCATCAGAGTGCCCTTTCGTAGCAAATGATAACAAGGGTTGCGCTCGTTGCGGGACTTAACCCAACATCTCACGACACGAGCTGACGACAGCCATGCAGCACCTGTGTTGCGGTTCCCTCTCAGGCACAGTGAAATCTCTCCCACCTTCCGCACATGTCAAGGGTAGGTAAGGTTCTTCGCGTTGCATCGAATTAATCCACATCATCCACCGCTTGTGCGGGTCCCCGTCAATTCCTTTGAGTTTTAATCTTGCGATCGTACTCCCCAGGCGGTCGACTTCACGCGTTAGCTACGTTACTAAAGTTATAATAACCCCAACAACTAGTCGACATCGTTTAGGGCGTGGACTACCAGGGTATCTAATCCTGTTCGCTCCCCACGCTTTCGTACATGAGCGTCAGTAACGGCCCAGGGGGCTGCCTTCGCCATCGGTGTTCCTTCACATCTCTACGCATTTCACTGCTACACGTGAAATTCCACCCCCCTCTGCCATACTCTAGCTATGCAGTCTCAAGTGCTGTCCCCAAGTTGAGCCCAGGAATTTCACACCTGACTTACACACCCGCCTGCGTACCCTTTACGCCCAATAATTCCGATTAACGCTCGCACCCTACGTGTTACCGCGGCTGCTGGCACGTAGTTTGCCGGTGCTTCTTCTGCAGGTACCGTCATCAGTATCCTCTATTTAAAAATACCTTTTCTTCCCTACCGAAAGGGCTTTACAACCCTAAGGCCTTCTTCACCCACGCGGCATTGCTGGATCAGGCTTCCGCCCATTGTCCAAAATTCCCCACTGCTGCCTCCCGTAGGAGTCTGGGCCGTCTCTCATCCCCAGTGTGGCTGATCATCCTCTCAGACCAGCTACCGATCGTCGCCTTGGTAGGCCTTTACCCCACCAACTAGCTAATCAGTCATCGGCCGCTCCATCAGCGCAAGGTCCTAAGATCCCCTGCTTTCCTCTCCCGAGCTTACGCGGTATTAGCTTGACTTTCGCCAAGTTATCCCCCTCTAATGGGTACGTTCCGATGTTCTACTCACCCGTCCGCCACTCGCCACCATCTTAGTTGCCTAAAACGTGCTGCCGTTCGACTTGCATGTGTAAAGCATGCCGCCAGCGTTCAATCTGAGCCAGGATCAAACTCTTTAGTTATATCTTATTTCTTAACAAACT
>NZ_FKII01000089.1 GCF_900078745.1 Candidatus Ichthyocystis sparus | reverse complement strand
AGTTATGGCAAAGACATCCCAATGCTACAATCCACCACAGACTCACTAGTATACAACTTATTTACTCGCCATTTACTGAATACATTAACTGCCCATACTCTACAGTCTATTTAATTCTTGTGACAGCCGTTCCTTCCTCCCTCTTACCTTCACCATATCTATCTTTATCTCTACCTCTCTCACTTTTTCTAAAGCTACATCTCTATCTAGCTCTAACACCATTTTATGCATCCCTCCATCCCTTGCTATTCCCATCACTCTCCTTAGCTCTTTCATACGCGCCACCACCTGCCCTAACTCTAATCTTAGTTGGCGCTCCCGATCTATCTCTCTACTTAGTTCTAGATTTACCTCTTCGACTGTCTCCCCTACCCTCAAGTCAATTGCTGCCGATGAATGTAGATACCTAGCTTTCTCTTCCCTTAGCACTACCTCTAACTCTACAACCCTCACTCTCGCTTCCCTCTTCTGCAAACGCAACTCACCCTCTTTTGCACGCTCTTCTTCCCTCCTCTCTCTCTTCTCTTTCTCCTCTCTCGCTCTAGCCTCAGCTCTCTCCAATCTCTCTTGTCTTGCTAGCTCCGCCCTCTCTAGCTCTGCCGCTTCCTCCCTTTCAGCCATTTCTTCCATTGCTAGCATTAACCTAGCACGTTCCACCCTCTCTAACTCTTTGGCAGCTTTCTTCCTCTGCTTATCTAGCTCTTTAGCAGCTCTCTTCTCCTGACTCCTTTTTTTTCTCTCTTCCAACATTTCCTGCTTTGCTAGTTTCTTCTCTAGTTCACGTGCCTCTCTCTTCTCTCTCTTCTCTCTCGCTCTAGCCTCGGCTCTCTCCAATCTCTCTTGTCTTGCTAGCTCCATCATCTCTAGTTCTGCCGCTTCCTCTTTCTCAGCTATTTCTTCCATTTCTAGCATTAACCTAGCGCGTTCCATCCTCTCTAACTCTTTGGCAGCTTCCTTCCTCTGCTTATCTAGCTCTTTAGCAGCTCTCTTCTCCTGACTCCTTTTTTTTCTCTCTTCCAGCATTTCCTGCTTTGCTAGTTTCTTCTCTAGTTCACGTGCCTCTCTCTTCTCTCTCTTCTCTCTCGCTCTAGCCTCAGCTCTCTCCAATCTCTCTTGTCTTGCTAGCTCTTTGCCAGCTTTCTTCTTCCGACTTCCTACAACTTCTGCACTATGCGCCCTCATCGCCTCCATTCTATCCAACGATTTCTTATCCAAAACCATAATTCTTCTGATCTTTTTCTTTACACCAGTACCCTGTTTCACTGTTCCATGTTCCACCAATTTCTCTACTGACTCTTCTTCCGAATCTACTACTGACACTTCCGGTTCTTTTATGCTACCAACCATAGCTTGTAATCCATGAGCACCCACATTTCCCACCATCACTGACGGTAATGCTGTGAATGAAGGTGACTCTACGCTAGCCATCAGAGCTTGTATTAATTGTCCGTTAATTTCTATGAGAGAAGCAATATCTCCGAAATCAAAGCCCATTCTTTCCGAGATCAAACCAGATCTTCCCAGTTCTTGACAGCGCAATAAATCTTGCCGAGCTTCTGAAAGTTGAGCTACCACTCCTAAAACGACATTAGATGTTGGAGTACCATAAAACATACTTCGACGCAGCACTTGACCAGGTCGCATTCCCAGAGATCGTGCTAAATCTGGTGCCAACACAAGCCCACCAATGGAATCTCTGGCACCCTGTTCCGCTACATATGACGCTCGCCCACGAACAGTACCTACATCTCCTACTACCACTGTTGATGCTATCGTAGGTGGAGGTAGTGGAGGTGCTTCTGCGCTACTCAGTAGCGCTTGTATCGCTGCTGCGTTAGCATCAATAAGACTAAGAACATAACCGTCACTAAGCAAAGTGGAAGAACTAGTCCCCTCTCCTGCTCTAAGGCGACCCAATCTCTCCTGTTCTTCCAAAAGTTGAATAGCTAAACTCGTCGCAAGAGGAGCACGTGGGGTGCCATAAAACATACCTCTAAATATCATTTCACCAGGTTCCATACCCAACACCAGCGCTAAATGTGGCGCCAATACAAATCCCCCTGGCTCAGCATATAATGTACTTTGCCCTAATTCCAATAAACTCGATGGTTGTGCTTGCCCGCCTACACTACCTCCCCCATAACTACCATACGGATCACTTGCTTCACCACTTGTGCTACTCAACTTACGTTTCATTAGTAAAGTCCTTATTCTTGTTTTTTCTTCTTTTACATTGACACAACTTACTGTAGACAAGTACCTACAATCCATGCCAAGCTTGCTCTTTTAAGCTGCAGCAACAACACGTCCGAAACGTTAATACAAAGCGTCAACACGTAGTATTCTACCCACAAGCACACAATCTCTTCTACCAATACTTCCCCTGGTGGAGCACTTGTTGCTTGCCCATGAGCACCCACATTTCACACTATCACTATCGGTAATGCTGTGAATGAAGGCGACTCTATGATAACCATCAGAGCTTGTATTAATTCTCCGTTAGTTTCTATAAGAGAAGCAGTACCTTCGAAATCAAAGTCCATTTCTTCCGAGATCAAACCAGATCTTCCCAGTTCCTGACAGTGCAATAAATCTTGCCGAACTTCTGAAAGTTGAACTACCACTTATAAAACGATATTGTTGGAGTACCCATAAAACATACTTCGACGCGGCACTTGATCAGGCCGCACTCCCAGAGATAGTGCTAAACCTGGTGCCAGCAAAAACCCACCATCAGAATCTCTGGCACCCTATTCAGCTACATACGACGCTCGCCCACAAACAGTACCTACATCTCCTACTACTACTGTTGATGCTATTGTAGGTGGAGGTAGTGGAAGGTGCTTCTGCGCTATCAAGTAGCACTTGTATCGCTATTGAGTTAGTATGAATAAGACTACTCATATAACTGTCACTAAGCTGGGTGGAAGAACTAGTCCCCTCTCCTGATCTAAGGCGACCCAGTCTTTACTGTTCTCCTAAAAGTTGAATAGCTAAATCGTCGCAAGAGGAGCACGTGAGGTGCCATAAAACATACCTCTAAATCATTTCACCAGGTTCCATAACCAACGCCAACGCTAAATGTGGCGCCAACACAAATCCCCCTGCCTCAGCATATAATGTACTTTGTTCTAATTACAATGAACTCGATGGTTATGCTTGCCCACCTACACTACCTCCCTCATCACTACCATACGGATCACTTGCTTCACCACTTGTGCTACTCAACTTACGTTTCATTAGTAGAGTCCTTATTCTTGTTTTTCTTCTTTTACATTGACACAACTTACTGTAGATAAGTACCTACAATCAATGCCAAGCTTGCTCTTTTAAGCTGCAGCAACAACACGTCCGAAACGTTAATACATAGTATTCTACCAACAAGCACACAATCTATTTCCTAGCAGTCTATTAAGTAATAGTGCGTCATACTATTTGCAATAACTTACATCATT
>NZ_FKII01000088.1 GCF_900078745.1 Candidatus Ichthyocystis sparus | reverse complement strand
GCAGTTTTTGTGCATTCTTCTTCCAGTTCACAACCTCAGTCTGAACTATTATCTCAGCCTGAACCAGAATTACTATCTCAACCTGAACTGTTAGCTCAATCTGAGCCTGGATTATTATCTCAACCTGGGCCTGTATTACCATCTGAATCTGAATCAACCGCTGTTGCAGAATCTTCTTCAACTACTATTGGCGGGGGTGCTTTAGTCTCGACTGTGGGCAGTGCTGTTTCTACGTTGGGAGCTTTAGTAGATGGATCATCTTCACCTTTACCTTCTATTATATATCCTTTTGTAGTGCCTACGAGTAGTAGAGCCGCTGCTGGACCTTTTTCCTCTGTGTCCATGAGTGGTAATATTGCTGCCGCTCCTTTATCTTCTGCGTTCGTTGAGGTTAGTAGTGTTCCGCTACTAGCTGCCAATAGAACATCTGCTGAGGAAGAGGGGGCGAGGTTGGCAGCATTGCTGATGGGACTACCTTCTTCACCACCTCCTGCTGGTGAATCAAGTGGGTCCATAAGAGGTGGTAGAGATGGGGCGTCTTCTTCATATATAGATCCTTTTGTAGTGCCTACGAGTAGTAGAGCCGCTGCTGGACCTTCTTCCTCTGTGTCCATGAGTGGTAATATTGCTGCCGCTCCTTTATCTTCTGTGTCTATGGAGGTTAGTAGTGTTTCACTAGTAGCTGCCAATAGAACATCTGCTGAGGAAGAGGGGGCGAGGTTGGCAGCATTGCTGATGGGACTACCTTCTTCACCACCTCCTGCTGGTGAATCAAGTGGGTCCATAAGAGGTGGTAGAGATGGGGCGTCTTCTTCATATATAGATCCTTTTGTAGTGCCTACGAGTAGTAGAGCCGCTGCTGGACCTTCTTCCTCTGTGTCCATGAGTGGTAATATTGCTGCCGCTCCTTTATCTTCTGTGTCTATGGAGGTTAGTAGTGTTTCACTAGTAGCTGCCAATAGAACATCTGCTGAGGAAGAGGGGGCGAGGTTGGCAGCATTGCTGATGGGACTACCTTCTTCACCACCTCCTGCTGGTGAATCAAGTGGGTCCATAAGAGGTGGTAGAGATGGGGCGTCTTCTTCTTCATCATATCAAGGTAGTGCTTAGGAGGGGAAGTGGACGTAAAAGGAAAAGGCGTAGTTAATTGTAAGAATTGATCTTACTACTTGCTATTAGTATTACATGCATTTTATGCATTTGTTGTGTGCAGAAGTTTATTTTTATACGATAGAGCTTCTTCCTTGCATTTCCTCTAAGCTTGTATAAAGGCTGTGTTTTGTTTTTTTATGTTTATTCATCTATTCAGATTTTATGGGTGATTTTTTTGAGGCCTGCCTACCTTATTATTCAACAAATATTACAATCTTTAGTGAATACCATACTTAGTTAATAATTTAATTTTTTTATATTAATGTGTTGATTCGTACTTCATATTGTTCATAGTTTGTGCACTATTAATTACTGCTACTACTTTTTGATGGATAACTTAGTGACGTTAAAACATTAAGTTTTTTTATGTGTTTTCGTGTACCCAGAGTGTGATTATACGTAAATAATAACGTAATCCAAAAATCTGATTTTTTCATCTCAGCATTACGACCTTATAACACAGAGTACATTGAATCAATTAGCGCCTAGTAGTATTGGCGTATACAGCTATAGTGGAGAATCGTAGTTCCGATAGTTAACTGTTAAACTTGTAAGGCAAGGCTGTTTTTTTGTAAATACTAATATATCTACTGTAGATTAATTAAATATATCTAGATTTGTATGCGATAACCTATGCTAGATATTTATGTTACACATGATACACGATTGTCGAGTTTAGATTGTTAAGTTTATACAGTAATTTAATTTTTGTATCAAATAAGGTGTTGCATGTTATGTGCAGTGGGTCTGTATTTGTTTTTCATTATTGAATTGGTGAAATATGTGGAGTGGGAGTATAAGTTATTTTTTTAAGTATTGCTGATACTGATTAAAATGGTTAATACTATTTAAAATATTCATAAGCGTGCCGGTTAAGCGTGCCGGTTTTTTGTACTGTAGATGTGTTTCATGTAAGTTTTATGCATACGTGCGTGGCTTACTTGTATTGATATTAATTATTGGTTAACTGTTTTGTATTGTTCTATTTATATTTATCGCCTATATTGCCTGTCAATTGTGTGCTACTGAGTGTATTTTGCTAGTACACGCCTGTTTAGTAATGACCATTTAATATGTTATAGCGTCACAGTCGCGTAGTAGTATTAATACTTAATTTATACAATTAATATTTATTGGATGTAAATGTTTATTAAATAATATTCAAGCTACCGCAGTTGATGGGTGGTATGTTTTGTTTCTTTGCCTTTATGTGTGGGGCTGGCTTTCTGTGAATTGAGATACAGTATTGCAATATGCGACTCTGCCTATTTGTGGCGTTGTACGTGTTTTGTAGAGTTACTGTGACTACTTATATTGTGTAATTTTGGTATGTGAACTTATGATAATATGTTAGGATGATCAGTAAATTAGTTGATAAGAGAAGAATAAGACAGGAATAATAATAAAAATATAAGCAAAGAGGTTGTTATGTATCCCGTATCTGGTGCTGTTGCTCCTAGTGGTTCCTCGGAGAGCAGGGATGATGGCGGCAATGGTGAAGGTGGCGCTGCGCAAAGTTGTGCTTCTGTGGGTGATTTGCAGCAAGTTGAGGCTCCTCCTGCCACCGATTCAGCTATCCATACTTCAGCTATTGCTGCTGTGGGTAAGGAAGTAAGTGCTAGGGGCAAAGGCAAGGCTTCTGCCAAAAAGCCTGTCGCCGTTTATTCTTCAGCTACCGCTACTTTAACTACTGCTAAAGAAGGAGGAGATGCTGAAAAGACTGGGGGTGGGACTTCTGCCAGAGAGATTGCTTCCTTTAATGTTGACCCTGTTGTTCTTGATTCACTGGGTGTTAAGTTACATCCAGATAATGTTGGAGCTATTAATGTTCTCTTTTATGATGCTAGTGTACTCGCTGCACGTGTTTACGAGAGTTTAATAAGCAAACAACTCCCGCCAGAAGTGCGTGATAAACTGTCGGTTACTGGGCGAACTATTTGGTGCCGTACTTACAGGGTGCTGTGTGAAGTTGGTTTTTCATATAAATGCTTTCGTGAGTACCATGCTAAGCACAGACCTGGTTTTGTACGTTCTCTTCCTACTATTAAAGTATTATCTAATTCTTCTGGAAGTGATGCGGAGATATTAGCTGGAGATGAGTTGCTGAATTTTTTATCTAAACTAGATTCTGCTATTTTTGGCATGATGGTTAGTTTTTTTAACTCTCGTTGGAATGAATCAACTGGTAAAATTATCAGTCCTCTAGAAGGTAAATCCTTGAGTGATATTAGTTGTGTAGATTTTACCAATGTCTTAGATATTGCTAGTGTTCCACCGATAGTAACGTTTTTAGTACCGTATTTAAGAATACATGCAAGTACTAAAAGGTATAAGAAGTATAGTAAGGTATTCTCAGGAGGAGTTGATGTTATAGATCTTACGCATTCCTCACCTCCCAGTCCTCAGTCATTACCATCTCAGTCTGAGTCACAATTAGGATCTTCGTTGCCATCGGAAGATGTTTCTAGTGCACCTTCTGAACCTACTCATTCTGAAGCAGGAGTTATTCATGGTAATGTTGGGGTAGTACAGTCTATTAAATGTGTTGACTTGCTGGGTGTTAAATTACATCCTGCTAGTGCTAAACTAGTTTATAAGCTATTTTCTAATCTCCGTGAAGCTGCCAGAGCGTCTTATTCGAAGTCGATACTTAATTACCTCTTGGAGGCTGTAGGTAATAGTGAACTTTCCGCGGTTGGGCGAGCTATTTGGTGCAAGATGTATAGAGAACTGCACCTGTATAATTTTGTATCTAGGTGTCTTTCTGTCTATCATTGTAAGTACCGTCCTGATTTTGTACGTGCACTTTCTAGTATTCGGGTATTATCAAGCTCCTCTGATAAGCTGGTGCAATTAAGTGGAGCTGGTTTGTTAGATTTTTTATCGAAACTAGATTGTGCTATTCGTGAGGCAGTGGAGTCTATATTTAACACGGAGTGGGATGGGGTAGCTAATAGAGTTTTTGCTGAACTAGAAGATGAATCATTGGATGATATTTGTTGTGAAGATGTTATTAATGTCCTTAATGTTACTGGTATTCCTGCAGCAGCATTTTCAGCTTTCCAAAGACGTACGATAGATCAAAGAAATGCATTAGAAAGTAGTAGTAGAGTTACAAATGAGGATGTGGCTTCAGGAAGTGGTGACGCAGTTTTTGTGCATTCTTCTTCCAGTT
>NZ_FKII01000087.1 GCF_900078745.1 Candidatus Ichthyocystis sparus | reverse complement strand
TACAACAAAGGCACAACCCAAGCACACGCCCCAGGCGCTTACACTCCACTACAGCAACAAAACACTGAGCGCGTAGAAGAAACACCTACTCCATTACCCACATGGCCCGGAAGGTGCAAGACTTTGGAGTAAACACAGAAAAGCATAATGTAAAACAACATACCAAATATAGACCAACTCACACGAGTCTACCCCGTCTTACGTATCGTACGCAAAACTAAGGGATTAATGTCATGCTATGCTGAACAATAGAACTTATCTATGGAAAACAGCCCAATACATATACCAACCAATATTCATACTCATGTAGTAAAATGAATTGCAATCCATGCTAAAAAACCAGACAAACCTACAAAAAAGAACCCATACCAACGCATACACACTACTAGTCGCAATATAAGACTAATCTATTGCAAGGCAACACTACATTACGAAATCATTGCCAACAAGTAGCATCTCAAAAATCACTCTCTCAAAACAAAATGAGCGCAAACAATCAACTCAATCAACACATAGTGCAACATAAAAAAAACCAACATTCACAACTTAACTTTCCTTCTTCCTTTTCCTTTTCCCTCTACCACTTCCTCTACTTGAAGAAGAAGCTTTGCCTTCCGTAGGAGTTGGTTCGCTAGCAGGTGGCGGTGAAGGCGGCAAATCTCGATTCAGCAATTCCGCCAATCTCTCTCCTATATCACCCTCCCCGTAAGCAGTACCAGTAGTAGCTGTTGAAAAGCTACTCGTCGCGACGGGTACAGAAGATAAAGGTCCAGAAGATGCAATACTACCGGAGGGCACAGAAGAAGACATACCGGAAGAAGAAGAAGACACATCAGCACCATACCACCTACTCATAAATGATTTCTTAGATCCATAGGGATAACTCCTTTTAGTTACTGTAGTAGATCCCTCTACCTCGACAGAAGTAACGGAAGAAGCACTAGTTGTTAGCAACACCATCCGCTCAGATGGAGAAGTAGATGATACATCTCCTAAAACTCCCAAAGCAGCAGAAGAAGAGGTACCGACCATAGACACCCTAACTTCTTCTCTAGCCAACATTGATGACTCCTCTGAAGGAGAAGGAGTAGAAACATCAACAACCAATGCCTGCTCCTCAGATAAAGGTGAGCACGGCCTATCTACTAACACCCCACCTGACGACACCAAAGAATGGTCTTCGACTAGTGATACTTCTGGCGCTATTCCAGAAACAGGTAAAGTATGTACAGAACTACCTACTTCAGCAAAATGAGATACCTCTCTCTGTGCTGCTACTTGTACTCTCCTCATCACTGAAATTGCCAACGTAGGAATACCAGCCTTATTACAAGCATTAATAAGATCTCTCCCACAAACAGTAGATGATGATTCCTCTCTAGATTCTAATGGAACAAGTCTAGTAAATTCACCCCACTCTGCTACAAAAATACCCTCCACAGCCTCTAAAATAGCATTACCCAAAGATAACCAAAAATCTCTTAAATTGTTTCCCATTAACGGCAATAAGCTACGACCGGAAGCATCCCCGTGTCTGGCACTAAAAATAGAGCAAATAAAATCAGAACAAAGCTCATCAGAATAACCGGTAAGGCAATTAGCCACAAAGCCAGCTTTATAAAGCATCATACTAGCCGTAAGCCAAGCACATTTTTCAGAATCTGAAAGCCTACCCATAGCATCCAACACCTGAACTCCTACCAAAGAAGAGTAAGTACGTCTAGCAAATGCACTAATCTCACGGATAAGAACCTCAACCATTTCGCCAACTTCAGAAGGTAATTCAAACCCAAACAAGCTCACAGAATCACCAGCATGAGGTGCCACTTGCAATCCCATCCCTCCAGTAATTGAACCAAATATTGAACGTGACGACGAAGAAGTAGCGGCCTTAGCACAAGCACCAACAAAATCTCCTCCACAAAGAGCAGATGATACCTCCCCAGGGACTGATGAAAGCAAAACGGGAACAGAAAAGCGCGCAGTAAATGCAGTCCACTTTGTAACAAAAAAATCCCGTAAAGCTCTGAAAATGGCTTGATCTAAAGATGCCCAAAAATCTCTTAATCTGCTTCCCATCAATGGCAACAAGCAACGACTAGAAGAATCCCATACTCTGACATTACAAAGATGCTTAATAAATTCAGGAAGGAGCTTAACAAAATACTCAGCAATGCACTTGGCCATAAATTTAGCCTCATAAAGCTTCATATTAGTTAAGCACCAAGCACATCGCTGTTCAGAATTTGAAAGACTACGGACGGCCCTCGACAATGGACCTCCTAACGTACCAGGGTAAAAACTTTTAGCCACTGCACAAACATCAGATGTGAGCTTTCTAACCACGTCACTAAGCTCAGAAGGTACTACAAACCCAAACAAATCTACAAAACCTGGTGGAACAGGAGAAGAAGTATCAGGAAGTAATGAAGATGTAGAAGAACCAGCAATAGCAGCAGTGGAAGTGCGAGCGCTATTGTAATCAGTAGTGGAAGCGACAGAAACAGAGCAAGTGGCAGTGGTAGCAGCGGCGCCAACATTAGCAATAACTAGATTGGAATCGGGACCGGGATCAGGAGCGCGACCATCCGCAGCGCTAGCCTGAGCAACAGCACGATCGGCATCGATAGCGGCAACGCGAGCAGCAGCGGCAAGGGCAGCGGCAGTGCGAGCGTGGTTATCGGCAATATGGGCACGTGCACGTGCACGGACGAAATTAGGATCGGTATTGGAGGGAGGAACAGCAGCATGAGCACGAGCAGCAGCAGCAGCAGCAACGCGGGCGCGAGCATCAGCAAGGCGAGCATCTTCATGGTGAGTAAGAGCGACAGCAACAAAACTATTGGGAATGTGACCAGACCCAGAACCGGAACCGAGATTAGGGGCGCTACTTTCCTCAGCGCGAGCTTGAGCAACAACACGATCGGCATCGATAGCGGCAAAGCGAGCAGCGGCAGCAAGAGCAGCGGCAGTGTGAGCGCGGCCATTAGCAGCACGGGCACAAGCACGGGCACGGACGAAATCAGGATCGGTACTGGAAAGAGGAATAGCAGCATGAGCACGAGCAGCAACAGCAGCAGCAGCGCGGGCGCGAGCGTCAGCAAGGCGAGCATCTTCATGGCGAGCAAGAGCTGCGGCAACAAGATTATCGAGAGTGTGATCAGACACAGAACCGGAACCGGGATTAGAAACGCTATTACCCACATCACGAGCTTGATCAACAGCACGATCGGCAGCAACAGCAACAGCACGAGCAGCAGCAGCAAGAGTAGCGGCAGTGCGAGCACGATTACTCGCAGTGTTAAGACGGTACCGAGCACGATTCCGGGTAGAAGTGGGATCAGGATCAGTATCGGGAATGGGAGCAAAAACAAAAGCATGAGCACGAGCTGCAGCTGCAGCTGCAGCTGCAGCCTCCGCATCAGCAGCGCGAGCAGCAGCACGGTTATTAAGAGCGGTGGCAACAAGATTATCTAGAACAAGACTGGAATTGGAACCGGAGCTAGGGACGCTACTATCCACAGCGCGAGCTTGAGCAACAAAGCGATCGGCAACAGCAGCATGCGCTTGAGCAGCGGCAGCTCGAGCAGCGACAGTTTTAGCATAATAATCTGCAATGCTAGCATAATAGTCTGCAGCGCGAGCACAAGCAGCAGCGCGAGCGCGAGCAACAACGGGATCGATAGTGGGACAAGCAGCGGCAGCACGGCGAGCACGGGAATCAGCAGTGCGAAAAACAGCAAGAGCACGGGCACGAGCACGAGCGGGATCAGGATTAGTATCGGGAATGGGAGCGGCAGCGCGAGCAGCAGCGCGAGCAGCAGCGGCAGCGGTAGAGGCAGCAGCGCGAGCAGCGGCAACCTGAGCACTATGGGAAGCACATAGGGCCTCATCCAAAGCCATGGAAACCTCTAACCTCCATACAAGAGCTAAGTATTCCCTGATCTTAGCAGCTATAGCAGTAAGAAAAGATTCTCTAAACTGACTAGCTTCCTCAGTACTAAATTTCTTAATCTCTCCACCAACGAGGTGATGAGAAAAAATAACTCTACTATGAACCTCCGCAAAGTACTTCTCACGAAAACCACTCATATCCGCTTCAAGACCAGAAAACAATACATCACGTAACTCAGAAAAATCTTCCATCACAGAATCAGAAAAATCTTCCATCACAGAATCATCGCGTAATAAAGGTGATTCTTGAATCCGAGGTCTAAAAAATGCAGTAGCCTTTTCTTCAAGGGCACATAAAAAACTACCTTCCATTCTACGTAAATCTAACAAATCCGAAGTACAAATATGGAAACCGCAATACTCTGCAGCCCCAGAAGAAGAGGAATCTGCTAATTCTGAACTTGCACCAGCGGAAGCAGAATGAACAGCAGTAGTAGAAACCGTAGAACCAGCAGCACAACGCTTGGAAGCTGGTCCTTTGCCCTTCTTACCCCTATCACCACTACTACCCTTACCTACGGAGGTAGTAGCACTAGAAAAGGCAGCATCAGAAGCACAACGCTTGGAAGCTGGTCC
>NZ_FKII01000086.1 GCF_900078745.1 Candidatus Ichthyocystis sparus | reverse complement strand
GTCCCTATCTCTCTTCCTCTTACTTTACATCTAGCTCTTCCTTGCTTACCCCCATTTTCTCCAGATCTAGTTTTTTGCTACTAGTGTCTCTTGCTATTGGTCTTTTAGATCTCCCCTTACCCTTGTCTCTTTAGTTTTTATGTAATTCATCTCTGTTTCAGCCGCTTCCTCTTGCTTTAGTTCTTCATATCTCGCCCTCATTTTTTCTAGCTCTTTCTCTGCTCTTATAAGGTTTTTTGGGCCCGACTCTGCTAACACTCTCCTTAGATTTATCTCTCGTTTTCCTTAGTTATTCCTGACTTGTTCTCCATATCTTTTGTTTCGAGCTCGATTGATCCAGCTCCCCCCTAGTCTTACATGCTTTATTTTACTTTATATGGCTCTTCCTATTTATACCCATAACTATTTCTATCTCTTTTTTTCGACTCTCTGTTGCTGATTTTTCCTACTTCAATCTCTTTCTTATCGTGTTCAAACTGCGCTTTCACTTCCTTTTGCAATCTCATTTTTGCTACTTTGTTTTTTCTCTAGTTATACGGATTTTTACTATTGCTTTCACATTGCAGTACCTTATGTTGCCCATCATAGTTTCTATTAACTCTTCGTTAGTTGCTATAAGAGCAACATATCTTAGCAATCAGCGCCAACTTCCTCTCGGACTGCGGCAGATCTTTCTAGCTCTTGATTGTGCAATAAATATTCTCTGATTGGGGAAAGTTGACTTACTATATTTAAAATGATATTAGATTGGGAGCATTATAAACACACCTAGAAGTAGCACTTGATCGGGTTTCATTCCCAGAGCTAACACTAAATCTGATGTCAACATGAATATTCCACAGGGTCTGTTGCATTATGTTCTGGTTCAACCCGGTGCTTGCCGATGTGTAACAATCCTTACCTTACACCACCGCTACCACTGGTGCGCTTGATTCTTGATCACCCGTGATATCTACACCTTCTACTGTCACTGCTGCTGCAAATGTATGTGCCTTTACGCTATTTATAAGCACTTGTATTGTTGCTTCATTAGAGTTTCAAGTGTGCTACAGCTGCCGCAGGTTGGGAAGACATAACTAGTTCCTTTTCCTAGTTTACGGTGAGGCAGTTCTTTCTCCTTCTGTTTGTTCAAAAGTTGAGATGCTAGAACCTGATCATTTCTATTTTCCTCAGCCATAACCCCAGCTCTAGTTCTAGCACTCTTATTCTCGTTTTTATCCACTCTAGTCTCAGAAGCAGCTCTATCTCTATCCTGCCTAATTCTACTTTTGCTTCCATTTTTAATCTACTTAACTCCATTTCTCTTTTCCGCATATTTATATCTGCCTCTATCTCTCCCCTTTTCTTTATAAGTTCACCTAGCTCTAGCTCTAATTCTACGCTTCTACCGGTTGCTGCTATTGTTGTTCTTAATTGTAGTAAATCTTCCTCTACCTTCCTCATTCTCGTTGTCACTTCACCTAGCTCGCTTGAACCCATTTTCTCCAGATCTAGTTCTCTAGCTACCAGTGCTAGCTCTTTCTCTAGATTTTTAGCTTCCATTTCTTTTTTTGTTGCTTCTTCTAGATTTTTCCTTAATATTTCCTCTTTAGTTCTTAGATGACCAATTTCCATTGAAGCATTTCTTGCTCCCGCTTGCTGTAGTTCTTCGTATCTCGATCTCACTTTATCTAGTTCTTTCTCCATTTCTTGCAGGTCTTCTGATCCCGTTTCTGCCAGCACTTTTCTTAGTTTTTTCTCAGTTTCTTTTATCGTATTTATATCTTTTTTTCTCGAGATTAATGATCCTAGTACCTCTAGCTTTTTCATAATGTCCTTTCCGTACTCTTTTATTTTCTCTAGCTCTGCCTCTCTACGTACAGCTGTACTTATAGACTTTCTTATCTCTTTTTCTCGTCTCGTCTCTGCTGTCTCTTTCTCTTTCTTTCTAGGTCTTTCTTGACTCCTAGCTGCTGTCTCTTCCTCTTTCTTCCTCAGTTTTTCTTTCTCTTGCATTTCCATTTTGGCCTTCGATTCCGCCAGTTTTGCTAATCTCTCTAATCTTTCTAATCTCGTACCACTATTCCTACTCCTCTTTAATCTCTCACTCTTTTCTCCTTCCAATTTCGCTTCCTCTTCTGATTCTGTTTCAGATTCTTCTACTTCTATTATAGGCACTGCCACCTCCGGTGCTTCTATGCTACCCATCAGAGCCTGTATTAATTCTCCATTAGTTACTATAAGATCAGCAGCATCCTCGCAGTCAACGATATTTCCCTCTTGATTTGCACCAGATCTTTCTAGTTCTTGATCACGCAATAAATCTTCTCGAATCGCTAAAAGTTGATTTACTATGTTCAAAACAATATCAGACTGCGTAGTACCATAAAACATACCTCGACGTAACATTTGATCAGGTTGCATTCCCAACGATTGAGCTAAATCTGGTGCCAACATGAATCCTTCATCAGAGTTTCCTTTACTCTTCTGTATTACTTTCGGCACTACCGTAGGCACTACCACCCCCGGTTCTTCTATGCTACCCATCAGAGCCTGTATTAATTCTCTATTAGTTACTATAAGATCAGCAGCATCCTCGCAGCCAACGCTAGTTCCCTCTTGATTTGCACCAGATCTTTCTAGTTCTTGATCACGCAATAAATCTTCTCGAATTGCTAAAAGTTGATTTATTATGCTCAAAACAATATCAGACTGTGCAGTACCATAAAACATACCTCGACGTAACATTTGATCAGGTTGCATTCCCAACGATTGAGCTAAATCTGGTGCCAACACGAACCCTTCATCAGAGTCTCCTATACTCTCCTGTATTGCTTCTTGCACTGTCGCCGATTTTCTCGCTGTTATTTTACTTAGCCATAGTCCTAACTTCAGTTCTAGTGCTCTTACTTTCGTGCTTATCCCCTTTAGTCTCAGCATTAGCTCTAGCTCTCTTTTGCTTGGTCTAGCTTTTGCTTCCATTTTTAATATATTTAGCTCCATTTCCCTTTTTCCTCTATCTATCTTTGCTTTTATCTCTTTCTTTTCCTCCATAAGCTTACCTAGCTCTGTTTCTATACTTTTTCCAGCCGTTGCTATTGTTGCTTTTAATCTATTTATATCTGACTCTATATTCGTCTTTTTCTTTCTTACTTCGTCTAGCTTTCTCTTACTTGTCTCCATTTTCTCCAGACACATTTCTCTTGCTACTAATAACTTTAGCTCTTCCTCTAGATTTTTCACTTTTGTTTCTCTTGCCTTTGCTTCTTTTAGATCTCTTCCTATTTTTGTCTCTTTAGTTCTTACGTAATCCATCGCTATTGAAGTTTCTACTGCCCCAGCTTTCTCTAGTTCTTTACATTTTGCTATCGCTTCATTTAGCTCTCTTTCCATTTTTCGCAGGTTTTCTGGCCTTGGTTCTGCTACTACTCTCCTTAGCTCTCTCTCCCTTGCTTTCATCTTCTCTGTATTTCTTTTTGTTGCTCTTAATGATCCCATTACCTCTAACCTTTCCATATCTTCTTTTACTTTATCTTTTACTCTCTCTAGATTCGCCTCTCTGCATACAGCTATACTTATAGCTTTTTCTAGATCCTTTTCTCGACTCTTAGTTGCTGCCTCTTCATCTCTCAGTTTTTCTGCTTTTGCTTGCTCTTTCATTTCTAGTTTGGCCTTTAATTCTGCCAATTCCCTATCTCTCTCTTCTTCCAATTCCGCTGGCGATTTTTCTTCCGGCTCTGTTTCAGGTTCTTCTACTGCTGTTGTAGGTACTGCCGGTGCTTCTATGCTACCCATCAGAGCTTTTATTAATTCTTCATTAGTTTCTACAAGAGAACTGGTATCTTCGAAATCAACGTTAGTTCCCCCTTCGATTGCACCAGACCTTTCTTGATTGCGCAATAAATCTTCTCGAATTTCTGAAAGTTGGTTTACTATGATCAGAACAGTATCAGACTGTGAAGTACCGTAAAACATACCTCGAAGTAGTGCCTGACCAGGTTGCATTCCCAGGCTTAGTGCTAAGTCTGGTGCCAATATGAATCCTCCATCAGAACCTCCGGTACTCTGTTCTGGTGCAATTGGTGCTTGCCAATGCGCATTATCCTCACCTTCCACTACTTCCGGTACTGGCGCAGAAGTAGGTGCTTCTACGCTATCCATCAGCGCTTGTATCGCCGCTGCATTAGACTCAATAAGACTAAGAGTCTTAAGGGTGTTGTAGTGAGTGCCAGAACTAGTTCCCTCTCCTGGCCCACAGTTAAACAGTTCCTCCTGTTTTTCTAAAAGTTGGTTTACTAAAACTGATACATTAGAAGCCTGTGGGGAGCCATAAAACATACTTCGAAATATCATTTCACCAGGACGCATCCCTAACGATAGTGCTAAATTTGGCTCTAATATAAACCCCCTTGCCTCAGCAGATACTGCACCTTGTTCTAATTCTAATGTACTTGATGGCTGAGCCTGCTCATCCACACTACTTTGCCCAACGCCCTCAGGACTACTTGCTTCACTGCCACTTAATTTTCTTTTCATCGGTATACAGTCCTAGTCCTTATTTTCTCTTTTGTTGACTATACGTAGACAAGCCTTTCTACATTTAATATCAAGCTTATTTTCCTAATTTAACATGCCTTTTAGAGTACACTTGGCCACGCTAACAAAAATACTCCAAACAAAAATATATAGATTTACATACATGCAAAAACCTTATCAACTAACACAGATACAGTACCCATGAGCTAGT
>NZ_FKII01000085.1 GCF_900078745.1 Candidatus Ichthyocystis sparus | reverse complement strand
ACAACGGCTAGCAAGAGCACTGAGAATAGAATAAATTATTTAGTGTGTGGCTTGCTTTTGGGAGAACTAGAGGCTGTTAGTGTGTCACTAATGATGTAAGTTATTGTAAATAGTATAACGCTAACGCTCGCACTTCACTTAATGAATTTCTGGGAAATAGATTGTGTGCTTGTGAGCAGGATACTATGTATTAACGTTTCGTACGTGTTGTTTCTGCAGCTTAAAAGAGCAAGAGCAAGAGCAAGATTGGCGTTGATTGTAGGTACTTGTCTACAGTAAGTTGTGTCAATGTAAAAGAAGAAAGAACAAGAATAAGGACTCTACTAATGAAACGTAAGTTGAGTAGCATAAGTGGTGAAGCAAGCGATCCGTATGGTAGTGGTGAGGGAGGTAGTGTAGGTGGGCAAGCACAACCATCAAGTTCATTGGGATTAGAACAAAGTGCATTATGTGCTGAGGCAGGGGGATTTGTGTTGGCGCCACATTTAGCGCTGGCGTTGGGTATGGAACCTGGTGAAATGATATTTAGAGGTATGTTTTATGGCACCTCACGTGCTCCCCTTGCGACGAGTTTAGCTGTTCAACTTTTAGGAGAACAGGAAAGATTGGGTCGTCTTAGATCGGGAGAGGGGACTAGTTCTTCCATTCAGCTTAGTGACAGTTATGTGCGTAGCCTTAGTGATACTAACGCAGTGGCGATACAAGCGCTACTGGATAGTGCAGAAGCACCACCATTACCTCCACCTACAACAACATCAACAGTGGTAGGAGGAGATGTAGGTACTGTTCGTGGGCGGGTGTCAGATGTAGCGGAGCAGGGTGTCGTGGATTGTGATGGTGGGTTTGTATTGGCACCAGATTTAGCACGATTTCTGGGCATGAGACCTGGTCAAGCGCTGCGTCGAAGTATGTTTTATGGTACTCCAACATCTGATATCGTTTTAGAATTGGTAACTCAACTTTCAGAAGTTCGGCAAGATTTATTGCGCTCTCAAGAATTGGAAAGATCTTGGTTGGCCTCGGGAGGGATGGGCTTTGATTTAGAAGATACTGCTTCTCTTATAGAAACTAACGGACAGTTAATACAAGCTCTGATGGCTAGCGTAGAATCACCTTCATTTACGGCATTACCGGCAATGGTAGTGGAAAATGTTGGTGCTTGTGGGCAACAAGCAATGAGTGCTACACCAGGGGCAGCGTTGTTAGAGGAAGAGGAGGTAGGTACTGCTGCTGTGCATGGGCAGGAGGTGACAGGTGCGCCAGAACAGAGTGTGCCAGAACAGAGTGTGCCAGAACAGAGTGAATTAGGCTCTGATAGAAATTTCGTGTTGGCACCTGATCTAGCGCTAAGGTTGGGAATGTACCCTGGTCAAGTGCTATGTCGAGGTATGTTTTATGGTACTACGAAGGCTGTTCTCGTTTTAGAAATGATAAGTCAACTTTCAGGAATTCGGCAAGATTTATTGCGCAATCAAGAATTAGAAAGAGCTGGTTTGATCTCGAGAGGAACTGAGGATATTGCTTCTCTTATAGAAACTAATGAAGCAATATTACGAGCTCTGATTTGTAGCATAGAAGAACCGGAAGTGGTAGTAGTAGATTCGGAAGGAGAGTCAGCAGAGAAATTGGTGGGACGTGGACCAATGAGAAGAGTTGCTACAAATCTAATGAAGAAGGCAGAGAGAGCTTTGGCTAGGGAGTATGCGGAAGCTGCCAAAAAGTTAGAGAAGCAAAGGAAGAAAGCTGCTAAAGAGCTAGATAATCAGAGAAAGGAAGCTGCTAAAGAGCTAGAAAGGAGGGAATGTGCTAGGTTACTGCTAGAAGAAAGAAAAATGGCTGAGGCGGCGGAGGCGGCAGAGCTAGAGATGGCGGAACTAGCAAGACAAGAGAGATTGGAGAGAGCTGAGGCTAGAGCAAGGGAGACGAGGGAGGAGAGAGAGGCAAGAGAGGCGCTTGCACTAGAGAAGCTAGCAAGGCGGGAAATGCTTAAAGAGAGAAAAAAAATTAAAGAGGAGGCAGAGAGGAGTAGATTAGACAAACTCAAGGATATACAAAGAAGGAAAGAAGAGGCAAAGACAAAGAAACAAGAAAGACTGAAGGAGAAAGAACGGAAAGAAGCAGAAGAGAGAGAGAGACGAGAAAGGATGAATAGTGATAAAAAGAGGAGGCTAGAAGAGCGTTCGAAGAAGGAAGTGGTTTGCTTGCAAAAGGGAGAAGCTAGAGTGAAACTTGCGGGGTTAGAGCTAATGCTGAGGCAAGAAAAAGGTAAGTTTGCTAGTATACGTTCAGCGCTAGCAATAGATGGATTAGGGATGACATTACAAGAAGTAGAGCTAGAACTATATGGCAAGGTAGAGCAAGAGTATCGACTAGGGTCAGAGTTGGTGCAGGTGGGAGAGCGTATACGAGAACTAAGAAGAGTAGTAGTAGCGGATGGAAGTGCGCAGATAGTTTCATTGGAGAGAAGTAGGGATATAGTTTTAGAAAAAGTAAGAGAGTTAGAGATAAAGGTAGAGATGGTGAGGGTAAAATCGAGGAGGAGACAGCTGTCCCAAGAGTTAAATAGACTGAGGAGTCTGAGGTAGTTAATGCGTATTTGTTTGAAGAGATCAGGGAAATAAGTCACGCACTTGTGAGGGTGCTGTGAGGGGAATGTAGTACCAGGGTACCTTTGCCATTGTTGTATATAAATGATGTAGTCAATATATTGATATTTGTTTGCGTTTTACCCACAGAAGAACCAAGGTTTGGGAAATCATATTTGACTTCTTTTAAGTAATACCGTCTTGTGCATTGATGATTTGGGTAGTCTTTTGTTTAACGCGCCTTAGATGATGCGTTGTCTTTATGGCAGCAAGTATATCTGTTCCAGGTAATGGTACGCTACTACCCTAGCTGCTTAATGTGTGAACATGTCGTAGTCCAGTTGGTATTGATGTACTAAGGGCAGTGTAAAGATTATTAGTACTACAGACTTTAAACATCAGATAGTAATCAGGTGATCTGCTTGGTTTTTCTTGTATTCGGTTGTTTTGCTATATCAACATATATTTTTGAGCATTTTTGAGCATTTTTTATCAATGCTGCTGCTGCCTATATGGAGGCAATTACCCTAGCAGTAGGCTTATCCTTAGTAGGGATGCTATTGTTAAATTATTTCAGATAATAAAGTACAGCATTGATATTTTCTTCCTTAGGATAATTAAAAATTTAGGAGTGATGGATTTGTTTATAAGATTAGCAAGAAGCTACAAGTGTCCTAATCGCAATATCTGAGCAATAATTACAAGAATAAGAGGGAAAATATTCATAGCCAGCGGCAATTCTACAACTGATTGGTGGGTGATAGTAGAAGTGAATAAAGAAATTGATATTTAATAATGTTATGTGCATGGTTCTATCTATGGCATAGACGGTTGCGCGCATTTAGAGAAATCATATTGACATTTAATGCTGTTGAATTGTTTAATGATAGGGTTAACTACCCTAATGTTTTAAACATTTAAAGCGTGTGCATCTCGAACGATGGGTGTTAGACTGAGGTTGCCTGTATCAGATATGGTAGCTGATATTAAGAGAGCGTCTGTCTTATTTTAATAATTAGAAAAGATTAGGCAAAAATAGGACCGATTTGTTGTATCTAATCTACATTAATCTTACGTATAGGTAGGTAATTGTTATTATGAGCATTATCTATTTTTTCAAATAATCCCACATAAAAATATCAAATATAGCACAATTTTTGCCAAATAAATTACAGCTTTATATTGTATTTTCCCCTTCTTAAATTAAGATTTAAAAAAATTGTGGAAACTATGCTGATCGATAAATGGGCTTGATTGGACCATCAGTAGTTCTACGACTTCTGCAAAGCCAATTATTGCAATAGCTGATCCTAATTTGTAGGGGGTAAATACTAGTTGAAAGAGATGTTTTACCAGCTCAGCATTTTGGTTTGTTGTTAATGTAGGCGTACGTATGATCTGAGAGGTGTGTATATTGAGTTAAAGAAACAAGCTCTGCTAATAGTAGAGATGCTTGACTACAGTGTATATTGTTAATAGATAAGAATAAAAAAATAGGAACTTTGCTAATGGAACGGAAATTTAGTAGCACAAGTAATGGAGCAAATGGTTCGGGTGGTAACGATGAACTGGGTAGTGTAGATGGCCAGGAACAACCGTCAAGTGCATTAGAACTAGAACAAAGTGCAGGATCTGCTGAGATAGGAGGTTTTCCATTAGCGCCACATTTAGCACAAACTTTGGGGATGCAACCTGGTGAAAGGCTATTTCAAAGTATGTTTTATGGCACCCAGCAGGCTTCTCTTGTATTAAGTTTGGCGCTTCAACTTATGGAAGAACATGAAGTACTGGTTCATAAGGAAGTGGGAGAGGGGACTAGTTCTGCCGTTCGAATTAGAGATGATGGTTATAATCTTGCTCTTATTGCCTCCAGCGAGGATACAATACGAGCGCTTCTGGATAGTATAGAAAAACCTCGATTTGGAGTAGTACCAGAAGTGGTAGTAGAAGGTGTGGGGACTACGGTTGGTCAAGAACTAAGTGCACCAGAGGCAGAGGCAGAGGTAGTGGCAGTAGAAGGTGTGGATATTATGCATGGGCAAGTAACAGGTGTACCGGAACAGAGTACTAGAGGATCTGATGTAGGAGTTCTGTTAACACCAGATTTAGCACTGGAGCTGGGAATGCAACCTGATCAAGTGTTACGTCGAGGTATGTTTTATGGTACCCAGCAGGCTCATGTGGTACTAAATTTAGTAAGCCAACTTTTGACAGTTCAGGACGATTTACTTATCCGTGGATTAGGAGAAGGAACTACTGAAGGAGACTGCGGTAGTGCTATTAGAGATGCAGAGTATAACTCGATTGTGATACAGGCTTTGATGGATAGCATAGAATCACCTACAGTGTTGGTATCGTCTGTGGAAGCAGTACCGTTAATGGAATCGTTACCATTAGCGGAAGTAGCACCGTTAGTGGAGTCAGTACCGTTAATGGAATCGTTACCATTAGCAGGAGCAGCACCGTTAGTGGAGTCAGTGCCATTGGCGGAAGCAGCACCGTTAGTGGAAGTGGAAGTAGCACCGTTAGCGGAAGCAGTACCGTTAATGGAGTCAGTATCGTTGGTGGAAGTAGCACCGTTAGTGGAGGTAGTAGAATCGGAATTGCAAGTGCGAGAATCGGAAGAGGTATCGAGCGTGATAGAGTTAGAGGGCGTGGAGATACCAAGAGAGATATTGGAGAAAGAGTTAACGGAGAAAAAGAAAGCGGAAGAAGGTCCAAGAGCAGTGATAGGGGCGAAGGCGAAAGACAAATCTAAAGATGTTCCGAAATCTAAAAATGTTCCGGTTATATCGGAAGAGAGAATGAGATCTCTAGAATTAGAGAGCATGAGGCTAGTGAGAAGGGTAGCGGCAGAGTTAGATGCGAAAGAGAAAGCTGAGGAAGCTGCTAAAGCAGAGAGAGAGGCTAGAAAGAAAGAGGAAAGGGAGAGAAATGAGGCGAGAAAAAAGTTGATGTTGATAGAATCCATTAAAAAAGAAGCAGAGAAGAAGAGAGCAAGGGAAGAGAAAGAAGCTACAAAGAGAGAGGAAAAAGAGAAAAAGGCGGCGGAAAGAGAGAAACGGAAAGCAGAGAACGCGCGTGCTCGGGAAGAGAGAGAGGCAAAAAAGAAAGAGGAAAAAGAGAGAGCGAAAAAGGAAAGGGAAGAGGCGAACAGAGCTATAAGAAAGAGACAGGAAGAAGAACTGAGGAGATTGTTAGAG
>NZ_FKII01000084.1 GCF_900078745.1 Candidatus Ichthyocystis sparus | reverse complement strand
GCTGTCACAAGAATTAAATAGACTGTAGAGTATGGGCAGTTAATGTATTCAGTAAATGGCGAGTAAATAAGTTGTATACTAGTGAGTCTGTGGTGGATTGTAGCATTGGGATGTCTTTGCCATAATTGTAGGCTAGTGCGTTAGTGTGCTTCTTGTTTAAGAATCTTTATTTACATGTCCAACAGGTACGATAATAAAATGGCTTAACCAATTGTAGGTCTTGCGTTAGATTAGATGAAAGTAGGTGTGGTGAGTAAGTAAATCGAGGAACAGATCTGGGGGCTTGTGTGTTCAAATTCTTAAGATCATATGTCAAAGGAATCTGTTTTGTTAAGAGGTATCTTATCTAGAGCGGTGTCATAACTTAGTATGCTACAGAAAGCTACTATAGATGTAGTGCAAGAGTGATTTATTTATAATTAGAATTATTATCACTTATGAACGAAGAATGGCAATTTCGGTTTAGATGAGGTGGACGTGAAGGTTTATCCTGAATTAAGGTGTATAGGAAGTACATTTGTTACATGAGGTGATTGCTGCGATCTTAGCTGTTAAACATGTGAATGTTGTAGGGCGGTTACGGCTGTTATGTTGACGTCAGTACAAAGATTATTATTGGCGTTGCAAGGTTTGGACATCTGGCAGCGGCTAGGTGACGGTGTTTAGTTTTTCTTATATTTATTATATTTAATTTGATTGTTTTGTTATGTCCTCACTTACTTTAGGATTTTTTATCAATTTTGCCCACATGAAGCAATTTCCCTAGAGACAGTCTTACTATTGGTAGCGACTTACTATCAGTAAGGGTGTTATCCATGTTGGATTATTTCAGATAAAGTACAGCATTGGTATTTTCTTCTTTAAAGATAATTAAATTTAGGCATGGCAGATTTGTTTATAAGATTAGCGGGCAATTACAAGCGTTCTCGTTCTAAGAGTAATAACTCTGATAATAAGAAAAATATTTATAGTCGGAAGCGATTCTGATTCTATAACTTAATGAGATGTTATAGCAGGTTGGGGTGAGTGTGTGGAATGGGGAAGTTGATGTTTAATAATGTTATGCATGTGGCTCCATTGCAGTATTTGCAGTTACGCATGTTTATAGTTAGAGGAACCACGCTGATGATCAATGCTATTAGTTGTTAGATGATCAATGCCAAGTTTATCACTTTGATAGATTAATTATCCGCTAATAGTTCAAACTTAAATTACTAACGAAGAATTGATTTAATCCAAATGCTGATGGGTAGCACAGAGGAGCGCCTGTGGAAATGATGTTAGTAGCAGTAATAGATTAAATAGAAGCATAAGCAGCAAACTCATAGTGATCCTGTGTGAGACCTGCACTGTATTATGCTATGCAATATATGTGATGATGCTCACGTAACAGCATCGTGTGCTGGATAAAGACAACACGATCTCTGGAATAAAGCACACAACCCTGAAGTATAATTTCAATTAAAAGCAGACTATAACCCGGTAAAGTAGGATGCGTGCCTAAGCAAGCACAAGTGTCGAGTGTCGCCGTGCTTGCCTTAGTGGAGCAAGTTTCCAGACACCCACTAGGAGACATACATATGCTACACCAAAGGGGGGGGGGGGGTCAAGCCTAAAAATATGGTCTCTGTTGGGAGGTATGGTTGACCTGCAGAGACATGGAGGTAGTATTAATGGTAGTAGCGTAGTCAGAAAAGGAAGTAAAGAGAGAGGCTGAGCGGTTCTACTATGAATTAAGAGAAGAAGGAGGTTGGTTGTCTTATTTACAACGGCTAGCAAGAGCACTGAGAATAGAATAAATCATTTCGCGTGTGGCTTATTTTTGGGAGAACTAGAGGCTGTTCGTGTGCCACTAATGATGTACGTTATTGTAAGTAGTATACCGCACTCCACTTACAATTAATAGACTTCTGGGAAATTGTGTGCTTGTGAGTAGGATACTATGTATTAACGTTTCGTAATGTTGTTGCTACAGCTTAAAAAAGAGCAAGCTTGGCGTTGATTGTAGGTAGTCTTGTCTACATTAAGTGGTTTCAATGTGGAAGAAGAAAAAACAAGAATAAGGACTCTGTCAATGAAACGTAAATTGAGTAGCACAGGTGGTGAAGCAAGTGATCCGTATGGTAGTGATGAGGGAGGAGGTGGTGTAGGTGGGCAAGCACAACCATCAAGTTCATTGGGATTAGAACAAAGTGCATTACATGATGAGGCAGGGGGATTTGTATTGGAGCCACGTTTAGCGCTGGCGTTGAGTATGGAACCTGGTGCAATGATATTTAGAGGTATGTTTTATGGCACCCCACGTGCTCCTATTGCGAAGTGTTTAGCTACTCAACTTTTAGAAGAACGGGAAAGATTGAGTCTCCTTAGATCAGGAGAGGGGACTAGTTCTTCCACTCAGCTTAGTGACAGTTATGTGCGTAGCCTTATTGATACTAACGCAGCGGCGATACAAGCGCTACTGGATAGTGCAGAAGCACCACCATTACCTCCACCTACAACAACATCAACAGTGGTAGGAGGAGATGTAGGTACTGTTCGTGGGCGGGTGTCAGATGTAGCGGAGCAGGGTGTCGTGGATTGTGATGGTGGGTTTGTATTGGCACCAGATTTAGCACGATTTCTGGGCATGAGACCTGGTCAAGCGCTGCGTCGAAGTATGTTTTATGGTACTCCAACATCTGATATCGTTTTAGAATTGGTAACTCAACTTTCAGAAGTTCGGCAAGATTTATTGCGCTCTCAAGAATTGGAAAGATCTTGGTTGGCCTCGGGAGGGATGGGCTTTGATTTAGAAGATACTGCTTCTCTTATAGAAACTAACGGACAGTTAATACAAGCTCTGATGGCTAGCGTAGAATCACCTTCATTTACAGCATTACCGGCAGTGGTAGTGGAAAATGTGGGTGCTTGTGGGCAACAAGCAATGAGTGCTACATCAGGGGAAGTGTTGTTAGAGGAAGAGGAGGTAGGTACTGCTGCTGTGCATGGGCAGGAGGTGACAGGTGTACCAGAACAGAGTGAATCAGGCTCTGATAGAAATTTCGCGTTGACACCGGATCTAGCGATAAGGTTGGGAATGTACCCTGGTCAAGCGCTATGTCGAGGTATGTTTTATGGTACTACGAAGTCTGTTCTCGTTTTAGAAATGATAAGTCAACTTTCGGGAACTCAGCAAGATTTATTGCGCAATCAAGAACTAGAAAGAGCTGGGTTGATTCCGGGAGGAACTGAGGATGTTGTTTCTCTTATAGAAACTAATGAAGCAATATTACGAGCTCTGATTCGTAGCATAGAAGAACCGGAAGTGGTAGTAGTAGATTCGGAAGGAGAGTCAGCAGAGGAATTGGTGGAACGTGGAACAATGAAACGGGGTACTAAAGCAAAGAAGAAGGTTAGAAGAATTGTGGTTTCGGATAAGATATCGTCAGATGTAATGGAGGGGGTAAGGTTGCATGGTGAGGAGATGGTGAGGAAGCTAATGGAAGAGAAGGCGTCGAGAGCTATAGAAAATCAGGAGAGAAGAGTCACTGTAAGTTTAATGAAGAAGGTAGAGAGAGCCTTAGCTAGGGAGGATGCGGAAGCTGCCAAAGAGTTAGAGAAGCAAAGGAAGAAAGTTGCTAAAGAGCTAGAAAATCAGAGAAAGGAAGCTGCTAAAGAGCTAGATAGGCAGAGGAAGGAAGCTGCTAAAGAGTTAGGGAGGATGGAACGTCTAGCAATGGAAGAAATGGCTAAGAGGGAGAAAGCGGCAAGGCTAGAGATGGCGGAGCTAGCAAGACGAGAGAGATTGGAGAGAGCTGAGGCTAGAGCAAGAGAGGAGGAAGAGGAGAGAAGGGCGCTTGAACTAGAGAAACTAGCAAAGCAGGAAATGCTTAAAGAGAGAAGAAAAATTAAAGCGGAGGCAGAGAAGAGGAAATTAGACAAACTCAATGATAGACAAAGAAGGAAAGAAGAAGAAGAGGCAAGGAAACAAGAAAGACAGGAGGAGAAAGAACGGAAAGAAGCAGCAGAGAGAGAGAGACGAGAAAGGATAGATAGTGATAAAAAGAGGAGGCTGGAAGAGCGTTCGAAGGAGGGGGAGGTTCGCTTGCAAAAGGGAGAAGCTAGAGTGAAGCTTGCGAGGTTAGAGCTAACGCTAAGGGAAGAAAAAGCTATGTATAGTACTAGTCTACGTTCAGAGCCAGCAATAGATGGATTAGGGATGACATCAGAAGAAGTAGAGCTAGAACTACATGAAGCGGTAGAGCGAGAGTCCCAGCTAGGGGTGGAGTTGGTGCAGGTGGGAGAGCGTATACGAGAACTAAGAAGAGTAGTAGTAGCGGATGGAAGTGCGCAGATAGTTTCCTTGGAGAGAGGTAGGGATATAGCTTTAGCAAAAGTAAGAGAGTTAGAGATAAAGGTAGAGATGGTGAGGATAAAATCGAGGAGGAGACAGCTGTCCCAAGAGTTAAATAGACTGAGGAGTCTGGAGTAGTTAATGCGTATTTGTTTGAAGAGATCAGGTAAATAAGTCACGCGTTTGTGGGTGTGTGCTGTGGGGGGAATGTAGTACCAGGGTACCTTTGCCATTGTTGTATATAAATGATGCAGTCAATATATTGATATTTGTTTGCATTTTACCCACAGAAGAACCAAGATTTGGGAAATCATATTTGACTTCTTTTAGGTAATACCGTCTTGTGCATTGATAATTTGGTTAGTCTTTTGTTTAACGCGCCTCAGATGATGCGTTGTCCTTTATGGCAGCAAGTATAGGTATTGATGTACTAAGGGCAGTGTAAAGATTATTAGTACTACAGACTTTAAACATCAGATAGTAATCAGGTGATCTGCTTGGTTTTTCTTGTATTCGGTTGTTTTGCTATATCAACATATATTTTTGAGCATTTTTTATCAATGCTGTCTATACGGAGGCAATTACCCTAGCAGTAGGCTTATCCTTAGTAGGGATGCTATTGTTAAATTATTTCAGATAATAAAGTACAGCATTGGTATTTTCTTCTTTGAAGGTAATTAAATTTAGGCATGACAGATTTGTTTATAAGATTAGCGGGCAATTACAAGCGTTCTCGTTCTAAGAGTAATAACTCTGATAATAAGAAAAGTATTTATAGTCAGAAGCGATTCTGTAACTTAAAGTTGTTAGATGATCAATACCAACTTTATCACTTTGATAGATTAATTATCCGCTAATAGTTCAAACTTAAATTACTAACGAAGAATTGATTTAATCCAAATGCTGATGGGTAGCACGGAGGAGAGCCTGCGGAAATGATGTTAGTAGCAGTAATAGATTAAATAGAAGCAGAAGCAGCAAACTCATAGTGATCCTGTCATAGTGATCCTGTGTGAGACCTACACTGTATTATGCTATGCAATATATAAGGAGTGATGATGCTCACGTAACAATATCGTGTGCTGGATAAAGACAACACGATCTCTGGAATAAAGCACACAACCCTGAGGTATAATTTCAATTAAAAGCAGAGTGTAACCCGGTAGAGTGGGATGCGTGCCTACGCAGACACAAGCGTCGCCGTGCTTTACTTAGTGGAGCAAGTTTCCATACACCCACGAGGAGACGTACATATGCTACACCAAAGTGGGGGTTGGTCAAGCCTAAAAATATGATCTCTGTTGGGAGGTATGGTTGACCCGCAGAGACATGGAGGTAGTATTAATGGTGATAGCGTAATCGGAGAAGGAAGTAAAGAGAGAGATCGGGTAAATTCCACTATGAATTAAGAGAAAAGAGAAGAAGGGAGTTGGTTGTCTTATCTACAACGGCTAGCAAGAGCACTGAGAATAGAATAAATTATTTAGTGTGTGGCTTGCTTTTGGGAGAACTAGAGGCTGTTAGTGTGTCACTAATGATGTAAGTTATTGTAAATAGTATAACGCTAACGC
>NZ_FKII01000083.1 GCF_900078745.1 Candidatus Ichthyocystis sparus | reverse complement strand
TTAGTACAGTATGTGTGGTTACACATATTTATAGTTAGAGGAACCACGTTGACAATTAATGCTATTGAGTTGTTATATGATCAATTAGTACCAAGTTTATCACTTTGATAGAATCGCTTTCGACTATAAATATCTTTCTTATTCTCAGAGTTATTGCTCTTATAACACTTATAATTACCCGCTAATCTTATAAATAAATCTGCCATGCCTAAATTTAATTATCTTCAAAGAAGAAAATACCAATACCGTACTTTATCTGAAATAATTTAACATGATAGCATCGTTATTAATAGCAAGACTGTCTCTAGGAAAACCGCCTCATCATATGGGCAGAATCGATAAAAAATTACTCAAGTAAGTGAGGACATAGCAAAACAATCAAATTAAATATAAAAAAAACTAAACGCCGTTACCTAGCCGCTGCCCGATGTCCAAATCCTGCAATGCCAATAAACATATCAGCCATAGCCACCCCACTACATGTTCACATGTTTAACAGCTAAGATCGTGGCAATCACCTCATGTAACAAATGTGCTTCCTATCACAAAGAAAACACACCGTCAAGCCATATTAATTCAGGATAAACCTTCACATTCACCACATCTAAACCGAAACGCTATTCTTCGTTCATAAGTGACAATAATTCTAATTATAAATAAATCACCTTCACACTACATACATAGTAAGTAGCTTTCTGTACCGTACTAAGTTATAACACCGCGTTTGAACATACAAGTCCCCTGATCTGTTCCTCGATTTACTTACCACACTTACTCTCGTCTAATCTCTTGCACGTATACATCCTACCTCTATACTCTACACAAAAACCAAAGTCGCAATTTCAAGTTAGTCACCCAGGTATCTCCAATTAATCTTTAATGTACCATGTTCCAAGCTTCTTTATATTTACCGGGGCACCTCACAATCTTCCAGGTAATGTAAATTATACAGCAACTAATTTCAAATTTTGTACTGACTCTTTATCCAAGATGAATTCTCTACCTATACTATCTCCATCCGCATTTTATACTACCCTATCTCCATCCGCATTTTATACTATCCCATCTGCATTTATCTGTGATGTTTGATCTGTGATGTTTTAGACTATTTTGTTAAGGTGCACACCGAACTATAATTATGGCAAAGGTATCCTGAGATACTATATTCTCCCATAACACTTCTCACAAGGCTCCTAGTCTCTTTAACTCCATGAATAGCTGCCTCTTCCTAGCCCCTAATCTCAATACCTCTATCCTTATCTCTATCTCCCTTGCTCTTGCTACAGCTACATCTCTATCTAGCTCTAACACCTCTTTATCCATCCATTTATCCATTGCTACTCTCAACTTTTCCTTTATCTCTTTTACAAGCACTACCGCCTGCTCTAAATCTAGTTCTAGCAAACGCCCACGCTCTATCTCGCTACGTAGTTCCAGCTCTACCTCTTTGGCCGTCAACCCTGTTCTCTCGATTGCTGCTGCTGGTTGTTGGCACCTAGCTCTCTCTAAATCTAGCTTTAGCTCCAGATCTCTAACCCTCTCTTTAGCTTCTTTCTTTTGCAAGCGCAACTCTCCCTCTCCCACGAACTTCTCTACCTTTTCTAGTCTCTCTCTCTCTTTCGCCTTTTTCTTTTCTAGCTTCTCTTCCTTTTTCGCCGCTTTCTTTTCTAGTTTCTCTTTCTCTATCGCCGCTTTCTTTTCTAGTTTCTCTCTCTCTTCCGTCTTTTTCCTTTCTAATATCTCTCTCTCCTCCGCCTCTTTCCTTTCTAGTCTCTCTCTCTCCTCCGCCTCTTTCTTTTTACGATTCGCCTCCCTCTCTTTTAATTTCTCTAGAGCACGCGCCTCCCTTTCCCTAACTCTCTCTTCTTTCCTCTCTCTCCCCTCTCTCTCTTTATCCTCCTTCCTAATTAACCTTACAGCGGCTTTTGCAGCTCTTATCTCCTGATCCGCCGTGATTCTTCTCGCCACCTTCTCTTCCCTTATTCCTCTCAATATCTCCGCACTCCTTATAGCTACCTCTTCCATTCTCTCTGCAGGTAACCCACTTACCAAAACTCCCTCGCCCCTTTTCGCCATCCTAGTGCCCTGTCTCACCGTTTCCTCTAGTAACTCTTCTACCAAATCTTCATCCTCTATTACCGTAACCTCAGGTGCTACTGCAGGTGCTTCTATGCTACTCATCAGAGCTAGTATTAATTCTTCATTAGTTGCTATAAGAGAAGCAATATCTTCGCAACCAATGACAGTTCCTTCTGGGATTAAACCAGCTCTTTCCAGTCCTTGATTGCGCAATAAATCTTTCCGCATTTCTGAAAGTTGACTTACCATTTCTAAAACGACAATAGACTGTGGAGTACCACAAAACATACCTCGAAGTAGCACTTGACCAGGGTACATTCCCAGCCTTGATGCTAAATCCGGTGCCAACATGAAACCTCCATCAGAGCCTGATGCACTCTGTTCTAATACACCCGGCACCTGATCAACCACAGTACCTACATCTTCTACCACCACTACCTCTGGTGAACTTGTCACTTGCCCATGTGTACCCACATCTTCCATTACCACTGCCGGTACTGCTATAAATGAAGGTGCTTCTATACTAGCCATCAGAGCCTGTACTAATTCTCTATTGGTTGCTATAAGAGAAGCGGTATCTTCGTAATCAATGCCCGTTCCTTCCGGGGCTACACCAGATCTTTCTAGTCCTTGATTGCGCAATAAATCTTCCCGCATTTCTGAAAGTTGACCTACTATTCCCAAAACAATATCAGACTGTGGAGTACCCCAAAACATACCTCGAAGTAGCACTTGACCAGGTTGCATTCCCAGCAATTGTGCTAAATCTGGTGCTAACACAACCCCCCCGTCAGAATCTCTGGCACTCTGTTCTGCTATGCCTGACACTTGCCCGTGCAAAGTACCTATATCTCCTACTATCACTGCCATTTGTGCACTTGATTCTTCTTTACCACAAGCAGTACCCACACCTCCTACTGCCATTGCTGATGCTACTGCAATTGGAGGAGGTGCTTCTACGCTATCCAGCAACGCTTGTATTGCAGCTGCATTAGATTCCATAAGATCAAGGATATGACCGTAGCTAAGTTGAGCGGAAGAACTAGTTCCCTCCCCTGATTGAAGGCAAAACAACCTTTCCTGTTCTTTTAAAAGTTGAGCAGCTAAATCTGATGCATGAGGAGCCTGCGGGGTACCATAAAACATACTTCGAAATAACATTTCACCAGGACGCATCTCCAACGACCGCGCTAAATGCGGCGCCAATAGAAATCCTCCTGCCTCGGCAGTCCTTATACTTTGTTCTAATTCCAATGCACTTGACGGTTGTGCCTCCTCATCTAAAGAACTTCGTCCATAGTTACCATCAATATCACTTGCTTCACCACTTGTGCTACTCAATTTCCGCTTCATCAGTATACAGACCTTATTCTCTTGTTTTTTATTCTATTCCATTAACATCACATCACAAACATATCAAAAATAACTAGATCACAAAAATAATTTAGTTAACTTGCACAGGCATCACATAATACTTATATGTAAACTACGTCCAAGTGAATTGTTTAGCACTCTTAATCAGCAAAAACTCTCTTTCAGCCAGTACTGACCTACATCCATTAGATCTAGTCATTACAATCACCTGATAGTAAGACTGCTACTTGATTGCTACTTAATAAAGCTAAATTATTTTTTATCAATCATCACAGCTTGGGAAATAATTTAGTTAATTACCAAAGATATGTATATGTTGTAATTTATGTGTAAAAATATGTTTGTTATTTGTGTGGAATTATGATACTAAGCGCAATATATCCGGAATAATAAAAATTAATTACTACTCATGAATGAGTATTAACATGGCCATGGCATGTTTTTGTCTGATCCTTTTCTTATTACACATGCCAAACGTTGATTCTCAAAACAACACATTATCAGCAAATGATACGCCAAACTACAACTGCAACACTTTACTACCTGGTATTTTACTTGCAAGTACACAATCTATTTCCTGGCAATTTACTAAGTGTAAGTGCATTATGCACCGCTTACAAAGCTTACATCATTAGTGCTACATGAACAGCCGCTAATTCTCTAAGCCATCCTTGGTACTCTTGCTGGCTGTTATAGGTAATACAACCACCATCTTCTACTTTTTACTAATTAATCGTAGATATTATTTACGATTACTCAACCTCTTTCTTTACTTATTTCTCTGCTTACGCTATTACTATTACCGTCAATATTGTCTCTTCGTTTCTGCAGATCATCCATGCCACCAAACTACAGATTCTATTATAAGCTCCCATGATAAACCTTCTACTAGTGTAATATATGTTAAGGTCTCATGAACGTCTAAAAACTTACCCCACTAAGAACAGTGCGGCAGCACGTATGTTTAATAGGTTATCTAGCTCTTGTGCTTCTGCTATTATTCGCTATCTAACTAGCTCTATATCTTTCTGGGTCTGCCTGGCTCTGTATAACTAACCTATCTCTATCACTAGCTGTCTCATTTTCATTTTCGCCACTTGCTCTTAAATTTTCATCCTGTTTCAATCTCCTCTCTCTGTCGCCTTCCCACCCTTACTGTCCCTTTCTCTTTTCGCCTCTATCTCTTTTTATCTTGCGTAAAGCACGCACCACTATCCTCGCTATCTTCAGAAAGACTCTCTAGCTCTGCTGCAGCTTCTTCCTTTAACTTCGGTTAACAACTCTCTCCACACTAATTATTCTACGCTAACATCACTTCTACAGGTACCCTTCTGCGCTACCCATCAGCATTTGGATCAAATAAATTCTTCGTTAGTAACTTAAGTTTGAACTATCAGTGGGTGATTAATCTATCAAAGTGATAAACTTGGTACTAATTGATCATCTAACAACTCAATAGCATTAATTGTCAACGTGCTTCCTCTAACTACGCGTAACCACACATACTATAATGGAATCATATGCATAACATCACTAAACATCAACTTCCATGTTACACACACTCACCCTACCCTGCTATCACCCCTTATAGAATCGCTTTCGACTATAAATATCTTTCTTATTCTCAGAGTTATTGCTCTTATAACACTTATAATTGCCCACTAATCTTATAAACAAATCTGTCATGCCTAAATCAACTATCTTCAAAGAAGAAAATACCGATGCTGTACTTTATCTGAGATAATTTAACATGATAACATCGTTACTCATGGTAAGACTGCCTCTAGGGAGGCATGCCTCATGTGGGAAGAATTGACAAAAAATCCTAAAGTAGGTGAGGACTTAACAAAACAACCAAATTAAATATGAGGAAAACTAAACATCGCTACCTAGCCGCTGCCGAATGTCCAAATCTTGCAATGCCAATAATAATCTTTGTACTGACGTCAACATAACAGCCGTAACTGCCCTACGACAGTTCACATATTTAACAGCTAAGATCGCAGCAATCACCCCATGTAACAAATGTGCTTCCTATCATCTAATTATAAATAACCACCTTCGCACTACATACATAGTAGCCTTCTATACCGTACTAAGTTATGACACCGCTCTAGATAAGACACCTCTCAACAAAACAGATTACTTTGACAAATGATCTTAAGAAGTTGAAAATAAAAGTTTCCTGATCTGTTCCTCGATTTAATTACTCACTACACCTACTTTCACCTAATATAATGCGAGTATAACTTTTACCTACATACAGAAAACAAAATTGCAATTTCAAATTAATCATCTTTGTATCCCTAACTAGTATTCATGCTATATGAGAGCATTGCGATTACCACAAACAACACAGTTCCCATATCTACAGTTTCTTATGTTTCTTGTGTCACTCTTCATAATATTACATGTAACATAAATTATAAGGTAATTAGTCTCAAAATTTATGCTAACTCTTTATCCAAGATAAATCCTTTTGCATTTATCTACGATAATTGGTTAGACATGTAAGTAACAATTCTTAAACTGATACACTTCCTAACAAGAAGCGCACTAACGCACTGGACTACAATTATGGCAAAAACATCCCGATACTACAATCCCCCATAGACTTACTAGTATGTAACTTATTTACTCGCCATTTACCAAATACATTAACTGCCTATACTCGACAGTCTATTTAATTCTTGTGACAGCTGTTTCTTCCTCTCTTTTACCTTCACCATATCTATCTTTATCTCTACCTCTCTTAATTTTGCTAAAGCTATATCCCTATCTAGCTCTAACACCATTTTATGCATCCCTCTATCCATTGCTATTCCCATCTCTCTCTTTAGCTCTTTTATACGCGCCACCACCTGCCCTAACTCTAGTCTTAGTTGGCGCTCTCGCTCTATCTCTCTACTTAGTTCTAGATTTACCTCTTCGACTGTCACCCCTACTCTCAAGTCAATTGCTGCCGATGAATATAGATACCTAGCTCTCTCTTCCCTTAGAACTATCTCTAACTCTCCAGCCCTCAATCTCGCTTCCCTCTTCTGCACACGCAACTCAACCTCCTTTGCACGCTCTTCTTTCCTCCTCTCTCTCGCCTTTATCCTTTCTAATTTCTCTTTCTCTTCTGCCTCTTTCTTCTGTTGTCTTTCCTTCATCTTTCCTAGTTTTTCTAGTCGCTCTCGTTCACGCGCCTCTCTCTGCTCTTTTACTCTAGCATTAGCTATCGCCAATCTCTCCTCTCTTGCTATCTCCGCTCTCACCAATCTCTCCTTTCTTGCTATCTCCACTCTCTCTAGCTCTGCCGCTTCCTCCTCCTCAGTCATCTCTCTAATCTCTGGCAATACCTCACCTTCCTGCCTCGCTAACTCTTTATCAGCTTCCATCCTTTGCTGCTCTAACTCTCTAGCAGCTTCTGCCAACTGTCTCTCTTCCTTCTTCTTTAATTCTCTAGCAACTTTTCTCTCCTGACTTACTCTAACTCTCGCAGCTTTCTCTTCAATTAATCCCCTAACTATCTCTGCACTCCGTATCCTTATCTCTTCCATTTTCTCTGCCGATATCTCACCCAATACCACAACTTTTTTGCCACTTTTCGCTACCATAGTGTCCTGTTTCACTGTTTCCTCCACCAACTCTTCTTCCGAATCTATTACCACTACTGCCGGTGCTACTACAGGTGCTTCTATACTACTCATCAGAGCCAGTATTAATTCTTCATTAGTTACTATAAGAGAAGCAGTATCTTCACAACCTACGCCAATTCCTTCTGAAATTAAACCAGCTCTTTCCAGCTCTTGATTGCGCAATAAATTTTCTCGAATTTCTGAAAGTTGATTCACCATCTCTAAAACAATATTAGATTGTGTGGTACCATAAAACATACTTCGACGTAGCGTTTGTTCAGGGTACATTCCAAGCCTTAGTGCTAAATCCGGTGCTAAAATGAACCCTTCATCAGAGGCTGATGCACCCTGTTCGGTTACACCTGGCGCTTGACCAAACACAGTACCTACATCTTCTGCCGTCACTGCCTCTGGTGCACACGAAGCTTGACAATACATAGCATCACTTTCCCCTACTACCACCTCCGGTACTACTGCAAATGAAGGTACTTCTACGCTGTCCATAAGCGCTTGTATTGTTGCTGCGTTATATTCCATAAGAGCAAGAGTATCAACATCGCTTCTAGATTGAACAGCAAAACTAGTTCCCTCTCCTAGTTGAAGGCTAAGCAAAACTTCCTGTTCGTTTAAAAGTTGAGCCACTAAACATGATATATGAGAAGCCTGCGGTGTGTCATAAAACATACTTCTAAATATCATTTCACCAGGTAACATACCCAACGATTGTGCTAAATGTGGCGCTGGTAGGAAACCTCCTGACTCAGCAGATCCTATGTTCTGTTCTAATACCAATGCACTTGCCGGTTGCACCTGATCATCTACACCACCTCTTTCATCATTATCATCCAGAATACTTGCTTCACTACTTGTGCTACTTAATTTACGCTTCATTAGTATAAAATCCTTACTTTCTTGTTTTTTCTATTGATAACACACCATGTAGACAAATCTCTCTAGACAAATCTCTCTACAATCAATATCAAGCTTGTTTTTTAATTTAATACACCTTTTAGAACAAATGGCATATATGCTAAATAAAATACTGTCAACAAAAATATACAGGTCCAGGCACATGTAAAAAATAATTTCGTCAACTATAAATGAGAAATATCACCTACGAATTAGTTTAACCTATATATAATAAAATAGAATAGAACACGATTAGCACTACGAGTTAGTAAAAACTATTTTTTAGCTAGTACTGCCCCCCTACATTAGGTTAGATTATAATAACTACCTTTGTAGGATTACTGATGACAAAATTAAAAGTCTTTATCAATTAGCATAGTTTCAACAATTTTTCAGATTTAATTTAAAGAAAGAAGCACAATATAAAAACCTATTTGATATATTTTGTGTGTATGCTTAAAAATTTTCATGTAATTAATTTTAGTTTGAGGAATTATTTAAGTGTAAAAATAGGTAACTATTGTTTACGCATAAAACATACCTAATAGCACCAACAGCAAATTAGTTCATCTCAACTAATCTTGCTTCAGTGTCTAAAATTAAATGATTGTGCTTAATCTAATGCATACGCCTTTGTAATCTTAATAATTATTTATTGCTCAGATATTGCTTTTAGGTTAATTTCATTTAACACTAATAATTACTAATAAAGAAGTGATGCATTAATACAACTGTTTTTGCTATACTTATTTTTGAGCAAACAATCACAAAACATTATGATTCATAAAATAATTTAACAAATACAACAACACTGTTTTAATAATGTACTTGTCGATATAGAAATTATCCAATTTATGCTTTCAATAAAAATACTAAAGTAACCAGTGCCTCAAATATTATTGTCAATAAAGACAGAGTAGTACCTAGAACAATTGGGGGAGTAAAATATGATGATATATTGCTAAAATAACTAAAAAAATTACATTTCCTAGTTTTGATTTACTTTCCTTTAATTCAGAACAAGTAATTACATGCATTACATATTTTAATCGAAGCCGTAATTTTTTTATTTGCTCATAAATAATAATTATGATTACACTGCAAATTACAATTATTTCTTGCACTTACTTACTTACTATATCTAATATAAATGATCCTTCGTCCCACACAGATAATGATGATCTAGGTAAAATACTTCTTAACAATAGATTGCTGCACGTAAAAATTAAGTTCTATTGCCGAGCAGTTATATATTACAAAAAAAGAATAGACAACAAGCAATGCCGTTCTTATAGTTCCTGCTTTTATATTTTTTGTGGTATCAACCTCCAAGGCAATAGAGACTCTCCAGAAATTGGTCTTGAATTTCGTGCTCTAATTATTCACCAGAACAAATCTTTCATCCATACCATCTGTATTTTCTGTTATATTCCACTATGATGCCTTGTTTTTGGGTCTGTTACGTACGTAAACCACTGTTAAAATGATACGCTTCTTAACAGAGTACACACCAACCTAGTGGAGATAAATTTGCACTTAATTGCAACCCTACCTAAGAACTATGTACATCGTACAAGTACTAAAGAGGAGTGTATTAATCCTGAGTGCAATTGCCTGCCTATTATAGCGTTACAACTTAATACTTGATTTACAGTAAATCACTTAATATTCGTATCGTGAGAGTAGAGTCTTTCCCTGTATATTTGAAACACTTATTCCATTACTGTTCCTTACTATTCTATCATTCCCATCACCTATCTTCCCATTTAATATCTCTTCTACTATTTCTAACCCTAATCTTGCTCTACAACTCCCAACCCATCTAACTCTGAAAATGTCCTTTCGCTCTTACCACCGCTCTAGATAACTCTATCTCCAGCTCTAACTATCTTACTCTTGCTAGAGCTCTACCTACATTTAGCTCTTTCAGTCTATCTCTATATTTGGACATCAAAACTAGTTTCCTCTCCTGATTAAAGGCAAAACAATCCTTCCTGTTCTTTTAAAAGTTGGGCAGATAAACCTGATGATGCATGAGGAAAATGCGGGGGGTGCTATAAAACATACTTCGAAGTAGCATTTCATCAGGACGCATCCCCAACAATCGTGCTAAATGCAACGCTAACACAAATCACCCTACCCCATAAAATCCTGTATTTTGTTCTAATTGTAATACATTTTATGGTTGTGACTACTCGTCTAAAGAACCTCATACATCGTTACCATCACACCATCTTCACTACTTGTGGTACTTAACTTCGGTTTCACCGGAAGAGTCCCTATTCTTTTGTTTTTTTACTCTCTTCCGTTGGATACCACACGTTGTAGATAAGTCCATCTACAACCAATGTTAAGCTTTCTCTTTTGACTTAATTATCTCTTATAATACATGTACATACACACTAATAAAAAAACACTCCCCCAAAAAACATACAAACATACCAAAAATTCCCCTTCAACTACCATCACTACCAATTATCAATTAGGTCCAGTTATTCCAATCATATGCGTAAGATTAATAATAATGGTATATTAATGATAATAAATAGCTACGTTCTTTATCAATCATCATAATTTTATATTTGTGTAAATATGTTTGGTGTTTTTGCGGGACTATGGTACTAAGGCAGGAAATGTCTGGAAAAATAATTACTACTCACAAATGAGATTGACATGGCTACGACACGTCTTTGCCTAATCTTTTTTGTCACTCCTATAACTCACGTAAATGTCGATTCTTAAACTAATACACCGCCAGCAGATGGTACACTAAACTACAACTGCAGTAACAACACTACGACTCCTTACTACCTATAATTTCACTCGCAATCACACAATCTATCTCCCAGCAACTTCCTGGCAGCTTATTAAGTGAAATGCACTCATGTGTACTACTTCCAATACTTAAATATTACAGCGCTACATAAACAGCTACTAATTCTCCAAAAAAAACAAACCACACAATGGGAATGAAATAATTTGTTCTATTCCCAGCACCCTTGCCAGCTGTCATAGGTAAAACAACCAACCTCTTCTACTTTTTACTAATTCATCGTAGACATTGTTTACTATTACTCAACCTCTATTTTTACTTCTTTCTCTGCCTACAATATTATTATTATCGTCAATACCGTCCCTTTGTCCCTGCAGATCGCCGCCCCACCACTGAAGAGATTCTACTCTAGGCCCGACCGAGTCCAAGCACGACGCACGTGTGTCAACACAAAACACATCCCACGGCAGTCCCCATTTTACTAAATTACACAACCCACTCCTAACTGAAACCATACTTCAGAGTTAGTATCCACTCTAAATTCGGAGAAACTGTATTTTCCCACGTATCCGAACACCTCACCCACTCATTCCCTTATCACAACCATCCCTGATTCATAACCCACCCTGACCCTAGCTTTCTAGGTCGCTCTCCAAACTAAACACACACCCCACCTTTATCTATGAACTACTAAGCACAGACGCGCCCCAGCCCAACTGGCGCGCGCCCTCGCGATACGTATAAATAACACAACTAGCTCCAGACCTTTTTAGCCCTCACTTTCCCCCTTTGCATGCTTGCTACCACTACCCCCCATTTCTCCCGCTCCTCCTCCGTTCCCCTCTGCCTCACTCCTCCTACGCTTATTATCCCTCATTAGTCTTACTCTCTCTGTATCATCTGTTGACGGTGCGTTAGTTTAGGAGTTAGTGTTTACGTGTAAAGTAGGTGCGGCAAAAAAGATTAGACAAAAGTAAATATAATTTGCTATGGCTGTGTGTTAATCCAATTTGCTGGTAGTAATTATTTTTATTACTCTAGATATCTTCCACCTCAGTGTCAGGAATGATTCCGCATAAATACAAACATACTTACACAAATAACTTTGCATTTTAGGTAACTAAATAAAGCTTTTTCAAGCTACAAGCTATTATGATTAATAAAAAAGGTTGACTAAAAATTTGGTTTTTAGCCAAATTTCAGCAATCTTACCATCACCAGTAATTTTACGAAGATGATAGGAATAACTGGATCTTTTTCCTCTAATGGCAAGGGATAGTCTGCTTTAATGAGAGTTTCTGCTGGCCTAAGCTAGGTGTATTTGCTTATATGAATGCCCTACATATTTACATACGACTACTTGGTGCTGTGTTTTCTCTGTAGATAGTTTGCGGGATTTTGTATGTGCGTGGCTTTTTGTTGGGGGTGTTTTTTTATTGGCTTGGGTTTGCGTGTGTTCTGGGAGGTGCAGGTGTATTAAATAAATTAAAAAATCAAGCTTGTCATTGATTTCGGGGTTGTATGGTGAATTGTTTGCGGTGTGTGGTACAGATAGATAGAAGAAAATAAAATAAGGAGGACTACTAATGGAACGGAGATTAGGTATCTCAGGCGGTGGGTCAGTTTGTGGTGGTGGCGATGTACAAGAGGATGAGGGTGGGGGGTCATCAGGTGCATTAGAGCAAAGCACGGAATCTTCTGGTTCAGGTAGTGGGACATTAGAAGGAGGTGGTTCTGGAGGGCTGTGTAAGCCTGATCCAGAGAGAGCGGCAATGAGAGCAGCGATGAGGG
>NZ_FKII01000082.1 GCF_900078745.1 Candidatus Ichthyocystis sparus | reverse complement strand
ATCAACAGATCCTGTACTTTGTTCTAATTCTAGTACATCTGATGGTTGTGCCCCATCATCTACGCCACACCGCTCATCGTTACCCTCCAGACCACTTGCCCCACTACTTGTGCTACTCAATTTACGTTTCATTAGTTATAATCCTTATTTTCTTGTTTTTTTCTATTGATAACACATCATGCAGACAATCCTACCTGCAATTAACAAACTTATTTCCTTAGTTTAATTTTAGAACACACGCACATCTACGCTAATAAAAAATACCCACAATAAAAATATACAGGATCACGCACATATAAAAAAATAATTTACTCAACTATGGAGAAAACATATTATATAAGAGCTAGATGCGACCTACATCTAAGCAGATAAATCTAACATTTTGAGTCAGTAAAATCCCATCGTCGATTAGCATTATTTAACTATCCATTAGGTACGGTTATTACATTTATGCTTGCAGTATTACTAATAACCAAGCCCAAATTGCTCTTTATTAATTAGTGTAGTTTTCACAATTCTTTAAACTTATTAACGAATGGGGAAAGTTCAAATGTTCAAATGATTTATTTTATAATACTGTATGATACTTAGTCGTGTAATGCTTCGGAAGAATTTTTGAATGGAATCACTTGGGCAAAAAGTAGGTAATGTTTAAAACAGTTACTGCTCATGCCCAGAATTAATGCACCTGCAGCAAATTAATTTTATTTTCTCCAATTACAGCTCAATGTTTGATACAGACAATAACCGACGCGATGTCGATACTATAGTATACATAACTCATTTACATCAATTTAATTTCCTCACCGTAGTACTCTACTCATACCATCATTTACCTGTAACTAATACTTGGATATGACTATTTTTTTCTTACTTGGTCCCTCGTTTGTATATCCATAGATTAATCATCCATTGATATGCCATCTTAAAAAAAGACACAAACACTGCACCTCATCTTGAAGGATATAACAGACAACAAACATGGCGACATCGTTTTAATAATCCCCACATTACCAAAATCACCACCTCGTGTATAAGAAAGAAGGCCGACAAATACTCAAGTAAATACAACGCAAGCCAACCATTAAAAACTAAACACCGACACACCACCACAACCGATAAACATCAGCTAACTAGTCGTCGCTCGAATCTTACAATGCCAAAAAATTCCGTACTACTCCCAATATTCCAGGTAAAATGCCTCTGACACGATACAGAAACCGCACATGACAGTATAAGAATGTATATCTCCCCAGTGTAATACTCTATACACTTACCTTCAGATTATAGATTTCTTGCATCAAATCCCTTTTTACCCCTTACAAGTATCAACTATACGGATTGAGAGTGCAAGAGCAAAATCTAAGCTCAGAATTAGATATGGTGAGAGCACATGCTATTGTTTCAGACAGAGAGATGTGGGAAAGTGGAATGATGTCGGAGGCGACTGTGGAAGAGATGGAGGCGAAGAAAACTAAACTGAAAGAGCTAAGTAAAGAGGGAGCTCGGCTAAGAATAAGAGAATTAGAGCTGGAGATAGGGTTATCGAAAGTAAGAGTAAGGGCTAGGCGACTAGTTTTAGAGTTAGAGAGACTGGGAATTAGAGAGCAAGAGCGGTACTAGAAATAGTAGAAGAAGAGGTATTAAACTCATTGTGAGGGGTGAGTGTAGGTGTGGCCTTTGACGTGGATAGGTTAATATCTAAAAACTCCACTCTATCTTCTAATACCATCGACATCGCACCCCTTTTCGCCGCTATATTTGCCTTCTTCATTTCCTTCTTCTCCGCTTTACTTTTTGCTTTCAACCTCTCCCTCTCCAGTATCTCTTCCTTCAAGGCTATCTTCGCCTTCTGTTCCTCCAGCAATCTAGTTACCGCCCCCTCTATCCTCTCTGCAATCTCTCTCTCTATTTCTAGCTCTCTCCTTTCTAGTTCTAGCGCTCTCTCACTCTCTTCTTGAATTAATCGCCTAGCCCTCTCCCTTTCTTTCGTTCTAGCTTCCTCTTCCAATCTGGCTTTCTCAGCTTTCTTTTGCTCCATAGCTACTTCCACAGCCTCTCTAGCCTCTCTTTCTCTCCTTTCCTCCAATGCCTTAGCATTAAGTCTCTCTACCCTCGCCGCTCTCTCCCTCTCTAGTTCTAGCCCTATCTTTTCTAGTTCTAGCCGCCTCTCTTTCTCTTTCTGATTTAGTAACTCGATCTCCTTCTCTCTTTTCATTCTAAGTTCCTCTTTCTCTCTACTCTTCTCCTCTTTCAATCTCCTTTCCTCTTCTTCCCACCCCTTTATCAATCTAGCTCTCCCTTCCTCCGTTGCTTCCGCCTTCAGTATTTCCTGTCTCTCTCTACCTAGTCTCCTTTTTTCCCGTGCAGCTCTTGCTTTAGCTTCCCGTGCAACCTTTGCCCTAGCTTCTATATCAGCTTTCCCTATAGCTCTCGCCTCCTCTAGCCTCATAGCCTCCTCTTTATTCCGCATCTCCCTCTCCAACACCTCTTCCTTTCTCTTCTCAGCTCTCGACATCCTTCTCCTCTCATTCCTGAGCTGCGCAGATTTTGCCTTTTTATCTGCCTGTTTCTTAAGCTTCTCTTCTTCCGATTCCTCTAATAAATTCTCTTCATACTCTATTGCTGTCAATGCTAGCGCTGATGTAGGTAATGCTGGCGTTGATGTAGGTAATGCTGGAGCCGATGTAGGTAATGCCGGCGCTGATGTGAGTAGAGGTGATTCTATACTAGCCATCAGAGCATGTATCAATTCTCCATTAGTTTCTATAAGAGAAGCAGTATATTCCCAATCAAAGCTCGTTCCCCCCGTGATCAAAGCAGCTCTTCTTTCTAGTTCTTGATCGCGCAATAAAACTTGCCTAATTTCTGAAAATTGGGCTATCATCTCTAAAACAATATCAGATGTTGGGGTACCGTAAAACATGCCTCGACGTAGCCCTTGACCAGGGAGCATTCCCAGTGATCGTGCTAAGTCTGGTGCCAACATAAACTCCCCATCATGACCTCTGGTACTACGTTCTGCTGCACCTGGCGCTTGCCAATACACAGTACTACTACCTACATCCCCTACTGTCACTGCCTCTTGTACACTTGATTCCCCTCTACCACGCATAGTATCCGCACCTCCCACTGCCATCGTTGGTACTACCGTAAATGGAAGAGGTGTAGGTGCTTCTACGCTATCCAGCAGCGCTTGTATTACTAATTGGTTAGATTCCATAAGATTAACAAGCCAACTTCCAACATGTTGGGTGGAAGAACTAGTTCCCTCTCCGGATTTGAGGATAGACAATCTCTCCTGTTCATCTAAAAGTTTAGTAGTTAAATCTGATGCAAGAGGAGCCTGCGGAGTACCATAAAACATACCTCGAAACAGCGGTTCACCAGGACGCATCCCCAACGATCTTGCTAAATGTGGATCTAATATAACCCCCCCTGCAGCAGTAGACACTGCACTTTGTTCTAGTGCTGGTGCACTTGACGATTGTGAGTGCTCATCTACATCACCTCGTTCATCATTGCCCTCCATACCACCTGTTTCACTATTTGTGCTACTCAATTTACGTTTCATTAGTTATAGTCCTTATTTTCTTGTTTTTCTCTTTCTATTGACACCACTCCATGTATACAAATCTCTCTACAATTTATACTTTTTAGAACACATGTACATCTAAGCGAATACACTCAGACACTCAGCATGCTGATGTCAGTAAAATACTTCTTCAATTAGCACTTTGCTCCATACGTCAGGTCTAATCATTGGAATTACTTTACTTTGTAGGATACTCTTTGTAGGATACTGATACCCAACCCAAACTACGAATCTTTACTGATCAGTATATCCTCCACAATTAACTTTAATGGATGGAAAAAATTCAATATAAAGCCGCAATTTACTTTGTATATATTGTGTAGTATTTGGCGTAATTATTCCAACAATAAAAACTAGCACCGCCTGTGATAACAACGGTTACTGCTTGCGCACAAGATTAAATACAGCTATAGCAAATTAATTTTAATTAATTTTATTCTCTCTAACCAATACCAGACCAATGCTTAAACATAAACAATTAATTATAGACGCGATGCTTGTACTAGGATACGCATAATCACAACATCATTCATGTCAATCCCATTGCCCAATACCTTGCCCCACTGCTACTTAGACATACCCAGGTATAGGTATAATTATCACTTAGTTATAATAGTTTTCTTCTTCTTAAATCTCTTGTTTGGATATAATATATATAGATTAAGATTAACTACCCATCAATACACCTCCCTTAAAGAGTACACAATCACTGTACATCATCCTAAATAATGAAACGGCAGTAACACTTTAATAATACCTCTGGCCTCTACTGACAAAATCACCACAGAAAACAAAACTGTAATTTTATTAAACTAATCACCTTCGCACCTATAACGCATGTTCGATATATGATACGAAAGTATTATTACTAAGAACTATAAAGGAAGAATAAGCAACACCTTCTTTGTAATTACTTTTTTTATGTATTTACTCTGGCGCTGTACAAACTTACAGGTACAATGGTCCTCCAAAAATTAGTACCAAACTTTGCATCTAAGATAAATCTTTTATCCTCACTATCTGCATCTATCCGCAATACCTGACCAGACTGATTTGTTGTCAGATCTATCTATTAATGTAAATAAACTACCATAATTATTATTAAACTGACACTCTCAACAAACCTGCACCTGCCTTCAGTTTCATAATTACAAAACGTAATTTTGACGTTTATATTGGCCGTCACTTCACTTATACAAGACTTAACTAACTAAAAAAGCCCACATAACAGCTCTACAGGAAAAAACAACGTAGCAGTAAAAATCAGTAACTACGTACTTATTTTAGTAAAAAATTCCTCCTTCTAACAAAATATGTACTGATATCACTGCCTCTACTTTAACTATTATTTCTGCCTATTCTTCTACTATTGTTACTTCTTTCATTGCTTCCAAGATGGCGCCGTTACGCCTCCCAATATCAATATAGTCTCCATCGTGTGTTATTATATTATGAGACCTAAAGATTACCGAATTGTCCCCCAACATAAGCGCTAGACTGCGCTCAATTGAGACACCTCAGAAATTATGCAACCTAGTTCTACACCAAAATGGGATCGGCTTTCATTTTTTTATATTCATCTACGCATAATAAAGGCTATACCCTCAATCACTCTCACTACAAGTTTGACACTTCTTCTTATACTAATATCCTAACCCTGATCTCCCTCTCTAACCTTCAGTCCACCCAACTCTAGATCTTGCCGAGCTTTGTCTCTATTCAGCTTCTTCAGTCTATCCCTCCTCATCTCTACTCTGTAGCAATTTCTCCTGGCATTGCTATATTTGTACAAATCTCTCTACCTAGATTCATCGCGTGTGCAAGTATGATCTTACTTTATCCAACCCCAGGCCTAGATCTCGCTTCCCGCGCTCCCACTACATCTAATTCTAACTCTAGCTCTCCTTGCCTCTTTCAATCTCCCTCTGCTTTCGCTTCCTGTGCCGCCTTCGCTTTCTCTTCCCATTCTACCCTACGTGCCCCTTGCATCCTCTTTAGCTCCATCGCTTTTCTCTCTTCCTAGTTCTACTTCTAATATCGTCTTTTCTTCCCTCACTCTTTCCCTTTCCCCCTCTCCTTCTCTTCTGCATTCCGCTTTTAGCATTGCCAATCTTGTTCTCTCCGCTTTCACTTCCTGTGCCACTCTCTCTCTACTCGCTCTAGCTTCCCGTACTGCTTTCTCTCTCCTCGCTTTCGCTTCCCGTGCCTCTCTCTCCCTCTCCTCACGCCCTACTCTCCATATCTCCTTCGCCCTCTTTAGCTCCATAGCCTCTCTCTCTTTTTCTAGTCTTACTTTTAGTGCCATTTCTTCCTTCCTTCTCCCCCTTTCCTTCGCCTCTTCTCTTCTACGTTCCGCTTCCAGTCTTGCAAACCTTGCTTTCTCCACCCTTTCTTGCATAATCACAACCTCTCTTCTCTCTCTCTCCGCCCTTCTTTCCTCCTTCAATTTCTCCTCCATTAGCATTTTCACCGTACTCGCTTCCTGCTTTCTCCCTCTCTCTGCTCTTACTTTCCCTTCCATTGCACTTCTCGCCGCTCTCGCTTCCTGCATCATTATTTTTCTTTCTGCTCTTGCTCTCGCTTTCTCTGCTTTACTTTCTGCTCTCAGCCTTTCTGTCTCCACCATCTCTTTTCTTGCTATTCTCAATATTTCCTCGTTATCTAGATCTGTCAATCTCCCTTCTTCCAACTTCTCTAACGAATTTTCATCTGCTAACACCTCTTCCGAATCTACTACCATCACTTTCGATACTGCTGTAAATGAAGGTAATCCTATACTAGTCATCGGAGCTTGCATTAATTCTTCGTTAGCTGCCATAAGAGCAGCAGTGTCCTCGTAACCAAATCTAATTGCTTCTTGGGTTGCACCAGATCTTTCTAGTGCTTGATTGCACAATAAATCTTCTTGAACTGCTGGAAGTTGACTTGCTATTCCTAAAAAGATATTAGATTGTGGAGTGCCATAAGACGTGTTTTGACATAGAACCTGATCATGGTACATCCCCAGCTCTAGCGATAAATCCGCTGCAAACATTAACCCTTCATTACAATCTCTAGTACTCTGTTCTGATGCACTTGGTGCTTGCCAATACCTAGAATCCACACCTTCCAATGACACCGACTCTGATACATCTGACCCTGGTTCTCGCCAATACATAGCATCTACAACTTCTACTGCCTTTGGTTCACTTGGTTCTTTACCACCGATAGTATCAACACCTTCTACTATCACTGCCGGTACTACTGCAAATTGAGGTGCTTCTATGCTATCCAGCAGCGCTTGTATTGTTGCCTCGTTAGAGGCCATAAAAGCAAGAGCACCGCCACTGTCACCAAGTCTAATGGCAGAACTAGTCCCCTCTCCTAGTTCACGACGAACTAGCTCTTCTTGTTCGTTTAAAAGTTGAACTGCTAAATTTGATATAAGAGAAGCACGTGAAGTGCCATAAAACATACTTCTAAATAGCATTTCACCAGATTGCATCCCCAACGATCTTGCTAAATGTGGCGCTAATAAAAAACCTCCTGTGTTAGAAGATCCTGCACTTTGTTCTAATTCTAATTCACTTAACGGTTGTACCTTCCCATCTACATTACCTAGTACATCGTTATTACTAGGGCTACTTGGTTCACTATTTGTGCTACTTAATTTCCTCTTCATTAGTACAAAGTCCTTATTTCCTTGTTTTTTCCTTATATTGACATCACATTATGTAAACAATCCCCTCTATAGTTAATATAAAGCTCAAGCTTGCTTTTTAGCTTAATAAACCTTTTAGAACACACGCACACCTCTATAAGAAAAAATACCTCCAACAAAAATATACAGAACAACGCACACATAAAAAATAACTTTGTAAATTATAGGTAATAACATAGCATCTAGGAATTATATGTAAATCTACATATAAGATAATAAACGTAACATGCTGAGTAAGTAAAAACTCTCTTTTTAACTAACACTGTTACCCCTATAAATTATAGCTTGGTTATTACGATTATCTTTGCATAATTACTAATAGTCAGATTAAGAGCACTTATAAACTAGCAAGCGTATCTTTCACAATCTTTTAAATTTAATTAATAGGAAAAATGCAACATAAAACCTTAATTCATGGTGTGACGTTTAATATTTTTGTGTGGAATCATTTGAACAAAAAAATAGGCAACGACTAGAATAGCAATAATTACTGTTTATGCATAAGATTAATATACACAGCAAATCATTTCATTTCATCTTTACCTAATACTAATCAGCCAGAGTTGATAACATATTACTTCCTGGGAGCTGCGTTATCGTCACCAAAAACAGCGCAGCATCCAAAATACGAAGAGCAAGGTGTTAATTACTATATATATTAGACGGCGTTGCTATTATAATCATGATATCCAATAAACTAGCTCTTATCTGTTCATTAATGAGAACACATCATCAATATGTTATATGATGTATTTACACAGTACTAACAAAGCTATACCACATATGTTTAATTCAGTATAAATATTAACCATCATTATATTTAAACTGAAGCTGCAATTATTTTGCTCTGGCCGTAAGCAACAATAATTATTGATTACATTACAACTATTTTTGCAATATAGTACTTTTATGTCATGCGGAGTAATGATAGTAATCTATATGAAATATTCCTAGCATTGCACATAATATAACTATAGCCTGAATACACACATGTGCTCAGCATATCTGTATCTATATCCTTACTCCTAGCTACTATATCACTTGCAACAGTAACGTCTACCTCTATACACGAACCAAAATTGTAACATCCTCAAATTAATCTTGTGCGTCTGCCTCTAATTCATGCTTAATATACAATGTGAGAATATTAAGATCATCAAGAAACAATGTTCTTGCAATTCCCGCTTTTATCCACACTGTTTTGATGTTTACTAGGCTGTTTTGTTACTGGATATATTGTAGATGTAAATGATTACCAATTAAACCCGACGCACTTTTTAAAAAGGTATGCACTAACACACTATTGTAGAAGCAATATCTTAATAGCAAGTATGGCAATTTACTTCCTTGCCAATATTTACATTAAATATTAAATAATGAAATTTGTTCCGGTACTCTTGCTAGACATTGAAGATGGGACACACTAGTACGTAGTTGATATTATTTCTAATCCTAAAAGTACTCTTTTTAATTATTTTTGTCCGTGCTTATTATTTACTCTACTGCTACAGCCCCTGTGTATCTACCGATCCCAAATACCCTCCCATTTGAGACTTTATTTCACTTAACATTTTGTTCAATAAATTCCAGACATAGAAGATACTGCCACAATACTTCTTTTCTACATGCAGAATCTGATATCACAGCCCCAGCAAATCTACCCGCAATCGCTTTAAAAGCTAACGGACAAACTGCATATGCATTTATTTTTCTAATAGATAGAACTACCTCTAACTGTCTACTAATATAGCAACACCAGTTACAAAACGTGCCATTAGAGCCGCACAAACACTAACCGTTTTTACAGGAAACAGAGAGACCATTGAGATTAATCATCCACATTCTTGCCACATATGTTGCAGGTATAAGGTAACAAATTTTTCTTATGCCTATCCATCGCTACTCCTGTACTTCTTTTTTATTTTCATCTTGAGCCCTGATCCATCACACAGTGCTGCTTCCCATCGTGACCTTTCTTCTGCAGATTCTCCTGCTTCTTCCCTCGCTGCTGCTACTACTTCTTCTACTACTTCTGGTACTTCTTCTAACGCTCGCGCTTGAACCAGCGCTTGAGCCACCATTCTCTCCTCTGATCTTGCCACCCTAACAGCTCTCTCTACTCTTGCCCGTTCCTCCTCTGCCAATTCTGCTAACCTTTCCTCTAACTCTCTTGCCAATTTGGCCTTCTTCTTCTCCGCTTTAGCGGCCTCTCTCTTCTCTCTAGAGGACTCTATCCTCTCCCTCCTTCTCTCTTGTATTGTCCTATTAGATTTCTCTATATTTTCTAACATAGCTGCAACATCAATAACTCTAACTCTCTCTTCCATTGCTGCAAACGCCTTCATCCTAGCGGCCATCTTCCTCTCTTTCAGCTCCCTTCTTCCAGTCACCCCAGTATCTTCCACCTCTCTATCAGATTCCTTACCTGACTCCTCATGTACTCCAGTGCTACATTCAGCAATTCCCCCTCCTTCCAATACCTCTGCCAACTCTTCATCCAAACTTACTTCTGTCACCACAATATCTTCCATCACTCTATCAGACGCCTTACCTGACTCCTCATGTGCTCCAGTGCTACATTCCTCCATTTCCCCTACTTCCAATACCTCTACCGACTCTTCATCCGAACTTATTTCTATCACTTCTGATGCTACCGCAGGAAGAGGTCCTTCCATGCTACTCAGCAGTGCTCGTATTGTTACCGCGTTAGAATCCATAAGAGCACGGATAGCACCGCCGTCGCCAGATTGAGCAGCAGAACTAGTCCCCTCTCCTGATAGTGCACGGCTAGCTAGTTCTTCCTGTTCTCTTAAAAGCCGATCTACCAAACCTGATACAAGAAAAACCTGTGGGGTGCCGTAAAAAGAGCCTCTAAATATCATTTCACCACATTGCATACCTAACTCTCGTGCTAAACGCGACTCCAATACAAAACCCGAACCAGCAGCGGGTGTCGCACCACTATGTGCCACGACCGCTGGTGCTTCCACACTATCCATCAGCGCTTCTATCAAACTTTCGTTAGATCTCATAAACCCATCTTCATCTAAATCATCCCCCAATCGGATAGTTCCTCTTCCAAGGGCCAGACCTTTAATCAGACCTTCATGAGCTTTTAACATTTTATCTACCAAACTTGACACAACACCAGCCATAGGAGTGCCGTGAAACATACCCCTCACCAGTGCTTCGCCAGGATTCATCCCCAATACCTGTGCCAAACTCGGCGTCAATCTTACACACTTATCAGAGGAATCTGTAACTTGTTCTAACGAACTCGACGGTTGTACCTGTTCAGATACACCATCTCGTACATCGCCACCACTCGGACTACTTGGCTCACTACTTGTGATACTTAATTTACGTTTCATTTATGTAGATCCTTATTCTTTTATTTATTTATCAACACTACACTCCGTAGACAAACACCTCCCCAGTTAACATCAAGCTTGTCCACTTGTTCTTACTCTTTTGAAACACAAGCACATCCCTCTAATATAACAACAAAAAAACACTCCCAACAAAGTGCACAAACCACCTCCTCGCTTCCTAGAGATCTAATTTTCCCCCTTGCCCTCTGGTCTACCCTATTATTTTGATAAACTCCATTATGTAAAATACTTACTCCGAATCCTCCTCCACATATTCTTCTCTTGCTGCTGCTATTACTTCTTCTATTGTCTCTGATACTCCTGCCAGCGCTCGCGCTTGGGCCGCCATTCTCTCTTCAGATCTTGCTATTCTAATAGCTCTCTCCGCTCTTGCTCGTTCCTCCACTGCCAATTTTTCTAAACTCCCTGCAAATTTCGCCAACCTTCCCTCTAGCTCTCTTCCCAATCTGTCCTCCCTACGCTCCGCTCTAGCAATCATCCTCTCCTTCCTCAGCTTTCTTCTATTCTCCAAATTCTCTTCAGGCAGTGGTGCTTCTATGCTACTTACCAGCGCCTGTATTGTTGCCGCATTAGATTTTATAAGATCAGAAAAAACAACACCGTCGCCGCTGGATTGAACGACAGAACTAGTTCCCTCTCCTAATAGTCCCCGACGAACCAGTCCCTCCTGTTCGCTTAAAAGTCGATTTATTATCTGTGATACAAGAGGGGCCAGTGGGGTACCATAAAAAGTACCTCTAAATATCATCTCACCATGTTGCACCCCCAACTCTCGCGCTAAATGGGGCTCCAATAAGAAACCAACCCCAGCACCAGGTACTGCACTACTATGTCCTTGTGCACTTGATGACTGTCCTCTCGTATCTACATCATCCACCACCACAACCGCTGGTACTTCCACACTACCTCTTCCCAATTTGCCTTTCTCACTCTCCGATTCAGCTGCCTCTCTCAGCTTTCCTCTATTATCTAACTCAGCCGCTCTAGTTCCATGTTCTACCGCTTTCCCTTCCTCCAAATCCTCATCCGAACTTATCTCTATCACTGCCGGTACTATTGCAGGTAGGGGTGCTTCCATGCTACTCACCAGTGCTTGTATTGTTGCCGCTTTAGATTTTATAAGAGGAGAAAAAACAACACCCTCGCCGCTATATCGGATGACAGAACTAGTCCCATCCCCAAGTAGGCTACGACGAACTAGCTCCTCCTGTTCGCTTAAAAGTCGACTCACTAACCTTGATACACGAAAGGCCCGTTGGGTATTATAAAACATGCCTCTAAATATCATTTCACCACGTTGCATCCCCAACTCTCGTGCCAAATGCGGCTCCAATACGAAACCAACCTCAGCATCTGGTGCTGTACTACTATGTCCTTGTGCACTTGATGGACGTCCTCTTCTCGTATCTGTACCATCCATCGCCACAGCAGCCGGTGCCTCCACGCTATCCATCAACGCTTCTATCAACCTTTCGTTAGATCTCATAAAATCATCTTCATCTAAATTATCTTCCAATCCAAGGATGGTTCCTCTTCCAAGGACCAGACCTCCAATCAGATCTTCATGAGCTTTCAACATTTTATCTACCAAACTTGACACAACACCAGCCATAGGAGTGTTGTAAAACATACCCCTAACCAGTGCTTCACCAGGATTCATCCCCAATGCTAGTGCTAAACTAGGCGCCAACCTTACACATTCCTCAGGGAAATCTGTAATTTGTTCTAACGAACTCGATGATTGCACCTGTTCAGCTACAACATCTTGTACATCGTTATCACTCAGATTACTTGACTCGCTACTACTTAATTTCCGTTTCATTAATGCATATCCTTGTTCTCTTGTTTTTTTCTATCGACATCACACTATGTAGACAAATCTATCTACAGTTAACATCAAACTTTTTAACTTAATATTCCTTTTGGAACACACGTACACCTACTCTAATAAAAAACACTCCTAACAAAAACACAAACCCTCGCAGATATAAAAAAACAAAACAACCTTGTCAGCTGTAGAAAAAAACACAGCACCTAAGAGTTAGATGCCCCTACACACAAGAAAATATACCTAACATGCCTAGGACATAAAGAATCACTTTCCAAGTAATGTTATCCCCCAACTGTTAGGTTCAGTTATTACAACTACATTTGCAGAATTACTAATAATCAGATTAATACTCTTTATCAATTCGCAATGGTAGTTTCCACAATTTCTTAAATCTAATAATGGGAAAAAATACAATACTTTTGCCACATGGAAACCTATTTAATAATATTGCTGTGTGATATTTAAGATAAAAAAATAAGATTTTTGGTGGAATTATTTTGGAGAAAAAAACAGATAGCGCACAGAATCAACTTAAAAATAATTACTTGCTTCGTAGGATCGACCTGTCTTGATCAATTGTAGTTAATCTACATATTACTTCCCGTCATAGCTACGCTTTTAGTCACCAAAAATAACGCAGCACCTGGAGAACGTAGTATAAAAACTGCCAATTTCTACATATATTAATATATATAACATATGTTGTTGCTCTTATAATCATGACTTTCTGAAAACTACCCTCTTACCTATGTACCCAAACTCACTCTTGCTATGAGTTTAATGCTTATTCATTTACTATTACTTCTACTAAATCTCTTGTTTTCATCGCTAATCTTCCTCTTTACTATCTCCTCTCCATCTACCACTTATTATAATATCCCGTATATTCCTGCTCGAACTTTATATCCACTTAGCTCTTTCAGTATACTTTTATTCACCCATATCCCTGTAGAGGTTGCTCCCTCGCATACTCTAATTGCACACGCCTCTACTTAATAATCGCACATCATCTCACTCCAACTAGCTCTAGCTTTAGCTCTTCCTCAGTCACTGCTCCTGCCTTCTATTTTCTACCCAAATCTCTCTAATTCTAATTATCCAACTCTCCTTAGCTCCAGCTGTAGCTCTCCAGTCTTTGTTATTATCGCTCTTTATTCAGCTGGATCCTATCTTTTCTTCTTTCTCTTCACCCTTCTACTAGCACTCCCATCTCGCCTCCTCCTACTTCATCTTCACTCTCCTCATCTCTTACAACCTCTCTTTCTCAGCCTTCCTCTCATCTTCCAATCTCATCCTCCGCTTTATCTTCCTATACAACTAGCATCCTAGCCTCTCTTACTTCTAGTCCCTCCAAAACTCTAGCTTTCGATTTCCTCCCACTCTCCCAGTAGTTCAAAGCAAACTAGTTCTCCCTGTTAGTCCAAAATCCAAGCTACTAACCTCGATATAAAATAAGCCTGTGGAGTACCATAAAATATACCTCTAAATATCGTTTATCGTTTCATCATACGCATCCCCAACCTGCATGCTAAATGTGGCTATACAATCCTCCTATCTCAGTAGATCATGTACTTTCTTTGTTCTAATGCACTTGATTGTTGTGCCCACTTATACACATCATCTATCCAACCTCAGAACTACTTGCTCAATCACTTACACTTTATTACTTATGCTTAACTAACCTTGTTATTGAATTTGTTACATATGTAAATCCAGGAAACAAAGTAACAACGAGATTTAGTACCTTTCTTCTTGCTATATGGAAGAAAACAATACCCCCCACTTATATTATCACCTATTTATACCGAGTACCCATTTGCATTACCAATTCTATTACTACCACCGCTTTCATTGCTTGCTCTCCTTTGCATTTGCTCTTTCACTATCATTGTACTCTGCATTGCTATCTCTCTCATTTCATCCTCAAGTACAGGATATAACAACCATCTGGACACTTATTGCCCCATCAACTTTATTTATCACTCTCCTTCTCGCTTTAAACAGTACCCCGTTTTTTTACCCTCGCTGTTTTTGCATCTTCTTCTTCCCTCAGTATTGCAAATTTTTCCCGAACCATTTCTTCACCATGACTTTATAATTCTCTCCTCCAGTACCGTCAATCTATCGGCTCTCTCTTCCTCTGGTTACTGTATCGATACTACTTCCGGTGTAATATTTGCACTTTTCATTTTCCCTTACCCCTCTAAGTACCCCCTCGCTTTCTAGCTCTGGAGATCTAATTTCTCCTTTTTCACCCTTCACTTAGCCTTCTCCTCTCCCGTAAGTCTACTTCCGTTTTTTTATAAGATTTGCCCTCACAAATATCAGTGGTTCTAGTTCTATAGATAACTCTAGCTCTCTAATTCTCACCTTGTTTTATTGTTTTTCTATGGATAACACATGCTGCACAAACCTTTATACAACTAATATCAAACATGTCTTTTTAATTTAATCAGAACACACATGAAACTCATTCTAAGCTAAGAAAAATACTCTCAACAAGAATATACAGGCTCACACATATTAAAAAACAACTTGTTAATTACAGATGGGGCACAACATCTAAGATCTTATAAATAACCTAATCTAAACGAATACGTAATAGTAAAAGCTTTCTTTCAAATAGTATTGCCGCCTATACATTAGCCTCAGTTATTACAATTACCTTTGTAGGATTACTGATGGCTAATATCCAGACTAAAAATCTTATTAGCGTAATTCCAACAATTTCTTAAATCTAATTAATAAATAGAAAATACAATTTAAAACTGTAATTTATTTGGTGCTTTTATGTATACTTTTCATGCAATTATACTTTTATAAAAAAATAAACACTACCATTTAGAATGGTGGTTCTTATTGTTTATGAATAAAATGCATCTAATAGCAACAACAGCAAATCAATTCATTTTCATCTAATCTCTCCTCAGTATATAAAATTAAATGATCGTACCCTAACTCCAATGTATAACACTTCAGATGCAGGACCATTGCTTGTTGTCCACCAATAGTAATTAGACTTAGTGGAACCGTACTAAATACCAACGCAATTTCATTAAGCGCTAATATGATGGACAATGTTAGATGCATACATAACATAATTGATTACTAATTACTTCGTTCCTGTGATATTATTCTACTTCTCCACAGCAAATGCATGTAATTACTGCTAACTGCTCTTCTTATCGTTATTTAAGTACTGCTTTTAGGAGAACTACAACCACCACCAATCTTATTTATGGATTGGTCACGCACAAGCATACTTGCTCTTGAAGAAACAAACCCCAACACCGCAATTTATTTGAAATGACTTAACAGATGTAGCACGGACTTAACAATACACCAGTCCCAAGAAACACTATCTCACACTGACACTTTGATGAAAGTACTCAAGTAAATAATCACGCAAATTAATTAGAACATAACAAAAACTAACTATAGGCACGACCGTCGCATCTAATAAATGGCAAGCTAACTAATGCAATTATTTTAATCTGCTAAAGACCTTTATATTTCTCCCAATATACCAATATACCAATCCTAATGCGCAACCACCCATACACTAAACGTTGATCAGTTAATACCACACCACCTCCCAGAATAGCCACGTTTGTTGTCAATAAAGATAGCACACATCTAGAACACATAACGCAAGCACATCATCAATCAATACACTGATGTATGTCTACGGCACTAACAAAACCACGTTACACGGCTTGTATCAATTCTAACTCAAATCTTAATGTTTATTGCATTTAAATTAAAACCGCTATTCCTTTTTTGCTCACATTACCCGTAAGTAATAATAACCACTAATATACTACAACTATTTTTTGCACTATGCTCAATATAGTCTTTTATTACATATAAATTAATCATAATACCGTAGGTAGGATAATTATTAAAAATAAGGTGCTACGTGTACTCTAACCCATTCCTAAATACACAATATAAAAGTATTAAAACTACCAAGAATAAACAATACCATTCTTGCAATTCTTGTTTTTTTCTTGATACACCAACTCCTCCAGTTAATAGAAAGAAGTACCCCGGGTCAATCTCAAAATCCACACTAACTCTTTACCCAAAATAAACCTCTACATACACTACTTGCATTTATATGTAATGCTTGACTATCCTGCTTTGATATTGGATCTATTCTAGATGTGATCAACAATTCTTAAATTGATGCACTTCTTAACAAGGAATTCACCAATTTAGAACTGTGGCAACAGCATTATGATATTTCATTTCCCTAGAGTCCCACTCTCAAGCACATAATCTGCCACTAGCCCCGTACATCGAATACCCCCCCTCTAAAACTTCCGTTACTAGCACCACTAAAGCAACTGCTAGCTCAACATGAAATAGATATCTCCCATAAAACTTATTCCACACCCCCCGATCCAGCCATTAGAAATAAAAAACCTTCTAACACTAATCTGTAGTTAATAACATTATTTCTAACACTTTAAACCACCATTCTTACTTCCTCCTGGCCACACTACTACCGCAATACCGTCCATACGCTTATAAATATCTCCCGTGCTTTCCACTAGAGACTTTATTTTAAGATCTAGTGCCGTAACTTTTTGCATTAGTGCAGCGTATTATATCCTGAACACCCAAAAACCCACCCTACTAAAGCTAACTCGCAAGAAAACAGTACAGTTCAGTTACACAAAACATACCTAAGCAACACCCCCACTAAATTACATCACCAGCACAAATGCAAGCCTGCACCCAACAATTTAATCCTACCCAATTTAGATACCAGAACCCTATCTCATAACCTCATTCTATATTTGGAGATTGTATCTTCGAATAATATCAACATACCACCTGACAATTCTTTTCTTATATCACAGTCACCCTCGATCAACTTAACCACCCCATAAGTACGGAATACATACTTCCTTGTCTTCGTGACTAATTTCACTAACTCAACAGCCGATACCTTAATAACTACGCGTCCAAGCTCACTTTTTTGAACTCGATATCCACCACACTTACCAAAGAACTACATCTACATCCACTATGAGTCTTCCTCTCTCTCTTCTCCTTCTTCTCCTTCTTCTAATACTTCTTTCTCCATACCTTTAGAACTACCTTCCCCTCCCTTCTCAACTCTCCTTTTGTCTACCAATCCACCTCTACCATCTTTATTCCCCGATTTCTCTCTCATCATATCAAAACCCCGTAGCGGCACTTCTCTCAACCTTGTCAACACAATCATCCTTTCCGCCTCTTGTATTATCTCACCTTGTCTTCTCCTATTTGCCGCTCTCTCTTCTCTTTCCCTGAGAATAGCATCCCTTTCTCTAGCAGCAACCCTAAATACCTCAGCGTTCGCTAACGCTATTTCTTTCTCTTTCACTCCCAACGCCTCGCCTTCATTTATAACCATCTTCTCTCTTGGCATACGAGCCCTCCTACCTGCACCTTTGCCCTCTTTTGCCAACTTTCTCTTTCTAGATGCCATCTCTTCTCTAGCAATTCTCAATGCTTCCACGTTAGCCATAAATACACTACTGCTCTCCTGAACCCTCTTCCTTGCCTTCATCTCCTCCTCAGCAGCCCTCAATATCTCCCTATTCTCTCTCTCTATATCTTCCAACATCACCCCCATAGCCCTCCTTTTCGCTTCTGCCTCTATTCTCCTTTCCTCTCTCACTCTCCTTCTCTTCCGTGTCTCTGCTGTACTTCCATTTCTCGCTCTCTTCTCCCCCCCCCTTCCCTCTCCCCCCCTCTAACATCAGTCT
>NZ_FKII01000081.1 GCF_900078745.1 Candidatus Ichthyocystis sparus | reverse complement strand
GACCCACACCTTGCTGCAAATTTATCCCTCACCCGTCTAACCGCCAGGTCGAACCCTATGCCCACAGACCTGCAAGCGTAAAGACACGCGAGGGAAGTATAAGATCAAAGACGAGCGTATGGCGATAGTGGTCATGTGGTAGTGGCAGGACGCATGAGTGTGCGGCAGGGGAGCGAGGGGGTTCGGTCCTGGCTCGGTCGAGGACGCCGAAGTTCTGCGGTGGTGGCTGAGGCTTCGGGGGGCAGTTCCGATGGAGCCTTCCAGAATCGCAAGGCACAAATATCTTGATCTCAACTTTCCATATAACGGTTTGTTTTATTTACGGTTTGTATGTTAGATTGCTTACCTAGCGAGGCCAGCGTTAAGAATACGGACTTATCCAGTACCCAATTGGGAGGTGAAGGAAAGAATAGGAAGCAAGACTCTCCGTCTCGGAAACCTTCGATAGGGCCGTGAGTGTTGATGGCTTCCCATAGTCGTTAACTATGGTATGCGCGCCGCTCGCAACCATTGGTCATCTCTCTCTCTCAATTTCTGATTTGGAAGTCTTTCACTGATAGGCGCTGCTGAGTGACTTGACAGGTCCATGTGGTGCTTGATAAAATCGTTGTTTAAAGGTCAGAATTTCGACTCCTCCTCCATCGACATTGGCCTTCCTCCCAGGCCAGCCTTCATACATATATTATCACGCCCACCCAAAAATTTCATAAACGATGGCCCCAACACAGCTCATCAACCTCCTTGCTCTCTCATCCCTAGCTCTCCTGGCTGGTCTCGCACAGCCCACTACTGCTTCACCTGCCGCCTCTTCTGCTACATCCTCCAAGTCTCTCACGAGGGATGGTAGAAACATGGGTAGGGAGACTGGAGTTAATTCTGGTTCCAGTGCGGGAACCGGAAAAGTTGGGCTCGCATGGCCCAACGGTAATGATCCGGCCCTCGCCAACTTCAAGACGAATAATGTGTCGCCTGTCTACACCTATACTCCTTTCCTCCCCTCGCAAGCCAAAAGCCTCGGCTTTGATCCCATCCCAATGCTTTGGGGTACGACACAATTTGCGGACTTCCAACGCCTTGTTGTAAAGGGTTATGCAACGACTGTTCTTGGTTTCAACGAACCAAATGAAGCAGGACAGGCTGACATGTCGCCCCAGACCGCAGCCATGTATTGGAAGCAATATATCGATCCACTGAAGGATCAGGGCTATAGCCTCATCTCACCTGCGTGCTCCTCTGCACCCTCAGGAAAAACATGGATGATGGACTTTTTTGCCGCTTGTAGTGGCTGTCACTTTGACGGACTTGCGGTTCACTGGTACGGCACCTCGTCTCAGAGCTTCATTAACTATCTCATCGACTTCCACGACACATTCAATCTTCCTATCTGGCCCACCGAATTCGCTTGCCAGAACTTCAGTGGTGGAGGTCAATGCACTGAGGGCCAATCCTCCGACTTCATGACGACGGTCAAGGATTTTATGGATGGGACTAGTTGGGTTCCCCACTATTTCGCCTTTGGTCTTTTTCACATTTCGGATGATGAAACCGCACCAGTCTGGCATCTCATGGATGCCGACGGTCAGCCTTCTGAACTTGGGCTGCTGTACATCAATTAGAGTATTACTCTCTCCTATTCTAATCGATGCGCCACGTCTATGATGCATATTTACTTGGATTTGAGCAACTCTTTAGATCCTCATATATATATTCATTCCGAGTCCCATCACAAATTCATAACTGCTACTCTTGTGCAGGCACCTCAACCGCTGTTCTTTCTTTCTTTCTTTCTTGCTGCCCAGACTGTGTTATAGTTTTAGTACTAAACATTTCTAAATGTATCAGTATCAAGCGTCAAATCGTATTTTCTCTATTTCTCGGTGACTTACAGTACTCGTAGTTATCTACTATATTCAAAAAACTTGGGAACACGCTGGATGGCATGTCGGTGCCGCCCCTCGCTGTCCCATTATCAGTGTCTTGCAAATAACATAAGGCAGATCATATTCAAACTGCCTTGTTCCAATAAGACCGATGATTTACTATGTCTATAAATAGATCTCGTGACCAGGAAACGCGACAACTGAGCTTTTCCCCACTTTTGGACAGCTATTACTATTACCCGTAAATAGCGCGCATCTCCGGATGAAGGTGTCTTTCCGCCTATATGCAATGGTATTCCTATTCCCGACCCTCGAGGCCCTTCATTAATTTCATTCCCCACCGACATCTACCAAAATTCCCTCACACCCAGACCAACCGGCCATTTTTGTTTTCAATTTTTTTTTTCACAACTTTCGAACATTTCCAAATGCATTACTATGCATAACCCAGACGCCGTCCACTGAAGAGTTTGGGTTATGAGGACTTTGACTATATTTCTCATATGAGTCCTTGCATAAAAGCTACATGTATTTTCTCCTTCCATTGTCTTAATGTTACGTGTTACGCTCTACCATATACATATATATTACCATACACGAGAGGCAGAAGGCATGAAGGTACCCATAGAAGAAAGTTATAATAGCGATTCTACATTCCGAACATCTAAATGCCCTCGGCCCTGCTCTCAGTAATCGCAGTGGTATACTCAGGGGGTAGTTCACCCGACCTCAGCAAAGATTGCAGATACGTGATATAATCCTGTGTTGACTGCATCTGCTCTCTCAACTGCGCAACTTCCGTAAGACTACCCCTGGATCTACGGCGGTTTGTCCGTACCGCGAGTTCACGCAGCCGTCTTTCAAGATCAGCCCCCGGAAGTCTTTGACTTCGCCGTAGCCGCCACCACCGCCGCGCATCAACGTCCCCTGGGACATTGATGGGAGAAAGCGAGGTAAAAGTCGTAGTTTGGCCAATTTCCGCAGGAGTAGTAACTATGTTCGCCGGCCAATCATGACTCGTCAACCTGGTGTTGCTAACGTCCAGAGCTTCTCTTATCCCCATTCCTGTTGGGCTATCATCCGCCGCAGCATGATGTATCCTGTCGCCGTTGCTCTCTGAGCCCACGCTGGCGTGGCCGTGGCCACCACGGTGGTAATTGTCATATCTATTCAATGGGAACTTGATGTTTCGAGCGACTGGGTTCTGGCGTTGGATTGATGGTGCAGTTGAGGACTCACCAGAAGTAGGTACGGTGTTAGGATGTCTAATATTGTAGTCTATGGTCATCACGAAAGGGGCCACCGCTGCTGTTGTTGCTGTTGCGCCAGGCCTGGGTACTGTGGTACGCTTTCGATGGCGATAGAGTATAAAAAGGATGATAAAAAGGAGGATTAAAGCGACTGCCCCGACACTCCCTCCTACTATCGTTCTTATAGGGCTCCTCTCGTTTCCGGGAATGCTCGTTTGGCGTGGCAGGGCCGAATCGGAGGTTGCAGCACTAGGGCCCTGGGTGCTCCCTCGGAGAGGCGTCACAGGGCTAACCGTAGCAGGCCTGGACCACATGGTTCCGTTTGGGGGGCGTGTATTTGTATTAGAGGCGGTGGTGCTGATGGTGGGTAGTGGATTTGATGAAGAAGGTGTAAAAGGAGAGTCATCAAAACTGAAGAACGCCAATTAATGTTGAAGAAAGGAGAGGAAAGCCAGGTGCACAAACGTGTATATCGCATAATCAAAATTTGTGAAGGTATGGTAATCAAGTCCGGAGGTCGAGATATTAAGCATGTGGTCCGTATTTGGAAGATTTTCGCTTTGAAAAACTAGGACATTATACATTATATCTGTTGACAAGGAAGGGGCGTGACGATAATATCCAGCGTGCTCGTCGTCCAACGTAAAATTGCACTCTGCTAATGTCGTTATGGAGCCTCTGAATAGGATATATATGGTATTGGGAACGATGAAAAATACATATATGGCCGTTCCTGCAAGTGGGATGCCACCACAGTCGTTCGTTAGAGTTCGAACTTGCGATAAGACTAGTTGCAGTGATATATGCTCAGACCAACCTTTGAAACTCAATCCTATCGATGTATACCCGATTTGTGGTGTGTACGTCGCGGCATTGAAGGTCTGCTTAAATGCTTTGGTCTTATCGGGTTGAACCCCACAACCGGTGCACTCCGGCCCTTGCCAAATACCGGGGAGGTCGGGAAGGAACACAGGCTTCTTTCCTGTCACCGAGTCCCCAAACTCATCGTCAATCGTTCGATTTGACACGACCGCCACTGACCCATTGAACTGGGCGAGGAACGGGACGAATAGGACAGCAAAGAGCAAGCAGCAGCATAGCATGTCAGAATCTAGCGGTGGGAGAAATAGAGAACACTCAGGTGTGTTCAGACGTGCGCTAGTAGTCGCTAGTTGAGCCCTGTGGAGATCAGTCGGAGTTTGGGTTGATATTTAAAGTCTATGATTTAAATACGGGCTCTATGCTCTTTTTGATTCAAGAAAAAGGTGATCATCAGCATAAGTATACTTAGTAACGATGAGGGCTCGGCGATAGAACCTGGGATCTGGGTGATAATGAGGGAGTTTGAGGGTAGGGACTCCTGCTATTCAGTCTATGTACGAGAATGTAGTAGGAATGCCGTCAAATAGAATGGTAAACAGCGTCATGACTCATGAATGAGAGGATCTGCACGTCATTCGAATGCCAAGCAGAGATAAATGAACGCGGAAATCAACTAACTTGAGTTGGGAGTACTTTGAGACGGGAGTTCCCCTCTGCCACCAGTTGAGACGGGGCTGTCATCGATTCATCATTGTCTCTGTTTGATGGCCCTTGGGTCCGAATGAGGATAAACGTTGGAACCTAATTTAGGCAGTAAATTAATTAGTTAGAAGTTTTCATTATTTTGAGGCCGGACCCGTAGGGCTTAGAGCTCACAATGTCGCGCTGGGGGACTCTGGCGGGTGAAGATTGGGCGGGTGGGCCCAAACCCTGGTACGATCTTATCAGATGGTTCGCTCAGATCGATCACGCCGAGCAGATTTTCTAGGAGTTGTTGATGTGATCCGAGTTTTTGGGGGTGGGTGCAGGGGATTCTCGGGGCTCGAGAGGGTCCGTTTGACGATCCGAGAGTCACTCTGTCACACTCGTGTCTCGTCGCGAAGAACTATCGTTAGTAGTTACTCTGTCGTTACCGCCTCGCACTCTCGATTTCCTCAGCAGTCACTTGGCTAGCTTGACTTCAAAGTTGAGGACTATCCAGGGGGAAATCATACATTGACAGGTCTAAAACAATCATCAAACCAATCTCATATCCCACTTCCACGTTGCTTCCGTCATCAGGAAATATATCAACACACGTTATTGTACGCACACAAGCAACATCCACCCACACCCATATGCCACATATTCGCGAGACCCAGGTGCACTACCCACGTGGTCCCTACATTCTATACAAATAGGTGCGTCTTGACCGCCAACTACAAAAATAAATTTTGATGAGCTCTATATTTATATTTCCAGAGAATAAAGAGCTACTGACAGATTTCCTCTCCCTCCATATGTAATGGTATTCTCGCCCCTAGACCGTGCAATTCAATGGTACCATGATGAGTTGCGATGGCTTCTAATATTTTGATAACTGGGGTAGGAATACCGTTCTCAACCATTGAAAGTCTCTCACTTCTTTTTTGATTTAGAGTCCTTTCATCGATGGGCGCTGCTGACAGGCCCGTTTTTCTGACTGTAAAACCTGTTATTTAAAGATCAGAAAATTGGTGGGTTCAGTTACAGTCTTTTCCATTTCTCCCCTATCAACGTCTAGCTCCCCCTCCCAGACCCGCCTACATTCTTATAGTGTCCGGGAACTCACGCCCACACTCAAATAACATACACCATGGCCCCAATAAACCTCCTCAAATTTCTCACTCTCTCGTTCCTAGCCCTCATGGCCAGTCTCGCACAACCCACCACTGCTTCACCTGCCACTTCTTCTCCTACATCCGCCAAGCTTCTCGTGAGCGATGGTAGAAACACGGGTAGAGACACTGGGGGTAATCTTGGTCCCAATGCAGGAACGGGAAGGGTTGGGCTCGCATGGCCAGCGGTAACAATTTCTTTTTACTCATCATAGCACAATGTACGCGATCTACTGACACTGACTAGAAGCAGTCCGAGAAACCTACAGTCCGAAGAGAAAAGGGGCGCTACGTGGGGGCGAGGGGAACGGAATTCGTGGGGTGTACATAAGCTTGGAGAGACTGATGGGTTTTTGGTATGAGAGGACGATAGATAATATGTATGTGAAATCTGGGCAACATTTTTGCGCTCGATCAGTCTTCGACCAGCGACGGTTATGCTCAGTAAAAACAGAAGTCAGGTGATAGTCCTGCTAAAGTCATGTGAAGTCAAGCCTTTGACTTTACCTGACTAAATGACAAAATTTTTGACTATCACCAGACTACAACAAGTCAACCTTTAGTCAACCTTTAGTCATGATTTAGTCCTGCAAGCCTTACATGGTCATCCAGTAGAAATAATCAAATTGCTGCCATATACATCATCTATACCTAACTTATTTAGCCTCAACAGAAAGATAATATTATGGTTGCAACCAAAAATGCAAACCTGCTTTTCTTCATGCATTATACTCTTAAGTTTTTCATCTCTTCTCATTGTTTTTTCTTCATTCACTTAGATGGCTTATTATTCAACTCAATTTCTCATCCAACTTAGGTGTTTGACTTTTAACTGACTTTTAACTAACTTTGGTGTTTCAAACTTAGATTTTACATCATCTCACATGCTTACATTTGTATGTGATTACAAATTAAGGGCATGATCAGGTTTTTGAATTATGTTCAGCCGACAGGGTTGACTCACAACTTGACAATTTATATCCCAATAGTTGTTATGTTACATATCAATTGAGCTCAAAATACTCTAATATACTCTGATAGTAGTGTCTTGATGTATGCAGTCAATTTACATGAAAGTTGGACATGTAAAAATCTGGGGAAGAAATAATAATGCCCTTACAAGTTTTATGATGATACACTTTATACAATTTTGAAAAGTATAGATAAAGCCCTCTAAGTGTGAATTAATGATACAAGTTGTATAATTTTATACAATGCAAGATAAACACTCACCTTATACCTGGGAATATACTTAACTGTTATTAGGATACAATTTCATCCTTAAAACATAAAGGCAGAGTTGAAAAAGGGATATAAGTGTTTGAGAAGGACAATTAACATGACAGAAGTGAAACAATCTAGAAATTCAAACATGGAACTCTTGTGTTAGGCCTACATGCATGTATACTATGTTTGATATCTAGTCAATGAATTCCTTAGCAACAATACTGTAAATATCTTCATTACAAAATCTGATTGGAAAATGTGAATACCACTTGCTGAGTCAGCATGTGTTCTCGCGAGCTCAATGTCTTATCAATGTTGGTAATTAGCTGGCAACATGTGACATTATACCATTGATTAGGTAATAGTCAAATTTTGTGTACATCTATGACTTAAATATGACTACATATGACTTTATCATGACTTATTTGACTAACCATTTTTACTGAGGGTTATGCCTTCACTACAGTGAAGTGATGCGTAATGATGTGGAAGCAGGCAATTTGGTAGGTGAACTCCCAACAGATCATTGCTCAAGTGCTTGACTGTTAGATGATTGCCAGATTGCTAGATGTGATGAACAGTATGGAAGTATGGTGGTCATGATATGATCAAAGAGGAGAGTCTGTCAGCTCCTCATTGCATAATAAACTGACAAGCTCTCACACTTGACACTGGAGCTTTGAAGCACTGACACCCAGCATGCTAGTGATCAGGAGGACCATCCCCACGGAATACACCTGTTATCTACTGCCCAACCACTATGGAAGGAGTTCAAGAAAATCCACATAAGTATGCCCATGAAGTAGCCTTTAATCACCACACCACCTTCTAACCATAACAACTAATCAGCTGCAAGCAACAACCCCAAAAGCTATGAAGAGCCTAGTAAAATCTGGTCAATCTACATTTCTGAGGTGGAGAAATATGACAAGGCAGTGGCTGAAAGCTGGAAGGGTGACATGGATGGCATCCTTATATTTGTAAACACTCATCGTGACCTTTGTCTGCCCTGATGTTTACCCTTTGTTCTAGGCAGGTCTTTTCTCCACTGTCATGATGGCATTCATTATTGAGAGCTACAAGGGACTCAAGCCAGACCCAGAAGACATGACTGTTGCACTGTTAAGTCAGATATCTCAACAACTTGGGGCAATTTCAAATGGCTCTCAGGCCACTACCCCAACACCAGTGCTAAATTTGATGCCCTTTGTCCCTTCACCTTCTGCAGTGCACGTAAACATCCTGTGGTTCCTTAGCCTCGCATGTGCACTCACAGTGACCATTGATAGCCATTGAATGTTGTTCGTATTTCTTGTAAATGGTAAGAGCTCCCTCAAATAGGCCATGGTCATTGGTGCATACTTGTAGCATGGTGCAACAACATTCAGACTGATGGATGTTGTCAGAGCCATCCCTGTGCTCCTCCACATATCTGTTTGCCTGTTCTTTGTGGGGTTAGCCGGCACGTTCTGACACCATGGCTGTGAGCACCAACAGCAGCCAAGGGTTGGATCCACTTTTCGACACCTTTGTGGTCAAGGTTGACAGCACTTTGGGAAAAAGCAAAGGCCACTGGGTTAAAGCTCCAGCGGGAGCACTCCAGATGGAAGTTTGGCGGTCCACACATGTAGCCATACCCCGAACCACCCCCACTGTCATGAGCTCTTCCAACTCCAACTTTATTACCGCTCCTCCTGGAACAAAGTGCTTGCCAGGCTACGTCTACCAGGTGGTTTCTCCTACTCACACTCCCAATCCCCCTGCTTTGCCTGGGGGGCTGATGGTGGGCTCTGAGAATGCTAGTGGCTTTTGGGACACTGCTATACCTCTGGGACCACCTGATGTCACCGGAGTCGTGCTCTCCAGTCACAAATGCTCTGCTACCAGCGCTGCATCTGGCTCATCCGATTGTGCTCACAAACATACTCATCTCACTTCCGCTGCAGACTTCTCACCCACACATTTTTTGGAACCACTTAGTCCTGCTGCTATAATGGTCACTGCTGCTCCTATCATCATGTCTGAACCTAAGGGAAAAGGAAGGGTTGTCCACACTCCAATTTCCAGCCCACTCTCACATAACCCTCTCTTGCAGGCCAAAGACCCTCGAGCTATCCCGACTCCTTCTCCCACTATGAAAAATTTGACTTCTCTTCACACACATGATGGCAACACAGCCTGGGCGGCTGCAGAAGGGCTTACTCCTATCTCCAATGAATTTTTGGCACCTGGTTTTGTTCATGTCCTGCCCATCAGCAGGGTTACCTACAGTGTATGCACCCTGCATGCTAAGTCTCCTACTGGTACACGTAACGCCTCCCAATGGGACACACAGCCCAGCTCTAAAGAGAAATTGCCCATGCACGCTGCTAGCATGCATACTGTCCCCAGTTCTCCAAGGGCCCATAGGGTTTGTACCCTGCATCTTTCTCCCTGTGTTGCAGTGGGCTAACACACATACCGCCTTCTTATCACTTGGCTTCAGATACCGCTACTATTGACTGCCCTTCTGAGCACCAGTGTAGCAGCTTTCATGCACATATAGCTTCATAGGCTCCCTGTGTATGTTCTATGACTGATTGTCTTGCTGAATATTTCTAAACATTGTGCATATAGCCGGCTTCTTGCATACAGCACACTCTTGCATCTCCCGCTATCCTCATTCCCACTCGCTATTCAGACGTCATCATGAACAGTCCTGAGCCTCCTCTGGGCCAGGTACCACCCAACATACCCAGTGTAACTCATTGTACTGCATTACCAGGCTTGGGCCATCAGCATAGGGTCTCTTTCGAGCATCCGCCAGCACCAGCTCCAGTCACATCATCAGCAGAAGTTATTGTGGCTATAGTAGCGGCTGTGAATGCCAGCAGCCCCGTGATTGCTGCCTCTATGGGACAAGGGCTCTGGGCAGCCCCCAAAGCTGCGCGTGTCAAATCTGGACCTAGCTCATCAGCCCCAGTTTCTGGCAGGCAATTCTTTTCTCAGGCTATTACCACCTCCACAAACGAACTTCCTATTGCCATCATCAAAGAACTTAAGAATGGCTTCAAGAACTACAGGATGCCTTTGATACAGAGTTTGGTCTTAACAACAAAGGCAAGATTAAGCTTAAACAGAAAATGCTCATGGCGGCTAAGGATCACTACCTGTCCACTGATGACTTTACAGAAATCCAGGTTAACCTTATCCGGGGCCTTAAGAAATATCTTGTTCTGGGCAATGACACAGAGGCGGGAGTGCCATGGGCGCTTGATTGTGCCAAAATGTTTGTTGATTTCTTTACCTCCATCACTGAGTGCTCAGATTACACTTCAGAATGGCCTGGGTATCGCAGGTACATAATCAAATGCTATACATCTTGGGTTGGCCACAGGGACAACACCTACAGTATTTTCTTCAACAAGACTGCCTACCACAAGTACAAGATGAAGAATCTTGGACATCTAGCACTGGACCAATCTTGCAACAGGGGGCATGGAGCATATGGAGGTGGCTCTAATGGGTACTTCTTGTTACATTTTTCTTTTCTTTACTATCTTGAACACTTACACATCCCTCGCCCCCACCACATTTCTCTTACTCATTTCATCTTACTCATAACACTTACTGATACAGGGCCTGATTACTCATCTTTGACTCATTATGCTTGACCCATACAAACAGTGGTGGCTTATAGCATAAACCCATCATCCTTTCACCTCACGATTACCTCATTTCCATTATTTACTGAAACTAGTATAAATATGACTTAGAATATTCCTGTATTCCTCAGTCTTGACTTTATACAACATACATTGTTTACAACCAACTCAGAACACCGAACACACTTGATAACTCAACTTATATTCTTCAGATATAACATCATTTGAACCCAAATACTTCATCTTCACTCTTTGAGACTTAGTATATAGTTTAGACGATTGTTGCAAACAATTACCATAACATTTCTCTGGAAACCACTCTGGGGGAAACTCCAGTGGTTACTCTTCTGGGAAACACCATGGAGGACATGCTTATGGACATAATCACGGAGGGGGCTACCACAAGGTCAGTTTTGACCAAGCCAGCAGCAAAACTCCTTTCAGTGCTACCTTTGTAATGGACAACATGCTCACAAGGACCATCAAGGTGCCGTGAAGCACCTTATCCTTAATGAATTTGGAAAACAGGCTGACAAATCCCTCAGTAACAGAATCGTCTGCATATCTTTCAATGTCTCATCTTTTGGGTGCAAACGCGGACCAGCCTGCAATTTCAGTCACATGTGCTCCCTCTGCAGTGATCCCAATCACAGTTCCGCACGATGCTCCACTTGATCCTCTCTATCCTATTGTTACGAAACTTAAGGTGAACACTTGGGAACTTGCTTTATCAGACACTGGTGTCCTCCACAAATTTTCTGATATACCCACAGGCCTCCAATCAGGTTTTCTCTGTGGTTTAGAAAACTACTCGCTTTCCTGCACCTCCATCCTGCCCAACCATTTCACTTCCAAGGAGGACAAGGAGTTTGTTATCATGAAATACACTACTGAAATAGAAGAGGGTAGACTGTCACGAGGCTATGATCCCAACAAATTATTTTCTCTCATTGGACACTTCCGTACCACACCACTTGCTGTTATTACACAGGGCTCTGGAAAGAAAAGAATTATTGTAAACCACTCCTTCCCTAGGAATAAAAACAGTATTGCCTTGAACACTTTATTGCGTGACCCGACTGAAAAAATAATCATTGACCCAACTACAACTTCTATCAACACCATTATCAACTCTAAGAAATTCCAGTGCACATGGGGCTCCTTTTCGGAATGCTACCTTCTTGTTGCAGACACACCAGAGGGGATGGAGGCAGCAGTATTCGACATAGACTCAGCCTTTTGTAATATCCCCATCCACCCTCCCACCTGCTGTTTCCTTGCAGTCATGATCAAGGGCCTGATCCATCTAGACAATGTGCTGAATTTTGGGGCATCTTCATCCCCCGGTATTTTTGGGAGGGTCGCTGATGCCATGGTTAAAATTCTCCTAAGTAAAGGGATAGAGGCAGTCATAAAATGGGTGGATGACTTCATTATTTTTCGTTTCCCAAAGGGAAGGGCTGTCAATGGAACTTACTCTTTCAACTACTCCTCTGATCTTGTCTGGGACATCACAACGGATTTGGGCTGGCCTTGGGCACCGTCGAAATTTGTGGATTTTTCTTCTATGTTCCTGTACATCGGTTTTTGCTGGGATCTGGCTGCAAAACAGGTGGAACTCCCAGAAAACAAGAAAACAAAATATCTGGATCGCATTTCTAACTGGACACGAGGCTCCTTACTGGCAATCAAAGACGCAGAGTCGGTTATCGGCACTCTTAATCATGTGTGTCTTGTTGTACCTGGAGGCCACTCTCATCTCGTCTCTTTATATGAGTTCCGGGGGGGTTTTAAATCAGGATGTTTGAACCAAATCAAGCACTGACTACCGGCAGCAGCCTCGGATGATATCGCATGGTGGAGAGAGCATCTTAACATGAAATTTGTTGGGATCAAGATTGTTCGTCCACCCAATCCTCTGGACACTGTTCTTTTGTCGATGCGTCTACAACCTGGGGTATTGGGCTTTTACTGAACAGAGAATGGTTGGCATGGGAATGGATGGCCAACTGGCATACAGATGGCTGCGATATTGGTTGGGCCGAAATGGTGGCAGTGGAGCTGGCCGTTCACACTTTGATCTCAGGAAAATTCTCGAACTGTCATATAATTATCTGATCTGATAACAAGGGTGTTGTCGGGGCTCTAAAGGCGGGGCGGTCCAGAATCCTCCAACTTCATGACGACGGTCAAGGATTTTATGGATGGGACTAGTTGGGTTCCCCACTATTTTGCCTTTGGTCTTTTTCACTTTTCGGATGATGAAACCGCACCAGTCTGGCATCTCATGGACGCCGACGGTCAGCCTTCTGAACTTGGGCTGCTGTACATCAATTAGAGTCTCTCCTGTTCTAATCGATGCGCCATGTTTATGATGCATATTTACTTGGATTTGAGCAACTCTTTAGATCCTCATATATATATTCATCCCGAGTCCCATCACAAATTCACAACTGCTACTCTTGTGCAGGCACCTCAACCGCTGTTCTTTCTTTCTTTCTTTCTTGCTGCCCAGACTGTGTTATAGTTTTAGTACTAAACATTTCTAAATGTATCAGTATCAAGCGTCAAATCGTATTTTCTCTATTTCTCGGTGACTTACAGTACTCGTAGTTATCTACTATATTCAAAAAACTTGGGAACACGCTGGATGGCATATCGGTGCCGCCCCTCGCTGTCCCATTATCAGTGTCTTGCAAATAACATAAGGCAGATCATATTCAAACTGCCTTGTTCCAATAAGACCGATGATTTACTATGTCTATAAATAGATCTCGTGACCAGGAAACGCGACAACTGAGCTTTTCCCCACTTTTGGACAGCTATTACTATTACCCGTAAATAGCGCGCATCTCCGGATGAAGGTGTCTTTCCGCCTATATGCAATGGTATTCCTATTCCCGACCCTCGAGGCCCTTCATTAATTTCATTCCCCACCGACATCTACCAAAATTCCCTCACACCCAGACCAACCGGCCATTTTTGTTTTCAATTTTTTTTTTCACAACTTTCGAACATTTCCAAATGCATTACTATGCATAACCCAGACGCCGTCCACTGAAGAGTTTGGGTTATGAGGACTTTGACTATATTTCTCATATGAGTCCTTGCATAAAAGCTACATGTATTTTCTCCTTCCATTGTCTTAATGTTACGTGTTACGCTCTACCATATACATATATATTACCATACACGAGAGGCAGAAGGCATGAAGGTACCCATAGAAGAAAGTTATAATAGCGATTCTACATTCCGAACATCTAAATGCCCTCGGCCCTGCTCTCAGTAATCGCAGTGGTATACTCAGGGGGTAGTTCACCCGACCTCAGCAAAGATTGCAGATACGTGATATAATCCTGTGTTGACTGCATCTGCTCTCTCAACTGCGCAACTTCCGTAAGACTACCCCTGGATCTACGGCGGTTTGTCCGTACCGCGAGTTCACGCAGCCGTCTTTCAAGATCAGCCCCCGGAAGTCTTTGACTTCGCCGTAGCCGCCACCACCGCCGCGCATCAACGTCCCCTGGGACATTGATGGGAGAAAGCGAGGTAAAAGTCGTAGTTTGGCCAATTTCCGCAGGAGTAGTAACTATGTTCGCCGGCCAATCATGACTCGTCAACCTGGTGTTGCTAACGTCCAGAGCTTCTCTTATCCCCATTCCTGTTGGGCTATCATCCGCCGCAGCATGATGTATCCTGTCGCCGTTGCTCTCTGAGCCCACGCTGGCGTGGCCGTGGCCACCACGGTGGTAATTGTCATATCTATTCAATGGGAACTTGATGTTTCGAGCGACTGGGTTCTGGCGTTGGATTGATGGTGCAGTTGAGGACTCACCAGAAGTAGGTACGGTGTTAGGATGTCTAATATTGTAGTCTATGGTCATCACGAAAGGGGCCACCGCTGCTGTTGTTGCTGTTGCGCCAGGCCTGGGTACTGTGGTACGCTTTCGATGGCGATAGAGTATAAAAAGGATGATAAAAAGGAGGATTAAAGCGACTGCCCCGACACTCCCTCCTACTATCGTTCTTATAGGGCTCCTCTCGTTTCCGGGAATGCTCGTTTGGCGTGGCAGGGCCGAATCGGAGGTTGCAGCACTAGGGCCCTGGGTGCTCCCTCGGAGAGGCGTCACAGGGCTAACCGTAGCAGGCCTGGACCACATGGTTCCGTTTGGGGGGCGTGTATTTGTATTAGAGGCGGTGGTGCTGATGGTGGGTAGTGGATTTGATGAAGAAGGTGTAAAAGGAGAGTCATCAAAACTGAAGAACGCCAATTAATGTTGAAGAAAGGAGAGGAAAGCCAGGTGCACAAACGTGTATATCGCATAATCAAAATTTGTGAAGGTATGGTAATCAAGTCCGGAGGTCGAGATATTAAGCATGTGGTCCGTATTTGGAAGATTTTCGCTTTGAAAAACTAGGACATTATACATTATATCTGTTGACAAGGAAGGGGCGTGACGATAATATCCAGCGTGCTCGTCGTCCAACGTAAAATTGCACTCTGCTAATGTCGTTATGGAGCCTCTGAATAGGATATATATGGTATTGGGAACGATGAAAAATACATATATGGCCGTTCCTGCAAGTGGGATGCCACCACAGTCGTTCGTTAGAGTTCGAACTTGCGATAAGACTAGTTGCAGTGATATATGCTCAGACCAACCTTTGAAACTCAATCCTATCGATGTATACCCGATTTGTGGTGTGTACGTCGCGGCATTGAAGGTCTGCTTAAATGCTTTGGTCTTATCGGGTTGAACCCCACAACCGGTGCACTCCGGCCCTTGCCAAATACCGGGGAGGTCGGGAAGGAACACAGGCTTCTTTCCTGTCACCGAGTCCCCAAACTCATCGTCAATCGTTCGATTTGACACGACCGCCACTGACCCATTGAACTGGGCGAGGAACGGGACGAATAGGACAGCAAAGAGCAAGCAGCAGCATAGCATGTCAGAATCTAGCGGTGGGAGAAATAGAGAACACTCAGGTGTGTTCAGACGTGCGCTAGTAGTCGCTAGTTGAGCCCTGTGGAGATCAGTCGGAGTTTGGGTTGATATTTAAAGTCTATGATTTAAATACGGGCTCTATGCTCTTTTTGATTCAAGAAAAAGGTGATCATCAGCATAAGTATACTTAGTAACGATGAGGGCTCGGCGATAGAACCTGGGATCTGGGTGATAATGAGGGAGTTTGAGGGTAGGGACTCCTGCTATTCAGTCTATGTACGAGAATGTAGTAGGAATGCCGTCAAATAGAATGGTAAACAGCGTCATGACTCATGAATGAGAGGATCTGCACGTCATTCGAATGCCAAGCAGAGATAAATGAACGCGGAAATCAACTAACTTGAGTTGGGAGTACTTTGAGACGGGAGTTCCCCTCTGCCACCAGTTGAGACGGGGCTGTCATCGATTCATCATTGTCTCTGTTTGATGGCCCTTGGGTCCGAATGAGGATAAACGTTGGAACCTAATTTAGGCAGTAAATTAATTAGTTAGAAGTTTTCATTATTTTGAGGCCGGACCCGTAGGGCTTAGAGCTCACAATGTCGCGCTGGGGGACTCTGGCGGGTGAAGATTGGGCGGGTGGGCCCAAACCCTGGTACGATCTTATCAGATGGTTCGCTCAGATCGATCACGCCGAGCAGATTTTCTAGGAGTTGTTGATGTGATCCGAGTTTTTGGGGGTGGGTGCAGGGGATTCTCGGGGCTCGAGAGGGTCCGTTTGACGATCCGAGAGTCACTCTGTCACACTCGTGTCTCGTCGCGAAGAACTATCGTTAGTAGTTACTCTGTCGTTACCGCCTCGCACTCTCGATTTCCTCAGCAGTCACTTGGCTAGCTTGACTTCAAAGTTGAGGACTATCCAGGGGGAAATCATACATTGACAGGTCTAAAACAATCATCAAACCAATCTCATATCCCACTTCCACGTTGCTTCCGTCATCAGGAAATATATCAACACACGTTATTGTACGCACACAAGCAACATCCACCCACACCCATATGCCACATATTCGCGAGACCCAGGTGCACTACCCACGTGGTCCCTACATTCTATACAAATAGGTGCGTCTTGACCGCCAACTACAAAAATAAATTTTGATGAGCTCTATATTTATATTTCCAGAGAATAAAGAGCTACTGACAGATTTCCTCTCCCTCCATATGTAATGGTATTCTCGCCCCTAGACCGTGCAATTCAATGGTACCATGATGAGTTGCGATGGCTTCTAATATTTTGATAACTGGGGTAGGAATACCGTTCTCAACCATTGAAAGTCTCTCACTTCTTTTTTGATTTAGAGTCCTTTCATCGATGGGCGCTGCTGACAGGCCCGTTTTTCTGACTGTAAAACCTGTTATTTAAAGATCAGAAAATTGGTGGGTTCAGTTACAGTCTTTTCCATTTCTCCCCTATCAACGTCTAGCTCCCCCTCCCAGACCCGCCTACATTCTTATAGTGTCCGGGAACTCACGCCCACACTCAAATAACATACACCATGGCCCCAATAAACCTCCTCAAATTTCTCACTCTCTCGTTCCTAGCCCTCATGGCCAGTCTCGCACAACCCACCACTGCTTCACCTGCCACTTCTTCTCCTACATCCGCCAAGCTTCTCGTGAGCGATGGTAGAAACACGGGTAGAGACACTGGGGGTAATCTTGGTCCCAATGCAGGAACGGGAAGGGTTGGGCTCGCATGGCCAGCGGTAACAATTTCTTTTTACTCATCATAGCACAATGTACGCGATCTACTGACACTGACTAGAAGCAGTCCGAGAAACCTACAGTCCGAAGAGAAAAGGGGCGCTACGTGGGGGCGAGGGGAACGGAATTCGTGGGGTGTACATAAGCTTGGAGAGACTGATGGGTTTTTGGTATGAGAGGACGATAGATAATATGTATGTGAAATCTGGGCAACATTTTTGCGCTCGATCAGTCTTCGACCAGCGACGGTTATGCTCAGTAAAAACAGAAGTCAGGTGATAGTCCTGCTAAAGTCATGTGAAGTCAAGCCTTTGACTTTACCTGACTAAATGACAAAATTTTTGACTATCACCAGACTACAACAAGTCAACCTTTAGTCAACCTTTAGTCATGATTTAGTCCTGCAAGCCTTACATGGTCATCCAGTAGAAATAATCAAATTGCTGCCATATACATCATCTATACCTAACTTATTTAGCCTCAACAGAAAGATAATATTATGGTTGCAACCAAAAATGCAAACCTGCTTTTCTTCATGCATTATACTCTTAAGTTTTTCATCTCTTCTCATTGTTTTTTCTTCATTCACTTAGATGGCTTATTATTCAACTCAATTTCTCATCCAACTTAGGTGTTTGACTTTTAACTGACTTTTAACTAACTTTGGTGTTTCAAACTTAGATTTTACATCATCTCACATGCTTACATTTGTATGTGATTACAAATTAAGGGCATGATCAGGTTTTTGAATTATGTTCAGCCGACAGGGTTGACTCACAACTTGACAATTTATATCCCAATAGTTGTTATGTTACATATCAATTGAGCTCAAAATACTCTAATATACTCTGATAGTAGTGTCTTGATGTATGCAGTCAATTTACATGAAAGTTGGACATGTAAAAATCTGGGGAAGAAATAATAATGCCCTTACAAGTTTTATGATGATACACTTTATACAATTTTGAAAAGTATAGATAAAGCCCTCTAAGTGTGAATTAATGATACAAGTTGTATAATTTTATACAATGCAAGATAAACACTCACCTTATACCTGGGAATATACTTAACTGTTATTAGGATACAATTTCATCCTTAAAACATAAAGGCAGAGTTGAAAAAGGGATATAAGTGTTTGAGAAGGACAATTAACATGACAGAAGTGAAACAATCTAGAAATTCAAACATGGAACTCTTGTGTTAGGCCTACATGCATGTATACTATGTTTGATATCTAGTCAATGAATTCCTTAGCAACAATACTGTAAATATCTTCATTACAAAATCTGATTGGAAAATGTGAATACCACTTGCTGAGTCAGCATGTGTTCTCGCGAGCTCAATGTCTTATCAATGTTGGTAATTAGCTGGCAACATGTGACATTATACCATTGATTAGGTAATAGTCAAATTTTGTGTACATCTATGACTTAAATATGACTACATATGACTTTATCATGACTTATTTGACTAACCATTTTTACTGAGGGTTATGCCTTCACTACAGTGAAGTGATGCGTAATGATGTGGAAGCAGGCAATTTGGTAGGTGAACTCCCAACAGATCATTGCTCAAGTGCTTGACTGTTAGATGATTGCCAGATTGCTAGATGTGATGAACAGTATGGAAGTATGGTGGTCATGATATGATCAAAGAGGAGAGTCTGTCAGCTCCTCATTGCATAATAAACTGACAAGCTCTCACACTTGACACTGGAGCTTTGAAGCACTGACACCCAGCATGCTAGTGATCAGGAGGACCATCCCCACGGAATACACCTGTTATCTACTGCCCAACCACTATGGAAGGAGTTCAAGAAAATCCACATAAGTATGCCCATGAAGTAGCCTTTAATCACCACACCACCTTCTAACCATAACAACTAATCAGCTGCAAGCAACAACCCCAAAAGCTATGAAGAGCCTAGTAAAATCTGGTCAATCTACATTTCTGAGGTGGAGAAATATGACAAGGCAGTGGCTGAAAGCTGGAAGGGTGACATGGATGGCATCCTTATATTTGTAAACACTCATCGTGACCTTTGTCTGCCCTGATGTTTACCCTTTGTTCTAGGCAGGTCTTTTCTCCACTGTCATGATGGCATTCATTATTGAGAGCTACAAGGGACTCAAGCCAGACCCAGAAGACATGACTGTTGCACTGTTAAGTCAGATATCTCAACAACTTGGGGCAATTTCAAATGGCTCTCAGGCCACTACCCCAACACCAGTGCTAAATTTGATGCCCTTTGTCCCTTCACCTTCTGCAGTGCACGTAAACATCCTGTGGTTCCTTAGCCTCGCATGTGCACTCACAGTGACCATTGATAGCCATTGAATGTTGTTCGTATTTCTTGTAAATGGTAAGAGCTCCCTCAAATAGGCCATGGTCATTGGTGCATACTTGTAGCATGGTGCAACAACATTCAGACTGATGGATGTTGTCAGAGCCATCCCTGTGCTCCTCCACATATCTGTTTGCCTGTTCTTTGTGGGGTTAGCCGGCACGTTCTGACACCATGGCTGTGAGCACCAACAGCAGCCAAGGGTTGGATCCACTTTTCGACACCTTTGTGGTCAAGGTTGACAGCACTTTGGGAAAAAGCAAAGGCCACTGGGTTAAAGCTCCAGCGGGAGCACTCCAGATGGAAGTTTGGCGGTCCACACATGTAGCCATACCCCGAACCACCCCCACTGTCATGAGCTCTTCCAACTCCAACTTTATTACCGCTCCTCCTGGAACAAAGTGCTTGCCAGGCTACGTCTACCAGGTGGTTTCTCCTACTCACACTCCCAATCCCCCTGCTTTGCCTGGGGGGCTGATGGTGGGCTCTGAGAATGCTAGTGGCTTTTGGGACACTGCTATACCTCTGGGACCACCTGATGTCACCGGAGTCGTGCTCTCCAGTCACAAATGCTCTGCTACCAGCGCTGCATCTGGCTCATCCGATTGTGCTCACAAACATACTCATCTCACTTCCGCTGCAGACTTCTCACCCACACATTTTTTGGAACCACTTAGTCCTGCTGCTATAATGGTCACTGCTGCTCCTATCATCATGTCTGAACCTAAGGGAAAAGGAAGGGTTGTCCACACTCCAATTTCCAGCCCACTCTCACATAACCCTCTCTTGCAGGCCAAAGACCCTCGAGCTATCCCGACTCCTTCTCCCACTATGAAAAATTTGACTTCTCTTCACACACATGATGGCAACACAGCCTGGGCGGCTGCAGAAGGGCTTACTCCTATCTCCAATGAATTTTTGGCACCTGGTTTTGTTCATGTCCTGCCCATCAGCAGGGTTACCTACAGTGTATGCACCCTGCATGCTAAGTCTCCTACTGGTACACGTAACGCCTCCCAATGGGACACACAGCCCAGCTCTAAAGAGAAATTGCCCATGCACGCTGCTAGCATGCATACTGTCCCCAGTTCTCCAAGGGCCCATAGGGTTTGTACCCTGCATCTTTCTCCCTGTGTTGCAGTGGGCTAACACACATACCGCCTTCTTATCACTTGGCTTCAGATACCGCTACTATTGACTGCCCTTCTGAGCACCAGTGTAGCAGCTTTCATGCACATATAGCTTCATAGGCTCCCTGTGTATGTTCTATGACTGATTGTCTTGCTGAATATTTCTAAACATTGTGCATATAGCCGGCTTCTTGCATACAGCACACTCTTGCATCTCCCGCTATCCTCATTCCCACTCGCTATTCAGACGTCATCATGAACAGTCCTGAGCCTCCTCTGGGCCAGGTACCACCCAACATACCCAGTGTAACTCATTGTACTGCATTACCAGGCTTGGGCCATCAGCATAGGGTCTCTTTCGAGCATCCGCCAGCACCAGCTCCAGTCACATCATCAGCAGAAGTTATTGTGGCTATAGTAGCGGCTGTGAATGCCAGCAGCCCCGTGATTGCTGCCTCTATGGGACAAGGGCTCTGGGCAGCCCCCAAAGCTGCGCGTGTCAAATCTGGACCTAGCTCATCAGCCCCAGTTTCTGGCAGGCAATTCTTTTCTCAGGCTATTACCACCTCCACAAACGAACTTCCTATTGCCATCATCAAAGAACTTAAGAATGGCTTCAAGAACTACAGGATGCCTTTGATACAGAGTTTGGTCTTAACAACAAAGGCAAGATTAAGCTTAAACAGAAAATGCTCATGGCGGCTAAGGATCACTACCTGTCCACTGATGACTTTACAGAAATCCAGGTTAACCTTATCCGGGGCCTTAAGAAATATCTTGTTCTGGGCAATGACACAGAGGCGGGAGTGCCATGGGCGCTTGATTGTGCCAAAATGTTTGTTGATTTCTTTACCTCCATCACTGAGTGCTCAGATTACACTTCAGAATGGCCTGGGTATCGCAGGTACATAATCAAATGCTATACATCTTGGGTTGGCCACAGGGACAACACCTACAGTATTTTCTTCAACAAGACTGCCTACCACAAGTACAAGATGAAGAATCTTGGACATCTAGCACTGGACCAATCTTGCAACAGGGGGCATGGAGCATATGGAGGTGGCTCTAATGGGTACTTCTTGTTACATTTTTCTTTTCTTTACTATCTTGAACACTTACACATCCCTCGCCCCCACCACATTTATCTCTGCTTGGCATTCGAATGGCGTACTGATCCTCTCATTCATGAGTCATGACGCTGTTTACCATTCTATTTGACGGCATTCAAACTACATTCTCATACATAGACTGAATAGCAGGAACCTCCACCCTTAAACACCCTCATTACAACCCAGATCCCAGGTTCTAAGTACCACCGAGCCCTCATCGTTACTAAGTATACTTATGCTGATGATCACCTTTTTTCTTTGATCAAGAAGAGCGTAGAACCCGTATTTGGGCCACTGGCTTTATGTGTCAACTCAAACTCCGACTGATCTCCACAGGGCTCAACTGGCGACTACTAACGCACGTCAGGACACACCTGACTATTCCTCTCACCGCTAGATCCTGACATGCTATGCTGCTGCTTGCTCTTTTCTATTTTATTTGTCTTGTTCTTCACCCAGTTCAAAGAGTCAGCGGCGGTTGTGTCAAATCGAACGATTGACGACGAGTTTGGGGACTCGGTGACGGGGAAGAGGCCTGTGTTCCTTCCCAACCTCCCCGGCATTTGGCAAGGGCCGGAGTGTATCACTTGTGGGGTTCAACCCGACAAGACCAAAGCATTTAACCAGACCTTCAATGCTGCGACGTACAAACCAGAAATCGGGTATACATCGATAGGATTGAGTTTCAAAGGTCGGTCCGAGCATATATCACTGCAACTAGTCTTATTTCAAGTTCTAACTATCGACTGTGGTGGCATCCCACGTACAGGAACAGCCATATATGTATTTTTCATCGTTCCCAATACCGTACATATCCTATTCATAGGCACCATAGCGACATTAGCTGAGTGCAACTTCACATTGGACGACGAGCACGTTGGATATTATCGTCACGTCCCTTCCTCGTCAACAGATATAATGTATAATGTCCTAGTTTTTCAAAGCGAGAATCTGCCAAATACGGACCACATGCTTAATATCTCGACCTCTGGACTTGACTACAACACCTTCACAAATTTTGATTATGCAATATACACGTGTGTGCACCTGGCTTTCCTCTCCTTTCTCTAATATTAATCGGTGTTCTTCAGCTTTGACGACTCTCCTTTTACACCTTCTTCATCAAATCCACCACTCACCAGCAGCACCACCGCCTCTAGCGTAAATGTACGTCCCCCGAACGGAACCATGGGGTCCAGGCCTGTGGTTAGCCCTACCACGCCTCCTCAAGGGAGCACCCAGGAGCCTGGTGCTACAACTAATAAATCTCTACAAACCTCTAATTCGGCTCTGCCAAGCCAAACGAGTATACCCGGCAACGAGAGGAGCCCTATAAGAACGATAGTAGGTGGGAGTGTTGGGGCAGTCGCTTCAATCCTCCTGATCATCCTCCTTTTCATACTCTATCACCACCGAAAGCGTACCACAGTATCTAGGCCTGGCGCAACAGCAACGGCGTCGGCGGTGGCCCCTTTCATAACGACCATAGACTACAATTTTAGACACCCCAACATCGTACCTGCCCCAGGTGAGTCTTCAACTGCACCATCAATCCAACGCCAGAACCCAGCCGCTCGAAATGCCAAGTTCCCGCCAAATGGATATGTCAGCTCCCACCGTGGTGGCCACAGCTACGCAAGCGTGGACTCAGAGAGCAACGGCGACGAGATACATCGTGCTACGGCAGATGGTAGCCCAACAATAATGGGGATAAGAGAAGCTCTGGACGTTAGCAACACCAGGTTGACGAGTCATGATCGGCCGGCGAACATAGTTATTACTCCTGCGGAAATTGGCCAAACTACGACCTCTCCCTCGCTTGCTCCCATCAATGTCCCAGGGGACGCTGATACGCGGCGGTGGTGGCGGCTACGGAGAAGTCAAAGACTTCCGGGGGCTGATCTTGAAAGACGGCTGCGTGAACTCGCGGTACGGACAAACCGCCGCAGATCCAGGGGTAGTTCTACGGAAGTTGCGCAGTTGAGAGAGCAGATGCAGTCAACACAGGATTATATCACGTATCTGCAATCTTTGCTGAGGTCGGGTGAACCACCCCCTGAGTATACCACTGCGATTACTGAGAGGAGGGCCGAGGGCATTTAGATGTTCGGAATGTAGAATTGCTATTATAACTTTCTTCTATGGGTACCTTCATGCCTTCTGTTTCTCATGTACGATACTGCCTATATGGTAGAGCGTAACATATAACATTAAGACAATGGAAGGAGAAAATACATGTAGCTTTTATGCAAGGAACCACCTCACATACCCGACGGCAGCTCGCAGATCCTCAGACCGGTCGTGTGCGGCGTAGAGGACGGTGAACATGCGTTATGCTAGGTCACAATGAGGACAATGTCTGTCTTGTTTGGGCTGAGAGGAAGAAAAAGACGAGGGTGTACAACGGGGACAACCAATGGGATGAGATAATGGAAGCGGTGAGGGGGGAGAGCAGGGCCTGTTGGTCTGGGTGGGTGAGGGAATTTTGGTGGATGTCGGTGGGGAATGGAGTTAGTGAAGGGCCTCGAGGGCCGGGAATAGGAATACCATTGCATATGGGCGGAAAGACACCGTCATCCGGAGATGCGCGCTATTTACGGGTAATAGTAATAGC
>NZ_FKII01000080.1 GCF_900078745.1 Candidatus Ichthyocystis sparus | reverse complement strand
TGTATAGTTCTTCTCCCATTATTCCACTCCTCTCACGCTAGCACCCTCATTCTTTACGCCTCCTCCCTCTCTGCTCTTTCTCTGCTCTCTCTCTCCTTCTCTGCTTTCTTTCTCTCTTTTTCTCTCTTCTTCCAATTCCACTAAAAATTTTCTTTTCTTTTCCAATTCTGTTAGCGCTTCTATGCTATCCATTGTTAAATCCGGTGCCAATGTAGGTCCTCCATTAGAATATCTCGTACTCTGTTCTGGTGTATCTGTAACTTGACTATGCGTAGTAGCAACTATATCTCCTCCACTAGCCTCTAACTCTGCTGCGATTACTGTTACCGCTTCCTCTAAAACTCTTATACTTCCAATATTACTACCACTAACTCCCTCTTCCTCTACTACTAATACTTCTTCTAATTCTTGTATTACCATCCCTTCCGATACCACCTCAGGTGTTGCTACACTGCCCTCTTCTCTCTCTGCTCTCGCTATCTCTGATCCCCCTGGCACTAGAGATATCATCCCCCCCCCTGTATCTGTCCTTTTCGCCTCTATTTTCCCCAGCCATAGCCCTAGCTCCAGTTCTAGCTCTCTTACTCTCGCTTCCACATACTCTAATCTCAGCATTAGCTCTAGCTCTCTATAACTTGATCCCGCTTTTGCTTCCTTTCTCAATCTATTTAGCTCTATTTCTCTTCTTCCTATATCTATCGTTGCCTCTATCCCTTTCCTTTTGGCCACGAGTTCATCTAGCTCTAGCTCTAGACGTTTCTCGTTTACTGCCATCAATCTTAATCGCACTAAATCTACCTCTATCTCCATCCCTCTCGTTCTTACTTCATTTAGCCCCTCCTCGTTTGAGCCCATTTTCTCTAGATACAGTTTTCTTGCTACTAGTGCCCCTAGCTCTTCCTCTAGACCTTTCACTTTTATTCCTCTTGCTACTGCTCCTTCTAGATCTGCCCTTACTGCTGTCTCTTTAGTTCTTACGCGATTCATCTCTGCTACGGCCCCTCCTGCTCCTGCCTGCTTTAGTTCTTTACATCTAACTCTCACTTTCTCTAGCTCTTTCCTCATCTCTTGAATATTTTCTGGTCTAGGTTCTGCTACCACTTTCCTTAGTTCTCTCTCTTTTTCTTCCATCATCTCCATGTCTTCTTTTCTTGAGCTTAATGACCCTGTTACCTCTAGATTTTCTATAATTTCTCTTACTTTATCTTTAATTTTCTCTAGATCTGCCTCTCTACATAAAGCTACACTTAGAGCTGTACCCATCTCTCTTTCTCGTATCTTCGCTTCCACTGATACCTCTTTCATTCTCGATTTTTCTTGCTCTTTTTTCAAAATCTTCGCTGCTGCTTCTTCCTCTTTCTTTCTCAGCTTTTCTTGCTGCTTTCTCAGCTTTTCTTGCTGCTTTCTCAGCTTTTTTCTCTCTTTCCTCAGTCTTTCTTGCTCTTTCCTCAGTCTTTCTTGCTCTTCACTCGGTCCTTCTTGCTCTCTCATGTCTAGTTTGGCCTTCAATTTCGCCAATTTCCTAATCCTATCTTCTTCCGATTCCACTACTGATTCTTCCTCAGATTCTGTTTCAAATTCTTCTACTGCTATTGTAGGTGCCATCACTGCTGGTGCTTCTAAGCCGCCCATCGGAGCTCTCATTAATCCCTCATTAGTTGCTGTAGGATCAGTAGTATCTTCACAGCCAACGCTAACTCTCCCTTGGATTGCAGCAAAACTCTCTAGTTCTTGGTTGTGCAATAAACTTTCTAGAATCTCTAAATCTGATGACAACATGAACCCCTCATCAGAATCTCTAGTACTCTGTTCTGGTGCACTTGATACTTGCCCATGAATAGTAGTAGTACCTGCACCTTCTTGTACTACCTCTGCCAACTCAGGTGGCTCTAAACTATTTAGAAGTGCTTGTATTATTCTCTCGTTAGAGGCAATAAGGGCAAGATTACAACCACCTTCGCTAGTCCTGACGGCAGAGCTAGTTCCCTCTCCTATTTCTCTACGAATTAGTACTTCATGTTTGTCTAGAAGTTGAGCCACCAAAATTGATACATGAGAAGCCTGCGGGGTGCCATAAAACATGCTTCGAGATAGCATTTCACCAGGATGCATACCCAGTAATCGTGCTAAATGTGGCTCTAATATAAACCCTCCAGCATCAGCAGATACTGCACTTTGTTCTAATATTAATGCACTTGACGGTTGCTCTTGCTCATCCACACTACTTTGCTCATAGCCGCCCTCAGAAACATTTGCTTCACTATCACTCAATTTTAGTTTCATCGATACAACACCTTATTTTCTCGTTTTTTTCTTCTGTTGATCATGCCGTATGCAAGACTTCATACAGTTAATATCAAGCTTGTTTTTTTAATTTAATATGGTATGGCTTTTAGAACACACTTAACCTATGCTAATAAAAAATACCCCCAGCAAAAATATATAGATCCAGATACATATAAAAAAATAAATTTACCAACTAACAGATACATAATACACACAAACGGGTTTTAACTACATCTAAACAGATACACCTATCATGCTGAGTTAGTAAAAGCTATCTTTCAACTAGTATTGCCCCGCATACATTATGCTCCGGTCATTGTAATTATCTTTGTATACTTACTTATGGAAAGATTATGAGTCTTTATCAACTAGTGTAGTTTTCCCTTTCCAAAATTTTTAAATCAAAGAAAAAACACGATAAATACTGCAATTTATTTGAGATCTTTGTGTGTGATTTTAAAGATTTTTCATGTTATTATTTTAATAAAAAAATAAGTAATTGTTGCTTATGCATAAAAGGTGAAATAACTTTTCATACACCATAACGCATATGACTTTATACTCTTAACCAATTATTTATTGCTTCTATAATGCAACTATCGTACAGCTGAAAGTCATTAACTACAATACGGTTTCATTAGTATATGTAATTGTCAGTATGGCGGATAATGATTAAACTCCATTATTAATTGCATAAATCTTGTGATGTTTTTCTGCTCCTCCGCAGCAAATGCATGTGACAACCTCTAGCTGCCTCCTATTCTACAATCCCCTGTTCAGTTGTTGCTTTTAGGATAGATCCGTTGACACTGATCATTATTAATGGAAAAGTCATGCGAGAACATACATACTTTTGAACAAGCAATCAACATAAACTGTGGCTTCATAAAATAAATTAACAAACGCACCAATATTGTTTTAATAATATATTTGTAGATATGGAAACTGCCCCTTTTGGGTGCTACGACCAAAGCGCTAAAGAGACAATAACTCAAGTTAATACAGGAAAAAATAACGGTTGGCACACTATTCTATACCGGGCAAACCTTCACCTAACCAATAGCTGCATGTTCTTACTCTACTAAGAATTTTAGTACTGCTTCTACATCAATCCCAATCTGTCGTTACTCAGTACAGTATTTTGAGCAGATAAAGTGGTGGTTATACTTCTTATTAGTACAACTTTGCCTATATCAATAAAGACAGAGTAGTTCCTAAATCGCAGAAGGTAAAAGATTAACTATTAGTTTATAATGTATGAGATAGTGCCATCCACAATGCAAAATTTCTCACTTTAAAAACTTACTTTTTGTAAATAAAAGTAAGTAGTAAAGTATTGATACAGCAACAGAACTAACAATTACACATAATACTGTCTTACTCCAATTTTAATTTAATTTCCTATGCATTATATTTGAATTGAGGATGCAATTTTTTATTTACGCATACAAGTATAATTACGATCACACTATAGCTTACAACCATTTATACACTTACTATATCTAATACGGACGATCCTTCATCCCAAACATAGCAATAATGGTACTGCACGTAAAAATTCTAACCGTATAAGTATCAACCAGACTGTTATATTATTTATTATCCAAGGAAGAATAAGAAGGCAATGCCGTCCTTGCAGTCCTGATTTTATACTTTCTGGTGCACCAACTCCAAGGCAACACAGGCTCTCTAGAAATTGTCCTTGAACTTTGTTCCCTCAATTATTCACCAAGATAAACCCATTATTCACACTATTTATATGCGATATTTACTATCCTATTTTGTTTCTGTTTCTAGATCTACCATTCGCGCTAGATACCGTTACTGATACGCGCTTCTTAATAAAATATACACACTGACCCAAAACTGTACTAAACAACACTTTGATATTTTATCTGCCTAACATCAATCGCAAGTACGTAATCTACTTCCTTGCCGATTCTATTAAACACATCACCATTCCGTCCCGTCTGAAAACTTGCTCTACTGAAGCCAATTCCTACGCTACTTTACCAGAACACATCCTTAGCATTAGAGATAAATTTACACTCAGCTACAACCATACCTAAGGACTATGTGCTCCGCCCGAGTACTACAAGAAAATACATTGACCTTAGATTCAACTAACTGTCTACCATCATTCTACGACATACTACTTGGTTTACATAAATCACTTAATTACTTGTATCATGAGAGCAGAGGACTTGCTATTTATACTTGATTTGGTACAGCATTACAGTAAAGATGCACCCAAGACTCATCCTCACTAAGTGTTTAATACTTCTTCTACTACCGCTCCCCTTATATTACATCTATCACATATACCCTTTCTTCCCATTCACACTTCTATTATCCCTAATTCTGATCTTGCTCTACAACTTTCAATTTCTCTAACGCTAGAACTAGTCCTCTCGCCCTTAATCTTGCCCTAGATAACCCTATCCTCAGCTCTAACTCTCTCACTCTTGCTAGAGCTCTATCTCTATTGAGCTCTTTCAGTCTATCTCTCTTTGCCTCTATCTCTGCTGAGGTTGCCTCCGATATCACTCCAACTGCCCATATCCCTCTATCTAAATTCATCACGTGTGCCCTCACTACGTCTAATTCTAGACCTAAATTTCGTTCTTGTGCTCTCACACCACCTAGTTCTAACTCTAGCTCCTCCATGCTTGCTGTTATTGCCCTCTCTCCCACCTCTCTAGATCTCTCTAGTCTCACAGCTTCCTCTAGTTCTAGCTCTAGCTCTATAATCTTTATTTCTACCAACCTTTCTCTCTCCTCTTCTCTCATTCTTGCTGCTCTCTCTTCCTCCTCTAGGGACCTTACTTTTGTCTCCTTCTCCTCCTTCCTTGATCTTTCTTTAGCTGCTCTCTTTTCTAGGGCTAACCTCGCTTTTTCCTCCTTATTTCTCGTTTTTTCTTCCATCCTTTGTTGTTCCGCTAACATTTTCGCCGCTTTCCCCTCTAGTACTGCCCTTGCCTTTGCCTCCTTATTTCTTGCTTTCTTTTTCCTCTCTTCTTGTTCCGCCAATATTCTATCCATTCTCTCTTCCAATTTTGCTTTATACTTCTCAGCTTTCCTTTGACTTTCTCTCCTTTTCTCTTCCATTCTTTCCTTTTTCAATCGCTCTCTCTCCCTACTTGATTTCTCTCTTTCTTCTTCTAATCTCTTTCTTTCCGCTTTCAGTTTCTCTTTTGCCGCATTCTCTTCCTGTTTTGCTTGCTCTTTAGCCTCTTCTTTAGCCTTTCTTTCTTCCTGTTTTCGACCTTTCGCTAACTGTGCTTCTATTTTCTTCTGCAATTTCATTTTCTCCATATTCTGTTTTTTCTCTAATTTTTCCTTCCTTGCTCTTTCTACCTCTTCTAGTTTACTCATTCTCTTTGACTTCATTTCCTCTTCCACCGCTCTCACTTTCTCTAGCGCTTTAACTATCTCTACACACAGCTCGCTCTTACTACTTTTACTCTTTGCTTCGACCAATATCGGCAAATCAGATACCACAAATCTTGTACCATCTTTCACTTCTTTAATTATAGGCAATGTTCTTGATTTAGCTACAGATAGCAATCTCGATACCTTCATCATTTCTTGCTTAGTCGTTTGGCACGACCCTAACAATTTCTTCATCGTTTTTTGTTCACTGACATCCGCCATTTTAGTCTCCAATTCTTTTAGCAACTCTTCTGACTCTGCCATTACTGTAACTACAGGTGCTTCTATGCTATCCATCAGAGCTTTCAATAATTCTTCATTAGTTGCTAAAAGAGAATCTATATCTTCACAACCAAGGGCAATTGATCCTTGGGTTGCAATACCAGATCTTTCCAGTTCTTGATGGAGCAACAAATCTTCTCTAACTGCTGAAAGTTGACTTACTATGCTTAAAACAATTTCAGACTGCGGAGTACCATAAAACATACCTCGACGTAGCAACTGACCAGGCTGCATTCCCAGAGATTGTGCTAAATCTGGTGCCAACATTAACCCTACATCAGAATCTCTATTGCTCTGTTCTGTAGAGCTTGCCACTTGCCCATGAGTAATACCCACACCCTCTACTAACATTGCATCTGGTAACCCTGGAGCTTGACAATACGTAGCATCAGCACCTTCCATTGCCAACAACTCTGGTGCACCTGGAGCTGGCCAATACATAGTATCCATACCTTCCACTGCCACTACATCTGGTTCACCTGGCGCTTGCCAATACGCAGCAGCACCCACACCTTCTACTGCCATCAACTCAGGTACAACTGGCGCTTGCCAATACATAGTATCCATACCTTCTACTGCCGCTGCATCTGGTGTAACTAACGCTTGACAATGCGTAACATCCATCCCTTCTGCTACCATTGCATTTGGTGCACCTAATAATTGCAGATTCGTAGTAGTATCTACAACCTCTACTTCTTCTGCCGGTACTACTGCAAATGGAGGCGCTTCTATACTATCCATCAGCGCTCGTATTGTTGCCTCATTAGAGGCCATAAGGGCAAGATTATAGCCACCATCACTAGATCGGACGGCAGAACTAGTCCCCTCTCCTAGTTCATGACGAACTAGTTCTTCCTGCTCGTTTAAAAGTTGAGCTGCTAAATCTGATATATAAGAAGCCTGTGGGGAACCATAAAACATACTTCGAAATAGCATTTCACCAGGTTTCATACCCAACGATTGTGCTAAACTCGGCGCTAATGGGAACCCTCCCGCCTCAGCAGATCCTGTACTCTGTTCTAACGCTAACGCACTTGATTGTTGCGCCTGCTCATCCACAACACCTTGCCTGCAGCCACCCTCTTCGGGATTAATTTCTTCATTACTTGTGCTACTTAACTTCCATTCCATTAGTATACAGTCCCTATATTCTTAGTACCCATACTATTGTTTTTTCTACTGATATCAGATTGTTTATACAAATCTATCCACAACTAGTATCAAGCTTGTCTTTTTAACCTAAATTGTCAATTGCATACACATAGCACCTACAAGTTAAATTTAACTACATCTAGGCAAATAACTACCATGTCGAGTTAGTAGAAGCTCACCTTCAATTGGTGCTATATCTCCACACATCAAAATTCGTAGGACTACTGATAGCAGCCAAACTAAGTACCCTTATCAATTATCATAGCTTACATAATTTTTCTAAATCTAATTAACAAAGAAAAAATACGATGCAAAAATAGTAACTTATTCGATACCTTTGTGTGCATGACTGAAGATTCATAATGTAATTATTTCGATAAATGAGTAGCCTCCACCTAAAAATTATGAATGAACTTAACATGGTCATAGAAAATTAGCTCTACAGAAAATTAATTTTACCTTTTCTGGACAAAAATATTGTTCATACTTATAAATTAGTATCTGGCTTATCATTGGAACCAGTCAATTCAGATTGATAACAATTCTTTGATCATCCTATAATTTTGTTGGGCAACCAATCTCAGTAGAAAGTAATTAGTTAATATTTGTGTGGTCCAATTTATCTTGGATTATTAGTAAATAATTAAACATTACCAAGCAACAGACTGCCTTATTCAAGACACAAGTGTTTAATAATACTTAATGACTATACATTTAATTGATCATAGGTAATTGCTGCAGCAGTGCTGATACTAGAGTAGACACATCATTCATTAATATTAAATTTAATGATTCTCAAATTTGCCATTCGCTGCTACTTACCACTACTAGACTGAATAATTGCCGGTTATGTACATACTTCTTCCCCGGATTCTTGACTTGTATTTGAGTAAGAAGGTACAAATTTTGTAACGTATTTAAACAATTTAACAGACTCAACAATATTATTTTAATAATGTACTTGTCGCTATAGGATAGGAATTAACCAGTTTACGCAATATGACGAAAGTACTAGAATAGACAGTGACTCAAGTATCACTGTCAGTACAAGCAGAATAGTGCCCGGAGCACTTAGTGTAAAAAAATTTGATATCAGTTTACGATACATGAAGTAGTGCCGCTTACCATGTCGAATCTATTACCACCAAAAAACCAAAGTTTTTGTTTTTGTAACCCTTACCTTTTTTTACTTCAGAATAGATTTTCTGCGTTCATTACATTTGTAAGTGATGCTGTAATTTTTCAAATATTTGCATTTACTTTTACCACACTAATATAAATGTCCTTTAGTCTCACAATAAGTAACGAGAACAATCAAGGTGAAATGCTTCTTAACCAATAATGGTGCTGCACGTAAAAGTTTTAACCATTGTCCAGTGGCTCTCTAGCCTTGCTTTCAGCTGTGTACTTCTCTTGTGCCCTTCGCTTATTCCTATACATAAATTGAAGTTATAATTTTCTCAAATTAATCATCTTTATGCCCGTAGTACATCCTCAATATAATTCCTGCTTTTATATTTTCTGTAGTACCAACACCAGACAACAGAGGTTCTCCATAAATTGGCCTTGAACCTTGCTCTAACTGTTTATCTAAACAAATCTTTTATCCACACTACCTGTACTTACATGCGACGTTCTACTATACCGTTTCGTTGCTAGATCGTTACATGAGTAAATTATTGTTAAACCGATACACCTCTTAATGAGGTACACACCGACCCGAAATCGCACCGAAAACATTTTGTGTGTTTTACTCGCCTATCCTCAATCGCAAGTACATAATCTATTTACTTGCCTGTGTTTTTATTAAACACATTAACCACTACTTCTAAAACTCCCGCCATTAATATTGCACGATCACCTACCTATTGCCCAGGAAACATATCATTCATGAAATTTGTGCCCAGTCCTCTTGCTGGCAATCTGATGTAGACAGACCATCGTTCTATTAACCCCAGTATTGATATTATTTCCAACCCTACAAGTACTCTTTTTACCTGTTTTTTGCTTATACTTTTATACTTATCACCATACTAACCATCTCCATGTATCACCTGTCCTACATGCGATTAAAACTAGAGACGGAGGTTTTATTTTATGCTACAGCATAATGTATTAAGATCTCCTGAGCACACAGAAATTTGCTCTGCTAAAGCTAACTTTAAACAAACGCTTTGCTAGTTTTATATCAGCACCAGAGCTAAGTTTGCGCACTCAATTTCAACCTTGTTTCATGATTGTGTACTTCATCATAGTACCATCGTAAAATGTAGCGCTAATTGGACACAACCACCTGTATATTGCTATTTCACAACTGACTACTTGATTCACATACCTTACTCAATAACAGCAAAATCCTTGTTCTTTTATTTATTATTACCATTACTCCTATAGTACTCCATCATTTCCATAGCCAATCTTCAATTTACTATCTCTTCTTCCGCTACTCCTTATCCTAACTATTTCTAATAACGATCTCGCTCGCTCTATGGCTCTTAGTATCTCTTTCTTCTGATAGTTCTTCTCCCATTATTCCACTCCTCTCACGCTAGCACCCTCATTCTTTACGCCTCCTCCCTCTCTGCTCTTTCTCTGCTCTCTCTCTCCTTCTCTGCTTTCTTTCTCTCTTTTTCTCTCTCTTTCTCTGCTTTCTTTCTCTCTTTTTCTCTCTCCTTCTCTGCTTTTTCCCTCTCTTTCTCTTTCTTCCTCTCTGCTTTCTCTACTTTCTCTTTCTCTTTCTCTGCTTTCTTTCTCTCTCTCTCTCTCTCTTTCTCTCTCTCTTTCTCTGCTTTAGCCTCCTGTTCCGCCCTTAATGCTATCTCGGCTCTTGCTAATCTTTCAGCTCTTGCTTTCGCTAGCTCTTCCTCTAACCTACTAACTAGTTCTCTTTCCTCTTCTATATCTTCCCCTCTCATCTCTTGCTCTATCCTTCTAGCTTTCGCTTCCCTAGCTTCCCTCGCTTCCCTCCTTTCCTGAACATCTATCTCAACTCTTCTAGCTCTCTCTTCTCTCGCATCTATCCTTCCCTGTATCTCCCTCTCTACATTTTCCACTTTCACATGATCTTTCTCTCTTTTTCTCGCCTCTATCTCTGCTATCACTCTCAATCTTTCCCTCTCCATCTCCGCCATTTCTTCCCTTGCTATTTCCAATACCCTCTCGTTCTCTACCTCTATCGATCTATCTCTCTCCACTTCATCTGACATCTCCTCACTCGAACTACTCACTGCTATCACCGGCGGTACTGCCGTAAGTAAAGGTGATTCGATGCTATCCATCAAAGCTTGCAACAACTCCTCGTTAGCTGCTATAAGAGCATCAGTATTTCCGTAACCAACTCTACTCACCTGGTCAACAACACCAGATCTTTCTAGTTCTTGATCACGCAATAAACATTCCTGAGCTTCTGAAATTTGACCTACTACGTCCAAAACAATATCAGACTGTGGAGTATCATAAAACATACTTCGACATAACACCTGACCAGGATACATTCCCAGCTTTAGTGCTAAATCTGGTGGCAACACAAACCCTACACAAGAATATCTATTACTCTGTTCCGGCGCGCTTGTTGCTTGCTCATACGTAGCATCACCCACACCTGCTACTGCCACTACCTCTGGTACACCTAGTGCTTGCCCATTCGTAACAGTACCTACACCTTCTACTGCTTCTGACGGTACTACCACAGATAGAGGTGCTTCTATACTATCTATCAACGCCTGTATCGTTGCTGCGCTAGAGTCTACAAGGGCAATAGAACAAGCGCCGCCACCAAGTAGGATAGAACCAGTCCCCTCTCCCATTACACGGCAAAGCAGATCTTCATGTTCGATTAAAAGTTCAGTTATCAAATCTGATATGCGAGAAGCCTGTGGAGTGCCATAAAACATACTTCGAAATAACATTTCACTAGGATGCATCCCCAACGCCTGTGATAAATGAGGTGCTAATAGAAATCCTCCAACCTCAGCAGATCCTGTACTTTGTTCTAATTCTAATACACTTGACGATTGTTCCTGTTCACCTAAACAACCTTGAACATAGCCAACCTCAGGACTATTTGCTTCATTGCTCGAGCTACTTAATTTCCTCTTCATCAGTAAGAGTCCCTATTTTCTTGTTTTTTCTCTTCTGTTAACAATACATGCCGCAGATAAGTCTCAGTCTATAGTTAATATTCAAGCTTGTTTTTTACCTTCCTTTTATAACACGCGACATCTAATCTGGTGAAAAATACTCTCGACAAGAATACGTAGGCCAAAGCACATGCAAAAAAGTAACTTTGTCAACTACAGAAAAAACACAGCATCCAACAGTTAGGTGTAAATATACATGGAGGTGCAAACCTACACATAATCGAATACACTTAACACTCTGAACCAGTAAAAAGCCATCTTCCAATCAGTATCGCCATCTATAACATTAGGCTAAGAATTAGATACAGGCCGCACCCAAGCGAGTACGTTTGGAATTCTATATCAGTATAAACTCTACTTTAAATAATAACTTCAACTAATATTACACCCCTATACATTAGGTTCAGTTATTACAAACTATATTTACATGATTACTGATCAATATCCAAGGCAAAACCTTTATCTGTGTATCTGTGTCTATATGTAACATTAAACTCTCCTCGTTGAATATGTTCCGGTATGTAGGAGATTACTATGTTAAACCAGTGCACTAGGTTGAGTTACCAACTCTGCTGACACCGAGCGCGGCTACAACATCAACACCTCATGAAATACTGCACTGTGCTTTAGTACACTTAGCAAGTGTGCACCTCGTGTATCCGCTTAACATATTCAATCATCATTCTTCAGGACATTTCATGTACCGCCTGCAACACTTAATTTAAGTTCCATGAATACAGGCCCTCATTTTTTGTTTTTTTCTATTGATAACATTACGCGCCATGAACAGGACCCTACACGATTAACATAAATCAACTCACATACACAACCCAAAAATCCACTAATTACCATAATAAATGGCATCTACAATATGTATCTAACCAGATATATTCAGCATGCTGAGTTGATAAAGCCTATAATTCAACCCAAAATAACACTTTCTCACTACGTGATCCTGTTACGATGATATGTATTTTACTCAATTTTTTTCAAATTAAATTAGGAAAAATAAAACACGAAGTCGTAGTTTATTTGATACTTATACATTTACACTTTAAATTCCTGGGTGGAATTATTTTGATAGATGCGGGTTAGAAAAAAATAATAATTACCTCTTAAGTGAAAGATACATACGGCTGTAGAAAATTGTTTTGTTGTTTTTGAATTATTTTACTCCGTAGAAAAAATTTAGTGACTGTACCCTAAATCCGCATATTTGCTTCAGGATAATGTTTATCATTTACTATCTGTACATTTTGTTGTGCAACTACGCAAAATTCAATGCCATTCATTAATGATTATGATTTTAGTTTGGGGACACATCAATAGACAATTAATCTTTCCAAGCAACAAACTTTATTGTTAATTTATAGCCCAAAGATTAAAAGACAATAGCCGCCAATACAGATCAATTCACGTATTACAAGTGTATATACATAATCCGACTGCGCCAACTACAGGGTACACATAACATCAATCATGCTAATCACCTCCTTCCCTGATTACCCCCTTTTCCTTCAGCACAGATGACATTAGAGTTGCTGCTGGCTGCTACTATGAATTTATTGTTTATACATACATTTATTTTACAATCCTCGCAAAAAGAACTGATCTCTATTAACAGACTGGCCACATGCATCGTTTTGAATAAAAAGGAACCAACACCATACTCTACTTGAAATAATTGCAATTACACTACGTTTTAATAATGTACTTGCAGGCAAGCATCTCCTAACTTGGGCATTATAATAAAAATACCAAAGTAACCAGCGCCAGTAAAAATTGAACAACGACACGCTATCCCATATCATATAAACATCATCATCTAATTACTATCCGAGTCTTCACCTGCTAAAGATCTTTGTATTGCTTCCAATATATCAGGCCTGATGAGTCCTTCTACCCTATGTCCAACACCTCGTCCTGCTGAAGTTGATGGCATAGCATAATCCCCTGCTGGCATAACCGCACTCATTATCACTAAAGACGATGGACTATCTACTAAAGCATGCGAATCCGTGCTATTTGGCGCCTGTATACCTTCTAGCATTGTACTTACCCCCCTTCCATCTACTGCTGCTTCTTCCATTGCCATAACATCTTCTATTATCCCCTCTAATTCTTTTTCCCCACTTTTTTCTTCTACTACTACCTCCCCTAATTCCAACATTTCTCCCGCTAACGCTCCTTCTTCCATTAATTCCGACACTAATTCTACTACTACTACTTTTACTATGTCTTCTACAACTATACCTCCCAGGACTCCTTCTATTTCTGCTGATACTGCTACTACTCCTGCCTCCACTGTACCCTCTCTTTCTATTAGTTCCTCTATCATTCCTGTTACTGATTTTGCGAAGTCTTGAATTTCTGTTAATGCCTCTGCTAATACTTCTTCTACCAACCCTTCTATTACTACCTCTTCTACCACTTCTACTAATGATTCTGCTAACTCATCCACCTCTCCTGATACTGTTTCTGATGCTAATACTCCTACTACTTCTTCTACTAACTCTTCAATTTTTTCTTCAGGTATTGACTCTATTACTGCTGCTAGTAGTCCCTCAATTTCCTCCTCCACAGATACTTCTGCTATTATATCCTCTATTAGTTCCGCTATTACTTCTTCCATCTCTTCCACTAATTCTTCTTCTACTAAATTTTTCGTTAATTCTTGTGCTAATTCTTCTAGCTCCTCAGCCCTTACATCTTCTGCTATTATGTCCTCTATTGATTCTGCTATTACTTCTTTCACCCCTTCTACTAGCCCTTTTTCTACTAAATTTTCCGTTAATTCTTGTGCCAATTCTTCTAGTTCCTCCTCCCTTAACTTTTCTGCTATTACATTCTCTATTGATTCCAATATTACTTCTTCCATCTCTTCCACTAATTCTTCTTCTACTAAATTTTCCGTTAATTCTTGTGCTAATTCTTCTAGCTCCTCCGCCCTTACATCTTCTGCTATTATGTCCTCTATTGATTCTGCTATTACTTCTTTTACCCCTTCTACTAATTCTTCTTTTACTAAATTTTCCGTTAATTCTTGTGCTAATTCTCCCATTTCTACTGTAATCAGTGGCTCTACGCTACTTGTCAAAACTTGTAAAAACTCTGATTTATTTTCCACAGTAACAGAAAAATCACCGCGGTCATCGGCAGTTCCTATTTGGGCCGTGGCACTGAGACTAGTCCCTTCCCCTGGACTTTGGGTTTGCAATACATCTTCTTTAACTTCTGAAGGTTGAACTACTAAATCCGACTCAACACCAGCTTGTTGGGTGCCCAAAAACATACCCCGTGATAAAAGGCCGCCAGGTCTCATTTCCGTCATTAGTTCTAAATTAGGCTCCAACCGCACCTCACCACCGAAGGATCCTAATCTCTGCTCCAGTGAGGATAGTGGTCGTTGATCCTGCTCACTTACATCATCCTGTCCATCACTATCTTGCGGACTATTTGACCCACTCACACTGCTTAATTTTCTTTTCATAAGTACAGAGCCTTATTCTTGTAATTGACCTCACGTACTGCGCACAAGTGTCACAATAGTACTAGCATCAGGATTGATTATTTGTATATAGCATTACTTAAATGACAAACGTACATCGCACCCTGCAAAAAACTCACAACCACTCACACATAAAATAATCAACCATAGGACATAACTTTATCTTAATTACCCGCATATAACCGAACACAATCCAAATAAAAACACTCAACACGTTGAGTTAATAAAAAATTTCCTCAACTAGTATCATCCCTTATCAATTTCATACCATTGCTAACATTACGCCTCCCCCTCTTACTGGTGGTTGCAGCAGTTGTTTTTCATCAATTGACGTAGTCTTAAGAGTTTTTAAAATTTAATTAATTGAGGAGAAGTCAAAAAAACTGTAATTTACCTCTTATTTATGGGTATCTTTAATACCTTTAAAGTAAATTGTTTAGAACAAACTGAGTACTAATTACCATTACAGTAGTAAGCCGTAAGCCGATTTTATTTTTATCTAATCCTCCCTGGTAACTGAAAAATACTTATTTACTTAAACTATTCACTTCTCAATGAATATCAGTTTTTATGCCCATTATCAACGTACACAGCTTTATAACGTAGTACTCCGTCGACGTCTAAACTAAGCAAGGAAACTAATAGATAGCTATCAATGGTGGTACAATCAAGCATAAACAGTTGCTTACGTGCCAATACCACAGCAGACATAATTCCACTCTAGTACTGATAATATCATCTACCTCACGCCAGTGACCCTATTGCCACCTAATCATAGCCAAATATAAATAATTTATACAGAATTGATACGCTAACTATAACTATCTTCCTTCTTCGAGATTTTATTGCGCAGATATTGCCTTTATAAGGTTTACAGTTGACACTAGCATTACAGAAGGGGCGGGTAGCATGCTTGATAATAATTCGAAAGAACTGAAGGGACCACCAACATGCACAGTATTCAAAAATACTTGACAAATACAGCAACTTTATTTAAATAAACTCACTTTTGTACACAAGTTTACACAAGAATTATCTCCTTTCATTAATTTTGAAGAAAATACCAAAGCAAGTAATAGTTGAAGACTAGGCATCGTCTAAATAATGTGAGGTAGAGGACTCTACTATAAGTTTAGGAAAGATTTGTTGACAAAAACAGATATCAACTCCCTTAGCCGTTTCTCTTTACTCTTACTTTCAGACAAAGGTACCAAATCTACTAAATAAAAATACCAGCACGTCCTTCATATTGGAGACTAAAACACCCTGTGTTCTAGCAAACTAACACCTTAGTTCTAGCAAATTACTTCCCAGTTGTACTTGTACCACCAACCAAGCACAACAGATGCTTCTAACATATCCCAATTGCCCATCATTGTACACAATAGTGCTTTTCTAATTCTTTCTTTTCACAAGTTCTGGAGTACTGTACAATCCTCCAAGTAATATTCAACCCAAGGGGTTTTCTGTATTTTTAATGGCATTAAAAACACCTTTTGGTTCTTCTGCCTCTTCTGCTACTCCTTCCACTGGTGATTCTATGCTACCCATCAGGGCCTCTAACAACATGTTGTTAGATTCAACAAGAGAATTATCATACGAACCACTGCTAGCTCCATCTCCCGCTTCCCCTATTAGATCTTCATTTATTGATAAAACTTGACTTATCAATTCCAATACAGCACCAACTTGTGCAGTGTTGTGAAACATACCCCGCACCAACTCTGCGCCAGGCTCCATTCCAATCATTTGTGCTAAATGCGGCTCCAATATGAACCCCTCTACTTCCCCAGATAATCCTGTGACGCTTGACGATTGTTCCTCCTCTTGTAAGCCCACACCTTCCGTTGCTTCTTCCAATGGTTCTATGCTACCTATCAGGGCCCCTAGCAATAGCTGGTTAGATTCAATAAGATCACACAAACCTCCACCAGTTCCCTCTCCTACTTCTCTAAGTAAATCTTCATTGATTGCTAAAACTTGACCTACCAACTCCAATACAGTACGAACTTGCAAAGTGTTGTAAAACATGCCCCGCATTAGCGCTACACCAGGCTCCATTACAAGCATGGACCCTAAACCCGGATCTAATTCAAACCCTCCCGCTGTCTCAGAAGATCCCGTGACCTGTCCTAATGCACATCCACTTGATGACTGCATCAGCTCATATACACCATCTTGCCCACCGAAACCATCGGGGCTACTTGGTTCAGTACCCATACTACTCAATTTTCGTTTCACTAGGATAGTCCTTAAACTTACATGGTTCTCATTTTTAGTCTATTGGTCACACGTTGTAAACAAACCCCTCTGCAATTAACATCAACCCTGGTTCTTTAGGTTCTTTAACCTAATATGCTCTTAAAGAATACACACATCTATGCTAAGAAAAAACACACTCCACGCACGTATTGAAAAAATACAATATAATACATAGTATGGAAATCTGTAATTTATTTTATTTGATATTTCCTTGTGTACATTTGTAGGTTTATGTGATAATTGTTTCATGTTGCATTTAGAATGATATAACAACAATTTCTGTTTGAACATAAAACAGATATATCGACAATATACAATACTTATCCTACTCCAGATTCATTATCCAATTCAGAAACTACTCCATTCATAGACCTACCTCCCACTGAAGTGATAAAGATACAAGATTGTTAACTTTCAGCGCGGCCTTTCAGCGCGGCTTAACTAACATTATTAATTAATTGTTGATGTGCAGATATCACGCCAGCTGCAACCTCCTTTGCTCCTATTTTCACATGGTCAGTACGAAGAACCGGTCTAAACTCGAGTCTACTATTCCTGCACTACGTTCTTATATGTTTCATTCAGAACACATGAAGCTAATACTAACTCTACCTACAGGTTAATTGTACACATATCACCCCGTTAAAGTCTTTGTAAAATTGATCAATTAGTTGCTATAGTATTTGCAATACTTAGCAATGTTTTGCCTAACTTTACTTTACATGACTTGCAATAATATACATGTTATGCAAGCAGGGATCTCGTTACTCAAGTTCTCACGGCGGTTATAACAATATTAATGAAAAAATCAAAGTTAAAATAGTACGTGCACAAATTTATTGTTATTTGGTATCAGTATAAATTATTCCACTCTTGTCTATATAAATTAAAGATCATTAGCGCAGTATCTTAAGGTAGTGTAGTATCTTAAACTTAGAGAGATATGGGGTAGTTATGGATGCTTACCTTTCTGTGGGAAGTAATCAAGGTCAACGGGAATGCTACCTTAGCTATGCAGCCAACTTGCTGGAATGTGATCACAGGATTAGTATTATAAAGAAGTCATCTATATATGATAGTGTCCCGTGTATAAATGTTTGGCAACCTAACTTTTTAAATGCCGTTTTTTTAATTAAGACGACTTATTCCTTATCGGATCTTGGCCGTGCTGTTTTGATGATTGAAAACTTGTTAGGCAGGAGAAGGCAGCATAATATCAGATATGGTCCACGTACTTTGGATATAGATGTAATAATTTATGGATATATGCCTTACAGTGAGGGATCATTTACCGTTCCTCATTGCAAAATCTCAGAGCGGGCTTTCGTTTTGGTCCCACTGTTGGAAATTGCTGGAAATATACATATTACCGGGCACGGATATGTTAAGGATATGTTACATTCACTTTCGCAACAGCACCTGGTTAAGACGGATTTACAGTGGTCTAATGAGCTGATTCCCAGTTTTTGCCCGTAGAAATAGTTACTTCTAGTGGAACATAAAGTTTTATAGCTGACTCCATCGTATCGTGTACTAATTGGGATACCTTTTCCAGCTCATACTCAGGTACCTCTAAAACCAATTCGTCATGCACCTGCATTATTATTGTGCTTTCTAGATTTGTCTCAGCTAACCTGTTGTGCAAGTTAACCATGGCCACCTTTATAAGATCTGCTGCACTGCCTTGCATAGGTCCATTTATAGCAGTACGCTCAGCAGCAGTTTTTAAGTGTACGTTTTTGGAATTTATGTCAGAAATCCATATACGTCTGCCCATTATGGTTTCAACATACCCTTCTCTGTGTGCAAATTCTCTAATTTTTGACATAAAGTGTGCTACTTGCGTGTAACGTTCGAAATAACGATCAATAAAAAACCGAGCATTCTGCTGTGGTATGCCAAGTTGTTTGGCTAAACTAAACGCAGACATACCGTACATAAGACCAAAGTTAATAGTTTTCGCCCATCTTCGTTCCTCATCAGTAACGCTTTTTATATCCTTACCAAGTACTTCTGCCGCAGTAGCACAATGTATATCTTTATTGCTATGTAATGCTTGACAAAGATTTTTATCTTGCGATAAATGTGCTAACAATCTTAGTTCTATCTGCGAATAATCTGCTGATAGTAACAAATGCCCTTCGGGGGCTATAAATGCCTTTCTTATAAGTTTGCCTTCCATATTACGTATAGGTATGTTCTGTAGATTAGGCTCTATACTACTCAAACGACCTGTTACAGTTGTAGTTTGACAATAGGTAGTATGAATGCGACTAGTTTTTTCATGTACCTTGGATAATAGCCCATCCACATACGTAGACTTCAATTTACTAAGCATTCTAAACGTTATCAAATTAACGGCAATTTCATGATGCTCCGCTAACTGGTGAAGCACTTCTTCATCAGTAGAAGGTGCACCTTTGGGAGTTTTTTTTAGTACCGGAAGATTTAATTTGTCAAACAGTACTTCCTGTAACTGTAGAGTTGATAATATATTAAATCTGTCTCCAGCCAAAAGATATATGCTGTTAGTAAGTTCCTTTATTTGATGATCAAATGTCTTCCCCTGTTCTAACAAGTATTCAGTGTCAATTAGTACCCCTTGTTTTTCCATGGCAAAAAGACACCTTTGTACTGGTAGTTCAATATCAGTATATAAGTTTTCTTGTGAATGATTATTGTGTAATTGTTTCTGTAAATCTCTCCACACATATCTAAGATGATTTGTATTTATGTCCGATGAACAATTTTCATATTGCATTGATTCTAGTAAGTTTTCTAAACTGTGCTTTTTATGAGAAGCCAAAACATATGATATAAGAGAAACATCATCAACTACCGATTCGTTATGCAGATCTGTATTAATCAAATGGAACAAATCCTTTGCAGAACAAGTAACTATACGCTTTTGTCCTGACACTATTGACTTAAGTTCTGCTGTCGACACATTCTCCTTCTTTTGAAGTCCATCTATTCCTGAACCCTCATATGTCAAACTTATCCAATCTTCACCTTTGTTTTTATTTACTAATATGAATAATATGTCTTTTTCTTTATCGGTATACTCTGCGTTAAATCTAACTTCATGTTCCTGAGAGTAGCCAGGAAGCTTTTTGAGCCAAGAAGAAAAATTAAGCTCCGTATAAATATCTCTTAATTTTCCTATATCTGGCTCTTTAAAAGTAAAGTAGCTAATGTCAAAATCTAAGTCAACGTCCTTTAAAACAGTGATTAATTGTCGATTTGTTTTTAGCTGATCAATTGATGCCCTTAGGTTGTTTCCTATTACACCTTTGAATGTATCTTTTTGATTTATAATCTCATCAACACTTTCGTACTGACTTATCCATTTTTGAGCTGTTTTAGGCCCTACCTTGTACACTCCTGGTATGTTGTCTGATGTATCACCAACTAAGCTCAGGTAGTCAACAATTTGGTGTGGCCAAACTCCAAATTTTTTATAAACACCATCAATATCAATATCAACATATTCACCGTTGATGAGGATTATATTCTCATCTACCAACTGAGCTAGATCTTTATCTCCAGTTGAAATTAAACACCGGTACCCAATTTGTGAGAATTGAGTCGATATAGTGCCTATTATATCATCTGCTTCTACTCCATTTATTCGCAGATAGCTCCACCCATTAGCCTTGATACATTCGATTAATGGTTCAATCTGTATTATAAAATCGTCATCTGGTTTACCACGGTTGGCCTTATAGTCCTTATAAATCTTGTGACGAAAATTTTCCCCTGGAGAGTCAAACACACATACCCCACAATCTGCTGGATAGTGCTCACGTAAATGATTTAACATTTTAAGTACGCCGTATATAGCACCAGTGGGCATATTGTCAGGTGTTCTTAGGTCTGGTAGTGCATGGTAGGCACGGTGTAAATGAGAGAAAATGTCAATAATTAGAACTTTTTTCTTCATAATAAAGGTGCCTATATTTCAAAAAGGAAGATCATAAGAGATATCGATGATAATAAACATACGCCATACAAACATAGTATCCCAGGGAATTGGTTTGTCACATATATTATGCAAAAATTAGAGAATAACGCACCTTATTTTGGGTAAATTAATTAAGCAGTGGCTATTTTGAGAGGAGCAAGTATTCCCAAGGAGCACATATTTCATAAGCAATCCCTTGTAGCATAAGGTGTGACTTCTTGGATAGAGTGTAATTTCTCAGAAAATGGAATTACCGCTATAACCGTCGGTGGACCTGGTATTATGGAGACAACAAACATGGGCGCTCACTATAACGATTCTTTGTTAAGCTGTAATATGTTTTTTTGGGTTTTGTATATGTACTTATTGCCAAAACAACATTTTTTATATGAAGATTCTTAATTTCGAACACTGCAGGATAAGAAGGTTAGCATTCTTGCAATGTACTCAGGTACTCACAGCCATACCAAGGTTTTTGGGGGCACTTGATGAGATTTTTGAGATCTTAGTGTACAAACAGAAGGATCCGTATCAAGATTGTAATATTGTTTTGAGGGGTTCAATTTTTTGGCTTGAGGTCTCAGAGTATCCTAGTTCTTTCGTTGGGCGTCAATTTCTTTTGTCGTAGGCTTCCATGTTATTTGTTGTTGGCTCTTGGAATGATCTTCATGGACTACTGTTAGCAAGGGGTTTCTTTTGAAAAAAGTGTCACTCCACGTTCGTGCTTGTACCTTAGCTACTGGCATATTGTGGTTTATTAGGGGATTTTATGTTTGGAAAGTATTCAATAATTTTTGGTTGAGTGCCTCTGTTTTCTTTTGCTTTTTTTTCTTTTTCATATCTATTACCCCTATAATAGGTCCGTTTTTGATTTTGTTTCTCCAGCCTTTTTATGCCATTTTGTTTATCATTTCATACGCACGCATGACATCTCCCAAGCCGTTTACGGTGAATTTAAGCTTATTTATTCAGTACTTCAAGTCTTCTGGTGATAAAATGAGCTATCTGGGCCTCATTCATACCTTGATAGCCAGTTCCTGGGCGTGGTTAGTGTTTTATGGTATCGCAAGAACCATAGAAAATCATTCTGACGGTGTAACGCTTTATCAGTTTCTATTGCTTTTCGCCAAAGTATCATTGTTTTTTGGAGTCAGTTATTTTTATCAGCAGGTACTCGTTCTCACAACATGCCTTTTAACTAACGTAAATATTTCACCATCACACGGCCATCTACTCAAGGCTATTTTCTTTGCCTGCTACGCCGTATTTAAAAACATTAAACCCCTTGCTCTGCAAGCCATGATATCTATCGTTCTGGCGTTAATGCCGGTACCACTTTTAGTACTCATTTCTCTAGTTGCTCAAGTATCTACACGATTTTTACAGTTACTTTATCTGATTTATTGCGCGTACTTCTTCTTTCCCGTGTATTTTGGTTCATTGTACGAAGCCTATGTAACTATATTTTACCATCAAGAGATAGAGTTATCTGATACTAACCCAACAGAGACAGAACATAAATCAGACGATAATTCCTCTAAATAATTCATTATGGTTGGTTTTATAGAGCCAGAATGGACCTTGTTTCAGATGATGCTATATCTAAGTGTAAACCTTACAATTTAAGATAAGGTTTTGTTATATTGGTTATGATGACATAATACTAGTTTTCTCGTCAATTTTATCGATGCAATTGGAAATACCCCGCCTACATGGAACAACTACCAAAGCTTGATTTTGACATACATGAAAATATGATAAGAAGCGCCACGAACAAACATGGTGCCATAACAATATACATAGTAATAGCTACTAATACATAACTATTGATATTAGTGCAAAATCTTTTATATATGCCAGTTTACTAGCCTCGTTGATTAATAGTTTATTGCTTTCAATCATTACTTTAGTTATTACTTTGCTTGTTACAGCATACATTGGTACTACCTCCTGTTATGGCAATAGTATATATTTCATATATGGCTTATATTTGATTGTACTTACTACATATACATATAATTTCCTATAATAATTACTACCTATAATGTATAAACGGCACTTCTACTGCTTATAAAGAAAGGCCTAGTAGTATTTCATAATTTACCGTCGTTACCGTAGTAGTTATTAATCAATCTGCGTAAGACATGGTTGAGTATCTAGATACACAAATTGTTTTTGTCGCTGTGTTTTTGTTTTCATTTCTATTATGGAGGCATCGTTTATGCGTACGACGTTGCATTTATTATAATATACAAGATAACAAGGTATTTATATTAACTAGAACTGGAATCAGAGATGATGATAGTTATTAAATTTTCTATTCTACTACCTACTGCCACAATTGCTGGTATTAGAGCAGTTAGTGTAGGTAGCGGCAAAAAACACTGGAATACATGACACATAAACTGTGCAGTATTTTTGGGAATTGTCCGACAATATAGACGTACCAACTTCATAAACTATGAGGAATAGTATGAATGTACATAGCAAAATCAGTAAAGTTGTTAAAATAGGATAAGGTGTAGTATTACTTTGTCGCAGAAATAGAACGCATTTTATGTGATTGATGGTACTCCAACACATTTGTCCTAACTACCACTGGTTAATATTTAACATTAGTTGAGCAACTAAAAAATACATTCAGTAGACTAGTAACAAACTAGATGTTCTTTTCTTAATTATTAAACAAATACAGACTAGTGTACCTTTCAGTACACTAATAAGTGCGTACTATTCTGATAATAAATCAACAAACGTGCTCATCCAAATAGTAGAGATTCCGCAGCTTCAAAAAGCTTATCTGAGCCAGGCAAAAAAATTGACAATATCGTAAGTGCAAAAAATGACGCCCCGACAGACATTAAAGCAATACCACACGTAGCTACAGAGCTTGATTGTTCCAAACCAATCTCCTGTGCCAAAAAGGATATAACGAACAGCGCTATAGCAGTAAGGAAAATTACTAGACTAAAATTTAGGCATGATGACAGTACTTTCGATCCGTCACCACTAGCTTTGTCTACCTGGCTTGTAAACGATTCCCTCATCACACACGGATTTTTGATTTTGTAAATAACCTCGGAAAGAGATGATAATGCGTGTGAGCTGATATCCTCTTCGGTGGAAACAGATTCGGTGGAAACAGACAACATTATTGGCTGGTCATCATCATACTCGCTACCATAACAAACTTCATCCCAATTAAATATAACCTCTTCTTTTGATACCGTATTCATGCAATCCAATCAGTTGTACATACATAGGACTCACTACACATAATACACAAATTTAGTATGTCATGTAAAAACATAGGATGCACAATACCACCAACCATACACATTTTACAATCTAGTAATTACAATACTAAAAAATTTAACTGTGAAATTACAATATGTAAGATTAGTATTAGTATATGAAATAAGTTGGGCAAGTAATTCATAGAAGGAAATATTACCAATAGCATGTATGACACATATATTAAGCAACTTTACCGATTATTGGACATAATCACCTCTATTTAGATTATTTGTATTTAATATAATTTAATCGGGAATGCTTGTTTGTAGGATCAATAACATTGATGCTACTATCATCGCAGGAACAGCATTAATGATAGCATCTATGTAGTTACACTTATGTCAAGTGATATGGTGGTTTTTTTTTATTGCCTATGTTATATAGCTCTACCACTAGTGTGCATACATCACTCACCTACAAGACACTACCAATGATACCAGAGGTATTTACATGTTCGTCATTATTAGTACTTGTTAGCAGTGTTTGTGCATAATATTCACTGTGGTGTACCAAATATTTTAGCTTGATTATGGGAATTATCTATAACTATCATCATGTAATGGTCTTAGCAAATAGTAAAGTTAGGTCGAATCTTGTTATTGGCATTACCAATCGTTATATGAAAATGGAGTAGATATGACTGAGTGCAAGTTGCAATAATGATATAAACATACAGGTAGAATTTTTAGCACCAGAAGATTATTATAGCTACCATTCAATCGATGTTTATATGACATAAAGTGGTGACCAGGGCAGTTAATTTTTCTTGTATTGACTTGTTTGGATATTTATGTTGGCGCTTTTGGCTAAAATTACCAACACAAAGCAATGTCTATAACGGCAGATATAACATTTAATGTCAATATTGTCATGTTTATTAAATTATTTTGTATAATAAACCATTGGCGGTTTCTTGTTCAAAAACAAGCTCCCATGATTAATATATATTACTCATAAGACTAGCATCAACTGCAAATGCCACTAACACTAAAAGCAACCATGAATAGGGATATCAGAAATAATAAAAACGGCCATAGCCAAAAACCATCCTACATATGGCTATGAGTAAATATCAAAATAGGAGGAGCACAAAATAATAAAATTAATGTTAATGTTATGTCTATGCTAAATGTAGATATCACAAAAAAGACTATCCATACTCAATGCAAACATCATCAATATTAGTATCATCGAATGCTAATATTTAGATGGTTGATCAACTAAACAGAGTGCAAAGTCTATCACTTGATCAAATTTAACTATCCATTGACAACGTAAACCCAAACCATAATTACTAATTAATAAACATACAATACAACATTTAAGTAGCCACACAAATACGAAACACAAGGAGAGGGATAGCAAATTACGGAACTTGATCTTAAACAAAATGCTCATTAGATTACGGGTAAAATCATTCGGTCTTAGATACAAATACTAAAGCAGGGTTGGGTAAAAATAAATTGATTTGCCATAGCATATCAACGCATAATTCTATCTTTGGGCAGTGATTTTGCAAACAAAGTGTCATTAACGGTCTAACAAGAAGTTTCAGTGAACAAATACCAAATAAATTACAGTCTAGCATTTTATTTTACTTAGTCTGCCTGCATCTAAACAATTAAGGAAACTACGCTAAGCTATAAAAAACTAATCTGACATACAAACAAAGTATGTAGTTGTAATTATAGAAACTGAACATGTATTTGGTTAGAGATATTTCTAGTTGAAGAAGATCTTTTGCTAGATCAGCACGATAGCCGCTGTGCACAGATATGGATGGTTAGGTAGCTGTGCACGTACTGGTAAATACTATCTACTCACTTGATCCTTCGTAGTTAGAGCAAATTGCGTGTTTGCGTGCATATCATTGACAAGAACAAAAAAACAGGGGATCTGTAAATTATGAAACGTAGATTGAGTAGCTCAAGTAGCGGGCCGAGTAGCCCCAAAGATAGCATTGAACAGGGTAGTGTGGGCGAGTATGAATCTTCAAGCGAACTAGAACAGAGCTCGGAAGTGGGGTTCATATTAGAACCACATCTAGCACAAATACTTGGAATGGGTCCTGGTGAATCACTAGTGCGAGGTATGTTTTTCGGCTCCGAACGAACTGGTGATGTGTTGTGTTTAATAAATCAAATTTTGGAAGTTCATGAAGATATGGTTCATGGGGAATCAGAAGAAGGAGCTAGCGGTGGATATGATCCTTGTCTTGCGGAGTCTAACCAATTACTACTGGAAGCTCTGATGTCAAGTATAGAGGGGCCGGCAGAAGTAGAAGATAATGTAGATATTCAGAGCGGGGGACTGTCATCAAGCAACGCATCGAAACATGGAGAAGAAGAGAGAGCAGAAGGATTCGTACCGGATCCAAGTTTAGCGCAGATTCTTGGTATGAATCCTGGTGAATTGCTGGTACGAGGAATGTTTTTTGGCACTGAAAAGGCCAGTTTCGTATCAAATTTGGTAGATCAAATTTTAGACAATATGATTCGCCGTGAACTAGGAGAAGGAACTAGTTCTGCACGCCTGGAAACTGCCGGAGATCTCGAAAATGCTGTTGCTCTTGAAGTATCCAATTCACTGTTGGTACAAGCTCTTATGGATAGTATAGAAGCGCCAGGAGCAATAGCACCGAAACAGAAGTCGGTAATAGTAATAGAAGACTCAGAAGAATCAGGAGAGTCATCAGTAGTAGTAATAGGAGATTCAGAAGGATCAGGAGAATCATCCGTACTAGTAGTAGGAGATTCGGAAGAATCAGAAGGGTCAGTAGTAATAATAGAAGAGGATGTGGAACAGGCCAGAGCAAGAAGAATAGCAAAACATGAAGCAAGAATGAAAAGACAAGCTAGAGAGAGAGAGGAGGAGAAGAAAAAGAAAGAGGAGGAAAAAAAAGCAACAATAGAAGCTAAAGCGGAAGCGCGCATGCGCTCGATAGAGAGGGAGCATGCAGAGAGACTTGAAAAAGCTAGGAGAAAGAAGGAAGCGTTGGAAGAAACAAGAAGGATATTTGGAGAACACTCAAAGACAACAGAAAAGGTGGTAGAGTCGGCAGTTGATGTGGGAATAAAAGAAGTACTGGAAGAAATAGTAGAAGAGGTAGTATCAAGTGAATCAGCGGTAGTAGTAAGGGAAGTAGACGAGGAAATGAGAGAAACATTAGAAGGAGTAATAGTAGAAGCTGTAGAATTGATGGTTAGAGAAGAAGTGGTGGAAGAAGTTATGGAAGAAGTGGTAGCAGTAGTAGCAGCGGAAAAAACAACTACAGACTCACAATAAGTCTGTAGCGTTCTTGATAAAGGAGAGAAGAAATTTTAGGGTATGAAATGGAGAAACTAGAGATATTGCGTTTAATCGACCTTAGAAAAATAAATATTTCTGCACTAATGGGACGAAAGTCAAAAGCAATGCAAATATAAACCAGATAGTCCACAATAAAATAATAATAGAGATTGATGTAGGTATGCAAGGGGCAATCATCTCAGAATACGCTAAAGTGCTTAACACTGGAGCTCGGGTGCGTAGTCCACTATTGATTACGTGGGTGTTGAGTGCATGTTTATCACTGCTTCTGGAATAGACTTTGGTGAGATGAGAAACTGATAGAATGGATATTAATTATGGAAGAGTAGGTGCGTAAATTTTGATTCAATTCTTAAAAAAGATCGTACAAAAAAATAAGAATAATTTTCCATGTTTGCATGGACCTCTTTATTAGACAAATAATTGTTCTTTCTAAGAAATTAATGTTATTTATCAAACTAACTCCATTAAAAGATTTCATTTCGTACACATTGTAAATACCAAATAAATTATCATATTTTTCAATATTTAATAATTTAATAATTATATGTGGATTGGCATGAGGGTGGAGATATAAGAAGAATAATAAACGGTAAGGGGGCTGGATACATAAACTGCAGAAGCGTTACAATGAGCAATAGTAGAAGGAGTAGTAGCATCACAAAAATTCATACAGAACCATAATGGGTCACATTTGATGATAGTATGAAAAAATTGTGGAATGAATACCCAATCACTGTGTTGTATCAGCCGTAAAAAATAAATATTCCGCACTAATGTGACTAAAGTCAAAAAATGTAAGTGAGCCAAATTACCTGCAGTAAAATAATAATATAGATTAGGATCAGCATAGGTATATAATGGGGGCAATCATATTTATGCGCTGAAATGCCTGATGCTGGTTCGTGGTGTAGTGTGTACGGTATTTGGTGTGCATTTATATCACTGCTGCCGGAAATACTCCTTGATGAGAGATAGATATAGCAGGTATTAATTATAGAAGAGTGGGTGCATACATTTCGTATCAGTTCTTGAAAAAGAGCATGCAAAAATAAAACTGGTTTTCTACGGATATCTTATTCTTAAGTAAGTAATTGTTTTTACGAGAAATTCATATTTTATCAGAATAACCACATTAAAAAATTTCATCTCATACGTAACATAAATACCAAATAAATTACAATTTTCCTAATATTTAATAAGCAAACTTAAAAAATTATCTATAAACTTATAAAGTGCGGTGATTGATAGAGAATACCCAATTTGGCTATCATTAAGCCTACAACCGTAATTGCAATAACTAAACCTAATGTATGTAGATAAATGTTAGTTGAAATTGAGCTTCTACTAGCTCAGCATACTAAGTGTGTTCGCCTCGCTTGTATGTTGGTCAAGCGTAACCCATATGCTATGCCTCTATAGTTGATGAAACTATTTTTTTATATGTGCGTGTATTCTAAAAGGCATATTAAATTAAAAAAACAAGTTTAGTACCAACTGTAGGAAGCAAAGATGTTTGTCTACAGAATGTGTTATCAATAGAAAAAGCAATAAAATAAGGACTCTATACTGATGAAACGGAAATTAAGTAGCACAAGTAGTGAAGCGAGTAGTCCTGAGGGTAACTATTATAGGCAAGGTAGTGCAAATGAACAGATGCAAACATCAAGTGTACTAGATCTAGCACAAAATACAGAATCCGCTGATGCGGAAGGGTTTGTATTAGACCAGCATTTAGCACAAGCGTTGGGGATGCACCCTGGTGAAATGATATTTAGAAGTATGTTTTATGGCACCCCTCAGTCTTCTCGTATATCAAGTTTGGCAGCTCAACTTATAGATAAACATGAAGAACTAGTTCGTAGAGAAATAGGAGAGGGGACTAGTTCTACAGTCCGACCTAGCGATGGCGGTTATAATCTTGCTCTTATGGCCTCTAACGAGGCGACAATACGAGCGCTTCTGGATAGCATAGAAGCACCTCAACTTGCAGTAGTACCGTCAGTAGTAATAGAAGGTGAGGATACTATGCATGGGCAGCCAAGTGCATCAGAGATGGTGGTAATGGGAGATGCATATACTATGCATGGGCAGCCAAGTGCATCAGAGATGGTGGTAATGGAAGATGCGTATACTATGCATGGGCAAGTAACAAGTACAACGGGGCAGAGTACTAGGAGCTCTTATGAAGGGTTCATGTTGACACCAGATTTAGCAATAGAGCTGGGAATGCAACCTGGTGCAAGGCTATTTAGAAGCATGTTTTATGGTACTCCTCAATCTGATGTAGTTTTAGAACTAGTAAGCCAACTTTCAGAAATGCGAGAAAATTTATTGATAAGTCAAACACTAGAAATAGCTAGTGCAACCCAAAAAGGAATTAGCGTCGATTACGAAAATACGGCTGCTCTTATAGCTGCTAACGAAGAATTAATGCAGGCTCTGATGGGTAGCATAGAATCACCTTCGTTTACAGTATTACCGGGAGTAGCAGTAGAGGTTGTGGATACTACGCTTAGGCAAGTACCAAGTGCACCTGGACAAAGTACTATAGACCATGATGAAGGGTTCATGTTAACACCAGATTTAGCAATAGAGCTAGGAATGCAACCTGGTCAAGTGCTGCGTAGAAGTATGTTTTATGGCACTTCACAATCTAACATCGTTTTAAAAATAGTAAGTCAACTTTCAGCAATTAGAGAAGACTTATTGCACAATCAAGAACTAGAAATATCTGGTGCAATCCAAGATGAAACTAGTATTGGCTGCGAAAATATTGCTGCTCTTATGGCAACCAACGAGGAATTAATACGAGCTCTGGTGGGTAGCATAGAAGCACCTTCAGTTGTAGTACCTACAATAGCAGTGGGGGAGCAAAAAACAGAATCGAATAAAAAGTTGCTAACGAAATTTGAAGAAGAGAAAAATAAGCGATTAGAAAAATCTAGGATCAGACTGGAGATGGAAGCACAAGAAAAAAGAGAAAAACTGAAAAAGAGATATGATGCGGAAGAAGCGAAGAGGAGAGAAAAAGAAATAGAGGTAGATCTAGGTATAGCTAGACATAGAGAGGCAGAGCTAAAGAGAGTAAAAGAAAAGGTAAAAAAAATCATTGAAGGGATAGAGATAACAGGATCACTAAGCTCGAGAAAACAAGCGCTGGAGAAAGAGCTACGGGCGATAAAAACAACCGAAAGAGAACTAAGGAGAGTGTTGGTAAAACCGATATCAGAAAATCAGCAGGAAATGGAGAAAAAACTAGAGAAATCAAGAGCACGATATAAAGAACTAAAGGAAGCGGGAGCAGGAAAGATTGCAATGGAGATAGATTACTTAAAATCCAGAAAAATAACAGTAGAGAGAGAACTGGGAAAAGTAATAGAGAGCAAAATAAAAGTGAAAGAGCTAGAGCAGTATCTAAAGATACTAGTAAGTAACGAATTAGATCTGGAGAAAAGAGGGGCAAGAGAGGAAGAGATAGATAGAGTAACAATGAGAGAGATGAGGATAGAGACACGTTTAGCTGAATTAAGAGCAATAGTAGTAAATGAGAAAAATCTAGAGCTAGAGCTAAATGATCTGATAGCTAAAATAACAAATATAGAGCAATCAATAGACATGGGGAAAAGAAAAATAGAGATAGATAGATTAAAAAATGAATCAGGAGCGGAAGCAGGCGAGAGAGAGCTAGAACTAAAGCTGAGACTAGAGGGGGTGAACACAAAAGTGAGAGTCCTAGAGCTAAAGCTGTGGCTACGGCTAGGGAAACTGATAGCGAAAAAGATAGAGATAGAGAGGAAGATAACATATCTAGCTCTGGAAATCACAGAGATAATAAGAAAAGCCAGGGAAGAGGAAATAACGAGAGTAGCAAATCTAACTCTAGGGGAATCAGAAGGAGCAAAAGCAAAGAGAAAGTCGGACAAGGTAGTAGCATTTGAGGTATCAACAGAAGTGGTAGCAATGCAAGAATCGGAAGAAGAAGAGGGAACAAACGATAACAATACTGAAAACAAAAACGATAAAAAATAGGGGGCAAGAAATTATTTGTGGAATTCACAAAACTGGAGGTACATAAAAGAGAAAGAGAACGCTGCGGACAAAATCAAAAGTAATGGAGCATTAAACATAGTTGAAAAAGAGCTTTTGCTAACTCAGTATGCTAGGTGTATTCGCTTCTTATGTATGTTGATTAGGCATAAAGCATAGATGCTATGCATCTATCTCTGCAGTTGACGAAGTTATTTTTTGTATGTGCATTGGCATGTATGTTTTTGTTAAGAGTATTTTTTGTTAGCATAGATATACATGTGTTCTAGGAGGTGTATTGAGATAGTAGGAAGTATTACCTACAATATGTGGTATCAATAGAAAAAGCAAGAAAATAAGTATTCTAACTAATGAAACGAAAATTGAGTAGCTCAAGTAGTAATAACGGTGATTATGGAGAGAATAATGTAGATAAGTAGGTACGACAATAGAATTAGGAACAAAGTACAGGATCTGCCAAGTAAGGATGGTTCTTGTTAGCACCACGTTTGGCATAATCGTCGGAGATACAACCTAATGAAAGGACATTTAGAATTATGGCACCCCTCACGGCTTCTCACATACCATATTTGGCAGCTCAACTTTTAGATGAACAGTAAAATATGCTTCGCCGTAAGTTAGGAAAGATAACTAGTTCTGCAGCCCAATCCAGCGGCAGCGTTGATATTTTTTCTCTTGTTAAATCTAATGCAGCAACAATACAAGCTCTGCTGTATAACTAAGAAGCACCTCCATTTGCAGTGATACCGGGAGACGTGGATGCTATGTGTGGTCAAGGGCAAAATGCACCAGAGGTGATAGTAGTAGGTGGTATAGGTATTGCATTCGAGCAAGTGCCAAATGCACCAGAACAGAGTACAAGAAATTATGATGGAGAGTGGCACCAAATTTGGCGCAATAGCTGGTAATGCAATCTGGTCAGGCACTACATAGAAGTATGTTTTACGGTACTCCTAAATCTGATATTGTTTTAAACATAGTAAGTCAACTTTTATAAATTCGAGAAGATTTATTGCGCAATCAAGAATTAGAAATATTTAGTACAATCCAAAAGGAAATTAGTAGTGGTTGCGAAGATAATGTGCGACTGCACCAGAGCAACTAATTAAAAATTAATGCGAGCTCTGAGAAGCATCATAGAAGCACCGTAAGTAGCAGTACCTACAATGGCAGTAGGATAATACGAAACATAATTGAAAAAATTGCCAACGAAAATGGAGTAAGAGAAAAATGAAAGGCTGATGAGATTGGAAAAATCTAAGTCCATACTGAACGTGAGAAAGCAAGAAAAAAGGAAGAGAAGGGGCAGCAGCAAAGGAGTAGAAGTCAGTAAAGAAGGGTCGAGGAAAAGAGATGGAAACAAATAGATGAAATTAAGAGCAACAAACGGAAGAAGTCTAGAGCCAGGTAAATTTGTAACAAAAAAAGAAAGAGGTATAGGCAATGATGGATAGAGGGAAAAGGGAAATAGAGCTAAATGGATTAAAAAAGGAAGCAAAAGCGAAATTAGGGGAGGGAGAACTAAAAGTTAATGCTTATTTATACTAGAGTAGAGGAGATAAACGTGAGAGTAAGAGCGCTAGAACTGGGGCTAGGGGGGACTATGGTTAGGGAAAACTGATAGCGAAAAAGATAGAGAAAAGAATAGCCAAACTAGAGTTAGAGCGGAGGCTGGTTGCAGTAAGAGAACGTGAGAACCAGATCTAGGAATAGAGTTAAATAGAGTGAAAACACACACGGCAAGTCTGGATAGAGAAATATTTGACAGGTAGAATGATATCGGGAGTAGCAGCGTCAGAGATAGAGGAGAAAAAAATAAACTGAAAGAACTAAGTAGGAATAGATCTCTAGAAAGAATGAAGGCTCTAAAACTGAAGATAGAGTTATCAAAAACAAGATTAAGAGCTAGGATACTAGTTCTAGAGTTAGAAGTACTGTGGGGCAGAAAGCAGGGCCAGGATTGGAAGTAGTAGAGGAGATAGGAAGATTGGTGATAAAAATGATAGATACAGTAGTAGGAACAGTAATAGAAGAAAGAAGAAGTATTAAATTTGTAGTGAGAGTGAGGTTAGGTATAGTCTTTACTGTATTAGGCCATATAAATGATAAGGACGCTACTATCGCGATACGAATATTAAGTCACTTATGTAAGTTAGGTATCCAATTGTAAAACAACGACATGAGAGTGGTTACATCCAGGGATAATGTACTCTCCGACGGCACCCGAATGAGCTACGTAACCCTGGGGTGAGGTTGTAATTGAGTGCAGATCTAGCCCTAATAGAACAAATTCGGCATTGTAAATGACACTATCTCGTAGATTATAAACTAACAGTTGGTCTTTTACCCCTCGTGATCTAGATGCTACTCCGTTTTCATTAACAAGAGTCAAAGCTGTACTAATAAGAAATATGCCATCAACTCAATCTGATCAAAATACCAGACCTGGATAGCTACAGGTCGGGATTTATATATTAGAAGCAGTACAAAAATTCTCAGTAAAGTAAAAACATACAACTGTTAGTTGGGCGTAGTTTATCTGGTATAGAATGGTATACTGACCGTTATTTTTTTCTTGTATTAACCTGAGGTACGGAAAGCTGGGAGTAACCACGTACATTTGCTGTAAAGAAGCAGAAAGATATCACAGGAGCAAGACAATTAATAATCAATAGAGTTTAATTATTAACCTACATACTGACAATCGCATACACTAATAAAACTGTATTGGTAGTTAGTGGTGTTCGACTAGCCAACAGTTGCATTATGGGAGCAATAAACCAGAGTATAAAGCCATATGTATTAAAGTGTAGATACAGTAATTCTGCTTTAGATACTGAAATAAGATTAGTTAAAAGTTAACTAATTTGCTGCTGATGCTGTTAAATGTAGATATATTTAAACAACAACTATTCTTTTAGTATTGATGATAATTACATGAAAAATCTTTATAAGTACACATAGAAATATCAAATAAATTACAGTCCTTATATCGCGTTTTTCTTTTATAAATTAGATTCAAAAAATTGAGAAAACTACACTAATTAATAAAGACTCATAATTTCTTCGTAGGTAATCCTGCAAAGATAGTTGCAATGACTGAATCTAATGTATGCGGGGCAATACTAGTTGAAAAATAGCTTTCACTAACTCAGCATGGCAGGTCTGTGCTTCTTAGATGTAGTTAAATCTAATTTATGGTTACTGGTCTCTGTTAGTTTGATAAAGTTGTTTCTTATCTCATATATGCGCGAGTCTGTGTTGTTGGGGGTATTTCATTAATGTGGTCGAGTATGTTCTAAGGGGCATATTAAATAAAAAAAACAAATTCGGTATTACATGTCATGTGGACGGTCTGCTTACAGCGAGTAACGTAGGCATCAATAGAAGAAGGAAAAAAACAAGAAAATAAGGGCTATATTAATGAAAAGAAAGTTAACTAGTAGTGAAGCGAATAACCCTGAGGGTGGTTACGGGCAAAGTAGTGTGGATAAGCAAGCACAACCATCAGGTTCGTTGGAATTAGAACAAAGTGCAGTGTCTGTTGATGCTGGAGGATTTATATTAGATTCACATTTAGCACAATCATTGGGAATGCGTCCTGGTGACAGGATATTTCGAAGTATGTTTTATGGTACATCGCAAGCCCCTCTTGTATCGGGTTTGGCAGCTCAACTTTTAGAAGAACATGAAGCACTGATTAGTCGTGCATCAGGAGAGGGAACTAGTTCTGCCGTCCAGCTTAGCGATCGTGATTCTGCTCTTATGGCCTCTAACGAGATGACGATACGAGCGCTTCTGGATAGCGTAGAAGCATCTCGATTTAGTGGTATAGAAGCACCTCTTCAAGTAGTACCGGCAGAGGTGGTAGAAGAAAATACTGCGTGTTGGCAAGCACCAGGAACAGTAGAAACTGCAGGTGCTAGTACGTATTGGCAAGCACCGGGAGCAGTAGAAACTGCAGGTGCTAGTACGCATTGGCAAGCACCGGGAGCAGTAGAAACTGCAGGTGCTAGTACGTATTGGCAAGCACCGGGAGCAGTAGAAACTGCAGGTGCTAGTACGCATTGGCAAGCACCGGGAGCAGTAGAAACTGCAGGTGCTAGTACGTATTGGCAAGCACCGGGAGCAGTAGAAACTGCAGGTGCTAATACATATTGGCAAGCACCGGGAGCAGTAGAAACTGCAGGTGCTAGTACGTATTGGCAAGCACCGGGAGCAGTAGAAACTGCAGGTGCTAGTACGCATTGGCAAGCACCGGGAGCAGTAGAAACTGCAGGTGCTAGTACGTATTGGCAAGCACCGGGAGCAGTAGAAACTGCAGGTGCTAATGCATATTGGCAAGCACCGGGAGCAGTAGAGACTGCAGGTGCTAATGCATATTGGCAAGCACCGGGAGCAGTAGAGACTGCAGGTGCTAGTGCGTATTGGCAAGCACCGGGAGCAGTAGAGACTGCAGGTGCTAGTGCGCAGAGTGCTAGAGGCCATGAGAAGGGGGTCATATCGGCAAAAGATGTAGCATTAGAGCTAGGAATGCGCCCCGGTCAAGCACTACGTCGAAGCATGTTTTACAATACTCCACAGTATGATACCGTTTTAAACATAATAAATCGACTTTCTGTAATTAGAGAAGGTTTATTACGCAATCTAGAACTAGAAAGAGCCGGTTTAATTCAGGAAGAAATTAGAGAAGAAGTTGGTTACAAAGATACTACTGTCCTTATAAGATCCAATGCAGCATTAATGCAGTCTCTGATAGGTAGCATAGAAACACCAACAGCGGTCATAAAAGAACAAGAAAAAAAAGAAAAACAGAGAAAGAGGGAAGAGGAAGCTGTTAAGAGAAGAGAAAATCTGCTAGCTAAAGAGCGAGAAAGAGAAGAAAAGCTGCTTGCTAAAGAGCAAGAAAAAAAGGAAAGATTGATAAAAAAAGAGGAAGAGGCAGCTGCTAAGAGAAGAGAAAAAATGCTCGCCAAAGAGCAAGAAAAGAAAGATAAACCGAGTGATAAAGGTGAGGAGGAAGCAAAGAAGAAAAGAAGAAAAGTAAAGTTGGTTACGAAAGAGCAAGAAAAAACAGAAAAACTGAGAAGAAAAGAGGAAGAGGAAGAAACGAAAGATCGAGAAAGAGAGGTGGAGGTAGCTATAAGGATAGCTATATGTAGAAAAGCAGAGCTAGAAAGAGTAAAGGGGGAAGTAGAAGAAAGTGTGAAAGAGCTGGAAGTAACGGCGTCATCAAGCTCGGGGGAAAAAGATGCGGAGAACAAATTAGGAATCATTAAAGCAATCAGAAGAGAAATAGGGAAAGTGATAGCAGGACCGAGATCAAAAGATCTCCAAGAAATAGAGAAAGAGCTAAATAGAATGGTGTCAAGGTATGAAGAACTGAAGCGAGCGGGAGCAGATTCAATAATACTAATGGGTCAAATAAGAACTAAAGAGACAAGAGCAAGGAAAGATCTGAAAAAAACAATAGAAAGAGAAACAAAAGTAAAAGATCTAGAGCAAGAGTTGGGGATACTAGTAGCAAAAGAATTAGATCTAGAAAAAACAGGAACAAACAAGGAAGAGCTAGATGAAGTAAGAAAAAGGGAGATAAAGGTAGAGATAGATCTAGCCGAATTGAGAGCAATGATAGCAGTACCCGGGGGAAGTATAGAGATAGAGCTAGAGCTGGGTAGGCTGGTAGCAGAAAGGACAGCAATAGAGGCAGGGATAGATATTGGGAAGAAGAAAATGGAGCTAAATAGATTGAGAAAGGAAGCAGGAGCGCAATCAAGCGAGAAAGAGCTGGAACTAATGCTTAGGCTAGAGGAAATAAACACGAAAGTAAGAGTAATAGAACTGGAGCTAGAACTATGGCTAGGTAAGTATGGGCAAGACCCAAGTGCACCCACCGCATGAGCAAGACCCAAGTGCATCGCACGGGCAAAACCAAGGCGCGCAGCGTGGGCAAAGCCAAAGTGCGCTGCATGGGCAAGACCCAGTTACAACAGGGCAGAGTGCTATAGACTCTTGGGGTTCGTGTGTTGGCACCACATTTGGCATCAGCTCTGGGAATGCAGCATGGAGAGGGGCTATTTCGAGGTATGTTCCATAGCACACAACGGTTTCGTGTAGTATCAGAAATGGCAAGTCAACTTTCAGAAATTCAGAGAGATTTATTGCGCAATCAAGAATTAGAAAGAGCCGATGTTGTAACCCAAGGAGAGGTTAGTCTTAGTTTCGAAGACACTGCTCTGCCCTTGTAGTAACTAACGAAGAATTATTGCAAGCTCTAATAGCTAGATAGAAGCACCTGCAGAGACAGTACCTTCTACATTAGAAGAAGAGAGAAGTCGTAGATTGGCTAGATCTAAAGAGAGACTAGAAAGGGAAGAGCGAGAACAAGAAATAGTGGTAGTTCTACGTATGCCTAAACTTATAGAAACAGATCTAAGGGAAGTAAAAAATAGGGTAGGAGCAAGTACGAGAGGACCAGAGGTAGCGGTACCGTAGAGCCAGAAAAAAATTGATGAAGAGTTAAAAGCAGTTCTAGAGAAAAAAAGAAATAAGCGCAATTCTGGAAACGGTACCATTAAGAAGCGTGCAAGAGATAAAAAAAGAACTAGAGAAAGTTAGAGCGAGAAAGAAGGAATTAGATAGAGTGGGGGTTGGAAAAAATGCAGTAGAGCTAGAAGGAGTGAGAGTAAGACAGGAAATGATAGAGGTGGAGCTGAAAAGAGTAAGAGATAGAGTGACAGAAGTAGAAGATCTATAACGAGAGCTAGATGCACTATTAGCAAAATAGGTAGAACTAGAGGTAACAGGAGCACGCGAGGAGGAGGTAGAAAAAGTAAGAGCAAGGCAGATTGAGATAGATTCAAGGCTAATAGAATCAAGAGCGATGGTAACAAACGCTTGAGAACTAGGAATAGAGCTAGAGCAGTTGGTAGAGAAAGAATGGTGGACATAGAGGAAAGAGATTTAGAGCTAGATAGATTGAGAATGGAAGCAAGAGTTGGAGCAAACAAAGAGGATGTAGGGCTAGCATTATAACTAGAGGGAGTAAGAGTAAGAAAGCTAGAGCTGGAGCTATTGGTGTAACTAGGGCCACTGATGGCTGTGGAGCTAGAGCTTAAAAAAACTAGAGGGATGGAGAGAAAAGCTAAAGGTTAAAGCAGAAGTTAGAAGGATGCTAGCGGAGAAATTTCGCAGGTAGCATGGATATCAAGAGAAAGCAAGAAAGGAAAAAATAGCGGAGAAAAAACGGAAAGCTAGAGGAGAGAAAAAGATAGGGAGGGAGAAAGAAAGCAGGAGAGAGAGGCAAAAGAGAGGACAGTACTAGAAGAAAGAGTGGCCAGCCATAGAAAAATTAGTGAGGGGGAGAGGCGAAGAAAATGAGAGGTGTAAATAAAGACTAGAGATCTCGAGCTAGGGCTAGAATGGCTATGGGATTAGAGAGAAATATATATAGGTGGAAACCAGGAAATGCTAGAGTTAGAACTAGACGGAGTGAGAGCACAAGGGTTAGGCCTAGGTATCATTAGATCTGGTGGGAATATGCTCTGTAAGTCTAAGAGAGCTAAATAGTAAATAGGAGTAGATCTCTAGAAGAATGAAGGCTCTAAAACTGAAGATAGAGTTATCAAAAACAAGATTAAGAGCTAGAATACTAGTCCTAGAGTTAGAAGTACTAAGGGGCAGAAAGCAGGGCCAGGATTAGAAATAGTAGAGGAGATAGGAAGATTGGTGATAAAAATGATAGATACAGTGGTAGGAACAGTAATAGAAGAAAGAAGAAGTATTAAATTTGTAGTGAGAGTGAGTGTTAGGTATAGTCTTTACTGTATTAGGCTATATAAATGATAAGGACGCTACTATCGCGATACGAATATTAAGTCACTTATGTAAGTTAGGTATCCAATTGTAAAACAACGACATGAGAGTGGTTACATCTAGGGATAATGTACTCTCCGACGGCACCCGAATGAGTTACATAACCCTGGGGTGAGGTTGTAATTGAGTGCAAATTTAGCCCTAATTCTAGGAATTTAATTTGGTAAAGTTGTTGCTTAAAATTAGCTTCAGCACCCTCCAGACTAAGGAGGTAAATAATATACCTGCAAGGAAGTGGATTACGTACTTGAAACTGAGAATAGACCAACAAAGTTCAAAATGCCGGCTGCTACAATCCTGGGTTAGTATGTACCTTGTTAAGGAGAGTATTGTTTCAACAATAATTTACGTAAGTAACAAAGGTCCAGCAACGGGGCAGTATAATAAAGCATCATGAATAAGTAAGAGTGTGAATGAAAGATTTGTTTTAGGTAGATAATTGTAGCAAAGTTCAAAATTAATTTATGTAGAACCCCCGTTGTCTGGGGAAGTGGTGTGCCCTATAAAATATGAAAACATAAATTACAAGAACGGTATTTATTGTTCTTCCTTGGTAATATATAGCTATCTGGTATCGTATACTGAGGATGCGTTACAGACGCAAACGCGATTAATTTGGGAAAACGACTTCAATTTATGTATATAGTTTGTACTGACACAAGAGATGCATACAGCTAAAAGCAAGTACGGGGGAAACTAGATCATAGAATTTATTTATATGGTTAAGGTTCTTACGTGCAGTAATCTTTTAGAAAAAGTTTTACCTAGATCACTATTATTCTGTATGTGACAAAAAAACTATTTATATTAGATATAGTAAGTGCAAAAATGGTTGTAGGTTGCAATGCGATCAGGATTATTAGTTATATGTGAAGGTTACAGCTTTAATTCAAATATAAAGAGCACAAAAATTTATTCTTAATCGAAAGCAAGGCAAAACTAAATTATGGAATGTCGCTTTACCAAAGCTATTACAATATATCATTACTATTTACTTTCATCGATGCTCAAAAAGGTTAGCTTTGGAAAAACAAGTTAGGCATTGCAAATGGCACTCTCTTTCTTATATATCATAAACCAACAGCGAATCTCTTACCCCTCGTGATCTAGGCACCACACTCTTTCTTTATTGACAATAGGCAAGGCTGTACTAACAAGCCACATAGCTACCAACTTCATATGATCAAAATGCTAGATCTGGATAATAACAGGTCAGGATTGACATATTAGAAGCAGCACAAAAATTCTTAGCAGAGCAAAAACATACGTCTATTAGTTAGACAGAGTTTATTTGGCATAAAATAGTATATCTATCATTAATTTTTTGTATTAATTTTAGATATTGTTTCTTTAATATTTTGGTCGTAGTACACTAATGTAAGGAAATTCCTATATCGACAAATACGTTATTAAAACAATATTGTTGTATTTGTTAAGTTATTTTATAGAGTTATATATCATAGTGTCGAGGTCCTGCTTATGCAAAAGCAGGTGTGTTCACGCATAACTGCTTTATTAATAAATTATTAGAGGCTACCGCAATTATCCTAGAAGCAACACTCTAACAAGTAATTCTAGAGCAATAACAGCAGCTAGCAGATAATCCCATTATCTGAATGAGCAGAATAATATCACAGAAACTAGTCAATTAATAGACAATGGTGTTTTATTATTAAACGCCATACCAACAATTACATATACCAATGAAACTGGAAACTGCATTGGTAGTTAACAATGTTCTGGTGAACCAATAAGAGTACAAAACCATGTGCATTAGAGTGTAGATACGGCCATTCAGCTTTATGTATTGAAAGTGAAACAAAATTAATTGAAAATTGGTTAGTTTGTTGTTGGTGCTATTAGATTTAGATTGCATAAACAATAATTACTTGTAATATTTAAAATGATTACATTAAAAATCTTTAATAGTACACATAAAAGTATCAAATAAATTACAGTTTTTATATTATTGTATTCTTTACTAGTCTAGATTTTAAAAAATCGAGAAAACTGCACTGATATAACAAAGATTCGTAATTTGGCTCTATAAGTAAGCCTATAAAGGATAACTGTAATAACAGAATCTAATGTATTACGGGGCAATACTAGTTGAAAGTGAGCTTTTACTGATTCAGCATAGTGTGTGCCGCTTATATGAAGTTAAAGCTAGCTTATAGAAGCTATGTCTTTGTAGTTGATAAAGTTATTCTTTTATATATGTGCGGACCGTATGTCTTTATTGAAATAATTTTTTATTAGCGTAGGTCAAGTATGTTCTGAAAGGCATATTATAAAAAATAAGCTTGACCTAACCGAGGAGGAACCGCCTACAGCGTATGGCATCAACAACAGAAGAAAAAACAAGAAAATAAGGACTCCATGCCAATGAAACGAAAATTAAGTAGTACAGATAGTGCAGCAAGTAGCCCTGAGGATGGCTGTAGGCAAGGTAGTGTGGATAGACAAGCACAGCAATCAAGTGCATTATCACTAGAACAAAGCACAATATCTGCTGAGGCAGGAGGATTTTTATTAGATCAACATTTAGCGCAAGCGTTGGGAATGCAACCTGGTGAAATGATATTTAGAAGTATGTTTTATGGCTCCCCACAGGCTTACTATATATCAGCTTTAGTAGCTCAACTTTTAGAAAAACAGGAAGAGCTGCTTCGCCGCGGGTCGGGAGAGGGAACTAGTTCTGCCATTCAACTCAACACCACCCTTATGACTCTTAATCTTATTGAATCTAATGCAATGACGATACAAGCGCTGATGGATAGCGTAGAAGCACCTCCTTTTGCGTTAGTACCGGGATTAGTAGAAGGTGAAGATATCACTGGTAGTAAAGAATCAAGCGCACCAGAACAGAGTATGAAAGATTCTGATGAAGGGTTCATATTGGCACCAGATTTAGCACAATCGTTGGGTATGCAACCTGGTCAAGTGCTACGTCGAGGCATGTTTTATGGCTCTCCACAATCTAATGTCGTTTTAGAAATGATAGATCAATTTTCGGCAATTAGAGAAAGTTTATTGCACAATCAAGAATTAGAAAGGTCTAGTGCAATTCAAGATGGAGCTGGCGTTAATTACGAAGATACTAACTCTCTTATAGCAACTAGTGAAGAATTAATACAAGCTCTTATGGGTAGTATAAAATCACCCACAGCAGCAATGCCTTCTGCAACAATAATAATAGACTCAGAAACAACAGAATCGGAAACAGAATCGGAAACAGAATCGGAAACAGAATCGGAAAAAGAGAGAAGTCAGAGATTGGCTAGATCAAAAGCAAGACTAGAAAGGAGAGAGCTGGAAGAAGGAATAACAGTAGCTCTAAGTACGGCTAAACTCAGAGAGACAAATCTAAGGAAAGTAAAGAATAGGGTAGGAACAAGTACAAGAGAACCAGAGACAGCAATACAGTCAAGCTGGGAAGAAATTGATAAAGAGTTAAGAGCAATCACAGAGAAAAAGAGAGAAATAAGCTCAATTCTGGGAACGACACCATCATCAAGCTTGCGAAGGATGAAAAGGGAGCTAAGGAAAGTTAGAGCGAGAAAGAAAGAACTAGATAGAGTGGGAGCTGGAGAAAGTGCAGTAAAGCTAGAAGAAGTAAGGATAAGACAACGAAGTATAGAGATGGAGCTGAGAAGAGCAAGAGAGAGAGTAGCGGAAGTGGAAAGCCTAGAACGAGAGCTAGATGAACTATTAGCAAAAGATATAGATCTAGAAGCAACGGGAGCAAGCAAGAAGGAGGCAGAGAAAGTAAAAACAAGGCAGATGGAGATAAATTCAAGACTAGCAGAATCGAGGACAATAATAGCAAGCGCTCGCGAGCTAGGAGTAGAGATGGAGAGATTGGTAGAGAGAGAGAGAGATCTAGAGAGAGTGGTAAACATAGTGGAAAAAAATCTAGAATTAGATAGATTGAGAAGGGAAGCATCAACTGAAGTAAATGAAGAAGAGGTAGAGCTAACATTAGAACTAGAAAGAGTGAGAGTTAGAGTAAGGGAGCTAGAGCTGGAGCTGTCGATAGAACTAAAACTGCTGATACCCATAGAACTAAAGCTTAAGCGGGCTATAGGGATAGCGAGAATTGGAAACGAAGAACTAATTAGGAAGTTAAAAAAAGAGCAAGAGACAGCAAGGAAGGAAAAAATAGAAAAAGAAAGACAGGAAACTATATCAGAGAGAAAGAGAAAAAAAGCGGAGAAAAAAAGAGCAAAAGCAGAAAAAGTAGAGAGGGAGAGAGAGGAAAGAGAGAGGTTGGCTCTAGAAGAAAAAGCGGCAAGAGAGAGATTAGCACTAGAAAAAAGAGCGGCAAGAGGAAGATTAAGGAGAGAAAATGCGGAAAGATTAAGGAGAGAAAATGCGGAAAGAACAAGGGCTCTACTGGAGGAGAGATCAGCAAGAATGAGAAGAGAGCTAGCGGAAGAAAGAGAGATGGAAATGAATATTAGAGTGCTAGAACTAGAACTAGAGAGAGCTATAGGATTAGAGAGATCTAGAGAGGTGGGAGAGGAAACAAGAACAGCAGCAACCAGGGAAGAGCTAGAGTTAGAACTAAGATTAGTAAGAACACAAGAGCAAAACCTAGGTCTAGAGTTGGATCGGGTGAGAGTATGCTCGATGAATCTAGATAGAGAGATAATGGCAGGTAGAATGATATCGGGAGCAACAGCGTCAGAGATAGAGGAGAAAAAAAATAAACTGAAAGAGCTAAATAGGAATAAATCTCTAGAAAGAATAAAAGAGATAAAACTGAGGATAGAGTTATCGAAAGCAAGATTAAGAGCGAGGATACTAGTTCTAGAGTTAGATAGACTAAGGACCGGAGAGCAAGATCAGGATTAGAAATAGTGCAGGAGATAGTGAATAGAAAAATTAGCGATGAAAATGATAGATACAGTAGAAGGAACAGTAATATAAGAAATATTAAATTTGTAGTGAGAGTAAGTGTTAGATGAAGTCTTTACTGTATTAGGCTACATAAAATATAAGGACGCTACCCTCGCGATACACAAATATCAAGTCACTTATGTAAGTTAGGTAGTCAGTTGTAAAATAACACTAGGATAGTGGTTGCATCCAAGGGCAATGCACTTTCCAGTAGCACTAAGATGGGTCACGTAATCCTAAGGCAGTGGAATTGCAATTGAGTGTAAACTTATCTCTAGTGCTAATAATGTAACTTGGCAAAGTGTTGCTTGATAATTGTCCTCATTAGAGCAAGTCCCCGGACGTAGTGATAATACACTTATATGTAGTCTCGGCAAGGGTAGATTGCGTACTTGCGATTGATTTTGGGCACATAAAAATGTCGTTTAGTACAGTTCTATATGGGCTGGTGTATATTCTGTTATGAAGCTTGTCAGTTTAATAATAGTTAACGTATAAAAAAAACATATCTAGCAACAAAACAGCATAGTAAAACATCACGAATAATACAGGTGTATGGATGGGAAATTTGTTTTAGATAGATAATTGGAGCAAAGTTCAAGACTAATTTCTGGAGGGCATTTGTTGTCTGGTTGGTTGATGTATCCCATAAAATATAAAAATAGGCACTACAAGAGCGATGTTGTTTATTCTTACCTAGTGATCTATTACAATCTGGTCAATAGGACTTGTGTGGTTAAGATTTTTACGTGCGGTAACCTCGTTGTTAAGGAGCTTCCAACCTAGATCACTATTATTCTGTATGTGACAAAAAAACTATTTATATTGGATATAGTAAGTACAAAGACGATTGCAGGTTGCAATACGATATTGGTTATTATTTATATGTAAATAAAAAATCACAGCTTCAATTCAAATATAACGAGCACAAAAATTCATTCTGAATTGAAAGCATGGCAAAAATGAATTAGCTTCACAAAAGCCATTACAATATATCATTACTATTTACTCTCATCGATGCTCAAAAGAGGTTAGTTTTTGGAATAACGAGTTCGGTACTGTAACCGACATCATATCGTACGTTGTAGACTAATAGTGAGTCTTTTATCCCCCCTACTGGATATCTAGATGACATTACATATTCGTAATGGGAAAAACTCTGCTAATAAGAAATATGCCGACAACTTAATCTAGTAAAAATACAGGACATAGATAACAACAGATCGGGATTGGCATATTAGAAAACAGTACGAAAATTATTAGCAGAGTAAAAACACACAACTATTAGTTAGGATGAGTTTATCTGGTGTAGAGTAGTGTATCTACTGTTATTTTTTCTTGTTATCAACTTAAGTGGTTGTCCTACTTTAGGATTTTTTTCATGGCACCCAGAAAGGGTAATTTCCATATCGACAATTACATTATTAAAACAGTATTGCTGTATTTGTTAAATTATTTAATAAAGCACAGTTTTGGGTGATTACTTGTTCAAAATCATGTACGTCGGCGCGTAGCTGTTTCATTAACAATGATCCGTGACGATTGTAGTTATCCTAAGAGCAATACCTGAACAAGAGGCTATAGAATAAGGAAAGCTAGAAGTAATCACATGCATTTGCTGTAAATTAGCAGAAAAATATCACAAGGGTGATGCAATTAATAATCAACGGAGTTTAATCATTACACGCCATACTGACAATCGAGCACACCAATGAAACTATGTTGGTAGCTAGTGGTGTTCGGCTGGACCATAGTTGCATTATGGGAGCAACAAACAATTGCGGAGTATAAAGCCATATGTATTAAAGTGTAGGCACAGTAATTCTACTTTAGATACTGAATACTTTAGATACCGAAGTAAGATTAGTTAATAAGTTAACTAATTTGCTGCTGATGCTGTTAGATGTAGATATATTTAAATAACAATTGCTCTTTTAGTATCGATGATAATTACATGAAAAATCTTTAGAAGTACGCATAAAAATATCAAATAAATTACAGTCTTTATATCGCGTTTTTCTTTTATAAATTAGATTCAAAAAATTGAGAAAACTACACTAATTAATAAAGACTCATAATCTCTCAGTAGGTAATCCTGCAAAGATAGTTGCAATGACTGAATCTAATGTATGCGGGGCAATACTAGTTGAAAAATAGCTTTCACTAACTCAGCATGGCAGGTCTGTGCTTCTTAGATGTGGTTAAATCTAATTCATGGTTACTGGTCTCTCTCTGTTAGTTGATAAAGTTGTTTCTTTCATATGTGCGTGAATCTTTTTTGGGAATATTTTCATTTAGTGTGGTCAAATGTGTTCTAAAAGGCATATTAAATTTAAAAAAACAAGCTCGACATTACATGTAGGCGGCAGGTCTGTTCACAGCGTGTGGCATCAATAGAAGAAGAGAAAAAAAGAAAATAGGGGCTTTTGTACCAATGAAAAGAAAATTAAGTAGTAGTGAAGCAAGTAACACTGAGGGTAATTACACGCAAGGTAGTGTGGATGAGCAAGCACAATCATCAAGTTTGTTAGAATTAGAACAAAGTGCAATGTCTGTTGATGCTGGAGGATTTGTATTACCTCCACATTTAGCACAATCGTTGGGAATGCGTCCTGGTGACAGTATATTTCGAAGTATGTTTTATGGTACATCGCAAGCCCCTCTTGTATCGGGTTTGGCAGCTCAACTTTTAGAAGAACATGAAGCACTGATTAGTCGTGCATCAGGAGAGGGAACTAGTTCTGCCGCCCAATCTAGCGATCGTGATTCTGCTCTTATGGCCTCTAACGAGGTGACGATACGAGCGCTTCTGGATAGCATAGAAGCACCTCGACTTTATGGTATAGAAGCACCTCAACTTCAAGTAGTACCGTCAGTTGTAGTGGGGGGGAATACTACGTATTGGCAAGCACCAGGACCAAGTGCATCAGAGACAGCACAAATTACAGATACTATGATGCATTGGCAAGCACCAGGAACAATAGGAACTGCAAGTACTTCTGAGCATTGGCAAGCATCAGGAGCAGTAGAAAATGCAAGTACTACTGCATACTGGCAAGGATCGGGAGCAGTGGAAACTGCAGGTGCTGATGCATATTGGCAAGCATCAGGAGCAGTAGAAAATGCAGGTACTGCCGCATACTGGCAAGGATCAGAACCGTGGGCAATAGAAACTGCAGGTACTACTGCGCATTGGCAAGAATCAGAGCCATGGCCAATAGAAACTGCAGGTACTACTGCGCATTGGAAAGCACAAAGACAAAGTACGATAGTACGTAGGGAATGGTTCATCTCGGCAGCAGATGTAGCACTAGAGCTAGGGATACACCCTGGTCAGGCACTAAGTCGAAGCATGTTTTACAGTACTCCACAACATAATGTCGTTTTAGGGATAGTAAATCGACTTTCTGCAATCCGGGAATATTTATTGCGCAATCAGGGACTAGAAAGATCTGGTGTAGCCCAAGAAGGAACTATAGAAATTAGCTACGAAGACACCACTACCCTTATAAAAACTAACGAAGCATTAATACGAGCTCTTATGGGTAGCGTAGAAACACCAACAGCGATAATAAAAGAACGAGAAAAAAAAGAAAAGATGCTTGCTAAAGAACGAGAAAAAAGAGAAAAGATGCTCGCTAAAGAGCAAGAAAAAAGAAATAATCTTCTCGCTAAGGAACAAGAAAAAAAAGAAAAAGTGAGAAAGAAAAAGGAAGAGGGAGAAACGAAGAGTCGAGAAAGAGAGATGGAGGCAGCTATAAGAATAGCTAGATGTAGAAAGTCAGAACTAGAGAGAGTAGAAGATAAAGTAGAAGAAAGTATGAAAGAGCTGGAGGCTACCACGGCATCAGGCTCGGGAAGAAGATATGTGGGAAACGATATAGAGATCATTAAAGCAAACAAAAAAGCAATAAGGGAAGTAATATCGGAACCGAGATCGGAAGATCTACAAGAAATGGAGAAAGAGCTAGCCATAGTGGAGGCAAGATATGAAGAACTAAAGCAAGCAGGAGCAGATGTAGTAGGGGTGTGTCAAATAAAAATTAAGGAGACAAGAGTAAGGAAAGATCTAGAAAAAACAATGGAAAGAGAAATAAAAGTGAAAGATCTAAGGCAAAAGCTAGAGATATTAGTGGCAAAAGAGTTAGATCTGGAAAAAATAGGGGCGAGCGGGGAAGAGTTAGATAAAGTAAGAAAAAAAGAGATAAAGGTAGAAATGGATCCAGCCGAATTAAGAGCAATGATAGCAGCAACCGGGGAAAGTATAGAGCTAGAGTTAGAGCTAAGTAAGCTGATAGCAGAAAGGACGGAGATAGAGGCGAAGATAGATATTGGTAGAAGAGAAATAGAGCTAAATAAATTGAGAAAGGAAGCAAGAGCGAAGCCAAGCGAGATAGAACTGGAACTAATGCTGAGGCTAGAGGAAATAAACACGAGAATAAGAATACTAGAAATGAAGCTAGAGATATGGCTAGTGAAGTATGAGCAAAACCCAACAGAATTGGAAGAAAGAACTCCAGTGGAATTGGAAGAGGAGAGAAGTTATAGATTGGCTAGATCGAAAGCGAGACTAGAAAGGGAAGAGCAAGAACAAGAAATAATGGTAGTTCTACGTATGGCTAAACTTAGGGAAACAGATCTAAGGGAAGTAAAAAATAGGGTGGGAGCGAGTACAAGAGGACCAGAGGTAGCAATACCGTCAAGACAGAAAAAAAATGATGAAGAGTTAAAGGCAATTCTAGAGAAAAAGAAAGAAATAAGTGCAGTTCTGGGAACGGTAACATTAAAAAACTTGCAAGGAATGAAACAGGAACTAGAGAAAGTTAGAGCGAGAAAGAAGGAATTAGATAGAGTGGGAGTTGGAGGAAATGCAGTAGAGCTAGAAGGAGTGAGAGTAAGACAGGGAATGATAGAGGTGGAGCTGAGAAGGGCAAGAGATAGAGTGGCAGAAGTGGAAAATCTAGAACGAGAGCTAGATACACTATTAGCAAAAGAGGTAGAACTAGAGGTAACAGGAGCAAGCGAGGAAGAGGTAGAGAGAGTAAGAGCTAGGCAGATGGAGATAGATTCAAGGCTAATAGAATCGAAAGCGATGGTAGCAAACGCTCGCGAACTAGGAATAGAGCTAGAGCGGTTGGTGGAGAGAGAAAGAGATCTAGAGAGAATGGTGGACATAGAAGAAAGAGGTTTAGAACTAGATAGATTGAGAATGGAAGCAAGAGCTGGAACGAGCGAAGAGGATATAGGGATAGCACTAGAACTAGAGGGAGTAAGAGTAAGAGTAAGAGAGCTAGAGCTGGAGCTATCTATGGAGCTAGAGCTACTGATGGCTGTGGAGCTAGAGATTAAAGAAACTAGAATGATGGAGGAAAAAACCGAAAAGATGGAAAGAGAAGCTAGAGACAAAGATATCAAGGAGGCCAAAAGGATACTAGCAGAGAAGTTACGCAGAGAGCGTGACGAACGGGAGAAAGCAAGAAAGGAAAAAATAGCAGAGGCAAAAAGGGAAGCTAGAGAAGAGAGAGAGAGAAAGAAGGAGAAAGAGATAAAGAAAGCAGAGGAAAAAAAAGCAAAAGCAGAAGAGAATGAGAAAAAGAAAGCGGCAAAAGAGAGGGTGGCCATGGAAAAATTAGAGAAGGGGAAAGGAGGAGAGGATAAGAAATGGAAATAAAGACTAGAGAGATATAGTATTTGGGGGATATGTAGAGAGTTGGAGAGAGCGAGAATAGCAGTAACCAGGAAAGAGTAAGATATATAAGAGAAAAAAAGTGTACTAAGTGTACTGAGAGAACTAAGCAGAAATAGATCTTGATAAGTAATAAAAGAGCTAAAATTGGAGATAGAGTATCGAAAATCAAGAGTGGGATACTAGTTCTGCAGTTAGAGAGACTAAGGGCCAGAAAGTAAGGTCGGGATTAGAAATAGTAGGGGAAATACGAGTGCATGATTGGACTCTCAGTAAAGATAAGTGTTGGAAACAGCTATATTATTGGATTATATAAAATAAGGGCAAGGGCTCTGTTCTAGTTATAAAAATAATTAAGTAATTTGCATAAGCCAAGTAGTACATCGTAAAATGGAGATAGACGAGGTGGTTAAGTCCGTGATCAATAAACCTACGATAGTACTTGCGGATGGGGTGTATGGTAAAACATCACAGATAAATACTGGTAGTGTATATAGAGGATTTGTTTTAGACAATAATTAGGTCAAAGTTCAAGACTAATTTATTGGGAACCTTGTTCTCTGTATGGTTGGTGTAGCCTATAAAATGCAAAAACAGTAATTACAAGGGCGGGCTATTGCTTGTTTTCCTTGCTAATCTATAAATATAACAACCTGGTTGATGGGACTTGTAGGGTTAAGATTTTTACTCACAGCAACCTTATTGTCAGGTGGGATTTCGCCTAGATCACATTTATTATTACTTCTTGTGAAACTAGAGACCATTTATATTAGACATAGTAAAGGTAAATGCAAAAAATAGTCGTAGATTGTAGTGTGATCAGGATTATTATTTATGAGTAAAGAAAAATATTGCAGCTTCAATATGGTGAACTCGAAAATTTGTGCTGCATTAAAAGAAAGTAGAACCATGTTTTGTGTGATATTGTTGGCTTTGTTGTAATACGTCACGTCACTAAATGTATTACGGAGTTTAATTACATTGACAGCCAAAAAAGCCAGTTATTTGGAATATCATATATTGTAGACTGAGGGTAAGTCTTTTGCCCCTGTGGTCTAGGGCAACACCTCATCTTTATTGACAATAGTCAAAACTGCACCAATAAGCAATATTATACCAACTTCATCTAGTAGGAATACTAGAGGTATATAATAACAGGTAAGTATTTACGCACTAGAAGCAGTACAAAAATTCTTAGTACTTAGTAGAGTAAAAACAGACGTCTATTGGTTATATCGAGTTTATCTGGAATAAAGTAGTGTACCGATCATTGGTTTTTTGTATTAATTTGAGTTACTGTTCCTTTGCTATTCCAGTCATAGTACACAAATAAGATAATTCCTGTATCGACCGATACATCATTAAAACAATATTGCAATATTGTTGTGTTTGTTAAATTATTTCATAGAGTTATAGAGAACAGTGTTTAGGCATTTCCTATTCAGAGACAAATATATTCACGCATTACTGCTTCATTGATAACTATTAGTGGCAACTGTAATTATCTTAAAATTAATACCTGAATAAGAGGCTCTCGAAGAAAAGCGGTTAGCAGTAGTCACACGATTCTGATGTCAAAAAAAAATCAGAATAATATCACAGTAACGAGGTAATTAATAATATTTAATTATTATCCACCATACTAACAATTACGTGTATTGATGAAACTGTATTGGCAGTTAATATGTTCTGCTGAATTTAATTTCATTAAAGGAGCAATAAACAATTAGTTAGAGTATAAAGACACTGCACATTAGAGTGTAAATGAAACCATTACACTTTAGATACTGAAGCAAGATTAGTTGAAAGTGAACTAATTTATTGTTGGTGCTGTTAGATACAGGTATATATTATGCGTAAACAATAATCGCTCCTTGGAGTAATTACGTAAAGAATCTTTAAAATTACATACGAAAGTATCGAATAAATTACGATTTTTATATTGTATCTTTTCTTTATCAATTAGATTAAAAAGCTGGCTTGATATTAACTGTAGAAAGATTTGTATGCAGCATGTGTTATCAATAAATAGAAGAAAAAAACAATAAAATAAGGACTTTGTACCAATGAAACGAAAATTAAGTAACACAAGTGGTGAAACAAGTGGTCATGAGAGTGACTATGGGCAAGGTAGTGTGGATGAGCGGGTACAACCGTCAAGTGCATTAGAATTAGAACAAAACCCATTATCTTCTGAGGCAGGGGGGTTATTGTTAGCGCCACATTTAGCACTATCGTTGGGAATGCAACCTGGCGAAATGTTATTTCGAAGTATGTTTTATGGCACCCCACAGGCTTCTCGTGTATCAAGTTTAGCAGCGCAACTTTTAAGCAAGCATGAAGAGCTGCTTCGCCATGAACTAGGAGAGGGAACTAGTTCTGCCGTCCAATCTAGCAGCAACTATAATACTATTGCCTCCAGCGAGGCGACAATACGAGCTCTTCTGGATAGTGTAGAAGCACCTCCATTTGCAGCAGTACCGGAGGTGGTAGTAGAAGAAAGTGATGCTACATATTGGCAAGCTCCAGGTGCATCAGAAGCAGTGGTAATGGGGGATGTAGGTACTGCGTATTGGCAAGCTCCAGGTGCACCAGAAGCAGTGGTAATGGGAAATGTAGATACTACGTATTATCAAGCTCCAGGTGCATCAGAAGCAGTGGTAATGAGGAATGTAGATACTACGTATTATCAAGCTCCAGGTGCATCAGAAGCAGTGGTAATGAGGAATGTAGATACTGCGTATTGGCAAGCTCCGGGCGCACCAGAAGCAGTAGTAATGAGGAATGTGGATGATACTGCGTATTGGCAAGCTCCGGGCGCACCAGAAGCAGTGGCAATGGGAAATGTAGATACTGCGTATTGTCAAGCCCCAGGTGCACCAGAAGCAGTAGTAATGGGGGATGTAGGTGCCGCATATTGGCAAGTGCCAAATGCACCAGGGTATGATACCGAAGACTCTAATGGGGGGTTCATGTTGGCACCAGATTTAGCATTGAAGCTGGGAATGCAACCTAATCAGGTGCTACGTCGAGGTATGTTTTGTAATACTCCTCAATCCAATGTCATTTTAGATATGGTAGGTCAACTTTACGAAATTAGAGAAGATTTATTGCGTAATCAAGAATCAGAAAGATCTGGTGCAATCCAAGAGGAACTTAGCGCTGGTTGCGGAGATACTGCTGATCTTATAGCAACTAACGAAGAGTTAATAGGAGCTCTGATGGGTAGCATAGAAGTACCCACAGTGGGAGCAATAGTAAAAATTCTAGAGTTAGAGAAGAAACAAAATATAGAGAAAGTGAGATCGCGAAGGGAGAAAGAATTAAAGAAGAAACAAAATAGAGAGCAAACGAGATTACGAAGGGAAATAAAGGCACAGTTAATGAGTGCAATAAAAAAGAAATTGAAAGCGGAAAAACAAAGACAGAAGTGGAAAGAAGCGGCAATGAAAAATCTAGAAAAAGAACAAAAAAGAAAAGAAAAACTTAGAAAGAAAGAGGAAGAGGCAGCAATGAAGAGTCTAGAAAAAGAAAAAGAAAAACTTAGAAAGAAAGAGAGGGAGGCAGCAACAAGGGAGAAAGAGGCAGCAGCAAGGAAGAAAGAGGCAGCAGCAAGGAAGGAAGAAGCAGCAGCAAGGAAGAAAGAGGCAGCAGCAAGGAAGAAAGAGGCAGCAGCAAGGGAGAAAGAGGCAATAGTGAAGAGTCGAGAAGAAGAGATAGAGACGGCTCTAGGTGTGGCTGTATGCAGAGAGGCAGAGCTAGAGAGAGTGAAAAACAAAGTAAGAGAAAGTATAAGAAAGTTAGAGACAATAGGATCATTAGGCTCAGGAGGAAGAGATATAGAGGTGATGAACAAAAAGGAGGAAGAACTAAGAAGAGTAGTGCCAGAAACAATGCCAAAAAACCGGCAAGAAATGGAGGAAGAGCTAAATAAAGCAAGAAAGAGATATAAGGAACTAGAACAAGCCGGAGCAAGAGAGGCCTCAGTAGAAATGGATTACCTAGTAACTAGGGAGACAAAAGTAAGGAGAGATCTGCAAGAAGCAAGGGCAAGAGAAATGAGAGTGAAAAATCTGGAGGAAGAGCTGCGATTAGTAACGATAGAACTAGATACAGAGAAAGGGACAAGTGAGAAAGAGATAGATAGAGTAAGAATGAAAAAGACTAGGATAGAGAAAGATATAGTGAGATTAAGAGCCACAACTGGGGGAAGTCTAGAACTGCAGCTGGAGCTGGATAAACTTATAATGAAAAAGAAAGAGATAGATAAAAAGATAGATAGAGAGAAAAAAGAAATAGAGCTAAATGAATTTAAAAAGGAGGCAAAAGCGGAATTAGGCGAGAGAGAGTTAGGGCTAATGCTGAGATTAGAGGGGATAAAAGCGAGTGTAAAAATGTTAGAACTAGAGTTAGGAATATGGTTGAGTAAAATTACAGCGGAAAAGATAAGGGCAGAGAAGAAAATGGCATCTCGAGTGCTAGGAAAAGAGACAGAGACAGAGACAGAGACAGAGACAGAGACAAAGACAAAAAAGACAAAGACAGAGACAAAGACAAAAACAAAGACAGATACAGAGACAAATCTAAATATAGCTATGTGTAGGAAGGCAGATCTAGAGAAAGTGAAAAATAAAGTGAAAGAAAGTATGGAAAAGTTAGAGGCGATGGGGTCATTAAGCTCAAAAAGAATAGATGAGATGATGAAAACAAAAGAGAGAGAACTAAGGAGAGTAGTGGCAGAACCGAGGTTAGAAAAACTGCAAGAAATGGAGAAAGAGCTAAATAAAGCAAAAGCGAGATATAAAGAACTAGAACAAGCTGGGGTAGGAGAGATCTCAGTAGCGATGGATTACCTAGTGATTAAAGAGAGAAAAATGAGGAGAAATCTAAAAGGAGCAATGGCAAGAGAAACAAAAGTGATAAATCTAGAAAAATGGCTGAAGTTATTAGAAATGAGAGAAATAAATTTGGAGAAAGGCAAAAGTGAGAAAGAGCTAGGTGAAGTAAGAACTAAAAAAGCTAATATAGAGGCAAATCTAGTGAAATTAAGAGCAACGACTGAAAGTGATCTAGAGATAGAACTAGGTAAAATTATAGCAAAGAAGGAAGAGATAGAGGCAAGTATAGATAAGGGAAAAAAGAAAATGGAGCTAGATAGATTAAAAAAGGAAGCAGGAGCGGAGTTGGAAGAGGAAGAGCTAGAGCTAATGCTAAGATTAGAAGGAGTAAGCACGAGAATAAAAGTACTAGAGCTGGAACTAGGACTATGGCTGGGTAAAATTATAGCTAAAAAGCTAGATATAGCAAGAGCAGAGAAAGAAGCGAGCGACACAGCAACACCTGAGATATCAACCAAAAGTGGCAGCAATATAAGATCAGGAGAAGAAGGAGAAAAACAGTGATGATATTGGAAGCAAAAGCGATATATGATATGAGAGGAGTAGAGAATTACTTATTAGATTCGACGATACCAGAGTCGCCTGAAAGGACGCTGCAATCGAAATCGTAAGTGATAGCAGCATTAGCAAGAAAGAGTAATAATAAAAAAAGAAAACACAGGAAATAGCAACAGCAAGATAATTGGCAGAAGAAAAGGAAAGGACAATGAGAAGATCATAGCAAATGTTCTTTTCTTTGCATACCAGATATGTGCTAACACGAAGTAATAATGGAAGAAGATTATAGGTACAAAAAAAGTATACAAAAGCAACAATATCCGGGCACAGCACACTGCTAGTGGTGCGTTTTGTATAAACGCATAGTGCACTGTTAACGTATTAGAGGAGCAAATTGGAAATTCATGAGATCCATGCCATAAGCACGGTGGGACAATGAATGCAGTACTGAATCATAAAACAGCTATGGTAATCCTCCTATAGGGTTTAATAAATCATTATTGGCGAACAACTTCCATGTGAAGCATAGAAAATCATCAATGACATAAGCATTACCAGCAGAAGTAATAAAAAAAGTAATGGATTAATGGATATAAAGGGTAACAGAAACAGTAGTTCAATCAGTAAACCCAATATCAACGATTTAATATAAATCAGTAGAAGAAACAAGCAATATTCTTGCTAATTAAAATAGAACAAAACTGTTAAATGCAGCTTTATTAGTTCTGTCACAATAACCTCAGTCTTTTGGAATAATAAATTCGACATTGTAGATATAGATTATCTAGTATTTTATTTACAATAGGTAAAGCTGTGGCAATAAGTAATATGCCGCCAGCTTCATCTAGTCAAAATACTAGACGGACGTGGATGAGATAGATCATGATTGGCAAATTAGAAGCAACACAAAAATTATTAGCAGAGTAAAAACATACCATTACTACTTAGTAAGTTTATCTGGTATAAAGTATAATGCTGATGATTGGTTTTTTTGTATTGATTTGAGTTGCTTTCTGCCTAAGTACACAGATGGGGTTGTTCATGTATTAACAAATACATTGTTAAAACAGTATTGTAATATTGTTGTGTCTGTTAAATTATTCTATCAAGAACAGTATTGAGTGGTTGCTTATTCAAAAACTGGCATATTCACTCACAACTACTCCATTAATAATGTTCGGTATAGGCCGCAGTTGTCCTATAAAAAGACACCTAAACAAGGGAGTATAGAAGAATAGTAACTGGTGGTAATCTCATGCATTTGCCATAGGAAAGCAGGATGATATCACTTAAAAGAGGAAATTAATAATCACTGGGGTTTTAATTATTATCAATCATACTAACAATTACATACTCCGGTTAGACTTCGTCGGTAGTTAGTAATTTTGTGATGAACCTAGTTGCATTATAGAATCAATAGACAATTAGTCAGAGTGTAAGTCCATATGCTTTGAGTAGGTACAGTCATTTCGCTTTAGATACTGAAGCAAAATTAGCTGAAAATGAACTAACTTGCTGTTGATGCTATTAGACACAGATATATTACATAAATAAATAATAATTTACTTACTACTTACTCATACTTAAAACTTACATAAAAAATTTTCAAAATTACACAAAATATCAAATGAATTACATTTTTGGCTGTTGTATTTATTAATTGGATTTAAAAATCGAGGAAACCACACTAGTTAATAAAGACTCTAAATATTACCATCAGTAAGAGTTTGTAAAAATAATTGCAGTAACTGACAACCTAATGTAGGTGTCAATACTAGTTGAAAGAGAGCTTGTACCAGCCCGCACAGCAAGTGTATACGCTTAGGTGTGATTAAAGTTGCCTAATAGGCGCTATGCATATGTAATTTACAAAATTATTTTTTGTGGACTCGGATTTTTGTTGTGGATGTTGTGGATATTTTTATAAGGTATATCAGATCAAAAAAACAGGCTTGATATTGACTGTAGGACGGTTTGTGTACATCGTGTATATAAGTAGAAGAAGAAAGACAAGGAACCTATAACAATGAAACGAAAATTAGGTAGCGCAAGCAGCCATGAGAAGGATAACTACGGTCAAGGTGGTGCGGATGAGCGGACACAACAGTTGGGTGCATTAGCGTTAGAACAAAGTACAGACTCCTCTGGTGTAGGAGGGTTTATATTAACTTCACATTTAGCACAATCACTGGGAATGCGTCCCGGTGACGTGATATTTCGAAGTATGTTCTACGGTACCCCGCAAGCTACTCTTGTATCGAGTTTAGCAGCTCAACTTTTAGAAAAACATGAAGTACTAGTTAGTCGTGCATCAGGAGAGGGAACTAGTTCTGCCACACAATCTAGCAATAGCTATCATGATTCTTCTCTTATGGCCGCTAATGAGAGAATGATACGAGCGCTTCTGGACAGCATAGAAGCTCCTCGATTTCATAGCATAGAAGCATCTCAGCTTCAAGTGGCACCGACAGTGGTAGTGGAAGTTGGGGATACTACACATTGGCAAGCACCGGGACCAAGTGCACCAGAGGCAGCACAAGTTACAGATGCTATCTATTGGCAAGAACCAGGACCAAGTGCACCAGAGGCAGAACAGGTTGCAGATGCTATCTATTGGCAAGAACCAGGACAGAGTAGGATAGAACCTGACGAGGGGTTCATGTTGGCACCATGTCTAGCACAATCTCTGGGAATGCAACCTGGTCAAACACTACGTAAGGGTATGTTTCATGGTACTCCACAGTCTGCTGTTGTTTCGGGAATAGTAAGTCAATTTTCAGAAATTCGGGGAGATTTGTTGCGCAATCAAGAACTGAAAAGAGCTGGTTTAATCCCAGAAGGAACTTACATTGATTGCGAAGATAATGATTCTCTTATAGCAACTAATGAAGAATTAATACTAGCTCTGATGAGTAGCATAGAAGCACCTTCATCTACAACAGAACCGGCAGTGGTAACAGAAGATGTAGGTATCTCGCACGAACAAGCGCCAAGTGCACCAGTACAGAGTAAGATAGGACCTGATGAGGGGTTCATGTTGGCACCATATCTAGCACAATCTCTGGGAATGCAACCTGGTCAAATACTACGTAAAGGTATGTTTTATGGCTCTTCACAATCTAGTCTTGTTTTAGAAATGATAAGTCAACTTTCAGCAATCCAGGAAGATTTGTTGCGCAATCATGAACTAGGAAGGACTGATGCTACAGCCCAAGGAGGGATTGGACTTACTTTAGAAGATACCGATTCTCTTATAGAAACTAACAGAGAATTATTACAAGCTCTCATAGCTAGCATAGAAATGCCTTCAGTGACAGCGCCTACAACAGTAGAAGAATCTGAAACAGAATCGGAAGAGGAAGAAAAATCACTAGCGGAATTGGAAGAAGCAAGAAGTAGGAGATTGGCGAGATCGGAAGCCAGAATAAAAATGATGGAGCAAGAAAAAAGAGAAGAACTGAGAAAAAAAGGGGAAGTGGCAGCGGCGAAGAGACGAGAAAGAGAGATAGGAGCGGCTATAAGTGCAGCTACACGCAGAGAGTCAGTGCTAGAGATAGCAAAAAGGAAAGTAGAAAAAGGTATAGAAAGTATGGGGGCAACGGGATCATTAAGATCGGTAAAAACAGATATGGCGAAAGAGCTAAGGATGGTGAAAGCAACCGAGCTAGAATTAAGTAGAGTAGTAGCAGAACCGAGATTAGAAGAACTGCAAGAAATGGAGAAAGAGCTAGATGAAGCGAGAAGGAGATTTAAAGAATTGGAGCAAGCGGGAGCAAGAAAGGCTGCAGCAGAGATAGAGTGTCTAAGAATTAAGGAGGCAAGAGTAAGGGGAAGTCTAAAAACAGCAATAGAAAGAGAAGTAAAGATTAAAGATCTAGAAAAAGAGCTAGAGGCGACAGTAAAAAAAGAGCTAAATCTAGAAAAAACAGGTGCAAATAAGGAAGAACTAGATAAAGTGAGAAAGAGAGAAGTAAAAATAGAGATGGATCTAGCTGAATTAAAGGTAAAGATAGCATCAACCGGGAGAAGTACAGATATAGAGCTAGAGCTGAGAGAATTGATAGAGGGAAGGGTAACAGTAGAGGCAACTATAGATAGAGAGAGGAGAGGAATAGAGATGAATAGATTAAAAAGGGAAGCAAAAACGGAATTAGGCAATAGAGAACTAGAGCTAATGCTGAGATTAGAGGGGTTAAGGGCGAGAGTGCGAGAGCTAGAACTGGAGTTAAGGCTATGGTTAGGAAAAATGATATTAAAAAAGATAGAGATAGAGAAGAGAATGCTATCTCTAGTGTCCGAAATCACGGAGATGGCTGCAAGGGAGGCAGGGAAGAGGAAATGAAAATGGCAAGAGCCGAGTACTAGGAGGATCAGAGATGGCGAGAGAAGAGAGAGAATCGGGCAACTAACTTACCTGGAGCAGCAAAAGAGAGGTGGTAATACAAGAATCAGAAAAAGAAGAGGAGAGCGGTGGCAATATTGAAGGCAAAAGAGATAGGTGAGAGGAGTAAATAATTACTTATGGAATTCACGAGGTCTGAGGTGTCTGAAAGAAGAATGCTGCAAGCAAAATCAGAAGTGATAGTAGCATTAAGTAGCAAGAAGAGTGATAACAAAAAAAAGAAAACAGATGAAGTAGTAGCAGCGAAAGAATTGGTAGGGTAGGTTGCATTAAATGAATCAAGTAGCACCTACCACAACACGGTAAGTGGGATAATAACTGCAGTACTAAAGCTAGCTATAACGATCTTTCTATAGAATCCAATGATCATTATTGGGAGAAGTACTAAAAAAGTAATAGATATGAAGAGTGATAGAAACATTAGTTTAATCAGTGCAACTAGTATCGACAAATTAGTAGAGAGTTTATCTCACCTACCTCCTACAATAGCTAGCAAGGAATATTAATCTTTCTTATGGGTGCTTTCTATTCCCAGTAAAACTAAGAAGTTTTGTACGCGGTAGATACTATGTTTAGCATACAGATAAAGTTCTTAATTTATACGCTAGCATATATTATATTATCTAGGCAGCGTTTATCTAGCATAAAATAGTGTATCGATAATTAGTTTTTTATATTATTTTGGGCTGCCGTTTCTTTGGTATTCTAATCATAGCACGCAAATGGGGTAACTCACACATCAACAAAAACACTATTAAAACAATACTTCTGTGTTTGTTAAATTTACTTTTAGAGTGCAGTATTGGGGCATTGCCTATTAAAGAATGGGTACGTTCACACACTCTTGCTTCACTAATAATGATTAGTGTCAATTGTAATTATTTTGAAAGTAATACCTGAGCAGGAGATTATAGAATAAGAGATACGAGCAGCTAGCAATAACTACATTAGTTGATGCAAAAGATAGAATAATATCACTAAAAAGAGGCAATTAATGGTGTTTAATTATTATCCACCGTACCAACAGTTACATATACCAGTGAAACTGCACTAGTAGTTAGTGGAGTTCTACCGACCTATTTGCATTACAGGAGCAACAAACAACTAATCAGAGTACAAAGCCATATTCATTAGAGTGTAGGTACAATCGTTCAACTTTAGATACTGAAGCAAAGATTAGTTAAAGATGGATTAATTTACTGTTGGTACTATTAGATATAGGTATATTTTATGTATTAAAATATTATGAACAAAAGGTGCAATTACTTTTCTTAAAATAATTACATGAAAAATATGCTACATAAGTATCAAATAAATTACAGTTTTTAGTTTTAATTAGATTTGTAAGATTGAGAATACTACGCAAATTAATAAAATCTCGTAATACTACTATCAGCAAGCCTGAAGAGGTAATTGCAACAACTCAACCTAATGTATAGGTGACAGTGCTAGTTAGGTGACAGTGCTAGTTGAAAAAAGAAATACCAACTCAGCATGCTAAGTATATGCTGCTTAGGCATTGTCAAAACCAGCTGATGTAGACCATGCCTTTGTAGTTAACAAAGTTATTTTTTTATATGTACGTGAGCTTGCATTTTTGTTGAGAATATTTTTCATTAGCGTAGGTCACATGTGTTCCAAAAAAGTATCTTAAATTAAAAATAAGGACTGCGTAGCAATGAAACGGAAATTAAGTAGTAGCGAGTCAAGTAATCTGAGTGGTAACGATGTACAAGATGATGTAGCTAAACAGGTACAATCATCAAGTTCGTTAGAACAAATTACAGATTCCTCTGAGGAATGTGTAAGATTGACGCCGAGCTTAGCACTGGCATTGGGGATGAATCCTGGTGAAGCACTGGTAAGGGGTATGTTTCACAACACTCCTATGGCTAGTGTTGTATCAGATTTAGTAGATAAAATGTTAAAAGCTCATGGGGATCTAGTCCTTGGAGGAGTAACTATACCTGGATTGGGAGATGATTTAGATGAAGATGATTTTATAAGATCTAACGAAAGGTTGATAGAAGCACTGATGGACAGTGCGGAAGCACCTGACGTTGTGCAGATGGATGGTGCAGATACGAGAGGACAGTCATCAAGTGCACAAGGACATGGTAGTGCAACACTCGGTGCTGAGGTTGGTTTTGTATTGGAGCCACATTTAGCGCTATCGTTGGGGATGAATCCTGGTGAAGCTCTATTTCGGGGTATGTTTCATGGCACCCCACAGGTTTCTCGGGTATCAGCCTTGGTGGCTCAACTTTTAAATAGACAGGAAGTACTGCTTCGCCATGGAACAGGAGAGGGAACTAGTTCTGCCACTCAACGTAGCGCCACTGAGGTTGCTGATCTTATTGAATCTAACGCAATAACGATACGAGCGCTAATGGATAGCACAGAAGAACCTACATTTACGGCAGCGCCGGAATTGCATGGTCATGTGCAGGATTCAACAGAGGCAGTGGTAGAAGTGTCTACAAATAATCAAGTACCAATCAGTGCACCGGAACAGAGTTTTACAAGCTCTGAGGAAGGGTTTATGTTGTTGGCACCAGATTTAGCATCAGCTCTAGGAATGACGCCCGGAGAAAGGCTATTACGAGGTATGTTTTACGGCACCCAACAATCTAATGTAGTGTTAGAAATAGTAGGTCAACTTTTGGCACTTAGGGAAGATTTATTGCGCAGTCAAGCACTAGAAGAAGCTAATGTTGCAATCCAAGAAGGAATTGGCCTTGATTGCGAAACTACTGCCGTTCTTATAGCAACTAACGAAAAGTTATTACAAGCTCTGGTGGCCAGCATAGAAGAACCTTCATTTACGGCATTATCGACAGTGACAGTAATAGATTCGGAGGAAGAGTCAGTAAAGAGATTGGAAGAAGAGAGATCGGTAAAGACAGGGAACGAGAATATATTGATAATGGCAGAGGAAGAGTTGGCTAATGTAGAAAGGAGGAGACAGAAAGATAAAAAGATTAAAGAAGCTGGAAAGATAAAGAAGAAGAGAGCAAAAGCGGAAGAGAAGTCAGAAATAATGAGAAAAGAGCCAGCGGAAGAAATAAAGGCTCTAATGGATCGTGTAGGAGCACCTACAGCAACAATAGTATCTTCCACATTAGTACCAATAGCCTCAGAAACAGAATCGGTAACAGAATCAGAAGAAGGGGGAAATCAGAGATTGACTAGATCAGAATCTATACCAGAAAGAGAAGAGCAAAAAGAAGAAACAGAAATGGATCTAAGTACGGCTAAACTTAGAGCGGCAAATCTAAAGGAAGTAAAAAATGTGGTAAGGGTAGGTACGATAAAACCAAAGGTAGCTACACTGTCAAACTTGCGAGAAATTAATAGAGAGTTAAGAGCAGTAGAAGATAAAAAGAAAAAAATACGTTCAGTGCTGGAAACTGGATCATCAAACGCGCAAGAAATGAGGATAGAGCTGGAGAAAGTTAGATCAAGAAAGAGAAAAATAGGCATAATAAGAGCTGGGGAAAATGCAGTAGACATAGAAGAAGTAAGAGCAAAACAGCTAGAGATAGAGTTGGAGCTAGAAAGGGTAAGAAAGAAAGCAGGAGAAGTTGGAAGTCTGGAACAAAAGCTAGATACACTATTGGCAAAAAAAGTAGAGCTAGAGATAAAGGGAGCAAGCGTAAAAGAAATAAATAAAGTAAAAACAAGTCAGATGAAGGTAGATGCGAGACTGGTGGACTCGAGGGCGATGGTAGAAAGAGCTCGCGAGCTAGGAATAGAGTTGGATCGCTTAATAGAGAGAGAGCTATTTCTAGAGAGAAGGGTTAGCACAGGAGAAGAAGTAAATCCAGAGCTAAGTAGATTGAGTGGGATAGCAGAAGCTGAGGAAAGTGAAGAGAAGATAGATCTAGAATTAGAATTAGCAAGGGTAAGAGTAAGAGAGATAGAGCTGGAGTTGTCGATAGAACTAGAGTCACTAGTGGCTATGGAGATAGAGCTCAAGGAAGCTAGAAGGATTGTGAAAAATAGAGAAAAAGCACTAAAGAAGAAGTTATGTAAAGATCCAGAGAAACTAAAAAGGAAAGAAATAGCAAAGAAAATACGGGAAACTAGAGCAGAGATAGAGGCGGCAGAAGAAAAAAAAGCTAAAGCGGAAAAGAGACAGAGAGAGATAGAAACAAAACAGAGGAAAAAACTAGAAGAGGGAGCGGCCAGAAAAAAATCAAAGATGGAAGAGGCAAAAAGAATGAAAGCGCTACTGGGAGAAAGATCAGCAAAAATGAGAAGAGAACTAGCAGAAGAAAAAGAGATAGAAATGAAGATTAGATTGCTAGAACTAGAGCTAGAAGAAGCTAGAAAATCAGAAAAATCTGGAAAGATAGAAGAAGAGAAAGTGGAAGGAATAACCGAACTAGAGCTAGAACTAGCTGGAGTAATAACACGAGAGCAAGATCTGAGCACAGAGTTAAATAGAGTGAGAACACGAGCAACAAATCTATGTAGAGAGATACGGGCAGGCAGAGTTATATCGGGAGCAACAGCGTCAGAGATAGAGGAGAAAAAAAGTAAACTGAAAGGGCTAAGTAGGAGTAGATCTCTAGAGAGAATAACAGAGATAAAACTGGAGATAGAGCTATCTAAAGCAAGAGTAAGAGCGAGGAGACTAGTTCTAAAGTTAGATAAACTGAGGGCCAGAGAGCAAGGTCAGGATTAGAAATAGTAGAGGAGATAGTAAATGAGGAGATTGGTGATGAAAATAATAGATACAGTAGAAGAAACATCCATGAAGAAGTATTAAACTCATAGTGAGAGTGAGTACTAGGTACAATCTTTATTATATTAGGTTGTGGAATATAAGGAATAAGGTTGATACTCCCGTGATACAAATGTTAATTCACTTGCGTAAATTAAGTAGTCAGTTGTAAAGTGATAATAGGCATGTCGGTGCATCCAGGAGCGATACAATCCCCTGTGGTGCTGGGATGAGGTACGAATCTCGAGGTAGTAGGATCACAGCTGAGTACAAATTTGGCTCTGATGTTAGTAATACAATTTGGTAAAGCTGTTGCTTCAGATTAGCTTCGGTAGGGCAATTTTTTAGACAAAGTGGTAATGTACTCAATATAGTCAAATGAATGCAGATTGATTACTTGCGACTGAGGTTAGGCAAATAAAATATCAAATTGACGTTTGTTACAGTTCCCGGTTAGGGTGTACCTCTGTTGTAGGCGTGTTAGTCTAACAACAATTTACGTAAGTAACAGATCACAGCAACAAAGTAGTATGGTGAGAAATCATGAATAAATACAGATAGTGTGGGTAGAAGATTCGTCTTAGAAAATGACTAGGTCAAAGTTCTCAAGACTAGTTTCCGTAGAATCTATGTTGCCCAAGGCACCCCAGTAAAAACAGATGAATTATAATAACTGAGAGCGGTATAGCTCGTTCTTACTTGGTGATCTATGACAATCTGGTATTGTATATTAGGATGAGTCACAGTAATAAAGACGATTAATTTTAGAAAATTACAATTTCAATTTCTGTTGGGTGGCACAGTTTGTATTGGCATAAAATATGTGTATAGATAAAAGCAAAGATGTCGGGAACTAGATAATGTAATTTTTAGTTATTCCTCCGGCGGTAGTCTTTTGTTAAGAAGTATTTAACCTAGATAATCGTTGAGTTCTGCATGATATGCGACAAAAAACTATTTATTTAGATATAAAATGTAGTAAGTGCAAAAATGGTTGTGGGTTGCAGTGTAGTCAGAATTATTACTTACACGCAAAGAGAAAATTACAGCTTCAATTCAAACATAATGAACGCGAAAAATAGTTAATCTTTTGCCACTAGTGCTCTAGATTCCCTATGCTTTGTTAACAGTAGGCAGTACTGTAATAATAAGCCACGTGGATCCAGCTTAATATAATCGAAATATTGGATGTGAATAGCGTCAAATCAGGGTTGACATATTAGAAGCAGCACAAAGATTCTTAGTAGAGTAAAAACATACGTCTATCAATTAGAAGGGGCTTGTCTGGCATAGAATATTTGTACCAATCATCAATTTTTTGTATTAATTTGAGTCATTGTTTATTTAGTGCTTTGGCCATGACACACAGATGTGGTAATTCACATATTGACAAGTACCATTGTCAAAACAACACTACTGCATTTGTCACATAATTATAAAGCACGATGTTTGGGTGTTGCCTATTCATCCATTCAAAAGCATTTATGTACGCCCATGACTGCTTTGTTAGTGACATAAAGGAGATTGCAGTTATCCTAAAAGCAACACCTGAGAGAGGAATTCTAGAACAACGGCAGCTATTAGTAACCACATGCACTTGCCGTGTAGAGGTGAAAAATTATCACGTAAACAATGCAATTAATAGTCGATGTTGTTTAGTTATTAAGCATAGTATCCAACGTATCAGCGTACTTAAAACTATATGTACTGATAAAACTGGAAACCGCATTGGTAGTTAGTAATTTTCTAATGAACCAATCATAGTACAAAATTATATGCGTTATAATGTAGGCACAGTAACTGAATTTTATATAAAATTAGTTGAAAATGAACTAATTTGCTGTGGTGATATTAGGTGTAGTTTTATGCATGAACAATTACTACTTATTATAAGAATAACATTAGAAAATATTTGGAAGTGCATGCAAACGTATCAAATAAATTACAGTTTTTATATTGTATTTTTTCTTTGCTACTTAGATTTAAAATTATCTAATTGATAAAGACTCGTAATATGTACCCATGAGTAAGTATATAAAAAAAAATTGCAATAACCAAACCTAACATATAGGGTACGTACTAGTTGAAAGAGAACTTTTGCTAATTGAGCATAATAAATGTGTCTACTTAGACGCAGTTAGGGCTAGCATAGTAGACGCTATGCCTCTGTAGTGGATAAAGTATGTATATATCGACCTGTATATCTTTATTTAGGTCATTTTTTATTAGCGTAGGTCAAGTGTATTCTTGAGGTACATTATTAAAAACCCAGCTTGATATAACTGTGGAAAGAATTGTCTACGTCATACGGTATCGATAGAAGAAAAAAACAATAAAATAAGGACTATATTATACTAATGAAACGAAAATTAAGTAGCTCAAGTAGTGAGGAAGAAGTTCTGCATGGTAACGCTGAACAGGTAGATGTAGAAAAACAGGCACAACAGTCAGGTTCATTAGAATTAGAACAAAGCACAGAATATTATGGGACAGGAGGTTTTGTATTAGCACCACATTTAGCACTAAAGTTGGGAATGAGTCCTGGTGAAATATTATTTCGAAGTATGTTTTATGGCACTCCACAGACTTCTATTGTATCGAGTTTAGCAGCTCAACTTTTAGACGAACATGAAGCACTAGTTAGTAATGAAGCAGGAGAGGGAAGCAGTTCCACCCAATATAGAGGTGGCGGCTGTAATTCTGCTCTTATGGACTATAACGAGAGAACAATACAGGCACTTCTAGATAGTATAGAAGAACCTCGATTTGCAGTGGTACCGCCAGTGGTAGCAGAAAGTATATATACTGTGCATAAGCAAGTGCCATGTGCGGCACTGAAAAAGAGCACAGTAAATTCCGATGGGGAATTCATGTTGACACCAGATTTGGCAATGGATCTGGGAATGCAACCTGGTCAAGCGCTACGTAGAGGTATGTTTCATGGTACTCCTCAATCTCATATCGTTTTGAGCATGGTAAATCAATTTTTAGAAATTCAGAGCGGTTTATTGCGTAATCAAGAACTAGAAAGAGCTAATTCTGAAACCCAAGACGTAATTAGCTTTGGTTCCGAGTATACTGCTCATCTTATAGCAACTAACGAAGAATTAATTAAAGCTCTAATGAGTAGCATAGAAGCACCTACAGTTATAGTACCTTCTACAATAGTAGCAGACTCAGAAACAGAATCGGAAAAAATACTACTAGCGAAATTGGAAGAAGAGAGAAATCAGAGATTGGCTAGATCGAAAGCGAGACTAGAAAGGGAGGCGCAAGAAATAGGAATAGTAAAAGTTATACATATGGCTAAACTTAGAGAAGCAAATCTGATTAGAGCAAAAAATAAGCTAGGAGATAGTACTGGAAAAACAAATGTAGCAGTACTATCAAGCGCGGAAGAAATTGATGAAAAGTTAGAAACAGTTATAAAGAAAAGGAAAGCAATAAGTGCAGTGCTGGGAACAAGATTATCAACTGTGCAAGAAATGGAGAGAGAGCTAGAGGAAGTTAGAAATAGAAAGAGAGAATTAGATAGAGTGGGAGCTAAAAAAAGTACAATAGAGCTAGAGGAGATAAAAATAAGAGTAAAAGAGATAGAGATAGAGCTGTCGATAAAACTAGATCTACTGATAGCTGCGGAGCTAGAGCTTAAAGAAAGAGTAATGCCGTATAGAAAAACAAAAAAAGTACTAGCAATGAGGTTAGATAAAGAGCTGAAAAGAGCGGCAAAGGAAAAAACAGCAGAGGCAAACCAGAAAGCTAGAGCAGCGGAGGAAGACCGGAAAGCTAGAGCAGCGGAGAAAGACCGCAAAACTAGAGCAGCGGAGGAAGACCGGAAAGCTAGGGCAGCGGAGAAAGACCGGAAAACTAGAGTAGCGGAGGAAGACCGGAAAGCTAGGGCAGAGAGCACGGAAAAAAGAAGGAGAGCAACACTAGAAAAGAAAGCGACCAGAGAAAAATCAAGGATAGAAGAGGAGAAAAGAATGAAAGCGCTAGTGGAAGAGAGAAAAGAAAGAATGAGAAGAGAGCTAATGGAAAAAAGAGAAATGGAAGTAAGTATTAGAGCGCTAGAGCTAGAACTAGAGAGAGTTATAGGATTAGATAAATCTGGAGAGGTGTGGGAGGAAAGGGCAATAACAGTAGCAACTAGGGAAGAGCTAGAGTTAGAACTAGATGTAACGAGAGCGCAAGAACAAAAACTAGGTCCAGAATTAGATCGATTGAGAGTATACGCGATGAATTTAGATATAGAGATACGGGTAGGTAGAATAATATCGGGAGCAACAGCGTCAGAGATAGAGGCAAAGAAAGATAGACTGAAAGAGATGAATAGAAATAGATCCCTAGCAAGAGTAAGAGAGTTAGAGCTGATGGTAGGGTTATCGAAAGCAAAATTAAGGGCGAGAGGACTAGTTCTAGCATTAGAGAAATTAGAAGTTGCAGAGCAAGATCAGGATTAGGATAGTAGAAGTATAAATGGGAAGAAAGGATATGGAAATGATAGAAGTAGTATATGGGCAGTAATAGAAGAAGTATTGAACCCTTAGTACGGATGAGTATTAGGAGATGCAGGAGGTGCGCCTTTATTGTATTGCTCTATATCAAATGTGGTATGGTAAGGCCTGTATCCTCGTGATGCAAATAACTAAGTGGTACGTTGTAAAATAACGATAGACAGGTAGTTTGATCTAAGATCAATGTACTCTTCTTGTATGTAGTACTCGAACAATGTACGTGATCCTTAGGTAGGGTTCAAATGAGTACAAATTTATCTCTAATGCTAAGAACGTGTTCTGGTGAAGTATTGCTTAAGAATTGGCTTCAGTAGAGCAAGTTTTCAGACGGAGTGGTTAATGTATTTAATATGATCGGCAAGGAAGTAGATTACGTACTTGCGATTGATATTAGGCAGATAAAATATCGAAGTGCCATTTAGTACGGTTCTGGGCCGGTGTGTGTTTTGTTAAGAGGCTTATATCAGTTTAGCGGTAGCTCATGTGTATAGTATATCTAGCAACAAAGCAGCATAGTAGAACATCGCATACAAGTACAGGTAGTGTGAATATGAGGCTTGTCTTGGTGAGTAATTGGAACACAAAGTTCAAGAGCAATTTTTAGAGAGCCTGTGTTGCCTTGGAGGTCGGTACACTGTAAAATATAAAATCAGGATTACGAAAACGGCATTGCTTATTTCTTATTCTTCCTTGCTAGTAGTATAACCGTATGGTTAGTACTTATAAGATTAAAATTTCCTTGCAGTATCATTATTGTTAAGAAGCATTTTACCTAGGTTACCCTTATTGCTACGTGTGGGATGGGGGACCGTCCGTATTAGATATACGTAAATGCAGAAATGGTTGTGAGCTGCAGTGTGATCAGAATTATTACTTATATGCGTAAAGGGGTAATCACAGCTTACGATTCGTAATGTAATGAACGCAGAAAACCTGTTCTAAATTAAAAAATGTAAAACATAATTATAGGGTGTGGCTTTATCGTATCGCAATATAGCACTACTATTTTACTTTCATAAATATTCACAAAAAGTTAGTTTTTGGAAGAACAAATTCGGCACTGTCTCATATATCATGAACCAGCGGTGAATTTTTACCACTAATTATCCCGTCACTACTCTGTCTTTATTGAAAATAGGCAAAACTGTACTAATAAGCCACGTGCCGCCTACTTCATCTGATCAAAATACCAGACATGGATAACAGATCGGATTAACACGTTAGAGGCAGCACAAAAATTCCCTCTTAGCAGAGTAAAAACGTATGGTCATTAGTTAGACAGATTTTGTCTGATATAGAATATGTGTACTGATAATTGGTTTTTTTGTATTAACTTTAGTTACCGTTTGCCTTAGCATTTTGGTCATAGTACACAAATGGGGTAATTACTATACCATCGAATACATTATTAAAAGTATTATTTATTGTTGTTAAATTATTTCACAGTACAGAACACGACTCTGGGATGTTGCCTGTTGAAAAGCTGGTGTGTTCACACATAATTGCTTCATTAATATGATTAGAGTCAATTGCAATCATTCTAAAAGCAATACCTGGATAATGGATTCTAGAATAGGGTCAGCCAACACTAACTCCATGCACTTACTGTAGAAAATCAGAAGAATATCACAGAAGTGGGGGAAATAATAATGAACAGAATTTATTTATTGTACGCCATACTGACAATTACGTATACCGACGAGACTGCACTGATAGTTTGGCAGTGTTCTACTGAACCTAGTTTCATTATGGGAACAACAAACAATTAATCGAGATATAAGGTCATTATAAGGTCATATTCATTAGAGTGTAGGTACAACCATTCAACTTTAGATGCTAAAGCAATATTAGTTGAAGATGAAAATTTGCTGTCGGTGCTGTTGGGTGTAGTTGTATTTCATGTACAAAAAATTACGCATGATTATTAATAATAATTACATGAGAAATCTTTAAAAATACAAGAAAAATACCAAATAAATTACAGAGTTTTAATTATATTTAGAAAATTGAGAAGATACCTGCCAATTAATTTACGCTAAAGTCTCGTAATATTACTATCAGCAAGCCCGCAAAGATAGTTTCAACAGCTGAGCCTAATGTGTAGGTAGCAATACCAATTGAAAGAGAGCCTTTACTAACTCAGCATGATAGACGTGTACTTGTATGTGCTTAGATATAGTTAAAGCCGGCTCGCGTAGAGGCTGCGCCTTCTTCAAAGTTATTTTTTATAATATGTGCATGAGCAGTATTTTTGTTGAGAATGAATGTTTTTTCATTAGTGTAGATCAATCTTGACCTGAAAAAAAGTATATTAAGTCAAAAAGCAATCTTTGGTATTGATTGTAAAAGGGTTTGTATACAGCTCGTGGTATCAACAGAGTGAAAATAGAGATAAAAAAAACAATGAAATAATAAGGACTCCATGCCAATGAAACGGAAATTAAGTAGCTCAAATAGTAAAGCGAGTAGTCTTAATGGTAGTGACGATGGATTAGGTGGTCTAGGTGGGCAAGCACAGCCGTCAAGTGCATTATCATTAGAGCAAAGCACAGGATCTACTGAGGCAGGAGGGTTCTTATTAGATCCACATTTATCACGAATATTGGGAATGAAGCCTGGTGAAAGGATATTTCGGAGTATGTTTCATGGCTCCCCACTTGCTCCTTGTGTATCAGCTTTGGTGGCTCAACTTTTAACTAGACAAGAAGCGCTGCTTAGCCGTGGATCAGGAGAGGGAAGTAGTTCCGTCGGTCAAGCTGGTGTCATGGAGTCCATGGATCTTGCGGAACGTAACGCGTTAGTGATACAAGCGCTGATGGATAGCGTAGAAATACCTGCACCTGCAGCAGCACCGGCAGTGGTGACAGAAGGGAGTGTGGGTTATATGCATTGGCAAGACCCAGGTGCACCGTACCCGCAAGACCCAGGTGCATCGCATTGGCAAGATCCAGGTGTACCGTACCCGCAAGACCCAGGTGCATCGCATTGGCAAGACCCAGGTGTACCGTACCCGCAAAACCCAGGTGCATCGCATTGGCAAGACCCAGGTGTACCGTACCCGCAAAACCCAGGTGCATCGCATTGGCAAGACCCAGGTGTACCGTACCCGCAAAACCCAGGTACATCGCATTGGCAAGACCCAGGTGCACCGTACCCGCAAGACCCAGGTACATCGCATTGGCAAGACCCAAGTGTACCGTACCCGCAAGACCCAGGTGCATCGCTTTGGCAAGATCCAGGTGCACCGTACCCACAAGACCCAGGTGCATCGCTTTGGCAAGATCCAGGTGCACCGTACCCACAAGACCCAGGTGCATCGCTTTGGCAAGATCCAGGTGCGCCGTATGCGCAGCAAACCCCAATTGTAGCAAAGCAAAGTGGCAGAGGTTCCCCTTCTCATGGAGGATTAATTTTGCCCGCAGATTTAGCACAATCGCTGGGAATGCAACCTGATCAGATGCTATTTCGAGGTATGTTTTATAATACTCCTCAATCCAATACCGTTTTGGGCGTGATAAATCAACTTTCAGAAATTCAGCTAGATTTATTGCGCAATCTAGAACTGGAAATAGCTGGTGTAGCGCGCCAGGAAGTAATTGGCCCCGGTTGCGAAAATACTGCTTCTCTTATAACAACTAACGAAGAATTATTAAAAGCTCTGAAGGCCAGCATAGAAGCACCTACAGCGTTAGTACCTACAATGATAATAGAAGAATCTGCAACAGGACCAGAAGAAAAATTGTTACCAGAATTAGAAGAAGAGAGAAATAGGAAATTGGTGAAATCGAGGACCAAACTATACACGAAAGAGCAAGAAGAAAGAAAAAAAAGGAAAGAGGAAGAAAGAGCAGAAAAACTGAGGAAGAAAGAGGAAGAAAAAGAAGAAAAACTGAGAAAGAAAGAGGAAGAACTGAGGAAGAAAGAGGAAGAGGCAGCAAAAAGGAGGGAAAAGTCAGCAGCTAAGAAACGAGAAGAAGAGCTAAGGGTATCTATAGATGTAGCTGTAAGTAGGGGGGTAAAGCTAGAAAGGGTAAAAAGTACAGCAAGAGAAATTACAGAAAGAATGATAGGAAATTTAGAGGTGGCGAGACCATTAAGCTTAGGAAGAACAGATATAGAAGATACAAATATAACGGAAGTAAAGAGAGAACTAATGGAGGTGCTAGTAGGACCGAGAACAGAAAACTTGCAAGAAATGGAGAAAGAACTAGAGAAAGTAAGAGAGAGATGTAAAGAACTAAAGCAAGCCGGAGAGGGATGTGCTACAACAGAGATGGATGAAGTAGTAACTAGAGAGAAAAATTTAATGCGAGATATAAACAGCGCAATATCAAGAGAAAAAAGACGGAACTCTCTAGAGAAAGAGCTAGAAATACTAGTGGCACAAGAACTTATGTATGAAATGTGGACAAGCAAGGAAGAGCTAGATAAAGTTAGAATGAAAAAGACTGTGATAGAGGAGGAGCTAGCAAAAGTAAGAGCAACAGTGGCGGCGAAAGGTAAAAGTCTAGATCTAAAAATAAAGCTAGATAGGTTGACGGTGAAAAAGAAAGAGATAGAGGCAAGAATAGACAGAAATAGAAGAAAAATAGAGCTAAATAGATTGAGAGAGGAGGGAAAAGAGGAATCAAGAAGTGATGTAGAACTAAATCTAATGCTTAGACTGGAGGGAATAAGAGCGAGAGTAAGAAAGTTAGAACTGGAGCTAGAGTTATGGTTAGGGAAAATGGAAGCGAAAAAGACAGAGACAATGAATATGATAACCACCTCTCTAGTGTCAGATAGAACAGAGACAATTAGAAGGGCCAGGGAAGAGGAAGTGGAAATGCTGAAAACTCTACTAGTACTAGTTCTAGGGGTATAGCAAGAGCAAGAAGAAAAGCGAGCAACATATCAACCCTAGATGGCATCGGAAATGGTAGTAATACAAGAATCAAGAGGAAGAGAAATCAATAAAAGACTAGAGGGCTAGAATAGTGGTAGCTACATAGGACTGTAACAGCAACCGAGGAAGAGTTAGAATTAGATGAGGTAATAGTGCAAGAGCAAAGTATAGGACTGTAATTAGATAGAGTAAGGGCGTGCGCGATGAATATAGGTAGGTGGATATGGAAGGGTGGAGTGTACCTGGAGCAACCGCAACATAGGTAGAGGCTAAGAAAAATAGACTGAAAGAGCTAAATAGAAATGGAACTATAGTAAGAGTAAGGGATTAGTTCCAGCGTCAGAGGGATTAATAGTTGTAGAGCAAGATCTGGATTAGTAGTAGTAATATAGTATAAGAAATAGTAAATGGGAAGAAGAGATATGGAAATTTTAGTGGGGGTAGTATTAGATGCGTTGCCTTTGTTGTATTGATCTATATTAAATATAAAGTTAAGTCATCTACTATCGTAGTGAAAATAATTAAGTAATTTATATAGGCCAAGCATTATGTTGTGAAATAACGATAGACAGGTAGTCACATCCAGGGTCAATACACCTCCGATAGTACTTTCGACTGGGTACATAGTCTTGGGTATCGTTGCAATAAGTGCAAATTTATCTCTAGTGTTAAAGATGTAACTTAGTTAAGTTTTGCTTAAGAATCGGCTTCATTAGAGGGCAAGTTTTTATTAACGAAATCGGCAAAGAAGTAGATTGCGTACTTGAAATTGAGGTAAATAAAATGTGTCAAAATGTCGTTTAGTACAGTTCTAAGTTGGTGTGTTTTGTTAAGAAGCGTATCAGTTTAACAATAGTTTACGCATAAAACAGATCTAGAAACAGAACAGCACAGTAAAACATCACAGATAAATACAGATAGTATGAATAAAAAGTTTATCTTGGTGAGTAGTTGGAGCACAGGGTTCAAAATCAATTTCAGGAATTTAAGAAAAGATTATGCGTGTAATCGTTGGTTCTGTGCAATATCAATACATCATGATGTGCTTTTGTCTACGAAAAGTCAATTTTTAAAAGAAATCCAACATTATAAACGGCACCATTCCATATATTATAAACTAATAGTTAATCTTTTACCCCTTGTGATCTAGGCACCACCTCTGCATTTGTTACCAGTGAGCAATTATTTGATGATAAGCCATATACCGCCAACTACTATATACGGATAATGAGAGTCCGGGGTAACATGTTAGAAGCAGTACAAAAATCCTTGGCAAAGCAAAAACGTACATCTCACGTCCATTGGTTGGGCAGGGTTTAACTGAAATAGAATACGTATAGCAATCATTAATTTTTAATTTGAGCCACTTACTGTCACTTTAGTGCTTCGGTCATGGTACACAAATGAGGTAATTACTATATCGACAAATACACTGTCAAAACAATATTGTCATATGTTTGTTAAATTAGTTTGTAGATGCATAGAGCTCAGTGTTGAGTCATTGCTCATCCAAAGACGGGTGCGCTAACGCGTGACTGCTTCATTAATAATGATTAGTGGTGGCAATTGCAATTATCCTAGAAGTAATACCTGAGCGCCTGAGCGAGAAATGTTAATGATGTTCTAGTGAGACTACTACCATATACAAAACATATCAACTGGAGTACAGGTTCGGTCATTCAGCTTTGTATATTGAAGCAAAATTAGTTAAAAATGAATTTACTGTTGTTGCTATTAGGTGCAGTTTTTTTTATGCTCAAACAATGATTACTTATTTTAACGTGAAAAATATTTAAAAATACACGTAATGGAATCAAATAAATTACAGTTTTGGAATTAGATTTAGAAAATTTAGAAAACTACTCTAATTGATAAGGACTAGTGATATGGCTATCAGTAAACCTACGAAGATGATTACAACAACTGAACCTAATGTATAGGTGGCTGTGCTAATTATTGAAAAGAGTTACTAGACTCAGCATGATAAGTGTACGCTACTCAGTGTGTAATTAAGGTCAATTTATTTTTTATATGTGTGGACCTGTATTTGTTTAGGGTACTTTTGTTAGTGTGGTCAGGTACGTTCTAACGGGTATATTAAATTATAAAAATAAGCTTGATATCAACTACAGTAAGGATCATCTGCGGTATGTTTCAACAGAAGAAAAAAAACAAGAAATAAGTAATCTATGCCAATGAAAAGTAAATTAAGTAACACAAGTAATGCAGAAAGTGGTCTGTGTGGCAAGGATGAACAAAGTGGTGTAGGTAAGCAGTCACAATCGTCGGACTCATTAGAATTAGAACAAGGCACAGGATATTTTTAGGCAGGAGGTTTTATATTAGTGCCACATTTAGCACTATCGTTGGGGATACGTCCTGGTGAAATGATATTTCGAAGCATGTTTTATGGCACCCCTCAGGCTTCTCATATATCAAGTTTGGCAGCTCAACTTATAGATACGCATGAAGCACTTGTTCGTAGAGAAATAGGAGAGAGAGGACTAGCTCTACAGTCCGATTTAGCGGTGGCGGTTATAATCTTGCTCTTATGGTCTCTAACAAGAGAGAACAATACGAGCGCTTCTGGATAGCATAGAAGAACCTCAACTTGAGGTAGTACTGTCAGCAGTAGTAGAAGTTGTAGATACTACGGATAGTACCGAAATAAGTGCACCAAAGGCAGTAGCAGTGAAAGGTTTATATACTGACTGTGCATGAGCAAGTGCCAAATACGCCAGAACGGGGCACAATAAACTCCGATGAAGGGCTCATGTTAACACCAGATTTAGCTTAATAGAGGTGGGAATGAAATCTAGTTAAGTGCTGCTTAGAAGTATGTTTCATGGCACTCCACGGTCTCATATCGTTTTAGGCATAGTAAATCAACTTTCTAAAATTCAGAAAGATTTATTGTGCAATCAAGAACTAGAAAGGGAGGCGCAAGAAATGGGAATAAAAGCAGCTTTACACATGGCTAAACTTATGAAAATGAATCTAGAGAAAGTAAAAAAACAAGGTGGGAGAGAGTACGAGAGAAACAAAGGCAGCGGCACCTTCAAGCATGGAAGAAATTGATAAAGAGTTAGAAGTAATTATGGGGCAAAAGAAAACAATAAGTACAATTCTGGGAGCGATACCATCAAACTTGCAAGAAATAAAAAGAGAGCTGGAGGAAGTTAGAGCGAGAAAGAGAGAATTAGATAAAGTGGTAGTTGGAGAAAGTGCAATAGAGCCAGAAGTAGTAAGAGTAAGAGCAAGAAAGCTAGAGCTGAAGCTCTCGATAGAACTAGAGCTACTGATGGCTGTGGAGCTTGAAGAAGCTCACGGCCAGGGCTTAAAGAAGCTAAAAAGATGGAGAAAATAAGAAACAAAGAACTAACGAGGAAAACCAACGGGGAAGTTAGATGAAGGGCAATAGCAAGCAAGGGAAAAAGCAAAACGAAGCTATAGCAGAGAAAGGGAAGCCAGAAAAGACAAATAGGGAGAGAAAGGCAAGAAAAAGATCAGAACTAGAAGAAACAACAGTCAGAGAAAAATCAAAGAAGTAAGAGGCGGAAAGAGTTAGAGAGCGTTAGTGAAAAATAGATCAGCAAGAATGAGAAGAGAGCTAGCGAAGAAAGAGAGATGGGGGAGAAAACAAGAACAGCCAGCAGATATGGAAAGGCTAGAATTAGAGCTAAATGGAGTAAGGACGCAAGACAAAACCTAGATCTAGAATTGTATAGGGTGAAAGTATACGAGATGAGTCTAGGTGGAGAGAAAGGTACGGGAAGGTAGAATAATGTCGGGAGCAACAGCGTCATAGATAGAGGCGAAAAAAGATATACTGAAAGAGCTAAATATAAATAGAGCTCTAGCAAAAGTAAGAGCGAGGAGATTAGATAGTAGAACTTGGACAAGATCCCTACGTGCAACAACCCTACACTCAGGAGTTATTCTAACTAGATCTTTATTATTATGCATATGATAAAAAACTACTTACATTGGATATAGCAAGTATAAAAATGGTTGTAGATTGCAGTGCAATCATAATTATTATTTACATGTAAAGAAAAAATTATAGCTTCAATTCAAATATAATGAACACGAAAATTAATTTATTCTGAATTAGAAGAAAGGTAAGGCGAAATTATGTAACATAGCTTTACCGAAGCTATCGCAGCATATCACTGATACTTAATTGCATCTATGATCACGAATGTTAGTCCCTGGAGAAACAAATTCAGCACCACTCTGTAAATGACACTTCTTATTTATTAGTAATATTACAAACTAATAGTTAATCTCTTTTATTCTACCCCTCGTGATCTAGATGCCACTACGTCTTTATTGACTATCGGCAAAGCTGTACTAATAGGCAATATGCCATCAATTTTATACACTCAGAACACTAGACGGGGTCAACAACAGATCGGGATTAACAGATTAGAAGCGATATGAAAATTATCAGCAGAGTAAGAACTCACAACTATCAGTTAGGTGGGGTTTATCTGGTACAGAATGGTATACCTACTGTTATTTTTTTGTGTCAACCTGAGTAATTGATTTTAGCATTTTTATCATAGCACACAAATATGTGTGATTAGCATATAGACAAATACATTATTCATTATTAATAACAAAATAACATTGCCACGTCTATCACATTTAATATAAGCACTGTGGGCGATTGCTTATTCAAAAACATGTATGTCCTTACATAACTGCTTCATTAATCATTAATTTGCTGTAAAGAAGCAGAAAAATATAACAAGAGCAAAGCAATTAATAATTATGTTTAACTATTATCCGCCATACTAAAAATTGCGCACACACTAGTTAAATTATCGGTAGTTAGTAATTCTATGCTGAACCCGGCTGCATTATGGGGGCAATAAACAACTAGTCAAAGTATAAAGCCCGATATATATTATACTGGAGTGTGGGTACGGTCATTCTACTTTAGATACTGAAGTTAGT
>NZ_FKII01000079.1 GCF_900078745.1 Candidatus Ichthyocystis sparus | reverse complement strand
TTGAACCGATACCCGTCGCCACAGGTAAAGAAGATAAAGGCCCAGAAGATACAATACTACCGGAGGACATCGAAGAAGAAGACATACCGGCACTATACATTTTCATAAATAATTTCTTAGGTGCAACGGGACCAGCAGAAGAAACTATTCTAGGTATAGTAGAAGATCCTTCTACCTCAATAACAGAAGAACTAGTAACTGAAGAAGCACTAGTTGTTGGCATTACTCTCCCCTCAGATGATTCACCTTCTAAAACTCCCAAATCAGAAACAGAAGCACCTACCATAGGCAATCCAACTTTTGACACTTCAACTTCTTCTTCTCCAATTAACACCGGCGTCTCTGAAAGAGAAGGAGCAGAAACCTCAACAACCAATGCCTCTTCCTCAGATAAAGATGAAGAAAGCTTGCCTCCTAATTCTCCCTCCGATAACGAAGAATGATCATCGATAAATATAACATCCTCAACAGTCTCCTCAGTAACCACTAAGACTTCGGATGCTACAACACCAGCCGATAATCCAGTTTCTTCTACAGTAAAAAATAACGACGGGGGCTCTAAAGAAGAAGAAGAAGTAGTAGTAGGAGGAGGAGGAGGAGGAGGAGGAGGAACATCAATAGTAACTACAGAACTATCACCAGCTGCTACAGAACAACTACCACCAGCTACAGATACAACATCAGCCACAGAACTACCACTAGTTACTTCAGTAACATGAGATACTGCCCTTCTCCTCGCTGTTCCTCGCACTCTCATCCCTGAAGCTGCCAAGTCGGAAACACCAGCCTTATCACGAGCACTAATAAAATCTCCCACACAAAGAACAGCAGACGATGATTCCTCTCCAGGGCCTAATAGAACAGAAAATTGATTAGTTAGTAAACTCCACTCCGCTTTAAAAATATCTTGTACAATATTCATAACAGTCTCACTCAGAGACATCCAAAAACCTCTTAAACTATCTCCCGTTAATGGCAACAAGCTACTATCAGAAGCATCCCCAGGTACAACTCTAAAAAGAGAGCAAATAAATTCAGAACAAAGTCCACCACAATACTCGAGAAAGAATCTGTGCATAAAACTGGTCCTATAGGACATCATATTAGCTATAAGCCAAGCACATTGCTCAGAAAATGAAAGTTCTCTCAGTGTATGCGACACTGAAACTGCTACCACAGACGAGTAAATACGTCTAGCCAATGCACTAACCTCACTGGTAAGAACTTTAACCATTCCTTCAACCTCAGGAGGTACTTCAAATCCAAACAAATCTACAGAATCACCACCAGCTAAAGAACCACCATCATGAGATGCTACTCGCGCTCTCATTCCTTCAGAAGCCGAATCAAATATTGAAACTGATGACGAAGAAGTACCAGCCCTAGCACAAGCACTAACAAAATCTCCTCCACAAAGATCAGATAATCCCTCTACAGTGCCTGACGAAGCAGAAGAGCGACCAATAAGTTCGTACCACTTTGGCATAAAAAAACCCGCTATAGCTTTTAAAATAGCTTCATCCAAGGATAACCAAAAATCTGCTAACCTGTTTCCCGTTAATAGCACCAAGCTACGACTAGAAGAATCCCATACTCTGACACCGCAAAGATTGTTAATGAAAGTAGGAAGTAACTTAGAAGAATACTCAGCAAAGCACCTGGCCAAAAATTTGATCTCATAAAGCTTCACATTAGTTAAACACCAAGCACTTCGTTCAGAACTTGAAAGATTACGGAGAATACTTGACACTGTTCTTGCTATATGATAGCGGCTAATATCTTTAGCCAATGCACTAACCGCAGATATGAGTTTGCTAACCACTTCACTAAATTCAAGAGATACTACAAACCCAAGTGAATCTACAAAACCTGGTGGCACAAGAGAAGAATCGGGACCTGGACTAGGAACGAGACTATCCGCGGCTCGATCTTCACTATCCGCAGCGCGAGCACAAAAACGAGCACGGGCACTAGCACGGGCACTAGCACGGGCACTAGCACGGGCACTAGCACGGGCACTAGCACGGGCACTAGCACGGGCACTAGCACGGGCACGGGGACGAGCACGGTGGGCACGGGCGGCATTATCGGTATCGGGAATGGGAGCGGCAGCATGAGCAGAGGAACGAGCAACGGCGGCGGCGGCAGAGTTGGCGCGAGCGTTAGCATCACGAGCAGCATCGTGAAAAGCAAGAGCGGAAGTAACAACACTATCGAGAATAATATCGAAATCGCGACATGTAATAGGAACTCGACTATCTGCAGATCTATCTGCAAGTCGATCTTGAGCAACACCATGATCGGCAGCAAAAGCATAAGCCAGAGCAACAACATGATCGGCAGCAGTAGCGGCAGCTCGAGCATCGGCAGCTCGAGCAGAAGTATCGCGAGCATATTTATCAATATCGCGGGCACGGGCTAGATCAGGATCAGTATCAGGAATGGCGGCAGCACGAGCAGCAGCAGCAGCATAGCTGGCGCGAGCATCAGCAACAGCAGCAGCAGCGTGGCAATTACGAGCGGTGGCAACAATACTATCGATGATGATCCCGAAATCAACACCTAGAGTAGTAACGCTACTATCCGAAAGATAGGCGGCAAAAGCACGAGCCTGAGCAACAACATGATCGGCAGCGGCAGCACGAGCATCGGCAACGGCAGCGGCAGCACGAGCATCGGCAGCACGAGGAGCAGCAGAGCGAACATCGGCAGCACAAGCATGGTATTTATCCAGATCGCGAGTATTACTGGCTAGATCAAAATCAGTACTATCAGCAACTCTATCTTGAGCAACAACACGACCGGGAGCAAAAGCACGAGCCTGAGCAACAACATGATCGGCAGCGGCAGCGGCAGCATGAGCATCAGCAGCGCCAGAGGCAGCAACAGAGGCAGTAAAACGAGCATATCTATCCGCATTGATAACACTGGCACGGGCACGGCGGGCAGCAGCAGAATCGGTATCGATGACGGAAGCAGCAAGAGCAGCAGCAGCAAGAGCAGCAGAAGTGGCAGCAGAGTTGGCGCGAGCATCAGCAGCAGCAGCAGCAGCGTGGCAATTACGAGCGGTGGCAACAACACTATCTATGATGGTCCCGAAATCAACACCTAGAGCAGTAGCAGTACTATCCGAAACTCGATCTTGAACAACAACAAGACCGGTAGCAAAAACACGAGCTTGAGCAACAACATGATCGGCAGCGGCAGCAGAAGCGGCAGCGGCGGCAGCGCGAACAGCAACATCACGAGCATATTTATCCATACCACGAGCACTGGCACGGGCACGAGCACGGGTTAGATTAGGATCAGTATCGGGAATGGCATCAGCACGATTATGAGCACGAACAGCAGCAACGGCAGCAGAGCTGGCGCGAGCATCAGCAGCATCAGCAGCAGCGCGGCGAGTACGGGCAGTTTCAATAAGGCTATCGAGAATAACATCAAAATTTAAATCGGCAGTGGTAGTGCAAGCAGCAGTAGTTACAGAAGAAGTGGGAACAGATAATTCTGGATTTGCGCTAGCGGGAACAGGATGAACAGAAGTGGTAGTAGGTACAGAGCCAGCAGCATGACGCTTGGGAGCAGGTCCCTTGCCCTTGTCACTCCTACCGCCACTACCACCCTTACCCACAGAGGTAGTAGCAACAGTGGAAGTAGTGGCAGAAACAGTAAGAGCAGTAGAAGTAGTAACAACAGAGGAAGTAGCAACAACAATAGAGGCAGCAGTAACAGCAGTAGCCACATCCAATACACCACCAGGTAAAATATTATGAACCTGTTGTAAGACACCACTGTCAGCTTGATCAGCACTATCATCACTAGGACTAGCACCACCTACTCCAGTTACAGGATTCACAATCAAATTCCTTTTTTCATTTATTATTGTTGATTTTTTATCACTGCCATCGTTGCTATTACATATCCCAACACGCTCCACGCTTACATCAGAGACTCAACCCAGACACGTACTCTGGGCACTCAACTACGGCAAAATACATGGCGCATAGAAGAAACACCTCGCACTACACAAATACCCACACGGCCAGAAAAGTGCAAGACTCTGGAGTAAACATCGAAAAACACCGTAAAACTGCATGACAAGTGAAAGAAACTAAGCAGATCATATAGGTCAACATACGACATCGATGTGCACGAGCTTACTCCTTATTAAGCATCGACGCATCGCACACAAGACCAAACAATCTAATGCTATGCTTAACAATAAAACTTACCCATGGAAAATAGCCAAATATATATACCAACTAATATCGATACATATAGTAAAATAAATCACAGCCAGTGCTAAAAACTAGACAAATCTGCACAAAACCCGTACCAACGCGGTTACACCAATAACAATCCCAGACCAACCTATCGCAATGTAACACCACATTACAAAATCATCATTAACAAGCAACACCCAAATCACTCACATCACTCTCAACATAAAACGAACACAAGTCTCCTACTCGAACAACATATAGTGCAATACAAACGCTAATCACTTAATTTCTCCTCTTCCTTTTCCCCTACCTCTACCACTTCTACGAGTTGAAGAAGAAGCTTCACCTCCCGTAGGAGCTGACTCACGAGCAGGTGGTGGTGAAGGCGGTAAACCTCGATTCATCAATGCTGCCAATCTCTCTCCTATATCACTCCCCCCAGGAGCAGTACCAGGAGCAGTACCAGTAGTAGTAGCTAATGGCGAAACACTACCCGTCGCCACAGGTAAAGAAGATAAAGGCCCAGAAGATACAATACTACAGGAGGACGTCGAAGAAAAAGACATACCGGAAGAAGAAGTCACACCAGCTCTGTACCTACTCATAAATAATTTCTTAGGTGCAACAGGAACAGCAGAAGAACCTATTCTAAGAGCAGGAGAATCTATTCTAGGCATAGTAGAAGATTCTTCTACCTCAACAACAGAAGAACTAGTAACTGAAGAAGCACTAGTTGTTGGCACTACTGTTCGCTCAGATGATTCACTTTCTAAAACTCCCAAATCAGAAACAGCAGCACCTACCATAGGCAATCCAACTTCTGACACTTCAACTAACACTAGCGTCTCTGAAGTAGAAGGAGCAGAAACCTCAACAGCCAATGCCTCTTCCTCAGATAAGGATGAAGAAAGCCTGACTCCTAATTCTCCCTCCGATAACGAAGAATGGTCATCGATAAATATAACATTCTCACTAGACCCCTCTGTAGCTACTAAGACTTCGGACTCTACAACATCAACCGTAAACAATACAACTTCGTCTCCCATAACAAATAACGGCAGCGGCTCCAAAGAAGAAGAAGAAGTAGTAGTAGTAGTAGTAGTAGTAGGAGGAGGAGGAGGAGGAGGAGGAACATCAATAGTAACTACAGAACTATCACCAGCTGCTACAGAACAACTGCCACCAGCTACAGATACAACACCAGCCACAGAACTACCACTAGTTACTTCAGTAACATGAGATACTGCACTTCTCCTCGCTGTTCCTCGTACTCTCATCCCTGAAGCTGCCAAGTCGGGAACACCAGCCTTATCACGAGCACTAATAAAATCTCCCACACAAAGAACAGCAGACGATGATTCCTCTCCAGGGCCTAATAGAACAGAAAACTGACTAATTAGTGTCTCCCACTCCGCTGCAAAAATATCTTGTACAATTCCCATAATAGTCGCACTCAGAGACACCCAAAAACCTCTTAAATTATCTCCCGTCAATGGCAACAAGCTACGAACAGAAGCATCCCCAGGTATAACTCTAAAAAGAGAGCAAATAAATTCAGAACAAAGTCCACCGCAATAATCGAGAAAGAACTTATACACAAAGCTAGTTTTGTAAAGCATCATATTAGTTATAAGCCAAGCACATTGTTCAGAAGATGAAAGTCCTCTCATGTTACTAGACACTGGAACTGCTACCACAGACGAGTAAGTACGCCTAGCCAACGCACTAACCTCACAGATAAGAATATTAACCATTTCTTCAACCCTAGGAGATACTTCAAATCCAAACAAATCTACAAAATTACCACCATCTAAAGAACCACCATCATGAGATGCTACTCGCGCTCTCATTCCTTCAGAAGCTGAATCAAATCTTGAAACTGATGACGAAGAAGTACCAGCCCTAGCACAAGCATTAACAAAATCTCCTCCACAAAGATCAGATGATCCCTCTACAGTGTCTGACGGAGCAGAAAAGCGACCAATAAGTTCGTACCACTTTGACATAAAAAAACCCGCTACAGCTTTGAAAATAGCTTTATCCAAAGATAACCAAAAATCTGCTAACCCGTTCCCCGTTAATAGCACTAAGCTACGACTAGAAGAATCCCATACTCTGACACCGCAAAGATTGTTAACGAAAGTAGGGAGTAACTGAGAAGAATACTCAACAAAGCACCTGGCCACAAATTTGATCTCATAAAGCTTCCCATTAGTTAAACACCAAGCACTTCGTTCAGAACTTGAAAGATTACGCAGAATATCTGACACTGATCTTGTTATATAATTGTAAATAATATCTTTAGCCAATGCACTAACCGCAGATATGAGCTTGCTAACCACTTCACTAAACTCAAGAGATACTACAAACCCAAACAAATCTACAAAACCTGGTGGTACAAAAGAAGAACGAGCGCCGCTATTGGAAATGGGATCGGAATCGGGACCTTGACTAGGAACCCGACTATCAGCAGCTCGATCTTGAGAAACAACATGATCGGCAGCAAAAGTGCGAGCTAGAACAACAACACGATCGGCAGCGTCAGCTGCAGCGCGAGCAGCAACAGCGCAATATTTACTATCTGCAGCGCGAGCACAAAGACGAGCACGGACACGGGCGCGAGCACTGCGGGCACGGGCAGCATTATCGGTATCGGAAATGGGAGCGCCAGCACGAGCAGCGGCATCAAAGTTGTAAAGAGCATCAGTAGCACGAGCAGCAGCAAAGGCAGCAGATTTGGCGCTGGCATCAGCAGCATCAGCAACGGCGTGGCAACTACGAGCGGAGGCAACAACACTATCGATAATGATACCGAAATCGGGACATACAATAAAAACTCGACTATCTGCAGCTCGATCTTGAGCAGCAACTAGATCGGCAGCGACAGCACGGGCTAAAGCAACAACACGATCGGCAGCAGCAGCAGCAGCGTTAGCGTCGGCAGCATAAACGGCAGTAGATCGAGCACAGCTATCCATAGCGCAAGCACTGGCACGAGCAAGGGTTAGATCAGGATCAGTACCGGGGATGGCGTCAGCACGATTATGAACACGAACAGCAGCAGCAGCAGCAGAGCTGGCGCGAGCATCAGCAGCATCGGCAGCAGCGCGGCGAGTACGAGCTGTTTCAATAACGCTATCGAGAATGATATCAAAATTGAAATCGGCAGTGCGAGTGCAAGCAGCAGTAGTTACAGAAGAAGTGGGACCAGATAATTCTAGGTTTGCGCCAGCGGAAACAGGATGAGTGGTAGTAAGTACAGAAGCAGCAGCATGACTCTTGGGAGCAGGTCCCTTGCCCTTGTCACTCCTACCGCCACTACTACCCTTACCCACAGAGGTAGTAGCAACAGTGGAGGTAGTAGCGACAGTAGAAGTAGTAGCAGAAGCAGTAAGAACAGTAGAAGCGGTAATAACCGAGGAAATAGCAGCAATAGTAGAGACAGCAGTAACGGGGGTAGCTACATCCAATCCACTACCAGGCAAAATCTGAACCTGCTGTAAGACACCACTGTCAGCTTGATCAGCACCATCATCACTAGGACTAGCACCACCTACTCCAGTTACAGGATTCACAATCAAATTCCTTTTTTCATTTATTATTGTTGATTTTTATCACTTTTATCATTATCATCGTACGTTCTAACACGCTCCACGCTTACGCCAAAGACACAGCCTAGGTGCGTACTCTAGGCACTCGTCCTCAGCTACATCAAAGTACATGGCGCGTAGAAAAAGCACCTTACACGACTACCTGCATGACCGGGGAGATGCAAGACTTTGGAGTAAACAGGCGCGAAACATGCCATGCCACAAAACTGCACACCAAGTCTATGCTGAACAACAAAACTTACCCATGGAAAATATCCTAATACACATACCAACTAACATCCACACATATAGTAAAATAAATCATAATCGGCGCTGAAAAACTAGACAAATCCACACAAAACACGTACATATTAGTAACAATCTGAGACTAATCTACGGCAATGCAACATCTTGTTACAAAATCATCGCCAACAAGCAACGCTCAAAAATCACTCACATCACCCACAACATAAAATGAACGCAAGCCCTCTACCCAAAAAACAAACACTCATCACTTAACTTTTCCTCTTCCTTTTCCTTCTGCCTCCAACACTTCCTCGATTTGAAGAGGAAGCTTCGCCTTCAGTAGGAGTTGATTCGCTAGCAGGTAGTAGTGAAGGTGACAAACCACAGTTCATCAATGCTGCCAATCTCACCCCTATATCCCCCTCCCCAGAATAAGTATAAATAGTAGTAGTTACTACAGATGAAACACTACCTATATCCACAGATGCCGAAGATAACGACCCAGCAGCTACATTACTACTGGATGACATAGAAGAAGAAGGCATAATGGAGGAAATCTCATCAGCACTATGACTACTCATAAATGATTTCTTAGTTCCATAAAGAGAAGCACTTACAGGAAATGTAGGAAATTCTTTTATCCCAGCGGAAGTAAAGGAAGAAACACTAGTTGTGAGCACCACCATCCTCTCAGATGTAGAAGAAGATAATCCATCTCCTAAAACTCCTAAAGGAGAAGAAGTACCGACCATAGACAATCCAACTTCTTCTCTAGCCAACATTGGCACCTCTGAAGTAGAATGAGCAGAAGCATCAACGACCAGTGCCTCTTCCACAGATAAACCAGCTGCGGAACTGCCACTAGCACTTCATCAGCATTGGGATACCGATATCTGTGCTACTCGTCCTCTCGTCCCTGAAATTGCCAAAGCAGGAAGACCAACCCTCCTACAAGCATTAATAAAATCTCCAACAGTAGTAGATGATGATCCCTCTCCAGGTCCTAATGAAACAGAAAACAAACTAGTAAATCTACCCCAATCTGCTACAAAAATACCTTTTACAGCTCTTACAATAGCGCCACTCAAATGTAACCCAAAATTTCCTAAATCTTTTCCTATTAATGACAACAAGCCACGGCCAGAAGTACAGCCTGGTCTGACGCTAAAAAGAGAGTAAATAAATCCGGGACAAAGACTATCATAATACTCGGCAAGGCAATTAGCCACAAAGCTAGTTTTATAAAGCATCGTATTAGTTGTAAGCCAAGCACACTGCTCATACCCTGAAAGCCTACTCAGGGCATCCATCACTTGAGCTCTTATCACAGAAGAGTAAGTACGCCTAGCCAATGTACTAATCTCACAGATAAGAACATCAAACATTCCTCTAACCTCAGGAAGCACTTCAAGCCCAAACAAATCCACAGAATCACCACCATGAGGTGACACATGCACTCCCATTCCTCCAGTAATTGAATCAAAACATGACGACGAAGAAGTACCAGCCTTAGCACAAGCATCAACAAAATCTCCTCCACAAAGAGCAGATAATCCTTCTCCAGGTTCTAATTGGGAAAAAAAGGAAACAGAAAAGTTCATAGCAAGTTCGTACCACTTTGACATAAAAAAACCCGCTACAGCTTTGAAAATAGCTTTATCCAAAGATAACCAAAAATCTGCTAACCCGTTCCCCGTTAATAACACTAAGCTACGACTAGAAGAATCCCACACTCTGACACCGCAAAGATTGTTAACGAAAGTAGGGAGTAACTGAGAAGAATACTCAACAAAGCACCTGGCCACAAATTTGAGCTCATAAAACTTCATGTTAATAAGGATCAGGAATAGAGACAGCATGAGCACGAACAGCACCAGCAGAGCTGGCGCTAACATCAGCAACTCTAGCAGCAGCGTGGCAACTACGAGCGGCGGCGACAACACTATCGAGGATGATACCAAAATCTAAATCGTCAGTGCGAGCGCGAGCGGCAGTAGTTACAGAAGAAATAGTAACAGACAATTCTGTATTTGCGCTAGCGTGAGTAGGATGAACAGAAGTATCAATAAGCACAGAACCAGCCACTCTCCTACCGCTACTACCGCCCTTATCCACAGAGGTAATAGCACCAGTGGAGGTAATAGCAGAAGCAGTAAGCGTAGTAGAAACAGCAACAGCAGAGAAGTAGTAGTAATAGTGGAAACAGCAGCAACGGTGGTAGCTACCAATCCGTCACCAGTAGAATCTTTAACCTGCTGCAAGTCACGACTGGCAGCTTGAACAGCATCATCACCACTGTCTCTAGGATCAGAACCAGCATCGACATTATTAATTTACATCCTAATGAACACCACTCTTGCATAAGAAACACAATATGAGGTACTTACCCTCAACTACAACAAAACACGAAACGAGTAGAAAAAACACACTACAACATTACCCACACAACCAGGAAAGCACGAAGCTTGGAGCAAACAGCAAAACAACACACCAAATGAAGGAAATTAATCAGATCAGATATAAACCAACAACATACACAGGCTTATTCTGTCTTACGCGCCACACACAAAACTACGAATTTAGTGTTATGTTGGACGACAAATTTTACCCATGTAAAATAGCCAAATGCATATACCAACTAACATACATACCTATGGTAAAATAAATCCCACGCAGATAGACCGGTGACAATCTCACATTACAAAATTATCGCTAATAAGCAACATCTCAAAAATCACTCTCAACATAAAACGAACACAAGCCTCCTACTCAACCAACATATAGTGCAATATAAATGCTAATCACTTAATTTCTCCTCTTCCTTTTCCTCCTACCTCTACCACTTCCACGAGTTGAAGAAGAAGCTACACCTCCCGTAGGAACCGACTCACTAGCAGGTGGTGGTGAAGGTGGTAAACCTCGATTCAGCAATGCTGCCAATCTATCCCCTATATCACCCCCTCCAGAGGCAGTACCAGTAGTAGTAGCTAATGTTGAACCGATACCCGTCGCCACAGGTAAAGAAGATAAAGGCCCAGAAGATACAATACTACCGGAGGACATCGAAGAAGAAGACATACCGGCACTATACATTTTCATAAATAATTTCTTAGGTGCAACGGGACCAGCAGAAGAAACTATTCTAGGTATAGTAGAAGATCCTTCTACCTCAATAACAGAAGAACTAGTAACTGAAGAAGCACTAGTTGTTGGCATTACTCTCCCCTCAGATGATTCACCTTCTAAAACTCCCAAATCAGAAACAGAAGCACCTACCATAGGCAATCCTACTTCTGACACTTCAACTCCTTCTTCTTCAGCCAACACTAGCATTTCTGAAGTAGAAGGAGCAGAAACATCAACAACCAATGCCTCTTCCTCAGATTGCGAAGAATGGTCATCGATAAGTACAACTCCATCACCAGACCCCTCTGTAGTTACTAAAATTTCGGAATCTACAGCACCAACCATAGACAATCCAATTTCGTCTCCCATGATAAATAACGGCGGCAACTCTGGAGGAGCAGAAGCAGGAGAAGAAGAAGAAGTAGAAGAAGCAGAAGCAGGAGAAGAAGCAGAAGCAGGAGAAGAAGCAGGAGAAGAAGCAGGAGAAGAAGCAGAAGAAGAAATAGAAGTAGAAGTAGAAGAAGTAGAAGAAGTAGAAGAAGTAGAAGAAGTAGAAGAAGTAGAAGTAGAACTACCACTAGCTACTTCAGTAACATGAGATAATGCCCTTCCCCTTGCTGCTGCTCCTCTTACTCTTATCAATAAACCAGACCCTGAAGCTGACACGTTAGGAACACCAACCTTACCATGAGCACTAATAAAATCTCCCACACAAAGAACAGTAGATGATGATTCCTCAGGGCATGATAGAACAGAAAACCGATTAGTTAGTAAACTCCACTCCGCTGCAAAAATATCTTGCAAAACTCTCATAATAGTCCCGCTCAGAGACACCCAAAAACCTCTTAATCTATTTCCCGTTAATGACAACAATCTGCGACCAGAAGCGTCCCCAGGTATTACACTAAAAAGGGAGCAAATAAATTCAGAACAAAGTCCACCACAATAATCGAGAAAGAATTTGTGCATAAAGCTAGTTTTATAGAGCATCATATTAGTTATAAGACAAGCACATTGTTCAGAAGATGAAAGTCCTCTCATGTTACTAGACACTGGAACTGCTACCACAGACGAGTAAGTACTCCTAGCCAATGCACTAACCTCACAGATAAGAACATTAACCATTTCTTCAACCCTAGGAGGTACTTCAAATCCAAACAAATATACAAAATCACCACCATCTAAAGAACCACCATCTTGAGATGCTACTCGCACTCTCATTCCTTCAGAAGCTGAATCAAATCTTGAAACTAATGGCAAAGAAGTATCAGACCTAGCACAAGCATTAACAAAATCTCCTCCACAAAGAGCAGATGATCCCTCTTCAGGGCCTGACATAACGGAAAAGCGATTAATAAGTCCGCACCACCTTGACATAAAAAAACTAGTTATAGCTTTGAAAATAGCTTTGTCCAAAGATGCCCAAAAATCTGCTAACCTGTCCCCCGTTAATAGCACCAAGCTGCGACTAGAAGAATCCCATGTTCTGACACTGCGAAGAGAGTTAAGGAAAGTAGGGAGTAGTTCAGTAGAATACCCAGCAAAGCACCTAGCCACAAATTTGAGCTCATAAAACTTCCCATTAGTTAAACACCAAGCACGTCGTTCAGAAACTGAAAGATTACGGAGAATATTTGACACTGTTCTTAGTATATAATAGGAAATAATATCTTTAGCCAATGTACAAACCCCAGATATGAGATCGTCAACCACATCACTAAGCTTAAGAGATACTACAAACCCAAACAAATCTACAAAACCTGGTGGTATAAGAGAAGAATCAGGAAGCAATGAAGATGTAGGAGAACCAGCAACAGCGGTAGTACAAGGGCTATCGGAAATGGGATTGGAATCGGGGCCTGGACTAGGAACGCGACTATCCGCAGCGAGATCTTGAGCAACAACAAGACCGGCAGCAAAAGCACGAGCTTGAGCAACAACAACATCGGCAGCAACAGCGGCATCGCGGGCAGTGGCAGCAAGAGTGGCAAGAGCGCGGAAGTAGCTGCCCGCAGCGCGGGCACGGGCACGAGCACGGCGGGCACAAACACGAGCGGCATCAGAATCAGTATCTGAGGTAAGAGAGTCAGCGGCGACAGCAATATCACGAGCACGAGCAGCAGCATCAGCAGAAGAGTTGGCGCGAGCAGCAGCAGTAGCAGCAGAGTTGGCGCGAGCAGCAGCAGCAACAGCAGCGGCATGGCAATCACGAGCGTTGGCAACAACACCATCGAGAACAATATTGAAATCGGCACTTCCTGGACCAGGAACTAGACTATCCGCAACTAGATCTTGAGCAAGATCAGCAGCGAAAGCACTAGCATGAGAAACAGCGAAAGCACTAGCATGAGAAACAACAAGATTGGCAGCGGCAGCGGCAGCACGAGCATCGGCAGCGCGAACAGCAGCATCGCAAGCATGTCTATCCATAGCACGAGCACTGGCACGAGCACGAGCACGAGCACGGGTTAGCTCAGGATCAGTATCAGGGATGGAGTCAGCATGACTATGAGCACTAACAGCAGCAGCAGCAGCAGAGCTGGCGCGAGCATCAGCATCATCAGCAGCAGCGAGGCGAACACGAGCGGTTTCAATAACACTATCGAGAATGACATCAAAGTTTAAATGGGCAATGGTAGTGCAAACAGCAGTAGTTACAGAAGAAGTGGGGCCAGATAATTCTGGATTTGTACTAGCTGGAACAGGATGAGTGGTAGTAAGTACAGAAGCAGCAGCACGACGCTTGGAAGCAGGTCCCTTGCCCTTGTCACTCCTACCGCCACTGCTACCCTTACCCACGGAGGTAGTAGCAACAGTGGAAGTAGTAGCAGAAGCAGTAAGCACAGTAGAAGTAGTAACAACAGAGGAAGTAGCAGCAATAGTGGAGACAGCAGCAACGGTGGTGACTACACCCAATACACTACCAGGCAAAATCTGAACCTGCTGCAAGTCACCACTGTCAGCTTGATCAGCACCATCATCACTAGGACTAGCACCACCTACTCCAGTTACAGGATTCACAATCAAATTCCTTTTTTCATTTATTATTGTCGATTTTTTATCACTGTTATCGTTATTATTATATACCTTAGGATGCTCCATGCTTACATCAAAAGCACAACCTAGACATACACTCCAGGCACTCACCCTCGACTACAGCAAAACACAGAGCGCGTAGAAAAAATACCACACACTACACAACTGCCAACATGACCAGGGAAGTGCAAAACTTTGTAGCAAACAGAGAAACACAACGCAAAACTGCACACCAAGTGAAAAAATTAAGCAGATCAAATATAGACCAACATACGAACAGCGACATACACGAGCTTATCCCTCATTAAGCATCAATGCACCGCACACAAAACTAGACAATCTTAATACTATGCTGAACAACAAAACTTACCCATGGAAAATAGCCAAATACATATACCAACTAATATCGATGCATATAGTAAAATAAATCACAACCAGTGCTAAAAAACTAGACAAATCCGCACAAAGCCCGTCCAACGCAGTTACACTAATAACAATCTTAGACCAACCTATCGCAATGTAACACCACATTACAAAATCATCATTAAAAAGCAACACCCAAATCACTCACACCTCTCTCAACATAAAACGAACACAAGCCTCCTACTCAACCGACATACCCTGCAATATAATATAAACAAGACCTGCTCTCATCATTGAACTTTTCCTCTTCCTTTTCCTTCTGCCTCCAACAACACTTACCTGACTTGAAGAAGAAGCTTCGCCTTCATTAGGAGCCGATTCGCTAACAGGCGGTGGTGAAGGTGGCAGAGCACGGTTCATCAATGCTGTAAATCTACCTCCCATATCCTACTCCCCAGAATAAGTATAAGCAGTAGTAGTAGTTACTACCGATGAAACACTACCCATACCTACAGACGTCGAAGACAAAGGTCCAGCAGATACACTACTACTGGGATGGCATAGAAGAAGAAGGCATACTGGAGAAAGTCTCACCAGCACTATACACATACTCATATTCTTAGGTCTACCAAGAGGATTAAGTCCACCAAGATGGCCACTTCTAATAATTGTAGGAGATTCTTTTGCCTCAACAGGAGTAACGACAAAAGGAGTACCAGCGGAACTACCTCCAGCTACAAAAGCAGAACTACTACCAACTACAGAACCACTATCAGCTGCAGAACTACCACTAACTATTCTTGAACAACACGAGAAGAAGGTACCGCCATCCGAGCTAATCGCCCTCTCATCGTTCCTGAAGTTGTCAACACAGGAACACCAACAACACTATGAGCTCCAATAAAATCTCTCCCACAAAGAACAGTAGATGACGATTACTCTCCAGATCCCAATGAAACAGAAAACCGACTAGTAAGTACACTTCACGCTGCTACAAAAATATCCTCTACAGTTTTTAAAATAGTATTATCCAATAATAATCAAAAATCCCTCAAACTATTTCCTACTAATGACAACAACCCATGACCAGAAACATCCCCTGGACTTGACACTAAAAAGAGAGCAAATAAAATCAGCACAGAGCCCAGCATGGTACTCGGCAAGGCACCTAGATACAAAGCCAGTTCTATAAAGCATCACATTAGATGTAAGACAAGCATACTTTTCAGAATCTCTAAGCCTCTCCAGTGCACTCAACACTTGCCCCTCTACTATACATAGACGAGTAAGTACATCTAACTAATACACTTGATCTCATGAATAAGAATATTAAGCATTTCTTTAACCGCGGGAAGTACTCTAAGCCCAAACAAATATACGTAATCACTACTATGAGGTACCACCTGCACTCCTGTTCCTCCAGTAACTGAACCAAAACATGATGACTAAGAAGTGCCGGTCTTAAATCAAGCTCCAACAAAATCTTCCCCCACGAAGAGTAGTTGATTCCTCTTCAGTAAATAACAGAACAAAAAAGGAAACATAAAAACGAGCGGCAAGTAAGTCCCACTTTTCCATAAAAATACTAAGTATAGCCTTTAAAATGGCTTTATCCGAAGATGACCAAAAATCTACTAACTTGCTTCCAATTAATGACGACAAGCAACGAACAGAAGAATCCCATACCTTGATACTGCAAAGATGGTCAATAAATTTAGGAAGTAATTTAGCACAATACTCAGCAACACATCTGGCCACACATTTAACCTCATAAAACTTCTTAGTGTTTAAAAACCAAGCTGTTGCTCAGAATTTGAAATACTATAATTCGACACTCTTCTTGACATATACAGGCAAATACTATTTCTAGTAAAAACACAAGCCTCAGACATGAGACTATTAACAACTTCACTAAGCTCAGGAGATACTACAAACCCAAACAAACTTACATAACCAACAGGTTCTGGATCAAGTAAATAAGGACTAGGAGTCAATGTAGCTGCAGAAGAAGTAGGAACAGCAAACAGCAACGTCAGCAGCAAGATCGGCGGTAGCGCGGACGCGAGAATCAGCAGCACGAGCACGAACAAGATCGTCATTGAAGACAAGAGTTGCAATACTAACATGAGCACGATCAGCAGCGGCAACGGCAGCTCGCACACGATCAGAAGCACCCAGAAATTTATCCAAAGCTTGGGAAAATTCAGAACTCCACGCAAGCGACAAGCATTCTCTGATCCTGGCAACTGCAGCGGCAAAAAACGATCCTACAAACTTACTTGCTTCCTCATCACTAAATCTCACAATCTCTCCACCAAATAAATGAAAAGAAGAAGCAACTCTACCATTAACTTCCGCAAAGTAATGCTCCTAAAAACCTCTCGTAGCACCCACTTCAAAAACAGAAAAAGAACTATCACGTAATACAGAAATATCTTCTAATACAAAAGCACCACCTGATGAAACGTGTTCTCCAATCTGAGATCTAAAAAATGTAGCAGCCACTTCTCTAACAGTACATAGAAAATTATGTTCCATTCCACATAACTCTACCCAATCCACATAACTCTACCCAATCCACCACCAGACGAACTTGAACCTGCTGCAAAGCAACATCTCCAACTTGATCAGCAATAACCTCAGAATCAGAACTAGCACCACCTACCCCAGACATAGGACCCACATCAAACCCCATTTTTCATTTATTATTATTGATGGTCGTTGTTAATTTTTTATTTTGTCATAGTTATTCAACTCATAACTAATACACACCGCCCCTACACCAGAAACACTATTTGAGTACATACACTTCGTACTTACCATCAACTGCAACAATACAGAGAGCTGCGTATGTATACAAAGCAGCACACCAGCTTAAAGAATCTAAGCAGACCAAATGCTATAGGTCAAAGTACGCTAGTTCATTACGTAATACCATGTTTAATAACAAAACTTACCTATGAAAGACAGACAAATACATACCGTATATACCAACTAAATGTCATATTTATGTAGCCAAGCAAACCCCAACAATCTAGGACCAGTCTATCTATTACAATAATAATGTAGCACTACACCACAAAAATACTGTTAACAAGCAACATCTCAAAAATCACTCACAACATAAAACGAACACAATCCTCCTACTCAACCAACATATAGTGCAATACAAACACTAATCACTTAACTTCTCCTCTTCCTTTTCCTCCTACCTCTACCACTTCCACGAGTTGAAGAAGAAGCTTCACCTCCCGTAGGAGCTGACTCACTAGCAGGTGGTGGTGAAGGTGGTAAACCTCGATTCATCAATGCTGCCAATCTCTCTCCTATATCACCCTCCCCAGGAGCAATACCAGTAGTAATAGCTAATGGCGAAACGCTACCAGTCGTCACCGCAGGTACAGAGGATAGAGGTCCAGAAGATACAATACTACCGGAGGACGTCGAAGAAGAAGACATACCGGAAGAAGAAGCCACACCAGAACGATACATACTAATAAATAATTTCTTAGGTGCAACAGGACCACCAGAAGAACCTATTCTAAGAGCAGGAGAACCCATTGTAGGTATAGTAGTAGAAGATTCTTCTACCTCAACAACAACAGAAGAACTAGTCCTTGAAGCTGTCAAAGCATGCATACCAGCCTTATCACGAGCATCAATAAAATCTCTCACACAAAGAACAGAAGATGATGATTCCTCTCCAGGGCTTAATAGAACAGAAAACTGACTAATTAGTACCTCCCACTCCGCTTTAAAAATATCTTGTACAATCTTCATAACAGTCTCACTCAGAGACATCCAAAAACCTCTTAAACTATCTCCCGTTAATGACAACAAGCTACGACCAGAAGCATCCTCAGGTATGACTCTAAAAAGAGAGCAAATAAATTCAGAACAAAGTCCACCACAATACTCGAGAAAGAAGTTATACACAAAGCTAGTTTTGTAAAGCATCATATTAGTTATAAGCCAAGCGCATTGTTCAGAAAATGAAAGCTCTCTTAGGGCACTCGACACTGGAACTGCTACCACAGACGAGTAAGTACGTCTAGCCAATACACTAACCTCACAGATAAGAACATTAACCATTTCTTCCACAGGAGGTGCTTCAAATCCAAACAAATCTACAAAATCAACACTAGCTAAAGAATCACCATCATGAGATGCTACTCGCGCTCTCATTCCTTCAGAAGCCGAATCAAATATTGAAACTGATGACGAAGAAGTACCAGCCCTAGCACAAGCACTAACAAAATCTCCTCCACAAAGATCAGATAATCCCTCTACAGTGCCTGACGAAGCAGAAGAGCGACCAATAAGTTCGTACCACTTTGGCATAAAAAAACCCGCTATAGCTTTTAAAATAGCTTCATCCAAGGATAACCAAAAATCTGCTAACCTGTTTCCCGTTAATAGCACCAAGCTACGACTAGAAGAATCCCATACTCTGACACCGCAAAGATTGTTAATGAAAGTAGAGAGTAACTGAGAAGAATACTCAACAAAGCACTTGGCCACAAATTTGAGCTCATAAAGCTTCCCATTAATTAAACACCAAGCACTTCGTTCAGAACTTGAAAGATTACGCAGAATATCTGACACTGCTCTTGTTATATAATGGGAAATAATATTTTCAGCCAATGCACAAACCTCAGATATGAGTTTGTTAACCATTTCACTAAACTCAATAGATACTACAAACCCAAGCAAATCTACAAAACCTGGTGGCATAAAAGAAGAACAAGCGCCGCTATCGGAAATGGGATCGGAATCGGTACCTATACTAGGAACGCGACTATCCGCAGCTCGATCTTGAGCAACAATATGATCAGCAGCAAAAGCACGAGCTAGAGCAACAACTCGATCGGCAGCGACAGCAGCAGCGCGAGCAGCAACAGCGCGATCTTTACTATCTGCAGCGCGAGCACAAAGACGGGTACGGGCACTAGCATGGGCACGGGCACTACGAGCAAGGGCGGCACTATCGGTATCGGAAATGGAAGCGCCAGCACGAGCAGCGGCATCAAAGTTGAAAAAAGCATCAGTAGCACGAGCAGCAGCAACGGCAGCAGAGTTGGCGCTGGCATCAGCAGCATCAGCAACAGCGTGGTAACTACGAGCGGAGGCAACAACACTATCGATAATGATCCAGAAATCGGGACATACAATAGAAACTCGACTATCTGCAGCTCTATCTTGAGCAGCAACTAGACCGGCAGCGATAGCACGAGCTAGAGCAACAACACGGTCGGCAGCGGCAGCGGCAGCGGCAGCGTCGGCAGCATGAACGGCAACAGATCGAGCACAGCTATCCATAGAGCAAGCACTAGCACGAGCAAGAGTTGGATTAGGATAAGTATTGGGGATGGTGTCAGCACGATTATGAACACGAGCAGCAGCAGCAGCAGCAGCGCTGGCGCGAGAATCAGCAGCATCAGCAGCAGCGCGGCGAGTACGAGCGGCTTCAATAACGCTATCGAGAATAATATCGAAATCGGCAGCGCGAGTGCAAGCAGCAGTAGTTACAGAAGAAGTGGGGGCAGATAATTCTGGATTTGTGCTAGCGTGAGTAGGATTAACAGAAGTGGCAGAAACCACAGAACCAGCAGCACAACGCTTGGGAGCAGGTCCCTTGCCCTTGTCACTCCTACCGCCACTGCTACCCTTACCCACAGAGGTAGTAGCAACAGTGGAAGTAGCAACAATAGTGGAGACAGCAGTAGCGGTGGTGACTACATCTAATACACCACCAGGCAAAACCTGAACCTGCTGCAAGTCACCACTGTCAGCTTGATCATCATCACCACTAGGACCAGCAACACTTACTCCTGTCACAGGATTCACAGTCAAATTCCTTTTTTCATTTATTATTGTTGATGGTTATTGTTGATTTTTTATCATCATCATCGTTATTATTATATACCCTAATACAATCCCCGCTTATATCAGAGACACAACCCACAGGCACACGCTTTAGGAACTCAGCCTCAACTACAACAAAACACAGAGTGCATAGAGGAAAAGTCTTACACCACACAATCACCTACACGACCAGGAAGGTGCAAGACTTTGGAGTAAACAGGGAAAGACACCGCAAAACTGCACAACAAATAAAATATCAGGTATACCAAATATATATATATATATATATATATCAACATACTAACGGCAATATACGCGAGACTATTACGCATTACGCGTCACACATGAGTACCAAGCACCACACATAAAACACAAAGCATAAGTAATTTTATATTATGCTTAATAATAAAACCTACCTATGGAAAATAGCCGAATACACATACCAACTAACATCCACACATATAGTAAAATAAATCACAACCGGTGCTGAAAAACTAGACTGATCTATTGCATAAAATGAACACAAGCTCTCTACTTAAAAGTGCAATACAAACACTCATCACTTAACTTTTCCTCTTCCTTTTCCTCCTACCTCTACCACTTCCACGACTTGAAGAAGAAGCTTCGTCTTCAGTAGGAGTTGATTCGCTAGCAGGTGGTGGTGAAGGTGGCAAACCACGGTTCATCAATGCTGCCAATCTCACCCCTATATCCCCCTCTCCAGAATAAGTATAAGCAGCAGCAGCAGCAGCAGTAGTAGTAGTAGTAGTAGTAGTTACTACCGATGAAACACTGCCCATACCTACAGATGCCGAAGATAAAGACCCAGCAGCAGCTACACTATTACTGGATGACATAGAAGAAAGCATAATGGAAGAAGTCTCACCAGCACTATGCCTACTCATAAATGATTTCTTAGGTCCATAAAGAGAAGCACTGACAGGAAGTGTAGGAGATTCTTTTATCTCAACGGAAGTAAAGGAAGAAGCACTAGTTGTGAGCACCACCATCCTCTCAGATGTAGAAGAAGACGATCCATCTCCTAAAACTCCCAAAGGAGAAGAAGTACCGACCATAGACAATCCGACTTCCTCTCTAGCCAACGCTGACACCTCTGGAGTAGGATGGGCAGAAACATCAACGACCAGTGCCTCTTCCCCAGATAAACCAGCTGCAGAACTGCCATTAGCTGCTTCATCAGCATGAGATACCGCTATCTGTGCTACTCGTCCTTTCATCCCTGAAACTGCCACAGCAGGAAGACCAACCCTCCTACGGGCATTAATAAAATCTTCCCCAGAAAGAACAGTAGATGATGATCCCTCTACAGGTCCTAATGAAACAGAAAACAAACTAGTGAGTCTACCCCAATCTTCTACAAAAATACTTTCCACAGCTTCTACAATAGCATCACTCAAACGTAACCAAAAATTTCCTAAATCTTTTCCTATTAATGACAACAAGCCACGGCCAGAAGTACCACCTGGCCTGACACTAAAAAGAGAGTAAATAAAACCGGGACAGAGACTACCATAATACTCGGCAAGGCAATTAGCCACAAAGCTAGTTTTATAAAGCATCATATTAGTTGTAAGCCAAGCACACTGCTCATACCCTGAAAGCCTACTCAGGGCATCCATCACTTGAGCTCTTATCACAGACGAGTAAGTACGCCTAGCCAATGTACTAATCTCACAGATAAGAATATCAAACATTCCTTTAACCTCAGGAAGCACTTCAAGCCCAAACAAATCCACAGAATCACCACCATGAGGTGACACATGCACTCCCATTCCTCCAGTAATTGAATCAAAACATGACGACGAAGAAGTACCAGCCTTAGCACAAGCATCAACAAAATCTCCTCCACAAAGAGCAGATAATCCTTCTCCAGGTTCTAATTGGGAAAAAAAGGAAACAGAAAAGTTCATAGCAAGTTCAGACCACTTTGCAACAAAAAAACTACCAACAGCTCTAAAAATGGCTTGATCTAAAAATGTCCAAAAATCTCTTAAGCTGTTTCCCATTAGTGGAAAAAAGCAACGACTAGAAGAATCCCATACTTTGACACTACAAAGATGTTTAATAAATTCGGGAAGGAGATTAGCACAACACGCAGCAAAGCACTTAGCCACAAATTTGGCCTCATAAAACTTCTTGTTAATTAAGCACCAAGCACATCGTACAGTATTTGAAAGTCCACGCAGAGCATCTGACGCTGGAATTTCTACCATACACAGGTAAAAACTTTCAGCCAATGCACAAACATCTGATATGAGTTTGCTAACCACTTCTCTAAACTCAGAATGCACTACAAACCCAAACAAATCTACACAACCTGGTGGTAAAAGAAAAGAAGGATCAGGACGCAGTGAAGACGCAGCAATAGCAACAGCTGCAGCACGAGCAGCACTATTGGAAATGGGATCGGAATCGGGACCTGTAATAGGAACGCAACTATCAGCAGCTCGATCTTGAACAATACCAAGATCGGCAGCAAAAGCATGGGCTTGAGCAACAACATGATCGGCAGCGACAGCGGCAGCGCGAGCAGCGGCAACGCGAGCAGCGGCAACACGATCAGCAACATCGCGAGCACGAGAACGAGCACGAGCACGGGCACGAGCACGGGTGGCATTAGAATCGGTATCTGGGGTAAAAACGGCAGCGCGAGCAGAGGCATCAAAGTTGGCACGAGCATCAGCAGCAAAGTTGGCACGAGCAGCAGCAGCAGCAGCAGCAGCGTGGCAATTACGAGCGGTGGTAACAACACTATTGAGAATGACAACGAAATCGATATCTAGACTAGTAACAGAACTATCCGCAGCTCGATCTTGATCAACAACAAGACTGGCAGCAAAAGCGCGAGCTTGAGCAACAACATAATCGGCAGCGGCAGCTGCAGCGTGAGCGTCGGCAGCACGAGCGGCAACAGAGCGAGCATAGCTATCCATAGAGCGAGCACTAGCACGGGCACGGGCTGGATCAGGATCAGTGGTAGAGGCAGCACGATCATGAGCACGAGCAGCAGCAGCAGCAGCAGAGCTGACGCGAGCATCAGCAACTCTAGCAGCAGCGTGATAACTACGAGCGGCGGCAACAACACTATTGAGAATGATACCAAAATCTAAATCTTCAGTGCGAGCGGCAGTAGTTATAGAAGAAGTGGTAGCAGACAATTCTGGATTTGAGCTGGCGGAAGCAGAATGAACAGAAGTGGCAGTAAGTATAGAGCCAGTAGCACAATGCTTGGAAGCAGGTCCCTTGCCCTTGTCACTCCTACCGCCACTATCACCCTTACCCACAGAGGCAATAGCACTAGTGGAAGTAGTAGTAGCAGTGAAGGTAGCAGCAACATAAGTAGTAAGAGCAGAGGAAGTAGTAGCAGTAGTAGAAACAGCAGCAACGGTAGCTACACCAAATTCACCACCAGGCAAAATCTGAACCTGCTGCAAAGCAATACCTGCAGTTTGATCAGAAGTGCCACCATTACCCTCAGGATCAGAGCTAGCAGCACCAGCTCCAGTTACAGGGCTCACAACAAACTCCCTCCTTTTTATTCATGTTCATCACTGTCAGTTTTGTCAGTCGCTATTGATTTTTTATCTACGTTATCGTCATTATCAATTTACATCCTAATACACGCCACCCTTGCACCAGAAACGCAACATAAGCAGATACTTTAGGCACTTACCCTCGACTACAACAAAACACAGAGCGCGTGGAAAGAACACACACCTTGCTACCTGCATGCCACGGAATGCGCAAAGCTTTGGGGTAACACAAGCACAATAGAAAAAACAACGCACCAACTGAAAGAAACCAAACAAACCAAATATTGTAAATCTACACGAGTTTATTATGTCTTACGCATCACACAAAGACACAAATTTAATACTATGCTGAACAACAAAACTCACATGTAGGAAACAGTAAAATACATATACCAACTAGTCATACTTATATCGTCAAACAAATCACAATCTGTAACAAAACCTGACAAATATACACAAAACCTCAACGCAGACACAAAACAATCTAAGCTATTACAATGCAACACTTTACTACAAAAATATTGCTAATAAGAAATACCTCAAAAATAACTCTCACAACATAAAATGAACGCAAACAACTCACTCAATCAACACATAGTGCAACATAAAAAAGACCAATACTAACCACTTAACTTCTCCTCTTCCTCTTCCTCTTCCTCCCACCTCTACCACTTCCACGAGTTGAAGAAGAAGCTTCACCTCCCGTAGGAGCTAACTCACTAGCAGGTGGTGGTGAAGGTGGTAAACCTCGATTTAGCAACGCTGCCAACCTCTCTCCTATATCAACCTCCACAGGAGCAGTACCAGTAGTAGTAGCTAATGGTGGAACGCTACCCGTCATCGCCACGGGTACAGAAGATAGAGGTCCAGAAGATACAATACTACTGGAGGACATCGAAGCAGAAGACATACCGGAAGAAGAAGTCACACCAGCTCTATATCTACTCATAAATGATTTCTTAGGTGCAACAGGACCAGCAGAAGAACCTATTCTAAGAGCAGGGGAACCTATTCTAGGCATAGTAGTAGAAGATCCTCCTACCTCAACAACAGAAGAACTAGTAACTAAAGAAGCACCAGTTGTTGGCATTACTGTCCTCTCAGATGATTCACCTTCTAAAACTCCCAGATCAGCAGCAGCGCCAACAATAGGCAATCCAACTTCTGACACTTCCACTTCTTCTCCAGCCAACACTAGCATCTCTGAAGTAGAAGGAGCAGAATCAATAGCCAATGCCTCCCCAGATAAGGGAGTCCTATCTCCTAATTCTCCCGATACTAAAGAATAATCGTCGACAAATATGACATCCCCAACATCCCCCTCAGTAACCACTAAGACTTCGGACGATACAACACCAACCGGTAATCCAGTTTCTTCTGCCGTAAAAAATAACGGCGGCGGATCCAAATAAGGAGGAGGAGGAGGAGGAGGAATATCAAAAACAGAAGTAGCAACTACAGAATTATCACCAGCTGCTACAGAACAACTACCACCAGCTACGGATACACCAGCAGCCACATAACTACCACTAACTACCTCAGCAACACGAGATACTGACCCTCTCCCCGCTGCTCCCCGTACTCTAATCCCTGAAGCTGCCAAGTTAGGAACACCAGACTTATCACTAGCACTAATAAAATCTCCCACACGAAGAACAGTAGACGATGACTCCTCTCCAGGGCCTAATAGAACAGAAAACTGACTAATTAGTTCCCCCCACTTCGTTCTAAAAATATCTTGTACAATTCTCATAACAGTCACACTCAGAGACACCCAAAAACCTCTTAAACTATCTCCCGTCAATGGCAAAAAGCTACGACCAGAAGCATCCCCAGGTATGACTCTAAAAAGAGAGCAAATAAATTCAGAACAAAGTCCATCACAATAATCGAGAAGGAACTTATAAACAAAGCCAGTTTTGTAAACCATCATATTAGTTATAAGCCAAGCATATTGTTCAGAAAATGAAAGCCTTTCCAGGGCACGCGACACTGGAACTGCTACTACACGTGAGTAAGTCTGTCTAGCCAATGCACTAACCTCACAGGTAAGAACATTAACCATTTCTTCAACCTCAGGAGATACTTCAAATCCAAACAAATCTACAGAATTATCACCAGCTGAAGAACCACCATCATGAGATGCTACTCGCGCTCTCACTCCTTCAGAAGCTAAATAAAATCTTGAAACTGATGACGAAGAAGTACCAACACTAGCACAAGCATTAACAAAATCTTCTCCACAAAGACCAGATGATCTCCCTACAGTGCCTGACGCATCAGGAAAGCGACCAATAAGTTCGTACCACTTTGACATAAAAAAAACCACTACAGATTTTAAAATAGCTTTATCCAACGATAACCAAAAATCTGCTAACCTTTTTCCCGTTAATGGCACCAAGCTACGACTAGAAGAATCCCATACTTTGACACTGCAAAGATTGCTAATGAAAGTAGGAAGTAACTTATAAGAATACTCAGCAAAGCACCTGGCCACAAATTTGATCTCACAAAGCTTCCCATTAGTTAAATACCAAGCACTCCGTTCAGAACTTGAAAGATTACGGACAGTATCTGTCGCTGCTCTTGTTATATAGTGGTAAATAATATTTTTAGCCAATGCACTAACCGCAGATATGAGTCTGTTAACTACTTCACTAAACTCAAGAGATACTGCAAACCCAAACAAATCTACAAAACCTGGTGGCATAAGAGAGGAATTAGGAAGCAATGAAGATATAGAGGAACCAGCAACAGCAGCGGTACGAGCGCCGCTATTGGAAACGGGATCGGAATCGGGACCTTGACTAGGAACGAGACTATCTGCAGCTCGATCTTGAGCAACAATATGATCGGCAGCAAAAGCACGAGCTAGAGCAACGACACGATCGGCAGAGTCAGCTGCAGCGCGAGCAGCAGCAGCGCGATCTTGAATATCTGCAGCGCGAGCACAAAAACGATCACGAGCACGAGCACGAGCACGACGGGCACGGACACGAGCGTCATTATCGGTATCGGAAGCGCCAACACGAGCAGCGGCATCAAGGTTGGCAAGATCAGCAGTAGCACGAGCAGCAGCAGCAGCAGCAGAGTTGGCGCGGGCATAAGCAGCATCAGCAACAGCGCGGTAACTACGAGCGGAGGCAACAACACTATTGATAATAATCCCGAAATTGGGGCATGTAATGCAAACTCGACTATCTGCAGACCGAGCTAGAGCAGCAACTAGATCGGCAGCGACAGCTCTAGCTAGAGCAACAACACTGTCGGCAGAGGCAGCGGCAGCGCGAGCAGCGGCAGCGCGAGCAGCAACATCGCGAACACATTTATCCATAGCGCGAGCACAGGCAAGGGCACGGGTACGGTCTGGATCAGGATCGGCATCAGGGATAGAAGCATCAACACTGACATGAGCACTAGCAGCAGCAGCAGCAGTAGAGCTAGCGCGAGCATCAGCAACATCAGAAACAGCGTGGCAACTACGAGCAGCGGCAACAACACTATCGAGAATGGCCTTAAAATCTGAATAGACAGTACAAGTACGAGCGGCAGTAGTTACAGAAGAAGTGGGGTCAGATAATTCTGGACTTGCGTCAGCGGGATCAGGATGAACAGTAGTAGCAGAAATCACAGAACCAGAAGCAGCACAACGCTTGGGGGCAGGCCCCTTGCCCTTGTCACTCCTACCTCCACTGCTACCCTTACCTACAGAGGTAGTAGCACTACTAGTGGAGGTAGTAGCAGAAGTAGTAAGCACAGTAGAAGAAGTAAGCACAATAGAAGTAGTAACAACCGAGGAAGTAGCAGCAGCAGTAGACACAGCAGCAACAGCAGCAGCTACACCCAATCCGCTACCAGGCAAAATCTGAACCTGCTGCAAGCCACCACTGTCAGCTTGATCATCATCATCATCATCAGGACCAGCACCACTTGCTCCAGTTATAGGATTCACAATCAAATTCCTTTTTCATTTATTATTGTTGATAGCTATTATTGATTTTTTATCATCATTATCGTTATTATTATATATCCTAATACAATCCCCGCTTACATCAGAGGCACAACATAGACATATACTCTAGGCAACCACCCTCAACTACAGCAAAATACAGAGCGCATAGAAGAAAAACATTACACTACACAACTACCCACATGACCAGGGAAATGCAAGACTTGGAGCAAACAGGGAAACACACCGTAAAACTGCACACCAAGTGAAAGAAATCAAGCAGACCAAATATAGGTCAACATACGAACAGCAACACACACGAGCTTATTCCTTATTATGCATCGCACACGAAAACTAAACAATTCAATACTATGCTGAACAACAAAACTCACCTATGGAAAATAGCCAAACACATACCTCAACTAACACCCATACATATAGCAAAATAAATCACAACCAGTGCCAAAAAAATAGACAAAACCCATACAAACGCAGACACACTAGTAACAATCTAAGACTAATCTGTTACAATGCAACACTACATTACAAAATCATCGTTAACAAGCAACATCCAAATCACTCACAACATAAAAAACACAAGCAACCCACTCAATTAACATACGTGCTACAAATAGGACAATACCAATCACTTAAATTCTCCTCTTCCTTTTCCTTCTGCCCCCCAACACTTTCCCAACTTGAAGAAGAAGCTTCGCTTTCAGTAGGAGCCGATTCGCTGGCAGGTGGCAGTGAAGGTGGCAAACCACGCACCAATGATGTCAATCTCCCTCCTATATATTCCTCCCCAGGGTAAGTATAAGCAGTAGTAGTAGTTACTACCGATGAAACACTGCCCATACCTACAGACGTCGAAGATAAAGGTTCAACAGATACAGTGCTACTGGATGGCATAGAAGAAGAAGTCATACCCGAAGAAGAAGCTCCATCATAACTGCATCTACTCATAAATAATTTCCTAGGTCCACCAAGAGGACCACTTCTTAATAACTGTAGGATATTACTTTACCTCAACAGAAGTAACGAAAGAAGAATTAGTTGTTAGCACCACTATCCGCTCAAGTGGAGAAGGAGATGATCCATCTCCTAAAACTCCCAAAGCAGCAATGGTACCGAACATAGACAATCCAACTTCTTTCCTAACCAACATTGGAGATTATGAAGAAGAAGGAGTAGAAAGATCAACAACAAATACCTCTTTCTTAAATAAGGTAAAGAAGTACTATCTAGTAATCCACCCGATAATTCTGGTGCTATTCCAGGAACAGGTGAAACATCTACAGAACTACTAGCAATCACAGAAGCAGAACTACCACTAGATACTTCAGCAACATGAGATACAGCTCTCAGTGCTGCTACTTACTCTCTTCGTCCTTGAAATTGCCAACGGAGGGGCACCAGACGAGCATTAACAAAATCTCTCCCACAAACAACAGTGGATGATGATTCCTCTCCAGGTTCTGATGGAACAAAAAATTGCCTAATGAATTCATCCAACTCTTCTACAAAAACACCCTCCACAGCTTCTAAAATAGCATTACCCAAAGATAACCAAAAATCTCTTAAACTATTTCCCGTTAATGACAATAAGCTATGATCAGAAACATCCCCAGATCTAACACTAAAAAGAGAGCAAATAAAATCAGGACAAAGCTCATCATAATAATCGGCAAGGCACCTAGCCACAAAGCCAATTTTATAAAGAATCATGTTGCTTGTAAGCCAAGCACGTTTTTTCAGAATATGAAAGGCTGCTCATGGAATTCAACACCTGAATTCTTACCAAAGAGGAGTAAATAGATCTACCCAATGCTTAACCTCGGGAAGTACTTCAGACCCAAACAAATCTACATAATCACTACCATGAGGTGCTGCCTGCACTATCATCCCTCCAGCAATTGAAGCAAATCTTGAAACTGATGGCAAAGAAGTAGCATCCTTAGCACAAGCATCAAAAAAATTTCCTCCACAAAGAGCAGATGATACCTCTCCAGGGACTAATGAAAAAAAAGAGGGAACAGAAAAGCGCGTAGTAACTATAGTCCACTTTACAAAAAGATCCCTTAAAAAACTTAAAATGCCTTGATCTAAAGATGCCCAAAAATCTCTTAATCTACTTCCCGCTAATGGCACCAAGCTACGACTAGAAGAATCTCATGCTCCTACACTGCCAAGAGGGTTAATAAATTCAGGAAGGATCGTAGAAGAATGCCCAGCAACGCACCTGGCCATAAATTTGGTCTCATAAAGCTTCATATTAATTAAGCACAGCACATTGCAATTCAGAATTTGAAAGCTCACGAAGAACATTTGACACCGGAGATCTTACCACATGCGGGTAAATATTTTTGGCCGATGTACAAATCTGATACATGAAATTGCTAACCACTTCGCTAAGCTCAAAAGGCACTACAAAACCGAACAAATGTGCAAAACCTAGTGGCACAACAGAGGAAGAATCAGTAAACAATGAAGATGTAGGAGAACCGGCAATGGCAGCGGCAACACAAGCACGAATGCTATTGGAATCAGTAGGGTACGGTCAGCTGCAGTGCGGCGAGCGCGAGAGTTAGCAGTGCAAACACTATCAGGATCGTTATCGGGAATGGTAACAACAACACTAGCTTCAGCCTAAACACAATCGGAAACACCCGGAGCTCCCAAAGCTTCGGAAATCTCTGAACTCCACACAAGTAACAAACATTCCTTGAGCTTAACAACTATATCAGCAAAAAATAATTCTCTAAATCTATCTACTTCCTCAGTACTAAATTTCTTAATCTCTCCAGCAAAGAGATTATGAGAATAAACAACCATACTATGAACTTTAGCAAGATAATCCCTAAAAAGATTACCTATATCTACTTCTAAAATATAAAACAATTCATCATGTAACCAGAAAAAATATGTTATTACATTACAAAATCAACACATGATAAAGAGAACTCTCGAATATGAGATCTAAAAAATGTAGCGGCCTTTCCTTCAAGGTCATGTAAAAAACTATCTTCCATTCTACGTAATTCTTACCAATCCGAAGTACAAACATCGAAACAGCAATAATTTGTAGTTATAGAATGAGTGGAATCAGATAATTCTGAACTCGCACCAACAGAAACAGAATGAATGGCAGCAGGAACTACAACACCAACATCACAACGCTTAGTAGCAGTCCCATTGCCCTTACTACTCCTACCAGCATACTACCCTTACCTACAGAGCCAGGCTAACCCTGAACCTGCTGCAAAGCAACACCTACAATTTTATCAGAAGTGCCACCATTATCCTCAGGATCAGAACTAGCACTACCAGCTCCAGTTACAGGGCTCACAATAAACTCCCTCCTTTTTATTCATGTTCATTACTGTCAGTTTTGTCATTCGCTATTTATTTTTTATCTACGTTATCGTCATTATCAATTTACATCCTAATACACACCACCCTTGCACCAGAAACGCAACATAAGCAGATACTTTAGACACTTACCCTCGACTACAACAAAACACAGAGCGCGTGGAAAGAACACACACCTTGCTACCTGCATGCCCCGGAATGCGCAAAGCTTTGGGGTAACACAAGCACAATAGAAAAAACAACGCACCAACTGAAAGAAACTAAACAAACCAAATATTGTAAATCTACACGAGCTTATTATGTCTTACGCATCACACAAAGACACAAATTTAATACTATGCTGAACAACAAAACTCACATGTAGGAAACAGTAAAATACATATACCAACTAGTCATACTTATATAGTCAAACAAATCACAATCTGTAACAAAACCTGACAAATATACACAAAACCTCAACGCAGACACAAAACAATCTAAGCTATTACAATGCAACACTTTACTACAAAAATATTGCTAATAAGAAATACCTCAAAAATAACTCTCACAACATAAAATGAACGCAAACAACTCACTCAATCAACACATAGTGCAACATAAAAAAGACCAATACTAACCACTTAACTTCTCCTCTTCCTCTTCCTCTTCCTCCCACCTCTACCACTTCCACGAGTTGAAGAAGAAGCTTCACCTCCCGTAGGAGCTAACTCACTAGCAGGTGGTGGTGAAGGTGGTAAACCTCGATTTAGCAACGCTGCCAACCTCTCTCCTATATCAACCTCCACAGGAGCAGTACCAGTAGTAGTAGCTAATGGTGGAACGCTACCCGTCATCGCCACGGGTACAGAAGATAGAGGTCCAGAAGATACAATACTACTGGAGGACATCGAAGCAGAAGACATACCGGAAGAAGAAGTCACACCAGCTCTATATCTACTCATAAATGATTTCTTAGGTGCAACAGGACCAGCAGAAGAACCTATTCTAAGAGCAGGGGAACCTATTCTAGGCATAGTAGTAGAAGATCCTCCTACCTCAACAACAGAAGAACTAGTAACTAAAGAAGCACCAGTTGTTGGCATTACTGTCCTCTCAGATGATTCACCTTCTAAAACTCCCAGATCAGCAGCAGCGCCAACAATAGGCAATACAACTTCTGACACTTCAACTTCTTCTTCTCCAGCCGACACTAGCATCTCAGAAGGAGAAGGAGTAGAAACCTCAACAACCAATGCCTCTTCATCAGATAAAGATGAAGAAGGCCTGCCTCCTAATTCTCCCTCCGATACCGAAGAATGGTCATCGATAAATACAACATCGTCATTAGCCCCCTCAGTAATCACTAAGACTTCGGACTCTACAACATCAAGCGATAATCCAGATTCTTCTGCCGTAAAAAATAACGGCGGTGACTCCGAAGAAGTAGGAGGAGGAGGATCAATAACAGAAGTAGCACTTACAGATACACCACCAGCTACAGACACACCAGCAGCCACAGAGCTACCACTAGCTACTTCAGCAAAGTGAGATAAATCTCTCCGTGCTACTACTCGTGATCTACTCATAGCTGAAATTGCCAACACAGGAACACCAGTATTATCACGAGCACTAACAAAATCTCCCACACAGAGAACAGTAGACGATGATTCCTCTCCAGGGCCTAATAGAACAGAAAACTGACTAGTTAGTGCACTCCACTCCTCTAAAAAAATATCTTGTAAAACTCTCATAATAGTACCACTCAGGGATATCCAAAAACATCTTAAACTATCTCCTGTCAATGACAACAATCTGCGATCAGAATCATCCCCAGGTATGACTCTAAAAAGAGAGCAAATAAATTCAGAACAAAGCCCACCACAATAATCGAGAAAGAATCTATACGCAAAGCTAGTTTTATAAAGCATCATATTAGTTATGAGCCAAGCACATTGTTCAGAAAATGAAAGCCTTCTAAGGACACGCGACACTGGAACTGCCACTACAGACGAGTAAGTACGTCTAGCCAATACACTAACCTCACTGATAAGAACATTAACCATTCCTTCAACCTCAGGAGATACTGCAAACCCAAACAAATCTACAGAACCACCATCATAAGATGCTACTCGCGCTCTCATTACTTCAGAAGCCAAATCAAATCTTGAAACTGATGAAGAAGAAGTACCAGCCCTAGCACAAGCATTAACAAAATCTCCTCCACAAAGATCATATGATTCCTCTACAGAGCCTGACGGAGCAGAAAAGCGCCCAATAAGTTTGTACCATTTTGACATAAAAAAACCCACTACAGCTTTGAAAATAGCCCTGTCCAAAGATGCCCAAAAATTTGCTAACCTGTTTCCCGTTAATAGCACCAAGCTACGACTAGAAGAATCCCATACTTTGACACTGCAAAGAGCGTTAATGAAAGTAGGAAGTAACTTAGAAGAATACTCAGCAAAGCACTTGGACACAAATTTGAGCTCATAAAGCTTCCCATTAGTTAAACACCAAGCACGACGTTCAGAATTTGAAAGATTACAGATAACATTTAAAACTGTTTTCGTTATGTAATAGTAAATGACATTTTTAGCCAATGCACAAATCTCAGATATGAGTTTGTCAACCACTTCACTAAACTCAAGAGATACTGCAAACCCAAACAAATCTACAAAACCTGTTGGCATAAGAGAGGAATCAGGAAGCAGTGAAGATGTAGAAGAACCGGCAACATCGGCAGTACAAGAGCTATTGGAAATGGGATCAGAATCGAGGCCCGGACTAGGAACGCGACTATCATCAGCAGCTCGATCTTGAGCAACAACAAGACAGGCAGCAAAAGCACGAGCTTGAGCAACAACAATATCGGCAGCGGCAGCGGCAGCGCGAGCATCGGCAGCACGAGCGGCAATAGAGCGAGAATAACTGTTCGCAGCGCTGGCACGGTTACGGGCACGGCGGGCGCAGGCACGAACGGCACCAAGATCGGCATCTGTGGTAAAAGGGTCAGCACAATCAACAGCAACATCACGAGCACGAACAGCATCAGCAGCAGCACGGTTAGCAATATCAGCAGCAGCAGCAGCAGCGCTGGCGCGAGCAGCAACAACATCAGCATCAGCGTGGCAATCACGAGCGCTGGCAACAACACTACTGAGAATAACATCGAAATCGGCACTTCCTAGACCAGAAACTAGACTATCCGCACCTTGATCTCGAGCAGCAATAAGATTGGCAGCAAAAGCACGGGCACGAGAAACAACAAGATCGGCAGCGGCAGCGGCAGTGCGAGCATCAGCAGCGCTAGCAGAAGTATAGAGAGCATGTCTATCCATAGCATGGGCACTGGCAAGGGCACAAGCACGGGCACGGGTTAGATTAGGATCAGTATCGGGGATGGCGTCAGCACGATTACGAGCACAAATAGCAGCAGCAGCAGCAGAGCTGGCGCGAGCATCAGCAGCATCAGAAGCAGCGCGACGAGTACGAGCGGTTTCAATAAGGCTATCGAGAATGATATTAAAATCTAAATCGGCAGTGGTAGTATGAACGGCAGTAGTTACAGAAGAAGTGGTAACAGATAATTCTGGATTTGCGCTGGCGGGAGCAGAATGAACAGAAGTGGTAGTAAGTACAGAACCAGTAGCATAACGCTTGGGGGCAGGTCCCTTGCCCTTGTCACTCCTACCGCCACTGCTACCCTTACCCACAGAGGTAGTAGCAACAGTGGAGGTAGTAGCAGAAGCAGCAAGTACACTAGAAGTAGTAACAACAGAGGAAGCAGCAGCAATAGTGGAGATAGCAGTAACGGAGGTAGCTACATCCAATCCACCACCAGAAGTATGAACCTGCTGTAGGACACCACTGTCAGCTTGATCAGCACCGTCATCACTAGGACTAGCACCACCTACTCCAGTTACAGGATTCACAGTCAAATTCCTTTTTCATTTATTATTGTTGATTTTTTATCACCGTTATCGTTATTATATATCCTAACACGCTCCACTCTTACATCAGAAGCACAACCTGGACATATATCCTAGGCGTTCACCCTCAAATACGGTAAAATGCAGGGTGCATAGGAAAAACGCCTCACACTACTCAACTACCCATATGACCAGGGAAGTGCGAGACTTTGGAGTAAGCGGATCAAATATAGATCAACATGAACAGCAACTCACACGAGCTTATTCTTTTCCTTCCTTATTACGCATCGCACACAAAAACTAAACAATTCAATGTTACGCTAACAACAAAACTTACCTATGTAAAATAGTCAAACACATACATCAACTAATATCAATACATATAGTAAAATAAATCACAATCAGTGCCAAAAAACTAGACAAATCTACACAAAACCCATATCAACGCAGGCGTACTAGTAACAATCCAATACTAATCTATTGCAATGCAACACCACATTACAAAATCACTACCAATAAGCAACATCTCAAAAATCACTCACAATATAAAATAAACACAAGCAACCTACTCAATCAACATACCGTGCTACAAATAAGACCAATACTAACCACTTAACTTCTCCTCTTCCTCTTCCTCCCACCTCTACCACTTCCACGAGTTGAAGAAGAAGCTTCACCTCCCGTAGGAGCTGATTCACTAACAGGTGGTGGAGATGGTAAACCTCGATTCAGCAACGATGCCAACCTCTCTCCTATATCACCCTCCCCAGGAGCAGTACTCGTAGTAGCGGCTAATGGTAAAACGCTACCCGTCGTCGCCACGGGTACAGAAGATAGAGGTCCAGAAGATACAATACTACCGGAGGACGTCGAAGCAGAAGACATACCGGAAGAAGAAGTCATACCAGAACGATACATACTCATAAATAATTTCTTAGGTGCAACGTGACCACCAGAAGAGCCTATTCTAAGAGCAGGAGAACCTATTGTAGGCATAGTAGTAGAAGATCCTCCTACCTCAACAACAGAAGAACTAGTAATTGAAGAAGCACCAGTTGTTGGCACTACTGTCCTCTTAGATGATTCACCTTCCAAAACTCCCAAAGCAGAAACAGCAGCACCGACCATAGGCAATACAACTTCTGACACTTCAACTTCTTCTTCTCCAGCAGACACTAGCATCTCAGAAGGAGAAGGAGTAGAAACTTCAACAACCAATGCCTCTTCATCAGATAAAGATGAAGAAGGCCTGCCTCCTAATTCTCCCTCCGATACCGAAGAATGGTCATCGATAAATATAACATCGTCATTAGACCCCTCAGTAATCACTAAGACTTCGGACTCTACAACATCAAGCGATAATCCAGCTTCTTCTTCCGTAAAAAATAACGGCGGCGACTCCGAAGAAGTAGGAGTAGGAAGAGGAAGAGGAGGAGGAGGAGGAGGATCAAGAACAGAAGTAGCACTTATAGATACACCAGCAGCCACAGAACCACCACTAGCTACTTCATCAAAGTGAGATACATCTCTCTGTGCTACTACTCGTGCTCTACTCACCGCTGAAATTGCCAACGCAGGAACACCAGTCTTATCACGAGCACTAATAAAATCTCCCACACAAAGAACAGTAGAAGATGATTCATCTCCAGGGCCTAATAGAACAGAAAACCTACTAGTTAGTAAACTCCACTCCGATGCAAAAGTATTTTGTACAATTCTCATAATATATTCACTCAGAGATATCCAAAAACCTCTTAAACTATCTCCCTTCAATGACAACAATCTGCAATCAGAATCATCCCCAGGCATGACTCTAAAAAGAGAGCAAATAAATTCAGAACAAAGCCCCCCACAATAATCGAGAAAGAATCTATACACAAAGCTAGTTTTATAAAGCATCATATTAGTTATAAGCCAAGCACATTGTTCAGAAAATGAAAGCCTTCTCAGGACATACGACACTGGAACTGCCACTACAGACGAGTAAGTACGTCTAGCCAATGCACTAGCCTCACTGATAAGAGCTTTAACCATTCCTTCAACCTCAGGAGATACTTCAAATCCAAACAAATCTACAGAACCACCGCCAGCTAAAGAACCACCATCATGAGATGCTACTCGCACTCTCATTCCTTCAGAAGCCAAATCAAATCTTGAAACTGATGACGAAGAAGTACCAGCCCTAGAACAAGCGTTAACAAAATCTCCTCCACAAAGATCATATGATTCCTCTACAGCGCCTGACGGATCAGAAAAGCGATCAATAATTTCGTACCACTTTGACATAAAAAAACCCGCTACAGCTTTGAAAATAGCTCTGTCCAAAGATGCCCAAAAATTTGCTAACCTGTTTCCCGTTAATAGCACCAAGCTACGACTAGAAGAATCCCATACTTTGACACTGCAAAGAGCATTAATGAAAGTAGGAAGTAACTTAGAAGAATATTCAGCAAAGCACTTGGCCACAAATTTGAGCTCATAAAGCTTCCCATTAGTTAAACACCAAGCACGCCGTTCAGAACTTGAAAGATTACGGAGAACATTTAAAACTGTTTTCGTTATGTAATGGTAAATGATATTTTTAGCAAATGCGCAAACCTCAGATATGAGTTTGTCAACCACTTCACTAAACTCAAGAGATACTTCAAACCCAAACAAATCTACAAAAGTAAGCAATGAAGATGTAGAAGAACCGGCAACATCGGCAGTACAAGAGCTACTGGAAATGGGATCGGAATCGGGACCTGTACTAGGAACGAGACTATCCGCAGCTCTATCTTGAGCAACAACAAGACAGGCAGCAAAAGCACGAGCTTGAGCAACAACAATATCGGCAGCGGCAGCGGCAGCGCGAGCATCGGCAGCGCGAGTGGCAAGAAAGCGATAATACCTATCCGCAGAGTTGGCACGCTTACGGTCACGGAGAGCACAGGTACGAACGGCACTAAGATCGGCATCTGTGGTAGAAGGGTCAGCAAAAGCAACATCACGAGCACGAGCAGCATCAACAGCAGCACAGTCGGCGCGAGCAGCAGCAGCAGCAGCGGAGCTGGCGCGAGCAGCATCAACATCAGCAGTAGCGTGGCAATCACGAGCACTGGCAACAACACTACTGAGAATAATATCGAAATCGGCACCTCCTAGACCAGGAACTAGAATATCAGCACCTCGATCTCGAGCAGCAATAAGACTAGCAGCAAAAGCACGGGCACGAGAAACAACAAGATCGGCAGCGGCAACAGCAGCGTGAGCATCGGCAGCGCGAGCAGAAATATAGAGAGCGTGTTTATCCATAGCACTGGCACGAGCACGAGCACGGACACGGGCACGGGTTGGATCAGGATCGGGAATGGCGTCAGCACGATCATGAGCACGAGCAGCAACAGCAGCAGCGGAGCTAACGCGAGCATCAGCAGCAGCAGCAGCAACACGACGAGCACGAGCGGTTTCAATAACGCTATTAAGAATGATATCAAAATTGAAATCGGCAGGAGTATGAGCGGCAGTAGTTACAGAAGAAGTGGTAACAGATAATTCTGGATTTGCGCTGGCGGTAGCAGAATGAACAGAAGTGGTAGTAAGTACAGAACCAGTAGCATGACGCTTGGGAGCAGGTCCCTTGCCCTTGTCACTCCTACCGCCACTGCTACCCTTACCCACAGAGGTAGTAGCAACAGTGGAGGTAGTAGCAGAAGCAGCAAGTACACTAGAAGTAGTAACAACAGAGGAAGCAGCAGCAATAGTGGAGGTAGCAGTAACGGAGGTAGCTACATCCAATCCACCACCAGGTAAAGTATGAACCTGCTGTAGGACACCACTGTCAGCTTGATCAGCACCGTCATCACTAGGACTAGCACCACCTACTCCAGTTACAGGATTCACAATCAAATTCCTTTTTCATCTATTATTGTTGATTTTTTATCACCGTTATCATTACCATATACCCTAGAACGCTCCACGCTTACATCAGAGGCACAACCTAGACGTATACTCTAGGCACTCACCCTCAAATACAGCAAAATGCAGGGCACATAGAAAAAACGCCTCACACTACTCAGCTACCCATATGACCAGGAAAATGCAGGACTTTGGAGTAAGCAGATCAAATATAGGTCAACATGAACAACAACTCGCACGAGCTTATTCTTCTCCTTATTACGCATCGCACACAAAAACTAAACAATTCAATGTTACGCTAACAACAAAACTTACCTATGTAAAATAGCCGAACACATACATCAACTAATATCAATACATATAGTAAAATAAATCACAATTAGTGCCAAAAAACTAGACAAAACCCATATCAACGCAGACGTACTAGTAACAATCCAATACTAACCTATTGCAATGCAACACCACATTACAAAATCATTGCCAATGAGCAACATCTCAATCACAACATAAAATGAACACAAGCAACCCACTTAATCAACATACCGTGCTACAAATAAGACCAATACTAATCACTTAACTTCTCCTCTTCCTCTTCCTCCTACCTCTACCACTTCCACGAGTTGAAGAAGAAGCTTCACCTCCCGTAGGAGCTGATTCACTAACAGGTGGTGGAGATGGTAAACCTCGATTCAGCAACGATGCCAACCTCTCTCCTATATCAACCTCCCCAGGAGCAGTACCAGTAGTAGTAGCTAATGGTGAAACGCTACCCGTCGTCGCCACGGGTACAGAAGATAGAGGTCCAGAAGATACAATACTACCGGAGGACGTGGAAGAAAAAGACATACCGGAAGAAGAAGTCATACCAGAACGGTACATACTCATAAATAATTTCTTAGGTGCAACGGGACGACCACCAGAAGAACCTATTCTAAGAGCAGGAGAACCTATTGTAGGTATAGTAGTAGAATATTCTTCTACCTCAACAACAGAAGAACTAGTAGCTGAAGAAGTGGTAACTGAAAAAGCACTAGTTGCTGGCACTACTGTCAACTCAGATAATTCACCTTCTAAAACTCCCAAATCAGGAACTGCAGCACCGACCATAGGCAATACAACTTCTGACACTTCAACTTCTTCTTCTCTAGCCAATACCGGTGACGAAGAAGCAATAACAACAACAGACACTTCAACTTCTTCCTCTCCAGCCAACACTAGCATTTCTGAAGTAGAAGTAGAAGGAGCAGAATCAACAGCCAATGCCTCTTCCTCAGATAAAGAAGTCCTACCTACTAATTCTCCCTCCGATACCGAAGAACCATCGTCGACAAACATAACACCCTCACCAGACCCCTCAGTAACTACTAAGACTTCGGACTCTACAACACCAAAAGATAATCCAATTTCGTCTTCCATAAAAAATAACGGCGGCGACTCTAGGGGAGGAGAAACAGCAGAAGCAGAAGCAGAAGTAGCAGTAGAAGTAGAAGTAGAAGCAGTAGTAGTAGTAGTAGTAAAACCAAGAACAGAACTACCACTAGTTACTTCAGTAACATGAGATACCGCCCTTCTCCTTGCTGCTCCTCTTACTCTTATCGATAAACCAGACCCCGAAGTTGCCAAGTTAGGAACACCAGCCTTATCACGAGCATTAATAAAATCTCTCACACAAAGAACAGTAGATGATGATTCCTCTCCAGGGCCTGATATAACAGAAAACTGACTAATTAGTGCTTGCCACTCCGATGCAAAAATATCTTGTACAATTCTCATAATAGTCTCGCTCAGAGACAACCAAAAACCTCTTAAGCTATTTCCCGTTAATGACAACAAGCTACGACCATAAGTATCCCCAGGTATGACTCTAAAAAGAGAGCAAATAAATTCAGAACAAAGTCCACCACAATAATCGAGAAAGAATCTGTACAGAAAGCTGGTTTTATAGAGCGTCATATTAGTTATAAGCCAGGCACATTGTTCGGAAGATGAAAGTTCCATCATGGTACGAGACACTGGAACTGCTACCACAGACGAGTAAGTACGTTTAGCCAATTCACTAACCTCACGGGTAAGAACATTAACCATTTCTTGAACCCCAGGAGGTACTTCAAATCCAAACAAATCTACAGAATCACCACCATGAGGTGCTACTCGCACTCTCATTCCTTCAGAAGCTGAATCAAATATTGAAACTGATGACGAAGAAGTATCAGACTTGGCACAAGCACTAACAAAATCTCCCCCACAAAGAGCAGATGATCCCTCTTCAGGGCCTGACATAACGAAAAGGCGATCAATAAGTCCGCACCACCTTGACACAAAAAAACCGGTTATAGCTTCGAAAATAGATTCGTCCAAAGATGCCCAAAAATCTGCTAACCTGTTTCCCGTTAATAGCATCAAGCTACGACTAGAAGAATCCCATGTTCTGGCACTGCGAAGAGTGTTAATGAAAGTAGGAAGTAATTCAATAGAATACGCAGCAAAGCACCTGGCCACAAATTTAAGCTCATAAAGCTTCCCATTAGTTAAACACCAAGCACGTCGTTCAGAACTTGAAAGATTACGGAAAATATTTGACACTGTTCTTATTATGTAATAGGGAATAATATCTTTAGCCAATGCACGAACTCCAGATATGAGCTTGTTAACCACTTCACTAAACTCAAGAGACACTACAAACCCAAACAAATCTACAAAACCTGGTGGCATAAGAGAAGAAGAATCAGGAAGCAATGAAGATGTAGAAGAACCAGCAACAGCGGCAGTACAAGAGCTATTGGAAATGGGATCGGAATCGGGGTCTGAACTATCCGCAGCGAGATCTTGAACAACAACACAACCGGCAGCAAAAGCACGAGCTTGGGCAGCAGCAATATCGGCAGCAGCAGCAGCAGCGCGAGCAGCGGCAGCACGAGTGGCAAGAGTGCGATAGTAGCTGCCCGCAGCACGGGCACGGGCACGGGCACGGCGGGCACAAACACGAGCGGCAGCAGGATTGTTATCTGAGGCAGAAGAGTAAGCACGGGCAGCAGTAGCAATAGTAATATCACGAGCACGAGCAGCAGCATCAGCAGCAGAGTTGGCGCGAGCAGCAGCAGCAGCAGCAGAGTTAGCGCTGGCATCAGCAATATCAGCAGCAGCGCGGCAATCACGGGCGGTGTCAACAACACTATTAAGAATAATATTGAAATCAGCACCTCCTAGACTAGAAACTATACTATCCGCAGCTCGATCTTGAGCAACAATGAGAACGGCAGCGAAAGCACGAGCCTGATCAACAACAAAATCGGCGGCAGCGGCAGCAGCGCGAGCAGCGGCAGCGCGAGCAGCAACATCACGAGCATATTTACCCATAGCGCGAGCACTAGCAAGGGCACGGGCACTAGCTGAACCAGGATCGGTATAATCAGTGGTTAGAGCATCAGCACGAGCAGCAGCAGCCGCAGCAGAAGCAGCAGCGAAGCTGGCGCGAGCATCAGCATCAGCAACAGCAGCGCGGCGAGTACGAGCGGTTTCAGTAACGAAATTGAGAATGATATCGAAATCGGCAGCGCGAGTGCACGCGGCAGTAGTTACAGAAGAAGTGGGGCCAGATAATTCTGGATTTGTGCTAGCGTGAGTAGGATTAACAGAAGTGGCATAAACCACAGAACCAGCAGCACAACGCTTGGAAGCAGGTCCCTTGCCCTTGTCACTCCTACCACCACTGCTACCCTTACCCACAGAGGTAGTAGCAACAGTGGAAGTAGTAGCAGAAGCAGTAAGCACAGTAGAAATAGTAACAACAGAGGAAGTAGCAGCAATAGTGGAGACAGCAGTAACGGTGGTGGCTACATCCAATACACTACCAGGCAAAATCTGAACCTGCTGCAAGTCACCACTGTCAGCTTGATCATCATCACCAATAGGACCAGCAACACTTACTCCTGTCACAGGATTCACAGTCAAATTCCTTTTTTCATTTATTATTGTTGCTGGTTATTGTTGATTTTTTATCATCGTTATCGTTATTATTATATACCCTAATACAATCCCCGCTTATATCAGAGACACAACCCAGGCACACGCTTTAGGAACTCAGCCTCAACTACAACAAAACACAAAGCATAAGTAATTTGATACTATGCTTAACAATGAAACCTACCTATGGAAAATAGCCGAATACACATACCAACTAACATCCACACGTATAGTAAAATAAGTCACAATACGTGCTGAAAAACTAGACCGATCTATTGCAATGCAACACCTTGTTACAAGGTCATCGCCAACAAGCAACATCTCAAAAATCACTCACATCATCCACAACATAAAATGAACACAAGCCCTCTACTTAAAAGTGCAATACAAACACTCATCACTTAACTTTTCCTCTTCCTTTTCCTTCTGCCTCCAACACTTCCTCGACTTGAAGAAGAAGCTTCGCCTTCAGTAGGAGTTGATTCTCTAGCAGGTGGTGGTGAAGGTGGCAAACCTCGGTTCATCAATGCTGCCAATCTCACCCCTATATCCCCCTCCCCAGAATAAGTATAAGCAGCAGTAGTAGTTACTACCGATGAAACACTGCCCATACCTACAGATGCCGAAGATAAAGACCCAGCAGCTACACTACTACTGGATGACATAGAAGAAAGTATAATGGAAGAAGTCTCACCAGCACTATGCCTACTCATAAATGATTTCTTAGGTCCATAAAGAGAAGCACTGACAGGAAGTGTAGGAGATTCTTTTATCTCAACGGAAGTAAAGGAAGAAGAACTAGTTGTGGGCACCACCATCCTCTCAGATGTAGAAGAAGACGGTCCATCTCCTAAAACTCCTAAAGGAGAAGAAGTAACGACCATAGACAATCCGACTTCCTCTCTATCCAACGCTGGCACCTCTGGAGTAGGACGGGCAGAAACATCAACGACCAGTGCCTCTTCCCCAGATAAACCAGCTGCAGAACTGCCACTAGCTGCTTCATCAGCATGAGATGCCGCTATCTGTGCTACTCGTCCTTCCATCCCAGAAACTGCCACAGCAGGAAGACCAACCCTCCTACGAGCACTAATAAAATCTCCCCCAGAAAGAACAGTAGATGATAATCCCTCTACAGGTCCTAATGAAACAGAAAACAGACTAGTAAGTCTACCCCAATTTTCTACAAAAATACTTTCCACAGCTTCTACAATAGCATCACTCAAACGTAACCAAAAATTTCCTAAATCTTTTCCTATTAATGACAACAAGCCACGGCCAGAAGTACAGCCTGGCCTGACACTAAAAAGAGAGTAAATAAATCCGGGACAAAGACTATCATAATACTCGGCAAGGCAATTAGCCACAAAGCTAGTTTTATAAGGCATCGTATTAGTTATAAGCCAAGCACACTGCTCATACCCTGAAAGCCTACTCAGGGCATCCATCACTTGAGCTCTTATCACAGACGAGTAAGTACGCCTAGCCAATGTATTAATCTCATAGATAAGAATATCAAACATTCCTCTAATCTCAGGAAGCACTTTAAGCCCAAACAAGTCCACAGAATCACCACCATGAGGTGACACATGCACTCCCATTCCTCCAGTAACTGAATCAAAACATGACGACGAAGAAGTACCAGCCTTAGCACAAGCATCAACAAAATCTCCTCCACAAAGAGCAGATAATCCTTCTCCAGGTTCTAATTGGGAAAAAAAGGAAACAGAAAAGTTCATAGCAAGTTCAGACCACTTTGAAACAAAAAAACTACCAACAGCTCTGAAAATTGCTTGATCTAAAAATGTCCAAAAATCCCTTAAGCTGTTTCCCATTAGTGGAAAAAAGCAACGACTAGAAGAATCCCATACTTTGACACTGCAAAGATGTTTAATAAATTCGGGAAGGAGATTAGCACAACACGCAGCGAAGCACCTAGCCACAAATTTGGCCTCATAAAACTTCATGTTAATTAAGCACCAAGCACATCGTCCAGTATTTGAAATCCCACGCAGAGCATCTGATGCTGGAATTTCTACCATACACAGATAAAAACTTTCAGCCAATGCACAAACATCTGATATGAGTTTGCTAACCACTTCTCTAGACTCAGAATGCACTACAAACCCAAACAAATCTACACAATCTGCTGGCAAAAGAAAAGAAGGATCAGGATACAATGAAGACGCAGAAGAACCAGCAATAGCAACAGCTGCAGTACGAGCGCTATTAGAAGCGGTAGTGGGAGTGTCAAAAACATCACTAACAAGAATGAGATCAGAATCGTGACCTGGACTAGGAGAGCGACTATCCGCATCTCGATCTTGGGCAACAATATAACTGGCAGCAAAAGCATAAGCTTGAGCAACAACATGATCGGCAGCGACAGCGGCAGCGCGAGCAGCGGCAGCGCGAGCAGCGGCAGCGCGAGCACATCTATTCGCATCGCGAACACGGGCACGAGCACGGGCACGAGCACGAGTACGGGTGGCATCAGAATCGGTATCGGGGGTGAAAGCGTCAGCGAGATCATCGGCATTAAAGTCGGCAAGAGCATCAGCAGCACGAACAGCAGCAGAGTTGGCGCGAGCAGCAGCAGCAGCAGCAACAGCGTGGCAATTACGAGCGGTGGTAACAACACTATTGAGAATAGTATCAAAATCGGGACATGTAATAGGAATAATAGGAACTCGACTATCCGCAGCTCTACCTTGAGCAACAACAAGATCGGCAGCGACAGCACGAGCCCGAGCAACAACAAGATCGGCGGCGGCAGCTGCAGCGTGAGCATCGGCAGCACGATCAGCAATAGAGCTAGCATATCTATTCATAGAGCAAACACATGCACGAGCACGGGCACGAGCACGGGCACGAGCACGGTCTGGATCAGGACCAGTATTAGATATGTGAGCATCAGCACGAGCACGAGCACGAACAGCAGCAGCAGCAGCAGAGCTGGCGCGAGCATCAGCAACTCTAGCAGCAGAGTGGTAATTACGAGCAGCGGCAACAACACTATCAAGAACGATACCAAAATCTAAATCGTCAGTGCGAGTGCGAGCGGCAGTAGTTACAGAAGAAGTGGTAACATATAATTCTGTACTTGCGCCAGCGGGATCAGGATGAACAGCAGCATAAAACTTGGGAGCAGGTCCTTTGCCCTTCGTACCTATACCACTACTATTACCCTTACCCACAGAGGTAGTAGCACTAGTGTAATTAGTAGTAGCAGTTAAGGTAGCAGCAGCAGAAGTAGTAACAGTAGAGGAAATAACAGCAATAGTGGAGACAGCAGTAACGGCGGTAGCTACATCCAATACACTACTAGGCAAAACCTGAACCTGCTGCAAGCCAGCACCGTCAGCTTGATCATCATTACTAATACCATCACCACTTAGTCCAGTTACAGGATTCACAATCAAATTCCTTTTTTCATTTATTATTGTTGACGGTTGTTGTTGATTTTTTATCAATGTTATCGTTATTATTACATATACCAATACAATAATCTTACCACAGTTACTTACATGACCAGTACGGTGCAAGACTTCGTAGTAAACAACAAAGCACATCGTAAAACTACACAACAAATAAAATAGATTAGGCAAATCAAATATAAATCAACAAACGAGTTCATTCTATATCATGCATCACACACAAAACTACGGACCTATACTATGCCGAACAACAAAACTTACCTACGGAAATAGCCAAATACATATACCAACTAACATTCATACTCATGTGGTAAAATAAATCACAATCCGTGCTAAAAAACCATACAAACCCACGTAAAGACCACATCAACGCAGACACACAACAATCTAAGGCTAATCTATTGCAACGCAACACCACATTACAAAATCATTGTCAACGAGTAACATCTCAAAAACCACTCTCGCAACATAAAATGAACACTAACAACACAATCCATCAACACGTAGTGCAACATAATATAAACAAGACCAACACCCATCACTTAACTTTCCCTCTTCCTCTTCCTTTTTCTTCTCCCTCTACCACTTCCTCGACTTGAAGAAGAAGCTTCACCTCCCGTAGGAGCTGATTCACTAACAGGTGGTGGTGAAGGTGGTAAACCTCGATTCAGCAATGCTGCCAATCTATCTCCTATATCACCTCCCTCAGAGGCAGTACCAATAGTAGTAGCTAATGTTGAACCGCTACTCGTCGCAACAGGTACAGAAGATACAATACTACCGTAGGGCACAGAAGAAGACATACAGGAAGAAGAAGCCACATCAGCTCTATACCTACTCATGAATGATTTCTTAGGTGCAACAGGAACAGAAGAAGAACCTATTCTAAGAGCAGGAGAACCCATTATAGGCATAGCAGTAGAAGATCCTTCTACCTCAACAACAGAAGAACTAGTAACTGAAGAAGCACCAGTTGTTGGCACTACTGTCCACTTAGATGATTCAACTTCTTCTTCTCCAACTAACACTGGCGTCTCTGAAAGAGAAGGAGCAGAAACCTCAACAACCAATACTTCTTCCCCAGATAAAGAAGCCCCATCTCCTAATTCTCCCGATACCGAAGAACAGTCGTCTACAAATATGACATTATCACTAGACCCCTCAGTAACTACTAAAACTTCGGACTCTACAACATCAACCGTAAATAATCCAACTTCGTCTCCCATAACAAACAACGGTGGAGACTCTAAAGAAGAAGTAGGAGGAGGAGGAACATCAAAAACAGAAGTAGTAACAACAGAAGAAGCACTTACAGATGAAGAAGCACTTACAGATAAACCACCAGCTACAGATACACCAGCAGCCACAGAACTACCACTAGCTACTTCAGTAACATGAGATACTGCCCTTCTCCTCGCTGTTCCTCGTGATCTCATAAACAAACTGGACCTTGAAGCTGCCAAGACAGGCATACCAGCCTTATCACGAGCATCAATAAAATCTCTCACACAAAGAACAGAAGATGATGATTCCTCTCCAGGGCCTAATAGAACAGAAAACTGACTAGTTAGTAAACTCCACTCCGCTGCAAAAATATCTTGTACAATTCTCATAATAATCGCACTCAGAGACACCCAAAAACCTCTCAAACTATCTCCCGTCAATGGCAACAAGCTACGACCAGAATCATTCTCAGGTATGACTCTAAAAAGAGAGCAAATAAATTCAGAACAAAGTCCACCACAATAATCGAGAAGGAACTTATAAACAAAGCTAGTTTTGTAAGCCATCATATTAGTTATAAGCCAAGCATATTGTTCAGAAAATGAAAGCCTTTTCAGGGCACGCGACACTGGAACTGCTACTACACGTGAGTAAGTCTGTCTAGCCAATGCACTAACCTCACAGGTAAGAACATTAACCATTTCTTCAACCTCAGGAGGTACTTCAAATCCAAACAAATCTACAGAATCACCACCAGCTAAAGAACCACCATCATGAGATGCTACTCGCGCTCTCACTCCTTCAGAAGCTAAATAAAATCTTGAAACTGATGACGAAGAAGTACCAGTCCTAGCACAAGCATTAACAAAATCTTCTCCACAAAGACCAGATGATCCCTCTACAGTGGCTGACAGAGCAGGAAAGCGACCAATAAGTTCGTACCACTTTGACATAAAAAAACCCGCTACAGCTTTGAAAATAGCTTTATCCAAAGATAACCAAAAATCTGCTAACCTGTTTCCCGTTAATAGCACCAAGCTACGACTAGAAGAATCCCATACTCTGACACCGCAAAGATTGTTAATGAAAGTAGGAAGTAACTTAGAAGAATACTCAGCAAAGCACCTGGCCACAAATTTAAGCTCATAAAGCTTCCCATTAGTTAAACACCAAGCACGTCGTTCAGAACTTGAAAGATTACGCAGGATATCTGACACTGTTCTTGTTATACAATGGAAAATAATATTTTTAGCCAATGCACAAACCTCAGATATGAGTTTGTTAACCACTTCACTAAATCCAAGAGATACTACAAACCCAAACAAATCTACAAAACCTGGTGGCATAAGAGAAGAATCAGGAAGCAGTGAAGATGTAGAAAGACCAGCAATAGAAACAGCAGCAGTACGAGCGCCACTATTGGAAGTGGTACCGGAATCGGGACCTGGACTAGGAACGCGACTATCCGCAGCTCGATCCTGATCAACAATATGATCGGCAGCAAAAGCACGAGCTAGAGCAACGACACGATCGGCAGCGACAGCAGCTGCGCGAGCAGCAGCAGCGCGATCTTGACTATCTGCCGCGCGAGCACAAAAACTGTCACGGGAACGAGCACGGCGGGCACGGGCGGCATTATCGGTATCGGAAATGGGAGCGCCAGCACAAGCAGCGGCATCAAGGTTGGCAAGAGCATCAGTAGCACGAGCAGCAGCAGCGGCAGCAGAGTCGGCGCGAGCATCAGCAGCACGAGCAGCGGCGTTATAAGCAAGGGCGGAAGCAATAACACTATCGATAATGATCCCGAAATCTGGACATGTAATATGAACTCGACTATCTGCAGATTGATCTTGAGCAACAACTAGATCAGCAGCAACAGCTCGAGCTAGAGCAACAACATGATCGGCAGCGGCAGCGGTAGCGCGAGCAGCGGCAGCGCGAGCAGCAACATCGCAAGCATATTTATCCATAGCGCGAGCACAGGCAAGGGCACGGGCACGGACACTAGCTGGATCAGGATTGGTATCAGGTATAGGAGCATCAGCATTAGCATGAGCGCGAGCAGCCGCAGCGGCCGCAGCAGCCGCAGAGCTAGCGTGAGCATCAGCAACAGCATGGTAACTACGAGCGGAGGCAACAACACTACCTAGAACGATATCAAAATCTGAATTGGCAGTACAAGTACGAGCGGCAGTAGTTACAGAAGAAGTGGGGTCAGATAATTCTGGACTTGCGTCAGCAGGATCAGGATAAGCAGAAACCACGGAACCAGCAGCACAAAGCTTGGGAGCAGGTCCCTTGACCTTATCACTCCTACTGCCACTGCTACCCTTACCTACAGAGGTAGTAGCATTAGTGGAAGTAGTAGCAAAAGTAGTAAGCACAGTAGAAGTAGTAACAACCGAGGAAGTAGCAGCAATAGTAGACACAGCAGCAACGGTGGTAGATACATCCAATCCACTACCAGGCAAAATCTGAACCTGCTGCAAACCACCACTGTCAGCTTGATCATCATCACTAAGACCAGCACTACTTACTCCAGTTACAGGATTCACAATCAAATTCCTTTTTTCATTTATTATTGTTGATAGTTGTTGTTGATTTTTCCGTTATCGTTGTCATACACATCCTATATGCGATCCACGATTACATCGGAGGCGCAACCTAGGTACACGCTTAGGCATCAGCCTCAACTACAACAAAACACAGAGCACATAGCACATAGAAGAAAAACCTTACACTGCTCAACTACGTACATGACCAGGAAGATGCAGGACTTTGAAGTAAACAGAGAAACGCACCTTAAAACTGCACACCAAGTGAAATAAATTGTAGCAAATCAAATATAGATCAACATAAGAACAGCAACGCACACGATCTTATTCCTTATTACGCATCGCACACAAAAACTAAACAATTCAATATTATGCTGAACAACAAAACTTACCTATGGGAAATAGCCAAATACATACACCAACTAACATCCACGTATATAGCAAAATAAATCTCAATCAATGCTAAAAAACCAGACAAATCTGCACAAAACACGTACCAACGTAGTTACACTAATAACAATCTAGACTAACCTATTGCAATGCAACACCACATTACAAAACCATCGCTAACGAGCAACATCACAAAAATCACTCACACCACTCATAACATAAAGTGAGTGAACACCCCCCCTTGCTCAATCAACATACCCCGCAATATAAACAAGACCAACACTAATCACTTATTAACTTTTCCTCTTCCTCTTTCTTCTCTCTCTAACACTTCCTCGACTTGAAGAAGAAGCTTCACCTCTCGTAGGAAATGATTCACACTAGCAGGTGGTGATGAAGGTGGCAAACCTCGATTCAGCAACGATGCCGATCTCCCTCCTATATCCTCCTCCCCCAGAATAAGTATAAGCAGCAGTAGTAGTAATTACTACCGATGAAACACTGCCCATACCTACAGATGCCAAAGATAAAGACCCAGCAACTACACTACTACTGGACGACATAGAAGAAGAAGGCATAATGGAAGAAGTCTCATCAGCACTATACCTGCTCATAAATTATTTCTTAGTTCCACAAAGAAAAGCACTTACAGGAAATGTAGGAAATTCTTTTATCTCATCGGAAGTAAAGGAAAAAGCACTATTTGTGAGCACCACCATCCTCTCAGATGTAGAAGAAGATGATACACCCCCTAAAACTCCTAAAGGAGAAGAAGTACCGACCATAGACAATCCAACTTCTTCTCTAGCCAACATTGGTAACTCTGAAAGAGAAGTAGCAGAAACATCAACGACCAGTGCCTCTTCCCCCAGATAAACCAGCTACAGAACTGCCACTAGCTATTTCACCAGCATGAGATACCGCCATCTGTGCTACTCGTCCTCTCGTACCTAAAATTGCCAAAGCAGGAAGACCAACCCTCCTACGAGCACTAATAAAAATCTCCCCCAGAAAGAACAGTAGATGACGATCCCTCTCCAGGTCCTAATGAAACAGAAAATAGACTAGCAAGCCTACCCCAATCTACTACAAAAATACCTCCCACGGCTCTTATAATAGCGTCACTCAAATATAAACAAAAATATCTTAAACTGTTTTCCATTAGTGGCGAAAAGCAACGATTAGAAAAATTCCATACTTTGACACTGCAAAGATGTTTAATAAATTAGGGAAGGAAATTAGCACAATACGCGGCAAAGCACCTGGCCACAAATGTGGTCTCATAAAACTTCATATTAATTAAGCACCAAGCACATCGTCCAGTATTTGGAAGCCCACGCAGAGCATTTGACGCTGGAATTTCTACCATACACAGATAAAAACTTTCAGCCAATACACAAACATCTGATATGAGTTTACTAACCACTCCTCTAAACTCAGAATGCACTACAAACCCAAACAAATCTACACAAACTGGTGGCAAAAGAAAAGAAGGATCAGAACGCAATGAAGATGCAGAAGAACCAGCAACAGCGGCAGTACGAGCGCTATTGGAATCAGTAGTAGGAGCGACACAGCAAAAGCACTAACAAGAGCTTGAGCAACAACATAATCGGCAGCGTTAGCATCGGCAGCACAAACGGCAATAGAGCGAGCATATCTATATTCATACCGCAAGCACTAGCAAGGGCACGGGCTGGATCAGGATCAGGAATAGAGGCAGCACGAACAGCAGCAGCAGCAAAGCTGGCACGAGCATCAGCAACTCTAGGAGCAGTGTGGTAATAACTACGAGCGGCGGCAACAATACTATCGAGAATGGCACCAAAATCTAAATCGTCAGTGCAAGTGCGAGCGGCAGTAGTTACAGAAGAAGTGGGGCCAGATAACTCTGGATTTGCGCTAGCGTGAGTAGGATAAACAGAAGTAGAGTAAGTACAGAACAGCAGTATAACCCTTTGGAGCATATCCCTTGCCCTTCTTCTTACTACCACCACTACCAACCTTACCCTACAGAGGTAGTAGCACTAGTGGAAGTAGTAGTAGCAGTTAAGGTAGCAGCAACAAAAGTAGTAACAGCAGAGGAAACAGCAGCAACGGTAGCTACACCCAATCCACCACCAGGCAAGGCAAAGTCTGAACCTGCTACAAGACACCACCATCAGCTTGATCAGCATCACCATCACTAGTACCAGCAACACTTACTCCAGTTACAGTATTCACAATCAAATTCCTTTTTTCATTTATTATTGTTGATTTTTTATCACAGTTATCGTTATTATATGCATCCTAATGCAATCCTCGCCTACATCAGAGACACAAGCCCAGGCACTCACTCTTAACCACAACAAAACACGGAGCGCATAGAAAAGAAAAACCTTACACAATTATCTACATAAACAGGAAGGAAAGTACAAGACTTCAGAGTAAACAGCAAAAGCACATCGTAAAACTACACAAAAAATAAAATAAATTAGTCAGATCGAATATTAACTACTGACAGCAATATAAACTAGCTTATTACATATCGCGCCACGCGAGCGTACCACGCATCACACTCAAAACCAAGTGATTTAATACTATTCTGAACAACAAAACCTACCTACGACAAACACATACATCAACTAACATCAATACATAGTAATAAATCGCAATCCGTGCTAAAAAACTAGACAAACCTACACAAAGCCATACCAACGCAGTTACACTAATTTACAAAATCATCGTTAACAAGCAACACCCAAATCATTCACGGCATCAAGCACCTTACTCAACCAACTACCCTGCAATATAATATAAATAAGACCTACTTTCATCACTTAAAACTTTTCCTCTTCCTTTTTCTTCTGCCTCCACCACCTCTCCGACTTGAAGAAGAAGCTTCGCCTTCATCAGGGGCTGATTCGCTGGCAGGTGGCGGTGAAGGTGGCAAATCACGGTTCATCAATGCTGCCAATCTCCCTCCTATATCCTCATCCCCAGAATAAGTATAAGCAGCAGTAGTAGTAGGAGTAGTAGTAGTAGTTACTACCGATGAAACACTATCCATACCCACAGACGTCGAAGATAAAGGTCCAGCAGATACACTACTAACGGAGGACACCGAAGAAGACATGCCAAAAGAAGAAGAAGAAGAAGAAGAAGCCACACCAGCACTATAATATCTACTCATAAGAAATTTCTTAGGTCCACCAAGGGGCTTAGATCCACTAAAAGGACCACTTTTAGTAATTGTAGTAGATTCTTTTGCCTCAACAGGAGTAGATACTACAGAAGAAGTACCCGCAGAACTACCTCCAGCTACAGAAGCAGAACTACTACCAACTACAGAACTGCTAACAGGAGTAACAACAGAAGAAGTACCCGCAGAACTACCTCCAGCTACAGAAGCAGAGCTACTAACAACTACAGAACTACTAACAGGAGCAACAACAGAAGAAGTACCCGCAGAACTACCTCCAGCTACAGAAGCAGAGCTACTACCAACTACATAACTACTATCAGATGCGGAGCTACCACCAGCTACCCGGCTGGCAACACGAGAAGGCACCACCATACGAGCTACTCGCCCTCTCATCGCTACTGAAGTTGCCAACACAGGAACACCAACAACACTATGAGCTCTAACAAAATCTCTCCCACAAAGAACAGTAGATGATGATCCCTCTTCAGGTTCCAATGAAACACAAAACCTATCAGCAAATACACCCCACGCTGCTGCAAAAATACTCTCTAAAGCTTCTGAAATAGCATTATCCAACAATAACCAAAAATTTCTTAAACTATTTCCTCCTAATGACAACAACCCTTGACCAGAAATATCCCCTGGCCTAGCATTAAAAAGAGAGCGAATAAAATCAGCACAAAGCCCACGGTGATACTCGATAAGGCACATAGCCATAAAGCCAGTTCTATAGAGCATCCTATTAGATGTAAGCCAAGCACGTCTTTCAGAATCTGTAAGCCTTCCCAATGCACTCAACACTTGCTTCTCTATAGTAGACGAGTAAGCATATCTAGCTAATGCACTGATCTCATGAATAAGAATACTAACCATTACTTTAACCCCAGGAAGTACTCTAAGCCCAAACAAATCTACGTAATCACCACTACTATGAGGCACCTGCACTCCCGTCCCTCCGGTAACCGAAGCAAAACGTGATGACGAAGAGGCACCGGCCCTAGCACAAGTACCAACAAAATCTTCCCCACAAAGAATAACTAATTCCTCTTCATCTTCAGTATCCAACGGAACAAAAAAGGAAACAGAAAAGCGAACAGAAAGTGCGTCCCACCTTTCCGCAAAAACACTAAGTATAGCATTGAGAATGGCTCTATCCAAAGATGACCAAAAATCTACTAACTTGTTTCCAGTTAATGGCAATAAGCAACGAACAGAAGAATCCCATACTCTGATACTGCAAAGATGATTAGTAATAAATACAGGAAGTAACCTATAACAATACTCAGCAACGCACCTGGCCATACATTTGGCCTCACAAAGCCTCCTATTCTTCAAAAACCAAGCATGTCGCTCAGAATGTGAAAGACCATACAGAGTTCTCGACGCTTCTCTTGACATATACGTGCAAATACTAGTTCTAGTAAACGTACTAACCTCAGACATAAGACTGCTAACCACTTCACTAAACTCAGAAGATACTACAAACCCAAACAAACCTACATAACCAACAAGTTCTGGATCAAGTAAAGGAGGAAGACTGGTAGACAATGTGGCTTCAGAGAAAGCAGGGGCAACAGCGGCGGCAGCGGCGGCGGCGGCGGCGGCGGCGCGGCGAGCTCGATAATTAGCAGAGTGAACAGCAGCACGAGAACGAGCACGAGAGGGACCAGGCTCGGTACCAGAAGTGGGAGCGGCAGCGCGAGCATGAATACGAGCGGCAGCGGCAGCGGCAGCGGCAGCACGAGCAGCAGCACGATCAGCAGCACGAGCACGATCGGAAGCACCTAGAACTTCATCTAAAGCTCGAGAAGCCTCCAAACTCCACGTAAGCGCCAAGCATTCTCTGACTCTGGTAACTGTAGCAGTAAAAAACGACCTTACAAACCGACCGGCCTCATCACCACTAAATATAACAATCTCTCCATCAAGTAAATGAGAAGAAGAAGCAACTCTACTGTTAACCTCCGCAAAATAACGCCTCAAAAAACATCCCATAGCACCTACTTCAAAAACAGAAAAAGAACTATCACGCAATACAGAAATATCGTCTAATGCAAAAGCACCACTCGATGAAAAGCGTTCTCCAATCCGAGATCTAAAAAATGCAGCAGCCACCTCTCTAACAGTACATAAAAAATCATGTTCCATTCTACATAACTCTACCCAATCCAAAGTGCAAACATAGAAACCGAAAAAACATCCAGTTTGTGGAGAAGTGGGATCAACTAATTCTGTACTTGCACCAATAGGAGAAGGATGAACAGCAGTGTCAGAAACTACTGAAGTACCAACAGCATAACTCTTGGGAGCAGGTCCCTTACCCTTACTACTTCTACCACCACTACCACCCTTACCTACAGAGGTAGTAGCACCAGTGGAAGTAGTAGCATCAGAAATTACTGAAGCACCAACAGCATGACCCTTGGGAGCAGGTCCCTTACCTTTACTACTCCTACCACCACTACCATCCTTACCTACAGAGGTAGTAGCACCAGTGTAAGTAGTAGCACCAGTATATGTAACAGTAGTAGTAGAAACAGCAGGAATGGTAACAGCAGTAGTAGTAGTGGAAACAGCAGCAACGGTGGCTACAACACCCAATCCACCACTAGGAGAACCTTGAACCTGCTGCAAGGCAACACCTTCAACTCGATCAGCAGCAACATCAGAATCAGAGCTAGAACCACTCGCCCCAGATATAGGATTCACATCAAACTCCTTTTTCATTTATTATTATTGACGATTGCTGTTGATTTTTTAGTTATTCAATTTATAGCCAACCCCTACACCAGAAACTCAATTTGAACGTATACGCCGCGTACTTACCCTCAACTGCAACAAAACGGGAGCTGCGTATGTATACAAAGCAGCACACCAACTTAAAGAAAGACCAGATATCATAGGTCAGCGTACGCTAGTTCATTATGTAATATTATGTTAAAGAACAAAACCCACCTATGAAAAACACCCAAATACATACGCCGTAACAATGCAACAACTAACAGTCATATTTAACATTTATATAGCCAAATAAATCACAATCTGTGACACATAACCCATACAACACAGAATCACAACAATTAGGATGCAGCACTGCACTACAAAATCATCGTTAACAAGCAACATCCCCAAAATAACTCACATCACTCAAAATATAAAAACACAAGCCTCTTACTCAACCAACACGTAGTGCAATATAAACACTAATCATTTAACTTCTCTTCTTCCTTTTTCTTTTCCCTCTACCACTCACCCGACCTGAAGAAGAAGCTTCACTTCCCGTAGGAGCTGATTCACTAGCAGGTGGTGGTGAGTGTGGTAAACCTCGATTCATCAATGCTGCCAATCTCGTTCCTACATCCTCACTCCCAGAATAAGTATAGGCAGTGGCAGCAACAGTAGTAGTTGTCACCGATGAAACACTACCCACACCTACAGATGCCGAAGATAAAGATCCAGCAGCTACACTACTGCTAGAGGACATTGAAGAAGAAGACATACCGGAAGAAGAAATCACATCAGCACGATGCCTACTCATAAATGATTTCTTAGGTGCACTAGGACCACCAGAAGAACCTCTTCTAGGAATTGTAGGAGATTCTCCCACCTCAGCAGAAGCAGGAACAACAAAAGGATCACTAGTTGTTAGCACCACCATCCGCTCAGATGGAGAAGGGGATGGTCTATCTCCTAAAACTCCCAAAGCGGAAGAAGAAGAAGTAGTAGTAGTAGTAGTAGTAGTAGTACCGACCATAGACAATCCAACTTCTTCTCCTCTAACTAACACTAGCGGCTCTAAACGAGATGGAGTAGAAACATCAATGACCAATTCCCCTTCAGATAAAGATGAAGAAGGTCTGCCTCCTAATTCTCTCCCCGACACCGAGGAACGATTGTCGACAAATGTAACATCATCATCACCGGACCCCTCTGTAACTACTGATGCTTGTGGAGCTGCTCCAGAAACAAGTAACCCAGCTACAGAACTACCAGCAGCTACAGAAGCAGAACTACTACTAGCTACTGCAGCAATATGAGATACCGCACTATGTGCTACCCGTCCTCTCATAATTGAAGCAGACCCTGAAACTGCCAGCGGAGGAACACCAGCCTTATTACAAGCATTAACAAAATCTCTCCCACAAAGAACAGTAGATGATGATTCCTCTCCAGGTTCTAATAAAACAGAAAAACGCCTAGTAAGTGCTTCCCAATCTGTTACAAAAATATCCTCTACAGCTCTTGTAATAGCATTACCCAAAGATAACCAAAAACCCCTTAAATCGTTTCCTGCTAATGGCAACAAGCTACGACCAGAAACATCCCCCGGTCTGATACTAAAAAGAGAGCAAACAAAAGCAGGACAAAGCCCATCATGATACTCAGCAAGACACCGGGACACAAAGCCAATTTTATAAAGCATCATATTGGCTACAAGCCAAGCACATTGTTCAGAATATGAAAGCCTGCTCATGGCATCCAACACTTGAACTCTCACCACAGACGAGTAAATACGTCTGGCCAATGCACTAACCTCTCGGATAAGAGCATCAACCATTTCCCTAACCTCAGGAAGTACTTCGGACCCAAACAAATCTACATAACCACCACCACCATGAGGTGCTACTTGCACTGCCATCCCTCTAGCAATTGAAGCAAATCTTGAACCTGACGACGAAGAAGTACCAGCCCTAGCACAAGCACCAACAAAATCTCCTCCACAAAGAGCAGATGGCCCCTCTTCAGGGTCTAGTGGGAAAAAAAAGGGAACAGAAAAGTGCCCAGTAAGTGCAGCCCACTTTTCAACAAAAAAGCCCCTCAAAGCTTTGAAAATGGCTTGATCTAAATATGCCCAAAAATTGCTTAACATGTTTCCAGTTAACGACGAAAAGCTATGACCAGAGCAATACCCTGCTCTGATGCTGCAAAGAAGGCTAATAAATCCAGGAAGGAGATTAGCACAATACTCAGCAACGCACTCAGCCATAAATCTGGTCTCACAAAGCTTCATATTAATTAAGCACCAAGCACGTTGCAGTCCAGGATTTGAAAGCTCACGCAGAGCATGCGACACTGGAACTCTTATCGTATTCGGGTAAAAATTTCTAGCCGATACAAGAATCTCAGATATGAGCCTGCTAACCGCTTCACTAAGCTCAGAAGATATTTCAAACCCACACAAATCCACAAGAATTGATGGCGTAAGAGAAGAATCAGAAGGCAATGAAGTTGTAGAAGAACCAGCAACAGTAGTAGTAGTAGCGCAAGTGTGAGTAGTAGCAGCGCAAGTGTGAGTAGTAGCAGCGCAAGTGTGAGTAGCAGCAGCAGCGCGAGCAAGAACGTCAGCGAGGCCGGGATCAATATAAGGATTAGAACCAGGATCGGCATCAACGGCAGTGCGAGCGCGAGCGACAGCGCGAGCGGCGGTGCGAGAGCGAGCGCGATTAACAACAGCGCGATCGGCAGCAACAGCGCGATCTAGATCAATAGCAGGATCAGCAACAGCAGCGGCAACAGCAGCGGCAACAGCAGCGGCAGCGCGAGCACGACTATCAGCAGCACGAACATAAGCACAAACACGAGCACGAGCACGAGCGGGATCAGGCTCGGTATCGGGAATGGGAGCAGCAGCGCGAGCACGAGCACGAGCAGCAACGGCAGCGGTAGCAGTAGCTCGAGCAGCAACGCGAGCAGCAATTTGAGCACGATCGGGAGTAGCACCTAGAGCTCTATCCAAAGCCCGGGAAATCTCTGAACTCCACGCAGGCGCTAAGCATTCTCTGATCCTAACAACTATGATAGCAAAAAACGATGCTCTAAATTGATTGGCTTCATAAGCACTAAATTTCTTAACCTCTCCAGCAAGAAGATGAAAAGAAGAAACAACTCTACTATGAACTTCCTCAAGATACTCCCCAACAAAACTACTAATACTTACTTCAAGAGCAGAAAACAATTCATCACGTGACCCAGAAATATCTGTTATTGAAAAAGCACCACTTGATAAAGATAAATCTTGAATCCGAGATCTAAAAAATGTAGCAGCCTTTTCTTCAACGGCACATAAAAAATTATCTTCCATTCTACGTAATTCTACCCAATCCGAGGCACAAACATCGAAGCCGCAACACTTTATAGTTCGAGAAGAAGTGGAACGACCAGCTAATTTTGGACTTGCACCAGAAGCATGACCCTTGGAAGCAGGTCCCTTGCCTTTCTTACTACCACCACTAACACCCTTACCTACAGAGGCAGCAGCACTAGTGGAGGCAGCAGCGGAAGCATGGCCCTTGGAAGCAGGTCCCTTGCCCTTCGTACCTCTACTACCACTACTACCCTTACCTACAGAGGTAGTAGCACTAGTGGAAGTAGTAGTAGCAGTAAAGGGAGCAGCAACAGAAGTAGTAACAGCAGAGGAAGTAGTAGTGATAGTGGAAACAGCAGCAACGGTAGCTACACCCAACCCACCACCAGGCAAAGTCTGAACCTGCTGCAGGCCACCACTATCAGCTTGATCAGTAACATCATCATCACTAGGACCAGAACCAGCACTACCAACTCCAGTTACAGGGTTCACACCAAACTCCTTTTTTTATTTATTATTATTTATCGTTGTTATTGATTCCTTATTACAGCTATTGTAATTTACAGCTAATACACTCCACCCCTGCGTCAGAGACACAGTATGAGCATAGGCATTAGGTACTTACCCTCAACTACAACAAAACACAGAGCACGTGGAGAAAGCACCCCACACCTTACTACTTGCACGACCCGGAGGGTGCAAAGCTTTGGGGCAACAACAAAGCACAATAGAAAAAGCAAAGTGCCATCTTAAAGAAACTAAGCAAACCAAACGTTATAAATCTACACGAGTTCATTATATCTTACGCATCACACAAAGCCACAAATTTAATACTATGATTAACAACAAAAATCACATATGGAAAACAGCTAACTACATATGCCAACTAGTCATATTTATATCGCCAAACAAATCACAATCTGTGACAAAACATGACAAATCTACACAAAATCTCAACGCAGACACAAAGAACAACCTAAAAATATTGCTAACAAGTAACACCTCAAAAATCACTCACGCAACACAAAATGAGCACAAACAACTCACTTAATCAACACATAGTGCAACGCAAACAATACCAACTCCCATCACTTAACTTTTCCTCTTCCTCTTCCTTCTCCTTCTCCCTCTAACACTTCCTCTACTCGAAGAAGAAACTTCACCTCCCGTAGTAGCTGACTCACTAGCAGGTGGTGGTGAAGGTGGTAAACCTCGATTCATCAATGCTGCCAATCTCGCTCCTATATCAACATCCCCAGGAGCAGTACCAGTAGTAGTAGTAGTAGCTAATGGTGAAACTCTACCCGTCGTCGTCGCGGGTACAGAAGATAAAGGCCCAGAAGATACAATACTACCGGAGGACATCGAAGAAGAAGACATACCGGAAGAGGAAGCCACACCAGCACGATACATACTCATAAATAATTTCTTAGGTGCAACGGGACCAGCAGGAGAACATATTCTAGGAGCAGGAGAACATATTATAGGTATAGTAGAAGATTCTTTTACCTCAACAACAGAAGAACTAGTAACTGAAGAAGCACTAGTTGTTGGCACTACTGTCCGCTCAGATGATTCAATTTCTAAAACTCCCAAATCAGAAACAGCAGCACCAACCATAGGCAATACAACTTCTGACACTTCAACTTCTTCTTCTCCAACTAACACTGGCGTCTCTGAAAGAGAAGGAGCAGAAACCTCGACAACCAATACCTCTTCCTCAGATAAAGACGAAGAAAGCCTGCCTCCTAATTCTTCCTCCGATAACGAAGAATGATCATCAATAAATATAACATCCTCACCAGACCCCTCTGTAGCTACTAAGACTTCGGACGCTACAGCACCAACCACAGACAATCCAATTTCGCCTCCCATAACAAATAACGGCGGCGACCCTGAAGGAGGGGGAGGAACATCAACAACCAATGCCTCTTTGTCAGATAAAGGTGGAGAAGTCCTATCTACTAGCCCACCAGATAACAAAGAACGACCACCAACAAACGCAACATCCTCACCACCGGACACCTCTGTAACTGCTGATACTTCGGGCGCTAATCCAGAAACAGGTAAAACATCTGCAGAACTACCACTAGCTGCAGAACTACCACCAGCTACCTCAGCAAAATGAGATACCACTCTCGGTGCCACTACCCGTACTTTCCTCATCCCTGAAGTTGCCAACTCAGGAATACCAACTCTAATGAGAGCATCAACAAAATCTCTCCTACAAAGATCAGCAGATGATGATTCCTCTCCAGGTTCTAACGAAACAAAAAATTCACCCCACTCTGCTACGAAAATACCCTGGACAGTTTTTATAATATCATTAACCACAGATAACCAAAAATCTCTTAAAACGTCTCCTATCAATGACAACAAGACACGACCGGAAGTATCCCCCTGTCTGGCGCTAAAAAGAGAGCAAATAAAATCATGGCAAATCCCGTCATGATAATCTGCAAGGCACCTAGACACGAAGCCGGTTTTATAGAGCATCACATTAGCTACAAGCCAAGCACATTTTTCAGAATCTGAAAGCCCACTCAGAGCATTCAGCACTTGAACTCTCACCATAGACGAGAAAGTACGTCCAGCCAATGCAGTAACACTACGGATAAGAACACTAACAATTTCGCTAACCTCAGAAGGTACATCAAGCCCAAACAAATTAACAGAATCACCAGCATGAGGTGACACTTGCATCCCCATTCCTCCAGTAATTAAGTCAAATATTGAACATGACGGCGAAGAAGTACTAGCCCTAGCACAAGCATTAACGAAATCTCCTCCACAAAGAGTAGTTGATACCTCTCCAGTGACTAATGAAAAAAAAGAGGGAACAGAAAAGCGCTCAGTAAGTACAGTCCACTTTAAAACAAAAAAATCACGTAAGGCCGTGAAAATGGCTCGATCTAAAGATGTCCAAAAATCTCTTAATCTGCTTCCCATTAATGGCGACAAGCAACTACTAGAAGAATCCCATGCTCTGATATTGCAAATATGGTTAATAAATACAGGAAGGAGATTAGTAAAATATGCAGCAATGCACTTGGCAATAAATTTGGTCTCATAAAGCTTCATATTAATTAAGCACCAAGCACATCGCTGTTCATAATTTGAAAGCTTACGAAGAGCATCTGACACTGGAATTCTCATCGTATGCGGGTAAAAAATTTTAGCCCATTCACAAACATCAGATATGAGTTCGTTAATCACTTCATTAAGCTCGGGAGATACTACAAACCCAAACAATTCTACAAAACCTGGCGGCACAAGAGAAGAAGAACCAGGAGTCAATGAAGATGTAGAAGAACCAGCAATAGAAACAGTGGTAGTGGTAGTGGCAACGCAAGCATGAATGCTATTGGGATCTGTAGTGGAAGTAGCAGAAACAGCGAGAGTGGTAGTGGTGGTAGTAGCGGTAGTACAAGCAACAACTGAATCTGAATCGGCAGTGGGATAGGCTGCTGCTGCTGCCGCAGCAGCAGCAGCAGCAGCGCGGCGCGCGCGAGAATTAGTAGCGCGCACAATAGCAAGAGCACGAGAACGAGCACGAGCTGGATCAGGATGGTTATCAGGAATAAGAGCGGCAGCGCGCTCAGCAGCACGCTCAGCGGCGGCGGCGGTAGCCCTAGCACGAGCAAGAGCAACTTGAGCAGCAATCTGAGCAGGACTGGGAGCAGCTGGGGCTCTATCCAAAGCTCCGGAAACCTCTGAACTCCACACAGGCACCAAACATTCCTTGACCCTAGCAACTATAGCAGTAAAAAGCAACTCTCTAACCCGATCAGCTTCCTCAGTAGTAAATTTCTTAACCTCTCCATCAACTAGATGAAAAGAAGAAACAACTCTACTACGAACTTCAGTAAGGTACTCCTCAAGAAAATCACTCGCATCTACTTCAAACCCGGAAAACAATCCATCACGTAACCAGGAAAAATCAGTTACTGCAAAAGTACTACATGATAAATAGAATTCCTGAATCCGGGATCTAAAAAATTCAGTAGCCTTTCCTTTAACGGCACATAAAAAATCATCTTCCATTCTACGTAATTCTAACCAATCCGAAGTACAAACATGGAAACCGCAATACTCTGTAGAAGAAGAAGAAGTGGGAGCAACTAATTCTGAGCTTGCACCAACAGAAACAGAATGAACAGTAGCGGCAGGAACTACAGAACCAGAAGCATAACGCTTGGAAGCAGGTCCTTTGCCTTTATCACTCCTACCACCACTACTACCTTTACCTACAGAGGTAGTGGCACCAGTGGAGGTAGTAACAGAAGTAGTAACAGCAGAGGAAGTAGCAGAAGTAGTAGTAGCAGCAACGGTAGTAGCTACATCCAATCTAACATCATCAGAAGCCTGAACCTGCTGCAAGGCACCACCGCTAGCTTGATCAGCATCATCGTCAACATCCCCAGGATCAGAACCAGCACCACCGACTCCAGTTACAGGATTCACAACAAAACTCCCTTTTTATTTATTATTGTTAATCATTGTTATTAATTCTCTATCATCATTGCCGTTATTATTAATTTACATTATAACACCCACCAGCCTTGCATCATAGACACGACCTAGGCACATACACTAGGTACTTACCCCAACTACAATAAAACACAAAGAAAAGGCGACCTACACATTACCCGTAAAGTGCAAAAATTTGTGACATTCAACCAAGCACACCATAAAGTAACGCATCAACTGAAAGAAATTAAGCAGATCAAACATAAATCAATATGCGAACGTCAGCTTATTCTGTCCTACGCATCACACAAAGACCACAGATTAAATACTATGCTGAATAACAAAACTCACCTATGAAAAATAGCCAAGTACATATGCCAACTAATATGAATATTCATACTCATTAATATGGCCAAATAAATCACAATCTGTGCTAAAAACCAGACAAATCCACACAAAACCCATATCAACGCAGATACACCAACAACAATCTAAGACTGATCTTAAGTGCAAAATCAGCACTCACCACACTTAACTTTTACTCTTCCCTTTTCCTTATCCCTTTAACACTTCCTCGACTTGAAGAAGAAGCTTCACCTCCCGTGGGAGCTGATTCACTATCAGGTGGCAATAAAGATGGTAAACATCGATTCAGCAATGCCGCCAATCTCTCTCCATATCACCCTCCCCATAAGCAGTAACAGTGACAGCTAAATGTTGAAACGCTGCCCATCGACACAGGCACAGAAGATACAATATACCGGAGGACACCGAAAAAGAAGACATGCCGGAATAAGAATTCACATCGCACTATACTATACCTACTCATAAATAATTTCCTAGGTCCAATGAGAGCAGCAGCATGAGTAGCAGAGACAACAACACCAGCAGCGGCAACTTGATCACGATCAAAAGAGCATAGGGCTCTATACAAAGCCCCGAAAATCTCTACACAAATGAGTAGCAATCCGTGTTAAAAAAAACCAGGCAAAACTACACAAATCCCATACCAATTCAGGCACACTAATAAATCTAAAACTAATCTATTGCAAGGCAACACCACATTACAAAATCATTGCCAACGAGTAGCATCTCAAAAATCACTCTCTCAAAACAAAATGAGCACAAACAATCAACTCAATCAACACATAGTGCAAAATAAACAAAGCCAACATCCACAACTTAACTTTTCTTCTTCCTTTTCCCTCCACTACTTCCTCTACTTGAAGAAGAAGCTTTGCCTTCCGTAGGAGTTGGTTCGCTAGCAGGTGGTGGTGAGGGTGGCAAACCTCGATTCAGCAATGCTGCCAATCTCTCTCCTATATCACCCTCCCCATAAGCAGTACCATCAGTAGTAGCTAATGTTGAAAAGCTACTCGTCGCGACGGGTGCAGAAGATAAAGATCCAGAAGATACAATACTACCGGAGGGCACAGAGGAAGACATACCGGAAGAAGAAGACACATCAGCACACCACCTACTCATAAATAATTTCTTAGCTCCACCGAAAGCATAAGAAGAACCTATTCTAGGTGTAGTAGAAGATCCTTCTACCCCAACAACAGAAACAGTAGAAACATCAGTAATAGAAGTATTAGTAGTAGGAACATTTACAGATACACCAGCAGCCACAGGTACATCAGTAGCCACAGAACTACCACTGGCTACTTCAGCAAAATGAGATAACGCTCTCCGTGCTACTAATCGTGCTCTACCCATCATTGAAACTGCCAACGCAGGAACACCAGCATTATTAAAAGCACCAATAAAATCTCTTCCACAAAGAACAGCAGGTGATGACTCCTCTACAGGTTCTAAGGGAACAAAAAATTGCCTAGCAAATTCACCCCACTCTGCTACAAAAATACCCTCCACAGTTTCTAAAATAGCATTACCCAAAGCTAACCAAAAATCTCTTAAACTGTTTCCCATTAATGACAATAATCTACGACCAGAAGCATCACCAGGTCTGGAACTAAAAAGAGAGCAAATAAAATCAGGACAAAGCTCATCAGAATAAACGACAAGGCACCTAGCCACAAAGCCAGTTTTATAAAGCATCATATTAGTTATAAGCCAAGCACATTTCTCAGAATTTGAGAGTTTACTCATGGCATCCAACACCTGAACTCTTACCAAAGAGGAGTAAATAGATCTAGCCAATACACTAACCTCACGAACAAGAACCTCAACCATTTTGCCAACCTCAGACGGTAATTCAAACCCAAACAAGTTCACAGAATCACCACCATTAGGTGCCACTTGCAATCCCATTCCTCCGGTAATTGAACCAAATATTGAAGGTGACGACGAAGAAGTAGCGGCCCCAGCACAAGCATCAACAAAATCTCCTCCACAAAGAGCAGATGATACCTCCCCAGGGACTGATGAAAGCAAAGCGGGAACAGAAAAGCGTGCAGTAAGTATAGTCCACTTTGCAACAAAAAAATCCCGTAAAGCTCTGAAAATGGCTTTATCTAAAGACGCCCAAAAATCTCTTAATTTGCTTCCCATTAATGGCAAAAAGCTACGACTAGAAGAATCCCATGCTCTGAGATTGCAAAGACGGTTAACAAATTCAGGAAGGAGCTGAACAAAATACGCAGCAATACACTTGGCCACAAATTTGAACTCATAAAGCTTCATATTAGTTAAGCACCAAGCACATCGCCGTTCTTCAGAATCTGAATGCTCACGAAAAACGTCTGACACTGGAACTCTCATCGTATATGGGTAAAAACTTTTAGCTAATTCACAAACACTAGATATAAGCTCTCTAACCAATTCACCAAGCTCAGTAGGCACTGCAAACCCAAACAAATCTACAAAAACTGGCTGCACAAGAGAAGAAGAGTCAGGAGTCAATAAAGATGTAGAAGAACGGGCTTGAGCAACAACACGATCTGCATCAGCAGCAGCAGCACAAGTAGCGGCATCGCGAGCTCGGCTATCAGCAGTAGTAGGACGACAACGGGCACGAGCACGGACACGGACACGGGTGGGATCAGGATCGTCATCAGCAACACGAGCAGTTGCATGGTGAGTAAGAGCGACGGCAACAAGACTATTGAGAATAAAATCGGAACCGGGATTAGATGAGCTCCTATCAGCAACACGAGCTTGAACAACAGCACGATCGGCAGCAGCAGCGGTATCACGAGCATCGGCAGCGAGAGCAGCGGTAGTACGAGCATAACTATCAGCAGCATAGGCACGGTTCCGGGCACGAGCACGAGCACAGAAGGAATCAGGATCTGTATCAGTAGTGAAAACAGCAGCAAGACGAGCATGAGAAAGAGCAGCAGCAGCAGCAGCAAAGGCAGCGCGAGAATCAGCAACACAAGCAGCAGCACGCTGAGAAAGAGCGGCGGCAACAAGTCTATCTAGAACAAGATTGGAATTGGAACCGGAATTAGGAGCGCTACTACCTGCAGCACGAGCTTGAGCAATAAAGCGAGCAGCAAAAGCAGCATGAGCTTGAGCAGCGGCAGCACGAGCGGCAACAGCTTTAGAATAATCCTCTGCAGCACGAGCATAACCATCTGCAGTGCTAGCACGGACAGCATCTCGAGCGCGAGCAACAACGGGATCGACAGGGGAACAGACAGCGGTAGAAAGGTTAGCACGAGAATCAGCAGTGCGAACAACAGAAAGAGCACTAGCACGAGTGGAATCAGGATCTGTATCGGAAATGGACGCGGCAACACGAAAGGCAGCAGCACGGGCAGCAACGCGAGCAGCGACAGCCTGGGCACGATCGGAAGCACATATGGCTCTATACAAAGCTCCGGAAACCTCTAAACTCCACACAAGAGCTAAGTACTCCTTGATCTTAGCAGCTATAGCAGTAAGAAAAGATTCTCTAAACTGACCAGCTTCCTCAGTACTAAATTTCTTAATCTCTCCATCAACGAGATGATGAGAAAAAATAACCCTATTATGAACCTCCGCAAAGTACTTCTCACGAAAACCACCCATATCCGCTTCAAGACCAGAAAACAATACATCACGTAACTCAGAAAAATCTTCTATCACAGAATCATCGCGCAATAAAGATGATTCTTGAATCCGAGATCTAAAAAATGCAGTAGCCTTTTCTTCAATGGCACATAAAAAACTATCTTCCATTCTACGTAAATCTAACCAATCCGAAGTACAAATATGGAAATCGCAGTACTCTGCAGACCCAGAATAAGAGGGACCTGCTAATTCTGAACTTGCGTCAGCCGAAGCAGAATGAACAGCAGCGGCAAAAAACTTATAACCAGAGACATAACGCCTGGGAGCAGCTCCTTTGCCCTTCTTACCTCTATCACCACTACTACCCTTACCTACAGAGGTAACAGAAACAGTGGAGGTGGAAACAGTGGAGGTGGAAACAGAAGTAGCAACAACAGAGGAAGTAGTAGTGATAGTGGAAACGGCAGCAACGGTAGTAGCTACACCCAATACATCACCAGGCAAAGTATGAACTTGCTGCGAGCTACCACTGCCAGCCTGATCATCATCATAAATAGAACCAGAATCAGCACCACCAACTCCAGTTATAGGATTCACAATCAAATTCCTTTTTTCATTTATTATTGTTGATGGTTGTCATTGTTTTTTTATCACCTCTATCATTATTATATTACACCCTAATATGCACCTCGATTACATCAGAGGCACAACCCAAGCACACGCCCCAGGCGCTTACACTCCACTACAGCAACAAAACACTGAGCGCGTAGAAGAAACACCTACTCCATTACCCACATGGCCCGGAAGGTGCAAGACTTTGGAGTAAACACAGAAAAGCATAATGTAAAACAACATACCAAATATAGACCAACTCACACGAGTCTACCCCGTCTTACGTATCGTACGCAAAACTAAGGGATTAATGTCATGCTATGCTGAACAATAGAACTTATCTATGGAAAACAGCCCAATACATATACCAACCAATATTCATACTCATGTAGTAAAATGAATTGCAATCCATGCTAAAAAACCAGACAAACCTACAAAAAAGAACCCATACCAACGCATACACACTACTAGTCGCAATATAAGACTAATCTATTGCAAGGCAACACTACATTACGAAATCATTGCCAACAAGTAGCATCTCAAAAATCACTCTCTCAAAACAAAATGAGCGCAAACAATCAACTCAATCAACACATAGTGCAACATAAAAAAAACCAACATTCACAACTTAACTTTCCTTCTTCCTTTTCCTTTTCCCTCTACCACTTCCTCTACTTGAAGAAGAAGCTTTGCCTTCCGTAGGAGTTGGTTCGCTAGCAGGTGGCGGTGAAGGCGGCAAATCTCGATTCAGCAATTCCGCCAATCTCTCTCCTATATCACCCTCCCCGTAAGCAGTACCAGTAGTAGCTGTTGAAAAGCTACTCGTCGCGACGGGTACAGAAGATAAAGGTCCAGAAGATGCAATACTACCGGAGGGCACAGAAGAAGACATACCGGAAGAAGAAGAAGACACATCAGCACCATACCACCTACTCATAAATGATTTCTTAGATCCATAGGGATAACTCCTTTTAGTTACTGTAGTAGATCCCTCTACCTCGACAGAAGTAACGGAAGAAGCACTAGTTGTTAGCAACACCATCCGCTCAGATGGAGAAGTAGATGATACATCTCCTAAAACTCCCAAAGCAGCAGAAGAAGAGGTACCGACCATAGACACCCTAACTTCTTCTCTAGCCAACATTGATGACTCCTCTGAAGGAGAAGGAGTAGAAACATCAACAACCAATGCCTGCTCCTCAGATAAAGGTGAGCACGGCCTATCTACTAACACCCCACCTGACGACACCAAAGAATGGTCTTCGACTAGTGATACTTCTGGCGCTATTCCAGAAACAGGTAAAGTATGTACAGAACTACCTACTTCAGCAAAATGAGATACCTCTCTCTGTGCTGCTACTCGTACTCTCCTCATCACTGAAATTGCCAACGTAGGAATACCAGCCTTATTACAAGCATTAATAAGATCTCTCCCACAAACAGTAGATGATGATTCCTCTCTAGATTCTAATGGAACAAGTCTAGTAAATTCACCCCACTCTGCTACAAAAATACCCTCCACAGCCTCTAAAATAGCATTACCCAAAGATAACCAAAAATCTCTTAAATTGTTTCCCATTAACGGCAATAAGCTACGACCGGAAGCATCCCCGTGTCTGGCACTAAAAATAGAGCAAATAAAATCAGAACAAAGCTCATCAGAATAACCGGTAAGGCAATTAGCCACAAAGCCAGCTTTATAAAGCATCATACTAGCCGTAAGCCAAGCACATTTTTCAGAATCTGAAAGCCTACCCATAGCATCCAACACCTGAACTCCTACCAAAGAAGAGTAAGTACGTCTAGCAAATGCACTAATCTCACGGATAAGAACCTCAACCATTTCGCCAACTTCAGAAGGTAATTCAAACCCAAACAAGCTCACAGAATCACCAGCATGAGGTGCCACTTGCAATCCCATCCCTCCAGTAATTGAACCAAATATTGAACGTGACGACGAAGAAGTAGCGGCCTTAGCACAAGCACCAACAAAATCTCCTCCACAAAGAGCAGATGATACCTCCCCAGGGACTGATGAAAGCAAAACGGGAACAGAAAAGCGCGCAGTAAATGCAGTCCACTTTGTAACAAAAAAATCCTGTAAAGCTCTGAAAATGGCTTGATCTAAAGATGCCCAAAAATCTCTTAATCTGCTTCCCATCAATGGCAACAAGCAACGACTAGAAGAATCCCATACTCTGACATTACAAAGATGCTTAATAAATTCAGGAAGGAGCTTAACAAAATACTCAGCAATGCACTTGGCCATAAATTTAGCCTCATAAAGCTTCATATTAGTTAAGCACCAAGCACATCGCTGTTCAGAATTTGAAAGACTACGGACGGCCCTCGACAATGGACCTCCTAACGTACCAGGGTAAAAACTTTTAGCCACTGCACAAACATCAGATGTGAGCTTTCTAACCACGTCACTAAGCTCAGAAGGTACTACAAACCCAAACAAATCTACAAAACCTGGTGGAACAGGAGAAGAAGTATCAGGAAGTAATGAAGATGTAGAAGAACCAGCAATAGCAGCAGTGGAAGTGCGAGCGCTATTGTAATCAGTAGTGGAAGCGACAGAAACAGAGCAAGTGGCAGTGGTAGCAGCGGCGCCAACATTAGCAATAACTAGATTGGAATCGGGACCGGGATCAGGAGCGCGACCATCCGCAGCGCTAGCCTGAGCAACAGCACGATCGGCATCGATAGCGGCAACGCGAGCAGCAGCGGCAAGGGCAGCGGCAGTGCGAGCGTGGTTATCGGCAATATGGGCACGTGCACGTGCACGGACGAAATTAGGATCGGTATTGGAGGGAGGAACAGCAGCATGAGCACGAGCAGCAGCAGCAGCAGCAACGCGGGCGCGAGCATCAGCAAGGCGAGCATCTTCATGGTGAGTAAGAGCGACAGCAACAAAACTATTGGGAATGTGACCAGACCCAGAACCGGAACCGAGATTAGGGGCGCTACTTTCCTCAGCGCGAGCTTGAGCAACAACACGATCGGCATCGATAGCGGCAAAGCGAGCAGCGGCAGCAAGAGCAGCGGCAGTGTGAGCGCGGCCATTAGCAGCACGGGCACAAGCACGGGCACGGACGAAATCAGGATCGGTACTGGAAAGAGGAATAGCAGCATGAGCACGAGCAGCAACAGCAGCAGCAGCGCGGGCGCGAGCGTCAGCAAGGCGAGCATCTTCATGGCGAGCAAGAGCTGCGGCAACAAGATTATCGAGAGTGTGATCAGACACAGAACCGGAACCGGGATTAGAAACGCTATTACCCACATCACGAGCTTGATCAACAGCACGATCGGCAGCAACAGCAACAGCACGAGCAGCAGCAGCAAGAGTAGCGGCAGTGCGAGCACGATTACTCGCAGTGTTAAGACGGTACCGAGCACGATTCCGGGTAGAAGTGGGATCAGGATCAGTATCGGGAATGGGAGCAAAAACAAAAGCATGAGCACGAGCTGCAGCTGCAGCTGCAGCTGCAGCCTCCGCATCAGCAGCGCGAGCAGCAGCACGGTTATTAAGAGCGGTGGCAACAAGATTATCTAGAACAAGACTGGAATTGGAACCGGAGCTAGGGACGCTACTATCCACAGCGCGAGCTTGAGCAACAAAGCGATCGGCAACAGCAGCATGCGCTTGAGCAGCGGCAGCTCGAGCAGCGACAGTTTTAGCATAATAATCTGCAATGCTAGCATAATAGTCTGCAGCGCGAGCACAAGCAGCAGCGCGAGCGCGAGCAACAACGGGATCGATAGTGGGACAAGCAGCGGCAGCACGGCGAGCACGGGAATCAGCAGTGCGAAAAACAGCAAGAGCACGGGCACGAGCACGAGCGGGATCAGGATTAGTATCGGGAATGGGAGCGGCAGCGCGAGCAGCAGCGCGAGCAGCAGCGGCAGCGGTAGAGGCAGCAGCGCGAGCAGCGGCAACCTGAGCACTATGGGAAGCACATAGGGCCTCATCCAAAGCCATGGAAACCTCTAACCTCCATACAAGAGCTAAGTATTCCCTGATCTTAGCAGCTATAGCAGTAAGAAAAGATTCTCTAAACTGACTAGCTTCCTCAGTACTAAATTTCTTAATCTCTCCACCAACGAGGTGATGAGAAAAAATAACTCTACTATGAACCTCCGCAAAGTACTTCTCACGAAAACCACTCATATCCGCTTCAAGACCAGAAAACAATACATCACGTAACTCAGAAAAATCTTCCATCACAGAATCAGAAAAATCTTCCATCACAGAATCATCGCGTAATAAAGGTGATTCTTGAATCCGAGGTCTAAAAAATGCAGTAGCCTTTTCTTCAAGGGCACATAAAAAACTACCTTCCATTCTACGTAAATCTAACAAATCCGAAGTACAAATATGGAAACCGCAATACTCTGCAGCCCCAGAAGAAGAGGAATCTGCTAATTCTGAACTTGCACCAGCGGAAGCAGAATGAACAGCAGTAGTAGAAACCGTAGAACCAGCAGCACAACGCTTGGAAGCTGGTCCTTTGCCCTTCTTACCCCTATCACCACTACTACCCTTACCTACGGAGGTAGTAGCACTAGAAAAGGCAGCATCAGAAGCACAACGCTTGGAAGCTGGTCCCTTGCCCTTCTTATCTCTATCACCACTACTACCCTTACCTACAGAGGTAGCAACAACAGTGGAGGTTGAAACAGAAGTAGCAACAGCAGAGGAAGTAGTAGTGATAGTGGAAACAGCAGAGGAAGTAGCAGTGATAGTGGAAACAGCAGCAACGGTAGTAGCTACATCCGTAGCTACACCCACCAATACATCACCAGGCAAAGCATGAACCTGCTGCGAGCTACCACTATCAGCTTGATCATCATCGTAATTAGAACCAAAATCAGCACCACCAACTCCAGTTATAGGGTCCACAACCAAATTCCTTTTTTCATTTATATTTATTATTGTTGATGGTTGTCATTGTTTTTTTATCACCTCTATCATTATTATTATATTACACCCTAATATACACCTCGCTTACATCAAAGGCACAACCCAAGCACGCACCTCAGGCGCTTACACTCCACTAGAGCAACAAAACACTGAGCGCGTAGAAGAAACACCTACTCCATTACCCACATGGAACCGGAAGGTGCAAGACTTTGGAGTAAACACAGAAAAGCACAATATAGACCAACATACACGAGTCTACCCCGTCTTACGTATCACTCGCAAAACTAAGGGATTAATGTCATGCTATGCTGAACAACAGAACTTATCTATGGAAAATAGCCCAATACATATACCAACTAATATTCATACTCATGTAGTAAAATAAATCCAATCCGTGCTAAAAAAACCAGACAAACCTACAAAAGAACCCATACCAACGCATACACACTACTGGTCGCAATATAAGACTAATCTATTGCAAGGCAACACTACATTACGAAATCATTGCCAACAAGTAGCATCTCAAAAATCACTCTCTCAAAACAAAATGAGCGCAAACAATCAACTCAATCAACACATAGTGCAACATAAACAAAACCAACATTCACAACTTAACTTTTCTTCTTCCTTTTCCTTTTCCCTCCACCACTTCCTCTACTTGAAGAAGAAGCTTTGCCTTCCGTAGGAGTTGGTTCGCTAGCAGGTGGTGGTGAAGGTGGCAAACCTCGATTCAGCAATTCCGCCAATCTCTCTCCTATATCACCCTCCCCGTAAGCAGTTCCGGAAGATGCAATACTACCGGAGGGCACAGAAGAAGACATACCAGAAGAAGAAGAAGACACATCAGCACCATACCACCTACTCATAAATGATTTCTTAGATCCATAGGGATAACTCCTTTTAGTTACTGTAGTAGATCCCTCTACCTCGACAGAAGTAACGGAAGAAGCACTAGTTGTTAGCAACACCATCCGCTCAGATGGAGAAGTAGATGATACATCTCCTAAAACTCCCAAAGCAGCAGAAGAAGAGGTACCGACCATAGACACCCTAACTTCTTCTCTAGCCAACATTGATGACTCCTCTGAAGGAGAAGGAGTAGAAACATCAACAACCAATGCCTGCTCCTCAGATAAAGGTGAGCACGGCTTATCTACTAACACCCCACCTGACGACACCAAAGAATGGTCTTCGACTAGTGATACTTCGGGCGCTATTCCAGAAACAGGTAAAGTATGTACAGAACTACCTACTTCAGCAAAATGAGATACCTCTCTCTGTGCTGCTACTCGTACTCTCCTCATCACTGAAATTGCCAACGTAGGAACACCAGCCTTATTACAAGCATTAATAAAATCTCTACCACAAACAGTAGATGACGATTCCTCTCTAGATTCTAATGGAACAAGTCTAGTAAATTCACCCCACTCTGCTACAAAAATACTCTCCACAGCTTCTAAAATAGCATTACCCAAAGATAACCAAAAATCTCTTAAATTGTTTCCCATTAATGACAATAAGCTACGACCGGAAGCATTCCCGTGTCTGGCACTAAAAAGAGAGTAAATAAAATCAGAACAAAGCTCATCAGAATAACCGGTAAGGCACTTAGCCACAAAGCCAGCTTTATAAAGCATCATACTAGCTGTAAGCCAAGCACATTTTTCAGAATCTGAAAGCCTACTCATAGCATCCAACACCTGAACTCCTACCAAAGAAGAGTAAGTACGTCTAGCAAATTCACTAATCTCACGGATAAGAACCTCAACCATTTCGCCAACTTCAGAAGGTAATTCAAACCCAAACAAGCTCACAGAGTCACCAGCATGAGGTGCCACTTGCAATCCCATTCCTCCAGTAATTGAACCAAATATTGAATGTGACGACGAAGAAGTAGCAGCCTTAGCACAAGCACCAACAAAATCTCCCCCACAAAGAGCAGATGATACCTCCCCAGGGACTGGTGAAAGCAAAGCGGGAACAGAAAAGCGCGCAGTAAGTGCAGTCCACTTTGCAACAAAAAAATCCTGTAAAGCTCTGAAAATGGCTTGATCTAAAGATGCCCAAAAATCTCTTAATCTGCTTCCCATCAATGGCAACAAGCAACGACTAGAAGAATCCCATACTCTGACATTACAAAGATGCTTAATAAATTCAGGAAGGAGCTTAACAAAATACTCAGCAGCGCACTTGGCCATAAATTTAGCCTCATAAAGCTTCATATTAGTTAAGCACCAAGCACATCGCTGTTCAGAATTTGAAAGACTACGGACGGCCCCCGAGAATGGAACTCTTAACGTACCCGGGTAAAAACTTTTGGCCAATGCACAAACCTCAGATATGAGTTTGCTAACCACTTCACTAAGCTCAGTAGGTACCACAAATCCAAACAATTCTACAAAACCTGATGGAACAGGAGAAGAAGTATCAGGAAGTAATGAAGATGTAGAAGAACCAGCAATAGCAGCAGTGGAAGTATCAGTAGTGGAAGTGACAGAAACAGAGCAAGTGGCAGCGGTAGCAGCAGCGCCAACACTAGCAATAACTAGATTGGAATCGGGACCAAGATCAGGAGCGCGGCCATCCGCAGCGCGAGCTTGAGCAAAAACACGATCGGCATCGATAGCGGCAACGCGAGCAGCGGCAGCAAGAGCAGCGGCAGTGTGAGCGCGGCTATCAGCAGCACGGGCACGAGCAAATGCACGGACAAAATTGGGATCGGTATTGGAGAGAGGAACGGCAGCATGAGCACGAGCAGCAACAGCATCAGCAGCGCGGGCGCGAGCATCAGCAAGGCGAGCACCTTCATGGTGAGTAAGAGCAACGGCAACAAGAAGACTATCGAGAGTGCAATCAGACTCAGAACCGGAACCGGGATTAAGAGCGCTACTATCCGCAGCGCGGGCTTGATCAACAGCACAATCGGCAGCAACAGCGATAGCGCGAGCAGCGGCAGCAAGAGCAGCGGCAGTGCGAGCGCGGCTATCAGCAGTACGGGCACGAGCACGTGCACGGACGAAATTAGGATCGGTATTGGAGCAAGGAACAGCAGCATGAGCACGAACAGCAGCATCAGCAGCAGCGCGGGCGCGAGCATCAGCAAGGCGCGCATCTTCATGGTGAGTAAGAGCGACAGCAACAAGACTATCGAGAGTGTGATCAGACACAGAACCGGAACCGGGATTAGGAGCGCTACTGCCCGCAGCGCGAGCTTGATCAACAGCACAATCGGCAGCAACAGCGATAGCACGAGCAGCAGCAGCAAGAGTAGCGGTAGTGCGAGCACGATTATTCGCAGCTTTAACACTATTCCGGGTACGGTTACGGGCACAAGTAGGATCAGGATCAGTATCGGGAATGGGAGCGAGAGCGCGAACGTGAGCAAGAGCAGCAGCGGCAGCAGCAGCAGCAGCTCTAGCATCAGCAACACGAGCAGCAGCATGGTTAGTAAGAGCGTTGGCAACAAGATTATCTAGAACAAGACTGGAATTGGAACCGGGATTAGGAGCGCTACTACCCGCAGCGCGAGCTTGAGCAACAAAGCGACTGGCAACAGCAGCATAAACTTGAGCAGCGGCAGCGCGAGCAGCAACAGCTTGAGAATACTCCTCTGCAGCTTGAGAATACTCCTCTGCAGCGCGAGCACGAGCAGTATCGCGAGCGCGAGCAACAACGGGATCGATAGTGGGACAAGCAGCGGCAGCACGGCGAGCACGAAGATTAGTAGTTCGAACAACAGCAAGAGCACGGGCACGGTCACGAGCGGGATCAGGATTAGTATCGGGAATGGGAGCGGCAGCGCGAGCAGCAACACGAGCAGCAGCACGAGCAGCAGAGGCAGCGGTAGAGGCAGCAGCGCGAGCAGCGGCAACCTGAGCACTATGGGAAGCACATAGGGCTCTATCCAAAGCCATGGAAACCTCTAACCTCCATACAAGAGCTAAGTATTCCCTGATCTTAGCACCTATAGCAGCAAGAAACGATGCTCTAAACCGACCGGCTTCCTCAGTACTAAATTTCTTAATCTCTCCACCAACGAGGTGATGAGAAAAAATAACCCTACTATGAACCTCCGCAAAGTACTTCTCACGAAAACCACCCATATCCGCTTCAAGACCAGAAAACAATCCATCACGTAACCCAGAAAAATCTTCTATCACAGAAACAGAATCATCGCGCAATAAAGATGATTCTTGAATCCGAGATCTAAGAAATGCAGTAGCCTTTTCTTCAACGGCACATAAAAAACTACCTTCCATTCTACGTAAATCTAACCAATCCGAAGTACAAATATGGAAACCGCAATACTCTGCAACCACAGAAGAAATGGGATATGCTAATTCTGAACTTGCGCCAGCGGAAGCAGAATGAACAGCAGTAGTAGAAACCGTAGAACCAGCAGCACAACGCTTGTAATCTGGTCCTTTGCCCTTCTTGCCTCTATCACCACTACTACCCTTACCTACAGAGGTAGCAGCAACAGTGGAGGTTGAAACAGAAGTAGCAACAGCAGAGGAAGTAGTAGTGATAGTGGAAACAACAGCAACGGTAGTAGCTACAACCAATACATCACCAGGCAAAGTCTGAACCTGCTGCAAGCCACCACTGTCAGCTTGATCATCATCAAAACTAGGACTAGAACCAGCACCACCAACTCCAGTTGTAGGATTCACAATCAAATTCCTTTTCTCATTTATTATTGTTAATGGCTGTTATTGATTTTTTATCACCATTATCTTTATTATCAATTACATAATATAAGATACTTTAGGTACTTATCCTCAACTACAACAAAACACAGAACGAGTAGAATGCAACATTACCTACATAACCCAGAAAGTACAAAGCTTTGGAGCAAACAGAAAAGCACTGTAAAGCAATACACCAAATGAAGAAAAAATTATGAAATTAAGCAGACCAAATACAAATCAACGTAACTGGTAACAATCTAAGATTAGTGTATTGCAAGGCAACACCACATTACGAAATCATTGCTAACGAGTAACATCCCAAAAATCGCTCACACAACACAAAGTGAACGCAATCCCCCTTACTCAATCAACACATAGTGCAACATAAACAAAACCGACATTCACAACTCAACTTTTCTTCTTCCTTTTCCTTTTCACTCCACCACTTCCTTTACTTGAAGAAGAGGCTTTGGCTTCCGTAGGAGTTGGTTCGCTAGCAGGTGGTGGTGAAGGTGGCAAACCTCGATTCAGCAATTCCGCCAATCTCTCTCCTATATCACCCCCATCAGCACCAGCTGCTAATGGCAAAACACCACCCACCACCACAGGTGCCGAAGATAAAAGTCCAGCAGACACACCACTACCGGAGGATATCGAAGAAGAAGGCATACCAGAAGAAGAAGTCATATCAGCACTATACCTACTCGCAAATGATTTCTTAGGTCCATAGGTATAACACCTTTCAGTTACTGTAGTAGATCCCTCTACCTCGACAGAAGTAACGGAAGAAGCACTAGTTGTTGGCACCACCATCTGCTCAGATGGAGAAGGAGATGATAGATCTCCTAAAACTCCCAAAGAAGAAGAAGAAGAAGAAGAAGAGGTGCCGACCATAGACAATCCAACTTCTTCTCTAGCCAACACTGATGGCTCTGAAGGAGAAATATCAACAACCAATGCATGCTCATCAGATAAAGGTAAAGAAAGTCCATCTCCTAATTCCCCCTCCGATACAGAAGAATGGTCGTCGATAAATATAACATCCCCACCAGACCCCTCTGTAACTACTAAGACCTCGGATGCTACAACACCAACCATAGACAATCCAATTTCTTCTCCCATAATAAATAATGGAGGCGTCTCTAAAGAAGAAGAAGAAGTAGTAGTAGTAGTAAGAGTAGGAACATCAACAACCAATGCACACTCCTCAGATAAAGGTAAAGAAGGCCTATCTACTAATTCACCAGGTAACAAAGAATGGCCGCCGACAAATACAACATCATCACCGGACCCTTCTGTAACTACTGACACTTCGGGAGTCATTCCAGAAACAGGTAAAACATCTACAGAAACAGAACTACTACCAGATGCAAAACTACCACTAGCTACTTCAGCAATCTGAGATATTGCTCTCCGCGCTACCACTTGTCCTTTCCTCAGCCCTGAAATTGCCAACGCAGGAACACCAGCCCTACCAAAAGCACTAATAAAATCTCTACCACAAAGAACAGCAGATGGTGATTCCTCCCCAGGCCCTAACGGAACAGAAAAGTCACTAGTGAGTTCATCCCATTCTGCTACAAAAATATCCTCTACAGTTCTTATAACAACATTAACTAAAGATAAATAAAAATCTCTTAAATCGTTTCCTGTTAATAACAACAAGCTACGACCAGAATCATCCCCTGGTCTAACACTAAAAAGGGAGCAAATAAAATGAGGACAAAGCTCATCAGAATAAGCGGCAAGGCACCTAGCCACAAAGCCAGTTTTATAAAGCATCATATTAGCTGTAAGCCAAGCAAATTTTTCAGAATCTGAAAGCTTACTCATAGCACCTAACACTTCAACTCTCACCAAAGAAGAGTAAGTACGTCTAGCCAATGCACTAGTCTCACGGATAAGAGCCTCAACCATTTCGCCAACCTCAGACGGTAATTCAAACCCAAACAAGTTCACAGAATCACCACCAATAGGTGCCACTTGCAATCCCATTCCTCTGGTAATTGAACCAAATATTGAAGGTGACGACGAAGAAGTAGCGGCCCCAGCACAAGCATCAACAAAATCTCCTCCACAAAGAGCAGATGATACCTCCCCAGGGACTGATGAAGAAAAAGCGGGAACAGAAAAGCGTGCAGTAAGTATAGTCCACTTTGCAACAAAAAAATCCCGTAAAGCTCTGAAAATGGCTTTATCTAAAGACGCCCAAAAATCTCTTAATCTGCTTCCCATTAGTGGCAAAAAGCTACGATTAGAAGAATCCCATTCCCTGACACTGCAAAGACGGTTAATAAATCCGGGAAGGAGATTAGCAAAACACGAAGCAAGGGACTTGAAAATAAATATGGCCTCATAAAGCTTCATATTAGTTAAGCACCAAGCACATTGCTGTTCAGAATTTGAAAGACTACGAACGGCCCCCGAAAATGGAATTCTTAGCGTACCAGGGTAAAAACCTTTAGCCAATGTACAAACCTCAGATATGAGCTCGTTAACCACTTCACTAAGCTCAGAAGGTACTACAAACCCAAACAAATCTGCAAAATCTGGTGGCACAGGAGAAGAAGAACCAGGAAGCAATGAAGATGTAGAAGAACCAGCAATAGCAGCAGTAGCAGTGCGAGCGCTATTCTGATCAGTAGTGGAAGCAACAGAAACAGAGCGAGTGGCAGCGGTAGCAGCAGCGCCAACACTAGCAATAACTAGATTGGAATCAGGAGCGAGACTATCCGCAGCTCTAGACTGAGCGACACGATCTGCAGCAGCACGAGCTTGAGCAACAACACGATCGGCATTGACAGCGGCAGCGCGAGCAGCGGCAGCGCGAGCAGCGGTAGCACGAGCACGGCTGTCAGCAGCACGGGCACGAGCACGAGCACGGAGAAAATCAGGATCGGTGGAAATAGGAACGGCAGCATGAGCACGGGCAGCATTATCAGCAGCAGCGCGGGCGCGAGCATCAGCAATGCGAGCATCAGCATGGTGATTAAGGGCGACGGCAACAAGACTATTGAGAATAAGATCAGAACCGCTACTATCAGCAGCACGAGCTTGATCAACAGCACGATCAGCAGCAGCAGCGGTATCACGAGCAACAGCAGCGAGAGCAGCAGTAGTACGAGCATACTTATTCGCAGCGTTAACACGGTTCCGGGCACGGATACGGGTACAAGTGGGATCAGGATCAGTATCAGGAATAGGAGCAACAGCACGAGCATGAGCAAGAGCAGCAGCAGCAACAGCAAAGGCAGCTCGAGCATCAGCAGCTCGAGCATCAGCACGCTGAGCAAGAGCGGTGGCAACAAGACTGTCTAGAACGAGATCGAAATTGGAACCGGGATTAGGGGCGCTACTATCCGCAACACGAGCTTGGGTAACAAAGCAATCAGCAATAGCAGCATGCGCTTGAGCAGCGACAGCACGAGCAGCGACAACTTGAGCATAATTATCTGCAGTGCTGGCATAATCACTTGCAGCACGAGCATGAGCAGCATCGCAATCGCGAGCAACAACGGGAGCGGGATCAGGATTAGTATCGGGAACGGAAGCGGCAGCGCGAGCAGCAGCACGAGCAGCAGCGGCAGCAGCGCGAGCAGCAGCAACCTGAGCAGCAACCTGAGCACGCTCGGAAGCACATAGGGCTCCATCCAAAGCCCTGGAAATCTCTAAGCTCCACACAAGAGCTAAGTATTCCCTGATCTTAGCACCTATAGCAGCAAGAAACGATGCCCTAAACCGATCAGCTTCCTCAGTACTAAATTTCTCAATCTCTCCATCAACAAGATGATGAGAAAAAATAACTCTACCATGAACCTCCGCAAAGTACTTCTCATGAAAACCAACCATATCCGCTTCAAGACCAGAAAACAATCCATCACGTAACTCAGAAAAATCTTCTATCACAGAATCATCACGTAATAAAGATGATTCTTGAATTCGAGATCTAAAAAATGTAACAGCCTTTTCTTCAACGGCACATAAAAAACTATCTTCCATTCTACATAAATCTAACCAATCCGAAGTACAAATATGGAAACCGCAATACTCTGCAGCCCCAAAAGAAACGGAATCTGCTAATTCTAAACTTGCGCCAGCGGAAGCAGAATGAACAGCAGTGGTAGTAGAAACCGTAGAACCAGCAGCACAACGCTTGGAAGCTGGTCCTTTGCCCTTCTTACCTCTATCACCACTACTACCCTTACCTACGGAGGTAGTAGCACTAGAAGAGGCAGCATCAGAAGCACAACGCTTGGAAGCTGGTCCCTTGCCCTTCTTACCTCTATCACCACTACTACCCTTACCTACAGAGGTAACAGTAACAGTGGAGGTGGAAACAGAAGTAGCAACAGCAGAGGAAGTAGTAGTGATAGTGGAAACAGCAGCAACGGTAGTAGCTACAACTAATGCATCACCAGGCAAAGTCTGAACCTGCTGCAAGCCACCACTGTCAGCTTGATCATCATCATAACTAGAACTAGAATCAGCACCACCAACTCCAGTTATAGGGTTCACAATCAAATTCCTTTTTTCATTTATTATTGTTGATGGTTGCCGTTGATTTTTTATCACCGCTATCGTTATTATTAATTTACATCATAATACACACCACGCTTACACCAGAGGCACAACCCAAGCATACACCCCAGGTGCTTACACTCCAACATAGCAAAACACAGAGCGCGTAGAAAAAACACCTTACAACATTACCTACATAGCACGGAAGGTGCAAGACTTTGGAGTAAACACAGAAAAGCACAGCGTAAAGCAACACACCAAATATAGACCAACATACACGAGTCTACTCCGTCTTACGTATCACACACAAAAATAAGGGCTTAACATTATGTTATGCTGAACAATAGAACTTACCTATGGAAAATAGCCCAACATATACCAACTAATATTCATACTCATGTAGTAAAATAAATCACAATCCGTGCCAAAAAACCAGACAAACCTACACAAAAACCCATATCAACGCAGACACACTAGTAACAATCTAAGATTAATCTATTGCAAGGCAACACCACATTACAAAATCATTGCTAACGAGTAACATCTCAAAAATCACTCACGCAACACAAAGTGAACGCAATCCCACTTACCAATAAACATACCATGCAATACAAACAAGACCAGCACTACTTAACTTTTCTTCTTCCTTTTCCTTTTCCCTCCACCACTTCCTCTACTTGAAGAAGAAGCTTTGCCTTCCGTAGGGGTTGATTCGCTAGCAGGCGGCGGTGAAGGTGGCAGACCTCGATTAAGCAATTCCGCCAATCTCTCTCCTATATTACCCCCATCAGTACCAGCTGCTAATGGCAAAACACTACCCACCCTCACAGGTGCCGAAGATAAAAGTCCAGCAGACACACCACTACCGGAGGGCATCGAAGAAGGCATACCAGAAGAAGAAGGCACACCAGAAGAAGAAGTCATATCAGCACTATACCTACTCGCAAATGATTTCTTAAGTCCATAGGGATAACACCTTCCAGTTACTGTAGTAGATCCCTCTACCTCGACAGAAGTAATGGAAGAAGCACTAGTTGTTAGCACTGCCACCCGCTCAGATGGAGAAGGAGATGATACATCTCCTAAAACTCCCAAAGCAGAAGAAGAAGAGGTACCGACCATAGACAATCCAACTTCTTCTATAGCTAACACTGATGGCTCTGAAGGAGAAACATCAACAACCAATGCATGCTCATCAGATAAAGGTGAAGAAAGCCCATCTCCTAATTCCCCCTCCGATACCGAAGAATGGTCGTCGATAAATATAACATCCCCATCAGAACCCTCTGTAACTACTAAGACCTCGGATGCTACAACACCAACCATAGACAATCCAATTTCTTCTCCCATAACAAATAATGGAGGCGTCTCTAAAGAAGTAGTAGTAGCAGTAGTATGAAGAGGAGGAACATCAACAACCAATGCCTCTTTATCAGGCAAAGGCGAAGGAGGAGGCATATCTACTGATTCACCAGATAACAAAGAACGTTCGCATACAAATATAACATCATCACTGGACTCTTCTGTAACTACTGATACTTCGGGAGCCATTCCAGAAACAGGTAAAACATCTACAGAAACAGAACTACTACCAGCTGCAGAACTACAACTAGCCACTTCAGCAATATGAGGTACTACTCTCCGCGCTACTACTTGTCCTTTCCTCAGCCCTGAAATTGCCAACGCAGGAACACCAGCCCTATCAAAAGCACTAACAAAATCTCTACCACAAAGAACAGCAGATGGTGATTCCTCTCCATGCCCTAATGGAACAGAAAACCTCCTAACGAGTGCATCCCTCTCTGCTACAAAAATATCCTCTACAGTTCTTATAACAACATTAACTAAAGATGAATAAAAACCTCTTAAATCGTTTCCTGTTAATGACAACAAGCTACGCCCAGAAGCATCCCCTGGTATAACCCTAAAAAGGGAGCAAATGAAATCAGGACAAAACTCAACATACTCAGCAAAACACCTGGCCACAAAGCCAGTTTTATAAAGCATCACATTAGTTGCAAGCCAAGCATGTCTCTCAGAAGTTGAAAGCCTACTCATGGCATCCAACACTTGGGCTCTCACCATAGAAGAAAAAGTACGTCTGGCCAATCCACTAATCTCACAGATAAGAATATCAAGCAATTCTCTAACCTCAAGAAGTACCTCAAACCCGAACAAATCTACATGATCACCACCATGAGGTGCTACTTGCACTCTCATTCCTCCGGTAATTGAACCAAATATTGAAGCTGACGACGAAGAAGTATCAGACCTAGCACAAGCATCAACAAAATCTCCTCCACAAAGAGCATATAATCCTTCTCCAGGGTCTAATGGGAAAAGGCGTACAGTAAGAGCCCACTTTGAAACAAAAATCCCCCCTACAGCTCTGAAAATAGCTTGATCTAAAGATATCCAAAAATCTTCTAACCTGTTTCCCGTTAGCGGCAACAAGCAACGACTAGAGGAATCCCACACCCTGACACTGCAAAGAAGGTTAATAAATTGAGGAAGGAGCTTAGCACAATACCCAGCAACGCACTTGGCCACAAATTTGGTCTCATAAAGCTTCATATTAATTAAGCACCAAGCACGTTGTCGTCCAGGATCTGAAAGCTTATGCAGAGCATTTAACACTGGAATTCTTACCGTATGCGGGTAAAAACTTCTAGCCAATGCACAAATATCAGATATGAGATTTATAACAACTTCACTAAGCTCAGAAGGTACTACAAGCCCAAACAAATCTGCAAAACCTGGTGGCACAATAGAAGAAGAACCAGGAAGCAATGAAGATGTAGAAGAACCAGCAACAGCAACAGTGGCAGTAGAAGTAGAAGTAGAAGTAGCAGTAGCAGCTTGAGAATAAATGCTATTGGGATCAGTAGTGGAAGCAGCAGAAACAGCAACAGCATGAGTAGTAGTAGCAGGGGCGGCAGAAACAGCGCTAGTGGTAGAGATAGCAGAAGCGGCGGCGGCAACACTAGATAGAATATTAGGGAGAATGAGATCGGGATCGATAGAGGGATCGGCAGCACGGGCACGAGCAGCATTGCGAGAGCGAGAGGCAGCGCGACATCGAGCATCAGCAGCGCGATAACGAGCAACAGCAGGATCGGTGGGAGCTGCAGAAGCAGCGATAGAAGCAGCGGCAGCGGCAGAAGCATAGGCGGCAGCGGCTATTCGAGAGCGACGATCAGCAGCTCTAGCACAAGCACGAGCACGAGCACGAGTACGATCGGGATCAGGATCAGTGTCTGGAATGGAAGCGGCAGCTCGAGCATGAGTACGAGTAGCAACGGCAGCGGCAACATTAGCACGAGCAGCAGCAGCGGCAACTCGCGCAGCAGAGGTAGCTCGCACGTGATCGGGAGCTATGGCTCTATCCAAAGCCCAAGAGATCTCCGAACTCCACATAAGAGCTAAGCATTCTCTGATCTTAGCAGCCATAACAGTAAAGGACAATGCTCTAAACTGATCGGCTTCATCATTACTAAACTTCTTAATCTCTCCACCAACGACATGATAAGACAAAACAACTTTATCACGAACTTTATCAAAGTGCTCATTAACAAAATCACTCATATCTACTTCGAGAGCAGAAAACAATTCATCACGTAACCCAGAAATCTCTGCTATTAAAAAATTACCGCGTGATAAAGAATGTTCCTGGATCCGAGATCTAAAAAATGTAGAAGCCCTTTCCTCAACGGCACATAAAAAACTATCTTCCATTTTACGTAATGCTGACCAATGCGAAGTACAGACATGGAAACCACAACACTTTGTAGTTCGAGAAGGAGTAAGACCAGCCAACTCTTGGCTTTCGCCAGCGGAAACAGGGTGAACAGTAGTGGCAGAAACCACAGAACCAGCAGCACAACGCTTGGGCGCGGATCTTTTGCCCTTGCCACTCCCACTACTGCCCTTACCTACAGAGGTAGTAGAACTAGAAGAGGCAGCACCAGAAGCATAACGCTTGGAGGCAGGTCCCTTGCCCTTGCTACTCCTACCACTGCTACTACCCTTACCTACAGAGGTAGTAGCGACAGTGGAGGCAGCAGCAGAAATAGTAATAGCAGCAGAAGTAGTAACGGCAGAGGAAGTAGCAGGAATAGTAGAGGCAGCAACAATGGTGGTAGATACACCCAATCCACCACCAGTAGAAGCCTGAACCTGCTTCAAGCCACCACTGCCAGCTTGATCATCACCTCCATCACAATCGGGGTCAGAACTGGCACCACCGACTCCAGTTACAGGATTCACAACCAAACTCCTTTTTTTATTTACTATTGTTTATCGTTGTTATTGATTTTTTATCACCGTTATCGTTATTATTAATTTGTATTCTAGTACACACCACCGTTACATCAGAGGCGCAACTTAAGCTCATGCTCTATGACTATGCACTAGGTACTGTCCTCGACTACAACAAAAACACAGAGCGCGTAGAAAAAAGCACCTTGCACCATGACCCGGAAAGTGCAAAGCTTTGGAAAGTGCGAACTTTGGAGTAAAAAGCCCGCTACTACTTATAATATAAATCAACGTCGAACACCAACATTAATACTATGCTGCACAACAAAACTCACCTATGCAAAACTCACCCATGAAATGCAACACCACTCTACAAAATCATTGTTAACGTTAACGAATAACATCTCAAAAATCACTCACGCAACATAAAGTTAGTTAGTTAGTTAACTCAATCCCCTTAACTCAACAAACATACAGTGCAGCATAGACGACAAGACCAACCACTCATCACTTAACTTCTCCTCTTCCTTTTCCTTCTCCCTCTACCACTTCCTCTACTTGAAGAAGCTCCACCTTCCGTAGGAGCTGATTCACTAGCAGGCGGTGGTGAAGGTGGCAGACCTCGATTCATCCATGCTGCCAATCTCTCTCCTATATCTATATCATAACCCTCCCCAGTACCAGTACCAGTACCAGTACCAGTACCAGTACCAGTACCAGTACCAGTACCAGTACCAGTACCAGTACCAGTAGTAACTGTTGTAACTACTAGCGGTGAAACACCACCCGTCACCACAGGTACCGAAGATAAAGGTCCAGCAGCAGACACACCACTACCTGATAATACCGAAGAAGAAGCTATACTCGAAGAAGAAGCCATTCTCGAAGAAGAAGCCATATCAGCACTATACCTACTCTTAAATAATCTCTTAGGTGGAGCATAACCACCTCCTCTAGCCACTGTAGTAGTAGATACTCCTACCTCAACAGAAACAGAAGAAGCACTAGTTGTTGGCACTACTGCACGCCCAGATGATTCATCCTCTAAAGCTCCCAAAGCAACAGCACCCACTACCATAGGCAACACAACCTCTTCTCTAACCAACGATGGCGGCTCTGGAGAATCTAAGGCAGGAGAGGCAGTACCAACTGAAAGTTCAACTTCTTCCATAACTAATACTGGAGGCTCTGGAGAATCTAAAGCAGTAGAGGTAGTACCAACTGAAAGTTCAACTTCTTCCATAACTAATACTGGAGGCTCTGAAGTAGAAGTAGAAGGAGTAGGAATATCAATAACCAATACCTCTTCCTCAGATGAAGAAGGCCCATCTCCTTGCTCCCCATCCGATGCCGAAGAACTGTCGTCTATAGATATAACATCATCCCCCTCTGTAACTACTGAGACTTCGGACGCTACAACACCAACCATAGACAATTCAATTTCACCTCCCATAACAAACAATGGCGGCACCTCTGAAGAAGAAGAAGAAGAAGTAGTAGTAGTAGTAGTAGTAGTAACATTAACAATTGATACCTCCTCTTCCTCAGACGAAGAAGACCTACCTCCTAATATCCCCCCCGGTAACGAAGAATGGTCATCTACATACATAACATCCTCACCACCAGACTCCTCTGTAACTTCGGGCACTATTCCAGAAGCAAGTAAAAGTGAGTGTAAATCATCAATTCCTCCTCCTAAGATCACTGGCTCAGAAGGCAAGGCAACAAAAACATCTGTCGTAGAAAGATCGCCAACAGGAGACACACCACCACCAGTTGCAGCATCAGATTCTTGAACTGCAGTAGTTTCAGTAGAAAATCCCTCTCCTACTGACAACAAACTTGCAGGCTGAACTGCCCCAGGTTCTGGTTGTACTACTGATGCAGTCACAGAAGAACTAACGGCAGATACAGCAACTGCACCACTCACATCCGAAGTAGGTAAGCCTATACTGGAAACAAATCCTGATAACATAGATAAATATGAATGACCTGTACTATCGCCTCCATCAGAACCCTCTCTCGAAGTAATAGGAGCATCACCACTATCCTTCCTTACTCTTTTTTCAGGTTGCTTACTTGTCCCAGACGCCACTTGAGATCTCAATTGTTGAGGCGCAGAAACAACACCAGCCACAGAAGAACTACCACCGGCTACAGAAGAACTTCTAACAGGTACTTCAGTAGCACGTGGTACCACCACTCGTCCTCCTGCCCTTCCAGCGATTGCACCAGACCCTGAAATTGCCAGTGCAGGAACACCTGCCTTAGAATGAGCCTTAACAAAATCTTCCCCACAAAGCTCAGTAAGTGCTACCCCACTTTCAGATTCTGATAGAGCAAAAAAGAAGCGCCTAATGGATGCATCCCATTCTACTGCAAAAACACCCTTTATAGCTTCGATAACAGCTCTATCTAAAGACAACCAAAAATCTCTTAACCTGTCTCCCGTTAACGGCGACAAACTACCACTAGAAGAATCCCACTCTTCGACACTAGAAAGAGCATTAATAAAATCAGGACGGAACTTAGAACAATACGCGGCAAAGCATCTGGCCACAAGGCCAGTTTCATAAAGCGTCACATTAGATGTACACCAAGCACGTCGTTCATAACCAAAAAGCTTATACATAGCATCCGTCATTGGAGCTCTTACCATTTGCGGGAAAACACGTCTAGCCAATGCTTGAATCTCAGAAATGAGAGAATTAACCATTTCGCTAAACTCAGCAAATACTTGAAACCCAAATAAGTCTACAGAGCCAACAAATCCTGGCACACGGCGAGAAGAAGCAGCAGAAACACTTCCTCTAGAAGTAAGCGAAGTAGTAGTAGCAGTAGTTCTTCCGGAAGAAACCGAAGTGGTAGTAGTAGAACTTCTTGTAGAAGGAATCAAAGTAGTAGCAACAGTTACTCTAGAAGAAGAAACCGAAGTGGTAGTGGTAGTAGTTCCTCCAGAAGTAACCGAAGTAGTAGTAGCAGTAGTTGCTATAGGAGGAATACCACCCAAACCCTGTGAGGCCATAGAAACCTCTGCATTCCATGCAAGCTCTAAACACTCTCTAGCCTTGATCATCGCATTAACAAAAAACGATACCTTAAACCTCTCAGCTTCTTCAGCACTAAATCTCCGCCGCTCCCCAGCAGCAAGATGCAAGGAAGAAACAACTTTACAATAAACCCTAATGAGATACACTTGCCTAAAAAGACTATCAGCATCTGCTTCAGCAACAGCAAGTAATTCATCACGTAAAACAGAAACCTCACTTTCTCCGAGAACACCATGTGACGAAAATAATGCTCTAAGTCTAGGTCTAAAAATTGAAACAGCCACTTCTCCAACAGCGCGCAAAAAATTACTTTCCATACCAGACAATGCCATTAAATCTGGAACATAAACACAGAAACCACAATACTCCATAGTTTGAAAAGAAACGATACCAACTCCTTCTAGCGGAATATTTGTTCTAGTAGGAGCAGGAGGAGGAGGAGGATCAGGAGCAAGAGCAGGAACAGTTGCTCTCATAGCAGGACGAGACACAGCAGCAGAACCCCTAGGAGCACGTTCCTTGCCTTTCCTACTTCTAGTACCACTGCTACCCTTACCTACAGAGGTGGTAGCAGTAGTCAAGGTAGTAGAAGTAGCTGGTGTAGTAAGAGTAGTGGGGGTAGCAGCAGCGGTGGAAACAGTAGCGGGAGTTACTACACCCAACACACCACCAGTCAAAGCCTGCGCTTGCTGCAAGCCACCGCCCTCACCTTGACCAGTACTATCACCATCTACAGAATCAGGATCATCACCGCCAACCCCAGTTACAGGATTCATACCCAACCCTTCCCTTACTTATTATTATTATCGTCAGTTTTTATAATCGTTATTACTAATGAATAATTAGAATAACTAACACGCACCTCCACCACGGCAGACGCACAATCTGAGCACAGACACCTGCGCCAACCTACAGCCACAGCAAAATACAGAACACGCAGAAGAAGCAACTCACACTACTGTTACTTATGTAAACGCACCAGGAGGGTAAACATGTTGGAGTTAACCATCAAATAACACCAACACTATGCACATACAAGCAACAAACCACCCCGAAGGCAGATCAAATCTAAAATGCGATCTTATTTATCATGCCTTTTCCGAATCGCAAAAGGACAATGATGTACTGAACAGCAAAACCCATCTATGAAAAATAGCCACCAATAATCGTGCAATATAGAAGCACACATGCTAACTAATAGCAAATTAATATCAAATTAAGTCACAATAAGTGCTAAAACCATTGCAGCCATCCACAGTGATTTATAACTATCTCTACCAACTTTTCTCTTGCACACATAGCCCAAACATCCAAACAAATTCAACATCATTGGTGAACTACACATGAATTAGATAACATACAATTAGTTTAACCGCCACCTTCATCTTTAGCGTTTATCAAGTTTTTTAATTTCTATCAACCACGTCACCGATCCTACAGAATGGAACAAACAAACTATTTATCCCCCAGCATATGAACCAAATTACTATCATACAAGGAACTCGTTCCATCACTAAACGATGCAACCTAGGAAAGAAACTTTTATCAAAAACCTCTTTTCTACTTCATATATACGATCTCAATCTACAGTAATAATCTAATTCTAAACTGATCAAACACAAGTCAATCAATATTAGAAACACCCATCGCCCTTTTAGCTAATAAACATATTTCTTCAAAAGCAGCCTTAGTTCAATTATTCTGGTTAGACAAATATAAACCTTTACTTTATGTTATTTAGTCAATAAACATCATAACTAGTAGTAATTGTACGCAAAAATCATTAATTCTATATGTATTTATGTATAAAACAAGAATGAATAATAAACCGACCTTAATATGTAAAGTGCAGTAAATAAAATTACATTAATCAACTAGAATGTATTGTGCGACATACCATTAAATGACAACAGGACCAACTCTCATCTCGACTAATTTATACTTTCCCTTACACCCTCTTCCCTGGAGACTACCTCTCTGTAAAAAAGATGATCCACTTCTACATGTACCAGCAAATAAAGGTATCGATGGCAACTTATTTCTCAGCTATATCGTCATTTCTATCCCACATCCTCCCTCTCGCCAAAAACATCAGTGGCAGCTGCTACAACATTATTCATCTTCACAAACACCAACTAGGAAGTCCAAAGATACTACTACTGATAAGAACTGAAGAAGACCCAATACCAGACCAAGAATATACCTGACTACGAATAAATTATTTCTTAAGTCTTAAGCTACGAATAAATTCTTTCTTAGGTCCCAAGTAAATAAAAGAACTACCGCTAACCGTGGGACGTTCCTCTACCGCAGTAGAAATAGTAGAAGATGTACTAATTGCAGCCATTATTGGTTGCTCAGATGAAGACGAACTCAATCCACCTACTAAATCCTCCGATAAAGAAACAGCACTGGCTATAGGTGAACCAACTTCCCTAACCAGCGCAGTAGGTTCTGTAAAAGGTACAGAAGACGAAGAAATATCAACCACTACCCCTGGCTCAGATAAAGGTACGGGCGAAAGTACAGGAGGTAAAGAATCTAATCCCCCTAAACTTCCCGGTACAGAGGTAACCCCCCTCCAAGATGACTCATATTCTTCTGAAGCAGCAGCAACTAACGCTAGCGTCTCAGATAAAGACAAAGATAAAGATGGAGAATTTACTCTCTCCAAACTTCCCAACACTGAAGTAACAACAACCGTCTCAGATATTTCATGATCCTCTAAGGAAGAATCCGATTCTGCAACCTCAGATAAGGGAGAAGATAAAAGTGCAGTTAAAGTTGAAGAATCTCCACCACCATCTGAACTTCTAGACACGGGAAAAAGATCAGCAAATGCAGTACCCTCATAAGACACATCTGAACTAGGTAAGTCTTCAGGAACTATTCCCAATTCACGTAAAATTAAATGTAAATCAATCTCACATCCCGCAGTCACCGGTTCAGAAGCAGCAATACCCCTCGTATCCGATGTAGCAACTTCACCAATCAACACAGATTGCTCTGGAGAAGATGAATAAACATCGCCAACCAATGCAACTAGTTGAGATGAAACAAAAGGAGATTCATCTCCCGACCCACCCGAGGAAACATAACTGGTAGATGCAACCACATCTTCAGACACATCCGGAGCAACATAGCCAGACACATTTGATCTAGTAGGTAAAACGATACCAGAACCAAGTGCCTCTAACCCAGATAAAGGTGAATAATCTACACTGCCCGAAGTTCCTATCACAGAAACAACATCAGCAGCTCTCGTAACAGAAACAAAATCAGCAGAAGCAATACCAGATGAAGCTTCAGCAATAAATGTTGCAACAGTAGGTCGCTGCACAACTTCAGCAGAAGGCATATAAGCAGAACCAGAATCACCACAAACTGTAAACATACTAGAAGGATGACTTGTCTCAGATCCTAATTGTGGTATCGATTGAGAAGACCTAGAACTACTAGCAAAGCCAACACCAACGGTTTGCGATAAAGAACCTCTCTTTTCAATAATTCCACTGTAGGCTGAAATTGCCAACAAAGGAACTCCAGCATTTTTTTGAGTGCTAACAAAATCTCTTCCACAAATAGTAGGAGTACTCGATGACTCCACTTCAGCGTCTACAGCAGTAAAAACACTTCCGGTAGATCTACTCCACTCTAGCCTAAAAGTAGATAGTATAGCGCCTCTAACAGCATCATCTACACGTACCAAAAAATCCCTTAATCCACGACCAGTCAATGGCGCTAATATACGTCTGGAAGGATCAAATAATACCTGTACACTAGAAAGATAACCAATAAAATCGGGACGGCACCTCGCGTAATAACCTAAAATACAACTAGCAACGACATTAGTCTCGTACAATGGCTTATAAGTTAGGCACCAAATATACCGTTCAATTACTGTAAGCTTGGTCATATTCACGGATAATTCATTACTTACCATATCTGAATAAGTACGCTTAGCAGATAAAGTAATTTCAGAAATAATGCGCTTAAATGTTCTATCAACATCAGGAAGTACAGTAAATCCTAGCAGGCTAACACATTTAACGGAAGGTGGAACGTAGGTGAAATTAGCATTGGCTAATGATCCAGGGAAAGAAGTGATAGTTGCAGTTTTTCCAGAAGAAATACTATTCAAAGAGTCACTGGAAGTCTCACAACTCCATACATATGACAGACAATCATTAACCTTAGTAATTGTCTTATCACTAAACTTTTTAACAAATTCTGTGACTTCCTCAGATCTAAAGGTCCTCCTCTCTCCTTTGGAGAGAAGCAAGGAAGACTCAACCTTAAAACTAATCTTTTTAAGGTATGCGCTATTAAAAAAAGTAACCGCATATCCTAAAGCGTTAGCAAACAATTCATGGCGGCACAAAGAAATTTCGCTTTCTTTTAGTATTCCATGTACAGAAAAATGTTTCAAAATATAAGCTCTAAAAGTTACAGAAGCATTCTTCTCAACAGCACGTAAAAAATCATTTTCCATAGCAAACAGAGCCAGTAAATCTGAAGCCAAAACCTTAAAACCACAATAATCTAGAGTATCAAAGGAGGCGAGGCTAACAGGACGATGACAAGTCACTACTGGAGCAGAAGTAACTGGGGCAGGAGTAACTGAAACAATAGCAGCTGGAGCAATAACAAATGAAGCAGGAGCAATTTTTTTTACCACAGATGTAATAGTTTTAGAAGCAATAGCCCTCTTAGGTGGAGAACCCTTGCTCTTTCTACTCTTGCCCTTACCTATAGAGGTAACGGTGTTAGTAAAGGTGGTAGAAGAAGTAATTGAAGCAGTAGCACAGGTAGCCCCAGCAACTACGCTAACGGGAAGAGACTGAACTTGCTGCAAACTACCACTTGTACTTTGATCAGTATGATAATCACTAAAGGGATCAGCTCCAGCTCCAGCTCCAGTTAAGGAATTCACACCTAACCTCTTGCTTAAATTGACTGTTAATGTTCCCACCACCTAACAGCAACATTACCACTACCTAATAGAAACTATCTACAACCAAAAAACACACCCAGAGTACGGAGCAATATCCCAGACTAGTAACAGCACAGAAGCATAAAATCCATGGGCAACACAACACATACATGTGTACCACTGCACATGTTATTACTACAAAAAAATTCACAAACAATAACGAATAAATAACGCAAACAAACCGCACATCAATCAATAAATACTGAACAAATATTCAATAAAGCCAAAAACCCACGAGCACAACCCACCCACCACCAGCATAAGCGGATAATGATGTACCGTATGATGAAAATTATCCGTTAAAAAAACAACAATCTACAGTCGTGTAGGATACGAACTTATAGAACAATTAATGGAAATACTAACAAAAAATAAACCACACATACTATGTGTAATAAAATTAAAATTATTAGAAGGCTATTATCACCTAAAATGGTGGAACTTGCTGCCTTACAGCTATAAGCAGAATACAAAACAAAATAAACCTACAGTTTTCACCGCACCGCTACTCTTAGCTATATCATCCATCTTATCACCATTGACCGTAACATAAGTATCCAAAACAAATTGTAAATAAAGAATCTTTGTCCTCTAGCCTCTAAAGTATAGATGGTGCCGCTACATCAACCACTCATTACTTTCAACTGAGAGTTATGCAATCCATAGAAAAACTTTTGTCAAAAATACAAATATCAATGTTATCTACATTTTTAACCTTATAATGTAATCGTAAATTAACCAAAGCAAACACTAGAGGCACATGTTGTTCTCTAGAAAACAAAAAATATGAATAATTAAAAATAAGCATGATTTACGCACAAAATAATTATCTCTTAAAAGCCTGAAGAAACTACGGTAGAGATTCTTTTATCAACAACATACGTTAGTAAATAAAGTAATTGTTAAGATAAAAACACATGACTATCAATAACAGTAACAAGCCTTTACCACTTGAAATATTATCATTAGCATTAAACTGTTATTAGAATACATAAGCTCAACTAAAGGAACAACCTTACTGTGCCAGAATTAAGTATATACGACTTCATTAATATTCTTAGTTCTTAACTAATCTAAACCCCAAACATCTATCTTCAATTTGGCTAATAGCAGTACTTACATCATTATCTAAACACCTAATGTCAATTCAAAGAACAAATTGAATAAACAATGCTAATCATGCCACAATAACTCACCAAAAAATACCGCAACGTGCATTAAACATTGTGGATATAAAAGTACCAAATATTCAAACAAAGTACAAAATTCATATATCAATATATTACATAAAGTAGGTCATTTAATAAATAACATACAATTTAACGTTATAGATAATATTGTTTTGACAGAGATTAATAATACGATACATGTATAACCTTTTCAGTAAATATACATATAATTTTGTTGTACTTACTACATACGCAAGATATACAATTATTTGATTGGTACTCGCAATCATTGATACAAACTATTATCTACTTCATTGATTGCAGAAATTACCAAAAAAATACCAATAACATTTATCTAAATCTAAAAACCTTTGTTAGCAAAATCCAAAATCACCGCTATCAACTCACAACGGAACAAAAATTACAAAATCTAGCATGACACAAAACAACACAAGCCATCACATTCAGATCTTATTGTTAGCTTAATGTTGATTTAATAATTAATTATATTTCAATATTTTCTAAAAAAACTACCACAAAAACAAGAAAGTCATAGATATAAAAAACACGTAACATACTTAAAAAATGAAAAAGCAGTGCAACCACCAAAAATAATACTAAGCAAGATACAGAACCTACGTAAACTAAACGAGAATACTAATCATCAAGCAAAACCTTCAATCGTAGCGCAACACACATCGTAAAGACCTTATAAGGTCACCTAAAGACTCTCGTGTAACACAATATAGGAACACAAACACCCTTTCATTACACTCACCACTTAACTTCTCCTTTTTCTCTTCCTTCCTCTTCCTCTTTTACCACCTGGAGCACCTTGCTGTGTTTCAGGAGGTGGCGGTGTCGGTGGCAAACCTCGATTCAGTATTGCTGCCAATCTCTCTCCTACATCCCCCCCCTCCTCATCAGCAGTAGTACCGCCAGTAGCAGTCACACCACCACTAACAACACCCACAGACGCAGAAGAAGAAGGTCCAGCAACAGCACTACCACTAGTAGGCGAAGAGGATAATTCAGAAACATGTCTACTCATGTATGATTTTTTGGGTGCAGCAAAATAGCCACTACCAGCTGACGTAGATGGTCCTTTAACTTCAGCAAAAACAGAAACGGAAGAAGGTACAGTGGTCATCACTAGCTGTTCAGGTGAAGGCACAGGGGATGATGCCTCACCTACTAAAACTTCCAACTCAGAAACAACACCTTCCGCAGAAACAGTACCTTCCGTAGCTAATCCAACTTCCATACTCAATACAGGTGACACTGCACGAGAGGAAAGATCGGCACTGAATCCTGATCCAGATAGAGTTGAAGATAAAGATAGAGTTGAGGATGGCGAAGGCGAAGATGTAGGTGCGGGTGAAGCTGAGGATGAAAATGGAGGTGAAGATGCAGAGCCAGGAGAACGTATGGGTAAAAAATACCCTGCCATTAAACCTGAAGAATCTCCACCTACTCCAGGACCCATCGATGCGGAAGTAGCAACCCTCTCAGGTGTCTCATACCCTTCTACAGAAAGTGACGGCGAAGCAACAACAACCAATTCTTCGGTTTGCGCTAAGGCAACTGATGCTACCCCTACCTCATCAGATAAAAGTGAAGGTGCAGATAAAGTATCTTCATCACCTCCCTCCATGGACGCAAAAATAGCACCAGCATGAGTTACCTCATCCGTAACAGATGAACCTAAATCTACAGAAAGTGACGGCGAAGCAACAACAACCAATTCTTCGGTTTGCGCTAAGACAACTGATGCTACCTCTACCTTATCAGATAAAGGTGAAGGTGCAGATAAAGTATCTTCATCACCTCCCTCCATGGACGCAAAAATAGCACCAGCACGAGTTACTCCATCCGTAACAGATGAACCTAAATCTACGGAAAGTGGCGGCGAAGCAACAACAACCAATTCTTCGGTTTGCGCTAAGGCAACTGGTGATACCTCTACCGCATCAGATAAAGGTGAAGATGCAGATAAAGTATCTTCATCACCTTCCTCCATGGAAGCAAGAACAACACCAGCAGCAGATGCACCAGCATGAGTTACTTCATCCGTAACAGGGGAACCTAAATCAAGAGAAAGCGGCACTAACCGTGAACACGAACCAGATAAATCCCCCGAAGTTCCTGGCACAGGAGAAACTCTTGCAGTAGAAACACCAGCAGCAGGAGAAGACTCATCCGGGTCCCCAGCAACAGCACTAACAGCAGATCTAGTAGCAGACGATGACACAACAGATGCTTGCACAATCCTAACAATTGGAGCTACCCCTAACACTCCCTCAGTCTGAACTGCCACAGATTTCATTTGAGACGACTCATTTTCCGGAACTACTTTCTTTCCGATAAGAGCTTTAGTGGATGAAGTCGCCAACCCAGGAACCCCAGCGACATTATGGGCATTAACAAAATCTTCCCCTCTAAGATTATGGACAAGTAATGACCCCGATTGATCCTCTAAGTCAGTAAAAACACTTATGTTAGAAACAGCCCACTCAAATGCGAAAGAATCTAACATACACTCCCTAACAGCTCTATCTACTCGTACTAAAAAATCTCTTAATTCAAGCCCCATCAGTGGCACTAGGGCACCACCAGAAGGACTCAATACCATAACACTAGAAAGAGGATCGATAAAACGAGGACGGATGTCAGAAATATACCCAGAAACACCCCTGGTCAAAACATGTGTTTCATACAATTGCCTATTAGTTATGCACCAAATATATCGTTGAACTGGCGAGAGACAAGACATAATAGTGCTAATCTGCTTTTCTACAAGAATCGCAAAAATACGCTTAGTCAGTGAACGAACTTCAGAAAGAAGAGATTTAATCATTTTAGCAGTCTCAGAAGGCATCTCATGTCCCATAAAATCAACGCAACTAGGAGATGATTCGCCCTGATGACAATGAGCCAAAGATGACGTAGGCAAAGGTTCAACACGTTCTTGAGATGACGTGGGCAAAGGTTCAACACGTTCTTGAGGATAAACACTATCCGGAGAAATATGAGAGATCCCCTCACTCCATACTTTTGTCAAAATCTCATTAGCTCTAAGCATTAAACTAACACTCAACGATCTCTTAATACATTCAACCTCTTCAGAGTTAAGTAATTTTCTCTCCCCATTAGATAAGTGCATAGAAACAGCAAGAACCTTACCAACTCTTAAAAGAAATACTTTTTCGAGAAAAGCAAGCGCATCCCTTGAAGCATCAGCAAACAATTCATCACGTAGAACACGAAGCTCTTCTTCTTGAACCCTGCCATGTACAGAAAAATAGGATCTAATACCCCGTCCAAAACCTTGAGCAGCATTACATCCAACAGAACTTAAGAACCCACGCTCCAGAGCACTTACTGCTAATACACTCTCCTTATGAACCGCAAAACCACAGCAATCAACAGTATCAAAAGAAGCGATACCAACATATTGAGTTCCGGTTGATACTGGAGCTGGAGCTTTTGGAGCAATAACAAAAGCGCTGCTAGGGGTAACAGAACCCTTGGGGGCAGGACCCTTACCCTTACCCTTACCTCCTCCTCTACTACTCCTACCCTTACCCACAGAAGTAGAAGCAGTAGTAGCAGGGGCAACAACGGTAGCGGTTAGGGCAATAGTAGCAGTGGTGGCTAAGGTAGTAGTAGCAGTGGTGGCTAAGGTAGCAGCAGCAGCAGTGGTAGTTAAGGTAGTAACAGCAGTAGTGGTGGTGCCACTCAACACACCAGCGGAAGAAACCTGAACCTGCTGCAAACCACCTCTCTGACCAACACTACCTTCCCCACCAACGTCAGCACCAGCCTCAGTTCCAGTTCCAGTTCCAGTTACAGGCTTCATACCCAACCCCATACTTATTATGTGATATTTATAATTAATTTTTGTATATTTTTGCGTACAATCTGTTAACACCTACAAACTACAGTATGGGCGCGAACTGGCGAACACACACGACACTTACCTAAAATAGAAACTCTCTCAGAGCAAACGAAAGACCGCTCTGTGCTGTCGCTCCCTCGTAACAACGCAGGCAGAAGGCGCAAACGCAGCAAATAGCACACCCAAACCTATCCACGCCATTGCATCAAATAACATTACACGCACACTGCAGCACCGAAAAAACAAAAATACAAAATATAGAAATAGCAAACAACTACATGCACAAAACACACATATGCAATACACCAAACACAAAATTATTTAACCAACCGATACAATAACCAGACACACGGGCACGTTGTAGCATTGACTGTAGTTATTATAGTTATCTTCCACTGTCGATAATCAACAAATCTACATTTAGACAAGCCAGACGGTTGATAATGTACCTAATATCAAGGATCATCTATGAAAAATTACGGTTTGAAGTTGCATAAAGATACAAATCTTGATCAACAATTAATATTAATATCAACAACAAATAAATCACAATAATTCAAAATATTACCGCCCTTCTTTCTCACATATACCTTCATTATCTAGACACTGCAGATAAGCTCACAATCTAGCATTAATTTTAAAATCACCCCCTTTAATCTTAATATATTAGGAACCTAAGAAACACTGATGTAGTGATAAAGATAAATGAGCACATAACAACAGATACTACTACACAACATCGTTATGTAGAGACAAACATGCACTACTAAATTAAAATAGTATTACCCCAATAAATCGGTAACCACAGGTGTTATAGCTGCGATGTTGGAATTCTAGTTTCGGATAATTTATCTCTTTGAATTTGGAAATAAAAACTCTTCTTAACAACAATGTCAACATATGCTAATCAGCAAGCTATTCCCAATATATAATTGATATGGCAGCATCACTTACTTACATTGGCAGTACCATATCAAAAATAACTATAACTATGATAGACACTAAAACTAACCATTGCTTTTAGTAATATGTGAGCAAAAAAATAGAATGAATGACTATGAGTATAAACACAATACTTACTGTGTGATTACACATTAAATAAAAAATCTTACTACAAGTAATGGCAAAAAATTATAGTCAAGAGCACTAATTTTATCCATAAAATAAAGTGTTACTCTATATTGTAAGGCGCTTCATTATTTACTTTACTGTACTTTTAACAAAAAAAGTGGATGCCAATAAATGCTATATAACTGGCGTAGGCCTAAGAACATGTGGCAATTGACGTAGATTTAGGGGCTACAAAAACATTTTGTAGCCCAAAGGAAAAATCTATTTTATCTACTTCTTACGCACAAGATTACAGATATTCCCACTACACTATTTACCTAATTGATCATGTTATAACTATCTATCTTGCTCTATCACTGCCACTCATAGAATATCTTTGCTTACCAGAGTTGTTCTTAGGCTTTGATTTACCTCTATCAATCAAGTAAAAATATATCCTTCTAGTACTAAGATCGACATCTTTTAATTCCACGTTAACACGATCTCCTAGGCGAAACCTTATCCCACTAGATTTACCAATTAAAGAAAATCTCTCGGAATCAAAAATAAAATAATCCCTGCCCAATTTAGAAATGTGAACTAACCCTTCTACCGGATACTTATCTAACAAAACAAATAGTCCTAAATCAGAAACCGAAGAAATCATCCCAGAAAAATTTTCTCCTAGACAAGAAATCATAAAACAGCATTTTAAAAAACTGTTAATATATCTAGAAGAATTTTCAGACACTCTTTCTCTAGCAGAGCAATGATCAAGATAATTTGACAAATCAAACTTAACTTCACCATTGCCCGATAAATAAGAGTCTATTGCTCTATGTACTAGTAAATCGGGGTATCTGCGAATTGGAGAAGTAAAATGAGTATACTCTTTTAGAGCTAGTCCAAAGTGGCCCTCGTTTTTATTTCCATATACCGCATGCTGCATGGAGCAAAGAACATATAATTGTAAATATGAAAGAGAACGTCTGGAAAACTCTAGCAAAACCTCCTGCATACCTTTAGAAGTCGACAAATTGGTAACAAAACTGCTCATACCAAACAACGATAGTAGCCTTTTAACAGAAGGTAATCTATCATCCATAATACCACTGTGATTTCTATAAACAGATCCAGGTAAATTATTTGAGGATAGAAAATTTGCTACACAAGTATTTGCAGCTAGCATACATTGCTCGATCATTTCTTCTGATGAGCATCTACTGTGGTGATATACATTACATACCTTATCATTGTCATACTCAAAACAAGCACTAGGAACATCGAAATTTATCATCCCCCTTTGATCAGATCTCTTCTTTAGTAATGTAAAAACATCAAATAAAGTATCTATCATTCCAGTTAATTCAGGCATAACATCATGTTCACAGCCATCCCAATAACCCTGGACAGAATTATAGCTTAACCGTTGACGTGACTTAATTTTAGCTGGGTAGATTTCGTATGATGTTATTGGATTATTAGTTACAGAACTAATGATCATATCGCAGCACAAAACCAAACGTACCTTATTGGGCAACAAAGAACATAAATCTTCTGAAAGCACAGTGGGAAGCATAGGAATAACAGCTGAAGGAAAGTATATTGAAGTACCTCTTACATACGCTTCCTCATCAATAGCACTGTTCCAAGGCACATATGATGAAACATGTGCTATAGCAACAATCAAATGAAAACCGCCATCTATTTTTTTTGCAAAAACGGCGTCATCAAAATCTTTAGCATCGTCACCATCAATAGTAACAAAGTGATATTCTGTGAGATCCCGTCTCTTGCTAACTGGGTCGCTAAATTTTTTAAGCCGTTCTATATCGGCATTTATGGAATCTGGAAATGACCTTGGTAACTGAAAAAATGAAATGGTCCTTTCAATAGCTTGAGACAATAACCCATTGTCTTCAAACAATGAAAGGATAGTACAACGGTAGCGCTTATCGTTTTCATCATAAGAGTCAATTAGTACTTGAGCACACGTCCTCTCACTTATATCGTGGTGCTTTATACCACTTATATCTATAACTCTATGTGATAGATCTCTGTCCTCTGGCAGAGCAACCCACTTCTTACTGCGCTTATAAAAGCAACAAATACAGATTTGTTCAGGGTTAACACGCTCCAAGAATTTTACAAATCCTGGCTTCGAGCAACATTCTTCTACAGAACAAACATCACCAGGCCATAGAAGATCGATTTCTGCGCCTTCCAATAGGAAACGCCCGTGATGACTGCCCAATCCTTCCACAATCACACGCTCTTGCTGAATTCGGCGAACAACAACCCTAAATACAATCGGGCTAATAGACAAAATTACACCCCTCTTACAAACCCTGCGGTACCAATCGTACCAGAATGTAAGAGAAAACCTTTATGAAGGAAAAGGGAAAACAGAGTACCTTTCAACTTTTTCTGCATGCTCACTCAAGTACGAGTTTATCTTATCACGCAATTCAAGAACGTGATCACTATCATCATCTAAAGATACCCCAACTCCCTGAGTACGACGATCCTCAGCATTTGGTGGAACAATCCACACTACCCTTGATAAAACCGTATAAACAGTAGAGCCAGATGGTACTTTTACAAAAACCCTAACAACATCGCCCAAAGAAAAAGATTGGTCAGTTTTAACAAAAAAACCACCATTACTGAAAAAAGTGGTATACGAAGACAACAGATCCCTGCCATTAGATAAGTTCAAATCAAGTGACGGTATATCGCTGCTATCTCTGGACCCCTCTAAAGAATCAACCTTGCCCTTAGAAACAACATCCCCCTCAGACAATTTACCAGAATTGTTACTAGTCGCCTGCTTAGGCTCAGGACTTTTCTGCTTTTTACCAGAGGAACTCTTAGCTGTCTGTGCATCCATATTGTATTTCTCGTAATTGTAGTTTTATAGTTAGCTACCCAAATGTATCACAGAGTAAAATAGTACTCTGCTAACTCAAAAAGGGGTGATATCCCATAACATGCTCAAGGAGTAACTCATAATTTGGCAACGCACTACAAAGCATGCGATAAGATTCCTGCATTTGGTCAAAAAAACCCAACCAAGCTAACAAACCACCACTTTTCTCATGTAACGACAAGTTTTCAGATTCTGCGCTCCAGTAATAACTAATATGACTTCGCAATATAACTATAATTATGTCTAGCAAAACCATAATAGCTTGATGGGATGTCAAAAACTTAGACCACGCCCTGATTAGTTCTTTACATGAAGAAATAGTTTCCCAAAAATTAAATGGTCTAATAAACAGTAAACTATGGATCTTACCTAGGATAGTATATGTTCCTGTTGCAATAATTATTAATGCATAGAATGGTCGATGGATAATAAAAGGCACAATAGGAGGAGGAAGTAACGACATTGATGAAGACGATATTTTCAGTAACCACGACTCTACAAAATTTGCTCTAGGAGCGGAGACACGGAAGTGCACTTGACAACGACTTAGAAGTGTCTCCTTGAGGAGGTGAGGAGCATAGCTCATAAGAACGAAAATGGTTTTTGAGAGAGGCTCCTCCAAAGTTTTGAGCAGGGCCTGGGAAGCACTTTCAGTTAGAGATTCAACTGGGGCAATAAAAACTACACGAAGACCGCGATGAGTAGATAGTGAAAAAAAATTAGACAAGTCGCGCACTCTGTCTACAGAAATACCAGATAAACTTTTATCTGAATCCCCACTATCAGTCCGACCGATATTCACAGATGGGGGCAGAAACTCTAACAAGGACGACCTTGACAGCAAACACCGCAAATCGGGGTGAGTATCAGCCATAACCCAACGACAACCAACACACACACCACACGGATAAGAACTTCCAGTACCTTTTTCACATAACAACGAGGAGCTTACTAAATACGATAGCTTAAACAATCCCGTCAAAGTCAACCCAGATAGGAGCAATACCTGAACTGTATTGCAACGTACGACATCCATGACACGCTTATATTCATCATCGTACCACGGAAACAGAAAATGCGGATCAGAGCATTGCTTCTCATAGAGATCGTGCCAACAACAATCTATCATTAGTTTCAATCCAGAGCAATAGATGATGAAATTATGCCCTTATCAACAAGGGAACAATCAATGATTTCTCTAATAATATCTATAGGTTGTGTAGCATCAATAACGACAAAACGGCATGGATCTTCCTGAATTCTTCTCTGATAAATAGCTCGTACGCGCGCAAAAAAATCACTTGATTGTAATTCGAAACGATCGACGTTAGCAGGATCTAACCTTTGGCGCAACACGTCAAAAGGTGCATCAAGAAAAAATGTTAGGTCTACATTTGGTAAAGTCAATACTTTCTCTATAGCATAAATCTTGCTGTAAGACATGCCGCGGCCACCGCTTTGATAAGCGTACGTGGCATCCATAAAACGCTCGCAAACTACATACTGCCCAGAACTTAATGCAGGTAATATTTTCTCCGAAACATGCTGGAGTCTCATGGACATTGCTAGCATACACTCAGCTTCAACGGAAATATCAAGGCACAAAAATATAGGACGAAGGCGTTCACCATAATCAGTTCCCCCTGGCTCACGAGTCTTTAAAACAGAGTACCCACATGTTCCCAATCGCGACTCCAACCAAGAAGCATGGGTACTTTTGCCAACCCCATCAAGACCCTCCAAAGTTATAAAATATCCTTTTTTCACAGCTATATATTACCCTATATGATAGGCAGTAGTGCGTACACGTCCCGCCGGCATAAACATTTTAACAGCCTTATTGTGCTGCAATAAGGAGTGAGAAAAGTAACTAGAACCATCACCTTTGGCAACAAAGTAATAGTAGCTGGTTTTGTCAGGATGAGCAGCGGCAATAAGAGATGATACACTCGGGAAACAGATAGGCGTAGGGGGCAATCCAGCACGACGGTAGGTATTATGTGGATGAAATTTCAGCAGATCGTGGTTCTTTGGATACAACCGCTCAGAACAGTGAGAATTATAGCAAACAGTAGGATCACTTTGCAAAAACATTTTATTCCTTAACCGGTTATAAAATACACTAGCAACCTTAATCTTTTCACTAGAAATATTTACCTCCTTTTCAATAAGAGATGCTATAACCAAAAGATCGTACGACTTTCCCAAAGGAACACCAGCCTGATCACGCTCTACCCAAATATCATTTATAATTTTTATCATTTTTCTATGAGCACGCCGCAATAGGCTGATATCATCCTCCCCTGGAGCGTACATATAAGTATCTGGGAAAAGCAAGCCTTCCATGGAATGATGCTCTCTATCAGATAGCGATAGCAAGATATCACGATTGCTCATATTACCAATTTTGTGATCTATATCGGGAGTAGTATCTAGTTTATTGCGAATCATACTCCATGTGCTTCCTTCGATTATGGTAAATCGTCCCATGCGAGCTTTACCGTGACAAAGCATACTAATAAGAGTGTATAGTGATTCTCCAGCAATAAAATCGTAATATCCAGCATAAAAAAAAGATTTGCCACAGAGAAATTTCTCTGCCGTACGCCATACCCAAAAAGGCACATAAAATCCTTCTTGTCTAGCTTGCATGGCAATTTGGTATAGGGTCATATATTTTTTAACTGGCAGAGAACGTCCAACAACATCTATAGGAATGGGCCGGAAAACAAAAAAATAATATGTACCTAGCAAAAAAACAAATAGAATGGATAACGAAATAATTGTGTGGCGCAGAGCAGTCATACATGAATCTTACAAAAATTGCTGCCGTAAGGGGAATATTGTGCCGAGTTTAGTAGATATTTTGCACGAAGACACCAAAATAGTGAGTTTGACCGGGTTTTCGCACATTTTAGCTACAGGAACCGATGCTATATCTTTTCTGCATAACCAGCTCACAAATGATTTAAAGAAGCTTGACCCTGATAAATGGCAAATATCGGCCTGGTGTAACCCCCAGGGACGCATAAAGGCCGTGCTATGGATCTGGAAAGACGAACAAGGAGTACACATTATTCTACCAAAAGCACTAGAATTACGCTTCATAAATGACTTGGAGCGCTATATTCTACGCTCCAGGGTCAGGTTAATGACAGTAGGTCAATCTCAAATAGCAGCCATCATGGGGCCACAAAATGCTGTTGAAACAAACATTTACCGCATGGAGGATGGTACCACGGTGCTATGCTATGATCAACTTGGACGGTTACAGGTATCAAGTGAAATACACCCTATAGAATGTCGTAATCATGACTATGTGGATCTATGGAATGCCCACCTGTGGCATTGTGGGTATGTATGGGTGTTACCTGAAACATATGAAAAAGTTATACCTCAGGCTATTGGACTTAGATCAGGAGTAGGGCTTAGCTTTGATAAGGGTTGTTATCCTGGACAAGAAGTAATTGCACGTACTCACTACAAGGGACAATCCAAGAGAAATCTTTATCGCTGCCAAGTTGAAGCCAACAAAATGGTACTGGTTGGTGAGTCAGTAGTGCATGACAAAGAGGAAATAGGGATAGTGATGGGAGTAAGCAAGCTCCCAGAAGAAAAAACACATAGGATCCTATGTGTTTTAATTGACGAAAAAATAGGAAATGGGAACCTATCTCTAACAAACAACGAGAAAATAGAAGTAGTAGATTTAGTTAAGCATTAGGACAACCTGCCCTGACGACGACGATCTGATTCAGATAGATACCTCTTACGTAGACGAATCTTAGAGGGAGTAACCTCAACTAGCTCGTCTTCAGCAATGAATGCAATTGCTGCCTCAAGAGACATCTCTATTGGTGGCACTAAATCTATGTGTTCATCTTTACCGTCTGCTCGTATATTAGTTAGTTTTTTCTCACGAATGGGATTGACAACGAGATCGTTCTCTCTACTATGAATACCAATAACCATTCCTTCGTAAACTGGCTCTCCTGGACCTATAAATAACCTACCCCTTTCCTGTAATTTCCACAGCGCGTAGGCCACTGCAACACCCTGCTCTTGTGAGATAAGAACCCCCTGAGTACGCGATACAATTCCGGTGGAAATTGCAGGTAAATATTCATCAAAAATATGACTCATTATACCTGTACCACGGGTCAAATTTAAAAATTCGCTCTGAAAGCCAATTAATCCACGTGCAGGAATACGATACTCCAGCCGTGTACGCTCCCCATCTACTATAACTAATTCAATTAACTCACCACCTCGCATACCAATAGCCTGCATAACAGAACCTTGGTTGGAAGTATCAACCTCCAATGTCAGACGTTCGAAGGGTTCGCATAAAACAGAGTCTATCTCCTTACGAATAACCTGAGGCCGGCCCACTGCCATCTCATAGCCTTCGCGTCTCATATTCTCAAGAAGAATAGAAATATGTAATTCCCCCCTCCCGCAAACTTCAAAAATATCATGATTATCGATTTCGTGAACTTGCAGAGAAACATTTGTCAAACATTCCCTCTGCAAGCGCTCACGAATTTGGCGTGAGGTCAAAAACTTACCTTCACGCCCCGCAAATGGTGATGAGTTGACTAAAAACGATATCCGCAAGGTTGGCTCGTCAACAGATACTACTGGAAGTGGCTCCACGGCGTCTGGATGACAAACTGTATCGCCTATTGACAAAGCGTCTATGCCTTCAATTTGAACAATATCACCTGCCAAGGCGCTACTCATCTGAACTCTGTTTAAACCGCTAAAACCGTATATAGCTGAAATAACAGTCTTTAAACATTTACCACTACAGTTGCAAACCACTACACTATCGCCAGATCTTAAAGAACCGCTATGTATACGACCTATGCCAATACGTCCCACATAGTTAGAGTAACTCAGCTCTGAAATTTGCAACCGCAGTGGTGCATCAACATCGGATATAGGACTAGGAACCACCTCTATAATTGTCTCAAATAATGGAACCATAGAATTCTTATCGTCATTTAGATCCTTAACTGCCCAACCTTGGATAGCAGATGTATAAACCACAGCAAAATCAAGCTGTTCGTTACTAGCACCTAAGCGATCAAAAAGATCAAATACCTGATCAACAGCTCTATCAGGATGGGCATGAATTCTATCAACCTTATTTATAACAACAATGGGACGCAATCCGAGAGACAACGCCTTTTTAGTAACAAAGCGTGTTTGTGGCATAGGCCCTTCAACAGCATCCACTATAAGTAGAGCACCATCAACCATTGATAAAACACGCTCAACTTCTCCACCAAAATCAGCGTGACCAGGGGTATCAATAATATTTATGTGTACCCCCATGTAATCAACTGCTGTATTCTTAGCCAAAATAGTTATGCCACGTTCTTTTTCTAGATCATTAGAATCCATCACACGCTCAGCAATGTGCTGGTGAGCTTCAAAAGCGCCTGCGTGGTGCAATATCTTATCAACTAGGGTAGTTTTACCGTGATCCACGTGAGCTATAACAGCAATATTACGTACATTACGTTGCATAAATTGACTAATCTTTCAGCTAAGTGTAAAAGGCCATCATTATACAGAATAACCAATTTAAAACATATTGGATCGATGATAAAAAAACTAGTAGCAATAAGTAAAGACACCTGGCTATGCAGTTTAGTGCATTGATCTCATTAAATATGGATTAGCTTTAGAAAAATAATAACGTTAGGTATGCCGCATGTTTATTCCATAACACACCGCAGTTTTAACAATATTATACAACCATAATCTAAATACCAATTGCATAATACTACAAATAATCAATGTATAAAAAAATATGCAATAACAATAATTAATTACAAATTAATATTAGTCTCACATTAAAAAATATCTCCATCAATCTAATTATGAGCAATAAAATAATATAATCCATCATAATAATTTAGATAGAATATGATTTAACAACTAATGTATGATATGCAATATAACTGAGAAAGTATGCCTTCTTTTTATTTTTGCGCACTCTTAGACTCTACACTCATTATTTAGGTAATAAATTTAAATTGGAGAATGAATGTGAGTCCTACCAATATTGATAGAGCAACGGAAGCGCTAGATCACCAAGCAGATGAACAACAAGAAAGCACTCCCTCTGATAAAGCTGTAAGTAATATGGTAAATATAAGTTCTATACCGAACGTACAAGAGCCATCATTAATAACAAGTTCTGTTACACAAATTGATAATACACAATCTACACTAGAAGAAATATTAGAATATATAGAACAGGATACAGAGCAACCTAAATGCAGCTTATCTGATTATGCATATGATGACATAAGTATAATTAGTCAAAGTGATGACAATACATCGCTAACTTCAGTAGGTAATGTAATTGCTAATGCACTATTAAATTCAAATAGGGAAAATGTAGGATCCGGCTCAGCGTGTGAGGACACATATATGATATGTGATACTACTTATCATAGTAATAATAATGAAAGCGACAACAGCAGCAATAATAAATCCCATAGTGATATTGAATTATTTAGTGATATTGAATACAACAGCGATGAATCTGATGAAAATTATAGTATATATGAGCCCATAGATTTCAACTTGTTAATACCAACAACATATATTACCGACGCTAAATGTACTAAAAAAGAAAATTGCACAACATTAAGTACTTCGTTAAAAAAACTCACAAAAACAAACAAAATATCTATAAAGCGCATTCCTAACTACATCAGAAAACTTAGCTTAATAAAATTATCAGATGCAGAATTGCCAATATTGTTAGACAATGTATTTATAGGTTTAATAAAAAATTCGCTTGATTGTAATTACATGGCCAACTCTTTATTGTCTTCATTAGTAGGTGAATATGCAAAAATTGGTAGGTCATGTCACTATGTAGAAAACGCTAAAAATGTTGAAGATACTATTATGTATATTCATAGCAGAATTCTTGCTTGCTCTGCAAAGACTTCCTCAGCTCTAGCAGACAATTTCTACTTACTACTAACTGCATTATGGAAAAGCAGAATTCAACATATGCCAACAACATTGGATAGTGCAATTGCGATAATGCTTTCATTTTTATCAGAAGATTTTTCAATTGTTAATAGAATTACTTCCATTTTGTATGGTACATGCCGCGAATGTATTGCAAATAGTAATTTTTCATTTAAAAATGAAGTTGCAGGATACATGTATAATTGTATAGAAAAAAAAGTAACATCTTCCATAAATGAAGCCCTACAAGGGGTAGTAAATTCCATGTTAACTAGTGATTTTATAGCTAAAAACATTGCAAGAGTGTATTCAGGAATGATTGTGTCATTTAATGCATACAGCGCACTTTTAGAAATTGAATCATTATCGCTTACTGAACTATCTTTCTTTATGAGAACATCAGATGCAGGATCAAAACTTATGACTATTGCACAAAATAGAGAAGAAGATGGAAACATAAATACTGATGAATCTAAACCCAGCGAGCCATCACTGGAACCTGGTGAATATCCACTAATAATGAGACTGCAAATTTCTGCTAAACAATATTTTATAAATAGAACTATCCCAGACATAGCAGAAAGAGTAGAAAAATCTTGGGATAATATTTGTAATAAATCTTTTTATGTGGAATCGAATGGAAACTTATGCTCCTTTACTGCAGAACACAAGAGAGTAATTGCTACTAATATTATGGATCGTTTATTGGGTGGACTAGAAAATTTTATTAAGATAGTAATATTAGAAATTAGGACAGGTTGTGGTCATGGTTCAAGTGCATTGATACGATCAAGTAACAATGGTGCCAATGAACTGCTATCTTCCGCTATTAGACAATTTAAAGCTAATAAATAACAGCAAGTATCATGTGTCTATCTATGCATAAATATCCCTGCTGATATTGTGCATTCATTGCTATCGTGTACTTTTTTATCTATCTGCCATCACGATGCTCTAGCTATTGATTTGGCAAGGCAATAGAGACAGATTCATGTACTGAATGCACTAGGTAAGACTTTACACCAACAATTTATTGCATAGGCGCATTATCATAGGGAATAATTATCCACTTGAAACCAAGCTTGGCTTACTCTCGTATTTTGTTATAATCTTTAGTGGAAAAAATTAATTTCTCCAGCAATGACAATTTCTCCAAGGGTAACTCATGTTTTTGGTAATCTCGGTTAGACGTTGATAAAAGCATGTCTATGGTGGCTAGTAAAATTGGTAACTTCATACCTTACCGCATGAACACCATTCACGAATGGTATCTTGCTCTTCAGCAAGTACGTTCGTATGACAAGACGAAATAGCCTCAATCATTGATAATCTTATGTACCCTGTTGTTAAGCTATTAGCAACAGGGGTGTGTTTATGCCAATATATATCATAATTACTTACTGTAATAACCTTAACTGCTGTTAATGCGCATGACAATCAAGCCGTTAAAAAAATCAACACCTAATAAATCAATACTGAATAATTGTTTATGCAATCAAACCTGCATTATGATAATAACAAGCGTAACAATCTAATTCGATATACTAAAATGATGTTTGAAAGATATGAGATGAGATAACCTATATGTAAGCATCTAAAACAGTAACAATAATTAATTCTAAATTAATATAGTCACATATAAAAAATATACTACCCTACAGGGTTACAGATAACAAAACAATATAGCTCCACAACTGATATATTACTTACAACAGACTAAGATGCAGAGTAAATGAGAAAGTATTCCCTATTACTGTATCTATAAGCTCTTATACTCTACTATAATTGCCTAATTCAATAAACTTGGAGAACAGATATGGATCCTACCAATGTCTATCGAATAATGGACGCGTTCGGTCAGCAAGAAGATGAACAACAAGAAAATGCTGCATCCAGTGGTCTTTCCGGTCACATGGTTGATACACACTTAATACATCAGACTTGCCGACACTATCGGCAGGAGAGTCTGCTGCGCAACTTACTGACATACAATCTGCATCAAAAGAAATATTAGAAAATATAGAACAAACTTCGTCCACAACTCACAACAGATAGTGTGACATCTGAATCTAGCAGTGATGAATCTGAGGTCGACTTCGGACCGTTCGATAGTACTATTGATTTCAACAATAACGAATGTAACTTTTGCCCATAACAATTGCAAGTTTCTGCTAAACACCATCCAATAGAGCTATAACATTCATAGCAAAAATGATAGAAAAATATTGGGTAGTGTTTATAGTAAGTCCTTTTATTTATAAGCAAATGGACATTTAATACTGTAGATTAAAACATAGTGTAACCCTGGTTGAGGTGCATTATTTAATCACATCGCTATAGTGTAGCTATGCAAATATGCGTACAAGACTAAATACTAAGATTACAACTGCTATTTGCGCCGCTGCTATTTGCATTTGTTAAATAACTCTAAACACGTGAGTGGCAACAAGCTTTGTGTACCTATAACATATGCATCAATATCCCTAAATTGCTAGCGTGTACTTTGTTATTTATCCATCTGTATGACAACATGCTAGTCATCCATTTGGTAAAGCAATAGAAACAGCCTCACGTACTGAATGCACTAAGTGAACCTTCATGCCAACAACTTCCTGTTTGGGTGCATTCGCATGTGGAATTACTGCCTCCTTGAAACCAAGCTTGGCTGCCTCTCGTAATCTGTCCTGACCCCTAGGAGCGGCACGAATTTCTCCAGTAAGACCAATTTCCCCAAATGCAACCAATGTTTTAGGTAGGGCTTGGTTACGTATTGACGAAAATATAGCTAGTAAAATTGCCAAATCTGCAGCTGGCTCTACCACGCGAACACCTCCAACAGCACTTACAAACACATCTTGTTCTGCAAGAAATGCATTTGCGTGCCGAGCTAGAACAGCCATAATCATTGATAATCTTTGATTATCAATGCCCAATGTTAAGCGTTTCGGGACAGAGTATGATTTATTTACTAATGCCTGTATCTCTACTAAAAGAGGACGTGTTGCTTCCTGCATCACCATAACTGCTGTTCCAGGAACTGGGTCATCACGCTGTGATAAAAACAATGCTGAGGGGTTATTTACACTCTTCAATCCACTTTCTGTCATAGCAAACACACCAACTTCATTAACCGCACCAAAACGATTTTTAAAAGATCTAACTAATCTAAAATTTGAATAACTATCCCCTTCGAAATAAAGAACAGTATCTACGATATGTTCCAAAACACGTGGACCAGCTATAGATCCATCCTTAGTAACATGACCTACCATAACTACAGAAACTTTATTCTTTTTAGCATATTGTACCAATTGATATGCGCACTCCCTAACCTGCGTCACCGATCCAGGAACAGCGCTGAGCTGAGTTAGCATCATAGTTTGAATTGAGTCAATAACTACAACATTTGGTTTTAGTACGTACGCAGTAGAAAGGATGTGGTCCAGATTGGTTTCCGCGAGTAAATTTATCTCCTGCCTTTTTAGAGTAAGACGCCTAGCTCTAAGTGCAACTTGATCTCTAGATTCTTCGCCACTAACGTACAGAACTACTTTATCTGTAACTAATTGTGATAACACCTGTAGCAGAAGAGTTGATTTTCCTATCCCTGGATCTCCACCGATAAGAACCACACCACCTGGAACGAATCCACCACCGAGAACACGATCAAACTCACTCCAGCCTACTGTCCAGCGAGATACATCAATAGCCTTAACATCAGAAAGGAGACAGATACTTTGCTTCATGTACTCATCTGACGTAACATCCTGTATCGTATGTAAATTTACCTCAATAAGGGAATTCCATGCATTACATGACAAACACTTTCCATGCCACTGATGTACTTGTGCCGAGCAGCTTTGGCATTGATAGATTATTTTTTTTTTCTTCATACATTCAATAATGGAGGTACAATAAGGCAGCAATTCATAGGGTAAATCGCATGGTAGTAGTAGACATTGGTAGAGACGGTAACACAAATATCACTGTTAGATGGATATTTACTTAAAAACATAAGTATTGGTTACCTAATTCTAGTTACAAGGGGGATAGTATAGTGCAGACGCTCGTAAGTTACATTGAACTCGTTCATAACTTCTTCTGGGGCGCCCCCATGTTAATCTTGTTCCTAGGAACAGGACTTATATTGCAAATTAATCTGAAGTTTATGCCACTCAAGCATATCTATAGTGGACTTAAGGCCATTGCTAATAGTTGGCTACATTCTAAAAATTCCAATAAACCTGGGCAAATCAGCGTCTATGCTGCTTTAATGACCGGTCTAGCATCAACTGTTGGAACAGGAAACATTGTTGGAGTAGCTAGCGCTATTGCCATTGGTGGGCCGGGAAGCGTATTTTGGATGTGGTGCACTGCAATCACTGGCATAGCAACGAAATACGCTGAAATATTTCTGTCAGTAAGATTCCGCAGAAGCAAGGATGGTGAATTCTTCGGTGGACCTATGTATGTCATTCAAGACGGTATGGGTAAAAAGTGGCGTTGGCTGGCGATCATGTTTGCAGTTTTCACCGTAATATCCGGACTTGGCACCGGCACAATGACACAGATCAACAGTATTTCTGATGCCATGTGGAATACCTTCCAAATTCCACGACTTGAAACAGGAATCGTAGCGGCAGTTTTAATAGGATTCATCATAATAGGTGGAATCGAGCGTATTGGTAAGGTAGCTCAGTACCTGGTTCCTTGGATGTGTCTGTCCTATATTGCCATGGGTCTGTTTGTAATACTATCTAACTTCAGGGAAATACCTTCTGCGTTTTACACCATTTTTAAACATGCCTTTCATCCTACTGCAGCTATTGGTGGCTTTGTAGGTTCGTCGGTCATGAATTCGATTCGTTATGGAATCGCCAGAGGGGTATTTTGCAATGAGGCTGGAACAGGAACTGCCGCTATAGCCCAAGCGGCAGGAAAAACCAGTGATGCTGTAAATTCCGGCATAATAGGGATGATGAGTGTGTTTATTGACACCATGTTCATATGCACCATAACTGCGCTTGTAGTGGTGATTACCGGCACCTGGAAATCAGGAATGATAGGAAGTGAGCTTTTTAGCATGGCAATAGAACATTCCATCCACAAGTATAGTGTGTATATACTTGATGCTGAAATAATTGTTTTTGCATTCACAACCGTTTTAGCTTGGGGTTACTATAGTGAGCGGGCCTGGATTTTCCTTTTTGGACGTAGAACTCTGTTTTTGCTGCAAATCATCATCTTAATTGTCATATTAATTGGAAGCGTTAGTAACATTAAGGTGGTTTGGTTATTTTCTGATTTGACTAATGCTCTTATGGCCATTCCGAATATAATCTCAATACTGTTCTTTATGCCACTTATACGTGAGGCAACAGCAAGCTACCTATCTTCAGATAGATGTACTACACCTTGATTGGTCAATTATGTTACGATTTGTCTGGTGATACTTCACAAATCCCTTCAGTCGCTTGATGAGCTCTAAAGGTTGGCAACGCCATGGGATATGCTTTCTATTTCTTAATGATCACGCAGTTTCTGTCTTCGCTGGCTGATAATGCTATCATGCTGGTAATAATAGACTTATTCCATATAACTGATTCGCCAGAATGGGTTACTCCTCTTCTGAAGTTCTTTTTTGTTGTTCCGTATGTATTACTTGCATCCTGGATAGGTCCGGTGTCGGACAGAATCTATAAAAATCAACTCATGATGATTACAAATTGCATAAAAGCGGCTGGTTGCATCATGTTGTTTTATCTATTGCTAAGCAGCAATAAAAGCTGGAAACTTATTTTGCTTTCGTACACTGTCATAGGTGTTGGTGCCGCATGCTATTCTCCTGCAAAATACGGAATAATTGCCGAATTAGTAGGTGAAGATCTGTTGGTAAAAGCTAACGCTTGGGTAGAAACATTAACTGTAGCTTCTATTATACTGGGATCAATTCTAGGCGGTGTAATGGTATCTAAAAATTTCTCCAACCATGCTATTGTTCAGTCGTTGCTAAGTACATTTGAAGGTGAAAATAAAGCAGCACAGCTTGCTACATTGGTTTTATTTGTCGTATATCTTATATCTTTTAGCTTTAATTTATTCATTCCCAAAACCAACTCATCTTCTGCACACACATCGTCACATAAGGTTGGGTATATGGAAAGCGTTAAGACGCTAAGCAGTGACCGCTTAGGTCGTCTGTCGCTACTGGTAACAACATTATTCTGGGGTGTTGGTGCTATCCTACAGTTCCTGCTTATTGTTTGGGGAGAACAGAACTTGAACTTTTCGATATCGCAAACGGCCTATCTGCAGTCAGTATTTGCCATAGGGATAGGGGTAGGATCTGTTATATCTTCTAAAATTGTAACTCTTGAGAAAATTGATAATATTATGATTGTTGGTCTTATTGGGAGTCTATTTATAGGTTTGCTTGTTATAATAAAATCGGTGTTCATTGCCATTCCGTATTTAATAATGGTAGGTGCAATGGTGGGTTTTTTCATTGTTCCGATGAATGCGCTTTTGCAAGCAAGGGGGTACTTGCTGGTAGGTTCTGGAAAATCTATAGCTATACAAAATATGTGTGAAAATATAGGTGTACTAATAATGTTGGCAATATATAGCCTCTTATTACATTGTAATGTATCGGCGTCATCTATTATCCTACTACTAGGTTTGTCCACTTCTGCCTGTGTTTTGTACCTGATGAAGAACAAACAAGACGCCAACAAACTGTAAGTAATGGATAATTTTCAATGTATAGTAAGTCCGGATTTTTGGATTCCTATTGCCTACCTGGAGTTGACAGTTATCAGATTAGCAAATTAGAAAAAAAACTTCTAATAATTACAGAAAAAGTTGATGACTCTAGTAGGATAATGCACGATCTTAAGTTTTACCGTCCATCTCTAAGTGTACATGTTTTACCGGACTGGGAAACGCTACCATATGAGCGGTTCTCCCCACATCAAGACTTGATTTCAGAACGTCTTGAAACTCTATGGCTTCTATATCAAAACAGGGTTGATGTGGTAATTGCTCCCATAACTACTGCTATTCAGCGCCTACCGCCAATAGAGTATATTATGAGCAATACCTTTATTTTTCAACCAGGTGCTGATTCTTCATACGAAAAAATCAAACAACAGCTAATTTTATCTGGATATACTGCTGTAGGACAGGTCTATAGGCGTGGAGAATTCAATATACGTGGAAGCATAATAGATCTCTTCCCTATGGGAGCAAAGGTTCCTTATAGGCTAGATTTTTTTGATGATGCACTAGAAAGCATAAGATCTTTCGACATTGAAACTCAAAAGAGCATAGAGCCTGTTAGCAATATACGGATATTGCCGGCAAGTGAGTTTCCAACTAACAAAGACGGCATAAGATGTTTTTCAAACAATTTTCGTATTCATTTTCCTGGAGATCCTAATCGCTCTTCACTTTACAAAGATGTATCCAATGGAATTGTCTCAGCTGGAATCGAGTACTATCTACCTCTTTTTCATAATAAGTTAAACGTACTAGTTGACTATATAACCCCAGAAACGACTATCATACGACATGGTGATCTTAATAGCGGAATTCAAAAGTTTTGGGAAACGCTTCGAGAAAGCTACAAGAACCTAAATTACGACACATCGTATCCTGTATTGCCACCAGAAAAGCTCTACCTAAGTGCAGAAGAGTTTTTTACCTCACTTAAGACAAGAAATAATATGCGTGTATCAACCAGCGAACAAGAAAGTGTTGATGGCATGTTCAGCAAAGTTCCACCGGTAGCAGTAATTTCTAAAAATCATGACCCTCTATCAAACTTTAGGAAGGTACAAAGTTCATTTTCTGGAAAAATAATACTTGTATGCTACTCGATAGGAAGAAGAGAGGTACTACGTGATCTATTATCACGTCATAAAATTGAGTTACCTAATATTGCTCTTTCATTTGAAGATGCAGTAAATAATGAATATAAGTTCAACATTTTGGTTGGATATCTATCGAATGGATGGCATATTCAAGATAAAATTATTGTTATAACAGAGTTCGAACTATTCCCTAGTACAAATAAAAATCGCAAGAAGTACAAGAAGACGTTCGACTTGGAACTTTGGATTAAAGACCTTTCTGAACTACAGCTTGGTCAGCCTGTAGTTCATCAACAGCATGGAGTAGGAAGATACTGTGGGCTTGAGATAATGGATTTTGGAGATGGTCCCACTGAGTTTGTACGCATTAATTATGCTGATAATGACAAGCTTTTTGTTCCTATTTCTGAGTTAAGCATTCTTTCTCGATACTCTGGTACTGAGAGTGAAAAAGCTCCTATAAGCAAGCTAGGCAACTGCCAATGGGCAAAGATATGTCAAAAGGCCAGGGAAAAGGCACATGATACGGCGGTAGAATTACTTGATATCTATAGCCGGCGCAAACAAATAAAAAGGGATGCTTTTACATTTTCTGAGGAAGACTATGAAAAATTTTGCTATGAGTTTGGCTTTGAAGAAACACCCGATCAGTTAAATGCAATTAGTGCTATTGCCTCTGATCTTAAGAGTGAATATCCAATGGATAGGGTTATATGTGGTGATGTAGGATTCGGCAAGACAGAAGTAGCTTTACGCGCAACATTCATGACAGCCATGTCTGGCAAACAGGTAGCCTTACTTTGTCCTACAACCCTACTAGCCAATCAACACTATAATGTTTTTTCTTCTAGGTTTGCTTCATGGCCTATAAAAATAGTAGAGTTATCTCGTTTTAGATCTCCTGCAGAAGTTAAAAAAAGTATTGCTGAGATAAGCGATGGTTCTGTAGACATTGTGATAGGGACTCATAGATTGTTACAAAAAGATGTTCTTTTTTCGCGCTTGGGTTTAGTAATAATCGACGAAGAGCATCATTTCGGTGTTCGTCAAAAGGAAGTAATTAAGGAGTGGAGAGCAAGTGTTGACATCCTTTCCTTAACGGCGACTCCAATACCAAGAACATTATCTTTGTGCTTGGACGGAATCAGGTCTTTTTCTATTATTGGCACCCCCCCTCAAAGGCGTCTTGCAATTAAGACCATTATTTCTCCAGATAGTAATGATTTGATTCGTACGGCAATACTTAGAGAATTGAAGCGTGGTGGACAAATATACTTTTTATACAACGAAGTTAAAACAATTGAAAATAAGAAAATATGGCTACAGGATTTAGTTCCTGAAGCTCGCATAGTAGTTGCTCACGGGCAAATGCCTGATGGTAAGCTAGAGCATGTTATGCGTGATTTTTCAATGCAGCGATTTAATATTTTGCTATGTACGACAATTATAGAAAACGGCATTGACAATCCTAATGCCAATACCATTATTGTGCATAGAGCTGATCGTTTTGGATTAGCTCAACTACATCAAATACGGGGTCGGGTTGGACGTTTTCATCACCAAGCGTATGCGTACCTATTAATACCGCAAGAAGAGGAAATGTTAACTCCTGATGCGCAAAAACGTCTAACTGCGATACGTTCTGCTGAAGATTTAGGATCTGGTTTCTTTTTGGCCCGTCACGATCTTGAAATTCGTGGTGCTGGAGAATTATTAGGAGAGGCTCAATCTGGGGAAATGCACCAGGTAGGATTTTCTTTATTTACTGAAATGCTACAAGACGCCGTTAATAATATACGCAAGCAAAAAAACGGTGATGCTAGCTGTAATCAAGGCAGAATAACCGCTAAGATCAACTGTTATAAGCCTATGTTACTTCCTGAACATTATTGTCCTGATGTAGGGGTTCGTCTTAGTTTGTATAAGCGCTTATCTGACTGTAGCAACAGCAAAGACATAGATGAAATTAAGATGGAAATAGTGGATCGATTTGGGCCGATGCCTGAAGCAGCTCAACGATTATTGCTCATGCACCATCTGAGGGTAGTTGGAGAAAGCATTGGTATTTGTGACACCAACATATCTGCCAATAATGTAGTTGTAAAGTTCTCAAGCCCGCCTCTGGTTGATAGTCGCAGCATAATAAAGAGCATTTGCACTGTACCTTCAATGCAGATAATGAAGAACGACTCACTAAAATTTGAATGGTCAGGTGACGTACAAGATGCAGTGCAAACTGCACTCACATTCATAGAAACGGTTAAGGAAAACGATAACAAGCTCAAGCAGAATGCTTCAACTCACAGATAGCTCTCACTAATTTTGATTATCAGACTTTACCCAAAATCTTGGTTTTGTTACACGGAAATGGTAGTGATCTAGGAGGTAATCATAAAACATAAAAAGCTCTACACCTCCCTGATCTAATTTAGCCAACTGGTTGTATTTCAACTTCTCCTGTTCTGTAGGGGTATGAAAAACACGTCCCACAACTCTATAGATCCGATAGCTGTCAGAAAATTTTACTGGCTCCAAAATATCGCCTTTTTTAGCATTAATAAGCTTAGTATAGAAATCATCTGTAAAACCATATTCACTCGCTTTGTGTGAAGCAAACACACTTACAACAGGTGACCAGCCACCAGCAGAAGATACAGATTTGCCACTTTTATCTGTCTTTAATTTTTCAAACAGCTTCAGAGACTCAGCTCTAGAACGATTCTCAGCAGTTTCCTGCATTAAATTCTGGAAAATAATTTCCCTAGACTCAGATAGGCTCCTTACGTGTCCAGGCACGTGCTTACTTACCCTAGCAACCACCCAATGGTCAACTGACAGTGGGATAACCTCACTATTACGATGGTGTTCCAAACCATCAGAAGAAAGAAGATCGGAAAGAAGCCGCTCGCTATGTAAAATTTTATTACTTTTCAATTCTTCCTTCGTAGTCAACCCCGTACGAAAGACACTTAGCTTCCAGCGCTCTGCCACTGGCTTTAGATCATCTACCTGTGACTCAACCATATCGCTAAATGCGGAAAGGTTATCATGAAGAAAGGTACGTGCCTTTTGGAGGCGCAACTCTTTTCTTATCTCTGGTAAAACTGAATTAAAGGAATCGACTTGGGCACGTTGCACATCAGACAAAAAGAGCACATGAAACCCGTATTTACTCTCTACTATACCTGGAACACGTTCCCCTACCTTAACTTTCTTAACAGCCTGCTCCAATGAGTATGGTAAAATGCCATCTCCGACAAATCCCAAATCACCACCTTTTTCAGATGAAATCTTGTCATCTGAGAACAGCTTAGCCATTTTTCTAAAAGTTGCCAAAGATGGATGTGTGCCAACACGTGAAGAAACATACACAGCACGATTGCGAATACGATCCCGATCAACATCGGAGACATTATCAGGAAGAGCAATAAGAATGTTAAAGACTCTATATCTATCTGGGTGTACGAATAACGGTTTGTGAGAGTTATAATACTCTCTCTCCTCTTTGTCAGACACATTAACTGATACAGATTCTGGGCCCCATACAATATACTCAATGTCAAAGCGAGCGGGGACATAGAAAAAATTACGGTGAGAATAGTCATTGTAATACTCAGAAATTTGGGCTTCTGTTGGCAGTTTCTTTACCAGAGCCCTGTCTACGGGAACGGACTTATATACTACCTTCAGCTCCTCTTTTTGCCGCATAGACAAACTATCCTGTATCTTATTTGACAAAATAGCCTGGCTTAAAACATCTCTGACATTACTTACCGCCATATCTGAGCGCAATCGCTGCTCAAAATTGCTGGCCGTGGTACCGCGATTCTTCAGAAACTTTTCATACATAGTCCTGGAAAACTTCCCGTCACTATCCAGGAAAATCGACAATTTACTGATAGCGTCTACTAAAAAGTAATCACTAACACCTATTCTTTGATCAAAAACCCACCTTTGAAAGGACAAACTCTGTGCCCATCGCAAAAAGAAAGAACCTCTAATTTCAGGGGTATCAAATAAATCAGAGCTGTAACTAGATCCCATCTCCTGCCGCACCTGAATCTGGCGTTGGTGGTATATGTTGTTAAAATCTTCAGCATATAAGTCGTGATCTGCAAGATGGGCAACACCACCCCTGCCACCACTAACTGAAAAATAAGATGACACGCCCCAGAATGAAAAGCTAATAGCCACAAAAGCCAGGGATACAGTGACTAACCTACGATTACGGGAAACAAATCCAAACATGAAAGAAAGACGCAAAAGTATAGGAAATAAAACAACGCTTGGCGGAGCGGACGGGACTCGAACCCGCGACCCCCGGCGTGACAGGCCAGTATTCTAACCAACTGAACTACCGCTCCGCTCATTACTAAAACTGACAGTATATGGTGGGTGCTAACGGAATCGAACCGCTGACATTCGCCTTGTAAGGGCGACGCTCTACCATCTGAGCTAAGCACCCAAAAATCACGTGGCATTGTACACCAAACACTAACAAAAAGACCACCTATTAATTAATGGCATCTTTAAGAGCTTTACCAGGACGAAATTTGGGAACTTTGGCAGACTTAATTCTAATAGTCTCGCCCGTTCTAGGGTTACGTCCTGTACGTGCCGCACGTTTTCCAACTGAAAAAGTACCAAATCCAACAAGAGTCACCGATCCACCTTTCCTAAGGGTAGTTCTAATTGACAAAAGCATAGCTTCAAGAGCACGACCAGCAGCAACCTTTGACACCTCAGCCTCTGCCGCAATGACATCAATAAGTTCTGATTTATTCACAATATCCCCCTAAGATGTTTTTATTTAAGCCATCTCAGTCTTATAAATGGGCTAAAAAATTATGTCAAGAATATAGACTTGGAAGAGACACTTATTAAAAAAGCGGCGCCTAAAGCGCCCATACAAAAGTGTATCAATCATACAAAATCTCAATTATAATGCTTCACTATTGGTTGCTGATGACTTGTGTCAGCCGGTAGCGGCACAGAAAGTGCCTCAGGCTTGGGAGAAAGAGAAACCTTCTCCTGAAAGGGGGTTGGCATTCTCTCCAAAGTCAATGATAATACGTGCTCCATGGACCTTACTGGAGTAATTTCTATGTCATCTGTTACTTCCTTAGGAATGTCTATGAGGTCTCTAATGTTCTCCTCAGGAATGAGAACTCTTTTAATACCACCACGATGTGCAGCTAATAACTTTTCCTTTAACCCACCTATCTTCAGTACATTTCCACACAAAGTAACCTCACCTGTCATAGCAACATTGCACAACACTGGAATTTTCGATGCCGCAGAAATCATAGATACAACAACAGCTATCCCAGCAGACGGCCCATCTTTGGGAGTAGCTCCCTCTGGAAAGTGCACATGAAAATCATTTTTTTCAAAGAAACAATCTTCAATTCCCATTTGTCGAGCACGAGCACGCACCAAGGAACGGGCTGCCTCAACAGATTCCTTCATAACATCGCCCAAAGAACCCGTTCTAAGGATGTTGCCTTTACCGGGGTAAACTAGACACTCTATATTCAGTATGTCTCCGCCAAACTCTGTCCACGCCAAACCTGAAACTTGGCCGACTCGATTTTCCTTATTTACAACTCCGTATAAGTACTTCCTCGGGCCAAGATACTTTTCCAAGTTTCTTGGCATAATCAAAAATCTGCTACCCTTTTTCTCAAAGATAGAACGAGTAACTTTACGAAAAATCTTCGAAATACTACGGTCCAAACTTCTTACACCTGACTCTCTGGTATAGTAGCGAACAATGTCTTTCAGGGTAAGCTCAGATAAAGAAATCTCCTTATCAGTCAAGCCATTTCCCTTAAGCTGTTTAGGTATAAGATACTTCTTAGCTATATTGAGTTTTTCCCTCTCAGTATAGCTTGATAGCCGAACTACTTCCATACGATCCAGTAATGCCGAAGGAATATCCAAGGAGTTCGCTGTAGCAATAAAAATTACCTCAGATAGATCGTATCCAACTTCAATGTAATGATCCATAAAGGAAGAATTTTGTTCTGGATCAAGAACTTCTAAAAGAGCAGAAGACGGGTCGCCACGGTAATCCATGGCAATCTTGTCTATCTCGTCTAATAGAAAAACTGGATTACAAACACCTACTCTAGTCATGTTCTGGAGAATCTTACCTGGCATAGAACCTATATAAGTCCTCCTATGACCACGAATCTCTGCCTCATCTCGCACGCCACCCAATGCCATACGAACAAACTTACGGCGCATAGCACGAGCAATGGATTGAGCAAGAGATGTCTTACCTACACCAGGAGAACCAACGAAACAAAGAATAGGAGCTTTGGATTTACTCACCCGTTGATTCACTGCCAAATACTCAAGAACCCTCTCCTTTACCTTGTCCAAACCATAATGATCTTCATCTAAAATACTCTGAGCTAGAGATAAATCGGTGTTAGTAGAGCTTCGCTTCTTCCAAGGCAAACCAATTATGGCCTCAATGTAGTTCCTTACTACTGTTGCTTCAGCAGATATTGGGCTCATCAATCTCAATTTCTTAAGTTCAGATAGAGCCTTCTCAGAAGCTTCTTTAGACATCCTAGACGCGCGAATCTTTCTTTCCATTTCCTCGAAATCAACACCATCCTCTTCACCCAATTCCTTTTGAATGGCTTTAACTTGCTCGTTTAGGTAATACTCTCTTTGACTTTTCTCCATCTGACGTTTCACACGCCCACGAATACGCTTTTCAACCTGCAAGATATCAAGTTCTACTTCGAGTTGACTTAATAGGAAAGAAACACGTTCTCGAACATCATTAAGCTCCAATATCTTCTGCTTATTATCTATCTTTAAAGGCAAATGAACCGCAATGGAATCTGCTAAGCGCCCAATACAGGTCAAACTTGAAAGAGAAGACAACACTTCCGGAGGAATCTTTTTATTAAGCTTTACATACGCCTCAAATTGCTCCATCATCGCGCGGCGCATGGCTTCAACTTCAATAGGATCCACATCAGTCATTACTAATGACTCAACATCAGCCATGTAACAGCCATCTACCTCCTCCACGGATAAGACGCGCACACGGTGCGATCCCTCTACTAAAACCTTAACTGTGCCATCGGGAAGTTTGAGGGCCTGTAAGACATTAGCAACACAGCCAACATCATACAAATCTTCCACATGAGGATCATCCTTGTGCGCAAGTCTCTGTGCCACAAGCAGTATAGACCCAGAATCACGGGACATAACCACCTCTAAGGCTTTTATAGAGCGCAATCTTCCCACAAACAAAGGAATAACCATGTATGGTGAAACAACAACGTCACGTAATGGAAGCAACGGCAAAGACAACGGAGAAGAAACACCAGGGACACCAGAATCCCCTTGTTCCCCTACATTTATATTATTATCCTGCTCAAGGTCTTCTGACACATCTCCCTCTCTTTCAAAAAATACAGACAAAGGACAAAATCAACAGACGGGGGAAAGAAACACCTAGTTTACAGCCGTAGATTTCTTGGTATCGTCCTGACGGTAAACCAAAATCGGCGGAACAGAATCAACAACCTGAGATTTATCAACAACTACTCTCTCAACATTCTCCAAATCTGGCAAATCAAACATAACATCGAGCAAAATCCCCTCTAAGATGGATCTCAAGCCCCGGGCTCCTATCTTCAACAACTCAGCCTTAGAGGCAATAGCCTCCAAAGCGGACTCAGTTACCTCCAGCTCAACTCCCTCCAGGGAAAACAGCTTACCGTACTGCTTTACAAGGGCACTCCTAGGAACAGTTAAAATACGAACTAAGGCAGCCTTATCAAGGCTATCAAGTGTCACAAGCACAGGCAACCGACCAATAAACTCAGGGATAAGGCCAAATTTCACTAAATCCTGTGACTCAACCTTCTGTAAAACCTCAGATGCAGATGGACCAGTCCCTCCATCCTTACCCCTAACATTAGCCAAAAACCCTATACCAGCATGCTCAAGGCGCTCACTAATGGTTTTCTCTAGGCCCTCAAAAGAACCACCACATATAAAAAGAATATTAGTAGTATTTACGTGAATAAACTCCTGATTTGGGTGCTTTCTTCCACCGTGAGGGGGAACAGAAGCAACAGTACCTTCTATCAGCTTCAGTAGACCCTGCTGTACACCCTCACCGGACACATCACGGGTAATGGAAGGATTTTCAGAACGACGAGAAATCTTATCAATCTCATCCACATATATAATCCCCTGCCCTGCCTTCTCAACATTATAATCACACTTTTGTAAAAGCTTCTGGATAACATTTTCTACATCTTCCCCCACATAACCAGCCTCCGTAAGAGTAGTGGCATCGGCTATTGCAAAAGGCACATCCAAAATTCTGGCCAAGGTCTGAGCCAACAAAGTTTTACCGGATCCAGTAGGACCTATCAGGAGAATATTAGACTTAGCAATCTCAACATCCTCTGAATTGGATGATTGACGAAGTCGCTTGTAGTGGTTGTGCACAGCAACAGAAAGAACTCTCTTTGCTCTCTCTTGGCCAACAATATATAGATCTAAAAACTCCTTAATTTTTTTGGGAGTCGGTAACTTATTACCAGATAACGATCCGTCAACTTGCTCCCCAGTAGAATGCAAGTCATCACAAATAATACCACTGCAGAGAACAACACATTCGTCACATATGAATACAGACGGTCCTGCTATTAACTTCTTAACAGCATCCTGATCTTTCCCACAAAAAGAACAGCACATAGAGCGCTGATCAGATTTTTCTTTAGACATACAAAACCCCCTTTATGCTCCCTCTTCCTTTGTACGCTTTGAAAGGATCTTGTCGACTATCCCATAGGTCTTAGCTTCTTCTGCAGACATAAAAAAATCACGGTCAGTATCGCGCTCTATTACCGCTATAGACTGCTTGGTATGCTCTGACAATATACCATTCAAACGCTCCCGCAGATAAAGTATCTCCTTGGCATGAATCTCTATATCTGATGCTTGACCCTGAAAACCACCTAATGGCTGATGAATCATAACCCTGGCATTAGGCAAACAAATACGCTTGCCACTAGCGCCTGCAGCTAGTAAAAAAGCACCCATGCTAGCTGCCTGACCAGTACACAAAGTACTAACATCAGACTTTACAAACTGCATAGTGTCATAGATAGCCATACCCGCAGTTACACTACCGCCAGGAGAATTTATGTAAAGAAATATGTCCTTATCTGGATTTTCTGATTCCAAAAAAAGAAGCTGTGCCACAATCAAGTTAGCACTCATGTAGTCTATAGGGCCAACAAGGAACACAACTCTCTCTTTCAGTAAGCGTGAATATATATCGTACGCACGCTCACCTCGACCGGTCTGCTCTATGACCATAGGCACATAATTCAAATTCTTAATTTCATTGTCCTCAGAAAAAAAACTCATAAAGTCCTCAATAATAATTTTTCCTGTTATTACAAAGTGCCCGTTATAAGACACAACCGATATCTCGTACTAGATAAAGACTAGCAGAAAGAAACACTTTCAATACGTGCTCTATACTCTAAGTCTGGCTCAGCTGACGATTCAATTCTCAATAATTCTTCAAAATCAAAAACATGCTTAGAAGTTTGACAACGCTCAATTAACCAAAAAATAATCTTCTTCATAAGTAGTGATGTACGTACCAAACTAGTGAGTAAATCCAACTTTCTAGAGTCCTTAAACAAATTCTGTGAAGGATTAAACTTCATCTCCTCAAGCATCGCAGCTTTAAGCTCCTCTCCAGAAACAGTAAAATTAGCACTCCTAGTTAACAAAACGGTCAAGACTTCTCTAAAACCTAAGTAATCTACAAAAACAGGATCCAAGAAGTCGTCCTTAGCTTTTTGTAGATTAGAAACAGCTCCCAAACGTCGTGCAGCAAAATGATTGCGCTGCAAATATGCCATGTAATTCTTTGATATATCTTCCTTTATTGATTTTGGTATGACGATTTTTATCTTCTCCATGAGCCCGCAAAAAAACGACATCTCTGTCCACTGCGCCAACATCTTCTCAGCGTGAAAAGACAGCAAACTAAAAATCTCCTCCCGCATGTTTTCCTCACCTTCTTCCTCCGGTAAGCCTAAGCGATCCAAAAAGCACCGATCAACATCTGGAACACTTAGCTTCTTAACTGCATCTACCAAAACCTCAAGCCTAGCATCTACACCAGCTGGAACTCCTTGCCAAGAAACAGGAGGAACCCAATTCAAATGGAGCTTGTCACCAACTTCAGAACCAAGCAAACTAGATTGTAAAGATTCACTAGGATCATCTAGAGAAACCATCACTGATAACGGACGCTGAACAATCTCACCAGACTCCTTTTCAGAAAAATAAACATCCCCTTTTATAAAAACACAATCTCCAGAAGTAGCAGGACCATCCTTATCAACCAAATCAGCCATACCCTTCCTAAGACGAGTAATAGCAGTATCCACATCTCCAGGTTGAACCTCACAAGAGTAAATAGTAGCCTTGATATCCTGCCAATCTTCAAAGTCCAAATCTGGAAAAATCTCAATCTCGACCTTAAATACCCAACCCTCACCCTCTTTATGGGTAAATAAATCAGCTGATATAAGCTTGCACATTAGCCACGATTCATCATTAATCTTCTGGCGCAACTTCATGTTTAGAGAAGTTCTAATAACCTCATGTAAAACAGAATCCCGGTGCCTATTGGAAATCATCTTAAGAGGGACCTTGCCAGGCCGAAAACCAGGCCATTTAGCAGTTTTAGCTATTTTCCTTAATTCCTCTTCTACAGACGAAAAAACACTGTCCTCATCAACAAATAGTTCAAAAGAACGATATAGAGGTGAATCAAGATCAGCTTGATTATCGACTTCATTCGACACACCATCACTACTCTGAAGAACAAGACTCACAGCACACCCCTTACCTAAAACACAGTGACTAAACCACCTTCTTGTGGAGCAAGTGGTGCGAAGGAAGGGACTCGAACCCTCATACCGCAAGGCGCTGAAACCTAAATCCAGTGCGTCTACCAATTCCGCCACCTTCGCTCTTGCCTATATTAAATTTTTCTAAAAAGGCAAAACAAACCTAAATTATTCGAAACTAAAACACCACAAAAGAAATCATAAAAACTAACGATTCTACTAAAAAAAACAACCTTATAAATTCAAGTGGCCCAAAAATCTAACAACAAGTTTCTGATAAACTTACAAATCCCACCATAATCAAGAGAACATAATGAAAGTACCAATCATATGTCTCGGAGCATCACTAACAACACCCGGATCAGATTTTTACTACGCATTCAGACACATAAAAAACAGTAAATTACAATACCTCCAAACATTCTGCGAACTTATCCAAGAATGGGACAAAACCGCACTAACATCACAGAGCGAAACTGCCAGCTACCACAAACTACTGTGGTGGAAAACTGAAATTGAACGCTTCTCTAAGCATAAATCCCAACACCCTCTAACCCAACGCTTGCAAGAAAGCGAACTAAGTTACCTCATACACGTTGAGTATTTAGAGGAAATTATAGATGGATTTGTCACGATTCTACCCAGAAAAACTACCACAGTCGATACATCCACCCTACTACACCAAAAACTAGGAGGATACCTGTTCACAATAATAGCCGAATTACTAGGCAATAAGAGCCATTTTGAACTACGAGAGGCAAACACTCAAGGAATCTTGTGTCAAAGGATCCATTGTATTCGCTATTACGGATATTGGATTAAACAAAATATCCTACCTATATCGCTAGAAAGATGTAATAAATTTAGCATTCCCTTAGATGTTGTTTTCAACCCAACACTAGATAGAGGAAAATGGCAAAAATTTATAAAACACGAAATAGACGACATCCTGGAACACAAGAAACTTTCACCCAAGAGAAAACACCTAGCTACGTCCAAGAATTTGTCTCCGATAATAATTTCAGGTGAAATAAGCATTTTATTTCTAAAAAAAATAAGAAAGAATGTAGAAATAATTAACCAATACCCTGTAAGCATTACACCAATAAGATCACTAATACTATCCTTGAAACAATCTTGGTAACCACAGTACCAGTCTATTCGGTTACCAAACAATATATTTAAATATTTAGGTAGAAATATTAAGTACAAATATTAGGTTGTTCTATTAGGTCTATGTCCTAATAGTTATCTAGGCGGTAGAATTAGTAAATTCATAATACGCAACACGCGATGAGCTATGAGATGTGATAGGGTACTTACGTAGGCTTAGTCCTCATATAAATATTCTGTCCATCTGTATAGAATCTAGGATGAACATATAGAATCTGGGATGAACGTTTACTACGTGTAGGTATGTTGTTGTTTGGTATTGCATACTGATTGTAGAGTTGTGAAAGGCGGGGTGATTATGCAACAAGAACAAATACTAAGCAACATGACATCCAAAAAAAAGATTGAGCTAGGTTGCTCTCATGTCCCTAGCATGGGACGCGTGTCGGTTTATTCTAGGACAAATTCATATTCTGGCCGCAATCACTCTCTTGAGGAAGTACCTCATCGCATAGAGGCGGATGCAAATGGAGCATTGCTAGAAATTTTTCATCGTCAGTTTTCTAAGATTCTCATGGATATAGTTCAATCAACTTTGCGGATACAGAAAAATCGCCGCTGCTTGTTATCTGATTGCTCGCTCATAAAGAAAAGCTTAACGGATCTAGAGAGCTGCTGTAGGTCCACTTTCTCTAAGAGCATTCTCTCTGAAACGGAGTGTTCGTTTGAAATATTGTACTGTTTATCCAGCAACATGCTATCACATCTTAAAACACATGTGTTCAGGATAGCAACTAAGGAAAGGAGCATTGGCATTCTTGGAGAGTACAAGTGTCTTTTTACGTTAAGCTCACATCAAAAATGGATAGATTCCCTGCTCAACGCTTTTCACAAAATGGAGGTGGAATCCTTACTCATAGATAACAGAAAACACGCCAATGCAAAAAACGAGAAATCGATACCTGAGTATTGCAAAACCTTCCTGCAATGGTTTACAGGAAAAATCAACAGTGGTCCTACGTGGCCCATGAAGGAAGATGATATAAAGAAGGAATATAGCATAATAGAAAGCCACATCCCTTCTCAGGTATATAGTGACCAGATGATACATGCCGATCTGGTAGAGGAGTTTAGAAATCTACTATTCCGCGCACGTGACAAAGAGACATCACATTTGGTATCTGACTTCCACAGTACTGCTTTCTCCAAGGGCAGAATGATTCTAATTCAAATTATTACGAATGTAGACACGCTTCCTGCAAAGAAGAAGAATATAGCTTTAGTATGCCAAAAAATGTCCCTAGCACTATATGAATGTCTTGATAAGCATAATATAGATGTACCTAAATATCTCACCTAAAAACACCGACAAGCTTATCCGTATGGCATAATTTTTTTCCTCGTTGTAGAAAAATGTAGTCTTTTTTCTTCCAGAAAAGTTAGCATTATGATAAACAGGTAATGTACATTACACACATGATGTTACCTACTAGTATTGTAGTAATGGGGGAAGACTATGAAGTATTCTCATATCAATGAAAGAGAGCGATTCATGATATATGAGCTAAGCCAAAAAGGTTTCTCTATAACAGAAGTCGCTCATTTATTAAACAGAAGCATATCAACAATAAGCAGAGAAATTAAGAGAAATAAGGGCCAGCGTGGTTACAGGCCCAGACAAGCACAGGAAAAAGCACGCCAACGTTCAAAAATTAGCTGTTCCAACGGTAGACGTGTCAGCCCTCAAGCTTGGGAATTTGCTCAGGTAAAATTAAAACAGGGATGGAGCCCAGAAAAAATAGCAACCCACCTAAAAGAGCACGGTAAGTTCCGTATAAGTCATGAAACCATATACAAGCGTGTATATGAAGACAAACGCAAAGGGGGAACGCTCTGGTCTCACTTACCTAGCAACCAAAAATGAACATGAAATACTCAGGCAAATAACTTGGCAACGTTGTAGTTACCATCTGTTAACAAATGCGGGTACAACAATGGTGCACACTGATAAGTGTAGTGCCATTGCACGACGACTATAGCCATAAGAATCCGGTTGCTAGCCGCAGGGATTTGGATTCAATAATACGGCAGTGGTAACTATTACGTGGAATTTAGCAAGAGGTATGTCTTTACGGACATGCCTTGCAGCAAGAGTTTTTTGTGTTTATGCCAAAATAAAAACACTACTCTTGTAGCCATAAAAAAGCAAACTAACACAAAACATAGTTACTAATTTCATATAGTTGTAAAAATATAAATAATTTCTCAACAATACCAATAGCTACCATTTAGGTAGTACGTAAGATAGCAGCAAGAGATGCTTTCCTAAGTATTGCGGCCCTTGATAAAAAAACATTCTTATGTCAAGGTGGTGGGTGGGTAGCTGTCTCTATCCATAATGAAAGCTAATATCCCGATAGCATTTGAGTAGTAAACGTACCTACCCCAAAAGATAAGCTGTATTGTTATAATACGGGCTAGCAGTAGTCGCCGTAGCTAATTTTGCGCCGTGCCCGTAGCACACCTAAGGTAAAAGTTGCTATTAAGAATTAACTTTTTAAAAGTAATAAATTTCATAGGAGAATGCATGATTTATTCGCCGGCAAAAACTAAGTTTGCATATCGTATACCTGTTATTTGTTCACCTATGTTTATAGTATCTAACTATAAAACAGTAATTAAACAATGCCTATCTGGTGTAATAGGAACTTTCCCCTCGCTTAATGCGCGTCCTGAGGAACAATTAACTGAGTGGTGCAGCAAAATTGAGGAAGCTTGCACAGAGCAAAAGCAAAAAAACCCGGATTCCATAGTTTCACCTTACGGAGTTAATTTAATTCTTGATCCTTCCAATAAGCGTTTAGAACATGATTTAAAGGTAATTGCAAAACACAAGGTTCCGCTAGTAATAACTAGCCTCAGAGCACCAAAGGAAGTATTACCTGAAGTTCACAGCTGGGGAGGACTAGTTTTTCACGATGCCATATCAAAGAGGCATGCCGAAAAAGCTGCTGAAGCGGGTGCAGATGGAATTATTTTGGTATGTTCTGGTGCTGGTGGACACTCAGGGTCTTTGAATCCTTTCGCATTTATAGCAGAAACAAGACAGTGGTATAAAGGAATAATCGTATTGGCTGGTGGAATATCTTCTGGTATAGATGTTTTATCAGCCAGGATAATGGGTGCTGATTTTGCCTACATGGGAACCAGATTCATAGCAACACAAGACACTCTGGTACCGCAGGAATATAAAGATCAAATAGTATCATCAGGAACATCAGGTATAGTAATGAGCTCGTACTTTACAGGTATCCCAGCAAATTACCTTAAAAAATCAATCGAACTTGCTGGATTAGACCCAAGCAATATGCCAAAAAATTCGAAAGAGTTTGGTTTTAGTGATGTTGCGGAAAAACACGCTGATGGGGACAAGAAGGCATGGAAGGATGTATGGAGTGCTGGACACGGAGCTGCAGCAATTACTGATATTCCAAAGATAGATGATCTTGTTGATCGTTTATGTAAGCAGTATGAGGATGCTAAAGCAATGCTTGCTGGGTTATGAAAATTTATATCTTGTAAGGACTGGTCTGTGAAACGATTTCCTATAACAAAACGTGGCGCTGAAGAACTAGAAAAGGAGTTGTATAGGCTAAAATATGTTGAAAGGCCTAGCGTTATATTGGCTCTTCAGGAGGCCAGGGCACATGGTGATCTGTCAGAAAATGCTGAATATGAAGCAGCAAAAGAGCGTCAAGGATTTGTTGAGGGGCGTATTCAAGAAATTATGCTTAAGCTTTCCATGGCTGAAGTTATAGACCCTTCAGCAATAAAGTGTGAAGAATGCGTCTTTGGGTCCACGGTAACTCTGCTAGATCTAGACACAGAGGAAAAGGTGCAGTATCAAATCGTAGGAGAAGATGAAGCTGATCTAAAAAATGGCAAGATATCAATAAACTCGCCATTAGCTCGTGCTCTTATAGGAAAGCATGTAGGCAGCACAGCCGAAGTAGAAGCACCTGCCGGAATAAGAAGCTACGACATACTTGCGATAGAGTATATTTAGATTAGCACATGTGTATTGACTGCATGCTGTATACATCTATCACAGATGATGCTAGGAGGCTTTGACATGCCGCTGCAGCGCTTTCTATAGTGGTATAAACAACAACTGATTTGGATACTGCAGTGGTTCGTATAGAGCGTGAGTCCACGATGGATGACACCCTCTCATCTACTGTATTCAAAATAAAATCAATCTCACCATTTTTTATCATATCCACAATGTGTGGGTGGCCCTCTTTAACCTTATTTACTTTTTTACTTGGTATATCTGCGTCCCTCAAGGCTTCGGCCGTGCCAGAAGTAGCAACCAAATGAAACCCTATTTCTCTTAATGCCGCAGCAATATGAACTGCCTGTGTCTTATCTGAGTCTTTAACACTAAGAAAAGCAACACCAGAAGATGGCAACTCCTTCCCACTAGCCAACTGTGACTTAACAAAAGCCTCAGAAAAACTAGTACCAACACCCATCACTTCCCCGGTAGAACGCATCTCTGGTCCTAGGATAGTGTCTACTCCCAAAAGCTTAGCGAACGGAAAAACCACCTCCTTAACAAAATAATAGCCATGTGGCAAGGACACATCGCAATCCAAGCCCTGCTCAACAAGAGAAACACCAGCCATACATAGTGCAGCAATCCTAGACAAAGAACAATTAGCAGCGCGTGATACAAAGGGAACTGTACGAGAAGCGCGAGGATTAACTTCAAGCACATAAACATCACCATTTTGTATAGCAAACTGCACATTCACTAAGCCAACAATATTGAAAGCCTTAGCTAACAATATAGTCTGACGTTTCAACTCCAGCAGCAATTCATCAGACAATGAATTGGTTGGCATGACACACGATGAATCACCTGAGTGGATACCAGCTTCCTCTATGTGCTCCATGATACCGCCAATAATGACGTCTCTACCATCAGACACTGCATCAACATCAACCTCTATGGCATGATTCAAAAAACGATCAAGCAAAATAGGTGAGTCTTTAGCAACTACTACGGCTTCATCCATGTAGCGCAGCAAATCCTCAGAACGATGAACTATCTCCATGGCACGACCACCCAAAACATAAGAAGGTCTAACGACCAAAGGATATCCAACCTCATCTGCCAAATATATAGCTTCCTCTGCTGTTCTAGCAATACGATTTTCTGGTTGGCGCAACCCCAATGAAGAAAGCATAAAACCTGACCTCTGCCTATCTTCAGCACAATCTATCATGTCTGGTGACGTGCCCCAGATAGGAACACCATTTGCCTCCAGCAAACAGGCTAGGTTAAGCGGTGTTTGTCCTCCAAACTGGACTATGACACCCAGTGGTTTTTCTACGCGTACAACCTCCAATATATCTTCTAGGGTTAGTGGTTCAAAATACAGGCAATCAGAAACATCACTATCAGTGGAAACGGTTTCGGGATTGCAATTTAGCATTATGGTCTTATATCCGTGATCGCGAAGAGAGCCTGCAGCGCACACACAACAATAGTCAAACTCGAGCCCTTGTCCAATACGATTAGGACCTCCACCCAAAATCAATACCCTATTGTCATTATCATCTGGGATATATTCTTCATATCTTTGGTATGTTGAGTATAGGTAAAGAGTACTTGAAGGAAACTCGGCAGCACAACTGTCCACCTGTTTGAATACTGGATGGATATTATATTTGAAGCGTCGTTCACGAAACTCCTGTTCAGAACAACCAATTAGGGTAGATATACGAAGATCAGAAAAACCCCGCTGTTTTAAAAACAAAATATCTTCGGCCCCAAAATCGTCAAGGCGTAGATTTTTCGTCACTGACTCTATACGCACTAACTCTTCTATGCGAGATAGGAACCAATGGTCAATACGTGTCAGGCGGAATACTTCCTCTAATGGCACCTTGGCACGCAATGCATCAGCAACATACAGTACTCGTAGAGGACCTGTCTCCACTAGTTCGCGCATCAAAACTTCTAAATCCCTCGTTCTTTCTTCAAATCCATCTACCCCCCTCTCAAGACTACGAAGAGCCTTTTGAAATGATTCTTCAAAGGTAGAGCCAATAGCCATAACTTCACCAACGGATTTCATTTGTGTAGTTAGGCGATCGCTGGCTAATGGAAATTTCTCGAAGGAAAAACGTGGAATCTTTATTACTACATAATCTATGGAAGGCTCAAAGGAAGATGGTATATTTACGCCAAGAACATTATTAGACAGCTCATCAAGGGTGTATCCAACCGCCAACAAAGCGGCAATTTTCGCTATGGGAAAACCGGTTGCCTTAGAAGCGAGAGCAGAAGAACGAGATACGCGCGGATTCATCTCTATAACAACCATTCTCCCATCTTGTGGATTAACGGCAAACTGAACGTTAGAACCACCGGTATCTACACCAACTTCCCTCAAAACGGCTATAGCAAACCTCCTCATGCGCTGGTATTCGCTATCTGTAAGTGTTTGAGCTGGCGTAATAGTCATAGAATCACCAGTATGGATGCCCATTGGATCTATGTTCTCTATGGCACACACAACAATGCAATTATCTTTGCAGTCACGGACAACCTCTAACTCAAACTCTTTCCATCCAAGCAATGACTCTTCGATGAGCAATTGATGAACTGGGCTAACAGAGAACCCCAACTCACTTATAGATAGAAACTCCTCAGCATTATAGGCAATTCCGCCTCCAGACCCACCTAGAGTAAAAGATGGTCTAATAACAACAGGAAAACCTATTTCACTTTGTATGGCTAGCGCTTCATCCATATTATGTGCCATACCTGATCTAGCTGATTCGAGTCCAATGCGCTCCATACAAGACTTGAACATTTGACGATCCTCTGCCTTCTCAATAGCATCGAGGCGAGCGCCAATGATTTCTACACCATAATTATCAAGACAACCGCTTTTTGCCAATAGCACAGCACAATTCAAGGCTGTTTGGCCCCCCATAGTAGGTAATATGGCATCAGGACGTTCTTTTTGTATAATCTTCTCGATAACAGAAGGAACCAGGGGCTCGATGTACGTCACATCGGCTACTCCGCTATCGGTCATGGTAGTTGCTGGATTAGAATTTGCCAAAATTATGCGATATCCCTCTTTTCTGAGAGATTTGCATGCCTGAACCCCGGAGTAATCAAATTCACAAGCTTGACCAATAATAATTGGACCAGCACCTATAATTAGAATTGACTTAATATCATTCCTACGAGGCATAAGTAGATTTCCATCCTCTAAATTTGGCCATTAGGGCTACAAAGTTACTGAAAAAGTGACACAAATCGCGAGGACCACCACCGCCCTCAGGATGGCCTTGAAACGACATACCCCAAAAATTGCTGTATGACAGCCCTTGAATGGACTGATCAAAAAGTGAGCGGTAGGTAACCTGACAACACTGCGATTTAGAAATGGACTCTTCATCCACAACAAAGCAGTGGTTCTGAGCAGTAACAAAAACCCTGCCATCTGAAACATCCTTAACAGGATGATTAACGCCGTGATGACCAAAGCACATTTTGCTAACCTTAAGGCCATTAGCAATTGCCAATATTTGGTGACCCAAGCATATACCTAACAAAGGCATACGAGCTATGATTAATTTTTTAACCAGATTTATAACTTCCAAACATGCAGAAGGATCACCAGGGCCATTAGATAAAACAACGCCATCTGGATTATATGAAAAAATCTTTTCTTCCGAAGTAGATGCAGGAAGGACAATGACATCACAACCACTGTACGCTAAGGAGTTCAGTATGCTCCTCTTCACGCCTAGATCTAAAACAACGACGCGATAATCACTAGGGCGTCCCTTTGCCTGACAATCTGGATGATAATTCCAATGAACTGGATGCGAGCACGTAACTAAACTAGATAAATCTACACCGACTAAACTGCCAAATTCTTTAGCCATCAACAAGCACTCATCAATTTTTTCAGTAAGATGAGCATCTTGTCCTGAATAGATGCAACCAGGTCTAGAACCTCCGTTACGCAACAATATGGTAAGAGCCCTAGTGTCTACTGACTCAATCCCAACTATGCCATTGTCTAGCAAAAACTGTGAAAGAGAGCAAGTAATTTGCCAATTAGACGGATACTTAACGAGATCTTTGACTATAATTCCAGATAGATGTACTCGATCAGATTCATAATCCCATAAATTAACACCGGTGCTACCAACATGTGGGCTAGTAAAAACTACCATTTGCCGACAGTATGACGGATCAGTGAGTATTTCTTGGTATCCTGTCATAGAGGTATTAAATACAACTTCCCCAACGGATGATCCAGAACAACCACAGGAGTAGCCCAAAAAATACTCTCCAGTAGATAGAACTAAGACAGCTGGTAGTCTATGCTCAAAATGCCCCACTTATTACTTCCTCCTCACAAGAAGATCTAGATAGTTCCAAAGCATCATGCAAAACATCCAAAGCACGATTTAGATCTGTACTTGGTAGAAGAAAACTCATCTGCGTTTCGGTCATTAAGAGTATGTCTGCTGTAATCTCGTGCTGCAATAGTACAGACAAAACCAACTGATGAGTTTCAACATGGGAAACCAGGTCACAACCTATAACTGACAACCTAGACCAATGATGTTCTACATCCACACTAAAACATGCACCTTTCAAAATTTTGTCTACCGCAATTGACACCAATGGAGATTCTGATCTATTAATTAGGAAAAACATGCTAATGGATGAGGCGCGTCTGTTCTGAACTATTGCATGAAAAGAAATTGCTCTGGATGAAAGGTGCCGCAAAAATTGCGTAAAACTAGCTTCCGCTGCCGGTGTAAACTGAAAATTCCACTTGGATTGGTGATCGAAACATGAAATTCCCACAACCCACTGCTTAGGATTACTCTTACTGGTTGGATAGATACTTGTTCCAGAAAAATCCCTGGGAAAACTACTGGACAACACTCGCAAATTTACTTTATTCCGCTCAGCACACGAGGCGGCGCGCAACTGGACAACTCTAGCACCAGACTCAGCCATGCCTACAACTTCCCTAATTCCCATGTAGTGAATCAACTGTGCAGAAGATACAACATGCGGATTAGCCGTAAAAACTCCATCCACATCTTTAAAGATTTGACATTCATCAGCACCCAAGGTAGCAGCCAGGGCAACGGCGCTCAAATCAGATCCACCGCGACCCAAGGTAACAACATCACCAACATCGTTAACTGCCTGGAATCCAGCTAAGACAATTATTTCACCGGAAGACATTTTATGTTTGATTAATCCCAGATCAATAGAACCTAACTGGGCATTTAGGTGGTGACCTCGCCCCCTAACGCCCAACTGAGAAGCTGAGTAACTACGTGCATCCAGACCGATCTCGCGCAAAGCGCCGGAAAGAAGAGCAGCTGACATTATCTCACCGCAAGACAGGAGGGCAGCCAGTTCACGTGGATCTGGATCACATGAGAATTGACGTGCCATGTTAAGAAAGCGCTTCGTCTCTCCAGCCATAGCAGATACAACCACAAGCACGGAATGACCATCGGCAACGGTACCCGCAATATGAGCAGCCACATCCTTGATGCACTGACATGACGCCAAAGAAGCACCACCGTACTTTTGAACCAATAGGGACACAAAGACCTCAATACACTAAGAAGCGCACGACGGTATTGTATCGCGAATATCAGCAGGAAACCATCAAGTATTTAAACTCAAAGCATTTTAGTATGAATTTGTAGTTAAAATCCGAACACGGATGTACGAAAATATATAAAAAAACTCGCACGTGTAATCACTGGTTATAGTCGATCCTTGAATTATTATAGTTGGTCCTTGTGTATCCTTAAGGCAGAAAAGACTTCAAGTGCCGTATTGCACGGGGTACCACTTATTTCTTGGGAAAATTTACGAACTGGCTCACAATCACAGCGCAGAAAAGGATTGGTTAGTTTTTCTTCTAGTATTGTTGAAGGGACTGTAGGTTTTCCCTCTTTGCGTAATTTATCGACCTTATTGACTCTATCAATCAGGTCTTTACTATACGGCTCAACCAATTGGGCAAAACGAAGATTATTTTGTGTATACTCGTGGGCGCAAAAGACTTTTGTTTCATCAGGCAAATTTGCTAAAAGCATAAGTGAATCCAGCATTTGTTTATGGGTGCCCTCGAAAACCCGGCCGCATCCCCCGGCAAACAAAACATCTCCACAAAAAAGTAGTGGTTCTGAATAATAGGCAATGTGGGAACGTGTATGACCAGGAAGTGGTATGATTTGAAAAGAAATGTGCTGATTATGGCCGCACGAAAAATCTAAGCCCCCAGATACTCTGTTGTATGAACTTGGGAACCGAGGGTCAGGAGGGCAGTACACGACAGAGCCATAAAGCTTGACCAAATCAACAACACCACCAGTATGGTCAGCATGGTGATGAGTTAACAAAATTGACAGCAGAAGCAACTTTTCCTTTTCTAAGAAATCAATCACTACTGATGATTCACCAGGATCAAAAACTAATGCATGGTAGCAATCATGCATTACCCATATATAATTATCTTGTAAGGATGGAATCTCTGTAATATGCCAATGGTTCATAATAAATCGAAACTCCTATGATTGACGATATAAAAACACGTGAGTATGAGCTACTGAGCATAAAATCTCTCCAAGAGTGGGAGCAATTAGAAATTGACAAGATTATTTACCACATTTTTGGAGACTCCGCTTTACAAATGGGCATGAGTCAAAATGCTCGTCTTCTGCAGGAAAGTCGCATCCTCCATAAAATTTCCCTAGACACTCAAGGTGAGCCCTCTATTTTGGCAGAATTTGACTATATACCTTTGATGTCAGATTCAATAGATTTAGTAATTCTACCGCACATTCTGGAATCTTCTTCTTCCCCTAAGGGCATACTACAGGAGGCACAGCGTATATTACGTCCGGGAGGGCACATAGTAATTGCCTCATTTAATCCATGGAGTTTTTGGGGTATACATCAGTTAATTCATAAAAGCACAAACCGTGGGCTACCTTTAAGTCGTGTCAAAGACTGGATGAAGGAGCTAGGCTTACACATTACTCAAGGGTCTTTTGGTTGCTATAGACCCTTAACCTACAACAAGGTATGGTACAACCGGCTAGAATTCTTGGAGCGCGTAGGAAACCGTTGGTGGCCATTTACTGGATCTATCTACATAGTATGCGCCATAAAAGAGGTAGCTGGTATGACTTTCGTCATGAAAAATGCCTGGAAAAAAAACAGGCCCCAAGGACGTGGTCTGGATACTATTTGCAGACACGAGATTGATGGCTAGTATTTCAATAGGAAAACATTTATGTCAATTGAGTGTATTGAAATTTACACTGATGGATCGTGCTTGGGAAACCCGGGCATAGGTGGATGGGCTGCAATTATTGTAGTTGATAAGAGTACATTTGAATATTTTGGGTTTAACAAGTCCACAACTAACAACAGGATGGAACTTTGTGCTGCCATAGAAGGATTAAAAATAGCAACTACATACCACCCGCAAAAAATTTCTTTATTTAGCGATTCGCAATATATGAGGCTTGGCATAACCCAATGGATTAACAAATGGAAAAAAAATGGTTGGTGCACATCTAATAAAAAGAGCGTTAAAAATAAAGAACTGTGGGAAAATTTGGACGTTCTTAACCAAAAATTATTGATTGAGTGGAACTGGGTAAAAGGACACAATGGCAACTATTTCAATGAACGTGCAGATCAATTAGCACGAACTGCAGCGGAAAAATGCATTACAAACCAAGGATAGTAGAATGGCTGATAGAATTATTGTACTTGATACTGAAACTACTGGCATTGATCGTCGTAAGCACAGGCTAATAGAGGTAGCAGGTGTAGAAATTATTCGTCGCAAAAGAACTGGGAACCACTTTCATTCCTATGTTAATCCACAGCGTGACATAGATCCCGGTGCAATTGCCGTTCATGGTATAACTTTAGAATTCTTAAAAGACAAGCCTCTAGAAAAGGACATAATTGATGACTTTATTGAATTTATAACTGATGCAGATCTAGTAATACATAATGCACCATTTGATACTGGATTTCTAAACGATGCACTCATTAGAAATAACAAAGGCAGTCTAACTGATTACTGTAGTAGTATAATTGACACTCTTACAATAGCTCGTAGTCTTTATCCGGGTAAAAAAAATTCACTTGATGCTCTAGGAGAAAGATACAATATTGACAATACCGAACGTAGCAAAAAACATGGTGCACTTATTGATGCAGAACTTCTTGCTCAGGTATATCTAATAATGACAAGAGGGCAAGAGAACTTAAATCTAAACTCAATTAGCATTAACAACTGTAGAGATGAAAAAGATCAAAATAGGGAGCAAATATTAATATCTACATCCGACCAAGACAACCATAAGCATAAAGAATATCTAAAAAAGATGAAGCAAAAAAATAACATTTGCATTTGGTTAGACTTAGAAATATAGCCTCTAAATATTACAAAAATGTACTCCTATTTATAATATAAATTACGACGATAATCATATTCTATTGGTATTTTAAAAATACTATAACTAGTCCCTTTTTATAACATGGTAATTTAGGTATAGCTTCCTCTATAGCTCAACATTTATTTACTTTGCATAAACAAATACCCATTTTATTAACATAATTATTCTACGTATGAGATAAAAATATTTTTTACTAGCTCTTACTGTTGAAGTGTTATTGCTATATAAAAAAATAATACCAAATTCGTGAAATAAAATTAAAATTTAATAGAAAAAAATACTATCTCTTCGGAATAAAATTTATCAAAACACCAAGTATAAGAATAAATTTACTAATTGATAAATATACATAAAAACATATTCCATATCATCTGGTATGATATATATAATCCCTTAGTAATATCATGGTTAATGATAATTAGCTGTTTTTATGTATGTAATTGATATTTATCGATTATTAAGATGTTTTATGAATCACAAAAAATCCGTAAAGACCATGTTTTTTACATTGTTATTTTTTTAATGCAAAAAAAATAATATAAATACTTTCAATAAGATGCTTTTAAATTGAACGAAATTAATCATTATTTTAAAAAAAAATCTTCTTTTAATATGAGTATTATTTGACTAAATTATAACTAACGAATAAAGTAGTAACACTACCCTCCACTGCGTGTCTTGGCGCTTGCTTTATTAAGGACTGAGGCACATGAGATTGACAACTAAAGGACGCTTTGCAGTAACTGCAATGATTGATTTGGCGTTAAGAGAATTGGATCGTCCAGTCACACTAGCAGGAATTAGCGAACGCCAAAAAATATCTTTGTCTTATCTTGAACAACTGTTTGGAAAGTTGCGTAAACACGGGTTAGTTGAGAGCATCAGAGGCCCGGGAGGTGGCTATATAATTGCGCGGCAAATGGATAAAATTACTGTTGCAGATATAGTAACAGCAGTAGATGAACCAATAGACTCGGCAATGACAGAGTCCTTTGGTGAAATAACTGAAGACAAAAAATGTTTAACACAAGATTTATGGAACAATCTAAACAATATTATTTTAGATTATCTAAGGTCTGTGAGCTTAAAAGATTTAGTTGAAAAGCATAGGGATAAAAGCGTTAATGATGTAGATCAGCCATCACAACGTGTTAACGTCCTAATATACCGCAATGGTATTAAACAGTATGTAACAACTTGATCCCATGCATCCATGTAAGTTCATCCTGTAGCAACTTGTTACAGGATGTCTTATGTCTAGTAGTATTTAGTTATTGGGTATTTGTTCTTTTTGGAGTATCATCCTAACTCCTATATCCCTTGAACCCTACTTGAATATGGATTGTGGTTACGATGAAGTTACCAATTTACATGGACTACTCAGCAACTACCCCAGTTGACCCGATGGTTGTCACTAAGATGTTGCCTTTCTTAACTGAGAAGTTTGGTAATGCGGCTAGTCGTTCTCATTCGTACGGCTGGGTCGCGGAGTCTGCTGTTGAGGAGGCTCGTGAGCAATTGGCATCTGCAATTGGAGCTGACCACCGCGAGATAATATGGACTTCTGGTGCCACAGAGTCTAATAACCTGGCCATAAAGGGTGCTGCTGAATTTTACAAACATCGAGGGGAGCACATTATCACTTCTCAAACTGAGCATAAATCAGTTTTAGATAGCGTGCGTGCCCTAGAAAAAGCTGGGTTCACAGCTACTTATATAACACCAAGCAAGAATGGTATTATTGACTTGAATGTACTTCAGGATTCGATAAGGCCTGACACGTCTCTTGTATCCATAATGTTGGTCAATAATGAAATTGGGGTAATCCAACCTATAGAAGAGATAGGCAATATTTGCCGTGAGCGCAATATAATCTTCCATGTTGACGCTGTACAGGCTCTAGGGAGAGTACCAATAGATTTAAGAAAATTACCAGTTGATCTCATGTCTTTCTCTGGACACAAGATATATGGACCTAAGGGCATAGGTGCATTGTATGTAAGACGCGAACCGCGTGTGCGTTTAGTAGCTCAAATTCACGGTGGTGGGCATGAGAGGGGTCTTAGATCCGGCACTTTGCCTGTTCCGCAAATAGTAGGCATGGGTGAAGCAGCTCAGATATCGGTTAAGGTATGCTCTGAGGAGTGGACCCGCATGCTTGCTTTCCAGAAGAAAATGCTTGATTCGTTCCGTTCGATGGAGGCTATTTTCATAAATGGTGATTTGGATCACAGGGTACCTCACAACATAAATGCCAGCTTTGGATATGTTGAGGGGGAATCATTAATGATGGGAATAAAGGATATAGCTGTATCATCGGGGTCTGCTTGCACCTCATCTTCCCTGGAACCATCGTATGTACTACGTGCTCTCGGGGTAGGAAATGACTTAGCCCACTCCTCAATACGCATAACAATGGGTCGTTTCACGACTGAGGAAGAAGTAGATTATACTATACAGTCTCTGGAGCGGACTGTTGAACGGTTAAGATCCATGTCTCCGTTGTGGGAAATGTATAAAAATGGAGTTAACATAAATTCTGTTCAGTGGGATGTTCCGCACTAGGGTTAGCGGGTGCTATTTGATTTTTGGGATATCTTTTCATTAGAAGGGGAAAAAGAATGCCTTACTCGGACAAAGTTCTGGATCACTACGAAAACCCCAGGAATGTTGGTTCATTCCAGGAGGAAACTAAGGGTGTTGGCACTGGCATAGTTGGTGCTCCGTCTTGTGGTGATGTTATGAAGCTTCAGATAAAGGTAGGGAAGGATTCTGTCATAGAGGATGTTAAGTTTATGACATTTGGGTGTGGATCTGCTATAGCTTCTTCTTCCTTAGCAACAGAAATGATTAAGGGAAAAACGATAGACAATGCTCTCAAGATAAAAAATTCGGTAATAGTGGAGGAGTTATCTCTTCCGCCGGTTAAGATACACTGTTCCATTCTAGCTGAGGCTGCTATCAGGGCTGCTGTTGCCAACTATAAGGAGAATAATAGATTAGAGGACGGGGATGATACAGCTAGTGAAGACTGTGCAGTAGTATGGACGGGTAATGGAAACCCGGAAGAGGATAAGTCGCTTACGGTAGCTGCAGAATGATATGTCGGTCAATATTCATCTTACTGAGAGTGCATTGTTTCGCATTCGCTCTTCTATAAGTAAGCGAGGAAGTGGTGTAGGTGTTCGTTTTGGGATAAAGAAGACAGGTTGTTCTGGGTATGCTTACAAGATTGAGTATGTTGATAAAAAAAGAGATGATGATGTAGAGATTATATCTGGTGATATATCTGTGTTTGTACAAAGCAAGAGCGTTTCTTACTTGAATGGTAGTACGATAGACTTTGTGCGTGAGGGATTAAATGAGGGATTTAAGTTTATCAATCCAAACGCAAAGTCGTATTGTGGGTGTGGTGAATCTTTCAATGTTTAGTAACAAAAATTACTTTGAAGTGTTTGGTTTTCCTGTAACTCCGGATATTGATATTGATGCTTTACGTAATTCTTGGCATTCTTTGCAGCAAAAACACCATCCAGACCGGCGTATTATCTCTGAGGACGACGTATCGTCTCGCATAAATAGTGCTTACAACACACTTAGGGACCCATTTGAGCGTATACGTTACATATTGTCGTTACACTCTGCTCTTCCAACCCTAGAAGACGAATTATCTATTCCTACTGAGTTTTTGGAAGCGCATATGAAACAGCAGGAGGTGGTATTTAATGGATCGTATGAGCAAAGAATGGAAGTAGCAGAAATACTAAGCAAAGATGAATCATCCCTTAGGGATAAGCTATTCTCTGATATCAGATCGGCAAATTGGGATAATGCCAGACAAAATTTCATGAAATGGTCTTTTCTGCTCAAGACGCAGCAGAGATTAACTGAGTTACTTGATAGATAGGATAAAAAGGTTAGAATTACGACCACTATGCCTACTAAGATTAAGTAAAATGTCTTACCTTGTATCCATTACTGAACCGGAAGATTCTTACGACGATGAATTTGATTCTGAGGTAGTTGGGATTGATCTTGGAACCACTAATTCTCTGATTGCGGCTTATGAGGAGTCTAGTGGGCCGTATGTTATTCCTAGCGATAGTGAAGCGGATGATATTTTACTACCTTCTGCGGTTTGCTATGCTGAAGATGGAGTTTACGTAGGGCATGATGCTCTAGCTTTCCTAGACTCATCATCTGACAGAGTTTTCTTATCGATCAAACGTTACATTGGTCGTTTAGATGAACAGCAAAGAGAGGATATAGCTGCCACATATAAGGAGGAGCAAGATGGTACGTATGCGTACTTTGATACTCCCCAGGGCAGAAAATCTGCCATTGATATTTCGTCTGACATACTGCGGGTGCTTAAAGACAGAGCTTTAGCCCATCTCAAGAAAAGCATCCGTGGGGCTGTAATTACGGTTCCTGCTCACTTTAATAGTCCTCAAAGACAAGCCACCAGATTAGCTGCGCATAGAGCAAATTTGCAGGTATTACGCATTATAAATGAGCCTACTGCTGCTGCTTTGGCATATGGATTAGAAAAGGAGGAGCAGGGCTACTTCATGGTGTATGACCTTGGGGGTGGAACATTTGATATTTCTCTGCTTCACCTTTCTGAGGGAATATTTGAAGTTATTGCAACTGCTGGACATCCCAACATAGGGGGAGATAATTTTGATCGGGCATTGTTTGAAATTTTATGCAGTAAACATAGGGAGCTAAGACTAGATGAATGGTCTTACTACAGGATAGCCATACGTTTCATTAAAGAGCAACTGTCGTTTAGTGATTCAATAACATATGATATAACTACTAAATCTGGTGAGTGTATATACGGTGATATAGAACGTATAGCATTGGAAGAAAAAACAGATCATATTCTGCAAAAAACTTTTTCTACATCAAAAAAAGTGTTACACCAAAGTGGTATTATCAATCTTGATGGAATCGTATTAGTTGGTGGTGCAACTCGCATGCCTGCTGTAGTAAATGGACTTAAGAATCTATTCGGAAACGATCCTCTAAACGACATTGATCCTGACACGGTGGTTGCAATTGGTGCAGCTGCACAGGCCCATCAACTTAATTCTCCTGACAAGAAACATCCCCTTCTTCTTGATGTAACTCCGATGTCGCTAGGAATTGAGGTCATGGGTGGGTTGATGGAGGTTATTGTTCCCAAGCATACACCTATACCCACTGCCAAGGAAGAAATTTTCACCACCTTTAAGGATGGACAGGTAGGGTTTGACTTCAAGGTGCTTCAAGGAGAGCGTGAGCACGTGGATGACTGCCACTCAATAGGAACATTTCACTTAAGGGGGTTACCTTCTCGCATTGCGGGGGAGGTTCGTGTAAGGGTAATTTTTCAAATTGACGTTGATGGTTTGTTATCTGTCACGGCGGAATCGCTGTGTTCTGACCATATTGAGCAGCTTGATACTAGTTGGTCTGAGGCACTTTCTTCATCTGTGGAGGAGGAATCATCAAAATTGCTTGAAGAGGACATGTTGCTTAGGAGTAAGGTTGAGAAGGTGCAAGAAGCTAGGAGAGTGATACAAGCAATTGACAGATTTACACAAAATGTAACTAGGAATGAGAGTAATATCTTGCTAATTGAGCGCATTGTCAAGCATCGTAATTCGCTACAGAGCTACTTAGAAAACCATGACATGATGGAAATTGACGTAAATATAATTTCAGAAGAAGTTGGGTTGTTAAATCAAATTTCCAGAAACATGTCTCTACCACATGGGAGATAGACGGTGCCACGTGTCATTGTGTTACCTCACGAGGAACTTTGCCCTGAGGGTGAATGTTTTGAAGCTCAACCCGGCGTATCTATATGTAATGCTTTGCTAAACAATAATATAGAAATAGAGCATGCATGTGAGAAATGCTGTGCATGCACCACCTGCCATGTGTGGGTACGTGAGGGCATGGAAGGATTGAGCCCTGCTAGTGAAGCTGAGGAAGATTTATTGGATCGTGCCTGGGGGGTAGAGATAGATTCGCGTCTATCGTGTCAGGCCATCCTAAACAAAGGGGATATAATTGTTGAAATTCCAAGGTATACTATCAATCATGCTAAGGAGTAGATGGAGTAACTTCACATGAATTGGATGGATGTTAATGATATTGCAATTGCTTTATATGAAAATCATCCAGAAGTTGATCCGCTGAGCTTAAGTTTTACCAAGTTAAGGGATATGGTAATTAAGCTTGATGGCTTTGATTCTGAGGGTGGTGATTGTAGTGAAAAAATACTCGAAGCTATTCAAATGGCATGGTTAGATGAGAGGTAGCAATGATTGAGTACAGGTTATCATTTTCTCAGGAACAGAAGCATTACATAGACATTTCTGTTACGTGCGCTGCCATATCTGGTACGACTATATTTATCCTGCCGGTATGGACCCCTGGATCTTACGTGATACGCAATCACTCCAGGCATATTGTAAAGAAATATGCGACCCTCAATGGGCACGAGGAGCCAGTACATACGATTAATAAAAATAGCTGGTCTGTAAATAGCAAACCGGGTGATATTGTCATTTTTTATTATACAATTTATTCCTGGGACTGGAGTGTTAGAACTTGTGTTTTGGAGGAGGAGTTCGCGCATATAGTAGGGGCTGCTGCTTTTGTTCGCGTACTAAATTTAGAAAATGAGGCTCATGTAGTACGTTGGGAAAAACACAAAAATGATTGGACCTGTGCCACTGCTATGAAGCCCTACAAAGATGATAATTCGTGGGTATCTGCTGGGTATGATGAATTTATTGATCATCCTATGTTGTTGGGAAATCTAACTCAGTTTTCCTGGGACTTAGAGGGCATTATTCATCACATGGCAATAACCACTAGGGCGGACATAGACCGTGAGTCAATAATTCAGATGCTCTCTAAAATTATACTTGCGCAAAAGTACATATTTGGATCACCGCCCAAGGTGCTTACTGAGTATTACTTTTTAGTAATAACTTCTGATAAATTGATAGGAGGTTTGGAGCATCGTCGCAGTTCATCTCTCATTTGTCCTCGTATAAGTCTTCAATGTGGAAGGAACAATAGGCAAAGTAAACGTTATATTGATTTTTTATCTCTATGTAGTCATGAGCACTTTCATATGTGGTGGGTAAAATTATTTAAGCCCAAGGAGTTGGTTACGTATGATTATGATAGAGAAAATTATACATCTCTTCTCTGGTTATTTGAGGGGATGACTTCGTACTATGGAAATTTAAGCTTAGTTAGGTCTGGTGTAACCACGGCAGAAGAGTACTTACTTTACTTAGCCAAAACTATTAAGGCGGTGGAATCGTATGCGGGGTATGACAAGCAAACTGCTGCTGAGGCGAGTTTTGAATCATGGACAAAGTATTACCAGACACCAGAAAACAGGTTGAACTCTCAGGTTAGTTATTATGAAAAGGGTGAGCTCATTGCTTTGTACACCAACTGCTACATTATGGTAAGTTCTGGTGGGAAATATTGTTTGGACAATGTTCTAAGAGAGTTATGGGCTCGTTATGGTAGTAGTGATCATTTAGGAATGTCGGAAGAGGATTGGTATGGGGCAATTATTGACGTTACTGGTATAGATGCGAGCCAAGTAATAAGAAGGCTTGTTCATCATCATGATCATGTAGAGTGGGAGCCACTTTTAAGTAGTGTAGGAATTAGTTATAAAGCCGCCAAAGTTTGTGAGAGTACTCCGTCTCTTGGGGTAAGTTTTGTTGCCAGTAACAAGCCTGGCTTAACAATTGACCAGGTACTTGAAGACGGCAGTGCAATGACTGCTGGACTTGGAAGTGGTGACAGAATTATAGCCATAGACCAGATAGAATGCACGGAGAGTACGTTAGACGTTATGCTAAATACAAGTGCAGTAGTGGGAAACAAATCCACTGTGCATTTTATCAGACAGGGATTACTAAGAACTGCTGTCATGACTTGGCTCAAATCACCGCTTAAGTTTGAGCACTGCTCTTTGACAATTGACGATCTTAATCATCCGTACCTGAGGATGTTGTTACATATTAATGCTATAAACTAAACCAATAGTGTGCTGTATCTAGCATTCTATTACAGAAACCCCACTCATTATCGTACCACCCAAAAACTTTTGCGCAGTTAGATGAAACGACCTTAGTTAGACCGGCATCGAATATGCATGATGCTGGGTTATGAACAAAATCTACTGACACCAATGGCTCTTCGTTAAACTGAAGGATAGGGGACATATTTGTTTCGGATGCCTCCTTCATGCATTCGGTTATTGAAGTGGGTGTAACCTCCTCTGCAGCAACAAATGTCAGGTCCACTAAAGACACGTTAGGTGTAGGTACACGTACGGAACAGCCATCTAATTTCCCGTTCAACTCTGGGATAACCAGACCAACTGCAACTGCGGCACCGGTTTTAGTTGGAATAATGGATAGCCCAGCGGCTCTAGCGCGACGAAAATCTGTATGTGAGCCATCATTTAGAAGCTGATCATTTGTATATGAATGTATTGTAGTCATCAGACCGTATTTAATAACGAATCTCTTATGTAATGGCAAAGCCATTGCTGCCACGCAATTTGTAGTACATGAGGCGCTGGAGATAACCTTATGTTCTGCTCTAAGGGAGTGGTGATTAACTCCAAAAACGACTGTAGCATCAACTTCCTTACCGGCCGGAGCGGAAATCATTACTTTTTTGGCCCCGGATTCAATATGTTTGGATGCAAGTTCGAATGAATTAAAACGTCCGGTACATTCTAAGACCAAATCGATATCTAGTTTCTTCCATGGTAAAAGGAGGGGATTACGCTCAGCAACAAATTGAATATCTTGTCCATCTACATTTAACACGGACTCTTTTGACCAAAAAACGTCTTTAGAGAATTTTCCATGAACCGAATCGTAGCGGGTAAAAATATGAGCTGCTGAGGGCATTGAGGGGTCATTTACGGCAACAATATCTATATTCTTGTGGTCATAGTACTCAAAATGAGACTTTAGAATATTCCTGCCGATACGTCCGTATCCATTAATAGCAACCCGTATCTTTCTCATAATCCATCTCTCTCAAAATTTTTTTCTGCGCTGATGATAAAAAATCGCAAGTATCATCAGCAACCCTCAAGGCAGTTAAGCCAAAAGCCTCATATAGAACTTCACATGGGGCAGATGCGCCAAAATGATCAATGCCTATTGCTATACCACCAGCACTAAAGTAGCGGTACCACCCTCTGGTAACTCCTGACTCGACAGAGACACAAGGGACACCTGGCAATAATACGGATTCACGATATATATCTGTTTGCCTATCAAAAACGGTAGTAGAAGGCATGGATACAACTCGTGCATTAACATCACGAGTTTGTAAGATAGCTCTAGCTTCCACGGCAATTGCTACTTCTGTGCCGGTAGCAATTATAATAACATCTGGCTTTCCTTGTCCTTCTAACAATATGTAGGCACCGCAGGATACATTGCTATAGTCAGCTTTAATAGCCAAGGGTGGTGTATTTTGTCTGCTAAGAATAAGGGCAGTAGGTCCAGAATAAGACAATGCAAACGACCAAGCTGCGGATGTTTCTGCCTGATCACAGGGTCGCCACACCATCATATTGGGAATCAACCTTAATGATTCTACATGTTCAATTGGTTGATGTGTTGGTCCGTCCTCACCCAATCCTATAGAATCGTGAGTAAATATATATATGCAGCGAGTTGCCATCAGGGCGGACATTCTGATGGAATTTCTTGCGTAATCTGAAAATGTCAAAAACGTTCCACCAAATGGAACATAGCCTCCATGGAGTGCTATTCCGTTCATGATGGCTGATAATCCAAACTCACGTACACCATAGTGAATATAGCGTCCTGGGGTTTGCTTAGACACGGACTCAGCATTAGGCCATTTAGTAAGATTGGAGGGAGTTAGGTCTGCGGATCCACCGATAATTTCTGGAAGAAGTTTAGTCCACTCATCGATACAAATCTGACTAGATTTGCGGGTTGCCAAAGTTCTTTCATCTTTTTGAGCATTAGTAAAAAGCTGGCGTGACCATTCATTAAAAGAGTCTGGCAAAACATTTCTCCATCGGCGAGATAACTCTGCTGCATCATCTGGATAGAGTTCCTTGTATCTGGAAAAAAGATTTTCCCATATTTTCTGAGAATGTCTTCCTTTATCGGTAGCATCCCAGGCTTTGTATACACCTTCTGGTATAAAAAACGGCTCGTACTGCCAGGACAACTGTAACCTAACCTTTGCTACTTCACTTGAGCCTAGAGGAGAACCATGGACTTCTGCAGTACCTATTTTATTTGGGCTGCCGTAACCAATTTTGGTGCGACAACAAATTAGGACTGGCCTATGTATCTCTTTATGTGCTCTAGAAATAGCTTTATCTATTGCATCAATATCGTGGCCATCGACACTAAAAATCACCAACCATCCGTAGGACTCAAAGCGTTTCTTAACATCCTCAGTAAACCATTTTTCAACTGAACCATCTATAGAGATACCATTGTCATCCCAAAAAGCAATGAGTTTATTAAGTCCCCATGTTCCGGCTAAAGAAGCTGCTTCATGAGAAATTCCTTCCATTAAGCAGCCATCTCCTAAAAAAACATATGTTCTATGATTAATTAATTCTAGATCAGGACGATTAAATTCTTTAGCTAATAAAAACTCTGCCAAAGCCATGCCTACAGCATTAGCAAATCCTTGTCCAAGGGGTCCTGTAGTAGTTTCCACCCCTGGAGTTTGGCCATGTTCTGGATGTCCTGGTGTTAGGGAATTAAACTGACGAAATGATTTTATGTCACTTATGGAAATATCATATCCAGATAGGTGTAGTAATGAGTACAGCAACATAGATCCATGACCGTTAGATAGAACAAAACGATCACGATCTGGCCAGTTACAATCTTTAGGATTATGTCTAAGATACTTATTCCATAAAACGTAGGCTATATCTGCCATTCCCATTGGCATACCTGGATGACCTGACCCAGCTTTCTCTATAGCATCTACAGAAAGAATACGAATAGCATTAGACAATAGATTTGCAGATGACATATCTTCACTCACTAAACATAGATTTAAGGTAAGACACTTCTGCCTTAGAGCCGACGATAACACTTACTCGTTGATGAATAGAGTTTGGTACAATACTAAGTAGTGAATGACAATTACCATCTGTTGTAAGTCCTCCAGCTTGCTCTACAATCCAGGATATGGGGCTAACTTCGTACAGCAATCTTAATCTGCCGAGTTTAGTTTTTTCTCTAGAATCTGATGGATAGAGAAAAATTCCACCTCTCATAAGCAAGCGATGTATATCAGCAACCATAGATGCAACCCAGCGCATATTAAAGTGGCGATTACGCGGGCCGGTATCACCCAGCAAGCATTGTTCAACATATTCTTTTATTGGCTCTGACCAAAATCTTCTATTTGAGACATTAATTGAGAATTCGCTTGTAGTTTCTGGAATTTTTATAGAGTGCTGAGAAAGGCGATATACGAGTTCATCTTTATCCAAAGTGAAGACATGTGTTCCATTGCCCCATGTTAAAACGAGTTGTGTCATTGGTCCATAGATAAAATATCCTGCCACAAATTGTTCTATTCCTGGACGAAAAAAAATTTCATCACTGTAGTTAATTTTACCGTGGTGTTTATCAGGAACAACAAATATGGAGAAAATAGTACCCACAGAAACATTCATATCCAAATTTGATGAGCCATCCAGGGGATCTATAGCTAGGATATAATTTGTACCATCAGCACTATGAGACTGAAATACGGGATGTTTGCTTTCTTCTGAGGCAATAGCAAGCAATTGGGGGCAATACGTCAGGATGTCACAAAAACGCTCATGTGAGTAAATATCCAGGGATTTTTGGATCTCTCCGTGAACATTAAAGGATTCGGGGTTTTCGTTACAATTACCCATACTGGTTGAAAGAGTCTTTGAAACATCGATGCTAGCACCAACCAAGTGGCTAAACATGATTAGAAATTCATCTTCAAAAGATTCTAGTTGTAAAACAGAGAAGAGATCCATGTTAAATATATGAAAAAAATTAATATGAGTGATTATTACCGCTAATTAACAACAATCCAGTGAGCTACTTCACAACTTGCAAATTAATTATCTAGCATTATTGTACCTACGAAAATGGTGTTATAGGACTACAAAGATCACTAGTCATTCGGTAACATTAATTAGAGATGATATCATCGAGTAAGAGCTTTATCAGTTTATAGTTATGGGGGGGTGTCATCTGGGAATCAGGCATTACATGAACATGATGCACATTGTTCGATCTATAATTAACACATCCCGGCCTTCCTTAGCTGAGGGACGACTGGGAAAATTTTCCATTGAAGCTAGCACATATGGTTGTGTTAGGGCTGCGTCTCGTTTGGACAGTACCAGTAACATAGTAAAACGTACCATGCAGGATCGTGACATCAGGGTACTTGACACAGGAAAAGAAGCGAAGGTATCTGCACTGAGTGGTGCCAGCCAGATAGTGTGTGAATTTGAAAAAATACTAACGAAGAAGAAGTAGCAAGAATAGAGAAGAACGCCTCCGACACGAATCGAACGTGCGGCCTACTCCTTAGGAGGGAGTCGCTCTATCCACTGAGCTACGGAGGCACTTTGGAAAAAATTCTTCTCAGTAGGACAAAACAGGTGTGTAGCATTAAAATAAAATTGTAGCATTAAAACAAAAGAGGGGCGTAAGCCCCTCCATGCATTAAAAAGTTTCGCGGCGTCCTACTTTCGCTATAGTTAAATAACTATCATCGGCGCTTTGGCGTTTCACTATCCTGTTCGAAA
>NZ_FKII01000078.1 GCF_900078745.1 Candidatus Ichthyocystis sparus | reverse complement strand
TGTAAATTAACACCCAGCGAATCAGTGCATTGAAGATAGGAAGGAATCGAAACTGTAGAAGAAGGTAGATCATCATCAAGAACAGGTGGCATCCCAACAGATACACTATCGCTACCAATATGTCTTTTTGCTGCACTTGGATCAAAAGAAGATCTAGCACCAGAATGTCCGACAGAAGGCAACAGATTCACTTTGGAAGGTTCTACTGAAGAAGGTAGAATATCCTCCTCATCAAAAACTGGTGGCGTCCAAACAGGAGCACGAATAATATTTATCTCATCACAAGCAGAGACAGGAATATTATTGCTACTCGTATGTCTTTCTGCTACGATCTGACCAGAGGAAAGTCCATAACTAGAATTCCCATCTTTACGATGGGACCAAGATGATAATATGTGATCGGAGGCGGTAATAATCCCCGATGTTGTACGTTTAATCGTATCTCTTATTTCTTTTCTTTGTGTTACAATTACCGATGGCGCTACCTCGGGAATACCGGCAGTATCTAGGACATTGATAAAATCTCCACAACTAACATCATTCAATGCTTCCCCCTCCAAAGAAACAGAGACCTCACTCCAAAAAGAGTCGAAAATAGACTCCACATTGCTACGAACAGCACGATCCAGTCTCGACAAAAAACCCAGCAAACTATCCCCAATTAATGGTACTGAAACACGCTCAAGAGAATCCGATAGTACTTCAATTCTAGGAAGAGCAAGTATAAAACCAGGGCGGTGCTCAGTATGGTACTCCCCAAGACACATGAGTACAAAAACATCTTCACACATTTTCCTATAGGTACTGTACCAAATAGCTCGCTCAATCAACGAAAGTTTGTCACTCAAGCTTGATGGAAGTTGTTTGCTTACCATACTATTGTAAAAACGTTTAGCGAATTCATTAACTCTAGAAAAAAGACCTGCAATTATCTGAACACCATCAGGAGACAGAACAACACCCAACGCGCTCAAAACATCCGGATCGACAGTACAACCAGAAACAGCAGCAGCAATACCACGCTTTTTGGCAGGAGCTTTACCTT
>NZ_FKII01000077.1 GCF_900078745.1 Candidatus Ichthyocystis sparus | reverse complement strand
CCATTTTATGAAAAACCAACAAATGACTTAAGAGTATTTACACCCCGGAAACACATTCCCATAATGTTTCACGTGAAACATTGCTGTAGGACTGCAAGTAGGCAGTGCCTTCCAAACTCCAATAATATTAGCTTCAATTCATAGGATTACGACAAAAGGGCATTGAGAGTTCCATCAGAAATCTGATCGGACAACTGGTTTAGATGACCCTCGGAATAACCCCATTCTATGAAAAATAAACAAATGGCTTAAGAGTATTTATACACCGGAAACACATTCCCATAATGTTTCACGTGAAACATTGCTGTAGGACTGCAAGTAGGTGGGTACCTTCCAAATTCCAAATATTAGCTTCAATTCATAGGATTAGGGCAAAAGGACATTGAGAGTTCTGCCAGAAATCCGATCGGACAACTGGTTTGGATGACCCTCGGAATAACCCCATTTTATGAAAAACCAACAAATGGCTTAAGAGTATTTATACACCGGAAACACATTCCCATAATGTTTCACGTGAAACATTGCTGTAGGACTGCAAGTAGGTGGGTACCTTCCAAATTCCAAATATTAGCTTCAATTCATAGGATTAGGGCAAAAGGACATTGAGAGTTCTGCCAGAAATCCGATCGGACAACTGGTTTGGATGACCCTCGGAATAACCCCATTTTATGAAAAACCAACAAATGACTTAAGAGTATTTATACCCCGGAAACACATCCCCATAATGTTTCACGTGAAACATTGCTGTAGGACTGCAAGTAGGTAGTGCCTTCCAAACTCCAATAATATTAGCTTCAATTCATAGGATTACGACAAAAGGGCATCGAGGTTCTATCAGAAATCCTACCGGCCAACTGGTTTGAATGACCCTCAGAATAACCCCATTTTATGAAAAACCAACAAATGACTTAAGAGTATTTGTACCCCGGAAACACATTCACATAATGTTTCACGTGAAACATTACTGTGGGACTGCAAGTAAGTGCCGCCCAAACGCCAATAATA
>NZ_FKII01000076.1 GCF_900078745.1 Candidatus Ichthyocystis sparus | reverse complement strand
CACCTTCTTTTTTGCCTGCTCCTTTGCCTTCATCTTCACCTCCATCTGGGTTGGAAGTAGATGCTGGTATTTTATCTTTTTCTCCATCGGCTGGAGAAGATAGAGTAAGGTTGACTACGTTTGGTGCTGATTCTGCATTTTGTGATTTGGGGGATGAATCACTTCCGCCTCCTTCTTCACCTTCGATTTCACCCGCGTCTTCATCTTCATATTTATCTTCATCTCCATCTGAATTAGGATTGGATGCTGATGTTTCCTCTTCCTCTACGAAATCATCTGTATCGAGTAGAGAAATGGTTGGGCCAGCTACGGAGGTTATTGTTTCTGAGTCGGGAGTTTTAGTAGGTGAATTAACTCCTGTGTGCTCATCTGAGCAGCCAATAGTTCCAATTACTGTCTCTTCTTCTATTTCTATTTCCTCTATTGGAGAATCTTCCACGGCAGCTAGTAGTAGTTCTTCTGTTTATGTTCACGGACTTAAGAAAGCACTTATTATGAAATTTAAGAGTCCTTTTGAGGTATCTACTACTACTAGTAATGTCACTGCTGAACCTTCCTCTTCGATATCTATGAGTAGTAGTGTTGTTTCTGGGCCTTCCTCTTTTGCACCTATTGGTGTTGGTAATGTTCCGCTAGTGGCTACTGATACCGATACTGTTTCTGAGGATGTGGGAGTGAGATTCGCAGCATTGCTGAATCGAGGGCTTCCGCCTTCACCACCTGCCGGTGAATCTAGTGGGCCTATGAGAGGCGGTAGAGGAAGGTTGTCTTCTTCACATCGTGGTAGTGCTCAGAGAGTAAGAGGACGTAAAAGGAAAAGGAGGAGTTAATTGTTAGAACTGATCTTACTTCTTACTATTAGCGTTACATAATTTTATGCGTTTTTTTGTGCATAGATGGTTCGTTTTTATACTATGTTAAGTACTGTGGGTTTCGTTTCTTCATATGATATATGATTAAACGGAAGTCGTTTTCTGGAGCTATCGGGTAATAATGTGTCTCACGCTGATTATGCAGTAGCTAGGAATATTTGTGGAATTAAAAAAATAAATTTCATGTGTGAATTTTTTTATTTTATACGTAATTTATGCTAGTTTGACGAAGGAATCATTCATAACGGAATTGTGTATCAATATATACATTGAATGTCTATGTTGCACGTGATACATGATTTTTCAAGGTTTGTACGACCTTTGTATAAACTACAAAGGTACTGTACTACTCGTAGCATCGATCGATACTTGTATTTTTTTATTTAAT
>NZ_FKII01000075.1 GCF_900078745.1 Candidatus Ichthyocystis sparus | reverse complement strand
TCTCCCACATCCTCAGAATCAGTAGCAGCAGCCATTTGCGGAACACTAGCAACACCCACGGACGCAGAAGAGGAGGAAACAGCACTACTCGTAGGTACCTCAAAAGACCTCTTAACTGATTGCATAACAAATGATTTCTTGGGTCCGCGAAAATAAGCAGAAGAACTACTGCCAGCTGCCGCAGAAGATTCCCAGAGAACAGCAGAAACAGAAGAAGGGGCAGTAGTAATCGGCACTATTAGCTGCTCAGATGAGGACGCAGGAGTTGATTCACCTACTAAAACTCCCGACTCACTTATCACACATCTCTTGGGCTTGGGTTTGGATTTGGGTTTGGGTTTGGGTTTGGGTTTGGGTTTGGGTTTGGGTTTGGGCAGAACTTGTTGAAGAGAGGTGTCCAAAGAACAAGCACCACTTCCTGATTTCTTGCTCTTACTTATTAAACGTTTTTTGGAAACAGACTCAGTACCCTCCTCCGTACATTTACTACCACTTCCTGATTTCTTTCTCCTATCCATCACACGCTTTTTTTCATATTCTTGACAAACTGAAAATGCTACTACGGGAGCACTAACAGCATCGAAAATATCAATAAAATCTTCACAATCAGCACCACTCAATGATCTATCTTCTAGTCCAGCAAAAATTGAATCAGCTATGCTATCCCACCTCAAGTTAAATATAGACTCCGCGTCCTCGCGAACAGCACAATCCAGATTAGACAGAAAACTTAGTAACACTTCTCCACTTAGTGGCACTGGTCTACAATCAGAGGAACTCGAAAATACTCTAGTACCAGCAAGAGAACGTATAAAATCAGGGCGGTACTTGGTTAGTGGCACTGGTCTACAATCAGAGGAACTCGAAAATACTCTAATACCAGCAAGAGAACGTATAAAATCAGGGCGGTACTTGGAATGATAGAGACAAAGAAACTTAGCCATAAAACCAAGTAAATGCAGTTCCTTATAGGTTCTGCACCAAATAACAGCCTGCCCAACCATCGAAAGTCCATTACTCACGGACCTTAATAGGTTACCCAGTACCATCGAGCAAGACATTTTGGCAGATTTACGAATGACAAAAAAGAGATCGTGAATTGGTTTAGCACTATCAGGATGTAACCTAACACCAAGCAAATCAACATATTGAACAGATAATGAAGCACTAGAGGAAGAGATCGAAACTTCAGAAGCAACTGCAGAAGCAGTTGAAGTACTCGCTTGAGATGGTAATGACTGAGGGTTTGGGAGAGAAGAATGCGTAAGGTCTACAACACTAGTTACTGGTGCTACACCCTCACCTTTACTGGCTTTTTTCCTTATATAGGCCTCTACCTTTGTTGATAACGCCATTGCGAGAATGCCAGCAACGTCAA
>NZ_FKII01000074.1 GCF_900078745.1 Candidatus Ichthyocystis sparus | reverse complement strand
TGAATGTCTATGTTGCACGTGATACATGATTTTTCAAGGTTTGTACGACCTTTGTATAAACTACAAAGGTACTGTACTACTCGTAGCATCGATCGATACTTGTATTTTTTTATTTAATTGATGGAATTTGCATTTTAAGTACACTGCAGATAGTGTTTTAGAACATTCGTACGAGAGCTGATCTTGTATACAATGGTTGTTTTACGTAATTCATAGTATGCCTACTTGTCTTATTCGTATGGTGTTGGTTGTTGGTTAACTGCCATATATATTATTCCGTTGTTAATTTAATTTATTTTGCTGCTTTTAACATAAAATATTTGTTGATTTTTGCTGGTAAGAATGTTGTTGCGCACATTCCATCAATTAAATAAAAAAATACAAGTATCGATCGATGCTACGAGTAGTACAGTACCTTTGTAGTTTATACAAAGGTCGTACAAACCTTGAAAAATCATGTATCACGTGCAACATAGACATTCAATGTATATACTGATACACAATTACGTCATGAATGATTCCTTCGTTAGACCAGCATAAATTACGTATAAAATAAAAAAATTCACACACGAAATGTATTTTTCTAATTCCACAAATATTCCCGGCTACCGCATAATCAGCGTGAGACACATCATTACCTGATAGCTCCATAAAACAGCTTCCACTTAATCATATACCATATGAATAAACAAAACCCACATCACCGAACATAGTATAAAAACACACCATCCATGCACAAAAAACGCATAAAATTATGTAACACTAATAGTAAGAAGTAAGATCAGTTCTAACAATTAACTACTCCTTTTCCTTTTACGACCACTTACTCTCTGAGCACTGCCCAGATGTGAAGAACATACCCCTCCTCTAACACCTATCATAGATACACTTGATTCAGCGGCGGGTGATGGTGAAGGTGACAGCCCCTGGTTCATCAATACTGACAATCTTACTCCCATATCATCCTCACCAGCAGCAGCACAGGTAGCAGCAGCTACTAAAGAAACATTACTAACATCCACAGGCTCAGAAGAGGAAGATCCAGAAGCTACACCACTACTCGTAGGCACCACAAAAGTCCCCATAAATGATTCACGAGCAATAAATGCTTTCTTAGGTCCGCGAAAATAATTACTGCTAACTGGTGTGGGAGCTTTTACAATAGCTGCAGTAGAAATAGAAGAAGGGGCAGTAATAGGCATTACTATCCGCTCAGATAAAGACGAAAGAGTTGATTCACCTACCAAAGCTCCCGGTGCAGAAACAATACCTTCTGTAACTAATCCAACTTCTCCAGTCAATGCAGGTGACCCTGGAGATAAAGAGGAAACATCAGCATCCCATTCTGATTCAGATGGAGATGAAGATAAATATGAAGATGAAGACGCGGGTGAAATCGAAGGTGAAGAAGGAGGCGGAAGTGATTCATCCCCCAAATCACAAAATGCAGAATCAGCACCAAACGTAGTCAACCTTACTCTATCTTCTCCAGCCGATGGAGAAAAAGATAAAATACCAGCATCTACTTCCAACCCAGATGGAGGTGAAGATGAAGGCAAAGGAGCAGGCAAAAAAGAAGGTG
>NZ_FKII01000073.1 GCF_900078745.1 Candidatus Ichthyocystis sparus | reverse complement strand
CCATTTTATGAAAAACCAACAAATGACTTAAGAGTATTTACACCCCGGAAACACATTCCCATAATGTTTCACGTGAAACATTGCTGTAGGACTGCAAGTAGGCAGTGCCTTCCAAACTCCAATAATATTAGCTTCAATTCATAGGATTACGACAAAAGGGCATTGAGAGTTCCATCAGAAATCTGATCGGACAACTGGTTTAGATGACCCTCGGAATAACCCCATTCTATGAAAAATAAACAAATGGCTTAAGAGTATTTATACACCGGAAACACATTCCCATAATGTTTCACGTGAAACATTGCTGTAGGACTGCAAGTAGGTGGGTACCTTCCAAATTCCAAATATTAGCTTCAATTCATAGGATTAGGGCAAAAGGACATTGAGAGTTCTGCCAGAAATCCGATCGGACAACTGGTTTGGATGACCCTCGGAATAACCCCATTTTATGAAAAACCAACAAATGGCTTAAGAGTATTTATACACCGGAAACACATTCCCATAATGTTTCACGTGAAACATTGCTGTAGGACTGCAAGTAGGTGGGTACCTTCCAAATTCCAAATATTAGCTTCAATTCATAGGATTAGGGCAAAAGGACATTGAGAGTTCTGCCAGAAATCCGATCGGACAACTGGTTTGGATGACCCTCGGAATAACCCCATTTTATGAAAAACCAACAAATGACTTAAGAGTATTTATACCCCGGAAACACATCCCCATAATGTTTCACGTGAAACATTGCTGTAGGACTGCAAGTAGGTAGTGCCTTCCAAACTCCAATAATATTAGCTTCAATTCATAGGATTACGACAAAAGAGCACCGAGAGTTCTATCAGAAATCTGACCGGCCAACTGGACTGGTTTGGATGACCCTCGGAATAACCCCATTTTATGAGAAATAAACAAATGACTTAAAAGTATTCATACACAGGAAACACATACCCATAATGTTTCACGTGAAACATTGCTGTAGGACTGCAAGTAGGTGGTGCCTTCCAAACTCCAATAATATTAGCTTCAATTCATAGGATTACGACAAAAGGGCATTGAGAGTTCTGCCAGAAATCCGATCGGCCAACTGGTTTGGATGACCCTCAGAATAACTCCATTTTATGAAAAACCAACAAATGACTTAAGAGTATTTATACCCCGGAAACACATTCCCATAATGTTTCACGTGAAACATTGCTGTAGGACTGCAAGTAGGTGGTGCCTTCCAAACTCCAATAATATTAGCTTCAATTCATAGGATTACGACAAAAGAGCACCGAGAGTTCTATCAGAAATCTGATCGACCAACTGGTTTGAATGACCCTCAGAATAACTCCATTTTATGAAAAACCAACAAATGACTTAAGAGTATTTGTACCCCGGAAACACATTCACATAATGTTTCACGTGAAACATTGCTGTAGGACTGCAAGTAGGTGGGTACCTTCCAAATTCCAAATCATAGAACTAGGACAAAAGGGCATTGAAAGTTGTCAGAAATCCTACCGGCCAACTGGTTTGGATGA
>NZ_FKII01000072.1 GCF_900078745.1 Candidatus Ichthyocystis sparus | reverse complement strand
TCGTAAGCCTCTTCGCAAGTCTTTGAGTGCGTTTTTTCTCATGGATTTGATGAATTGAAAATGCCGCCAAGGGGATACCAGCAACATCAAGGACTCCAATAAAATCTTCACAACTAACATCATTCAACAATACATCTTCTGGTTCGGCAAAAACTGTACTAGTTGTTTCATTCCATAACGAATCAAACATATACTCCACTGTCTTACGAACGGCGCAATCTAGCTCTGATAAAAAACCTAGTAACTTACCACCACTTAATGGCACTAACTTACAATCAGAGGAACTTGATAATACCTGAACACCATCAAGAGCACGCACAAATCTAGGACGGTACCTAGCATGGTACATACAAATGGACCTATACATAAATCTATACAGGTGCTGTTCCCTGTAGGTTTTGCACCAAATAGCCTTCCCAACCACTGAAAGTTCACTACCCAAAGTGGATAAGATGTGGCCTCGCATCGAATACGAGAAGGACATTCTAAAAGATTTATTAATGTCATAAAGAAGCTTAAAAACTAATTTAGCATTATCATGATGTAACTTAACACCAAGCAAATCAACATATTGATTAGAAGAAGATTTACCATAATCATGATCTCCAATGAAAGAAGACTTAATTAATTCAGAAGATGTACCTGGAGACTCACCTAATGGCAAAGAAGATCCCATTTGTGACTCAGATTGAGAATGGGCACGAGGTGACAATTCAGGGTTAGACTGAAGTGATAATAATTGAGAACTGGAAGTCAAAGAAGACGTAATGCCTGTAACATTAGTTTTTGATGTCGTACGTTTGCCCACTCCTTTATTTCTTTCATGTTTTGAGTTGGTTGCTATAATCACTGATAATGCCAACGGAGGAATGCCAGCAGTGTCTAGGAGATTGATGAGATCTTTACAACTAACAGTATTCAATGAATCTTCTTCCAGAGTTACAGAAGCTTCACTCCAATAAAAATTAAAAATAGACCCCACCTTACCACGTACAGCACAATCCAGCCTCGATAAAAAATCTAACAACCTATCTCCAGCTAACGGTGCTACATTATTATGGTCAGGAGAATCAGATAATACTTGAATGCTAGGAAGAGCACGTATAAAAACAGGTCGATGCTTAGCATGGTATTCACAAAGGCACCTAAATACAAAACTATCTTCACACATTACCCTATAGGTCAAATACCAAATACCTCGTCCAGTCACAGTGAGTTTGCCACTCACTTCTGACGGAAGTTGTCTGGCTACCATACTCCTGTAAGTACGTCTAGAAAATACATCCACTTTAAAAAAGAGATCTTCAATTACTCGAACACTCTCAGGAGATAGCGTAACACCAAGTGAACTCAAAACATCTGAATCAATAGTAAAAGCTGAAGGAGAAACATCAACAGAAGCTCCACATCTTGACTCCGTAACATCAACTGCACACTCACTACTACCACTTCCTAAACTCCTTCCTTTACTTATAACACGTCTTGGATATACATATCTTTGATACATTGAAAATGTTGCTACAGGAACACCAACAACATCTAGAACATTAATAAAATCTCCACAACCAACATCACCCAATGATCCATCTTCTAGTTCGGCAAAGACTGAATCAGCTACTCTATCCCACTCCAAGCTAAATATAGACTCCACTTCATCGCGAATAGCACAATCCAGCTTCGATAAAAA
>NZ_FKII01000071.1 GCF_900078745.1 Candidatus Ichthyocystis sparus | reverse complement strand
GTCAGAATCAGCAACAGTGGCTGATTTTTGAGCAGAAAAACTTCCTCCTATACCACCACTACCAACTTCTTTGCCTATAGTAGTAGCTGAAGAAGAAACAGCAACAGAAGTGCCATGCTTTTGGGAAAAAGACTTGCCTCCACCATTACCCATAGTAGTAGCTATGGTTGAAGTAAATGATTTCTTGGGTCCGCGAAAATAACCAGAAGAACTACTGCCAGCTGCCGCAGAAGATTCCCAGAAAACAGCAGAAACAGAAGAAGGGGCAGTAGTAATCGGCACTATTAGCTGCTCAGATGAGGACACAGGAGTTGATTCACCTACTAAAACTCCCGACTCAGAAACAATAACTTCCGAGGCTAATCCAACTTCTCTAGTCAACACAAGTGACTCTGTAGAGGAAAAGGAAACATCTGCATCTAATCCTGATTCAGATGGAGATGAAGATGAAGACAAAGATGAGGATACAATCGAGGGCGATGAAGAGTGAGGCGAAAGTGAATCATCTCCTGACCCACTTAACGCAGAAACAACACCAACTGAGATCAACTCTTCAGCTGATGGTGGCAAAGAGAGGGAAATATCAGAAGCTACTACCGGCTCAGGTACAGGAGAAGATGCAGGTAATTCACCTTCTCCCAAATCAAGAGCAGCACCTTTCTCAGTAGAGACCAAAACACCATCACCCTCTAATCCTACAAAAGTAGAAACAGCAGCAGATACATCACCAGATTGATCTATATCTCTATAATGAAGCAATTTAACAAATTTAAGAGAAGACTGACTAGAATCCCTCTCTAATAGCAACAAAGACCCTAACCGCTTCCCAGGTAGAAGATGACGCTTAGATAATGACCCATGTTGTTTAGATTGAGAAGATAGTTCATGCTGAAACTTAGGCCGTGGAAGAGAGACAACCGAACGACTAGTAAGATCAATAGCACAACTTCCCGGTTGCGTACCCTCCGCACATTTACTACTGTCTCCTAGTGCCTTGCTTTCACTTATCACACATCTCTTGGGTTTGGGTTTGGGTTTGGGTTTGGGTTTGGGTTTGGGCAGAACTTGTTGAAGAGAGGTGTCCAAAGAACAAGCACCACTTCCTGATTCTTTGCTCTTACTTACTAAACGTTTTTTGGAAACAGGCTCAATACCCTCCTCCGTACATTTACTACCACTTCCTGATTTCTTTCTCCTATCCATCACACGCTTTTTTTCATATTCTTGATAAGTTGAAAATACTACTACGGGAGCACTAACAGCATCGAAAATATTAATAAAATCTTCACAATCAGCACCACTCAATGATCTATCTTCTAGTCCAGCAAAAACTGAATCAGCTATGCTATCCCACTTCAAGTTAAATGCAGACTCCGCGTACCCGCGAACAGAGCAATCCAGCTTAGACAGAAAACTTAGTAACCCTTCTCCACTTAGTGGCACTAGTCTACAATCAGAGGAACTAGAAAATACTCTAATACCAGCAAGAGAACGTATAAAATCAGGGCGGTACCTGGAATGATACAGACAAAGAAACCTAGCCATAAAACCAAGTAAATGCAGTTCCTTATAGGTTCTGCACCAAATAACAGCCTGCCCAACCATCGAAAGTCCATTACTCACGGACCTTAATAGGCTACCCAGTGCCATAGAGCAAGACATTTTGGCAGATTTACGGATGTCAGAAAAGAGATCGTAAATTAGTTTAGCACTATCAGGATGTAACCTAACACCAAGCAAATCAACATATTGAACAGATAATGAAGCACTAGCGGAAGAGATCGAAACTTCAGAGGCAACTTCAGAAGCAGTTGAAGTACTCGCTTGAGATGGTAACGACTGAGGGTTTGGGAGGGAAGAATGCGTAAGGTCTACAACACTAGTTACTGGTGCTACACCCTCACCTTTACTACCTTTTTTCCTTATATAGCCCCCTATCCTTACTGATAACGCCATTGCGAGAATGCCAGCAACGTCAAGGA
>NZ_FKII01000070.1 GCF_900078745.1 Candidatus Ichthyocystis sparus | reverse complement strand
GTATGGATTAGATGGAGATATTTCCTTTTCCTCTTCCTGTCCAGATTCACCTGTATCGACTGGAGAAGTTGAATTAACTGCGGAAGGTGTTCTTTCTGCGTCCTTGGGAGCTTCAGTAGGTGAATCAGCTCCTGTGTCCTCATCTGAGCAACTAATAGTTCCAATACCTGTATCTTCTTCTGTTTCTGCTTCTGTCAGTAAATCTTCCATGGCAGCTAGTAGTAGTTCTTCTAGGTACTCTCATGGACCTAAGAAAGCATTTATTATGCGATCAGTTAAGGAGCAGCCTTTTGAGGTGCCTATGAGTAGAGGGATATCTGCTGGACCTTCCTCTTCTACATCTGTGGATATTGGTAGTGTTCCGCTATTGGCTGCTGTTGCCGATACTACCGCTGAGGATGTGGGAGCGAGATTGGCAGCATTGTTGAATCGAGGCCTGCCACCTTCACCACCACCTGTTGGTGAATCTAGTGGGTCTAGAGGTGGTAGAGGAGGATTATCTTCTTCAGGTCGCGGTGGTGCTCAGAGATCGAGAGGACGTAAAAGGAAAAGGAATAGTTAATTGCTAAGAATTGGTCTTACTTTCTTATTATTAGCATCGCATAATTTTATGAGTTTGCTGTGAGCGGGGGTTTATTTTTTGTTATGTTTGGTTCGGTTGGTTTTTTTATATGGCCCATGGTTGAATAGGAGTAGCTTGTTTTTTTGGGAGCTAGTGGTTGATGGTGTGTTTAACATTGGTTTACCAGTAGTTAATAAGATTTGTGAAATTAAAAATAAATTTCACGTCATTTACTAAGAGCATGCATTTTTCATTTGTAAATTTTTTTATTTACTTAATTTATACTAATTTAATGAAGCAATCATCATAACAGAATTGTATACCAGGAGATGCATTAGGCGTTTCGTTGCATGTGATGAGAGATTGTTAAGTTTGTATGGTTTTTGTACCAAATATAATGGTACTGTGTGATACGTAACGTGGGTTGATATTTGTCTTTTTTTGTTTTTATTGAATTGATAGAATTTAGGTTTTGAGTTTGTAGGCAATATTTTTAAAACACTCATACGGGTGCGTGTTTTGTGTGCAGTGGATTGTTCTACGTAAGTTGTAGTGCATGTAAGTGCCATATTTGTATCATGTTAGTTTATAGTTAACTGCCGTGTATTATTCTGTTTATACCTATTTGTATTGCTTGGATTTGTTTTACTGTTTTTAGTGTATAACATTTGCTCTGTTTTCAGTTAGATAATGGCAATGCTATGCCCGCATGTTAATATATATTTATGCAATTAATTGTTATTTATTGTATATAAATTTTTGGTTTTGAGCTATATACAAGCGCGCATTGCGGACGAGGTGGTGTTTTTACTGTGTATGTGGTAATTCGTATGCGTTGATTGAAGTACAATAACTTGAGGCACCACTATAAGAGAGCTTGTTATGTATCCTGTATCATCTGTAACTAGTAGTGCCGCTGCTTTTGTTGGTGCCCCAGATAGTGAGGATGGTGGTGGCACCAAGGAAGGAATTGTACAGGGTGATGATTTGCAGCGAATTGAGGTTACTACTTTACCTGCTGCTTTAGGTAAGGTGGTGAGTAGTAGGGGTAAGGGTAAAGCTCAAGATCTAAGGCCTGTAGTAAGTAAAGGAAGAAAGAGGTTAGTAAGTGGTAATAAATGTGTGGCTGACAAGGGGTCAACACCTTTGTTACTGCTAGAGGGGGGGGGTGACCAATCTTCTTCTGAATTTGTCAAATTGCTTTTTTACAGAGATCAACCTGGTAGTGTGTCTGCAACTAGTACTGCCTCTAAAGTTACACCACCTGGAGATGCGGGATCTTCTCTGCCTGTTAATAAAACTACTTCAACTACTGTTAATATTACTACAGCTAAGGGGGTGTTGCGTACTAGTAGTAAAGGCAAAGCTCCTGCTCTGAAACGTGGTACTTCTATTTCTTCTTCAGCTTTTACTATTGATTCGGATGTTTTGAATTCGATGGGTGTTATGCTATCTCCTGATGCTGTTCGAGTAATTGAATGTCTCTTTTTTAAGATGGATGCTTTTGCTAGACGTACTTACAAGAGTATGGTAGCCAAGCAACTACCATCAGATGTGAGTGGCAAACTTACTATAACTGGACGGGCCATTTGGTACTTGACCTATAAGGTGATGTGTGAAGATAGTTTTTTATTCAAGTGCCTTGGTAAGTATCATTATAAGCACCGCCCTAATTTTATACGCGCTCTTCCTAGCATTCAAGTATTGTCTGATTCCACTGACCATAGTACAGAGCCATTAGCTGGAGATAGGTTGTTAGATTTTTTATCGGTACTAG
>NZ_FKII01000069.1 GCF_900078745.1 Candidatus Ichthyocystis sparus | reverse complement strand
TTGCCTTAGGTAATAATTCAGATCGAGATGATAGCTCAGACTTAAGTTGCGAAATAGAAACGGCCGAAGAATGAGTAAGATCAATAATACTACTTCCTGAATCCTTAGCCCCAATAGTAAATTTAATGCCACTTTTTGATGTCTTGCACTCACTTATCGCAAGTTTTTTCGCACGTCCTTTATTTACTTGAGAAATTGAAAATGCCGCTACAGGAATACCAGCAACATCGAGTACTCTAACAAAATCCCCACAATTAACATCACTCAATGATACATTTTCTAATTTGGAAAAAAATCTATCAACTACTTCATCCCACCACAAATTAAACACAGACTCTGCTACCTCATGAATGGCAGAATCTAGTCTTGATATAAAATCTAGTAACTCACTTCCACTCAATGGCACTAGCCCGCAATCAGAGGAACTTGATAATACTCTAATACTATCAAGAGCACGTATAAAGTCAGGACGGTACTTAGCATGATACATACAAACAGACCTATAGATAAACCTAGATAGATGCAGTTCCCTATATGTTTTGCACCAAATAGCTTTCCCGGCAACCGAAAGTTCACTATTATTAAGAGTCGATAAGACGTAATTGAGTATCGAACGCGAGAAAGACATTCTGGCAGATCTACGAATTTCGAAAAAGAGCCTATAAACTAGTTTAGCACTATCAGGATTAAACTTAAAACCCAACAAATCAACACATTGATCAGAAGAAGATGTATCACCAAAATCTCCAACAAAAGACAACAAAGCTAATTCGTAAGATGTACCGGCGGAACCACCCAATGGCAACGAAGATCTTAATTGTGACTCAGATTGATTATGCTCACTAGGTAACAACTCGGGATTAGACTGATGTGGTAATGATTGAGAACTAGAAGAGGAAGAATTAGCAATGCCTGTAACATTTGATGCTGTACATTTACCTGAGTCTTTATTTTTTCCACGAAATGAGGAGCCTGTTAACATTACCGATAATGCTAACTGAGGAATACCGGCAATGTCGAGGACATCAATAAAATCTTTACAACTAACAGCATTAAAGGATGACCTTTCTAGAGAAACGGAAACTTCATTCCAACAAGAGTTAAAAATAGACTTCACCTCACTACGGATAACACATTCTAGTTTCAATAAAAAATCTAGCAACTTATCTCCAACTAGAGGCACTACATTGCGATCAGCGGAATCAGACAATACTCTAATGCTAGGAAGAGCACGTATAAAACCAGGGCAATGCTTATAATAGTACTCACCAAGGCACTTGAATACAAAACTATTTTCACACATCTCCCTACAAGTCCGATACCAAATGGCTCGTCCTGTCGCAGTGAGTTTGTCACTCACGCTTGGTGGAAGTTGTTTGTTTATAGTATTATTGTAAATACGCCTAGCGAATACATGAATTTTAAAAAAGAGGTTTACAATTACTCGAGCACTCTCAGGAAGCAATGTAACACCTAGTGAATTCAAAATTCTACTATTAGAAGGAGAAAAAGTAGAAGAACGAGCAAGACCAATAGTACCACTTCCTGACGTCTCTACTTTATCTGTCGCACGTTTTCGATATTTTCCTTTATCATATCTTTGAAAATTTGAAAGTGCTACCACAGGAACACCAACAACACTGATGATTTCAATAAAATCTTCACAACTAACAGTACTAAATGCTCCATATTCCAGTTTAGAAAAAAATCCATTGGCTACTCCATCCCACTCAGAGTTAAACATAGATTCCACTGACTCACGAATAGAACAATCTAGTTTCGATAAAAAATCTAGTAGCCCAACTCCACTCAATGGCACTAGAGTAGTATCAGATGAACTTGACAATACTCGAATATTATCCAGAGCACGTATAAAATTAGGATAATACCTGTAATGATACGTACAAAAGAACTTACACATAAATTTAGACAGATGCAGTTCCTTATATGTTTTTAACCAAATAGCTTTCCCAAGCACCGTAAGTTTACTATTCAATACCGTTGAAATATAACCAGGAATAGAATGTGCGAAAGAAATTTTGGCAAATTTACGAATGTCATAAAGGAGATTACGAATAAATCTAGCACTATCAGAATGTAACTTAACATCAAGCAAATCAACACACTCAACAGAAAACGAAACACTAGAGGAGGAAAGAAAAACCGCAGAATAAGCTAGAGTACTCGTCTCAGAAAAAACATGTGGTATCAAAACAGTAGGACGAACAACCTCTACACCTGTCTCATCATGAGTAGAAATAGGAACACAAACACCATCTTTACCCTTGCGTCTTTTTATTTCTGCCGCAGACGAACCAAGAGAAGATCCAGCATCATAATCTCCAACAGAACTCGCATGACCCTTATTTTTTTTCGCATATCTTACAGCTTCTGACATTGCTGATGATGCTAATTGAGGAATACCCGCAATTTCTAGTACATCAACAAAATCTTTACAACTAATAGAATTCAAGGTCTCTTCTTCCATAGCAACAGAAACCTCACTCCAATTAGAGTTAAAAACAGACTTTACATTACTATGGATAGCACAATCTAGTCTCGATAAAAAATCTAACAACCTATCTCCAGTTAATAGCAATGCACTACTGTCAGTGGAATCTAATAGCTCTCTGATTCTGCGGAGATCACCTATAAAGTTAGGGCGGTGCTTAGAATGGTATTCACCAATACACCTGGATACAAAACCAACCTCACACATTGCCTTATAAGTAAAGTACCAAATAGCTCGTCCAGCCACGCTAAGTTTGTCACTGACGCCTGGTGGTAGTTGCTTGACTACTATAATCTTGTAAGTATGCATGGCTAATGCATTCATTTCATAAAAGAGATTTTCAATTATTTGAGCACTCTCAGGAGGTAACTCAACACCCAATGAACTCAAAACATCCAAATCAACAGTAAAGGCTGAAGAAGAAACAGCAACAGAAGCACTATGTTTTTGCACAGAAGCTTTACGTACACCCTCAGTACTCAC
>NZ_FKII01000068.1 GCF_900078745.1 Candidatus Ichthyocystis sparus | reverse complement strand
CATACAGATCATGAATATTACCAGGAGCAGCTCTCCTTATTGATTCCGTACTTCCCAGTAAATCATGGACTCTAAGTTTTTTAGCTTTATTATGGTATTTAATGCTTTCAGAAACGTATAAAGCTGACAAATGACTGCAGACGATTCTCTTGCCATCTACCTGAACCTTAGAGTTTAAGGAATAAATATTACTGACGTGCTTAGTAGATACATATGGATCACTCTTGTCAGAAGACAACAAGGCCTCACCAGAGAAAGAAGAAAACCTCACCGGTAAACTGCCAGAGCACGCCATATTATACCTCCAAAACACTTATAACCGTAGCCAAGCTACAACTGTGGGCAACAATAACCCCAGCTATTGCCTAACTAAAAGAAAAAGATAATGCAGTAACCTGTACGATTTAATCTATATGTACAAAGTGGATCTCAATAAATTAATTCACACTGTGAAAAAAATTATCACGATCATTATCAAAAACTATAAATAGTCGTGAAGTACCATCTTGGGTAACGGATATGAATAGCAGATTATTGAATAATTTATCAATGTATTATTTATAATTACTATTTTATATAGTATAATATCAATCCAAAGCGCTAACTGATTATGCGTATCTATAGGAAAATATGACGTAATAACCCTTACTACCCAATTACATAAAAATATTTACTACTACCATTGCACAGTTGTCATCTAATGAACATGTGTAATACTAGTGTTGTGGTAAACTTACATAATTACACAAAAAAAACAGTCAAACTTACTAAAAAATATAATCTACCCAACAATAATATCAAATTGTCACGCTTCAATAGAGTATAAAAATCTTCACATAATGTGCCACATTTATTGAGTAATATGCAAAAAATTAACGAACATCTATTTACTATCACAACAGTTAATGGCAATAACGGTATTGGTAATGCATAAAAAGTACAAGATAGCTCATACATATTAACTTTTACTCCTTAGATTAAGCTTAGTTATTTTTAGATGATCATCTCAAATTACACAACTACAATTATGATAGCCAACCAAAATTAAAATTAATATAGTACTTACAGAGATAATATCTATGATGATTAAACACAACAAAAGCCAAGAAAACAATAATAAATATAGGAAAAATATAATAAATAATGAAAAAGCAGATTTAGCGTATTATGAATTTATAATACCTTCTAATTGTAGAAGGAAACTTTCGTATTTCACAATCCTAGCTCTATCATCACTTGCGAGTTCTGCGTACTTGTTTGCATGTCTTACTTTTTCTAAAATCGATAGCAATTCTGATAACACATCAACAGTAAATTCCTTCAATATATTAAAGTAAAAATCAACCGTTTCTTCATTTGCAAACAATATACCTGTAATTCCATGAACATTTTTGGCGGCTAATAGATCTGGCAACTTAGATTGGCTAATCACTCCCAATAAAGAACAATATTCCCTGATAGAATCTACATGATTATTTTTAAGCGCTTCAAATAAACCACTACTATAGTCAGATCTTGCCAGCAATATTTCAAACATCATCTTTTCAAAATGTTCTCCAGAAATCATAGAACCCAACGATACTAATCTCTCCAATAACCTACTAAAAGAACAAATTGAAGATGCTTTGCCATTATGCATGGCCACATATAATACAGTAACACCTCTATCATTGACAGACATAAGTATAGTAAAAATCATTCTAGCAATATCCAATGCTGGCACTTCATCAGAAAGGTAGACTAATCTATCCAGTAAGCTACCAAAAGCAACAATTGCAGATGCATGCCCCCCCTGCATAGCCATAAATAATCCACTTACATCTTCATGCCCAGACATAAGTATAGTAAAAATCATTTCAGCAATTTCTAATACTGAAACTTCATTAGAAAGGCTAATTAATCCATCCAGTAATCTACCAAAAGCAATAATTGCAGATGAACTCCCCTCCTGCATAGCCATAAATAGTCCACTACCCTCTTCACCATTACTTGTCCTATAAACTAACAAATTAAAGATAATATCAGCCAATTTATTCGCAGGTATTCCCCCCCTCAAAGAAAGTAACATTTCTAGCAAATCAGAAAAAACATAGATAGAGTCAGTATGATTTTCTTGCATAGCCACAACAAGTCCTAATTCTCCATGTTCATTACTAGCAATAAGTAAATTTGGCAATACTCTTATCTTTTCATCATAAGATAAACTGTCTAACAAGTAACAATATGCTCGTATAGATTTATGATTATTATTAGACAAAGCAACATGCAAAGCTGAAACATTATCACTACCTCTACCTAAAACAACATTTTCTCTAACACTAGAAGGAAGTAAAGATAGTTTTTCAGACATCATCATTATATTTTTATTGCATACTCCCTTCTCCATTAAATGGTATAACGCGCACTCTGAAATACCATCATGTAATAATGTTTCTAATCTTGATAGACACTCGCTTCCTACAATACCATCATCGCTACATTCGCAGATCATTAATTCATGTTCTTTAGGGGCATCTGGCAACTGCTCAAAATATTCACCGTAACAATTACTACCAATAAACTTACGCAAAGAAAACTTATCTTCATTCAAGAAAAAATTCGGATCACTAACTTCACTACGAGAAACAACATTAGTTTTGTTTGGATCAAAAAAATGAATTACATATCTACGTTCAACGTTACCTAGTTGATTAGTTTTTAATTTACAAATAACCCTTAATGCCATTACATGGCTACAACTACTCAACAAAAACAATCTTTGATTATTAACAGCAGTATTTGTAGAAATTTCATGCAAAAAACAACCAAATCTATCACAAACTATAATATATCTATTAGATGATTTACCTAACATCTGATCATACAGATCATGAATATTACCAGGAGCAGCTCTCCTTATTGATTCCGTACTTCCCAGTAAATCATGGACTCTAAGTTTTTTAGCTTTATTATGGTATTTAATGCTTTCAGAAACGTATAAAGCTGA
>NZ_FKII01000067.1 GCF_900078745.1 Candidatus Ichthyocystis sparus | reverse complement strand
GCTAACGTCATTAAATGGAGTTAACTTAGTAGATTTTTTATCGAAACTAGATTGTGCTATTCGTGATCTAGTGTGGTCCGTATTTAACTCTAGGTGGGCTGTGGAAACTGGTAAAGCTTGTTCTGAACTAGCATGTGGGTTATTGAATGATGTTAGTTGTAAAGATCTCATTAGAGTCCTCGGTGTTGCTGATATTCCTGTAGCGGCGTTTTCGGTTTTCCGAAAATATATGATGAATAAAAGTAAGACATCAGTAAGTAGTAGTAAGATTACAGCTGTAGGCACTGATTCAGGAAGTGGTATTACAGGTCATGAACCATTACCACCTGAGCGCCGTTTTAAATCTAAGAAGCAATTAGGGTCTTCGTTGCTATTAGAGGAGGATTATGGTTCTTCTTCTGATAAATCTTCTTCGAATATTATTGATGATGCTTTAGTCTCGACTGGAGATGGTGCTTGTTCTGAGTTTGTAGCTTTAGTAGGTGGATCAACTACTGCTACTTCACATTCACCTTCGATTTCATTACCTACACCCGCATCTTCATATCCATCTACTTCTGGCCCCCATTCCCAATCTAAGACGCAATTAGGATCCTTGTTGCTATTAGAGGAGAGTAGTGATCAATCTCCTAGATTTGTTGCATTGTTTTCTTATAGAGATCAATCTGGTAGCGTGTCTACCGCTGGTACTGCTCCTACTTTTGTAGGATCACCTGAAGGTACTGGGTCCTCTTTGCCTTTTGTTACCAGGTCTGTTTCTGAGTCAAATGTCTCTAGTGAATCTTTATTGACTGTTAGTGATGCTGTTTTAGTGCCAACTGCTGATGATACTGTTCCTAATTTGGAAGTTTCAGGGGATGAATTATCTGCATCTTCATCTTTGCCTTCATTTGAGTGGGAGCAGGTGCCGATATTTCCTCCTTTCCTGCAACATCATTGGCTGGAGAAGTTAGATTGATAGTGGTTGGTGATGTTTATATGTTGTGAGTTTTAGGAGATGAGCTTTTTTCATTTTCTTTTTTGTCTGTCCGGTCGGTAGCTGATTAAGAGAGTTAGTCACAGTTGGTGTTGTTTCTGAGTTTAGGGAGGGGGCAGTAAATGGCTTACTTTATCCTTTATCTTTACCTTCAGTTTTACTCGTATCTTCATCTCTATCTGAATTAGAATAGGATGCTGTTCTCTTTTTTCTCCAGAGTCGCTTGTATTGTTATGGGTCCTAATTTTACTCCTGCATCCCCACCTGAGCAGCTAATAGTGCCAATCATCGCCTTTCTTTTGGTTTCTATTGCCATTATTGGATAATCTTTCACGCGGCAGTTAGTAGTAGTCTTTCTAGTTATTTTCTCTGACTTCAATAATTTTTTATAACAATATTTATGGAGTAGAGAAATTCAAAAGCACCGTCATCATCACTGGTGCTGCCAGTTGATGGATAATTTGATAACATTGATACATTGAGTTTTTTTATGTATTTTAGCATCAGTGTACGATTGTATATAATCTAATCTAAATTCAAAAATGGGATTTCCTCATCTTAGTACATAGACTCTATAACACATGGTGTATTGAAGGTACTAGTTCCTAATAGAGTTTATAGTCAACCGTAATAGAACGTCCAAGTTGCATTGCTAGTTTTCACCTTGGTTATCTCGTAATATTTACGAGGTCCTTGGAGTAATTATTATTGCAATTTTGTTAACGTATGTATTGAGTTTTTGTTTAGTAGCAGTTTTTATCAATAATTATGTCCACTTCAACATTTATGTACTACATGTTCGTTATTTTTGCGATGAAGTGCCGATTACTGGGAAAAATCAGGTGTTCTCTTAGTACCATCTTCTTTTTCTTTATCCTGAGCTTATATTTTTAATTATACAAGACTTTATGGTGTTTTTTTGAATCGCTCCACCAGCTTTGATCCACTGGTTACATCGTAATCAGTTGTTCAATTCTCTACCTCTCTACTTTTGTTGTTGTCATCAACCGTTCATTATGCTCCATTCCAGTAATTAAAAGAGGTGACAGGTTAGCTATTGCAGCGCATACCGCAGCAGTGTATCTAATAGTGGTGAACTACCCTTCATGTTTGTGATGTTGTATGCTTTTTGTTGTGTGATTGTACTTACTTCTTTCTTTTAATCTTGGTGTGTAAGTTGATGATAAGATGTTAGAATAACGAATGCCGAATATGAACAGTGAGCATAGGAATTTGTGTGTTATGTATTTGCAGCCGATGTTGCTGCTTTTAGTGATGCCCTAGAGGGCGTTGATGGTAGTGGTGGTAATGAAGATAGTGCCTACAGGTAGGTATTTATGGTAGTGATTTGCTGCTAATTGAAGCTTCTGCTGGTACTGCTTCAAATGTTGATGTTGCCCTGCGTAGGGAGGTGGGGTTTATTCCTGGAGTTCTAGTCGTACGAGTTAGTAACTGCAGTTTTTCCTCTTTGTACTCTGAACGTACATTACAGTTATCTACATATGCGGTTCATCGCGAAATTCCTCGCACTTGGATGGTGGTTGCGCTTGGTGAGGAAAAAAGATTTATTTTACTTACTTTACTTTGTTTGTTGCTATGATAGTTAAGGTAGGTAATGTGAGTATATGAAAAGTAACAACGCACGATTTTTATTTGTAATGTTGCGTGAGTTTCATCATTATGAATTATGTTATAACGTACAACAAATTATGATAACTATAAGAAATTATAAGAGGTAGGAGGTGTTATGTATCCTGTATCTGTAACTAGTGCAGCTGCCTCTGGTGATGTTACAGAGATTGAAGATAGTGGTGGTAGTAATGAAGGGAATGGAAGGGAAGGTGCTGTGCAGGTGTTGGTATTCCTGTTGTAGGTTTGCAGCAAGTTGGGACTCCTGCTACCGCTTCTTTGGCCTGTGCAACTACTGCTATTGTTGTGGGTAAGGGAGTGGGTATCAAGGATAGGGTAAGGCTCCTGCCAAGAAGTGTGGTACTGCTTCTTCTTCATACTCTACTATTGATCCGGATGTTTTGAGTTCACTTGGCGTTACTCTGTCTCCTGAGAGTGTTCGAGTAGTTGCAGGTCTCCTTTTTAAAGTTAATAAATTAGCTGAATATTTTTACAATAGTATTGTAAGCAAACAACTCTCACCAATATTGAGTGGCAAACTTTCGTTAACTGAACGAGCT
>NZ_FKII01000066.1 GCF_900078745.1 Candidatus Ichthyocystis sparus | reverse complement strand
TGAATGTCTATGTTGCACGTGATACATGATTTTTCAAGGTTTGTACGACCTTTGTATAAACTACAAAGGTACTGTACTACTCGTAGCATCGATCGATACTTGTATTTTTTTATTTAATTGATGGAATTTGCATTTTAAGTACACTGCAGATAGTGTTTTAGAACATTCGTACGAGAGCTGATCTTGTATACAATGGTTGTTTTACGTAATTCATAGTATGCCTACTTGTCTTATTCGTATGGTGTTGGTTGTTGGTTAACTGCCATATATATTATTCCGTTGTTAATTTAATTTATTTTGCTGCTTTTAACATAAAATATTTGTTGATTTTTGCTGGTAAGAATGTTGTTGCGCACATTCCATTGATGTACTTTTGTTAAATTTTCAGTTAAGTAATTACAATAGGTGTACTATATTGATACTTTGTTTATGCAATTAATTGTTATTTATTGTACGTAAATATTTGTTTTTTTTGGGTTATATACAAGTTACCATCTATCATCGTGACTCTGTGTGTGGGGTTGGTGTGTGGATTGTTTAACTGATTGAAGCGCAATAATTTGAAGCACGATGGTGATAACGTGCGGCTTCGTCTCCGATTATGTTCCCTATTTGTGGTGTTGAGTGCGTTTAGTTGTTGGGCTGTGCTTGCTTCTCTTTTGTGTGAGTTGATAAAGTAATAGATGACAAATAATAAATATAAAGAGAGCTTGTTATGTATCCTGTATCATCTGTAACCAGTAGTGCCGCTGCTTTTGTTGGTGCCCCAGATAGCGAGGATGATGGCGCCAACAAGGGAGGTACTGTACAGGGTGGTGATTTGCAGCAAGTTGAGGTTACTGCTCCAGCTGCTTCGACTGCTGCTGTAGGTAAGGGAGTGAGTGCTGGGGGTAAAGGTAAAGTTCCTGCCAAAAAACTTGGTACTTCTATTGCTGTTTCTTCTTCAGCTACTACTACAGTTAAGGGAGCTGGTTCTACTAGGGGTAGGGGTAGGGGTTCTGCTCAAAAATTAGCCGCTGTTGCTGATTTGGATGTTTTAAGTTCGCTGGGTGTTGCTTTATCTCCTGAGAGCGCTCAAGTAGTTGAAGGTATATTTCTTAAAGCTGATGCGTTGGCTAGACGTATTTATAGGAGCGTGGTAGCCAAACAGCTCCCATCAGATGTGAGTGACAAACTTACCGTGACTGGGCGAGGTATCTGGCACTTTACCTATAGACTGATGTGTGAAGATAGTTTTGTGTACAAATGTCTCCGCGAGTACCACTATAAGCACCGCCCTGGTTTTATACGTGCTCTTCCTAGCATTCAAGTATTATCTAATTCTCCTGATCGTAATGTAGTGCCATTAGCTGGAGGTGGGTTGTTAGATTTTTTGTCGAGACTAGATGGTGCTATACATAATAGGATAAAGTCTGTTTTTGGCTCTTGTTGGAGTGAAGTTTCTGTTACTCTGGAAGGAGAGTCTTTGAGTGCTGTTAGTTGTAAAGATTTTATCAACGTCCTCGACATTGCCGATATTCCACCATTAGCAATGTCGCCGATGTTGATGACTATGGCAGAAAATGCAAGAAGAAAGGGTCTTGCAAGAAGTAAAGTTACGGTTGAGTGTGCGGCATCGGGGGTTAGTGCCGCTGATCTTGCACACTCTTCCCCTTCCGGTTCCCAATCATTACCATCTCAGCATCATACTGAATTGTTATCTAGTTTGCATTCTCAATCTGAGTCACGAGCAGAACCTTCGTTTCCACCAGGAGAGGCTTCTGGTGCAACTTCCGAATTGACTCTGTTGTCTTATGTTGGAGTTTCTTCTGATCTGATTGCAGCTAAAGTGCACAAGGATGATGGTGTTTCTGTTTCTACCAGCACTGATACAGGGGTTGTTCTTTCTGCTGTTGGGATACCACCTATTTCTTCTGAGGCAGCGGATACCTTGGCCTCTTCTGCAATTTATTCTCCCTCCCCTTGTGTTTCACTGTCTATTCAGTGTGTTGATTTGCCTGGTATTGAGTTACATCCTGATAGTGCTGAATTAATTAATAAAATCTTTCAAGGAGTTCGTAGATTTGCCAAAAAGTCTTTATCGTATTCTATGATCAATTATATCTCAACGGTATTGAGTAGTGAACTTACGGTGGTTAGGGAAGCTATTTGTTTTAAAACCTATAAGGAACTGCATCTGTCTAAATTTATGTGTAAGTTGTCTTGTATGTATCACTATAAGTATTACCCCAATTTTATACGTGCTCTTGGTAGTGTTCTAGTACTATCGAGAAGTGCCACTGATCCTAGGCTGGTGCCGTTAAGTGGAGCTATGTTACTAGATTTTTTATCTAGACTAGATTGTGCTATTCGTGAGGTAGTTTTGTCTATATTTAACTCGGAGTGGGATGGGTTGGTAGGTGAAATTCTTTCTGAACTAGAAGGTGAATCATTGAGTACTCTTAGTTGCAAAGATTTTATTAGAGTCCTCGATGTTGTTGGTGTTCCTGTAGTAGCACTTCCAATTTCTCAAAGATATTACACAACAAGAAGTAGAAGACGTGCGATACTTAAAGGAGAGATGTCGGGAAGTGGTAGTAAATCTGCAGTTGAGGTTGCGGATTCAGGAAGTAGCACTGTTCCATGTACTCAATCTGAGATGCTGCCTAGTTCTTCTTCAGCCACTACTACTTCAATTACTGCTACTACTGTAGGTAAGAGGGTGAGGAGTACTAGGTTGGGTAGAGGTAGGGTACTTATAGGTAAGGCTCTTGCCCAAAGACGAGGTACTTCTATTGCCGTTTCTTCTTCATCTGTTGCTACGGGCAAGGTGGTGGCTGCTGAGAGTGGTGGGTGGAGGTTTTCTGCTCAAAAATCTGTTGCTGCTCTAGATTGTGCTTCACTATGTGCTATGGTACTTCCTGGGTGCGCTCTAATGATTAAAGATCTCTTTTCTAAAGTTGGTGCACTTGCCAGAAGTATTTATGAAGACATGGTAAGCAAACAGTTTCCACCAGAAATAAGTGATAAGCTTTCAGTGACTGAAAGAGCTATTTGGTACAGGACCTACAAGGCGACGTGTGAGGTTAGCTTTGTGTCCAGGTGTTTTGGTGAGTACTATGCTGAGCACCGCTCTGATTTCATACGTTCTCTTTCTAAAATTCAAGTATTATCGGATGACAAAGGTAATTTGCTAAATTTTTTGTTGGAGTTGGACCGTGCTATACGTAGAGAGATGGAATCTAT
>NZ_FKII01000065.1 GCF_900078745.1 Candidatus Ichthyocystis sparus | reverse complement strand
GGTTTTGTACACAGATGCCTTCGTGAGTATCATGCTAAGCACAGACCTGGTTTTATACGTTCTCTTTCTGACATTAAAGTGTTATCTAATTCCTCTGGCAGTGATGTGGAGATGTTAAGTGGAGATGGGTTGCTGAGTTTTTTATCGAAACTAGATTCTGCTGTTCGTGGTATGGTGGAGCGTATTTTTAACTCTAATTGGGATACGGTAGTTGGTAAGGTTTTTAGTGCTCTAGAAGAAGGGTCCTCGGATGATGTTAGTTGTGAAGATTTTAAAGATGTCCTCGACATTGCTGGTGTTCCCTTAATGGCATCGTCTTCGGTGACGTATTTAAGAAAAAAATCTTCGAAAACAAATAGTAGTGTTTCTACTCAAGCTGATACAGAAATTATTTGTGTTGATGTTGAGGAGGTATCGCCCATTCAATGTGTTGATTTGCTGGGCCTTAAGTTTCATTCCGGTAGTGCTGAAATAATTTTCAAGCTCTTTTCTGGTGTCCGTGAATCTGCAAGGATGTCTTATTCTAGTTCTATACTAAACCACCTCTTGACGACTATTAATAGCGAACTTTCGTTGATTGGGCGAGCCATTTGGTGCGAAACTTACAGGGAATTGCATCTGTATAGTTTTATATCAAGGTTTCTTTGTATCTACCACTGCAAGTATCGTCCTGGTTTTATACGTGCACTTCCTAGTATTAGAGTATTGTCAAGTTCCTCTGATTGTAAGTTAGTTCCATTGAGTGGAGGTAGTTTATTAGGTTTTTTATCGAAACTAGATTTTGCTCTTCTTGATGAAGCGAAGTCTGTATTTAAATCTCAGTGGGATAAATTAGCTGGCAAAGTTTTTGTAGAAGGTGGATCATTGAGTGATGTTAGTTGTGGAGATTTTGTTAATGTCCTCGATGTTGCTGGTGTTCCTGCTGTGGCATTTTCATATTTCCAAAGAAGCAAGGTAGCTAAAAGAAAGATATCAGAAAATAGTAGTAAAGTTACAAGTGAAGATACTGCTTCAGAAGGTGGCAATACGGGTCCTGTAGGTTCTTCTTCAGGTTTGCAGCTTCAGTCTGAATTGTCGTCTCTGCCTGAACCTGATTTATTACTTGAAGGTGGACATTCGTTGCCTAATGTTGTTGATTATGTTGCTGCGACAAGTGTTTCTGGCGAGTCTTTTTTGACTCCTAGTGATGATCTATTAGCTTCAACTGATGATGGTACTGTTTCTAATTTGGGAGTTTTAGAGGGGGGTGAATTACTTGCACCCTCATTCTCGCCTGAACTTATACCTGAATCTTTGCTTTCACCTTCGCTTGAGTTGGAGCAAGTTCTGATGCCTCCTCCTCTCCTACAGCGCCATTGGCTAGAGAAGTTAGACTGACAGCGGTTGGTGCTGTTTATGTGTTGTGAGCTTTAGGGGATGGGTTACCTTCGTCTCTGATTCTTCTTTTTTGTGTCTTTTGCATGCTCAGATGTAGGTCGTACTTTTTACCCGCATTCGTTTAGATTTTCATAGACAGTTTTTTGTTTTTTTCCACATGAGGTTCCTGCTCCGGCTTCGGATGTTGCTGCTGTGCGTAAGGGCGTGGGTGCTAGGGGTAGTGCTGCTTCAGCCCTTACTGCCGGTTCTGCTGTTTTTGATTCGCTGGGAGTTAGGTTACATCCTGATAGTGCTCGGGTAGTTGATGTTCTCTTTTTTGAATTTGATTTAATAGCTAAAGGTATTTTAGAGATTGTTATAAGCAAACAGTTTCCATCAAGCACTAATGACAAACTTAATGTGACCGAACGGACCATTTGGTATAGTACTTATAGGGCATTGTGTGAGGCTGATTTTGTGCACAGATGCCTTCGTAAGTATCATGCTAACCTCAGACCTGCTTTTATACGTCTTCTTCCTGGAATCAGGGTATTGTCTGATTCTGGTAGTGATTTGGAGACATTAGCTGGTGGTATGTTGATGAGTTTTTTATCCAAGCTAGATTCTGCTATCCGTGGTATTACTGATGGTATTTTTAACTCTCGTTGGGATGAAGCAGTTGGTAAGGTTTTTGGTGCTTTAGAAAAGGGGGCTTTGGATGGTGTCAGTTGTAAAGATTTTATCTATGTTCTTCACATTGCTGGTGCTCCATCAGTTGCATCGTCCTCATTATCTCATTTAAGAAAACAATCTTCGAGAATACGCAAAAGTAGTAAAGGTGTTAATAGGTGTGCGGCATCGGGAGAAGGGCCTTCTGGTGTACCAATTACGGAGGAAAGACCCACGAGCAGCAGTAGCGTTTCTACTCCTACTTCTGCTCATGCTGAGACAGGAATTATTTGTACTACTGTTGGTGAGGCAGAGCACGTTCAATGTGTTGATTTGTTGGGCGTTAAGTTACATTCTGGTAGTGCTGGGATGGTTTATAAGCTCTTTTCTGATTTTCATGAATCTGCAAAAAAGTCTTATTCGAACTCTATACTTAACTACCTCCTAATGATAGTGGATGGCGAACTTCCATTGCTTGGGCGGGCTATTTGGTGTTTAACTTATAGGGAGTTGCATCTGTATAGTTTTATGTCTAAGTGTCTTAGTATCTATTACTACAAGTGCCGCCCCGATTTTATAAATTCACTCCCTAGTATTAGGGTATTATCAAATTCCTCTTCCTCTGATTGTGAGCTAGTTCCATTAAGTGGAGGTAGTTTATCGGGTTTTTTATCGAAGCTAGATTGTGCTATTCGTGATGAAGTGAATTCTACGTTTGACTTATGGTGGAGTGGGGAAGTCGTTAGAGTTTTTTCTAAACTAGAGGATGGATCATTGAGTAATGTTTGTTGTGAAGATTTTGTTAATGTCCTCAATGTTGCTGGTATTCCTGTAGTGGCACTTTCATACTATCGAGTACGTACGGTAGGTAAAAGGAAGATGCTAGAAAATAGTGATGAATTTATGGGTGAAGGTACGACTTCAGAAGATGGAACCACAGGTACTGTAAGTTCTTCTTCCAGTTCGCAACTTAAGTTTGAATTGTCACCTCAACCTGAGTCTGAATTATTACCTCAACCTGGGCCTGGATTATCATCTGAGCCTGAGTTATTATCTGAAGCTGTTGGGTCTTCTTTTTCTCCTATTGAGTCTATTGCTGCGTCAGTCGTTCCTAACGAATCTTCTTCGAATATTGGTGATGTTGTTCTACTAGTATCGACTGCTGAAGCTATTGTTCCTGATTTGGTTGTTTTAGGTAGTGAGTTGTCTGTACCTTCACCTATACAGCTTGAGCCTGGGTTATCACCTCAACCTGAGCCTGAGTCATTGTATGGAGCTATTGGATCTCCTTTGTCTGTACCTTCACCCGTATCTTTATCTGAGCCTGCACCTCTATTCTTACCTTCATCTGAGTCGAGATCAGTTTCTGATATTTCCTCTGCTTCCCTGTCTACTGAGGAAGTTGGATTTAGATCGGCTACTATTGT
>NZ_FKII01000064.1 GCF_900078745.1 Candidatus Ichthyocystis sparus | reverse complement strand
GTACCTATCCGTCCTTTTAAATCTGAAAGAGCTGCTCTTGATAACTTACCTTTTACCTTACATCTCTTTAAATCTGAAAGTGCTGCTCTTGATAACTTCCCTTTTACCTTACGTCTTTTTGAATCTGAAAGCGCTACTACAGGAACACCAGCAACATCGAGAACATTAATAACATCCTCACAACAAACACCTCTCAATGATCCACCTTCTAGTTCGGACAAAACGCCACTAGTTGCTTCATCCCACCGAGATTTAAATATATTCTCCACTCTCTCGGCAATAGCACAATCCAAATTCGACAAAAAACCTAATAAAATACCTCCACTTAATGGAACTGGCTTACAATCAGAGGAACTTGATAATACTCTAACATTAGGAAGTGCACGTACAAAATCAGGACGGTACTTGTAATGGTAGATACACAGACACTTGGCTATAAAACTAGATAGATGCAATTCTCTATACATCCTGCACCAAATAGCTAGCCCAACCGTAGAGAGCTCACTACTCATAGCCGTTAAGAGGTAATTATCCATGGAACACGAATAAGACATGCGCGCAGATTCAAAAAGACGTAAGGTAAAAGGGAAGTTATCAAGAGCAGCACTTTCAGATTTAAAGAGATGTAAGGTAAAAGGTAAGTTATCAAGAGCAGCTCTTTCAGATTTAAAAGGACGGATAGGTACAGTATCCAAATCCAGTACTGCTGCTGTTTCTTCTCCAGCCATTATTGCTGATCAGGATATTTGCGCTTTACTGGGAGTTAGTTTACATCCTGGCAGTGCTAAAATAATTGGTGATCTCCTTTCTAAATTTGATGCAATAGCTGGAGGTTTTTACAAGAGAATGATAAACAGACAACTTCCACCAAACACCAGAGATAAACTTACGGAGACCGGACGTGCTATTTGGTACGGTACTTATAAGGTACTGTGTGAAGTTAACTTTGTGAATAAATGTCTTCATGAGTATCATTCTAAGCACAGACCTGGTTTTATACGTTCTCTTCCTGACATTAAAGTATTGTCTAGTTCTTCTGTCGGTGATGTAGAGAAGTTGACTGGAGATACGTTGCTGAATTTTTTATTGGGACTAGATTCTGCTATCCGTAAGATGGCGGAGCATGTTTTTAACTCTAATTGGCGTGAAGTAGTTGATAGAATTTCTAGTGCTCTAGAAGGTGAGTCTTTGGATGCTGTTAGTTATAAAGATTTTACCAATGTCCTAGACATTGCCGGTATTCCCTCAATAGCATCATCTTCAATATGGAATTTGAAAACACGATATCACGGAACACATGCAAGTGATAAAGGTACTGACAAGCCTACAGTATCAGGAGATGGATCTTTTTCTAGTTCGATTGCAGAAGGGGTATACGCTAGTAGCAGAAGTCTTTCCGTTATTTTCTCAATGGAACCATATTTGATGTCATATTTGAAAACACGATATTCTGGAACAAATACGAGTGGTGAATATGTTGATAAGAGTGCAACATCAGGAGATGGATCTTCTTCTGGTTCGATTGTGAAAGGTAAGCAAGCGAGTAGCAGTAGTGTTTCTATTCCTGTTTCTACTCATGCTGAGGCAGGAATTGTTTGTTCTACTGTTGGAGTACCGACCATTCAATACGTTGATTTGCTAGGTGTTAAGTTGCATCTTGGTAGTGCTGAGCTAATTTGTAGGATCTTTCATGGTTTTTGTAAATCTGCAAGAATGTCTTATTCGCGTTCTATATATAATTACCTTTCAACGGCTGTAAATGGTGAACTTTCTACGATTGGGAGAGCTATTTGGTGTAGGATATACAGAGAATTGCATCTATCTAGTTTTATGTCTAGGTGTCTGTGTATATATCATTACAAGTACCGTCCTGATGTTATACGTGCACTTACTAATATTAGAGTATTATCAAGTACCTTTGATTGTGAGCTGGTTCCATTAAGTGGAGGTGTTTTATTAGATTTTTTGTCGAAACTAGATTGTGCTGCTTTTAATGTAGCGGAGTCTGTATTTAAATCTCAGTGGGATGTAGTGACTGGTGAATTTTTTGCTGAACTAGAAGGTGGATCATTGTGTGATGTTAGTTGCGAAGATGTTATTAGTGTCCTCAATATTGCTGGTATTCCCGTAGTGGCATTTTTAGATCCCAAAAGACAACCTAAGACAGGTAAAAGTAAGGTATCAGGAAATGGCAGTGGTAAAGTTGCAAGTGGTGTTACGACTTTAGTAAGTGCCACCACAGATTTTATGTGTTCTTCTTCCAGTTTGCAACTTCAGTCTGAGTTATTATATCAACCTGAACCTGATTCATTACCTGAAGGTACTGGCTCTTCTTCGTCTTCTCTTACTGAGACTGTTCCTCAAGGATGTGTGATAAGTGAAAGTAAGACATCAGAAGGTAGTAGTGGTAAATGTGCGGATGGTACTGAGTCAGTAAGTAGTACTGCTGTGCTCACTCATTCCCCGGTTATCTCTTCTGCGAAGCTTCGGTCTGCATTATCATCATCTCAACCTGAATCATTGCCTAATCCATGTCCTCAATCTGAGACACAGTTAAGATCTTTATTGCTATTTGATGAGAAACATGATCAGTCTTCTCGTAGATTTGTTAAATTGCTTTCTTATAGAGATCAACCTGCTAATTTATCTGATATTGTTGCTGTTTCTACTTCTGATGAGCCTCCTTCGAATTATTCTGATCTTGGAGCTTTAGCAGGTGAATTGTCTCCTGTTCCTTCATCTCCACCTTCGACTTTATTTGCACCATTATCTCCATCTGCCTCTGAGCTTGAGCCTGATTCTCGTCCTGAACCTCAGTATCAGTATGAGATGCAATTGGTACCTTTGTCTGGCGAGTGTTTTTCGAGTATTAGTGTTCATGGTTCAGTCTCGACCCTGGAAGGTGATGCTTCTGATTTGAGAGTTTTAGAAGATGGATCATCTTCGTCTGAGTCAGAATCTTCATCTTCGTCTGAGTCAGAATCTTCATCTTCGTCTGAGTCAGAATCTTCATCTTCATCTTCGTCTGAATCAGTATATGCACCAGAACTATATGAAGATGCTCACTCCGCCTTTGTTACGCGATTAGTTATGGAATATTTAGAAGCATCTACTAGTGATAGTGTTGTTGCTGGACCTTCTTCCTCTTCTCCTGTGTCTGCGGATATGAGAGGTGGCAGAGGTGGGTCGTCCTCCTCACTTCAGGGTGGTGTGCAGAGAAGAGGACGTAAAAGGAAAAGAAATGAGTAATTTGTGAGAATTGATCTTATTTCCTCCTACTATTGGTTTTACATGATTTTATTTGTTGTGAGCTAGTTCTTATTTCTATACGGATAAACTCCGCTCTTGTGTTTTTTTATTTATGCATGATACATTTGCCATGCTATTGATAGCTAAGTATGCAATATTTGTTTTTTTTATTAAGGATTACTAATGCTATCTACTGTAAATTAATTAAAATAAAAAGAACCATTGAATTTTTGGTTAATTATAAAATATAGTCTGATACCGTACATGTAGTAGCACTCGTTTTTTTGTGTTTTTTGCTGGAACAGCATTAATCAGTCATAAAATTTGTATACAAGAATTTGTAATCTGTACTAGATATTTATGTTGTACATGACAAACACTTATTGAGTTTTTTTTGTATCAAAAATAAAGGCATTGAAACAAATGTTGATTAACTTCTATTATTATGTGGGTACTTGTCTATATTAATTTATCTGGCATCTAGTACTTGCATCTAGTACTTTGTAGGTACTTGAATTTACCTCGTTATTTTTGAAACAGGACACTCATTGCTTGCAAGTAGTGACTTTTTACTTTGTACATGAGAATTAATACTTTTGGATGTGAATTTCATGAATTGAGATACAGAAGTGATGACGTAGGGTTTTGCTTCTGGTCCTGCTTTTAGTGTTATGTGCGTTTAGTTATTTTTACTGTGGCCAGTATTACTTCTATTCTGTGATTTTGGTAAGATGTTGAGATATGATAAACATAAGTAATAGTCAAATAGGTTGTTAAATAATTAGTAGTTAATTCATTTTATATTAATGCTGCATATTGTATAATTAGTTGTTATATGTTTGGTATAAAATTGTTTTTTTTAAGTTATATATAAGATAGCATGTCACCCTTGTAGTGCTTTATATCTTTGTGTGTGTGAACTGCCACTCTAATTTTGTATGTGAGTGCCGTTGTATACGGTGCTGATGCTGATGGTGCTTTGCTTTTGATCCTGTTTGTGGTGTTTTGTGCGTTCCTTTGAGGGACTGTGCCCATTTCTCTTCTGTAGCTTTTATGCAATGTTGGTGTGTGAGTTGATAGTAAAAATAATAAGTGAATAATAATAGCAATAAACAGAGGGTTTGTTATGTATCCTGTGCCTGTGCCTGTGACCGGTGGCGCTGCTACTTCTTCTAGTGATCCTTCAGAGAGTGATGGTGGTGGTAAAGGGTGCGTTGTACAGAGTGATGTTTCTAGTGTTGGTTTGCAGCAAGTTGAGGCTTCTGCTGTTACTATTTCAGCCACCACTGTGGGTGGTGGGTTGAGTACTTGTGATGATATAGGCAAAGCTTGTGCCTCCAGATCTGGTGCTGCTGTTTCTTCTCCAGCCATTATTACTGATCAGGATGTTTGTGATTTGCTGGGAGTTAATTTACATCCTGATAGTGCTCAAATAATTAACGGTCTTCTTTCGAAAGCTGATGGACTAGCTGGAATTTCTTACAAGAGTAGGTTAAGCGAACAATTTCCACCAAACGTGAGTGATAAACTTACGAAGATCGGGCGGATTATTTGGTTTAATACTTATAAGGTACTGTGTAGGGCTAATTTTGTGCAC
>NZ_FKII01000063.1 GCF_900078745.1 Candidatus Ichthyocystis sparus | reverse complement strand
TGATTCACCTACTGAAGCTCCCAAGGACGCAGAAAGAACACCTTCCGCAGTTAATTCAACTTCTCCAGTCGATACAGGTGAATCTGGACAGGAAGAGGAAAAGGAAATATCTCCATCTAATCCCGCCGAAGATGGAGATGAAGATAAAGATAAAGATGAAGATGAAGATGAAGGTTCAATCGAAGGTGAAGAGGGAGGAGAAAGTGAACCATCCTCTGCCCCCATAAACTCATAAACAGTATCAGTTGCGACCAACTCTTTAGCTAATGGTGACAAAGGTGGGGAAATATCAGAGGCTACTACCAGATCAGATGCAGGTGCAGGCAAAGGCGAAAAAGAAGATGAAGGTTCAACAGATAACTCATCTTCAACTACCAAATGGGGGGGGATATCAGAGGCTACTACCAGATCAGATGCAGGTGCAGGCAAAGGTGAAAAAGAAGATGAAGGTTCAACAGATAATTCATCTACAACTAACAAATCAGAATCAGCACCTTCCGCGATCGAGACTAAAACATCCCCACTAATGATCAAAAAAGAATCGCCAGAGAAAGTTGGCATAGTAACAGACTCAATAACAGAAGGAGATTCAACATCAGGTAATACTGCAGAAATAGAGATAGTATCAGTCACAGATAAACTACTAGATTGCACAGATAAACTACTAGATTGATCAGAAACAGTTGGCATAGCAATAGACTCAGTAACAAGAGTCAAAGAAGATTCAGGTTGAATCTGGAGCTGGAAAGTTAATTCAGGCTGGGACTGAAGTTGTGAAAGAGAGGCAACCGAAGAATGAGTAAGATTAGTAGTATCAATCACTGACCCCTTATCCTTCGCGCGCTTACCACTACTCTCTGATGTACCACCCTCACTTACCACACGTCCTTTCGCACGTCTTTTCGCATGTCTTTCCGCACGTTTTTTCGCACGTACTTGAACATTTTTGTTATTATGTACTTGATAAATTGAAAATGCTACTATAGGGATACCAGCAATATCGAGAACTCTAATAAAATCCTCACAACTAACATCACTCAATGATCCATCTTCTAGTTCGGCAAAAACTGCATCAGTTGTTTTATTCCATAACGAATCAAACATACACTCCATCGTCTTATGAACGACGCAATCTAGTTCCGACAAAAAGCCTAGTAACTCACTTCCACTCAATGGCACTAACCTACAATCAGAGGAACCTGATAACACTCGAACACCATCAAGAGAACGTATAAAGCTGGGGCGATACCTATAATGATATATACAAGTGGACCTATGAATAAATCTATATAAATGCTGTTCCCTATAGGTTTTGCACCATATAGCTTTCCCAACCACCGAAAGTCCACTATCCAAAGACTCTAAGATGTAATCTCGCATCGAACATGAGAAGGACATTCTGAAAGATTTATTAATGTCATGTAGGAGCTGAAGAACTAATTTAGCACCATCAGGATGTAACTTAACACCCAGCAAATCAACACATCTATTAGAAGAAAATCCATCATCAGAATCTACAATAGAAGAAGGTAGGATTAATTCAGGAGATGTACCAGGAGCCTCCATTAATGGCAAAGAAGACCCTAATTGTGACTTAGATTGAGAGTAGGCACGAGGTGACAACCCAAGGTTAGACTGAAGTGATAATGATTGAGAACTGGAAGGCAGAGAATGCGTAAGTCCTGTAACACCAGTTTCTGGTGTCGCACAGTCATCAATGCCTTTATTTCTTTCACGTTCTGCGCTGGCTGCTATCATTGCCGACAGTACAAACGGAGGAATGACACTAATTTCTGATGTCGTACACTTATTAATGCCTTTATTTCTTTCACGTACTGCGTCGGTTGCTATCAATGCCGATGATGCTAATTGAGGAATGCCGGCAGTGTCTAGAACATCGATAAGATCTTTGCAACTAACAACATTCAAGCCCCCCTCTTCTAGAGAAAAAGAAACCTCACCCCAACAAGAGTTAAAAATAGATTTCACCTTGCTACTAATAGCACCATCTAGTACAGATAAAAAATCTAACAACTTATCTCCAGCTAATGGCGCTGTACTATAGTCAGTAGAATCAGACAATACTCGAATGCTAGGAAGAGAGCGTATAAAACTAGGGCGGTGCTTATAATGATATTTACCAAGGCACTTGAATAAAAAACTATCTTCACACATCGCCTTATAGGTCAAGTACCAAATGGCCTGTCCAGTTACAGTAAGTTTGCCACTCACATCTGATGGTAGTTGCTTGGCTACCATACTCTTGTAAGTACGTCTAGCAAACACATCCATCTTAAAAAAAACACCTTCAATCACTCGAACAACCTTAGGAGGTAGTATAACACCCAGTGAATTCAAAACATCCGAATCAATATAAGTGCCACACTTCAGGGAAAGAACTTTGCCTTTACTTTTACTAATAGTATGCAACACCCCCTTGCCTGTAGTAATAGTAACAGCAGTTGAAGCAATTTTACTAACAGGCAGAGAAGATCTTGTATCTTCAGGTGGTGTTACAACTGTAGAGACAGCACTAGTTGCAGACACGCTACCAGGTTGATCTCTATAAAAAAGCGATTTAACAAATTTAGAGGAAGATTGGTCACACACCCCCTCTGGCAGTGACAAAGATCTTGACTTTGTACCATCAACCGCACATTCACTACCACTTCCCAACCTCTTCCCTTTACTTACCACAGGTCTTATGTATCCGTATCTTTGAGAAGTTGAAAATGCTACTACAGGAACACCAACAACATCTAAAACATTAATAAAATCTCCACAACTAACATCGCCCAATAATCCATCTTCTAGTTCAGAAAAAACTTTATCAGCTACTTCATTCCATTTCAGGTCAAATATAGACTCTACTTCCTTACGAATAGCACAATCTAGCCTCGATAAAAAATCTAGCAACTCAACTCCACTCAACGGCACTAGTCTACTATCAGAGGAACTTGACAATACTCTAATACTATCAAGAGCACGTATAAGATTAGGATGATGCTTATAATGATACATACAGATAAACCTACTCATAAATTTAGATAGATGCAGTTCCTTATAGGTTTTGAACCAAATAGCTTTCCCAATCACCGGAAGTTTACTATTAAGTATCGTTAAAATGTAACTAAATATCGATTGTGAGAAAGACCGTTTGACAAACTGAAGAGATTTATTAAAAATATTATTAATTAATTTAGCACTATCAGGATTTAACTTAATGCCCGGCAAATAAGCACTCTGAACAGATAGTGAAACACAAGCAGATGGTGGGGAAATTGTAGAATAAGTTATAAAACCAGTCTCAGAAGAAGGTGGTGGCATCCAAACAGGAGCACGAACAATAACTCTCTCAGCACAAGTAGGAACGGAAACACTACCTCCACCCTTGTGTCTTTTTGCTGCTACCGTATCAGAAGAAGATTCACCACCAGGATCTCCAACAGAAGAAAACTTAATAGATTCTGATGCTGTACATTCACCAGTGCCTTTATTTATTTCACATCCTGCACTGGCTGCTATCATTGCAGATAATGCAAATGGAGGAATACCAGCAACGTCTAGGACATCGGTAAAATCCTTACAACTAACGGCATTCAACGACTCTTCTTCAAGATTAACAGAAACTTCACTCCAACAAGAGTTAAAAACAGACTTCACCCTACTATGGATAGCACAATCCAATCTCGATAAAAAATCTGATAACCTATCTCCAGTTAATGGAACTAAACTACGGTCAGAAGAACTAGAAAATACTTGAATGCTAGGAAGAGCACGTATAAAAACAGGGCGGTGCTTATGGTGGTACTCACCAATACATCTGGACACAAAATTATTTTCACACATTACCTTATAGGTAAAGTACCAAACAGCCCGCCCAGTCATAGTAAGTTTCTCACCAACACTCGATGGGAGCTGCCTGGCTACCATACGATTATAAGCAAGCCTGGCGAACACATCAGCTTTAAGAAAGATACCTTCGACTACTCGAGCGCTATCAGAAGATAATACAACTCCCAACGAACCTAAAACATCCAAATCAGTGGCTGATTTTTGAGCTTTACCCTTACCCTTGGTACTCACCTCCTTACCTACAGCAGCAGATAAAGTAGTAACCTCAACTTGCCGCAAATCACCACCCTGTACAATTCCTCCATTGGTGCCAACACCATCCCCACTATCTGGGGAACTAACAAAAGCAGCGCCACCACTGGTTACAGATGATACAGGATACATAACAAGCTCTCTTTATATTTATTATTTGTCATCTATATTATTTTTAGTATCGAATCACACACTAACACTACAGAAAGAAGAGAAGTAAGTACAGTCCAACAACCAAATGCACCCAGCCCTCAATCAACGCACACTAATTACCACATACACAGTCAAAATCAAAATACCCCCCGTCCGCAATGCGCGCTTGCATATAGCTTAAAAACAAACATTAACACACAGACACGGCGTAGCCATTATTTAACTGAAAATATAACAAACATTCTACATTAAAAATAGCAAAACAAATTTAAGCAATACAAATAAGTATAAAAAGAATAACACACGGCAGTTAAGCATCAACTAACATGATACAAATACGGCACTCACACGCACTACAACTTACGTAGAACAATCCACTGCACACACCCCCGCTAGCATGAGTGTCTTAAAACATTGCCTACAAACTCAAAACCTAAATTCTATCAATTCAATAAAAAACAAAAAAAGACAAATATCAACCCACGTTACGTATCATACAGTACCATTATATTTGGCGCAAAAACCACACAAACTTAACAAAAATTTAACAATCGTGCATCACATGCAACGCAAGCGCTTAATGTATCTCCTGGTATACAATTCTGTTATGAATTATTACTTCATTAAATTAGGATAAATTACGTAAATAAAAAAATTCACAAATGAAAAATCATGCGCTTAGTAAATGACGTGAAATTTATTTTTAATTTCACAAATCTTATTAACTACTGGTAAACCAATGTTAAACACACCATCAACCACTAGCTCCCAAAAAAACAAGCTACTCCTATTCAACCATGGGCCATATAAAAAAACCAACCGAACCAAACATAACAAAAAATAAACCCCCGCTCACAGCAAACTCATAAAATTATGCGATGCTAATAATAAGAAAGTAAGACCAATTCTTAGCAATTAACTATTCCTTTTCCTTCTACGTCCTCTCAATCTCTGAGCACCACCGCGATGTGAAGAAGATAAGCCTCCTCTACCACCTCTAGACCTACTAGATTCATCAGCAGGTAGTGGTGAAGGTGGCAGGCCTCGATTCAACAATGCTGCCAATCTCGCTCCCACATCCTCCTCAGCAGTAGTATCGGTAACAACAGCCACTAGAGGAACATTACTAATATCCACGGGTGTAGAAGAGGAAGGTCCAGCAGAGATAACACTACTCATTGGTACCTCAAAAGGCTCATTAACTGATTGCATAATAAATGCTTTCTTAGGTCCATAATGGTACCTAGAAGAACTACTACTAGCTGCCATGAAAGATTTACTGACAGAAGCAGAAACAGAAGAAGATACAGGAATTGGGGCTACTGGCTGCTCAGATGAGGACACAGGAGTTGATTCACCTACTGAAGCTCCCAAGGACGCAGAAAGAACACCTTCCGCAGTTAATTCAACTTCTCCAGTCGATACAGGTGAATCTGGACAGGAAGAGGAAAAGGAAATATCTCCATCCAATCCCGCCGAAGATGGAGATGAAGATAAAGAT
>NZ_FKII01000062.1 GCF_900078745.1 Candidatus Ichthyocystis sparus | reverse complement strand
AGAAGCTGCGAAGTGGGAATGAATGTGCGGTTGAGGTTACGGAGCCAGGCTCTTCTTCAACCACTACTACTGCTGTAGATAAAGAGGTGGATGCTGAGAGGGGTAGAGGAAGGTTTTATGCCCAAAAATCTGCCGTTGCTCTAGATTGTGCTTCACTATGTGCTATGGTATTTCCTGAGTGTGCTCTAATGATTGAAGGTCTCTTTTCTAAAGTTGATGCACTTGCCAGGAGTATTTATGAAGACATGGTAAGCAAACAGCTCCCACAAGAAATAAGTGACAAGCTTTCGGTGACTGAGAGAGCTATTTGGTACAGGACCTACAAGGCGACGTGTGAGGTTAGTTTTGTGTCCAGGTGTTTTGGTGAGTACCATACTAAGCACCGCCCTGATTTTGTACGTTCTATTTCTAAAATTCAAGTACTATCTGATGCCAGAGGTAATTTGCTAGATTTTTTATTGTGTTTGGATTGTACTATCCGTAGAGAGATGGAGTCTGTTTTTAGCTCTTGTTGGAGTGAGGTTTCTGTTTCTCTGGAAGATGAGTCCTTGAGTGCTATTAGTTGTAGAGATTTTGTTAGGGTCCTTGACGTTGCTGGCATTCCCGCAGTAGCGTTATCTGCAAGGGTACGTGTCTCCACAAAGGGAAGAGGTGGTAAAGGTAAGAGTGCAGTGTCAGTAACTAGTGTTATAGACCTTACGCATTCTTCTCCTCCCAGTCCTCGGTCATTACCATCTCAATCTGGTGGTTCGCAATTGGGTTCTTCGTTGCCATTAGGAGAGACTTCCAGTGCACTTACTGAATTGACTCTGCTGTCTTCTTCTGTTGGAGACTCTGTGGGTGAATCTTCTTCTGGTCTGATTGTGGCAAAAAGACATAAAGGTAGCGATAGTGTTGGAGTTCCTGTCTCTACTTATTCTGAGGCAGGGACTGTTTGTACTACTGCTGTTGGGGTGCTGCCTGTTTCTACTAAAGCGAGTACTTCAACTGCTTCTGCAGTTTCGATCTCTTCCTCTTGTGCTTCATTGTCTGTTCAATATGTTGATTTGCTTGGTGTTAGGTTACATCCTGATAGTGCTAAACTAATTTGCAATCTCTTTTCTGTCATTCGTAGATCTGCCAAAACGTCTTACTCGATGGCACTGAAACGTCTCTTAAGGGCTGTAAGTAGTGAACTTTCTGCAGTTGAGCAGGCTATTTGGTGCAGAACATATAGGGAACTACATTTACTTAGTTTTATGGCTAGGTGTCTTTGTCTGTATCATCACGGGTACCGTCCTGATTTTATACGCTCTCTTGCTGGTATTAGAGTATTGTCAAGTTCCTCTGATCGTAATGTAGTGCCATTAAGTGGAGCTGAGTTACTAAGTTTTTTATCGAAGCTGGATTGTGCTATTCGCGAGGAAGTGGAGTCTATATTTAGCTTGGAGTGGGATAGGGTAGCTGATTCAGTCTTTGCCGAACTAGAAGATGGATCATTGAGTGATGTTGATTGTAAAGATCTTATTAATATTTTCGATGCTGTTAGTGTTCCCGTGGTAGCATTTTCAATTTCTCAAGAATATGAAAAAAAACGTGTGATAAATAAGAGCAGCAAAAAATCAGGAAGTGGTGCTTGTTCTTTGGACGCCTCCCTTCAGCAAGTTCGCCCCAAATCCAAATCCAAGACCAAGCAAAAATCCAAGCCCAAATCTTCTTTGCTTCTTGTTCAACGTGAGTCGTTACCTAAGCATCATCTTCTATCTGGGACGCGATTAGGGTCTTTGTTGCTATTGGAGGAGGATTCTAGTCAGTCTTCTCTTAAATTTGTTAAATCGCTTTGTTATAGAGAATCTGGGACGCGGTTAGGGTCTTTGTTGCTATTAGAGGAGGATTCTAGTCAGTCTTCTCTTAAATTTGTTAAATCGCTTTATTATAGAGATAGAGATCAATCTGGTAATGTATCTGCTGCTGTTTCTACTTTTGTAGCATTACCTGGAGGTGCTGCTGGATCTTCTTTTCCTCTTATTACCGATCCTGTTGCTGTATCAACTGTTTCTTGTGAGTCTTTTTCTAATGAGGGGGATGGTGTTTTTGTCTCTACTGAGAAAGGTGCTTCTCTTGATTTGGGAGAAGGTGAATTACCTGCATCTTCTCCTGTACCTGAGCCGGTAGTAGCTTCTGATATTTCCCTCTCTTTGCCACCATCAGCTGAAGAGTTGATTTCAGTAGGTGTTGTTTCTGCGTTGAGTGGGTCAGGAGATGACTTACTTTCGCCTCACTCTTCATCACCCTCGATTGTATCCTCATCTTTATCTTTGTCTTCATCTCCATCTGAATCAGGATTAGATGCAGATGTTTCCTTTTCCTCTACAGAGTCACTTGTGTTGACTAGAGAAGTTGGATTAGCCTCGGAAGTTATTGTTTCTGAGTCGGGAGTTTTAGTAGGTGAATCAACTCCTGCGTCCTCATCTGAGCAGCTAATAGTGCCGATTACTACTGCCCCTTCTTCTGTTTCTGCTGCTCTCTGGGAATCTTCTGCGGCAGCTGGCAGTAGTTCTTCTGCTTATTTTCGCGGACCCAAGAAATCCTTTATTATGCAATCAGTTAAGAGGTCTTTTGAGGTACCTATGAGTAGTGCTGTTTCCTCCTCTTCTGCATCTGTGGGTGTTGCTAGTGTTCCGCAAGTGGCTGCTGCTACTGATTCTGAGGATGTGGGAGAGAGATTGGCAGCATTGCTGAATCATGGGCTTCCACCTTCACCACCACCTGCCAGTGAATTTAGTGGGTCTATGAGAGGTGGTAGAGGAAGGGTAAGGGTACCTTCTTCGCATAGGGGTAATGCTCAGAGAGGAAGTGGTCGTAAAAGGAAAAGTAAAAGTTAATTGTGAGAATTAATCTTACTTCTTACTATCAGTGTTACATGATTTTATGAGTTTGATGTGAGGGGATGTTTATTTTTTATACAATAAATTTACCTCTTGTGTTTCTTGCATGTTTGATATAGGGGACATGTTCTTATAGGTAGTTTTTTATTTTTTTACACCTTCTTATTATCAATACATTAATCCGTGTTTTTATCGTATTTATAATTTTTATGTTATTAACTACTGCTGCTACCATTTTTTCATCTTAGTGCTACAACTTTGTAATACGGAGCATACTGAGTAAAATAATGCTCAGTAGTATTAATTCATCCATCTACAAAGGAGCATGATGTATTTGTTATATAATCGATGGTTAAATATGTAAGATTTGTTTTTTTATGTAGTACTAATACTATCTACTGTAAATTAATTAAAATAAAAAGAATCATTGAAATATAACATCGTACATATAGCAATCACTTCTTAATTTTTGAGTTTTTTGTTGGAACATCATTAACCAATAATAAAATTTGTATACAAGAATCTATGCTGGATGCTTATATTGTACATGATGAACAATTGTTAAATTTATGAACTTTTGTATTAAATATAAATGTGTTGTATTGCTGATATTTACTCCTCCTCTCCAGAGTCACCTGTATTGACTAGAGAAGTTGCATTAACTACGGAAGATGTTGTTTCCGCCTCGGCAGCTTTAGTAGGTGAATCAACTTCTGTTCTGCATTATCATTTGAGCATCTAACAATGCCGATTACTTCCCCTTCTTCTGTTTCTGTTGTCGCTATTAAAGGACCTCTTGCGGCATAGTAGTTATTTTAGTGGACCTAAGAAATCATTTGTTATGCAATTTAAGGGACCTTTTGAGGTGTCTACGACTAGTTATGTAGCTGCTGGACCTTTCCTTTCTTCCTCCTCTTTTGTATCTATGAGTAGTATTGACGTTGCTGGACCTTTCTCCTTTCTTTTATGCACCTGTGGATGTTGGTAATGTTTTGCCAGTGGCTGCTGCTACCGATGCTGTTGCTAGTGAGTATGTGGGAGTGAGATTGGCAGCATTGTAGAATTGATGTTTGCCACCTTTGTCAGCACCTGCCGATGAATCAAGTATGTCTATGAGAGGTGGTAGAGGGGAGGCTTCTTCACATCTGGGTAGTGATAGAAGAGGAAGTGGGTGTAAAAGTAAAAGAAATGAGTAGTTTGTGAGAATTTATTCTTCCTACTATTAGCATTACATAACTTTATTCGTTTATCGTGTGTAGGGGGTGTTTTTGCAGTGTGTTTAGTGTGGTGCGTTGATTTTTTCGTTATCCATGATCTAACGGAAACCACTTGTTTCTTTGGAGTTAATGATGTGTTCATATTGATCATGAAATAGTTAGGAATATTTGTGAAATTGAGAGTAAATTTTATGTTATTTAAGAAACACATGATTCCCCATTGGTGAGTTTTTATTTTATATATAATTTATGCTGATTTGACGAAAGAATAATTCATAACAAAATTGTACATCAGTAGATATATTGGATGTTTATGTTGCACGTGATACATGATTGTTAATTTTATATGACCTTTGTATCAAATAAGTCCTGTATGACAAGTAACTTGGATCTATACTAGTTTTTTATTAACTGCTATGTATTATTCTGTGTATACCTGTCATATTTGATATGTTGTGTGCGTTTCGTTATGTGATTGTGCTTACTTTTTTCCTGTAATGTTGGTGCGTTGATTAATGGTTGGATGTTAAATTAAGGAATAACAAAAATAATATGAGCAATGATCGGAGAGAGGTTGTTGCGCGATTAATGCATATTTATTAATCAAGTAATTATCTATTAATGTGTTGTTTATTAATACTTTATTTGTACAATTAATTATTATTTTTTGTATGTAAATGTTTGTTTTTTTATATTTATATACAAGCTACCATCGTCCCCCGGGGTGTGTTTTTTCCCTTGGTTTTGTCTGCCTGTGTGAATCATTTCATTTGAGGTCACTCAGTAGTGATAATGTACGATTCTGCCTCCGATTGTGACCCTTTCTTATTTGTGGTGTGGTGTGGTGTGGTGTGGTGTGTGAGTTGATATTAAAAATATTAAATGACAGATAATAAATATAAAGAGAGCTTGTTATGTATCCTGTATCATCTGTAGCCAGTAGTGTTGCCCCAGATAATGAGGATGATAGCGGTGACAATGAGGTTGCTGTACAACAGGGTGATAATTTGCAGCAAGCTGAGGTTTTTCCTTCTCCTTCTATTACTTCAACCATTGCTACCACTGTTGGTAAGGGTGGAGGCAAGTCTTCTTCCCAAAAGCATGGCACTTCTGTTGCTGTTTCTTCTTCAGCTACTACTATAGGCAAAGAAGTTGGTAGTGGTGGTATAGGAGGAAGTTTTTCTGCTCAAAAATCAGCCACTGTTGCTGATTCGGACGTTTCGGATTTGCTGGGTGTTGCGTTATCTCCTGAGAGTGTTCTAATAATTAAAGATCTCTTTTCTGAAATGGATGTATTTTCTAGACGTACCTATGAGAGTATGATAGGCAAACAACTTACAGCAGATGTGAGTGACAGACTTACTGTGACTGGGCAAGCTATTTGGTACTTTACCTATAGGTTGATGTATGAATGTAGTTTTGTATCCAGATGTTTTGGCGATTACCATCATGAGCACCGCCCTGGTTTCATACGTGCTCTTCCTGACATTCGAGTACTCTCTAATTTTCCTGAAGGTAATGCAGTGCCATTACCTAGAGATAGGTTGTCAGATTTTTTATCGAGCCTAGATTGTGCTGTCCATAATAATGTGAAGTCTATTTTTGACTCTTATTGGAGTGAAGCTTCTGTTACTCTGGAAGAAGGGTCCTTGAATTCTGTTAGTTGTAAAGATTTTATCGATGTCCTCGATGTCCTCGAAGTTGTCGATGTTCCTCCGCTAGCATCATCGGCAGTTACAGGAGGTAAAGACCGCCGTGCAATAAGTAAAGGCACAGGTGAGTGTTCGGCATCAGGAGTTAGTGTTACAGATATTACATACACTCCCCCTTCTGGTTCTAAATTATTACCACCTCAGTCTCATCCTGAACATACGCGTTCTCAATCTGATTTACAATTGGGCCCTTCATTGTCATTAGGAGATTCTTCTAGTGCACTTTCCGAATCTGTTAAGTGTGTTGATTTGCTGGGTGTTAAATTACATCCTGACAGTGCTGAATTAATTCGTAGTGTCTTTCGCGAAGTTCGTTCTTATGCCAAACTGTCTTTCTCAAGATCGATAGCAGATTACATTTCAACGGTAATGATTAGTGAGTTTTCGGACCTTGAGAGAGCTATTTGGTTCAAAACCTATAGGAAGCTGCATCTACTTAGATTTATGTCTAGGTTAGTTTATGTGTATTACTGCAGGTATTATACTAATTTTATACGTGCTCTTGGGAGTATTAGAGTATTGTCAAGTTCCTCTGATAGTGAGCTAGTGACATTAAGTGGAGTAGGGTTATTAGGTTTTTTGTCGAGACTAGATTGTGCTATTCGTGGGGAGATAGAATCTGTATTTGACTTGGAGTGGGATAGAGCAACTGGTAAATTTTTTTCTGAACTAGAAGATGGATCAATGAGCACTGCTAGTTGCGAAAATTTTATTAGAGTCCTTGCTATTGTTGATGTTCCTGTAGTAGCTCTTTCAATTTCTCAAAGCACAGGTAAGAAGGTGAGCACTAGGGGTAAGGCTAAGGCTTCTGTCCGAAAACGTGGTACTTCTGTTGCTGTTTCTTCTTCAGCTGTTGCTATAGGCGAGGTGGTGGCTGCTGAGAGTGGTAGGGGAAGGTTTTCTGCTCAAAAATCCGCTGTTGCTCTAGATTGTGCTTCACTATGTGCTATGGTACTTCCTGAGTGTGCTCTAATGATTAAAGGTCTCTTTTCTAAAGTTGGTGCACTTGCCAGGAG
>NZ_FKII01000061.1 GCF_900078745.1 Candidatus Ichthyocystis sparus | reverse complement strand
TTTTTTCGCCACCATCTTAGTTGCCTAAAACGTGCTGCCGTTCGACTTGCATGTGTAAAGCATGCCGCCAGCGTTCAATCTGAGCCAGGATCAAACTCTTTAGTTATATCTTATTTCTTAACAAACTTAGCCCGCTTATCGCGAACCTCTCCTAACCCGCTCACAACTATTAACTGCTTACTCTCTTTTTTAAAGATCTCAAAAACCACCAGAACAACCCTGCAACTTAGCAAAAAACTAACAACCGAGGGTCGAGATTGTTCTAGAAAATTGCCCTTCTGTCAAACAAAAAATAAACATTACGGTAAATACGAACTTCATCTGTAACAAAGAATCAACAAAACGATAGTATACTATACTCGCTTAATTATGAAATTCAATCATCATAGAATCACCTGATTTATGAAAACATTTCAAGCAATTATTTTGGGCTTACAAGAATATTGGACAGACTACGGGTGCACTCTTTTGCAGCCCATAGACAATGAAGTTGGCGCTGGTACATTTCACTATGGAACATTTTTACGCGCACTGGGACCGGAACCATGGTCCGCGTGCTATGTACAACCGTCACGCAGACCATCAGATGGCAGATACGCAGAAAACCCAAACAGATTGCAACGATACTACCAATTTCAGACTATCATAAAGCCAGCACCAACAGACCTTCAGGAAGTTTACATTAAAAGTCTGAGCAAGTTGGGCCTAGACGGTCGCTACCACGACATCCGCTTTGTTGAAGACGACTGGCAATCCCCGACACTAGGAGCATGGGGAGTGGGCTGGGAAGTGTGGCTTGATGGTATGGAAATTTCTCAGATAACCTATTTTCAGGAGATTGCCGGAATAAAGTGCAAAACTGTATCAGCAGAGATAACATACGGTCTAGAGAGATTGGCAATGTACTTACAAGAAAAGGATAATGTATTCGATCTAATTTGGAATACAGACAGTTTTGGTAACTCATTAACTTATGGTGACATTTGGAAAGAAAATGAAATTCAGCAGTCCTGGTACAATTTTGAAAAATCAGACGCAAGCATGTTATTCCAGATGTTCGACTTGCTTGAGAAAGAAGCTCAAAGACTAATTGATGAGGAACTTCCCATACCGGGCTATGACATGACATTACGATGTTCACATATTTTCAATTTGCTTGATGCAAGACAATCTATATCTAGCACGGAAAGAGTTGCTCTCATAAAGCGTATCCGTAACATGTCTCGTAGAGTCGCTTTACTTTACTCTCAGCAAAGGGAAAAACAAAATTTCCCCTTACTACACAAGCATCAAGGTTCATGAATGAATGTTTCTCAGAAAACTCTGTTAATAGAAATAGGCACTGAGGAACTGCCGGCTGGTGATATTAAGGTCATCAGAGAACATATATCAAAAAGACTTGTACAGGACCTATCGAAAGATGGGTTCTTAGATACTAACAATAGCGATTTTGGTTGCTACACCACTCCGCGCCGTATCGTATTCTTAGCAAAATATGTTTCTCTTTTTTCTAATTCTAAGCCCTCCAAAATCAAAATACTACCGCAGGAAATTGCCTACACTGATAATGGAGAACCAACAGAAGCCCTTGAGAAGAAGCTCCAACGCATGGATGTTAGGCCAAACATTAATGAGTTGTGTGTTAATGCCACAGATTATGAAAGGCCATGGCTTATATGGAACAGACCGCCCAATGTAATTTCCTTAGATACGGTGATTGAAAAATTTATCTTCAAAGCACTGCATAAGATACCTTCGCTAAAGGAAATGTCGTGGTCAACTGAACAGTTTTTATCATTTGTTAGACCGATAAGAAATATCTTGGTTATGCATGGAGAATCTATCATACCAATACAAATTGCTGGGGTTAATTCTACAGGAACAACATTCGGTCATCGTGTACTTTGCTCGAAAGCAATAAAGATAGAAAACCCAGATAGATATGAAGAACAAATGGAAAAAGAGGGGTCAGTAATTATACGCAACGAAAAACGGTCAAGTGTAATATGTGAGCAAATCTCAGAAATAGCAAAAACAGAAAATGTGCCCAACCCTATTGAAGAAGAAATAAACAAAGAATTGGTATATGAAATTAGTAATATAGTCGAATACCCGTCAAGTTATGTTGGAGCTTTTCCAAAATCTCTCCTGGAGCTTCCCCATGAGTGCCTAGAACTTACTATGAGGCTTAATCAAAGATACATAATCCTCAAGGATAAAGATAAAAATATCATAAACAAGTTTATTATGGTGGCTAACCATAAGCCAAAGGATCATAGTTACATCATCAAAGGTAATGAGAGAGTACTGAGGGCCAGGCTGGCTGATGCTAAATTTTTCTATGAGCAGGACAGTAAGCACACTTTGGAAGAGTGTTTCCAACGGCTATCTAGTGTTGTCTACCATACAAAACTTGGCACCCAGATGGACCGAACAGCTCGCATATGTAAAATTGCAAAAAAGATGTCGCTAGCCGGTAGTCTCTCTGTAGAAAAAAAACAACAGCTGCAAACAGCCTGTAGATTATGCAAAGCTGATCTAAGCACATTAATGGTAAAAGAGTTCCCTGAGCTACAGGGTGTTATAGGAAGTTATTATGCAAAAAGGGAAAACAAGCCCCATGATGTTGTTGAGGCTATATACAACCATTACTGCTATTCATTTGAGGAAACAAGCATAGGAACCGTATCTGTTTATCTTAATGTAAGTGAAAAGTTAGAATCTTTGCTTGGGCTTTTCTCTGTAAATGAAATACCAACTGGAGAAAAGGATCCTTTTGCTCTGAGGAGAAAGGCTCTGGGAATTGTTAAAGCTTACACTTGCTACGACAATTTACCGGCTCTATCAGAATTAATAAATTCTGCACAAGAGGTATTCCTTGATGTTGCAACATCAAAAATATTTGCTCAGGAAGCATCAAATTTTATTTTGGAGAGAGCGAAAAACTATGCCTCCCAAGTGCTAGGATACGACAAAAGGGTAACTGCCTGCCTAGTGGACGGTGTAGACGATATAAATAACTTACAAAAACGACATGAGGAACTACAAACGTGGCTTAAGAGCCCTTCTATAAACCGAATAGTAGAGGCAAGAAAAAGAATAGAAAACATAACTAAGAATAGAGATGGAGAAAGTTGCGTACTGTGTGCTGAAGAGTTACTTAATAAAAAAGAAGAGTTTGAACTTTTAAATGAAACAAACAAATTTGACTGCTCACGTAATCACCTGGAACAATTAGAAAAGCTGTCTACGCGTGTAGAGGCATTGTTTGATCACGTTATGATTAATGACAGTAATTTGTCTGTTCGTAACAACAGAATTGCCCTACTTAACAAAGTTAAGAACATTTTTGATTTGAAGTACAAACTTGGAAAACTGTAGAGGTATGAATAACTGTTATGAAAATCCACCTACGATTCTTGGGGAATAGCATACCAGGACAAGTAATACGTGCACTCATTATGCTTGTAGTACTAATCATGTCATCGGTTGCTGCATTTATTGCAGGTATATTTTCATTGAACAAGGACTCAACCACACGACTAAAAACAATTATGCCAATAGTAAGGTTCTTCAGTTGTGCTATGCATGATTTTTTAATCGGAAAAATTATACTAAAGGGAAAGGAAAACCTACATAGGAACAAAGGACCTCTAATTTTCGTCTCCAATCACGAATCCTATTGGGACGCAATCACTATGCCAGTCATACTTACGCCAACTGTTTTTACGGTAAAGGGATATGTTATGTTTCTGCCATTTGCTGGATGGGCTATTGCCATGACCCCTGTAATCAAAATCGATTCTGGATTTGGGTGGAGACGTAAAGACAGACAAATGGTAATTGAGCTGAGCAAAAATGAATTACGCAAGGGCAATAATATACTTTTCTACAGCCAAGGCACAAGAGTAAGGGATGGAAGTAGAGTGCCATTCAAAAAAGGAGCTGCAAGACTTGCATTGGAAACAAACACCCCTGTACTTCCAATAGCAACAAACAGTATAAACATATGGCCCGGTATATTTTTTACCAAAACTGGTGATGTAACAATCTCTTTTGGCAAACCAATCTATCCGGAAGGAAAAACTGAGGACGAACTAACGGAGGAGCTAGAAAACTGGGTATACAAGGAACGATCGTTATTAGACTAGTACAGAGTGTGTCTTTCCAGGAAATCTATAACGCTGGGTATACTGCTGTCTGGTCCTGATATTAATTGCTTCCAGAGACGAGAAACTCGGGTACCGTTCATGATATTTAGGATGTATCGCAGCAAACTTTTAGCACTAACCACTTCACCTTTATTTTCTTGATTAATAGCATACTCTATGAATTTATGGATTACGTGTATGCGACTCATGCTTGTGTTCTCTAGTTTAGCATCGTACAAAACATCCACTTTGTGCAAAAGCCATGGATCCTTAAGCACTTTTCTTCCCAGCATCACTCCATCCACCTTATCCAAATGAAAGCCTATATCTTCAAAATCAACTATGTGACCATTTATGATTATGAACAGACCAGGAAAATCTTCCTTTATGCGATACACAAAATCGTAACGAAGCTTTAGGGCAGACAAATTCATTTTTGGCGAGATTTTGCGCTCCAAGATAGCATTTCTAGCATGAATAATAAAAGTACCAACACCGCAATCAGCTACGGTACCCACAAAATCTCGGAACATTGAATAACAATAGGTGTAGTCTATACCTATCCTGTGCTTTAGTGTTACCTCAATGGACACAGCATCCTGCATAGCCTTAAGACAAGAAATCAAATGTGTAGGGTTTCTCATCATTTCAACCCCAAACCCACCACCAACCACACGGCTGCTCGGGCAGCCACAATTTAGGTTGATAGCGTAATATCCAGCACTCTCCCCCCTTTTAGCGCACAAAAAAAGATCCTTAGGAATATTACCTCCTAACTGTAAAACAACAGGCCCTACATCATCATTATGGTAGAGAAGATCTTTTACGGAGTGTAAAACAGAGTTGGCCGTCAACATTTCCGTATACAAACATGCATGGCGACTCATGATCCTGTAGAGGAACCTAGCATGTCTATCTGTGTAATCCACCATGGGGGCCACGGAAAAAATATGCCGTGAAGTTCTCATCTGACTAAAACACTAGGTAATAGTAACCCAACAAAATCTCCTTTTCCCTACTTGGAGAAGAAACCTCCCTGAGGGCAAAACCAGGCCTCTATCTGAGACTCTGTCCTGGTTACATTTCACAGCACCTTGACTTATCATTCTGTAGGCCTCACTGTGACTATCAACCAAACCTGCTATCTTAATAGCCTTAGAAATAGGCAAAAACCCTGTATTATCTGAAGAAATAGTTAATTCTGGAACGTCTTCTGGAACTTCGTTAGCTACAAATTGGCGAAAGAATGACTGTTCTGCTTGGTCTGCATCACTCTGAGACCAGTACCTAGATACTAGCTCCTTAGCCAAAGAAACTTTTATATCCTTGGGGTTTTCTTGGGAGTTACTAACACGAACCTTAGCTTCACGCAGACTATCACCTTCAACAGTCGACAACATATCATAGTAGCGCCACATCAGGTCATCGGAAATTGACATCAGTTTCCCGAACATACTCTTTGGGTCATCAGTAATGCCAATATAATTACCTAAGGATTTAGACATTTTATGAACCCCATCTAGGCCTTCTAACAGGGGTAGCATAATTATTCCTTGAGGAGCCATTCCGTATGATTTCTGAAGCTCTCTACCCATTAACAAGTTAAATTTTTGATCAGTACCGCCTACTTCAATATCAGCTTTCAAAACTACTGAATCGTATCCTTGAAGCAATGGATATAAAAATTCGTGAATAGAAATAGCGTGATTAGAGTAAAACCTATTATGAAAATCATCTCTCTCAAGCATCCTAGCAACTGTATACTTGGACGACAGTTCAATTAAACCGGAAGAACCAAGTACATCTAGCCACTCACTATTAAAAACCAGCGTGGTAGCTTGTTTATCCAAAATTTTAAACAACTGATCACAATATGTTTTGGTATTTTTCTGTACCACCTCATTACTCAAAGCAGGACGCGTAATATTCTTTCCGGTCGGATCACCAATTTTTGCGGTAAAATTACCTATAACTATGATTATTTCATGGCCATGATCTTGTAAATTTTTCAGCTGTTCTAGTAATACGGAATGGCCAAGATGCAAATCAGGAGCTGTAGGATCAAATCCGGCCTTAACCTTCAAGGAAACACCAGCTTCTAATTTACCCAGTAGATGCTCATCTGCAATGATCTCCTTGGCTCTTGGAGCAAGGTCAGACAAGAGATTGTGTGCCATTCCGAACGTAGTATCATCAAGCATAATTTTCTCGGAAAGTAATTCATGTCGATTAGCAAAAAAAAGGAAATTACGTCCATAGGTATTATGTCTGGGAGCAGTTTAGACGGTGCAGATGGAACGCTTGTATCCTATGAAAAATGCACCTCAATTTTAGCACATGCTTACCATCCTTTCAGCGATTCTCTCCGCAGGAATATAGATAAAATTCGCCTATCTAAGGCTATAGAGCTAACAGATTTTTGCAAATTGTCTTCTGACATTGCTGACGAATATTCAGTAGTAGTCAAGAAACTATCCGACCATTCGATAAAACTTAAGCGACAAATAGACGTTATTGGTGCACATGGACAAACTATATGGCATCAGCCACCACTGTATTCTATTCAGATTTGTAATTATGCTCGTTTGGCGCACAAAACTGGCATTTCTGTAGTGGGAGATTTCAGGAATGCTGACATTGCCAATGGTGGCACAGGAGCTCCTCTTGCCCCGCTATTTCATACAGCAGCTTTTTACTCTCCAGAAGAAAAACGGTCTGTTATAAATCTGGGAGGAATAGCCAACATAAGCGTATTAGGAAAACCAACTTTGGGCTGGGATATTGGACCCGGGGTAACGCTCATTGATAGTTGGTATGCAAAACATAACAGTGAAGGCTCGTTTGATATTTATGGAAAATGGGCTCGTGGTGGAAAGATAAACCATAAACTACTAGAATGCATGCTTGGAGAGGCTTTTTTTAGTCAAGAGCCACCTAAGAGTACTGGTCAAGAAATATTTAACATAAACTGGATAGAGGGTAGAATAAGAGAGAGCAATGTAGACATAAGCGCACAAGACGTCCAGAGCACTCTAACAGAACTTACCGCATTACTATGTAAAAAAACCATAGACAAGTTCGCCCCAAAAACAGATGCTTTGTATTTTTGTGGAGGCGGAACAAAAAACACTTATCTTATGGAAAGACTAGCGGAGGTTAACCAAAATACAAAGCTGCATTCTACAAAAAAGCTAGGCATAGAACCTGAACATGTAGAGTGCGGGCTAATATCATGGTTAGCAGTCAAACACATACTAGGAGAGCCTGTTATCACACATCACATAACTGGCAGTCAGTGTGCGCCTAAGATATTAGGAGCACTCTATCCAGCGGTCAACCATTTAGCTGCTTCGAGAGCGTGATAGCTAATAATGACATCAGCACCTGCCCTCTTGAATGACAACAAAATCTCCAATACGACGCTTTTTTCATCTATAGCCCCGGACATGGAGGCTGCCTTAACCATGGCATACTCACCACTAACATTGTATACAAATGTTGGAACATTAAGAGTATTTTTAATAGCATACAAAACATCCAGATACGGCATTCCTGGTTTAACTAGAACAGCATCAGCACCTTCTGCAATATCCAAGCTTGCCTCATTCAATGCCTCAGAAATATTTGATGGATCAATCTGATAGGTCTCCTTAGTAGACGGACCTAGATTACCCAAGCTTCCAACCGCACGACGAAACGGGGAATACAGCGACGAAGCATACTTTGCTGAGTGTGCAACTATTATTGCATCACAGAAACCATTATCCTCAAACGCACTACGTATACAACCCACTCTTCCGTCCATCATATCGGACGGAGAAACCATGTCTGCACCAGCCGCAACATGATTTAATGCCTGCTTTGCAAGGATATCATTAGTAATGTCATTTACAACGTACCCATCAGAGTCGACGATACCATCTTGGCCGTTTGATGTGTAGGGATCCAGAGCAACATCAGTCATAACACCCAACTCGGGAAAATTACTCTTAATTAACTTAACAGCCCTGCAAACAACGTCATCGTCCCGCAGGGCTTGGCTAGCAAGGGCATCTTTCGTGTTGTCATCAATATTTGGAAAAAGCTCGACGGCAAGAATGCCAGAATGTACTACTTTTTCCATGTAGAACATCAATTTATCTAGCGAATAGCGATGTACACCAGGCATCCCTAGTATTGCACAAGCCATATTACTTTCATCACAAATAAACACTGGAAGAATAAGATCATTGATGGTAAGTAAGGACTCTTGAACTAACAGGCGAGAGAACGCATTTTTTCTCATGCGGCGTAACCGCGTAGCTGGAAAGGATCTATTGGAAAATACTCTGGTCATCCCCACATCCCAATATTACAATTTTAAAACCAACTAGTAATAACATCGGTCAATGATTCTAATCCTGTCTTGTGCAAACTAGAAACCATACCTATAGCTGGCAACAGGTTCATACCACCCAAATTGTTTGCGATATTATCTTTAACTCTATGAAGGGTAGACTTGCGCTGAGCCGCTGAAATTTTATCAACCTTACTGAGAACAATGTAAACCGGAACCCCTGTCTGCTTAAACCAAGAAAGAAACTGTTGGTCTAGGGCAGTTACCTCGCGACGAATGTCTAAAATGAGGATCGTACCTGACAAATTGCATCGGGTCAACAAGTAATCTTCTATGAAACCAACCCACAGGCTCTTCTCAGATCTAGAGACACTAGAGAACCCATATCCCGGCAAATCAACTAAAAATCCCCGTTCTCGAACTAGAAAAAAATTAAGAGTACGGGTACATCCTGGAGTTTTGCTAGCGTACGCCAACCTCCTTCTGGAAGACAAAATATTAATCAGAGTAGATTTTCCACAATTGGAGCGGCCCACTATGGCTACTTCTGGCAAAGATAACCTTGGAAGATCCTCTCTACGCACAACAGTGCTAAAATAGTCGATGCCATGTATCATTGAAGTTACCAGATAGTTTTGGGGATTGTGTATAGCGTAGCAACATCGTTATAAGGAAACCAGGACTCCTAGTGTAACCAATTATTCTCTTACCAGACAGTACTTGGAGTACATCATGTTTCGACTATTTAGTACTATTACTTATTTGCTAGTATCTTCTCTTGCGGCATCCATTTGCTGGTCAGCAGACAACAGTAAATCCCCCCCTGTTAATCATAACTGTGCTCAGTGCCACGGCACAGACGGCAATGGAAGGGATGATAAAGGTAACTGGTTAATTGGCCCATCTATAGCTGGTCAGGTTCCGGAGTATATAACTGAGCAGATGCAAAATTTTGCTCAAGTTTTAGACAAGAAAGGCAATCGAGTATTAGATAGTCAAGGTAATCCTGTATATAAGAGGTATGCGGTCTATATGTCTCCTCTATCAAACGTATTAGATGAGAACTCAATGGTAAATTTTGGCAATATGTACCATGGTTACAAACCCAAAGTTACCCCTATAAAGGCTAACCCCGACGTAATAGCTCTTGGTGAAAAGATATGGAGAAGCGGGGTACCTTCCTCTAAAGTACCGGCTTGTGCTGCTTGTCACGGCGTCGTTGGTCAAGGCATGCCAAAATTGTTCCCTCGTGTTGGTGGTCAAAACTCTGAATACCTAATTAAGCAACTTAAGAATTTCCGTATTGGGAAGCGCCCTGGTGGTCCTAATGGTATGATGAAGACCATTGCGTCACGTATGACAGATGAGGAAATAGTTGCTGTATCTACATATGCTTCTGGTCTTGATTTCAATCCTAAATCGGATTTTATTCGTTCCTAATTTTCTTCCTCTGTTTCTAAAATTTGAAATATTGAGGTGTGAAATAACAAAATGAGGATAGGCAACTCGCAGACTTTAAGGTGGTACTCCTGCGTTACCTCGATGGGTTTTGCGGTAAGTTTACTGATTATCTTATCAGCAGCATCTATAATAGGGACTGTGTTAACGCAAGGTCAGTCAAACACTGCCTATCTAAACCAATTTGGTTTGTTTTGGTTTCCTTTTTTTAAGTACCTAGGTTTATATAATGTATATAACTCCGTCTGGTATATAACTATCCTAGTAATACTAGTGCTATCCGTATCGTGCTGTATACACCGTCAAATCCCAGAGGCTATAAAGAAATGGCACAACTTCAATTTTCCTGAAAACTTGCTCAACAAGGCAGAATCAAAAGGCACATATACGGTTAGTCAGGACGAGCTTAAAAATTGCATATCAACCTACCTTCGTAGTAATGGCTATCGTGTAGCAGAGGTAGAGGATAAAAAACAGCAAAAAGTATCAATAGTTGGCAAAATAAAGTCTTGGCGCTTTGTCGGTTACTTCCTAACCCACTCAGCAATTATTGTGATATGCCTGGGGGCCTTGATTGATGGGCATATTCCCTTACTTGTTAAAATACACCTGAAAAACAAAAAACCATTGGTAGCAGGATCTGATTATAGTTCGCAAAACATTATCAATACAGACTCAGTTAGTTATCGTGCCAACCTATTTCTAAGGCCAGGATTGCAAAATGACAATGGTATTATAAACTTCAATGAGGGGACTCTGATACAGAAATTGCCATTTTTTATTGAGCTAAGAAATTTCAAAGTAGATTGGTACCAAAATGGAACGCCTAGGCAATTTGTCAGCACAATTTTATTGACAGACAAGGGCAATCATAAGTCTTTTGAGCATAAAATATCAGTTAACCACCCCTTGCGTTACCGCAATTTCACTATCTATCAATCGAGCTTTTCAAATAGCGGAACTACATTGACGTTAAATTTGTTAAATATAAGCGATTTAAATTCTAAAGGTAGTACTACCAAGACAATTAAATTGAAACTGGGGCAGAAAGAAAAATTACAGTCTGGATACACCATAGAATTACTAGATTTCAAAGAGAGGAATATTGAGGATAAAAAATTTCTTGAAACAACAACTAAAAACAAGCGATCAACACTTGGGTCATTGATGAATTTCTTCTCCTCAGCAGGAGTGTTATATTCACGGCAATTAATAGATCTTGGTCCAGATTTTACCTATAGGATAACCTACAATGACAATTCCATAGTTGAGTACCATAACTTTTCTCATCCTGTAATGATATCTGGATTGCCGTGGATATTTTTAGGTGTAAGGAATAATCGTAATGAAAATTTTAGTTATTGGAAAATTCCAACGGACAGCAGTGGCAATTTAACCCCATTCCTTTCTTTCAGAAATCTGCTTATTAACCCACATTACCGTAAACGAACGGTCTCATCATTTTTGGACAAGAGTCCTGGATCACATGAAGACAAGCTTCAAGTTTCAATCTTACTAAATAAAATGCTTTTATCATTTTCTAGGGAAGGATTCAGGGGAATTTTCAGACTACTACACATAGACATGAGCCAAAATAAACTATCGGCAGATCAGGAGCGGCTAATTAGAATTTTCGAGAGGCTATGCCTTTTTGTCTGGCAAAATAGCATGAAACAAGTTGATAGTACTCGGTTCTGGGACTACCTTGTGTCAGTTTCAGATGGTTCAGAGTACCATTCCTCATTCATAGCAAAATTATCAAAATATAAAATAGTCAACAATAGCATTCTAGAAATAACGAAATCCCCTGGGTTAAGCTTCATTGGCTTTGGATCGATATTCATAGTCATGGGAATTATAATTATGTTGTACATACATGAGAAAAAAGTTTTTATTCTCATACGCCAACATGAAAAAAATATAAATGAGGTACTAGTTGGCATAAAAGACAACCAAACTCTATCTTCGTTGGACGAGTTTACCAAAAATCTAATTAAGGAAATTGAAATATGGGCCGAATAACTAGGACTTATATTACATCAAGGAATAGTTTGTCCCTATTAGCTATACTATGTTCTAGCCTGATACTAGTAGTATCTTTGTTTTCTAAGATCTTCATAATACATTATCCGCTTGCTACAACGATAATGGTTGGAAGCATCACAGCTATAGTGTTTTGGACAATACACATTCTTTGGATAGAACTATTTGTTACATTGTGTTTGTCATTACTAATTGCTTTTTTATCAGTAGTACTTTACCAAAATCAATTAGAAAATATCCATCATTCTTTTTGGCTAAAATATTTTTTATCCAGTCAATGTCTCATTGGGTGGATGCTTGTTATGTTTGTAATGGCAACAATTATCCACTGGCTTGACATTTTTAAACGAGTAGCTGTGTCACGTACAAAATACACATGGTTAGCAGTGGGATTTGGTTTATCTGGTTTGCTGGTCAGGTGGTACGAATCATATCTAATGGGACAAGAAATTGGCCACGTTCCCATTTCAAACCTGTATGAAGTATTTATTCTATTCATGATTATCACGGCACTAGTGTATCTATGGTATGAGAAGAAACTAGAGATACGTAATCTAGGTGCATTAATACTTCCTATAGTTGTCATTGCTGGGCTGTTTATGATTTGGTATGGCACTACGAGAAAATCTTATCTTATAGTCCCTCTTTCACCATCGCTACAGTCCTATTGGATGAAGATACATGTTCCCGCCAATTTTGTAGGATATGGCTGCTTTTCTGCTGCTGCTATGTCGGGAGTGGCATGGATTATTAAGGACAAGGGATGGATTAAGGCGCTACCTACTCTTCAGAGTTTAGAAACACTTATTTACAAGCTTATTTCCACTGGTTTTTTATTCTTTACGCTCGCAACAATATTAGGGGCATTATGGGCTGCTGATGCCTGGGGATCTTACTGGCAATGGGATCCTAAAGAAACGTGGTCGCTTATTGTTTGGTTAAACTATGCTGCCTGGCTACATGCTTGTCTCATAAATAACGTTTCTCATAAAATACTTTCTTGGTGGGCTATCATCGGCCTATTTATAACGTTATTTGCTTTTCTAGGAGTAAACATCCTATTATCGGGTCTACATTCATATGGAAGACTCTAATGAAACAAATTAATCTGATGTTATCCTATTTTCACCGCAAAGCTTGGCGTATAGTCTAACAATTACTCAAAGGACAGACATGAAATACATAATCTCATCTATTTGCATTGGTCTAATGTTAGTGGCTGGCAATATATCCTCAGCTGCAACAACTAAAACCAAACCGGCTGAAGCAGTAAGCACAAATAAAATAGTTGATACTGATGAATCTGAGCAACAACCAAAGCCATACTACATGCTAGAAGAAATGAACAAAATTAGATACACCCAAACCAAGGATAGGGAAAAGTCTGCCGTTAATCTATTAACAGTGGCTAAAGCAAATATGCAAAAGGACCCATCCCAATCAAATAAAACGGTATACGCAGCTATATTGGCATTTGTAGCTGGAGAAAAGGGTGGATTAAAGGGATTATCATTGGCAAAAGAGTCATACAAGCTTTTGCATGAAGTAGTATCTTCTGATGAGCCTAGTACTCTAGATGGATACGCGTATACCACCCTTGGAGCTCTTTACTTAAATGTACCATCTTGGCCTATCGGTTTTGGTAGCCTTAAAAAAGCAAAAGACATGATTGATAAAGCCATTGCAAAAGATCCTAATAATATTGACGCAAATTTTTATCTAGCAAAATATTATATAGCAAAAAGAAACATGCAAAAAGCTAGGGTTACACTAGAAAAAGTTACCAAGACTAACGTTAGGAAATTTCATACCATCGGAGATTCTGGGCGTAAGAAGGAAGCACAAAAATTGCTATCTACACTAAAATAATGAACCTGCTGTTCATAATAGACCCTGTAGAAGGGCTTGTGTTTGACCGTGATACGTCACTTTTTGTTATGCAAGAGTCATTCAACCTTGGCCACTCGGTGTTCTTCTGTAATTCTGAGGATATATCATATGTAGACGGTGAGCTAGTAGCAAATTGCAGTCAAGTTACAAAATTTGAAAAAACGCGTATTGTCTCGCAAGCATCAGAGATACTGCTGCATAAGTTAGATCAAATTTTCATTCGCAAGGAGCCACCGTTTCATCATGAATATCTACACCTTACGATACTGCTCCAGCAGTTGCAAAACAAGCATGGTGTAGCTGTACACAATGATCCGGTATATCTTCAGCAAATTAATGAAAAGATTTCCATTTTCAATTTCCCTGAATACATAGCGCCGACTATTGTAAGTGCAAACAAGGAAGTGTTATACGAATTCTCCGGCGTACACAGATCCAGTGTAGCAAAAAAATTAGATGGAATGGGCGGGGATTCGGTCTTTATTATTCAGGATAGTGATAAGAATAAATTTCTGCTGCTTGACATGTTAACAAATCATTTCACCGAAAAGATAATGCTTCAAAAATTTCTCCCTCAGGTGCATGAAGTAGGAGATACGCGTGCGATAATAGTGCGTGGGCAAGTAATTCCCTTTGGGTTGAGGCGCCTCCCTAAGGATGATGACTTCAGAGCTAACGTAGCAGCTGGCGGGATAGCTAGGACATTACCGCTATCAGAAAGGGAAAAGCATATTGGAGAGGCGGTTGCTAACTTCTTCTCAAATAAGCCATTAGTCATGATCGGTCTCGACATTATTGACGGCCATTTAAACGAGATCAACATAACTTGTCCTTCTTGTCTTAGGCAAATAGAAGAAGGAACAGAGTTTAGGCTAAAGCTAGCGGAAAAGTTTATTCAACCTTAATCAGATCCCTCAGCAACTGCAGGGAGAGTACAGCTACTGGCGAGACTACGTCTGAACTCACGTCTAAGATAACTTCTCCTTACTTCTATATAACCTGCTGCATCCTCCTCCTCACCAACAGAACTTTCCTCTCCAATAGGATCAAGGGGACGACTACCAATACACATAATAGTTCTCCCAGCAACCCTAACAATCATTTCACCAGTCAACATCGCTTCACTAGCACAATTGATAAGAGATCTAATTTCTTCATCCAAACTGGCAAATACACCACTATCAGCAATGTGTTCCAACAATGACACCAACTCCAAGACATAAGAGCAAAAATACGAACAAAAATTTCTTAATATTGACATTAATACATTAATTTCAGACCCTCCCAAACGTACGCTATGTTTTTTAGGACCCTCAGGAGAGATTGTTACCTCAACTTCTTCATCAGATTCACCACTAGAAGAAGACGACTCTGCCGATGCAGAACCTTCCCCCAATTCTTCTCTAATAATCTGAGTTAGTCTCATAGAACAAACAGCATAACCCCTACACAAAAGTCTTTCTCTATTGTGGTAAAGGAACGTCACTTTACCAAAAATACTTTCTAGTAGCTTCTGAGAACTCTCAATTAGTCCAGCAGCAACCCCAAGCATAACGCAAAGGGACTCACATTCACCAGATTGAACACAAGATTCACCACCTGAACTCAAACGATATAGGGTACCTGATATACCCAAGATAGAAATATTGCAATCCCGGCGTAAACTATAGCAATCCCTCATGTTGCCATAATATGTAGAGGAATGACTTCTTAGTATATCCCTAAGAGATCCAATATCTTCATCGCAGTCATCACTAGAAGAAGAGGAAAAAGAACTTTCACGAGCCCTAACCGTCATGCAACAGATGGATGACAGAGCAGTAACTTCACCCGCACTACATGTCAGAGGAATATCGCCACCCACACTACCCAATAAAGATGACGACGAACCAGCTACAGGCTCACCGCTAGCACCTTCACAGACTTCACCTACATCAGCACTACCAACGCCAAGCATAATATCACCATCAAATTTTATATTTCATTATTCTCGTATGATGAACGCTCTTTTTATTTTTGGGCGTTCTTCCCCTTTTACCCATTCATTCTTATTTTAGTACCTCGTGCAACCTGTGGACACAGCACACAAGCCCCGGCTACAAGTTTCTCCTATATCACTCCACACCGGCATTAGCAATTACGATTATACACACCTATCACAGTTAAGATTAGGTACAACCAGCACACATCATTTCTATGTAGGATAGAAATCACAACAAAATAAGCGTATATATCAAAATAAACATGTACATCAAATAATATGATACAGCCGCGGCCAATACAGATATAAGATTAGATTTATGAACTAACAAAATTCATCAAGTTAATAGCATCGGACTATTTGGCATCAAAACTGCTATCACCACAGTAACTGCAGCTAGCACATAAATACACATATACGTGCACTAGTTATATTGTGTAAGTCTTAAATTAAATTAGTCACGCCGCATAGTTGAATTAATCGGTATCCACTTACTTAATTCACTCAAATAATGACTAATCACAGCACCCTTAAAGTCCTAAATAGTGTAGAACAAGTTGCACTGAGAGCACTAATACAAGAGCTCATTCTACTAGACAAGAATCGACGAATTTTAAATCATCAACAGAAAATACACCTGCATTTATTTTTAAATTAACATATGACTTAAGAGTAGAAACTACTTCGGACACCAATTGTGACTCTAGAGTGTAAACCTGATTTTCTGCTGCTAGCACGTCTAGTAGGATTTTAGTTCCAGTACGGTATCCCAACTGATTTGCTGATAGAGCTGTTTTTTCAGAGGACAAAGCTATCTTCATGGCATTAATATGGTTAAGACCATTCATAAAATTCAGGTAGCTTTGTTCTGTCATCAAATTGATCTGATTTAGGGTCTGTCTGTAATCCTCATAAGCAGCAACTGATCTATGTATAAATTCATCTACCTTTGCGGAAACTGCCCCTCCCAAAAAGAGGGGTATAGTAAGTTGTACACCCACAACCAAACTAGGTTGAAATGCGCTTGGTACCGCAGACGTTAAATCTAAGCTATTATATTTGGATGTCGCAGTTAACTTTAAAATGGGAAAGTGAGCTGCTTTTTGCGTACTTATATCATTCTTTGCGGCACTAAGAAGCATGTACTTAGTCAGTATAGAGGGAGATTTCAATCTGGCTGTAGATATCCAGTAATTCAATGGATAATTTATGGCCTTCATATTAAGTGGGCCCAAATTATCAATAGATAGAGTATCAACTTTATCAACCTGCTGTCCTACTAGTATACGCAAGGCAGCCATAGATGATCTTTCTAGGGCTTGGGCAGAAACAATATCAGCCGTAGATAAAGAGTATTGAGCTTGGCTATACTGAACATCAGCAATTGTAGCAGTACCTGAATCAAATTTTCTTCGAGCTTGGCGCATTTGTTCCAATAGTACCTTGCGTCGGGCATATAGACTTTCCAATTTCTCCTGCGCTGATGAAACAGCTAAATAAGCATCCATTACACGTGTAGCTAAGTTATACTCTTCCTGCTGTACCGTATATGAAGCTGCTTGAGCTCGCATCTTTGCAGACTTTACAGCTTTGGATACGGTCATATCAACAAGCGATTCTTGAACAGAAAGCGAAAACAAGCTATCAAAATACCATTGCTTTGGAGCGGTAGATTGTATATGTGGAGGAAGTGGTGCAGGATAAGTACTCTGCACACCGGCAGATGCACTAACTGATGGCAAATAGCCAGCTTGAGCTTGTCTAACTAGGGTATCAGCAACCTTTTTTTGCGCCTGAGCGGAAAGATACGCTGGGTCTCTGGATTTTGACAAATTATAAGCTTCGCTGAGAGTAATTGACTTTGCCGATTGAGAAAATGTAAACAAAAAACCCATCAAACAAATAAGATCCCAGCGACAACGGTCTAAAAACATATTCCCCCCACATGTCTTAGAGACACCATTTGTTAGTTATTTGTACCGTGGCATTGTATTGTCCACCCTAAGCGCCCAGGCATCTATCCCTCCGATGAGAACAGAAACATCACTGAAACCCTTTCTTTCTAAAAAAATAGCTACTGACACACTACGGTCAAAGCCATGACAAACAACTACTACTGGCTGATCTTTATTCAAAGAATCGTAATTATCGTAGATGCTGTCATTAGGAAAGGAAACAGAGCCAGGAATAGAACAAATACTAAACTCCTCAGCAGAACGAATATCGACCAACAGTTGTTTTTCACCGTTTGGACCATCTAGCAACCGCTTCAGCTCACGTGGTAATAACTGTCTCATACTCAACAAAATCTACTAAAATTCAAATGAGCTACTATTGTCATTCACAAATGGGGGAACATAGTAATCAAAAAGTTCTAATCTCTTCCAGGATGATGAGTTGTTACTACGGTGATATCTAACAGCTGTAACTGCAGGAAAAACCCCTTCAAAACCAACTACATCAGCGTAAGACTCAGCAAGCGAGAAAAATCTATCAGAAATTCTATCTACAGAACCGCACAGAACTATTGTATCAAACCTCTTTGAAGAAAAATTGTAAGAAAAAATATCGGCCTCCACGATATCTATATTTTCAATATTGGAGCAATGAAAATTTTTCTTGGAAAAATCTACTAACTTTCTGTGTCTCTCCAAACAATAGACGACATTAGACACACGTGATAACAAGGCGGCAAAATACCCACTTCCAGATCCAAGAACAAGCGCTGAAGAATAGTTACGATCACATAATGAGCTAAGTAGCCTAGCCTCAACTCGTGGTGGAAACATCATTTCAGAAGTATCTAGCAGCGGAAGCTCCATATCAAAAAAAACCTGTCCTAGATACTCACTTGAAACAAAATTTTCCCTCTTAACCTTTCTTAGAATCTCAAAAACCCTTTCCTTGAAAACGGACCAAGTTCTCATTTGGGTATCAAACATGTTTTCACGGAGAACATCAAAATCCATATATATTCCCAAAATCAAAATATTACAAATCCGCATCAAGTCGCGGATGAAAACCAAAGTATCTCTTTATATCATCAAACAGTGTATAGATAACAGGTATAAAAATAAGCGTTAACATTGCTGATGTAATCACGCCACCGGCAACAGCCTGTGCCATAGGAGCACTGGACTCAGAACCTTCTCCTACTCCAAATGCAGAAGGAAACATACCGGCCAGCATGGAAATGGTCGTCATGAGAATTGGACGAAGACGAGTACGGGCTGCTGACAAAATAGCATCGTAAGCACTATCCCCTTTACGCATTCTAATATTGGCAAAATCAACTAGCAATATTCCATTCTTTGTGACAAGCCCCATTAACATAATTGTACCAATCATAGAGAATATGTTAAACGAAGATCTAAAGAGTACCAAAGCACCTACCACTCCAATTACAGAAAACGGCAATGTAGTCATAATAATTACTGGATCTATAAAACTATGAAACTGGGAAGCAAGAATCATATAAATAAATCCCACAGCAAGCAGCAATGCCTCTACAGTGTAGCCGACAGACTCTTTCATATCCTCACTATCACCAGATATACTCACTGTGTACCCACTTGGAATGTGTAAATTTTTAATTAACAATTTGGCTAAATTGGTAGCTTTGCTCAAACTACGGCCAACAAGCACACCCGAGGTAATTTTCACAGACTTCATCAAATTAATATGTTCTCGTACGTTACTCATATGAACTTGTTTCAAAGAAACAAGCTCAGACAGGGGAACCAAGTTTGATTTTACTGTACCAGGAACGGCAATATACAGATGAGACAAGTCATGCACTGACCTTAAGTCGGATGAATTAAGTCTTAATAGTACGGTATATCCTGTGCCATCTGGGGCTTGCCACACTTCAGAAGTATCTCCCCCAACCAAAATCCTTAATGCATTGGCTAAGTAAGTAACACTCATACCCATACTTGCTGCTTTAGTGGTATCAACTTTAATCTCTACTACTGGTCGTAAATCATCGGTACTCAATCTTGTGTCACTAAAAATATTTGCAGCTTGCATCTTATTTACTAGAAGTGACGACAACCTATTCAACTCTACATAATTATCTCCCATAATCTTAATTTCTATTGGCATTCTATTACCTGTTGGACCTTGCACACCAACAAGACCTATTCTAATTCCCCCCACTCGCGATAATCTTTCACGGATAATTGGAATTAAATCATTAACAGACCTACTTCTGTCCTTTATAGGCACCAATTTAACGTAAACACGCCCTGCTGTTTTGCTTCTTTTTCCAGATGACTCGGAATTTATAGAAGTAAGAGTTTGGGAAACTTCAGGAAAAGAATATAAAATTGCATCAATTTGTTTGGCTTTATCAGCAGTAACATATATGGAAGATCCAGCAGCAGATTGAAAATCTACTATTATTTCACTGTAATCACCGGCTGGAACAAAATCAACCCCCAAAAATCTAATAGTGTATATACTCAAACCCATCACAAAAATTGCAAAAATAATAACCACTAACCGACGACTTAGACACCATTTCACCACTAAAACATACAAAAATGACAAAGCTTTTTGAATATAATTAATAGCCTTAACGATAGGCTTAATGAAAACATTAGATGACTTTCCTCCAACATCTGGATCGTGCCAAACAGAAGACATCATCGGATCTAAAGTAAAACTAACGAACATGGACACGATAACGACAAACGAAACAGTAACTCCAAATTCCTTAAAAAACTGGCCTATTATTCCCCCCATAAAGGCTACCGGCAAAAAAACAGCAACAACTGTCATAGTAGTAGCAATTACTGCGAGTCCTATTTCATCTGTTCCATCCAGTGAGGCATGAACTGCATCTTTTCCCATTTCTAAGTGACGAATTATATTTTCACGAACAACAATGGCATCATCTATTAAAAAACCAACACTCAAGGACAATGCCATCAATGTTAGGAAATTAATAGAAAAGCCCATGGCATACATGCCAGCAAAAGAACTTATTAAAGTAATTGGCACAGTAAGACCTGTAATTACTGTTGATCTCCAAGATCCCAAAAATAAAAAGACGGTAAGTATTGTAAGAATTACTCCCTCAATAATGGTATTCCTGAAATTCCTTACGGCAGCACGAATTTTGTTTGAGGAATCACGAACAATATCTAGTCTAATATCTCCGTTAAATTCTTCATTCATCTTATCTACGGTTGCACGCACACGATTAACTGTCTCAATAAGATTAGCATCATCAGTTTTTATAACCTCTAACCCTACTGTAGGTTGGCTATTGCTTAAAGCCATGCTTTGCGGATCTTGTCGGCCGATAAGTATATTGGCCACGTTACGAAGTTGAACTCCCTTGGAAATGTATAATAATCCAAAATCTAGCGGATATTTTACACGATTTTTTACCTCCACATTTGGCTCTCTTCCACCATCCGCTATAAAAGAACCGACTGCCAAGTCGCGATTATCAGAACTAATAACGTTTAAAAGACTTTCCACGCCAACGCCAAACGAGGTTAGCAAATCTGGATCAACTGCTATGGTAATCTGCTTTGCCTGACTGCCCAGGGTATGAACAGCACCAACGCCATCAGTTGTCTGCAATCGAGGAACGATAACTCGCTTTACAAGATCAGTTATATACTCAACAGATCTTGAGTTGGATTGAATGGCAATAGAAATGATGGGGCTACTATTTGGATCAAAACGTGAAACTTCTGGCACACTCACGCCACTAGGAAACTTTGCTCGAATTGCACTTATTCTTTCCCGCACATCATTTGCTGCCACATTAGTGTCCACCTTGAGCAAAAAAGTGGCAGTAACAATTGATAGTCCTTGATAAGAACGAGAACTTATCTCCTTCAGACCAGAAATTGTGTTAATTGCTTTTTCTATTGGCTCTGAAACTTCTGTTTCCACTACATCTGGCGATGCACCGGTATACAAGGTCTTTACAGACACCACCGGAAAATTAACATCTGGGTACTGCTGCACTGGCAACTTAGGAAGAGATGACAGCCCAAATACAACCAAAGCAGCCATCATCATGGTAGCAAAAACTGGGTTGCCTACGCTAATTTTGGATATTAACACTATTTCCTCATGCTTTACCGCCGGCAAGTGTGACAATCTTTACATATGTTCCTTGGGCCAAAGAACCTAGGTCTTTTGATACTATAAGATCGCCATTTTTTAGACCGGATAGGATTTCAACATAACTTTGAACTTTGTCTATAAGGCCAGTCTCTACGTACTGTTTAACGATTTTGTCATTACTTATTAGATAAACAAAACTACGTCCTGACTCTTCATGAATAGCAACCTCAGGAACAACAATCGCATGGCGATGAACATCTGTAACTAAAAAACCCTTTACAAATACTCCTTCCTTGAAGACGTTTCCTGGGTTTGGGACAGGAGCAAATACTGTAAATGTGTGAGAATCAGGTTCAGACTTGGGTGATATCCTGGAAACAAATGAATTGATATGCTTGTGTGCATTTCCTATAAATAATTCTGCTGGAGTTTTAATTTTAATACGCAATATATTCTCTGCTGGAACCATCAAACTTGCCTCAAGATGCTCCAGATCTAATACTGAAAACAGTTTCTGACCAGGAACAACACTTTGTCCAGTATTTACATAAGAATCGGCAACATATCCATTAATTGGCGAATAAAAATCAGCATCTCTTATTTGATCGCATATCTCTTCATACTGGGCTTTGTAAAGAGCTAACTGTGCCTTTTTTTGCTGCAAATTAGCGCTGGCTGTTTCAAAAGCAAAATCAGAAACAAACCCCTTTTTGTAAAGTTGTTGAGTATTAGAAAAGTCCTTCTGCGCAAGAACAAGCTGAGAGGAGCCTACATCATACTGGCTTTTAGCTTGTTCACGTCTGTGAATAAAAATTTCCTTATCAAGGGATGCTAAAAGATCTCCTCTATGAACAAAATCTCCTCTTTTAAACATAGTTTTAGAGACATTGCCTGCCTGTTGGGTCGAAATATCGACCTGATTAGAAGAGATAACAGAGCCTATGACTGGTATTGAACTACGCAAATTACCATATCGAGCCCTGTCCAGGTCCGTATTTAGAAATTCGACCGAATGCTCCTTATTGTATCCTAAGTTTTCAGTATCAAACTCGTTGTTAGGTTCGCTAGACAAACATGAAGCAATAAGTAAAACGGGTACAATAAGGAGTGGTGCCAGAAAACATCTGCTTCTGAAATGAATTTCTCTACATCCCATATACAACACTCATAGAATATTGTCATCATGATACCCATTGTATAGTACCTGTATGCACATCAGGCGAAGCAACACCATCAACATGGTCAGATGATTCGCATGTAGGCATAGACAAACTTTCAGCTAACTTTCTATCAAGCAAATGTGATGGCACTACGTTAAACAGGCTTTTGAAAATAGTCTGAACGCGGCCAGGATAATCCCTGCTCCAGGAGTTTAACATTTCCTTAATTTGTGCTCTCTGCATATTTTTTTGGCTACCACACAAGTTGCATGGAATAATCGGAAACTTCCTATGTTCTGCCCAAAGCTGTGTATCTTTCTCTGAAACATAAGATAAGGGACGGATAACAATGTGAGCATGATCATCAGATAACAGTCTTGGTGGCATGGCTTTCATTACTCCACCAAAAAACATGTTTAGAAAAAAAGTTTCTATAATGTCATCTCGATGGTGGCCCAGGGCGATTTTGTTTGACCCTAGCTCATCAGCAAGACGGTATAAAATTCCCCTTCGCAATCTGGAGCATAGAGAACATTTGGTATCTTGTGGTCGCAAAACTCGGTTAATTATCTCAAGTGTATTTTGATATTCACAATGGAAGGGCACACCTAGAGATGCGGCGTATGCTGGAAGAACATCTTTAGGAAATTCTGGATGCCCTTGGTCAATATTAACTGCAATGATGCCGAATTTAATTGGGGCTATTTGTGAAAATTTCAATAAAATATCTAGTAGAGTATAGCTATCTTTTCCTCCGGACATACAAACCATTACTAGATCGCCATCGCTTATCATTGAGAAATCTTGTATAGCTTGTCCAACCTGCCGGCGCAGTCTTTTTTCCAGTTTGGTACACTCTCGTTTTTGCTTCCAAGGCAATACGTCCATATGACCCCTTTACGTATTAATCATGAATAATCTGCCCAAAAAGATAATATCCGTAATCAAGGACTCTTCTAAGCGCTGGATACCGTTTTCCCTATTTATGGAAATAGCGCTATACGACGGTGAGTTTGGATATTACATGTCTACAGAAAACCAACCTTTTGGTACAAAGGGAGATTTTATCACTGCACCGATTTTATCCAATCACCTAGGTAGAGCACTAGTAAGTCAATGGAAAACCCTAATTAACAATGAAAAATGCTGCATAACTGAACTAGGGGCTGGAGATGGATCTCTTGCTTGCACCATATGTAACGAGATTGAAAAACATAAAATCCCGCTTAAGGGATACAAAATATATGAAATATCACCCCATCTAAAAAAGTTACAAAAAAAAAATATAGAGTCTAAGTTGAGCAGAAATATGTTATCCAAAGTATCGTGGATAGATGATCTGCAACCAAGATGTACTAGTGGTATAGTGTTTGGCAACGAAGTAATTGATGCTATTCCCTGTGAACTGTTGCGGTGGACACATGAAAAAACTTGGAGATGTGGAATAACAGCGCCCCAGGATGATCAGATTATGGTTGAGTGGCGCGAACTTGAGGACTCTAGCCCTGATGAATCACTAGAAAAACATGCAAACGACAGGCTTATCTATCTTAACAAGCAAGGCAGTCTACCCTACGAGAGTGAAGTACATCCCAAAGCGCAGTTATTTTTTGAAAAAGTCGTCTCTTACCTTGACAGAGGCATATTGCAAATTATCGATTATGGTTTTGAGGAATCGGTCTACTACATGCCATCACGCCCGTGTGGAACTTTAATGTGTCATAACAAACAGCTTACACATGACAACTTTTTGAGCAACATTGGGTCCCAAGACATCTCGGTACATGTAAATTTTTCTCTACTAGCAGAGATAGCGCACAATATGGGACTTACGTTACACGGGTATATATCTCAAGGAAGGTTTTTTACGAATGTACTAAATAAGAGTCCAGACATAATAGGCCCCATGAATCATATCGACGCGCAGTCACTACAAATATTAATCAATCCTCATGAAATGGGTGAAATATTCAAAGTTATAACTTGGGAAAAAAACATGGACCTAGGCACTACCTCATTTTCAGCTGGAGATATATCATATAAACTGTAGGTTACTGGGTTAAGAGCTTCCACCATGTTTGATCAGTTAGCTTCGCGTTTCTATGATATTCAGAAAACTTTGAGTGGAAAGGCTAGGATATCGGAAAAAAATATAGAGGATGCTCTGCGTGAGGTTAGAGTAGCTTTGGTGGAAGCTGACATTGCGTTAAGCACTCTGAAGAGGTTTATAGACGGTGTCAAAGAAAAGTCAATAGGACAGAAGGTGCTTTCCAGCCTGACACCTGAGCAGGCCTTTGTTGGTATAGTTCACAAGGAGCTAACGGATTTATTTGGTGCGGCAAAGTCTGAGATAAACTTGAGCTCTGCGCCGCCTACGGTGTTGCTCTTAGCTGGCTTGCAGGGCTCAGGTAAGACCACGACTGCTGGTAAATTGGCCAAATTTATTCATGATAAAACCAAAAAGAGGGTGCTTCTATCCAGTGGTGACGTTTACAGGCCGGCAGCTATTGACCAGCTTAGAATTCTAGCTGGTCAGTTGTCCATAGATTTTCATGAAACGGGTAAAAGATCACCCCAGGACATAGCTAGATCAGTGCTTGAGCATGCGCGTAGCAATTCGTATGAAATTGTAATTTTTGACACTGCTGGTCGAACTTCCGTTGATGAGCCGATGATGAGAGAACTCACTGAGCTAGTAAACATTCTCTCTCCTGTTGAAACTTTTCTAGTGGTAGATAGCATGTTGGGTCAGGATGCGGTCAATACCTCTATTGCTTTCAAGAATGCTGTAAATATTACTGGTGTTATAGCTACAAAGCTAGATGGTGACACTCGCGGCGGAGCAATACTATCAGTATGGGATACTATTGGTGCGCCGATAAAGTTTTGCGGTGTATCAGAAAAAATGGATGGGTTAGAGGAATTCTACCCTGATAGGATGGCGTCACGCATACTTGGGATGGGTGACGTAGTATCACTAGTTGAGTTTGCACAGAAAGCAGAAAAGAGTCGTCTCGAAGAAAAAGATGTAAGAAAGTCTAAAAAGAAATTTGACATGACAGATTTTAGAAGTCAGTTGGCGCAAATACAGAATATAAGCTCAGTACCTGGATTCCTTGATAAGTTACCTAGGGATCTAGCGGCGGCGACAGCAAAACATATACCTCAGACGGCTAAAACTGTTAAGTTATCGCTAGGAATTGTGGACTCCATGACTGAGCAAGAGCGCAAGACACCAGAAATAATTAAGGCTTCTAGAAAGAGAAGGATTGCCTCTGGGGCTGGAACTACGGTGCAGGAAGTAAATAAGCTTATTTCACAATTTGAAAAGACTCAAAAAGCAGTAAAGCAGCTTAGTAAGGGTGGTGGCAGCATAGAGAAGCTTATGGGTCTCGTAAGAGGGTTTAGTCGTTAGATTTAGTTTACTAGACCGTAGCCGCGATAGATTCTTTTATTTCTGTGGACAGCTTGTCTAGGACGTTGTTGACATACTTATAGCCATCTGTTCCTCCGTACACTTTGGCTAACTCTACGGCCTCGTTAATAACGACGGGAGCTGGGACATTCTTCTGATAGAGTAGCTCAAAAACGGAGACAACAAGAATAGCCATCTCCACTGGAGTAACTCTAGAAATTGGGCGATCCAAGCACTTAGACAAGCATTCTAGAATCTCGCGCATATAATCTCCGATCCCAGCAAACAAGACCTCGAAGTAATCTTTATTACACCTAAAATAATCGCTATCCGTATCTAAAACGCACCTTAAGTTGGAGTAGGGCTCTTCATTAGTGCGCTGAGCATCATTCAGCAAAAAATACCTGTAAAGGCACTTCATTGCACAAACCCTAGAGCGAGATCTGCTGGAAAAACCTGGACTCTTAGCTCTTGATTTACAAAGAGAATCATGCATCATGGTATAGATCCTAAATCACTAAGATTTTAAAAATTGGCGCAAAAGTGCCATTTCTATAGCGCAATCAGCAAAATCCTCGCCGCGACGAATTCTATCAGATGCTTGAAGAAAATTATCAGTTGTCAAGATGCCGTTAACCACAGGCAAATCAACATCTTCCTGAACTCGGTATATGGACGCTGCACTTTGCAAAGCAACAACATCAAAGTGAAAAGTATCTCCACGAATGACACTACCAATGGCCACCAAGACGTTTGGGCGACAAGAGTGGCGGGCCAACAGTGAAAGGGCATAGGAAACCTCCAGAGACCCGGGAACACTCACTTGCAACAAGTTAGACTCTGTAATTCCCCTGGATAAAAGCCTGCCAACACAACGGTCTCTGAGATAGGCGGTAATACCAAAATTGAAACGGCTGGTAACAACCCCAACAACCAGATTAAAGGAAGAAACGTCGAATGGTAGATCATCATTTCTCAATAAACTTTCAGCAGACATTAACCACCTCCATAAAAAGCGATATTTGTCTATAGGTCAAAACACGCCTTCCAGTCATCAAAAGATAAATCTACTCGAGTAAGCGATACATCTTTAGCTATAAAGTCTAGAGCTGCTTCCGTCCTCTTAAACATTACATCTAAGGAAGATATCTTGGATAGATCCTTGAAGAGCATACCCAAAGAACCCTTAATCAAACGAAAGAGACCTACAGTCCCTTCCTCAGGCAACAAGCCATTCATACGCTTCATCAAGGTGGCAGAGACATCTTCGCTCATAGAAACATCACCAAAAAAACCCTTACTAATCAGCAAGTCTCCTTCACCATGCAAGGCATCACTTCTGCACACTACGCACCAAACGCAACCATCAACAAGATCACAGTATTGTCTAACAGAGATATTATTACAGAGACTAAATTCATCACTAAAAGACAAAATCTGCTCATTATTCAAACGATAATCAACTAGCTCCTCGATCAATCCTATTTTAAGCCCATGGCGAAGAGCAAATTTCTCCAAATCTGGCAACCTGGACATAGAACCATCGTCGTTGATAACTTCACAAATCACGGCAGCAGGAGACAAGTTAGCTGCCCGACATAAATCCACGCTAGCCTCAGTATGTCCTGAGCGCACAAGAACTCCGCCGTCAAAAGCGCGCAATGGAAACACGTGTCCTGGGCGCTTGAAATCATCCGGAACGGCATCGGGTGAAAGCATTTTATAGACTGTCACATATCTATCGTGGGCAGACATGCCGGTAGTAATTCCGCTAGACGCATCCACAGCCACGGTAAAAGCAGTGCTGCCCAGGGGGGAAGTAGGGACCATGGGATAAAAATTTAGACGATCGCACATCTCTCCAGAAAGAGGAACACACACACATCCTCTCCCATGGATAGCCATAAAATTTATGGCTTCCGGCGTAACAAAGTCTGCTGCTATTACCAGGTCACCTTCGTTTTCGCGGAAGATATCATCCACGATAACGACCATTTTCCCCTTGGAAAAATCAGACAAAACCTCTTGTATTGAAGAAACTGGCATCAATCACCGTTATTTCTTGAATTATTCAAAAACACTTCAGTGCAACGCAGGACATAGCGAGACATCATGTCAACTTCGATATTCACAGAAGACGACAAACTAAGACAATGGGCCATCGTATGGGAAAGCGTATACGGAATCAAGTTTACACTGAAACGCACATATCCCACACCATCATAAACTGCATTTACTGTAAGACTAATACCGTTAACAGCAATAGAACATTTTCTGGCTATATGTGGAGCAAATAAAATTGGAATGGAAACCACCATCTCCGTAGAATCACCGACCAAGCTCCAGCCCACAATCGAGCCTACACAGTCAACATGTCCATACATAAAATGCCCGCCTAGCAAAGAAGAAACTTTCAAAGACGGTTCTAAATTAACAAGAGCCCCAAGCGTATCGAGTCCACAAGTAAGGGACAAGGTCTCTTTAGATACATAAAAGGAAAATTTAGAACCAGCAACCGACTCCACAGTTAGACAAACACCAGAAACACACAAACTGTCACCAACAGACACACTTGAATAATCAAAAGAGGTTTTATCTATGCACAGATCCACCACAATACGCAAACCAGAATTACCAGGATCTACATTAACCACCCGACCAATACCAGAAACTATGCCAGTAAACATCAGAAAAACCACCAAACATCGAACCGGTCATCAAGAGATGAGAGAACCTGGGCAAAGACACACCACGAGAAAACCCGCAATCAGGCAAGAAAATTAAGACGCAGCAGACTCAAGCAGTTCAACATAGGCCATAGGAGCACCATCACCTTTGCGAAAGCCCTTCTTCAAAACCCTCATATACCCACCTGGGCGAGTGGAGTAGGCTGGACCCCAGACATTAAAAAGCTTACAAACAGCATCTCGATTACGCAGGCGATCAAACACCAACCTACGATTTGCCAAACTATCCACCTTAGCTCTAGTAATTAATGGCTCAACAACCCTACGAAGTTCCTTAGCTTTAGGTAGTGTAGTAACCAACCGCCCGTGAGCAACAAGAGAAGACGCAAGATTACGAAACATCGCCCTCCTATGGCTGGTGGTACGATTCAACTTCTTATTAGACTTACAGTGTCTCATAAAAACTCACCCCCCTAAATAACTAAGAACTATTCCTATTGTTGGCAGAAGCTGGAGGCCAAGAATCTATTTTCACACCCAAAGAAAGACCGTAATCAGCGAGGACTTCCTTGATCTCCATAAGAGATTTACGACCCAAGTTAGGAGTACGCAAAAGCTCGTTCTCACTTCTTTGAACCAAATCACCTATGTAGTAAATATTTTCCGCCTTCAAGCAATTAGCAGAACGAACGGTCAATTCAAGATCATCAACAGGACGTAATAATAACGGATCGATAGCAGGTACCTTTGGCACCTCCATAACAGATTTAGCACCCTCAAGATCAGCAAACGCTGAGAGCTGATCGATCAAAACTCTAGATGCCTCACGAACAGCTTGATCAGGCTGAATAGAACCATTAGTTTCTATATCAAAGATAAGCTTATCAAGATCCGTACGCTGCTCTACTCGAGCAGCCTCAACAGAATAAGAGACCCTCTTCACAGGACTAAAAGACGCATCCAACAAAATCTTGCCGACCCTCTTAGACTCCTCTTTTTGACGACGCACAGAAGCAGGAACATAGCCACAACCACGCTCAACCCTTATCTGCATCTCTAACTTACCACCGGCACTAAGATTTGCTATGACAGCATCTTTGTTTACTATAGAAACATCATGACTCAGCTCTATGTCGGCAGCAGTCACAGGGCCCTCACCTGATTTCCTAATAGAAAGGATCGCCTCACTTCGAGAATGCAACTTAAAAACTACCGCTTTCAAGTTAAGCAAAATGTCAATAACATCCTCACGAACACTTTCTACAGTGGAGTACTCGTGCAAAACACCAGAGATGGAAACCTCAGTAGCAGCAAAACCTGTCATAGACGAGAGAAGAACACGACGAAGAGCATTACCCAATGTATGGCCATAACCCCTCTCAAAGGGTTCCATAGTAACCCTACCCTCACTAGGTGAGAGCATTACTACTTCCACAATCCTAGGTTTCAGCAAACCACTATCTTGCATGGAAACTCCCTTAGATACAACCAATCGAAATCAATCTACCTTGAGTACAACTCAACAACCAATTGCTCATTAACATCCGCCAGAATCTCAGATCTATCAGGAGTAGCCTTAAAAACTCCCTCCATCTTGTTTGAATCAACAGAGACCCATTCAGGAAGACCACTAACAGAGGCCAGCTCCATTGCCTCACGTATCCTACTTTGCTTACGAGCCTTCTCATGCACGGAAACAACATCACTAGGCTTAACTTGGTAGGAAGGTATATTCACAGAACTTCCATTAACGAGAACAGCCTTGTGAGACACTACCTGCCGAGCCTCAACACGAGTAGAAGCAAAGCCCATCCTGTAAACAACGTTATCCAAACGAGATTCCAGACAGCAAATCAAGTTTTCGCCAGTATTGCCCCTCCTAGATTTAGCAATTTCGAAATATCTACGAAACTGCCTCTCCCTAACACAATACATCCTGCGCAGCTTCTGCTTCTCCCTTAACTGCAAGGCATAATCAGAAAGCCTAGAAGGTTTAGTACCATGCTGGCCAGGAGGAACATCCAACTTCTTACACTTGCTACTAAGTGGTCTACGAGCACTCTTAAGAAACAAATCCTTGCCTTCTCGACGAGACAAGCGACACTTAGGACCTATATACCTAGACACGCCAACTCCCCAAAAACTAAATTCTACGACGCTTCGTGGGACGACAACCATTATGAGGAATAGGCGTCACATCGGAAATCGCAGTAATCTTGTACCCAACAACACTCAAAGCTCTAATAGCAGACTCTCTACCCGGCCCTGGACCCTTTACCCTAACCTCCACATTCTGCAAACCGAACTCCTGCGCCTGACGACCAGCTCTTTCAGAAGCAACCTGAGCCGCAAATGGAGTACTCTTACGCGAACCTTTAAAACCGGACCCCCCAGAAGAGCACCAGCTCAGAACATTACCCTGGCGATCCGCAATGGTAACAATAGTGTTATTAAAGGAAGCGTGAACATGAACAACCCCCTCGGTCACAACTTTCTTGACCTTCCTCTTAACCCTGGTAGATCCGCTAGACTTAACCATAATAAACAAATTCCGATAATATTACACTACTACTTAGACATTGAACGGCGAGGTCCCTTGCGAGTTCTAGCATTCGTTCTAGTCCTCTGACCACGGACAGGAAGACCCTTCCTGTGCCGCAAACCACGATAGCAAGAAAGATCCATCAGCCTCTTAATATTCATGGATACTTCTCTACGCAAATCGCCTTCAATAACAAACCTTGACAACTGATCCCGTATGCTGGACAACTCCTGATCCGTCAAATCACTAACCTTTTTTGAAGAATCAACACCAGCCAAATCACACACCAAACGCGCCCTAGAAACACCAACCCCATAAATGGAAGTCAGCGCAATAAAGGCATGCTTACTATCAGGTATATTAATACCAACTATACGTGCCATATAAAAAATCCTAAATCAACCCTGACGCTGCTTGTGACGAGCATCCTTACAAATAACACGCAAAACACCCTTACGTTTAACTAATTTGCAATGACGACACATAACCTTAACAGAAGCCCTAACCTTCATAAACAACCCTTAAAAGTTAAACTCAAATTACTTAACACGGAACACAATCCTAGCACGAGTTAAATCGTAAGGAGTAAGTTGAACTGTGACCTTATCACCAGGAAGAATCCTAATATAGTGCATCCTCATTTTCCCAGAAATGTGCCCCAAAACTACATGTCCGTTCTCCAACTTAACTCTAAAAGTAGCATTAGGTAAAGTCTCAATAACCTCACCCTGCATTTCTATAAAATCTTCCTTAGCCATCCACAAATTAGCGCATATAAGCGCTGCCCTTAAAGTTAGACTTCTTCAACAAACTCTCATAATGATGAGTCACCAAGTACGCCTGCAACTGGGAAATAAAGTCCATAGTTACAACAACAACAATCAACAAAGAAGTACCACCAAAATAGAATGGAATACCCCACCTAATATTCAATAACTCAGGCAACAAGCAGACCAAAGTAATGTAAATGGAACCTACAAAAGTCAAGCGAAGTATCACCTTCTCAAGATATTGCGCTGTATTCTCGCCCGGACGAATACCAGGAACAAACGCCCCCCCCTTTTTCAAATTATCGGCCGTATCCCTAGGATCAAAAACAAGAGCCGTATAGAAGAAACAGAAAAAAACTACCGCAAACCCATAAATAACAAAGTGCAATGGCTGCCCAGGAGCCAAAGACGATGCCAAATCTTTCAGCCAATAAAGCCGTCTGCTGGAACCAAACCAAGATATCAGAGTCGTCGGAAAAAGAATAATCGACGAAGCGAATAAAGGAGGAACAACTCCACTCATATTTACCTTAAGGGGTAAATGAGACGACTGAGCAGCATAAACCTGGCCAGACGAAGACTGACGCTTAGCATATTGTACGGGGATACGCCTCTGACCTCTCTCAACAAATACAACTACAGATGTTACAAAAATCACCAATAAGCATATAAATAAAGCAAACAAAGGGGAAATTTGCCCCAAACGAACCATATTAAGCAATTTGCTAAAAGAATTAGGGAGACCAGAAACTATCCCAGCAAAAATTATGATAGAAATGCCATTCCCCAAACCGCGCTCAGTAATCTGCTCACCCAACCACATTAAAAACATAGTTCCAGCAACCAGGGTAAGTGCCGTCATAAAAATAAACGACAACCCTGGGTTCAAGGAGAGGCCGTTCGCATTAAGAGCAACGGCAATACCAGCACCCTGAAAAAAACCCAAACCTACCGTAGCGTATCTGGAATACTGAGCAATCCTGCGCCTACCAGATTCACCCTCCTTCCTCAAAGCATCCAGCTGAGGAACAGCAACGCTCAAAAGCTGGATTATAATCGAAGCAGAAATATAAGGCACGATACCCAAAGCAAAAACCGTAAAGCGCTGCAACGCGCCACCGGAAAAAACGTTAAACATAGCCAACAGGCCATGCGACTGACTTTTGAACAAATGCGACAGCCGAGTGACATCTATACCTGGAACTGGAATATGAGCACCAATTCTGTAGACTACCAAAGCCCCCAATAAAAAGAGCACCCTGTTCCTAAGATCAGCATAGCGACGAACACTGTTCACGTCACGTCCCAAAAAATATTAGCTCTAATCCTTCAAGGACTCCAAATGAGCACGAGCACCTTCCGTCAACAAAAGACCATCACACTTGACATAGACATCCAAAGGAGCATCCAAAAAAACCCTGACAGACTTAGTATATCGCGAAACCAAACCAATGGACTTCAAAAAATCCAGATCAACAACCTCATCAGCAAATGGCCTCAAGCTTGTTAGCCGCAAACCGACGGAAAACTTTGAAGAGAACTGCTGAGTACGAAAACCCCTCTTAGGCAATCTCCTCTGCAAGGGCATCTGCCCTCCCTCGAAGCCAAGCTTGTGATAACCGCCAGATCTAGCACGCTGACCCTTGTGACCACGACCACAAGTCTTGCCAAGACCAGATCCAATACCACGACCAACACGCCTCCTGGAGGATGCCCTAGAACCTAAGCCAGGACTCAATTGGTTTAAAAACATTTCAATTAACCCTCAAGCTCAATGCATTCAAGCAAATAAGACACACGGGCCACCATACCCCTCACAACAGGTGTGTCCGGAAAAGACCGAGAAAAATTGATCCTCCTAAGGCCCAAACAACGAACAGTATCCCTATGAGAGGCGCGAACACCTATCAAGCTCCTAACCAATTTAACCGACAACCTCTTACCGCCTCTCGATACCATATTAGCTTAACACCTCTTCAACTGTCTTCCCGCGCCTAGCTGCCACCTCAGAGGGGGTAGTCATAGAAATTAGGGCATTCACAGTAGCACGAACAACGTTGTAGGGATTAGTAGAGCCATGACACTTGGCTATGACATTAGTAACACCCATGACCTCAAACACCGCCCTCATAGCACCACCAGCAATAACACCGGAACCCTGTGGCGCAGGCATAACCAACACCTTAGAAGCACAGTACTTTCCCTTCAAAATATGCTGCAAAGTACCATCCTTAAGAGGCACCCTCACCATACTTCTCTTAGCTTCGTTTATAGCTTTCTGAACTGCAATAGGTACTTCCCTAGCCTTGCCCTTACCAACTCCAACACCACCGTCACCGTCACCTACAACAGTGAAAGCAACAAAGCTGAGAATGCGCCCACCCTTGACAACCTTAGTCACACGATTCACAGAAACCATTTTCTCACGAAACATATCTGACTTGTCGTCAGACTTTTTGCTTCCTTTATCCCTAACCGACATACCGGCCCCTCTTAAAAAACCAAACCAGCAGAACGAGCTGCGTCCGCCAGAGCTCTAACCTTACCATGATACTTGTAGCCAGAACGGTCAAAAGCAACAGAGGTAACACCAATCGCAACAGCTCTCTCAGCAATCAAAGTGCCAACCAACGAAGCCGCAGCAACACTGTAGGAAGGCACAGAAGAACGCTCCTTAAAAGACTTATCAAGCGAAGAAGCACTGGCAAGAATAGCCTTCCCACAAGGAGAAATCAACTGAGCATAAATATGCTTATTAGAACGAAAAACACCCAGACGATGCCTACCAGACAAGGCAATACTCACACGCACAGAACCAGCACGCACTGCCCTCCTCTGCTTCTTGTTGAATGCCATACTAAAAACCTTATAAGCAAAACCCAAAAAAACAAACAACTACTTCTTCTTTACTTCTTTAAGAACAACTTCCTCACCGGCGTAACGAACGCCCTTACCCTTGTAAGGATCGGTTGGGCGGAAGGAACGAAGCTTAGCGGCAATAACACCTACTAGCTGCTTATCAATCCCCGAAACAATCAACTCCGTGGGAGTTACAACCTTAACAGAAATTCCATCGGGAATCTCATAAATAACAGGATGAGAATACCCCAAAGAAAGGTTCAAAACATTACCCTGAATTGAGGCACGGTAACCTGTACCAAACAGAACCAACTTCTTCTCAAACCCCTTGGTAACACCAACCACCATATTATTAACTATCGCTCTCGTAGTCCCAGAAAGAGCAACGGATATCTTAGCCTTGCTCAAAGCACGAAAAAACAAAACACCGTCATTCAAAGTAACTTCGACGTAGGGAGAAATAGAGAACCTAAGAACACCTCCCGGACCACTAACCTCTATGCTTCCGACAGACAAAGAAACGGAAACACCAGAAGGCAATCTTACAGGACTCTTAGCAACCCTTGACATAAATCAAACCCTAAGTAACAAAGTCTACGAAACAAAACAAATTACTTCACCGCCTATGCCCTGCTTCTTAGCATCCTTATTAGTCATAACTCCCCTAGAAGTAGTCATAATGGCTATACCTAAACCATTAACCACCTCAGGCAAAGAATCCTTAGAGGCATATGACCTAAGGCCAGGGCGAGAGACGCGGGAAATAGATTTTATCACAGGAGAGCCAGCATAATATCTCAAAAATATCCTAATGAACTCAACCCCTTTGCGAAGAGAAAACGCCTCGTAACCCTCCACATAGCCCTCATCCCTTAAAACATCCAATATGCTCCTCACCAACCTTGAAGAAGAAACCTCCACAGTCAATTTTCCAGCCATATGGGCATTGCGAATCCTAGTCAACATATCAGCAACAGGATCACTCAAACTCATCAACAACCTCCAAAGACTACCAACTAGCTCTAACAAGACCAGGTATCTCACCCCTATCAGCCATCTCACGCAACTTGTTCCTGCACAAACCAAACTTGCGAAACACGCCACGGGGACGACCAGTTAAGAAACAACGGCGCCTCAGTCTAACAGGACTTGAATTACGCGGCAAAGATTGGAGCAACAGCCTAGCCTGCATACGATCCTCCACCGAAAGCGAATTATCATCAATACGAGACATCAAAGCACGCCTCCTATCAAGATAACGAGCAACGACAGCCAAACGCTTCTTTTCACGATTTTTCAGAGACAACTTTGCCATTTCTATCAAGACCTAAAAGGAAAATTAAAACAACCCAAAAGAGCTCTAGCCTCATCATCGCTCTTAGCCGTAGTAACAATACAAATATCCAGCCCGCGCAGGGTATCTATCTTATCATATTCAATTTCAGGAAATACTATCTGTTCCTTAACACCCAAAGAATAATTGCCATGGCCATCAAAAGAACGAGGGCTAAGACCCCGAAAATCACGCACCCTAGGAAGAGCCACACTCACTAAACGATCCAAAAACTCATACATACGGCGGCCACGAAGTGTAACCTTACAACCTATTGGTTGCCCTTGTCTTATCTTATAGGTAGCTATCGACTTCTTGGCCTTTGTAACCACAGGCCTCTGCCCGGAAATACGGGACATGTCATTCATCGCATGCTCGATGATCTTCTTATCCGCAACAGCCTCAGAAACACCCATGTTGACGACAATTTTGACAATACGCGGCACTTCCATAACGCTCTTGTAAGAAAACTTTTCCACAAGAACTGGAATAACCTCCTCCTTGTACCGGCTCACCAACCTGGACATATCAAAAACCCCAAAAAACTAAACACACAAAACCTAAACCGGGAAACGCTCACCGGATATTTTAAAAACCCTCTTCTTAATACCATCAGAAGAAACCTCAAAACCAACAGAATGACCTCTACCATCACGCTCACAAAAAAGGGCAACATTAGAAATGTGTATAGACATTTCCTTAGACACAATGCCACCAACTTCATTCTTGGAGGGATTAGGTTTAAGATGCTTCTTACAGATATTCACACCACGAACAAAAACTCTCTCACCAGACACAGCCAGAACCTCTCCCTTCTGACCTTTGGAGGAACCAGATATTACCACAACAGTGTCACCCTTCAGAATCTTTCTCACAAAAAAATCTCCGACTTAACTCAAGCAGCTCATATAACCTCAGGAGCCAAGGAAACTATTTTCATAAAACGTTCAGTCCTCAGCTCTCTAGTTACAGGACCGAATATGCGAGTTCCTATGGGCTCCAACTTAGCATTCAAAAGAACAACAGCGTTATCATCAAAACGAATGGCAGAACCATCGGAACGCCGTACAGCCTGAGAAGTACGAACAACAACAGCAAAGCAAACATCGCCCTTGCTAACACGCCCCCGAGGAGCAGCACACTTAACACTAACCCTAATCACATCACCCACACGAGCGTACCTGCGCTTCGACCCCCCGAGAACCTTTATGCAAAGTACCTTCTTAGCACCCGTATTGTCAGCAACACCTAACAAGGTCTCAGTTTGTATCATAAAGAACCCCCAAAATCGCACAACAACAGCACAAAACTACCGCCTTGCTTTATCCAGCAAGCGAGTAACGCGCCACGAAACTGTCTTCGCAATGGGACGACATTCAGAAATCTCAACGATATCACCTTCCTTCGCAGAAAGATCGCTATTCCTGGCATGATATTTCTTGGAACGAGCAACGATCTTTCCGTAAACAGCGTGACGAACACGACGTTCCACCAAAACAACAACCGTCTTCATCATCTTGTCACTAACAACCCGCCCCACCAAAGAACGAGCAGAAGAAGAAACAGAAACTCTTTCCATTGACACAACCACCCCCAAACCTAAACGAAAACGCCCTTTTCAGACAAAACCAATTTCACACGAGCAATATCTCTTCTTACGGTTAATACATCAAGGGAACTAGAAGAAGCAGAACCAACACCCTTCTTAATCCTCAAAGACAAAATAAGGCTACACAGGGAATCCAATTCCTTCCGCAAATCATCAACTGTCTTCTCACGCAATTCACTAGCTTTCACTAACCATGCCCCTTCTTGTAACAAAAACTGTCCTAACCGGTAACTTAGAGGCAGCCAAAGAAAAAGCCTCGCGTGCCAACTTTTCACTAACTCCATCCATTTCGTAAATAACCCTCCCAGGCTGAACCTCAGCCACATAAAACTCAGGGTTACCCTTTCCATTACCCATACGAACCTCTGCAGGCTTAGAAGATATCGGCTTATCTGGAAAAATACGAACCCAGATACGACCACCCCGCTTAATGTGGCGGGTCATGGCGCGACGCGCAGATTCAATCTGACGAGCAGTAATCCGAGACAAACCCGTAACCTTCAGACCAAAATCGCCAAAAGCTACGGAACTACCCCGTACAGCCACACCTCTATTCCTACCCTTATGATCTTTGCGATACTTTCTTTTTGCCGGTTGCAACATAAAAACTACCCACCCAAACAATTAAGAGATAAAGCTCTAACTAGACCCAGAAGATCTCTTAGAGCCTTCGCGCGACCTTTTGCGCTGACCATCAGGGGCTGTCCGATTATGAGACGGAAAAGCAGAAGAACCATTTCCGGAGGCAGGCTGATCAGATGAAAAACCACCAGGAGAAGCCTTAGCAACCCTATCCCCCTTAAAAATCCAGACCTTTAACCCCACCGCACCGTAAGTAGTCTTAGCCTCGCTGAAACCGTACCCTATATCAGCACGAAGTCTGTGTAGTGGCACTCTGCCCTCACGGTACCACTCAGAACGAGCTATATCAATACCATTTAACCGGCCAGAAGCCTCTATCTTTATACCCTCGGCACCCAATCTCATAGCATTCTGAATACATCTCTTCATAGCGCGACGAAACATCACCCTCTTTTCCAGCTGTTGCGCCAAAGAATCAGAAACAATCTGAGCTTCCAATTCTGGTTTCCTAACCTCTTCAACGTTCACACACACAGGCACACCCAAAATGGACTGAACATCAGAGCGAATCCTCTCCAGCCCATCACCTTTCTTGCCAATAATAACTCCGGGACGAGCAGAAAAAAGTGTAATACGAGCACTCTTAGCGGGTCGCTCAATCAACACTTCACCGATAGAGGCAGAAACAAACTTCTTCAGGTACTTACGAACCATCACATCCTCAGCCAACATCTTAGCAAAGGAGGAACCGCGCGCATACCAACGAGAACTCCAATCCTTAGTAATCGGCAACCGAAAACCAATAGGATTAACTTTCTGACCCATCAATGCTCCCCTAATCCTTTAAATCGACAACAGTGCCAACAGAAACATATACATGAGATGTAGGCTTCAAAATTCTGGCACCGCGACCACGAGCCCTAGCAGCAAAACGCCTAAGAACAGGACCCTTCTCAATAAAAATCTTGGTAATCCACAAATCTTCAAGATCCACTCCCTGGTTATGCTCAGCATTAGATGCAGCCGAAAAAACAACTGACTTTATAATCTGCGCAGCTTTACGGCGAGAACAAAAATCCAGAGACTTCAAGGCAGCAACGACAGGAAAGCCACGTACAGTATCAGCGACCAAACGACCCTTCTGAGGAGAAAGACGAACCCCCTTTAGAACAGCCCTTACCTGCATAAAACCCCCCTTCAACTACGAAAAACAAACTCTATCTCTACCTCTTTGTCACAATTTTCTTACCACCAGGATGTCCTTTAAACACCCTAGTTGCAGCAAATTCACCAAGCTTGTGCCCAACCATATTCTCAGAAACAAAAACAGGAACATGCTGCTTTCCGTTATGCACAGCAATAATAAGGCCGACAAAATCAGGAACTATGGTAGATGACCTAGACCATGTCTTTATCGGACGTTTATCCCGCTGAGAAGCAGCCGTAACAGCCTTCTTCAGCAAACTAGCACAAACAAAAGGACCCTTCTTGAGAGAACGACTCATCCCGTCACCTTAAATTCAACTATCACTTTCTTCTAGAAACAATCATAGGCTGGGTACGTTTATTAGACCTAGTCCTATAGCCCTTAGTAGGTTTTCCCCAGGGACTGGTGGGCTCACCACCCTCACCTGTCCTACCCTCACCACCACCATGAGGATGATCAACCGGATTCATGGCTACACCACGAACAGTGGGACGTATGCCCCTCCACCTGTTAGCACCGGCCTTTCCAATAGAACGAAGAGAATTCTCCTCATTGCTAACCTCACCTACAACAGCACGACACTCGACATGAACTCTTCTAACCTCACCAGAACGCAGTCGAATCTGTGCATAAGATGCTTCCTTAGCCAACAAGACTACGGAGGAACCAGCAGACCGAGCAATCTGAGCTCCCTTTCCTGGTAACATTTCCAAACAATGCAAAACTGTACCTACAGGAATATTACGTATAGGCAACGAATTACCAACCCTTATGGAAGCAAAAGGTCCGCTCTCAACAACACCATCTACCTTCAAACCGCGAGGAGCTATTATGTACCTTCTCTCTCCGTCAGAGTAACACAGCAAAGCAATATGAGCAGTGCGATTTGGGTCATATTCAATTCTCTCGACCTTAGCAGGAATACCATCCTTATTCCTCTTGAAATCTATAATTCTGTACAACCTCTTGTGGCCACCACCCTTATGACGAACAGTAATACGACCACAACAATCCCGTCCAAAAGAACGATAAGAAGCAGAAACTAGCGGAGAGTAAGGCCTACCTTTGTGCAAATGATCACAAACCACCTTCACCAAAGAGCGCCTACCTGGAGAAGTAGGCTTGACCTTAAGAAGTGCCATCATTTCTCTCCATAAAATCCCTACCCCTCTCATCATCCTTAATAGAAATATAAGCCTTCTTCCAATCGGATCTCTTACCGTAAAAGCGACCAAAGCGCTTCTTCTTACCTAACACGTTAACAGTAGTAACACGATCAACGGAAACATCAAACGCAGACTCAAAAAATTCCTTTATTTGGGGCTTATTCAGGCCAACGCCAACTTTAACAACAACCTGAAAACGAGAGGAACAAATACTACCTTTTTCAGAAACAACAAATCCCTTAAACGCATCCAAGAAGAACGGCTGAAAACTACTCATGTCAAGCTCCCTTCTAGCACCTTTAGGGCAGACACAGTAACCAAAACATTTGCACTATTAACAAGCGTTACAGGATCAACAAGCACTGAATCAAGAACATCACAATACCAAATATTACGAGAAGAAAGATCAAGATTTTCGTCATAGCCGGCGGTAATAATAAGAAGCCGCGAACCGCCATTACTAGAAAATCCCAAGGCAGAAACAACCTTCAGAAATTCCTTTGTCTTCGGAACTGAAATATCTATCCTGTCCACAAAAGTCACACGACCTTCGCGAATCAACTGCGAATACACACAACTAACCGCAGCCCTGTACATCTTCTTGTTAATTTTCTGATGAAAATTCTCAGAAGGAGACGAAGGAAACGCTCTACCACCACCACGCCACAAAGGAGATGATCTCATACCGGCACGAGCACGACCAGTACCCTTTTGCTTCCAAGGCTTACGGGTAGAATAGGAAACAGCAGCCCGATTTTTTTGTGCCCTAGAACCAATCCTTGAGTTAGCCAAACAAGAAACTATAATCTGATGAACAAGAGATTCATTATACTCTCTAGCAAAAACGGCATCAGACAAGGTAATCTTAGAAATTTTCTGACCACTCTGATCCAACAAATCGCATTCCACACCCAATCCCCTTTTGAAGATCACACACCAGACCGAATACACACCAGACCACCTCTAGAGCCTGGAATTGCTCCACCAACAAGCAATAAATTGCGATCGCCATCCACATCGAACAAAAGAAGATTTCTAACTGTCCTCCTAACAAAACCCATATGTCCTGGCATCTTCTTGCCAGGGAAAACACGTCCAGGATCTTGGCACATGCCAGTTGAACCAGGTTTGTTATGGGAAACAGAATTACCGTGAGACCTCGAACCAGAGGAAAAATTATGCCTTTTTATAGCACCGGTAAACCCATGGCCTCTGGTAACACCAGAAACACTCAACAAGGAACCAACATCGAATACATCCACCCCCAAAGCATCCCCTGGCCTATAACTAGATTCTTGATCCTCAGGTATACGAAACTCTTTAAGCTTTATACCCGGCTCAACACCAGCTTTAGCATAGAAGCCACGAACTGACTTGTTTAACCGATCCATCCTAGCTTTGCCAAAGCATATCTGAACGGCAGAATAGCCACTAGAAACGCGATTCTTAACAGACACGACTCTGTTATGCGAGACATCAATAACAGTAACCGCCACGGCTTCCCCGGTGTCCCTAAACACCCGAAGCATACCAACTTTGCGGCCCATCAAAAAACCGACCCTCATTTAACCACCCCCAAAATCCGACTACGATTGGCCGAGAGGTAAAATTCCAAAAACAAGAGTGCACGATTATAGATTAAAGACCAGAGATTTCAAAACTATTTTATTAAAAAAAATAAAATAGTTTTGAAGCATTCGTAATGGACAACTAAGACTTGTCAAAAAAACGCAAATCGCGATATCGTCACCGGTTAGTTACTGTAAAATATTATCGTTAAGCTGGCACCATGAACGAGAAAAATACATCCTCCACCTGCTCATTCATCCACTTACGTGTACACTCCGAATACTCGATTACGGACAGCATAATAAGAGTGAAGCAGTTGATAGAACACGCTGCCGACCGGAAAATGCCTGCCATAGCGCTAACCGACAGAAGCAATCTGTTTGGATTCATCAAGTTCTACAAGGAGGCATTAACCCAGGGAGTAAAGCCTATATTGGGGGTAGATATCCTCACCACAGGATTAAACGACAGCCAGGGATCTAGACTCCTCATACTGTGCAAAAATAAAGACGGATATCTAAAGATATGCGAGCTTTTGTCATCAGCGTACCACAAAAAAGAGGGCGACGCTGAGATTGTGGTGGATGCTAATTGGTTTACAAAGGAAAAATGTCGAGACCTCATAGCTCTTTCTGGGTACGACAAGGGGGAAATAGGCAGGCTTCTTTTGCGACATGATCAAAAAAGTGCCATAGCAACCTTAGAACATTGGAAAGATGTTTTCGAGAATCGTTTCTATTTAGAAATACAAAGGTATGATCCTAGGCATGAAGATCTGCTAAGCGCCACTGCAAAACTTGGACAAACAACAAAAACAGCCCTGGTTGCAACACATCCTGTACAATTCGTAAAAAAGAGCGACTTTGACGCGCACGAGGCGAGGGTATGTATAGCCAGCGGATGGACACTTAATCACCCAAACCGCCCCAAAGAATTCAAGCCTGCGCAATATCTTATATCTCAGGAAGAAGCCGGCAATATTTTTAGCTTGTACAAAGACGCTCTAACAAACACAGTAGAAATAGCAAAACAATGCAACATAGAAATTGAGCTTGGCGTCCCCAAGTTGCCAGATTTCCCTCTACCAAACGACCTATCACTAACAGAGTACCTAGAACAACTAGTTAATGATAAATCGAAGCCAATAATTGCCCTGCTACCAAAAGAAAAAAAGCATATTTACCAACAACGACTAGCAGATGAGCTGCACATAATAAATAAAATGGGATTTGCTGGATACTTTTTAATTGTTCAGGACTTCATTAATTGGGCTAAAAATAACGACGTTCCTGTCGGTCCCGGCAGAGGATCCGGAGCGGGATCAATAGTTGCATACTACCTAGGAATAACCGAGCTGGATCCAATTGAATACAATCTACTTTTTGAGAGATTCCTAAATCCAGAACGCATTAGCATGCCTGATTTTGATATCGATTTTTGTCAAGAAAAACGCCAACAAGTAATCGATTATGTAAAAAATAAATATGGTAGCGATGCTGTGTCACAAATAGCAACCTTCGGAACCATGGCCGCTAAAGCTGCTATACGAGACATCGGGCGCGTCTTGAATCTACCATATACATTTGTTGATGGAATAGCAAAACTAATACCATTCGAACCAGGAAAAAACATCACTATAGATGTAGCATGTGAAATGGAGCCATCGCTCAAAAATAGGATAGAAAATGAGGAGGATGTCCGACAATGCATCTCTCTTGCCAAAGAGCTCGAAGGAATCGTAAGAAACGTCAGCACACATGCAGGGGGAGTTCTTATTGCACCAGACAGGTTGGTTAATTTTTGTCCTCTATTCAAGCCTGACAACTCACACGATATGCTCAGTCAGTACGACAAAGACGATGTAGAGGAAGTTGGGTTAGTAAAGTTTGATTTTCTGGGATTAAAAACGCTAACCATCATAAACTGGACTGAAGAATCCATCAAATCGTCATATCCAGACCAAAAAAGCTTTGATATTAGAAAAATAAAATTCGACGACCAAGAAACTTACAACTTGCTATGCGATGGAAACACAACAGGCATATTCCAGCTAGAATCACGCGGAATGAAGGAACTCCTGAAAAAACTGCGCCCCAACAACTTCGAGGACATCATAGCCGTTTTGGCGTTATACAGACCGGGGCCCCTTGGCTCCGGCATGGTAGATGATTTCATAAACAGGAAGCATGAAAAAGCAACTGTAAATTATTACCACCCCAGCTTAGAACCTGTACTAAAGCCAACTTATGGAATTATTGTATATCAAGAACAAGTTATGTTGATATCACGCATCATAGCTGGGTACTCTCTGGGTGGTGCTGATTTATTAAGACGAGCTATGGGAAAGAAAAAAACTGATGAAATGGCCAAACATCGTGAAATTTTCATATCCGGAGCCCAAAAAAATAACTATGACCAGCAGTTGTCCATTCACTTATTTAATCTGATGGAAAAATTTGCAGAATATGGGTTTAATAAATCACATTCAGCTGCATACGCTGTTATTGCATATCAAACTGCTTGGTTAAAGAGACATTATACATCTTGCTTCATGGCTGCATCACTCTCTCTTGATATGGACAATACTGACAAAATAAAAATACTGTATGACGATTCCATAAATAATGGCATAAATGTTAATTCACCAGACATTAATCAATCAGATTACAGGTTTGTATCCATAGACAAAAAAACTATCTCTTACGGACTAGGGGCCATAAAATGTGTAGGACAAAACGTAGCTCTAGAAATAGTGAACAAGAGGCGCTTAGGAAAATTTTCTAGTTTCTCTGACTTCTGCAACCGCATTGATACAGACATCATTAACAGAAGGAGCATAGAATTCCTTGTAAAAGGTGGTGCATTTGACTCCCTAGATTACAATAGAAGAAAGATATTCGAAGATATAAAGGACGCTGTGCAACAGGCCATACAAAAAAATTCAGGAACCAACCAAATTATACTATTCGACATTGATCACCACATGCATGAAAGCGAGGGTAGGGAAAAATCTCAAGATACTGCACCAAAGTGGCCTCTACTAAAAAAACTGTCGGAAGAAAAAAATGCTATAGGATTTTTCCTAAGTTCTCATCCGTTCGAGGCATTTTCGGAAGAGTCACGTCAAATTACTAAATTGTCTCTGAACGAAGTACTAAGTAAGCATACGGATAACAGCAACATATTGATAAGCGGCATAGTAAGCAAAATAAGAAGGGTCGGAAAAGCATATTTCGCGTTAATAACGGACGGCACAGTAGAAATAGAAGTTACTGTATTCTCTGATAATTTTGAAAAAAATAGGCACATCTTGAAGATTGACAATATCCTGTTCTTCGAAGGAAGAACAATTTTAGACCACTATCGCAAAACAAACAAATTTGTAGCAAACCGCATACTATCCATAGAACAAATAAGAGAGGAAAGGGCATCCCAACTAGTTTTAAACGTAAGCCCGTCATCACCAATCGTTGAAATCTGCAAAATAATTAAGACCCATGCAAACCCTGGGCACAGAGTATCAGTAATTTTCCATTATGTAAAAAATAACGTTTCCTGTCATGTAAGAACCGGATCAAAATGGAAGATAAAAATTTCTAATGAACTTTTAGAATCATGCCAACAACTACTTGCCTCATCGGAAACGCCTTACAGCATAAAGTACTGAATATTGAAATTAATACTGGGTAAAAGTCACATTTTCCCCTAAAATATCGTGCTGACAATGGTCTAATACGAAAGCATCCTGTTCCTATTTTAATCTTATGGAAGATAAAATATGTCTGTAATAACAAAACTGCAGTTCATAGAATCTATACGAAACGCCTTCCAATTCATTTCCTATTGTCATTCACCTGATTTCGTTATGGCCATGTCTGAATCATATGCCAGGGAAAAAAACCCTGCTGCTAAAACGGCTATAGCACAAATACTGCTTAATTCTAGGATGAGCGCTGAAAACAAGAGACCCATCTGTCAGGACACTGGAATCTCTGTAGTGTTCCTGGATGTTGGAATGAACGTACGGTGGGACACTGACATGTCTGTATCTGAAATGGTACATGAGGGCGTACGAAGGGCATATAAGGACCCTAATAACAAATTACGCTTTTCTATTCTGTCTGATCCGTATGGTAACAGAATAAATACTAAGGACAATACACCGGCGGTTATTCACTACAATATTGTGCCTGGGGATAAGCTGGATGTTCATCTGGCAGCTAAGGGGGGGGGATCGGAAAATAAAAGTAGATTCGTTAACCTTGATCCATCGGCTTCTGTGGTTGATTGGATAGTTGAAACCCTCCCATCTATGGGGGCAGGCTGGTGCCCTCCAGGAATGCTAGGAGTGGGCATAGGTGGAACACCAGAGTATGCTATGTGCATGGCAAAAAGATCTTTAATGGCACCAATTGATATGCATGAAGTCCAGGAGAGAGGCCCCCAAAACGATATAGAGAAATTACGACTAGAGATTTACCAACGTGTGAATGCATTGGGAATTGGTGCACAAGGTCTAGGTGGGATAACAACCGTATTGGATGTTAAGGTCATGACCTACCCAACACATGCGGTCTCACTTCCAGTTGGTCTTATACCTAACTGTGCTGCCACAAGGCATGTACATTTCTCGCTAGACGGCACGAACGTAGCATCTTTTCAGGAACCAGATTTATCTATTTGGCCAGAAATAAGTTTGTCTGATACGAGAGTTGAAGCAACGTCAGTAAATTTGGATACGTTGACAAAAAATGATATAGCAAAATGGAAAGCTGGCCAGAATCTTCTGTTATCAGGAACCCTCTACACTGCACGCGATGCTGCCCACAAGAGAATTCAAGACATAATAAACGCGGGACAAAAGCTTCCGTTTGATCTAAAAGGGAAGGTGGTTTACTACGTTGGACCTGTTGATCCGGTTAGAGACGAAATAATTGGACCAGCTGGACCTACCACAGCAGACCGCATGGATCGTTTTGCAGATCTTATGTTATCAGAAAAGGTGGGTGTAATTGGGATGATTGGAAAGGGAGAAAGAAAACAAAAAGGCATAAATGCAATAAAAAAGTATGGAGCTGTTTCTATGATAGCAGTTGGTGGAGCCGCCTATTTAATTTCCAAATCTATTAAAAAGGTAGAGATGATTGCATTTCCTGATCTTGGAATGGAGGGAGTACGAAAACTAATAGTAAAAGACATGCCAGTTACAGTATCTGTATCTTCATCTGGGGAATCAATTCATGAAATTGGTCCCCAAAAGTGGAAAATACCTTTAAAAGACGTTGGAAATTAGCTATAATGCGCCGCAGGTTAGTTTTTCAATTTTTCTTTCTCTATCTCATTAAGGGGTAGTAGGCCGGGGGTAAGGGTAACCAATGAAGAGAACCTTCCAACCTTCCAACATACGGCGTAAACGAACACATGGCTTTCGGGCACGTATGAGGGCGGGTTCTTTGGTATTAAAGTCGCGCAGGGCAAAGGGAAGACGTCGCTTGTCTGCCTAGGAGAGTATATTTGTCGAAGCCGTTGTCTTTTAAGAGGACACTGCGTTCTATCCGAAAAAAGTCTGAGTTTGTATCTGTGTATAGCTCGAAGCCTGATTCAGTGAGATCTGGTCCATTCAAAGCGTATTGCTCTGCTGACCCTCCTTTCTGCTTCGCGCGCCTGGGTATGGTGGTACCTAAGAGGTCTACTAAGACCTCAGTTAAACGCAACTTGGTAAAACGTCTCATTCGTGAGTGCTTCAGGGAGGGTATTGATCATCTTCCTAAAACTGACATAGTCGTATCTCTAAAGGGAAATGTAAGTACTATGCTAAAGAGTGATATACGCAACCTTCTGTATTTACTATTCCATGCCTTGTCAGAAAAAAAGGCTAAAAAATGATCCGCACCTTTCTTACTCGCTCCCTGGTCTTTATTGTCAACATCTATCAGCTGTTTCTGAGTCCTTTTTGTGGCAGGAGCTGCAGATTTTATCCTAGCTGTTCTGCGTATGCTAAGCTTGCGATAATGAAGTATGGTCCCTACAGTGGGTTATTTAGGGCTCTGTACCGTATACTGCGATGCAATCCTCTAAACAAAAACTGTGGGATAGACAACCCCTGAACGGCTTCGATTCACCGTAGATAAGGTGTATGGAATTTTTATGGAAACTGTAAGACTTGTCCTAATATTTGTTTTGTTTGGGTCTCTGCTCGGGTTATACCAGAATTGGAACAAGGAATATAGTAATAACTCTGGTTATAGTAATTCAGCACCTATCTACAATCCCCTCGATGTAGAAAAAAAGCCTGATGTCATATCATTGATGAAGCAGAAACAGGAAAGTACGATAAAACCCATATATGTCTCGTCATCATTAGTAAATCTGGCCATTGATCCCAAAAACGGCAACATAGTAAGCATGTACCTAAAAAAGTATCATGATCAAGAAAAGGGTGAGAAAGAGTACGAGCTTCTAAGTAATCAGGAACCTGTCTACCATTCATCGAGCTTCGTAAAAATTCAGCTTCCAGGCAAAGATTCTGTCGTGTTCCAGCCATTATTTAGCAAGAGTAACGTTTCATACGATGAACTTTCAGGAACATCGGCAGTAGTTTTAACGGGACAAGATCGCGGAGTCAATGTATCGGCAACATACACCATTAGCAACAATAGCTATATAATTGATGTTGTATACAAAATTACTAATAACTCCGCAAGAGCTATAAATCCATTCCTATTTGGACTCATACAAAGAGATTCTTACCCAGTACACGAACAGTCTAGATTTGTTCGCTCGTATCTTGGTGCCGCCGTGTATACGCAAAGCAAGAAGTTTGTCAAGATACCATTCTCTAGCATGGACCAGAGCCATACAGAGATGAGCAATGAGCACGGTTGGTGTGGCTTTATCCAACATTACTTTGTAAGTGCTTGGATACCAGATAGTACAAAATCAACTACTTTTTACGCTTTCAAAGAACCATCGTCCCAACTTTACACGGTTGGATTTAAGCAAGATTTAGGCTTAGTTGAGCCTAAGTCCATACACTATGCTAAGTCCAGATTCTACGCTGGACCTCAGGAACAAAACAAACTGGCATCAATTGCTCCGGGCCTTGATCTAGTTACTGATTACGGCTGGTCGACTATTATTGCTCAGCCTCTATTCAAACTACTTAGCTGGATACAAATTGTAACTAAGAACTGGGGATGGGCGATAATATTGCTTACCATCCTAATAAAGATAGTGTTTTTCCCTCTATCTGCTGCAAGCTATAGGTCGATGGCTAAGATGAAGGTCCTTGCCCCAAAGATACAGCTACTGAAAGACACGTATAGCTCTGACAAAATCAAGCAACAAAAGACTATAGTGGAGCTATTTCAGAAAGAGGGTGTAAATCCTGCAGCGGGGTGTTTACCTATAATTATACAGGTACCGGTATTCATCTCTCTTTACTATGTGCTATCAACGAGTGTAGAGATAAGGGAAGCTCGATGGCTAGGATGGGTAAAAGACTTATCATCACCTGATCCTCTTTACATTCTACCAATAGCTCTTGCGCTATCGACCTTCTTGCAAACTAAAATGAATCCACCAGCAACTGATCCAGTTCAGGCAAAAGTAATGACAATTATGCCTATGGTCTTCTCAGTCATGTTTTTCTTTTTCCCATCTGGGTTAGTTTTGTATTGGATCACTAATAATATATTGTCGCTGTTACAGCAGTTATACATAACGAAAAAATTAAACAAAACATGATAGGAGCGTACTACCACGATACTATTGCTGCCATATCCACTCCTCATGGCAGCGGAGCAATATCGATTGTTCGTGTATCTGGAGACAATCTAGGTTTGTTGTCGGATACTCTGTTTAAAAAGAGAATACCTGTAAGAAAACCTGTAACAGCACACGTATATGATGAAGATAATATAATAGACAGCGTAATTGTATTATTTTTTAGAGCACCTCACTCATACACTGGGGAGGACATAATTGAGATCCATTGTCATGGTGGATTAATTGTTACTCATATGGTTTTAGATGTATGCTTACGGGCGGGCTCTAGGTTAGCAGATCCTGGAGAATTTACTTTAAGGTCGTACTACAACAATAAGATGGACCTAGCCCAAGCAGAAGCAATATCGGATATTATTAATGCTCAATCAGAGGCTATGGTTAGGGCAGCAGCAAAAAATATAGCTGGTCTATTTACTCAGTTAATTAAAAATATCAAAGAGCAGCTGATATATGTGAGAACGTATACTGAGGCACTTATAGACTTTCCGGAGGAAGATATTACATTTCCAGAAGCAGAAACAAAGCTTCTTTCTTGTGTAACAAAAATAGAAGCTGACGTTATGCACATTGTAGAACAAACGGGGAATAATAATATTCTCAATAGTGGCCCCAGAGTTGTGATTATTGGTAATGTAAATGCTGGAAAATCGAGCCTTATAAATGCGATACTCAGAACAAATCGCTCCATTGTAAGCAATATTGCTGGAACAACACGAGATACTATTGAGGAAAGACTAACATTAGGATCCAACACTATTTCGTTAATTGACACTGCTGGATTAAATGAAAACAGTACTGACGCCATTGAACAGATGGGAATAGAAAAGAGCTTTCAAGAAATAGCCAAAGCTCACATAATACTCGTTGTTATAGATATCACTGATAGTCCTGTTGAAGCATGCATTTCGCTAATGGACAAATTGTCAGATAAGAACATTATTATAGTACTAAACAAAGTTGATCGACTGTGTGATACAGAAATTGAACTAGTAGTTGGAGCTTTGACTAAGGTGACCAATTTTACTATCGTCACGGTATCTACTATTGATTGCAGAGGCTTAAAAAAGCTAAGATGCGAGATACAAAAAAACTTAAGTGAAAAACGGTTGATGGACTGTACGTTGTATATAAATAAGCGCCACGAAAGTAATATTTACAAAGCACTATCTCATATAACATCAGCCAAAAATGAGATACATCGTCTAGAGATATTTGCAGATGAATTACGATTAGCAACTAAAAGCCTGGAAGAAATAATTGGCACTGTATCGGATGACCATATTCTTACAGAAATATTTTCCAAATTTTGCATAGGAAAATAGTAACAATCAACATTATTGTTATTGCTGTTTATCGTAAATCACCCTAGGTGTTATAAATACCATCAACTCTGACAGTCTGTGCGTATTAGTCTTAACTTTAAATAGACTACCAAGGATTGGAAAATCTCCTAGTAATGGAATCTTAGAGTTATCTTCATTTTTTGAATCTTCGTATATTCCACCTATAACAAGCGTACCGCCGTCTTCAACTAGTACTTTGGTTTTTACATGTTTTGTATTTATGGATGGGCCGGCTGTTGTAGAAATTAATCCCACTGAATCCTTAGTGACTTCAACATCCAAGATGACATGGTTGTTCGGGGTAATCTGCGGTGTAACACTCAACGATAAATTGACCTTCTTGAAATCTGTGGACAGAGTAACATTAGCTCCTGTTCCCTGAACAGTTGTATACGGAATTTCGGTACCCTGTTCTATTATGGCCAATTGTTTATCAGAAGTTACGACTCTAGGATTAGATAACGTCTTACCACCACCATCTGCTTCCATTGCACTAATCTCTAAGTTGAGCAATCCCGTACTATCGGAGTTAAAAATTGTCCAAGCAAATTTACCAGGAGAGCTACCAGAGGCAGGCAAATTAACATTAAAGTTACTTGCTGACTGGGTAATCATACTAGCAGGTTGGTTCCGTATAGCAGTAGTCTGTGCTATATCAGCACCCCAAGTAGAATTATTGTTATTACCAACTGTTCCCAATCTAATCCCAAGTGACCTATTAAATGAGCTGCTCGCTTCAACAATCCTAGCTTCAATCATAACCTGCGATACTGGTACATCAATAGCCTTAATAAAATCGCGTACCTCTTTAACTTTGTCAGGAACATCTCGAATAAAAATTTGATTTGTGCGGTTATCAACAATAACGCTACCTCTCTCAGACAGTATTTTGTTCTTACTGTCAAACATACGCTCAACATCGTCTGCTTTTTGATAATTTAAGTGAAACACAACTAATTTAGTTTGAGCCAGTTCGTTCATTTGTTTCTCTGATTGAAGATACTGCTTATCTGATTCTAGCAATTCCTTAGTTGTACCTACCACAATAACGCTACCATTCCTCCTCATACCTAGGTTAGCTGAATCTAAAATGATATTCAGTGCTTGATCCCATGGTACGTCATTAAGGCGCATAGTCAAATTGCCCTTAACACTATCTGTAACAAGAATATTAAGCCTGGTAAAATCAGCAATGGCTTGCAATGCACCACGTATAGAAGTATTTTGGAAATTTAATGACAATTTCTTTCCTAAAAATACACGTTTCGCAGATCTGCCATAAGAATTATCATCATATACAGATCGCTTTAACTCAATTACAATTTTCCCATTGCTTTCAAAGGTCCTGTCTTCAAAAACTCCATTTAGGTACACATGTATAACAATTCCACGCTTCTCTTTAGTTATTGAAAACTTCTGAACGGGAGTATAAAAATCAGAAACATCATAGGTCTTTAGAAGCGAGCTATCAGAAGATAAATCAGGAAGATATATTAATAAACCATCAGATACCCTATCTGCTCTTATAAAGGAACGACCAACATTGGTACTAATAACTATCAACCCACTGCCACTTGTTCCTTTTCTAAAATCTACACTGGTCAGATTACCTTGTTTACCAGATTGGATAGAATTATACGGGGACACATGATCTGTAGAAGATCCTTTTTTTGATTCATTAAAAAAATCATTGTCATGAGATTTGCTAGCTGAGGCAGATTTTTCTGCGTTAACTTCTAGCAATGAAAGTATTAAATGATCTCCTTCTTGCTTTAGTCTATACGGATGAAATTTTTTCAGAGAAAAAACCAACCTAGTCTTGCCAGAAAGATGCGCTACGTAAACATTAACAAAATCCCCTATGTTAATAGGAACAACATATGTAGGTTTATTTGTGGAAACATCAGGAAGATCAACAACTATCTTAGCTGGATATACAACGCTAAATACTTTAGGTTCTTGATTGAGGGTAACATCCCCTGAAAACATCATCTTTACTGCATATTCGTTGCCGCTCTTTATGGCGTCAACAGAAACCAGCCTATTTACTGACACTGAATATGAGAACATACTGTTGAGCAGTAAAATGCAAAAAACAACACCCCTAAAGAGCCAAGCAAACTTAATCATGTCTCTGCCAAACTTTATCATTCTGAGACTCGCTGAATTTTTAAAATATTAGTCATATTACAGCAAGAAAAATCTCGCCAGCCAATAAACCTATATTAACTAACCCCAACAATTTCTATGAAAAACTAATAAAACTAACTTTATCAACAATCTTTCCAGTTCCATCATCAATGCGCTGTTTAATATTTATTCCAGAACCGCTAATACTGGTAACAACTCCTCCATTTGTGCCTATCTTGGTACCAATCCCCACACGGAACAAATTTGGCCCATGTTGTATAACTGCCATCCGCAAATTTTTATTTATAATTAACCCAATCAATTTTATGTCTTGCAAACTAACATCCTTGAGAGGGGGCAAATGAAGACTTCTAGTGTAATCGGGATTATCATCTGATTTTCCCAAAAATACGCCTATACGACTAGCTTGAAAAGGATCAACAGCAACTGGCACAAACTTTTCAGGATTAACTACGGCACCACCTAATTTAGGAAATTCGCTCTTTGCATATCTTTTATCTTCTTCCTGTACCCATAACTCCAAATCACGCTTGGATTCAGAAACACAGGCAGTCAGTAGAAAAATATTAATGCCTACTAGCAAAAGAGGTTTATATTTTATGTAGCCAACTTTCATTTTACATAACCTGAACGTCTGTATTAAAAAGGGAGACCAATCTCCCGCCTGCAAAGTTTTAAATTATAATAAATGCCATTCATGTCAAAACCTTATTCACCACACTATCATAATTTTTTATCTTTACTACTTTTTTTCTTATCACCTATCATCTCGTAAATGGTAGCGGTAAAACTGAACAACAATTTACCCGGTTTAAGTAATGGCAACGATCTACCGCATGCAGAACCACCATTAGCACTACCAACACTTCCGGGAACAGAAATGCTCAAATCACCTAAAACTACAACTTTATCCATAAGTACAACCTGGTACACGAAATTAGCAAAATCGTTGTAGCTACCTGCCATATCTATGGAAACTGGCTGTTCTATATATAAATCTTTTTTTACTTTCTTCTCTGGAACAAAAGAACAAAACGTCATGTTATTAGATACACCTATTTTGTTAAGACTATTCAACAGCGATTTGATCTGAGATTCCTTTGGGAATTGCTTAATAAGCTCCCCAAAGCTGCTCTCTAAATATTCATAATAATTCTTATATTCTTCAAGATTTATGACACTAGAACGCCTCGCAGAATAGTTACTCTTTAGTGATTTCTCTTCAAGCTCCATGGCAGAGTAACTGCTTACCATCGACATAGCAAAAAACAAATAGTACACACAGAAAACTATGACACACAAAATCAAGACAGAAGCAACTCTAACTGATTTAGGCCACTTTAAAGGGGCATAACCTAAAGATGAAATGTCGATATTATCAAAAAACATTCCCTACTCCATTAACCATTAAGGGTTGGGCTTGGACCCATTGGGCTTGGACCTATAGCCCTAACTAACTTGTTCTTAGCCTCACCAAAAGCGTCATAAACTTTATCAGAAACCCCTGAATTGTGGGACATCTTAACAGTAACTACAATTTTAAAATCTTGGAATATTCCAAATTTAGTGTACATTATTTTAGTATGAATCAAATTAACTGTATCAAAAACTTTAGATTTGGCTAAATTATTTAGAAAATCGGCCACACTTTTGTTACTCACAGCCACACCGGATATATGAATATTTGTCGATGATGTAGTATCAAAACTACGCAAATAAACACCATATGGCACTACGGTAGAAACCTCTTTTATCATAGTTAACATATTCAATTTGTCGTAATTAATCTTACTTATAACTTTATGGTTATCTAGTATGGTTTTTATTTTAGATTTTAGATCTATAATGAATTTTGTATTCGATCCCAATGAATCAATTTTTGATTTCAAAAACTCTACCTTTTCTTTCTGACGTTCAGTATAAAAAGATATTACTTCATTTGCAGACCAGCTCAATATCACAGAAACTATGACGGCAATTGCAACATACGCGTAGAATATACGTCTTTCGTGCTGCTCTTTAATATCCCTGTGTGGGAGTAAATTAAATAGAATCATTAAGCAAATTCCTAATTGCAATTCCTATGGAGGTTGTCAATCTTGGCAAATCATGAAAGAACATTGACTTACTTATGGAGGAAGACAAATTTCTTTCAGAAATAGCCTTCATAGACTTTACATCAACTTCAGCTACTTTTTTGATAGCTTTTGCTATACCTGGAAGGCTAGAACCACCACCAGAGATAAACATAGCATTAATATTTACAAAAGAAGTAGTGGTATAGAAAAGTTGTAATATCCTATAAACTACAGAACAGCACTCTGAGATAAATTCAGGTAAAATTATTTCTGAGTATCTCTCTTGCGCCTTATCAATTCCTGCGATCATTCTCTGAGCTGATGCATAATCTAAATCTAACTCACTTTTAACTTCCCTACTTAGAGATACGAATCCGAATGATTGTTCTTTAGCAAATATAACCTCTTGTCCTCGCATGAATAGGAACAAAGTTTTTGAGTGTCCAAACTCTACAAACAGGTAAATATTACTTTTCTTAAGTAGTGGAGGATTAAGTTCTAAAAACCTAATACACATAGTGTGAAAGGCGTACAACTCTACGTCAATTATGCGTGGTGTAATTCCAGAATCCTTAAGTAGATAAACTATATCATCTACATTTTCTTTCTTAGATATAGCAAGTAGAAATTTTCTCTTGTCTTTATCAGGGCTTTTATCTTCACAAAAATCAATGGCTAAATCATGAACGCTACCTCCAGTTACATGTACAGCCTCTGAGTAAGCCCTAACTGCTAATTCTTCTTGTGATAAATTGCCAAATATGGTCATTTCGCGAATAGTTGCCATAGAATACGCTATAGCAAGGCTTGCATTATTTTTGGCACGAAAATTATTTGATGCCAAACCTCTCTTTATTGCATCCACAACTGCCAAGTGATCTTCAATCTTGCCCATATAAACCACTTCATCTGGAATGGGCTCTATATGATACGACTCAATACGCATGCCACTTTCCGAAGAAGAAACCTCAGAAAATTTAACAGCAGATGATCCTATATCAATTCCCAGGGCTCTGGTATAGGTAGTCTCAATTCCAAGGACACCGAGCAATGTTTTCTTAAATATCTCCATAAAATCTTCGCTACCATATATTGGTCAAACTTGAACAATAAGTTAATAAATAACCTTATAAAAATATGTCCGCCACATTAGAACATGGTACTAGATTGATTTTTAACATTGCTAATATCCACTTAACTCGGGATACAATACGGTTAATAATTAACTGGGTATTAATATGAAGCTATTTCGTACTGTTTCGATTATTGTCTCCGTTATTGTCGGCATCGCCATAGCATTATTTTTATCCCTAGCTATATTAATAACATTAACTTCTAAACAGCTTCCTTCATTGGAAAAACTAAAAAATGCTACTCCAGAAATACCTCTGAGAATTTTTACATCGGACGGTATCCTAATAGCAGAATACGCCACTAAGAAGAGCGATATTGTCCCCATTGGTGATGTACCTATACTCCTCAAGGAGGCAATACTAGCTGCTGAGGATGATCGTTTCTATAAACACCCGGGTGTTGATTGGCAGGGTGTTGTACGTGCACTTATTTTCAATTTGGAAGGAAAACACCTACAAGGTGCCAGTACTATTACTATGCAAGTAGCAAAAAATTTCTTCTTCACCTCAGAAAGAACTTACAAGAGGAAATACTATGAAATGCTCATGGCATTTAAAATTGATGCAACTCTTGAAAAAAACCAAATTTTGGAGCTATATATAAACAAGATATACTTAGGAAACCGTGCCTATGGATTCTCTGCGGCTGCGGAATCCTATTTTGGAAAAACTCTATCGCAGTTAAATCTTTCAGAGATAGCCTTACTAGCTGGTCTACCAAAGGCTCCATCAACGTATAATCCCATTACAAACTTGTCTCGTGCTATATCGAGACGAAGATATGTATTAGGACGTATGTTGGACCTAGGTTATATTTCTCCTACCCAGTACAAAAATGCACTCAGCAAACGTCCCATTATAAACCAACATGAGCAAAAATATGAGGTTACAGCGAGCTATGTTGCGGAAATGGCAAGGCAATTTCTTTATGCAGAATATGGGCAGGAGATATATCAAAAGGGATTCAATGTATACACTACTATACGTAAGGATTACCAAAAAATTGCTAATGCCGCGTTACGACATAATCTAATACTCTACACTGAAAGACACGAGTTTACAGGAATTTCAGGACGAATAGAGCTCGACTCTAATATATCGGTACAAAAGCAGCTAGACCAATTTCATATCTACCCACCACTAGTTCCATCTGTAGTAACCAAAGTTACTGACAATGCCGTGCATCTAATTGTACGGGGAGGTAAAAAAACAATGATACTAGGAAGTGAATTAGACAGACTACGTGGCAAGAAAAATAAATTTGTAGTTAGCAGGGGTGACGTAATGTATATAAGAAAAACAGGAAATGACATCTGGAGGGCCACTGGTCTACCTAAGGCAGAAAGTGCACTTGTATCAGAGGATGTAAGCAGTGGTGCAATTTTAGCGTTATGTGGTGGCTTTTCTGAAAATAGAAACAAGTTCAATCATGTAACTCAAGCTTGGCGTCAACCGGGGTCTAGCATAAAGCCGCTTATATATACAGCTGCTCTAGAAGAGGGATACTCCCCTGAAACAATAATAGATGACTCTCCAATTTCGTTTACAGCCAAAGAGACTGGAAGTACTCCGTGGACCCCACGTAATTTTGATAAGAATTTCAAAGGTGAAATAACAATGTGGCAAGCGCTGGCTGAATCTAGGAATGTGCCTTCTGTAAAAATTTTGCAATTTGTAGGCATTGACAAAGCAAGAAACATATTGCACAGGTTTGGATTAAATATCAGAAAACAGCCCCCTTATCTTACCATGGTTCTTGGGTCTGGCTTGGTTACTCCATGGCAAATGCTAAGAGCATATAGCATATTTGCACATAATGGCATAAAAATTAATCCGTATCTAATTGAAAAAGTTACTGATTCTCACGGAAATATAATTTACGACGCTCAGCGTAGTACCTCCACAGAGGAGGAAGTTCTTTCACCACAAGTAGCTAACCAGATAGATATGATGTTACACAAAACCATAACTGATGGAACTGGACGCAGCGCACTTCGCTATTTAGAAGGAAAAAACATAGCAGGAAAAACTGGAACTACAAACGACTCTATAGACACATGGTTCTGCGGATATGCAGGCAATATTGTGACTGTAACCTGGGTTGGCTTTGATTCGCCCCATCCACTTGGTAAGAACGAGTACGGAAGCCAAACGGCACTACCACCGTGGACTGAGTACACCAAGCAGGTTCTGGAGTTAGAAGATAAGGATAATGGGACAGAGGAACAGGAAGGGGAGAGAAAATCCCTTCCTGTAATCATGGAAAGATCAACTATTGAAGTTTGATTTCAACATCCACGCCAGCGGGTAAATCAAGCTTCATCAAAGCATCAACTGTCTTATCGGTAGGCTCTATTATATCCATCAACCTAAGATGAGTACGCATTTCAAACTGATCCCTGGCTGTTTTATTAACATGAGGGGAACGCAAAAAATTATAGCGTTCTATACGCGTAGGCAATGGTATAGGACCGCAAACAACGGCTCCTGTCCTCTTTGCTGTATCTACAATCTCAGCAGCCGATTGATCTATCAAACGATAGTCAAAAGCCTTCAAGCGTATCCGGATCTTCTGCTTTTCCTTCTTCAAAAGCTTATGCTTTTCCTGCTTCATCAAAAACCTCTTTACTCTCTTTATTTAATAACTTTAGTAACGACACCTGCTCCGACGGTTTTTCCACCCTCACGAACCGCAAAGTGTACACCCTCTTCCATAGCAATAGGCGCTATTAACTCAACTCGCATCGTAACATTGTCCCCTGGTATCACCATGTCACCCTCAAACGAAATCGATCCAGTAACATCCGTCGTCCTAAAATAAAATTGCGGCCTATATCCATTGAAAAAAGGCGTGTGCCTACCACCCTCCTCCTTCGATAAAACATATACCTCAGCATCAAACACCGTGTGCGGAGTTATAGAACCAGGCTTCGATAACACCTGACCCCTCTCAACATCATCCCTCTTCGTACCCCTCAACAATACCCCAACATTGTCACCAGCACGCCCCTCATCTAATAACTTGCGAAACATCTCCACACCAGTACAAATCGTCTTCTGCGTGTCACGTAAACCAACTATCTCTATCTCCTCGTTAACACGCAAAATACCTCTCTCAACTCTACCTGTTACTACGGTACCCCTACCTGATATCGAAAATACATCCTCTATCGGCATCAAAAACGGCTGGTCCACAACCCTAACAGGAGTCGGTATATAACTATCCAACGCCTTAGCCAAATCCATCACCGCCTTCTCACCTATATCACTCTTGTCACCCTCTAACGCCTTAACCGCAGAACCCTTTATCAAAGGTACGTCGTCGCCAGGAAAATCGTACTTCGTTAATAACTCCCTAACCTCTATCTCTACTAACTCTAGTAACTCAGAGTCATCCACCATGTCGCATTTGTTCAAAAACACAACTATGCTAGGCACACCTACCTGCCTCGCCAACAATATATGCTCCCTTGTCTGCGGCATAGGCCCATCAGCAGCTGAAACCACCAATATCGCTCCATCCATCTGCGCAGCACCAGTTATCATGTTCTTCACATAATCAGCATGACCAGGACAATCAACGTGCGCATAGTGCCTCGCTTCCGTCATATACTCAACGTGCGATGTATTTATCGTTATGCCTCTAGCTTTCTCCTCAGGAGCATTGTCAATCTGATCGTATCCTCTAATCTCTCCGCCATACACCTTGCTCAGTATCGTCGTCAACGCCGCCGTCAACGTCGTCTTCCCATGATCAACGTGCCCTATCGTACCCACATTAACGTGCGGCTTCGTACGCTCAAACTTAGCCTTAGCCATAAGAAACTCTCCTGAAAAATCCTAACCCTTTTTACGATTAACAATAGATTCAACGACGCTCTTAGGAGCCTCTGAATAGTGCTTAAACTCCATGATGTAAGTTGCCCTACCTTGAGTTAACGAACGCAAATCTGTAGAGTAACCAAACATTTCAGCCAAAGGCAAATCACATTTTACTAACTTCAAAGCGCCGTATACATCCCCCATACCAACTATTGTTCCCCTGCGACTAGAAAGATCACCCATGACGTTGCCCATAAAATCTTCCGGAGTTTCAACTTCAACGGCCATAATCGGCTCCAACAATATTGGTAAGGCCTTGCGCATAGCATCTTTAAAGGCAAATATAGCAGCCATTCTAAACGCATTCTCATTAGAATCAACCTCATGATAAGAGCCGTCAAAAAGGGTTACCTTTACATCAACAACTGGATATCCAGCAACAACACCTGCAGTTAAAGCTTCGTTCAATCCCTTCTGAACAGCCGGAATATAATCTTTAGGAACAACGCCTCCCTTAATCGCATCAACAAACTCAAATCCATCCCCTGGATTCTTAGGCTCTATCTTCAACCATACATGACCATACTGACCGCGACCACCAGATTGCTTGATAAACTTACCTTCTTGACTAATCGTACCTTTAATGGTCTCTCTATAAGCTACCTGAGGAGCCCCAACATTAGCCTCAACACCAAACTCTCGCTTCATACGATCAACAATAATCTCTAAGTGGAGCTCACCCATGCCAGAAATAATCGTTTGCCCAGATTCAGCATCAGTCCTAACCACAAAGGAAGGATCTTCTTGGGCCAGTCTCCCCAGAGCAATTCCCATCTTCTCCTGATCATTCTTAGTCTTCGGTTCTACCGCAACATGGATAACAGGATCAGGAAATTCCATCCTTTCAAGAGTAACTGGATGATCTTGAGAGCACAGAGTTTCACCAGTTATACAGTCCTTTAGGCCAACGGCAGCGGCAATATCACCAGAAAAAACTTTCTTAATCTCCTCACGTTGATCAGCATGCATCTGCAAAATCCTACCAATTCGCTCCTTGCGCCCCTTAATGGGATTAAGAACAGTATCACCAGAGGTCATAACACCTGAGTAAACACGAAAGAATGTCAACTGACCAACGTACGGATCTGTCATTATCTTAAAGGCCAAGGCAGAGAAAGGGGCCTCATCAGATGAATCCCTGGTCACAGCTTCACCGTTATCATCCACACCTTGAACGGGAGGAATATCAACAGGCGACGGCAAATAGTCGAGAATTGCATCCAACATGGCCTGTACACCCTTATTCTTAAAGGCACTGCCACACAACATGGGTACAACCTCTCCGGCAATGGTACGTGCGCGAAGCGCGGACTTAATCTCCTCTTCGGTTAAAGAACCAGACTCTAGATACTTATTCATAGTATCTTCATCAGCCTCAGCAGCAGCCTCTAGGAGCTTTTCATGCCACTCAATAGCCTCATCTGCCACAAATTCTGGTATATCAACATACTCAAATTTGGTGCCCTGACTTGAATCGTCCCATATGATGCCCCTCATTTTGACCAAATCCACTACACCGCGAAATTGTTCCTCGGCTCCAATGGGCAATTGAAGTGGTACTGGATTAGCACAAAGCCTATCGCGCATCTGATCATAGACCCGCATAAAATTCGCACCTGAACGGTCCATCTTATTTACGAAGGCAAGACGAGGAACCTTGTACTTGTTGGCCTGACGCCAAACTGTCTCAGACTGTGGCTGTACGGCGCCAACTGCACAATAAACCATACAAGCACCGTCCAAAACACGCATCGACCGCTCAACTTCAATGGTAAAGTCAACGTGACCTGGGGTATCTATAATGTTGATACGATGCTTCGGATAATCATTAGCCATCCCAGACCAAAAACAAGTAGTTGCAGCGGAGGTAATAGTAATACCTCTCTCCTGCTCCTGGGGCATCCAATCCATAGTGGCAGCACCATCATGAACCTCTCCGATCTTATGATTAACACCGGTGTAAAACAGGATGCGTTCCGTTGTCGTTGTCTTTCCAGCATCAATATGCGCAGAAATACCTATATTACGATAGCGCCGTATAGGAACATTACGAGCCACAAAAAATCTCCAAACTTAACTTGCATAAACTAGAAACGGTAATGGGAAAATGCCTTATTAGCCTCCGCCATACGATGAACTTCATCACGCTTTTTCACAGCAGCACCTCGACCTTCAGAAGCTTCCAACAATTCTTGAGCCAAACGAAGCACCATGGATTTCTCAGAACGTTTTTGAGCAGCCTCCTTCAACCAACGCATAGATAAAGCAGTACGACGCGAAGAGCAAACTTCAACAGGAACTTGATAGTTAGCTCCACCAACACGACGAGACTTAACTTCAACAACCGGCTTCACATTGGAAACGGCAGATGAAAAAATATCCAAAGGAACCTTACCAAAACGGCCCTCTATGATGCCAAAAGCACCATAAACAATTCTCTCCGCCACGGACTTCTTACCACGGGTCATCAACACATTCACAAACTTCGACACCTCAACCGAACTAAACTTCGGATCAGGCATGATCTCACGAACCGGAACCTCCCTACGACGCGGCATAAAAACTTCCCCTTAAACAAAGCACTCTCAGACAACAACTATTTCTTGGGCATCTTCGCACCATACTTGGAACGCGCCTTCCTTCTATCCTTAACACCCTGCGTATCAAAAGAACCCCGCACCGTGTGGTATCTAACACCGGGAAGATCCTTAACACGACCACCCCGAATCAAAACAACAGAGTGTTCCTGCAAATTATGTCCCTCACCACCTATGTATGAAATAACTTCGTACCCATTTGTAAGTCTCACTTTACAAACCTTACGCAGAGCAGAGTTAGGCTTCTTCGGAGTAGTAGTATAGACACGGGTACAAACCCCCCTCCTTTGGGGACAATTCTCCAAAGCTGGAACCTTACTTTTCAGCCGGGGAACAGACCTCCCCATACGCACTAACTGATTAATCGTTGGCATACTCTTGTCCAATAAAAATTACAATCATCACATTCTCTAATAACTTAAAAAAACTAGCTAGATAGAGCAGGCCCCAAAACAACACCTGCTACATCGCCAGAAACAGGAAGCTGATCACAGGGGACATCATCACTCACCGCATCACTAGAATCATCACGACTTGGTATCATGGCATAGGTAGAAGATTTTCTATCCCTATGGTAGGCTAAACCAGTACCTGCAGGAATTAATCTACCAACAATTACGTTCTCCTTAAGTCCTCTAAGCTCGTCGCGCTTGCCCATAATAGCGGCTTCAGTCAAAACACGAGTAGTCTCCTGGAACGAAGCAGCAGACACAAACGAATCAGTTGACAAAGAAGCCTTAGTAATTCCAAGTAGCATGTAGTTAAAAGAAGCAGGTCGCTTAGACTGTTTCTCAACCTTCTCATTCTCATCCAAAACTTCGGAATACTCCACGTGTTCACCCAGTATGAACTTAGTATCACCTGGATCAGAAATATGAACCCTACGAAGCATCTGACGCACTATCACCTCTATGTGCTTATCATTTATGCGCACACCTTGCAAACGATACACATCCTGCACTTCGTTAACAATATAACGAGAGAGAGCCTCAACACCTAGTAAACGCAACACATCATGCGGATTGGAAGGACCATCAACAACAGGTTCACCCTTATTAACAATCTGACCATCGTGAACCAATACCTGACGATCTTTCGGAATAAGAAACTCTCTACTATTTCCCTCCAAATCAGTAATGACCAACCTCTGCTTGCCCTTGGTATCCTTACCAAAAGATACCGTACCAGTAACCTCCGCCAAGATACCACTATCCTTTGGTGCACGAGCCTCAAACAATTCTGCAACTCTAGGCAGACCACCCGTAATATCCCTTGTTTTCGAAGTCTCCAATGGTATGCGAGCTAGAACCTCACCAACATCAACAAACTGACCATCCTTGACTGTAATTACCGAACCAACCTGAAAACTAATGGTAACCACGTGCTCAGTACCAGGAATCTTAATCTCTTCACCAGATTCACTAAAGAGCTTAACCTGAGGCTTAAGAGCTTTAGATGATCCAGAACGACGCTTGTTATCAACAACAACAAGAGTAGACAAACCAGTGACATCATCAACCTGACGAGCAACAGTAACTCCCTCTTCAACATTCTCAAAACGAACAATACCAGCAAACTCAGAAATAATAGGCCTAGTGTGCGGCTCCCAAGTAGCCAACACATCCCCAACAGAAACTTGCTCACCATCACCGAAACGCAATACAGCACCGTACGGCATTTTGTGTCGTTCCCGTTCACGACTGGTAGCCACATCAACAATGGTTACCTCACCTGAACGAGTAATAACAATCTTCTCCCCTCGCATATTAGTCACATAGCGCATAGAAGAAGAAAAGCGCACAACCCCAGGAAACTTAACCTCTACACTAGAAGAAACAGCAGCACGAGACGCTGCACCACCTATGTGAAACGTTCTCATCGTCAACTGAGTACCAGGCTCACCAATAGACTGAGCAGCAATAACACCCACAGCCTCACCAACATTGATTAAATGCCCCCTAGCCAAATCACGACCGTAACACTTAGCACACAACCCATATCTAGTTACACACGTAAGAGGAGTACGAACCTTAACCTCATCAACACCAACAGCCTCGATGCGATCAACCTCATCTTCTCCCAACAACACACCTGCATGAAACAATACCTCTTTAGTATCTAAGTGAACGATATCCTGAGCAGCAACCCTACCCAATATTCTCTCTCTAAGGGACTCAACAACCTCACCACCTTCTATCAAATCCTTAACCCAAACACCGTTAGATGTACCGCAGTCGTTCTGAGTTACAACTAAATCCTGCGTTACATCAACAAGTCTACGAGTCAAATATCCGGAATTAGCAGTCTTAAGAGCCGTATCTGCCAAACCTTTACGCGCACCATGGGTAGAAATAAAGTACTGCAAGACATTCAAGCCTTCACGAAAGTTAGAAGTAATCGGCGTCTCAATGATAGAACCATCAGGCTTAGCCATAAGACCACGCATACCGGCCAATTGCTTAATCTGAGCAGCAGAGCCCCTTGCACCAGAATCAGCCATCATATAGATAGAGTTGAACGATTCTTGCTCCGTAACAGAACCATCTTCTAACGTAACCTTCTCAACAGACAACCGGTCCATCATTGCTTTGGCAACAAGATCACCAGTACGACCCCAAATATCAACTACCTTATTGTAACGCTCACCTTCCGTTACTAAACCAGAGCTGTACTGATTCTGTATCTCTTTAACCGCATTCTCTGCTTCATGAACAAAATCGTCTTTCTGATGTGGAACCAACATGTCATACACTGAAATTGATACACCAGACCTCATGGCATGATAAAAACCCAAACGCATCAACTTATCAACAAAAATAACAGTCTCCCCAAGGCCACAGCGCCTAAAAGAAGAATTAATAAGTTTAGAAATTTCCTTCTTGTTTAGAGTACGATTAACCATTGAAAATGGTAGCCCAACAGGCAAAGTCTCAGAAACGAGAGCACAACCGACCACGGTATCATACCTGGAAGATACACTAGACACTTTTCCGTCTACGAAAAATTTCCCTTCCAAACGAACAGTAACACGCGCATTAACATCTACAACACCCACATCGTAAGCTCGCTTCAATTCCGACAAATCGGAAAAAAACATGCCAGTTCCCTTGGCAGACTTGTTCTCTCTGGTGATGTAATATAAGCCCAGAACAATATCCTGCGAGGGAACTATGATGGGGTCACCATTAGCTGGAGACAAAATGTTATTGGAAGCAAACATCAACGTCCTAGCTTCCATTTGAGCTTCAAGAGACAAAGGAATATGCACCGCCATTTGGTCACCATCAAAATCGGCATTGAAGGCAACACACACCAGAGGATGCAACTGAATAGCCTTGCCTTCTACAAGAATGGGTTCAAATGCTTGAATACCTAACCTATGAAGGGTCGGGGCACGATTAAGTAGAACGGGATGCTCACGAATAACCCCCTCTAATATGTCCCAAACTATAGCCTCTTCATTATCCACCATTTTTTTAGCTTGCTTTATGGTAGTTGCCAAACCCATAACCTCAAGCTTCTGAAAAATAAATGGCTTAAACAATTCCAAAGCCATTTTCTTAGGCAAACCACACTGATGAAGCTTCAACTGAGGACCAACTACAATAACTGATCTACCAGAATAATCTACTCGCTTACCTAGTAGGTTTTGCCTAAAACGACCACTTTTACCCTTGATAACATCAGAAAATGATTTCAAAGGTCTCTTATTCGCGCCAGTCATGGCCTTGCCACGACGGCCATTATCAAGCAAAGAGTCAACCGCTTCCTGCAACATTCGCTTCTCGTTGCGAACTATAATGTCTGGGGCCCTCAGCTCCAAAAGCCTACGCAACCGGTTGTTACGATTAATCACCCTTCTATATAGATCATTCAGATCGGATGTAGCAAACCTTCCTCCGTCAAGAGGAACTAAGGGACGCAACTCTGGAGATAAAACTGGTAACACTTCCAAAACCATCCACTCAGGACGAGAAGAAGAAGAATCAAACGCCTCAAGCAATTTCAAGCGTTTCGCAATCTTCTTTATCCTTGCTTCAGAGGAAGTTTCTTCCAAAGATTTACGAAGAGCTTGAATCTCACGAGGCAAATCCAAACTCTTCAGCAAATCACGAACAGCCTCAGCGCCCATAAGCGCCACAAAATCATCACCATACTCTTCCACCTTAGCCATATAATCATCGTCAGTAAGCAACTGACCTTTGGTCAAAGGAGTCATGCCGGGATCAACAACAACAAAGGCCTCGAAGTACAAAACTCTCTCAATATCGCGAAGCGGTATATCCAACACCATACCCATACGCGACGGAAGCGACTTTAGAAACCAAATATGCGCAGCAGGAGAAACCAGCTCGATATGACCCATACGCTCACGGCGAACTTTAGAAAGAGTAACCTCTACCCCACACTTCTCGCATATAACGCCACGATGCTTGAGACGTTTGTACTTTCCACACAAGCATTCGTAATCTTTTACGGGACCAAAAATCTTCGCACAAAACAAACCATCCCGCTCTGGTTTAAGAGTGCGATAATTTATGGTCTCCGGCTTCTTGACTTCACCATAAGACCAAGAACGAATCTTATCGGGGGATGCCAAACTTATGGATATAGCATCAAATTCTTCGCCATGCCCCACCTGCTTAAACAAATCAAGCAACGCCTTCATCGAGTTCTCTCTCGCCAAATATCAAACCTACCGGAAACCAAATTAAGAAGTTTCAAGCTCAACGTCTATAGCCAAAGACCTAATCTCCTTAACCAGGACATTAAAAGACTCGGGCATACCAGCATCTACCTTATGATCACCCTTGACAATGTTCTCGTAAACCTTAGTCCGGCCAGAAACATCATCTGACTTAACCGTCAACATCTCCTGCAAGGTATAAGCTGCACCATAAGCTTCAAGAGCCCACACTTCCATCTCACCTAAGCGCTGGCCACCAAACTGCGCCTTTCCACCCAATGGTTGCTGAGTAACTAAGGAATACGGACCCGTAGACCGAGCATGCATCTTATCATCAACCAAATGATGCAACTTCAGCATATACATATAGCCAACAGTCACCGGACGAATAAACTTCTCACCCGTACGACCATCGTAAAGAGCAACCTGTGTCCTAAAAGATGTAAAGCCCATAGATCCATCACACAAATGATCCGGATACGCAAGCTCTAACATCGAACGAATCTCGTCCTCGGTAGCACCATCAAACACCGTAGTAGCAAAAGGAACACCATCCACTAGATTGGTAGCCAACTCAAGAACCTCATCATCATCCAGCTCATGCAAAGATTCTTCTCTACCACTGCTATTATAAATCTTAGCCAAATAGTCCCTTAATAAAGAAACCCTATCCTTATCTTCTTGTACTTTTTTCAATATCTCAGAAACACGAGAACCTAAACCCTTAGCAGCCCAACCTAAGTGAGTCTCCAGGATCTGGCCTATATTCATCCGCGATGGCACACCAAGAGGGTTCAAAACCATATCAACCGGGGTACCATCAGCAAGATAGGGCATATCTTCCACAGGAATAACACGGGAAACCACTCCCTTATTACCATGGCGCCCCGCCATTTTGTCACCCGACTGCAACCGCCTCTTAATGGCAACATAAACTTTAACCATCTTCTGAACGCCAGGGGATAACTCATCGCCCTGGGTTATTTTCTTACGCTTCTCTTCAAACATCAAATCAAATTCATGTCTTTTCTGCTCCAAAGATTGACGAAGAATATCAAGCTTAGCCGTACTAGCTTCATCCTTTAGAGAAATATCAAACCAATTATGACGGTTCAGCCGCGACAAATACTCTTCAGTAACAACCTGACCTTCGCTGAGATGTGGAGCATGATGAACCGCCTGACCCATCAAAACACGAGACATACGATCAAAAGTATCATTTTCAACTATTCTCATTTGATCAGACAAATTGGCCCTATACTTCTTCAAATTGTCGTCAATAATTTGTTGGGCACGAAAGTCTCTCTCAACACCATCCCTAGTAAATATTTGGACATCGATTACGGTACCAGAGATACCAGAAGGCACCCTAAGAGAAGTATCCTTCACATCAGAAGCCTTCTCTCCAAAAATAGCACGAAGCAACTTTTCTTCAGGAGTAAGTTGGACCTCACCCTTTGGTGTTATCTTGCCCACCAAAACATCGCCTGCCTCTACCTCTGCACCTATATAAACAATACCTGACTCATCTAAACGACCTAACTGGGACTCAGAAAGATTAGAAATATCACGAGTAATTTCCTCAGGTCCCAACTTAGTATCACGAGCAACGACAGACAACTCTTCTATATGTATGGAAGTAAACCTGTTGTCGGCAACAACACGTTCGGAAATAAGAATTGAATCCTCAAAGTTATATCCATTCCAAGGCATAAAAGCAACCAACATATTTTGCCCCAGCGCTAACTCACCCTTATCAGTGCACGCACCATCAGCAATAACATCACCCTTGCTTACAACATCACCCTTCTCAACAATAGAGCGCTGGCTAATATTGGTATTTTGATTAGAACGAGTACATTTAATTAGATTGTAAATATCAACACCAACCTCACCATCAGCTGCCTCATCATCGTTGACCCTAACAACAACACGATTAGCATCAACAAAATCAACCACCCCACCTCGGATAGCCTGAACAGTAGTTCCAGAATCAACAGCCACAGTACGTTCAATACCAGTTCCAACCAGAGGCTTCTCTGGACGTAAACACGGTACTGCTTGCCTCTGCATGTTTGAACCCATCAAAGCCCTGTTAGCATCATCATGCTCCAAAAACGGAATCAACGCCGCAGCGACAGAAACAATCTGAGACGGAGAAACATCCATATACTGAACACGATCGGGCGACATCAAACTAAACTCACCAAGATAGCGACAAGAAACAAGATCATTAATCAATCGCCCATCTTCATCTAAAACGGCGTTAGCCTGTGCTATAACGTAACCAGATTCCTCTATAGCAGATAGATATTCAATCTGATCTGTCACACGACTGTTTTCAACACGACGATAAGGAGTCTCCAAAAAGCCATACTCATTAGTTCTTACAAAAAGGGCCATGGAGTTTATGAGACCAATGTTTGGACCCTCTGGGGTCTCGATAGGACAAACACGTCCATAGTGCGTAGGGTGAACATCACGAACCTCAAAACCAGCCCTTTCACGCACCAACCCACCTGGACCCAAAGCAGAAACTCGCCTCTTATGTGTAATTTCAGACAAAGGATTAGTCTGATCCATGAACTGTGATAGTTGAGACGAACCAAAAAATTCTTTTATAGCCGCAGCTATTGGCTTAGCATTAATCAGATCATGCGGCATCAAATTCTCAGATTCTGCATGACTTAATCTTTCCTTAATTGCCCTCTCTACACGAACCAAACCAGAACGAAACTGATTCTCAGCCAACTCCCCTACACAGCGCACCCTACGGCTTCCGAGATGGTCAATATCATCCACCGAACCGCGACCATTGCGTAACTCCACCAAAATGCCAATAACAGCAACTATGTCACTGTCAGTCAAAGTCATAGAATTAGGAACATCCTCAAGATTAGAGTAAAAGGACTTCAACCAAGAGGCACTTCCGGAATCAATATTGGGAGGATAGGAACGACTATTAAACTTCATCCTACCAACCACAGACAAATCATACCTATCAGAAGAATAAAATAAGGCACGAAACAAAGCCTCAACAGCGTCTTCTGTAGGTGGTTCACCTGGTCGCATCATTCTATAAATGGCCACCTTAGCAGTCCGCTCATCCACAGTCTCATCAATACGCAACGTCTGAGAAATATAACCACCGTTATCTAGATCATTAATGTATATAACATCGAAGCCATCAATTTCAGCATCAAAGAGAGCCCTTAAAGTCTCTTCACTTATCTCGTCATTAGCACGACATATAATCTCACCAGTATTAGGATCACAATAATCCTTAGCAAGAACCTTCCCAAAAACATACTCAAGAGGAACAGGAACATCCGAGAGCTCCGCTGACTCAATTTCACGAATATGTTTCGAGGTAATTCGCTTGCCCCTAGCAACTATCAAAGAACCATCAGGTGCAAATATATCGAAACGAGCTATCTCTCCTTTCAACTGATCAGAATTCAAGCCTAAAAAGTACTGCCCACCTTCTATACGAAAATGATCGAATGAATAAAAGGTTGATAATATTTTTTCCTTTGAAAATCCCATCGCCTTAAGCAACACGGTCACAGGCAATTTACGACGCCGATCAACCCGAAAATACAAATAATCCTTGGAATCAAACTCGAAATCCAACCAAGACCCACGATAAGGAATAATCCTGCCGAAGAAAAGCAACTTACCGGAACTGTGAGTCTTACCTCTATCATGCTCAAAAAACACACCAGGAGAACGATGCAACTGAGATACTACCACCCTCTCAGTGCCGTTGATTATAAAGGAACCGTGACGAGTAATGAGCGGAATCTCACCCATGTACACCTCCTGCTCCTTAACCTCTCTAACTTTTTCTCTATTGGATTCTTTGTCAAATAACACCAAGCGAACCTTAGCCCGAAGAGAGGAAGAGTAGGTTAAACCCCTCTGCTGACACTCCAAAACATCAAACCCTGGTTCTCCCAAAGAGTAAGAAATAAATTCTAATCGCGCGCAACCAGAATAGCTCGAAATCGGAAAAACAGCCTCGAAAGCAGCCTGCAACCCTCTGGAAACCCTATTTTGCGCCGGAACATCCGCTTGTAGAAAATCTTTGTACGAACGAAGCTGAGTAGCCAGAAGATAGGGAATCTCAAGAACCGTGCCCCTCTTAGCAAAATTCTTCCTTATCCTTTTTTTCTCTGCATAGCCGTACGACATGAAAATAACCCCTCCCATTGGCAAAACGAGAACCGTCAACACAAGCCCGGCTACTGGCCTCTACCAGTCTTAGCTGACACAGAATGCATATGCCCCGCCCAACAAGTGCTAGTAACAAAGGCAATAAAAACTACTTAAGTGTAACAGTAGCACCAGATTCTTCCACCTTCTTCTTCATGGCCTCTGCATCGGCCTTAGCTACACCCTCCTTAATGGACTTAGGAGCAGACTCCACTAACTCCTTAGCCTCTTTTAAGGGCAGGCCGGTAATCTCACGGATAACTTTAATTACCCCTATCTTATTATCGCCGACGGAAGACAAAACAACATCAAATTCTGTTTTTTCCTCAGATGCATCTTTCTTAGAATCACCGTCAACACCTGCAGCAACAGCAACAGCAACCGGAGCTGCCGCCGATACACCAAACTTTTCTTCCATATCTTTAATAAGCTCTGACAGTTCTAGCACAGTCATACAGGAAATAGCCTCTAAAACGTCTTGCTTGGACATAGCCATAATAACTCCTCAGCACACAACAACAGTGAAAAACGTACACACCCCACACCCTAGGAGACAGAAGACTCCTTCAAGTCCCTAACAGCAGATAAGACACGAACAAACTTGGATGGAATCTCATGTACAACACGAACAAACTGCGCAATAGGGGCCTGCATAGTACCAGCCAATCTGGCCAACAAATCCTCACGGGAAGGCAATGTGGCAAGCATCTTCACACCATCAGGATCAACATACCTACCGGACACGGAACCACCACGCAGAACAAAAGTCTGCTGTGCCACACTAGAAAAGTTATACAAAACCTTGGCAGCTGAAATAGGATCCTCACCTATCGCATAAATCAAGGCACCAGAAATCTTATCTGATAAAATATCAAACGAAGTACCTCTAATGGCACGACGTACCAAAGAATTCCTGATTACCTTAAGGTACACCCCACTCTCTCTAGCATTTTTTCTAAGAGCGGTTGTCATAGTCGCACGGGTACCGACGTACTCAGCAAATAAAACAGCCTGAGCACTAGCAAGACGCTCAGACAACTGGGAAACAACAAACTCCTTATCTTTAAGGCTTAGGCCCATCACTCCCCCTTTAAACAATTGGACACACAACAGAAGCAAAAGAAGGAGCAACTCTACAATTACTATCTGCGGTAGCACATCTACTTTAAGCAACCAGGCCCTACCGGTCTCCGATAAACACAAAAAATCACACAATAGGAATAGAAGCAACATCTAGACGTACAGAACGACCCATAGTGCTTGACACAAAAACCTTTTTAAAATACGTACCCTTAGAAGAAGCAGGCTTAGCTCTACTTAAAGCTGACATCAAAGCAACTATATTCTCCCTCAAACTACCCTCAGGGAAAGAAGCTTTCCCAACAGCACAGTGTACTATTCCCGTTTTATCGGTCCTATATTGAACCTGGCCAGACTTAACATTCTTTACGGCAGCAGCCACATCAACAGCAACCGTTCCAACCTTAGGATTAGGCATCAATCCTCTGGGGCCCAAAATCTGCCCCAACTGACCAACCAGCCTCATGGAATCTGGAGAGGCAACCAAAACATCAAAATCAATCGTCCCAGCCTTAATAGTTTCAGAAAGATCTTCGAAGCCAACTATATCAGCACCAGCCACCCTAGCAGCATCAGCCTTCTCTCCTTGAGCAAAAACAGCAACTCGCACAACTTTCCCAGTTCCAGAAGGCAAAACCACACAACCACGAACAACTTGATCAGACTTACGAGGATCTACCCCCAAACAAACCGCTATATCAACCGTCTCATCAAAACGAGCCGTAGCAAGCCTCTTGAGCAAAGGCAAAGCCTCGTCCAACTGGTACAACTTATGGCGATCAACCAAAGCATCGCAAGATGAAAAACGCCTACTAAGTTTCGCCATAGCTAAATCCCTTCAACCTTCACGCCCATGCTCCTAGCAGAACCAGCAATAGTCGATACCGCCGCGTCTATGCCAGCAGCAGTAAGATCAGAACCCTTCAACGCAGCAATCTTCTTGCACTGCTCAAGAGTCAAAACCCCAACTTTATCTACATGGGGCCGCGCAGAACCTTTAGCAATACCGGCCTCTCTTTTTATGAGAAACGTGGCCGGAGGAGTCTTCATAACAAAAGTAAAACTTTTGTCAACATAAGCAGTAATAACCACCGGCACCGGCAAGCCCGGCTCAAGGGACTGCGTGGCAGCATTAAATGCCTTGCAAAACTCCATAATATTGAGTCCCCTTTGGCCCAAAGCAGGACCCAAAGGTGGAGACGGATTGGCCTTACCCGCAGGAATTTGCAACTTGATCAATCCCAAAACTTTCTTAGCCATCCGCAAACACTCCAGACCAACCTTACACAAAATACAATCGAGCCAACGATTCTACTATCAGATGGGGCAATTGAGAAACAAAAAAATCGCCTAAAAATAAAAATAAGCTATAAATAAGCTATTTTTAGTTGCTACTACACTTTTTCAACCTGATCAAACTCTAACTCTACAGGGGTAGCCCTACCAAAAATAGTCACGGAAACACGTAACCTGCTCTTATCATAGTTAACATCTTCAAGCACGCCATGAAAATCTGCAAATGGCCCCTCTTTGATACGTAAAACCTCACCTATCTCAAACAAAACCTTAGGCTTGGGCTTTTCCGAACCATCCTGAACCAATTTCATGATCTTCTCTACTTCTTTTTCGGAAACAGGAGTAGGTCTACTAGAGGTTCCCCCAACAAAACCTAAAACCTTAGTAGTACTACGTACCAAATGCCAAGTTTCCTCATTAAAATCCATTTCAACCAACACGTACCCTGGGAAAAAACGACGCTCAGATATCCTTCTCTGCCCACCTCTAATTTCAACAACTTCCTCTACAGGAACGAGAATCCTACCAAACAAGGACTCAGAACCAGAACGAGCTATCTTTTCCTCGAGAGATCTACGAACATGCTTCTCAAAGCCTGAGTGAACATGAACCACGTACCAAGACTTAGACATTATCTCCACCCTAGAATCAAATCATAAAGAAACCACTCAAGAAATTTGTCAACGAAAAAAAGATAAAGCGCCACAATAACTGTAAATACAAACACCACTAACACAAGTTGCATAGTCTCCTTACGAGTGGGCCAAAACACCTTTGAGGCTTCGCGAACAGATTCTCTAAAGAAGACCATCAGATTTCGCCCAAAGTCAGAAAACCAAATCAACGTCAAACAAACTGCAACAGAAACCAAGGCCACACCAAGTCTCACAAAAAATCCTTGAGATGGGAAAAAGCTGAAAAAAATCACACCAGCTAAAAAAACAAGAAAGAACAACGCTACTTTAATTTTCTCTAACATGTTGTCGTAATATCAAAAACAGGCCAAGAGGGAATCGAACCCCCAACCTTCGGTTTTGGAGACCGACGCTCTACCAATTGAGCTATTGGCCTTAAAAGTAAACTAATGGCCCGTACAGCTTGGATAATATCCACTACTTAATAACTTTAGTAACGACGCCTGCTCCGACGGTTTTTCCACCCTCACGAACCGCAAAGTGTACACCCTCTTCCATAGCAATAGGCGCTATTAACTCAACTCGCATCGTAACATTGTCCCCTGGTATCACCATGTCACCCTCAAACGAAATCGATCCAGTAACATCCGTCGTCCTAAAATAAAATTGCGGCCTATATCCATTGAAAAAAGGCGTGTGCCTACCACCCTCCTCCTTCGATAAAACATATACCTCAGCATCAAACACCGTGTGCGGAGTTATAGAACCAGGCTTCGATAACACCTGACCCCTCTCAACATCATCCCTCTTCGTACCCCTCAACAATACCCCAACATTGTCACCAGCACGCCCCTCATCTAATAACTTGCGAAACATCTCCACACCAGTACAAATCGTCTTCTGCGTGTCACGTAAACCAACTATCTCTATCTCCTCGTTAACACGCAAAATACCTCTCTCAACTCTACCTGTTACTACGGTACCCCTACCTGATATCGAAAATACATCCTCTATCGGCATCAAAAACGGCTGGTCCACAACCCTAACAGGAGTCGGTATATAACTATCCAACGCCTTAGCCAAATCCATCACCGCCTTCTCACCTATATCACTCTTGTCACCCTCTAACGCCTTAACCGCAGAACCCTTTATCAAAGGTACGTCGTCGCCAGGAAAATCGTACTTCGTTAATAACTCCCTAACCTCTATCTCTACTAACTCTAGTAACTCAGAGTCATCCACCATGTCGCATTTGTTCAAAAACACAACTATGCTAGGCACACCTACCTGCCTCGCCAACAATATATGCTCCCTTGTCTGCGGCATAGGCCCATCAGCAGCTGAAACCACCAATATCGCTCCATCCATCTGCGCAGCACCAGTTATCATGTTCTTCACATAATCAGCATGACCAGGACAATCAACGTGCGCATAGTGCCTCGCTTCCGTCATATACTCAACGTGCGATGTATTTATCGTTATGCCTCTAGCTTTCTCCTCAGGAGCATTGTCAATCTGATCGTATCCTCTAATCTCTCCGCCATACACCTTGCTCAGTATCGTCGTCAACGCCGCCGTCAACGTCGTCTTCCCATGATCAACGTGCCCTATCGTACCCACATTAACGTGCGGCTTCGTACGCTCAAACTTAGCCTTAGCCATATTAGGCCTCCCTTAGTCCAACACCCCTAAACTTAGACCTCACACAAAGCTCCCACCAATAGAAAAAAGCTCAATAAATCAGGTCTTACGCAAACAAACTATATATAAATAACGGAACTGAAACCGCAAACGACTTCTCACAAAAAGTGAAAATGCCCATGATCAGAGTTGAACTGACGACCTCTCCCTTACCAAGGGAGTGCTCTGCCACTGAGCTACATGGGCTAAAGATACACCCCAAAATAATACTGGAGCGGGTGAAGGGAATCGAACCCTCGTCATAAGCTTGGAAGGCTTCTGCTCTACCATTAAGCTACACCCGCACAAGCACAAGCACAAGCACAATCTATGGTGGAGGGGGATGGATTCGAACCAACGTAGGCGTAAGCCAACAGATTTACAGTCTGCCCCCTTTAGCCACTCGGGCACCCCTCCTCAAAGAGAGGTTATTCTTCAGAGAAAAGCAAGGTTTGTCAAATTAAAAAATTAAGAAAGCACTTCAAGACAACAAGAAAGATAACCAACAGCCATCATACGCTGCCTTTGCTATCAACATCAGATGAAACCTTCACATTCATGAGCCAACTTATCAAAAAATTTACTGCATCTTTTTTAAAATCAGGCGCGGTACTAGCCCAATCCTCAACGAGACACCAAGAGGCATCAATAAATTCACATGATTCAGTAGAGCGTAACGCATCATAAGAAGTAAGAAGCTGAAGAACATACCATCTATGTACTTGTCCTTTACTAAAACAAGAGGATTTATCAGTCATTGGCAGCTCATATCCCACCCAAACCGGACAAACAGCAATGACCTTTAGTTCTTGTGACAAAATGCCAGTCTCCTCAAAAACCTCCCTAAAAATAGCCTCATCTGTTTGCTCATTTTTATTAACACCACCCTGTGGACATTGCCACGTACCTGTGTAATCACTACGACGAAATAATAACAATTTGTCTAAGGAACAGTCCATAATGATGGCACCAACACCAACACGAAAAAACACACTATCATCATCTGCTAACATCAATGAATCTCTACCCATTTCACAAAGAACTCTTCTGCTTGCTTAGCAAAAAACTTAATACCCACGGACTAACTATAGTAGTAAGAATAGTAACCGCAACAAGAATAGAAAAGTATGGATCCACAAGCACTCCGTATGCACGACCCGCCGCCAAAAAGATTAAACCAACCTCTCCTCTAGGAACCATGCCCCAACCAACAATCCACCGGTTCGATGATTTTAAAAATACGGCTGAAAAAAGCTTACTTACTACTGCCAAAATACCAATCACCAGCACCAAAAAGAGATTCCTCATTTCAAAAAGCACCCTAAGATCCAATTCTGTACCAACAACTATAAAAAATAGTGGCAAGAAAACTTCTTTCAGTGGAGTTATTAAAGATATGCACTGCCCTCTGCGAACAGAAACCAGCCGATCTCTAAGATACTTAGAGGAAAGAACATCCGATTCCGATTGCATAACTTTCAAATAATCGTTGACCATCTGCACGGCTTTGTCATCAGAAAAAAGAAGCAAATTTTCTTCATCCAACATAAGCCCCGCAGCAAAAGCACCAACTATAGCAGCCAAACCAACACTAATAGCAAGATGTGATCCTACAAACGCCAATGAAATAAGTACCATAAGAGCCATAGAACGACTATTGTCTATTTTTTGGGCAACAAAATGAACAATTGATTTGACCACAGGCCTTCCTATAAGCAAGCAAGCTGCTAGAAAAGCAAAGGCAGCAACCAAAGAAATAAAAATTCCCCAAATCGAAACTTGCCCTTCGCCGACCAACTCTCCCAAAGCACCCAAAAGAGCAAAGCCAAAAATGTCATCGAACAAAGCAGCACCCATAATAACTCGCGACTCTATGGTATGCACCAAACTAAAGTCACTGAATATGCGGGAAGTAACTGCGATAGAAGTTGCAGAAAGAGCCGCCCCAATGAAAAGCCAAGCCTTAATACCTGCACTGGGCAAAAAGATGGGACCAATAACGGCAACACCCAAAAAAATGGCACAAATTGCCCCTAATACAGCTACTATCATAGAATCAACACCACACGACCTTAGAGTCTTGGGATCGAAATGTAACCCTATTTCAAAAAGCAGGATAACCAATCCAATATCAGATAAAAATAGAACTACATGGTCCTTAGAAAAGCCTTGAAGAGCTGTTGGAAGAGCAATACCCATCCAGGCAAAATTCCCCAGGCACACACCCACAAACATCTCGGCAGAAACTGGTGGCAATTTGATCTTACCTACAAAGGCAGCAAGTATTTGCGTGAACAACAATAGCAGGATCAGCATCATAAACGAAGAAATATTCTTCTCGTTACCTGCTGCCATAACAGTGGATGGGAAAAAAACAAACAAAAAAGCCAAAGCCCGATAAGATATGGACAAAGGCCTCTTAATAACAGTCAAAACCAGAGGAATTCTAAACATAGTCAACCCCATACTATCGCTATTTACGATATCTTATCGGCATTACACGTTAAACCTGAAATGTATGATATCACCATCTTTAACAATATATTCTTTACCCTCTAGGCGCACCTTCCCTGCTTCCTTTGCTCCTTGCATTCCCTTATATGCAATATAATCTGAATATGACACTACTTCTGCACGTATAAAACCCTTCTCCATATCTGAATGAATTACACCAGCTGCGCTCTGTGCTTTCGTCCCAATAGGAATTGTCCAAGAACGAGACTCTTTGGGGCCAACAGTAAAAAAAGAACATCTTCCCAATAGAGTGTATGCAGAACGTACAAGCCTGTTTAATCCCGAATCTTCAAAGCCCATATCGGCTAAAAACTCCCTACGTTCATTATCAGAAAAATCCATTAATTCTTTCTCTGCTGCGGCATTTAACACAAACAAATCTACTCCTTCATCTTTAGCCAAAGATGAAATCTCAGATAAATGTCTGTTTAAGGTTAAGCTTGCCTCATCAACATTAGCACAATAAAACATTGGCTTATCTGTCAATAAATTCAGAGAGCTAACCAAATCTCTCTGATCATCTGTTAAGTTCAAAGAACGCACGGACGGGGTATTACCGTTTAACTGATCTAATATAAACTCGACCAGATTAATACGAGCAAGAGACTCCTTTGAATTAGATAATTTTGCAGACTTGCTATTCTTGGCAAGATACTTTTCTAAAACAGATATATCTGCTAGGACTAGCTCAAGTTGGATAACACGAACATCGGAAACCGGATCAACTGTACCATTAACGTGAACAATGTTTTCATCTGAAAAACAACGCACAACGTGTATCAGAGCATCAGCTTCACGAATATGAGATAGGAATCTATTTCCCAAACCCTCACCCTTAGAAGCTCCAGACACTAGGCCAGCTATATCAACAAAGTCGCAAAACGAAGGCACCGTATTTTCGGAACAAGCCATCTCCGCCAAGAGATATAGCCTCTCGTCAGGAACAGCAACTGACGAAACATTAGGCTCAATGGTACAAAATGGATAATTCTCAGCATCAACAGAAAGACGAGTCAAACAAGAAAAAATTGTGGATTTACCAACATTAGGTAATCCAATAATACCGCACTGTACAGACATGTAAACAACTCTCAATAAAAATAACGTCCTACGTAAATGTTAGCACATGCATAAAACCATACTCATGACATCTAACATCAGCCACACAGCTTCACAAATTACCCTAAAAAATGATAGAATCGGTGGTTTCATATATAAAAGTACTCTACTGGATGTATTGCTTATGCTGGATATGAGTAAGGTCAAAGAAAAGTTATGTTCCGAGCTATGTGAGGCAGGAGAATCCGTGAAGAACATTATGTGCGCTTTGGTTGCCAATCGTTTGTCTCGTTCGGGTCTAGTAAGTCGTGACACTTTCAACGCCCAAAGCAATTTTCTGGACGAAATTGAAGACAGGATAGGATTAGTGGAAGAAAAACTTGCAAAAATAGAATCCTTGATAGACGGCAGTGGTTCGGCAGACTGCCGTAACTAGGAAAGTGTTAGTTCACATCCTCAATTGTGTGGAGGGGTAGCTCTTGGCTCACAACAAATATTACCCGGTGTCAATTTTTCTACATTGGTTGACGGCTGTAGTGGTGGTTTCTACCGGATTGCTCGGGTTCTCTGCGGTTAATATTATCTCGGGAAAACCCTTGCTTATGAAGGTCTTTTATGTTCACAAAACAATGGGGCTATCTGTACTCATAATAACAATAATAAGGCTGATGGTGCGTATTTCTTATGAAATGAACCCGGCAAAAATTACAGCGCTGGAAAAAATGCTTTCTAGAGCAGGTCACATATTGATGTACATCCTGCTTATGGCGATTCCCATCTCTGGTTACGCAATCAGCAATGCTCATGGGCACGACGTCAGTTTCTTTTCTATAGCTCTTCCTAGAATTGTACCCAGCAGCAAATACACGGCAAGCCTATTTGAGAAAATACATTCAGTACTAGCCTTCACCCTTTTCGTAACCATAGTATTGCATGTGACTATGGCTATCAAACATCTGTTGATTGATAAAATAAACCTATTTGCCCGGATGTGGTAAGAGATAGTACTAGATAGAGATATAAATATAATCAGAATCAAGCCCAGATATTATGGAAATATACGTGTTACTTCCTGAATTATTGGGCTACCATCGTTCCTATGTTTCAATGGCGCTTTAAATTTTAATTACGGCAGTGGGAGGGTAAATGGTTAATAATTTCAGTATTAGGAAGGTAATATCTGTAATCTCGATTTCTTTAAGCTTTTTTGTGCTAAGCGCTTGCAGTGAAGCTTTCTTAGATAGCATGTCTGAAGGAGGCTACAATGAGACCGTGTTCTATGGTCATATAAAGGAGGTGCGCACTGTATACTACATCGGCAGCGCTAAATCCAACTCTGCTAGTGGCGCCCTTCTGGGAGGCATTATAGGTGGAATGGCTGGGGCCGGGTTGAGCAATGGTAGTGGCGTGGGCATACTTGTTGGTGCAGGTGCAGGAGCTACAATTGGTGGGGCTGCCGGTAGTGTTAAGGACAGTGATTTCTCTGAAAATGCCTCTGGTAAAAGAGCCACGAAGCTTGTTATAAGAAAAGATAACGGCGATATAGTAGTCATTGTGCAAAGGTTTACCAGAGCCTTTATGCCTGGAGACAGCGTCAGAGTCTCAGTGTTTGGGGATGGCAGTGTAGGAATAAGGCGCGTTATGGAAGAAAGGCGTTCTTACGATGATGACGTCGATTACTACCGCAGGAGCAAGCACCATCACCATCATAATTATGACGATTAGCAAAGAAGAGGGGGTACTAGCTGTAGCAACCACCGTCCCTACTATGCAGGGACCATCTTTGCATGAGAGGCAATTCTACCATTGTAAGTTGGTTGCCCCACACGCACCCCGTGTCAATGCACAGGTAGTTATCCCCTTGGCTCCATCCAAGTCTAGACCAATGACCGAAGATTACCTTCCTTCCTCCGAGCTTGGATGGAGAGAGTCCTTTGAACCAGGGAATACAGTTGCTTGGTGGCCTTATAGGGTCGTCTTCTACGTCCAATCTGAGCTCACTATAGGAAGTAGATAGAAAACGAACCCTCAGTAGAATGTTTAGATAAAAAGCCCTCCTGTCGTCATCTTGCATATTTTCTGTCCACTTTACGCACAAATTGCCATTCTCGTAGAAATGTCTTAGAAAATCGACGAAACCAGGGCCTAATATCACCTCAGAGAGATCAGTGGCGTACAACTTGGCTTCATTAACGTCCCATAGGGGGGAAATTCCCGCATGAACCAAGAAATAATTTTTATCCATGAAGGCAATTGGACGAGCTCTCAGCCAATCCACTAAATCAGACTTGCGGCTGTATGATAGTAGGTCCACTAGATTGTGATCATACTTATCCGCAGCACCGCAAAGAAGTGCTAAGGCATATAAATCATGATTCCCCAGCACTGATAAAACATGGTCGCCCCAATTTATAAGGGTTTTTAAGACATTTAGTGAATCTGGGCCTCTATTAACCAAATCACCAACACACCACAAATAGTCAACTTGCGGATTAAACCCGACCAATTCAAGAAGCGACATGAGAGAAGAATAGCAACCGTGAATATCACCAACTACAAAAGTACGAGAAGAAGCACACAAGGGGCACCAAAACCTATCTCAAATACACCTGGAATCCATCTAATTTTTTTAGACTACCTCCGTCAATAGGAGTAGAAAAAAATATCCGAGATCCTGCATGAAATCCATCTTTTTCATTATGCTCCCTTAGATACCTACTTGGTGAAAGCACATCTTTTCTTAAAATAACCCCATTATCGTCCAACAAGCGTATCTCCAGGGACGGAAATAACAAATTCTGATAACTCCTATTTTTAAGAACACCAGTAAGGAGCAATTTATCCCCTCTATCAAATCTTAGTTCTAATGCACGCACACTAATTTGATCATTTTTACACGGCCAGGATAAATTTTTCCCTAAAAATAAAGACATCCTTCGCATTACATTGTACGTACTCGGGAAAAACCCCACAAAATCATTTCTATGCATAAATATAGTTATTGTTATAAGCAAAATTATACCGGCGGTCAAATTGGCAACAAATACGGATCCAGTTTTTCTCTTACCCTCCATGCGTAATGATTCACTAAATGTACGAATACTGTCCTCAGAATCAATACAAACATCATTGTCAGAACAATATCTACCTGAAGAAACAGGCCTAACATCAGGATACGTCAATGGTTTACGCATATTCAAAAGGGAAAAACCAAAATCATGTTCGTGTTCTGAAGGCAAGAGCTCATTGGAGTCAAAGGAGGTTAGAGAATCATCCATTAAAGTCACAGCGGCCAATTGAGTAACACCACCTATTATGTGAGAAGAATCATCAACTGATGCAATTTTCTCTATCTTTGTATACGAGTCAACATTATTATTGCAAACTGTCACGCCGGGTCGTACTTGCCAACTAGAGGCAACACCCTTGATATTGTTTACTATGTTACTTACTTCCTTTACTTCACACTTGGTAAGCGTCTTCGGAAAAGCGCGTATTACGGGATTGATCCTCGCACAACGTGCATCAAAAGTACCACGACAACTACCACAACGCACCTTATATGAGCACACCTTCAACCGATCATCGGCAACACGATAGCGACGGCGGCAAGTAGGACATTGTAAAATTGTATCGCTGCAGGCGGCTACGTTCATTGCTATCTTTCTCAGCAAACGGACAAAACGCCACCACCATTATATTATCGCAGCAAATGTTTTCATGTTTCCCATAAACACAACATTCTTATTTATAACTAACACACCACAATTAGTGCTCCACCCCTCTATTACCGCCTTAATTTTTTAACAAAGCCATCCAAGTATCCAATCCCAACCCCTCCATTACAAAAATCCGGATCTCTCAAGACCTCAAGATGCATTGGCACATTAGTTTTTATGTCACCTATAACAAACTCACTCAAAGCAACCCGCATTCTGGCTATAGCCTGGTCACGATCATAACCATAGGCAATCAATTTACCAACCAAGGAATCATAATAAGGGGGAACAGTGTAGCCATGATATACATGGGAGTCCAACCTAATACCAGGACCACCGGGGACATTGTACACCGTAACCGATCCAGGAGACGGCATCCAGGTCAATGGGTCTTCTGCGTTTATACGACACTCTATGGCATGTCCTCGCATAATAATATCAGACTGTTTTAAACTCATCTTATAACCAGCTGCAACCAAAATTTGTTGCCTAACTAAGTCAACGCCAGTAACCATTTCTGTAACTGGATGCTCCACCTGAATTCTGGTATTCATTTCAATGAAAAAGCACTCTTCCCCGCTCAGCAAAAACTCGAAGGTACCAACACCAACGTATCCTATAGAATGTGCCGCTTTCACGCAAAGTTCACCTATCCTATTTCTTAAATCATCACCAATGAAAGGCGCGGGGGACTCCTCTAAAATTTTTTGATGCCTACGCTGTAAAGAACAATCTCTCTCACCCAGGTGTATTATATTATGGAAGCTATCAGCTAGAATTTGAAACTCAATATGGCGTGGATTATCTAAAAATCGCTCTACGTATACATTGCTATTTTTAAATCCTCGTTCAGCTTCCTCTCTAGTTGTAAGCACCGACGACCACAAATCCTTCTCTTCATTGACGACTCGCATGCCTCTGCCACCACCACCACCAGTAGCTTTAATAATTAAAGGATAGCCAATCTGCCGCGATATGCTCTCCACTTCAGTGCGATCATCCGACAAAACATTATCAGATCCAGGAACGCACGTAATACCAGCAGCGGTCATCGCCTTCCTAGCAGAGACTTTGTCTCCCATCAAACGTATAACGTCTGAACTAGGACCTATAAAAACAAAACCACTTTTTTCAACTTTCTCTGCAAAATCAGCATTCTCAGATAAAAACCCATACCCGGGATGAATGGCATCAGCATCGGTAACCTCTGCCGCGCTAATTATAGATGGAATGTTTAAGTAGCTTTCAGAAGAAGCAACAGGACCTATACACACTGCCTCGTCAGCCATCTTTACGTAATTTGCGTTAGAATCAGCAAGAGAGTAAATAGCAGCCGTTCTGATACCCAGAGAATGGCAAGCCCTTAGAACCCGTAGTGCTATTTCTCCGCGATTGGCAATTAAAATTTTCTTGAACATGAACTACCTTAGCAAAAATCAGCGCAAGGCAAATAATGGTTGATTAAATTCAACCGGCTCACCATTTTCAACAAAAATGGATACTACGACACCAGAACACTCTGTTTCAATTTCGTTTAACAACTTCATCGCTTCTATAATGCACACAACATCACCAACCGAAACCACACTACCTACAGAGACAAACGGAGGGTTATTGGGGGCAGAAGAACTATAGAATGTACCTACCATGGGGGAACGTACTATAAAGCTAGACTCTTCGGCAATATCAGCAACAGACTGATCAGAAATTTTGTGAGGAGAAGCCATATTAACCGTATGAATATTATCTTGAGATGTCATAACCGAAGGTACACCTACCATCTGGTTATGAATTTGAGGAGTAGACTTAACAATACGAACCTTACTATCACCATCGGTCAGCTCCAACTCCGATATAGCGGAACTTTCGACTATACTTATCAACCTCTTTAACTTTTTAAGGTCCATAGGAAAACTCACACCCCCACCATTTTCAATTCAAACTACCGTGCAAAGCTCTTTGTCCATAAGGTTACGGACAACCCTACTACTCAATTTCCCAATAAAGGCCCGTCTCACATGGCCATGAATCAACAAGGTAAAAGGAATAACACCGTTCTCATCGCCGTATTCTAGCAAATGTTGGATAGCACTTACATCGGAGACATATACAGGGTAGTCCACCACCCTTTTTCTAACAAAAGAAATAACATTATCAGTGGAATCAACAGCAATACCTATAAAGTAAACACTTAGTGGCGCGTAATCCCTGTGGAGACCAGATATAAAAGAAACCTCTGCTCTGCAGGAACTGCACCATGTTCCCCAAAAATTGATGAACACTACCTGACCAAAATCAGAATTAACAGCAATCGGGTGACCCCTTAGGTCAGCTACATTTAGATCTTGTAAAAGCCTCACCCTAGGACTGTCGCAGACACTGCAATCATTGTGGCGAGAGCAGCCACAACAAACTAGAAACAGTCCTAACAGGAAAAATAACCTAAGTAACACGTCTCAGAAAGAAAACATAAATCCGACACCAGCAAAGCAAAGCCGCTGCTCTCTTACCAGTCCCGGCCAACTAACAAACCCCAACTGACCAAAAAGATGTAGTGCCGAGTTAATTTTCTGGCTTACAGAGAATATCCAACCATCACTAACTTGAGTACGATGAAATAAGCTTGTCCTAGAATAGGTAGCCAAAAAATGCGTGCGACCATGTACGTAGCGAATACCCTCGACAAAATAGCTTACTCTGGGCAAACTCTTCATGTCATAGCCTACCGGCCAAAGAAAATCTGACAATAAACCCATGGCCCTTCCCATCTGATAACTCATAATCAAAGAAACACCATCCCCAGACAAACGCGATGGCCCTAAAATACCACCTATTTCACCAGCTGAAACCATAAAGGAGGATTTATTATACCTATTGAACAGTGACTGCAAAAAGTAATTGAACCAAAAATGAGCCCAATCAACGTTATACGAAAAATGAACCGACATATTGGGCAAATAAGATTCTTGAGCAGAATTTCCTGTGAGCTTTTGTAGCTCAGTTCCATCACCAATAGAAACACCTGCACAAAAATTACTCAAAACAGGAGTACGATAAGAAATAACAGCATATGAACGAGGTAAATACGTCCTATATCCTGAGAAGGATTCAAAATTTCGCTCAACAGGGGATAACAACCCATTGTACGAGAAAACTTCCCTCCCCAAAGCAGGATAATTACGACCTATCTCGAATCTGCCAGAGGACGGACTGTCCCAAAAAATAAGATTCTGCGTAATAGAACGAGAAACTGTTAAGTCACCCTGATCAACCAATCCATTGAAAACTGGAAGACGGACTGTAAAAATACCACCCACGGTCATTTGCTGCTCTTTTTTAGACACCTCAAAAGAAATAACAGATGGCAACAAACCATTGGTAACTACATAATCGCCCCAACTATCCAATGAAGACGGACAACGTATAACATCACGCCCAATCAAATTTCTATCACATGAAGATAGCATAAAAGCACCATTGAGAAATCCATCCACTGAAACAGTCCACGGAACATTCTCAAATGAAACAGCAATAGAAGACCCACACCTAACAAAAAATAGCACCACCAGGACAATTTTCTTGTAAGAAATCACCGCCCATTAATTCCTAATAAGTAGATTTTGACAATGACTTTGCGGCAGAGGAACGAGGATAATTTTTAAGCAAAATTTCCTCTGCTGATTTTGCTGCAGACCTCTGATCAGTTTGATAATAGCTATTAATTATATTGAATAACGCATCCGAAGCATGATCATTACGCGGCCATAGTTCATAAACTTGAGTAAAAAATTCAATGGCATTTCTGTAATCACCCAAAAGGTAGTAAGCAGTTCCTATCCAATAACTCAAATCACCCTGAAGTGGTAATTTGAGTGGTGCCTTTGATTTAAGCTCCTGAAACAAAGTCAACGCTTCCCTGTAGTGACCAGCTCGCAAGGTCTTAAGTGCCTCTTCATACTCATCCAGACCAAGCGAGGAGTCTACGCCTCCGTCGGACTTAGCTCCAACATACTTGCTATTGCCAGCGCCAACATTCTCAGAATGATAAACTACATTAGGTGATGGTAAAGACTCTCGATCATGCTTCCTACGGGATAAGTTAAGCTGTAAAATCTGCCTTTGCAAATCCGACAACTGCCCAAACAACTTCCTATATTCTCCTAGTAGTTCTTGCTTACTATTAACCAAGTCAAGCTGGATCCGATCTAAACGTGAAGACATACGTCTAATCTCTTCATCACTATGATCTACTTTTGTCTCTAATTCTCCTACCCTACTGGAGCAAGGCAAATCACCAAAATCAGCCCAACCACGATCGCATACAAGAATAAATACAAGTACCAACAATGACTTGTAGTTCATCAAAACTCCCCAAGACTTTTGTATAGGAGATCACTCCTCCTATTTACTGCCCAGGACGCATCGTCGTGTCCCATAGCTTTAGGCTTTTCCTTACCAAAACTCACGGCTTCAACACGAGACGACTCTACACCCATGGAAATAAAAGCTTGGCGAACAACTTCAGCCCGCTTCTGTCCAAGCGCCAAATTATATCCCCTGCTTCCCCTCTCATCAGTATTACCAATAATACGAACGCTATCCTCAGGATTATCCCTTAGGTGAGCTACAGCGTCCAATACAACCTTTTGGTACTTTGGATCTACTGTAAAACTATCAAAAGCAAAATAAATATTTCTGCCTGACAGTTCCTCACCACCACTATCAAAATTCGATTCAGAGGTAGACACAGACTTACTGTCCAGCGGTATAGACTGAATCGGCGCATAATTATCCGAATTAACATCGGAGGACCTGTTCCTCATATTATTAGAGCCGTAACTATCTGCTTTATTATCATAAACACTAGTTGCACACCCCGCCAATAAAAACACCAAAAATAATCCACCGACCTTTTTCATTCTCTCAACCTATCTATCAACTTGATTACCCCAAACTGGTGTAATCACTTTTTGGTCAGGAAAGTGCATCTCGTAGTGACCTTTTCCAAGCAAAGAAACAATACGTATAGCACTACCCATGTTATAAGCATACATCACCAGCTGACCATTGGGCGAAAAACTAGGAGACTCATCATATGGACCTGATGTCAATGGCCAAAACTCATTTGTCAAAAGATCCATCAACATCACAACATAACCTTTTCCATCCAGTTTGCCAATGTATGCTAGATAATGTCCATCTGGACTAACTACAGGAGAAACATTATATCCACCGTCAAAGGTTACGCGCTCAATACTCTTGGTATTAATTGTGTAACGATAAATTTGCGGTGAGCCACCTCTATCTGAGGTAAAAAAGATATATTTACCATCATGAGAGTATACCGGTTCTGTATCAATACTACGGGAATAGATAACAGTGCTTGGCTCACTACCATTACTAGCAATAGAATAGATTCCAGAAAATCCATCCTTAGCAAGAACGACTAATAAATGTTTTCCATCCGGAAACCACGTAGGAGATGAGTTACTTCCCTTGTAATTGGCCAAAACAAATCTCGTTCCTCTTGTCATGTCCAAAACATCAATCACAGGCTTTTTTTTCTCAAGAGATACAAATGCCAACTTACCATTATCTGGAGACCACTTTGGTGATAGAAGAGGATCGGAAGACTTAACCCAAATCTTGTCATTTTTCCCATTTAAATCAGATGTATGCAACTCATACAATCCATTTTTTTCAAGAATATATGCAAAACTACTGCTAAAATAGCCATCAACTCCCAAAAAAGCTTTATAAATTTGATCAGATATTAGATGTGATACTTTATCTACTTGATTATCTAAAAAAATAAAGGCTTTACTAACCAGGTACTTACCTTGATTAACATCGTAGATTGTAAAATCTATCTCTAAATGTCCTAGCCCAATAACTCTCACAACCGCACGAACTAATGCATCAAAACCTCGAGACTTCCAGGCATTGGAATCTACAGTATCTTTAATTCCAGTAGTTTTAAGTTTGACCTGTGCAACACGAAAAAACCCGCTCCTCTCCAGATCATCGATAATAATACTTCTAGGATCAACAGTTAAAGAATTAACATTCTGAAATGGGGGCAATAAAAGATTAACTACAATCTTTGCACCGCCGCTTATATCTATGTCTACAGGTTGAGAATTACAAAAAACCGGAACTTTCAATAACATAAATAAGAAAAATACAATAAACTGTCTCATATAGAACCCATAATTTTTTAAAGTTTCCTTTGAGGGCTAAATTTCATGATGATAGCGTCTTGAAACATATCTGCATGCTTAGGTAACGGAAGTGGGCTACCTCTATAGACAGCGGAAACTACCTGCCTATCATAGGTATCATTGCCACTTTTCTTGATTATGCTGACTGACATAACCCTGCCACTATGGTCTTGAACAAGCTTTACTACAGTCTCCAGGGCAGAAGAAAACGAAGTAGATGAAAAAACTCCAGCATATATCTTGTTACGAATATCATTAAGATATTGCCTACGAGCTATGACACCAGCTATTGTAGAACCAGATTGATTTTCTAATTGTTTACTAAGGTACTGTTCTCTCCTCTCGTGTTCGACCTTATTTTTCTCTGCCAACAAGCTCTCCATAATTCTTTTATGAGAAATAGAAATTATCTTCTTCTTTGTATTTGTTACGGAATCATTTTTTTTATATGCATTGTGTTCAACTGCTTTTTGTTTTTTGTTATTATCCACGTGCATTACTTTTTTTGTCTTTTTTTCTTCAGGTTTAACCGCCATCTCCTTTACGGCACTTGCTGCTGGGTGTTGTTTGGCAACAATATCATCACGTGAATAAGTGTCTTCAGATTTATCTGGCAAATGACCATGTTCATTATTAAGATACGAAGCTGATGTCCTCATTGCTACATTAATGGGAGCACCAATTTTATTAGTAGATGCTCCTTGGGAAGCAAAAATCATCAATAGCAAAAACAGAACCACATGAATAAAAAGTGACAAGACAAAAAATTTTTTAAGCATCTGTCTGCCTAGAATTAAGTTCGAACTTCATCCTGAACTACAAGGCTTAGATTAACAAATCCCAATGAACGAAGCATAGAAAATATGCCCATGACTTGACCGTACGGTATTTTTTCATCTGCTAGGATAGATACATCTGTCGACCCAGGATTACTGTAGTATGATAGTTCTCCTCTTAGCTCGGAGGCCGTAACAGACCGATCCACTGCCTTGTTTGAATCAGAAAAGCGGATGCCATCTAAACTCAACTTAATAGACAAGAATCTATGCGAAGGTGAAGCACGCCCGCCAGATACTGATGGTAGACTAATGTCTGACACATTCATAATTGGGGCTGTTATCATAAATACTGCTAGTAGGACCAGCATAACATCAATCAATGGGATAATGTTGAGCTGTACTACAGTCTCCCTTTGTCTTGTTCTTCCCAACACACATATTCTCCAGATATTAAGTGAGTGTATAATTGCAACAAAAAATACTCTTTGAAGTCACAAACGGCACGTGCCAACTCATCCACAAGTAAATTCAACCTGCTATATGCAATAACAGCCGGGATTGCAACAACAAGACTAGCAGCAGTTGATATTAATGCCTCAGATATGTCAGGAGCCACCTGAGATAACGTTACTCTTGATAGATCAGCAAATCCATGAAAAGCGCTTACAATGCCCCAAACAGTTCCTAACAATCCTATATATGGCGCAACAGAACCAATCATCCCCAAGTACGAAACATGAGGCCCAATGGTACTGACATATTTTGATACCTCATCATCGGCACAAATACGAATGGGCATCATAATCTCTGATGGTAATAAAGGCTGTTGATTAGAAAAAGCCTTTTTACAAATTCTTTCACTTCGTTCGAATATGTATATAAATACTGAAAGTAAGACACATTTTTTTAGGTAATCTCCTATATCTAGAACACTAGAGAACCCACTAATTCTACGATTTATTGCTGTAACATGAAAAATGAGACGTCTTAAAACAACATACTCTGACAAAATTACAGCCCATGAAAAAATAGACATAACGAATAACATAAATAAAACAACCTTAGTTACTAAAGTTGCTGATTGCACTACCTCAATAACTGACATGTCCCCTAACCTTTCTCTTTAAAAGTCGGAAGATTCTTCTATACAACTATGTGACTTGGGTAAAAGCACCCTACCACGAGCAGTTCTTTGCACAAATCCTTGCTGAATTAGAAATGGCTCTATCACATCTTCTATAGTATCCACAGATTCACCCAAAGCAGCAGCAATACTTTCCAAACCAACTGGACCATTATTGAAGTAATCATGAATTGATCTCAGAAATCTTAAATCGTTATGGTCTAGTCCAAACTTATTAACCTGTAACATCTTCAATGCCGAACATGCTACATCATATGCAATACAGCCATCAGCCTTAACTTCGGCAAAATCCCTAACCCTACGCAATAGACGATTAGCTATCCTTGGAGTACCTCGTGAGCGACGAGCAATCTCAAAGGCAGCACGATCATCAACCTCAACTCCTAACAGCTTGGCCGAACGCTTTACTATGAGAGTAAGGTCATCACTAGAGTAAAACAATAACCGAAAAACTATGCCAAACCTATCCCTAAGGGGATTAGTTAGCATTCCAGCTCTAGTAGTAGCTGCAACTAAAGTAAACGGGACCAAATCCAATCGCACCGAACGTGCACTAGGACCTTCACCAATAAGGATATCTAACCTGTAATCCTCAAGGGCAGGGTACAAAATTTCCTCAACAGAAGGTGATAATCGATGTATTTCATCTATGAAAACAACATCGCCTCTTTCTATATTTGTCAAAATTGCAGCTAAATCACCAGATTTTTCTATGACCGGACCCGAAGTCTGTCTTAGGTTTACTCCCATTTCACGAGCGATAATAGCTGCCAAGGTTGTCTTTCCTAATCCTGGAGGGCCAAATAACAAAACATGATCCAAAGACTCTTGCCTTTGCTTAGCAGCTTGCATAAAAATTGACAGTTGCTCCGAAATAGCTGTTTGACCAACATACTCAGATAAACTTCTTGGGCGCAGTGCATGCTCTAGCGAATCGTCGCTTTCATTATTGCATTTGGGAGTAACAAGACGATCGATCTCTATCATGGCATCATGCGCTAGAAAGATACTTAAGAGCTAGTTTTATAGCATCAGATACACTGGCATCACGGGAAATTTTGGGAATAATGGATGCAATCTCCTTAGCTGAATATCCCAAAGATATAAGGGCATTTTGTACGTCACCAAGCGCCGATTTCACAATGCATGGTACATTTTTCAACTTGTCCTCATGGTTATTGTATGAGTAGCAAAAATCCTTCATCTCTAATGTTAATCTCTCAGCCAATCTAGACCCAACGCCAGGAACTGTCTTTAAAAAACACACATCCTTAGACATAACAGCAGCCGAAAACTGACCCAAGCTCATGGTTGACAATATTGCTAATGCAAGACGAGTTCCTACTCCATTAGTCCTAATTATCTGCCTAAAGAAAACACGCTCTTCTTCCGTAAAAAATCCGAAGAGCAAATGAGCATCGTCGCGAATTGATAAATGGGTTCTCAACAAAACTACATGCCCAATATCTGGCAGCTGATGAAAAGTAGACATAGGTATATCAACGTCATAGCCTACACCACTACATTCAATGACAACATGTATGGGACTCTTATCCGCCAAAATACCACTTAAGTAACCTATCATAGCCAAACACCTACAACTTAGACGACGAAAAAATACGCTGAGAACAACAAATTGCACATGCCAAGGCATCAGATGCATCAGACCCGACTTTTTCTTGCAGAGAAAGTAAGTATGCAACCATGTACTGCACCTGATTCTTTCCAGCATGTCCATTTCCCACAACAGACTTTTTAATCTGCAGAGCAGTATACTCCGCTATAGGTAAACCAGACATGGCAGCAGAACACAAAACAACACCTCTTGCTTGCCCTAGGCAAAGAGTAGAACGCGGATTAACATTAACAAACACCTTCTCAACACAAATCCAATCAGGCGAAAACGTATTGATAACCGTACTGACACCCTCGAACAGTTCTTTGAGACGAATTGCTAAAACCTTCTGCGTCATACGCACAACGCCACTAGAAACGTACTGGAATTTAAAATAGGAAAAACAGTCAATTACCCCAAATCCAGTCAAACGTGATCCTGGATCTAAACCGAGAATTCGTGCTTTCATAGCTCATGCTTAGCTTCTTCTGGGATAATAATGTTAACTTCTATGACCTCATAGTCACCTTGTTTTTCTAGAGCAACCTTTATATCCTCATCACTAACAGAAACATACTTTGAAATCACGGCGATTAAGTCCTTTTGAAGGGCTGGCAAAAAGTTATGATTGCGCCCACCAGCGTTTTGGTGTGCTAAAATAATCTGCAACCTTTCCTTAGCAACTTCCGCTGATTTTTGACGGCCGTGAAATATAAAATCAAATAAAGACAAAGCTACCTCCCTCCAAAGATTCTTCTCAACAAGCCCTGTTTCTCAGCGGAAACAAACCTAAGAGGTCTATCCTCTCCTAAAAAACGATCGACCACATCCCTATATGCCTGGGCACTATCATGCTCTGCCATATGAATAACAGGCTTACCTTGATTCGAAGCCTGAAGAACCATTTCTGACTCAGGTATAACACCGATTAAAGGAATCCTTAAAATCTCCTGAACATCAGAAAAAGCAAGCATCTCACCAGATTCAGCACGCCTCACACTGTACCGAGTAACTAACAGATATTCCTTAACTGGATCACCGTTACTTTCTTTGGCTTTAGCCTGTAAAATTCCTAAAACTCGATCTGAATCACGTACGGAGGAAATCTCAGGATTGGTAACAATTACAGCAACCTCAGCAAAACGAAGAGCCATAATAGCACCATGTTCAATACCAGCGGGGGAATCACATATTATGTAATCAAACCCCATGGATGACAGATCTTCCAAAACTTTCTGAACACCCTCCTCCGTAAGTGCATCCTTGTCACGCGTCTGAGATGCAGGAAGTATATGTAAATTGGGGCTATACTTATCCTTAATCAGAGCTTGAAATAGTGTAGCTTCTCCATTTATAACATTGACAAAATCGTAAACCACACGACGCTCACAACCCATAAGCAAATCAAGATTGCGCAGCCCAACGTCAAAGTCAATAACGACAGTTTTATGACCTTTCATTGCCAAGCCAGAAGCAAAACTCGCACTGGTTGTCGTCTTACCAACACCACCTTTTCCCGAAGTGATAACAACAACTTGAGCCACAGTATCTCCTTTGTCTCAAAACAAAATTGTTCAAAATAGTTAATTTGTCAGCACATCAATAGAAATATCGTGACCATCACGACCCTTTTGAACTAGTGAGATTTTCACAGGTTTAGACATCAATCGAGGGGGAATACCTTCCTCAAAATTCCTATAAACCCCAGCAATTGCAATCAACTCCGCTTCAAAACAAGTTGTGAATATCATGGAAGAAACATCACCAGAAGCTCCAGCTAAAGCTCGGCCACGCAATGGTGCATATATATGAATATTGCCGTCGGAAATTAGCTCAGAGCCTGCACTAGCCACGTTCAAAACAATAATATCCCCTCTACAATAAATTTGCTGACCAGAACGCACCGGCTTGTCAATGTTCATACTTTCTTTAATTGGCTGCTGATCACAAGATGTAACATCACCTATAACGTTCTTAGCTGCTTCCACATCATGATGTTGGCTTTTTATAAAATCCCTAACACCAGAACCGCAATCAACTACAGAAAGACCTGCACGAGCCGCCGAAGCACAGTGACTAGGATGAACACTTTTTGCGGCAAATGGTTTTAGTCCATGAGAACATAACAACCTTACAACTGCCATCCAATTTATACTAGCGTTGGATTCTATTCTAGACGTATCGATTATAGTAGGTTCATCTGAAAAAAAATCAGGGGTTTTTGACAACCTACGAACAAGAGCAGATTCTAAAAATATAATGTCCACTGTCTTTAAAACAGCTGTCACCACAGTAAGTACCGATCCCTTAAACTCTATATATTCCATACCACCACTCTGAAATGCCTTCAAAATACGCTCCACAAAAAATGATCCTAAGAGAAGATAGTAAACAAATACTATTCAAACAGAATGTCCCTTATTGCAAGTTAAAATAACTTTACAATGGTAATTTTGGGGTCAATAAATACAGCTCGTTTTGCTAAGCTAGAAGTCATTTCATACTTTCCTTCGAATACACGAGCAGCTAATTTAACGTCCAACGACTTAGCTAACTCAATCCAACTAGATGAGTCTGACAAAAACAGCGGCTTTGACAAAACATCGGACCTTACACCAGAATGTGTCCTCCTCTCAATCAAAACAGTTACAGACTCAACTCCCAATGGCGGATAGCCTAAAAACGGATTGATAATGTGACAATATCGAACACCCTTATAATCGAAATACCGGTGATAATTACCCGACGTTCCAATGGACTCACCATCGCGAAGCGGTATGATAGCAAAAGCACGCGCTAACCGAGGATCACGTATGCCAATTAACCAATTATTACCATTATTTTTCCCGATTGCTATAACGTTGCCACCTATATTTATCAAAGCATTCTTTATGTTGTGATGCTTCATAATATCAATCGCCCTGTCCAAAGCTAATCCTTTAGCATATCCACCGTCGTCTAGCGATACAAATCGATTACTAGAACGAACATATCCCCTATCATCAATCGACAAATCCCCCAAAGATGGCTTCTTCGAAAGCAAAAAACGAATGGATTTAGCAGATGGTACACATGGAACAAAACTAGAGGAATGAAATCCCCACAAATCTATCAAAAGACCTATAGCTGTGTTAAATAATCCTTTAGTTAATTTCTCGTAATATTGCATATCCTTTATCATAAAAACCATATCGGAAGATGCCTTGAACGGCTTACCTGCAGCAATATGTTCATTAAGAGATACCAGCTCGCTTGGCTTCTCCCACGGGTGAAATTGCCTATTGAGACGATCAAAATCATGCATAACTTCATCTATTGCCCAATTGGCCTGCTCTTTTGTAGCGTTGGAAACTATAACCTCTACCAAGGTCCCAAAAACAAAGGACTGACGCTCGGTAACATGGTTTGAATCACAGCTGGCCAGAAAAAAAAGAAGGACAAAAAAAGGACATAGCCAAACCCTTTTAATCATAATAATTCAGTCATAACAGCAAAAATGAAAGAGGTATTGGTAAAGAGCAGACGGATCGTCAATAATTTGAGCAGTTTTAATGACATCTTTGCGGTTTGACAGCATGGACCATTCCTTATAGATAGAAGATGTCTTATCACTACAAGTAGGAGGAGTCAAAACAAACAGAAAAAAAGACGCATAACGCCCACGGCGATCGAAAATTACTGGATCCTTTAGGCGAACAAGGCCACATAAAATTTCGGAAATTGATGCAATCACAGCATGCGGAATCGCCCATTCACAACCATCTGCAATAAGTGTAGAGCCTAATCTTTCTCTTTCAAACAAAGCAGGATACACCACATCCTTGGGAACCCCGAACCTATTTTCGAAGAAAATCCCCATTAATTCGAACAGTTTTTTTACGCTCCCCACCTCAACATTGATCAAAACATTAGCTGGTGGTAAAAGTTCTGACAACATGCTCATAACATTATGATTAACCCATTATCACAAAAATAATATACTCTCATTGAAGCGCAAATAGGCAATGAAATTCATTAATAGAGTACTCACGTATGCTAAGTTCAATAAAACTATTTTCGCACATAAAGAGAATACACCTATCAACCTTTATATCTCTGTGCACCCACATACTCATACTGTCCTTAGGGACAACATTTTTGGTTAGTAAAAAACAACGTTTCCATTCAGTAGAAGCAATAGTAATAAATACTAATGACAATACTACATCTCCCATGACTGCAAAATTTCAGGCACAAAAAAACAGCCATGGTGGTGGATCTACCACAGAGGGAAATAACATTATCCGTTCATTTGTACAATATGCACACAAAAACAGCGATGGCACACATAAAAAGCAGGAAAAATCATCTACCTCCACTTCAAACCTTTCCCATTGGGTAACAAGATCTTATTCCATGGATCTTGTTTTCATTTTGCCATCAACACATCCACGCGAGCAACATACAGGCCAAGGATATCTAAATGAAGATCTAAAAAAACTACTCAAGGCAATCAAAGCACAACTCCACAAAATGGTACAAGTAGAACAAAGTGAAAAAAAACGGCTGTTTGTAGGAATAACAGCAAAAAAAGCATCTCACGCAGAATACATAAATTCTATCGCTGAAAGAATTGAAAAAATAGGATCCAGTAATTTTCCAGTACAAGCACGAAATCACCCCTTCAGCATTATCGTAACCATATCCATACAACAAAATGGAACTCTTGAAAAAATAAGAATTGATAGGGGATCGGGAAGTAAATATCTGGATGAGTCTGCTTTAACAATCATACGCAAAGCCTTTCCGTCTTACCCATTCCCTCCTGACATAAGAAAAGACTACTCGGCTATTGACATGACCCGCACCATATACTTCGAACCCTGTACCACTGAACAACCCAAAAATAAACACCCAGGAATTAATACTGATAAAAATCAGTAGATATTTGGACGAGTTATATGTAGAATGCGGGAGGGTTTAGGTGTTGGACGCTTTGTAATGTAGGAGGTGTAGGGATGAGTGTCGAGATTGTAGTTAGGTTACCTATAAGCATCATACTGTGGTCGACCTGCACAAGGTAGAAACTCTTCTCGGTATTGACTGTGGGCTTAGGAGGACTGGCGTCTGTATTGGGAATACTCTAACTAAGACAACATCTCCGCTGGACACTATACACCACAAAAGTAGCCAAGACTTCCTGGATCAAGTGGGGCCGATAATCCAGTCCTGGCAGCCTCGGTTGATAGTAGTAGGCTATCCTATCGGAAACGAGATGATGATGAAGTATTGCAAATCAACAGCCCTATCCATGGAGGAATCATATTGTATCGCTTGCGTGCTGCATGAAGAAAATTTGTCATCATGGGAAGCAGAATCTTATCTAAAGCAGCAAATACGCATAGCAAAGAGCAATAAAGATCTAATAGACAAGGTTTCGGCCCAAATAATACTCCAATCTTTTATCAACGAGCACCTAAACTAGGATGAGTTAGAAGTGGAATACAACCTTATAATCTCTATCCATATAATTGCTGTAATAGCTTGGATGTCTTCTCTATTTTACTTGCCACGACTATTTGTATACCACAGCATAACAAAAGATAAACTAGGATATGATCTTTTTATAACTATGGAAAGAAGGCTGTATCGGATAATTTCGCTTCCTAGTATGATAGCTACATGGGTTTTTGGGTTATATGCGGCCTTGGTGGGCAATTGGTGGCACGCTCATTGGTTTCATGCAAAGATGTTGCTGGTCATAATATTGAGTATGTACCATGGCATGTGCGGAAGATTCATAAAAATTTTTCAAAATAGAAAAAACACCCACTCCGAACGCTTTTATCGCCTATTTAACGAAATTCCTACTATTCTCCTAGTTGGAATAGTTATGTTGGTAAAACTGAAACCATCTCTGTGACATCCAGGATGGTGGTGGTACACTAACAGTCTCATTGCCCTTTTCGCCTTTATAATCTAGTAGAACTAACTATTGATAAGTAATATATGGAATAGGAATGATAAAAACACCTTGTATAAACAAAACTGGCTTCACTCTCATAGAGTTACTTGTAGTTATTGTAATAATAGGATTACTAGCATCTTATGTCGGTCCTCGCTATTTCTCTCAACTGGAAAGATCAAAACATGAAACAACCAGGGCCCAAATGCAGGCCTTTGGTGAGGCACTGGATGCTTACAGGATAGATAACGGTTCATATCCATCTACAGAAGAAGGACTAGCAGCTCTAGAAAAAAATGTAGCAAACTTAAAAACGTGGTCTGGCCCTTATCTCAAAGAGGATATCCCTTCTGATCCATGGGGAAACGAATATATTTACAAGAGAACATCGGAAGAAAACTTCACTCTTTACTCCACTGGGGGAGGTACCGCAAATAGCGGTCAAGGAGATACCGATAAAAACATATATTATCAGTAGAGAAGATGCAGCCATTCACTGTTAAATTTAAAATAGGCACAGAAACTGGGAGTGATACAGTATTCGCTTCAAGTGAATCTGAGGCAGTTTTGCATGCCAAGTCTAGGGGATTGGACGTACTATACGTTACATCACAAGAATCATTAATAAATAACTCAAAAAAAAAATCATCTAACTTCGACGTTGCTATTTTTTGTGAGGAGCTACTCACACTTATAGAAGCTGGATTAACTATCAAAGAAACTCTAAGGACTCTCTACCTTAAAGAAAAAGAGTTATCACATAAACAAACACTTCAAGAAATCACAAGTGATCTAGAGCATGGCGTACCACTGTCTAATGCTTTGCAGAAACAATCCCATATCTTCTCCGACTTACTCATAGCATCGATCAAAGCAACTGAAAGAAGTGGCAACATAAGAGAAACTTTTGCAAGATACATAGAATACCAAAATAACATCGACACCATAGTAGCAAAAATCAAGTCAGCCAGTATATACCCTATAACAATCCTATCTATAGGATCACTAGTTATTCTATTCCTATTTAGCTATGTAATACCTAAATTTGCCAGTATTATTAAAGATGGATCCGGAAACGTATCTGGAGCTTCTTTAGTCGTTGTAAAAATAGGAAGCTTTGTCCACAATCACATAACACTTGTATATGCCAATGTAATTGCAATAGTGCTTTTAATAATATATGCCGTTAAAGACAAATCGTTTAGGAACAAGACAGTATCCATAGTATTAAATACAGGATTGATAAAGGAAAAGGTCAAAATATACCGTAGAGCCAAATTCTCACGTGCCCTAGCATTACTTTTAGAATCGGGAATAGATCTTCCTAGAGCACTACATCTATCATATAACATACTAAGTGAAGAAGAAAGAAACAACCTAACATCAGTTATAGAAGAAATAGAACAAGGTGGGTTACTATCATCTTCTTTGGATAAATACAATCTAAGTGATCCAATAACATCGTCTCTGGTATCAGTTGGAGAAAAATCAGGATCGTTGCCCAAAATGCTCCTAAAATCAGCAATATTTCATGAAAAATATTTCTCTCGTTGGATAGACAGAGCCACTAAAATTGCTGAACCCACGATAATGGTTGCGCTAGGAATCATAGTAGGGGGAATTTTGATACTAATGTACACCCCTATATTTGACCTAACTGGGTCAATAATGTAATAGGGACATAAATGGGCAATTCTAACATTAGTCTAGATACTCTTAGCAACTTGTCAAAACTAGGCTGGAAAAACGTTAAAGAAAAATATAGAGACAAGCCACCAATTGAGCTATCACGTACTCTTGGAAAAATGTTTGGATATAGTGTTCTATTGTTTGACGACCTTGTATCATGTGAACCAGATTTTGAAAAGCTAAGCTTTTCCTATTGTCTTTCCAAAGGTTGCATAATACAAAAAGATGCTGAAAAAAGGGTAATTTTATTTAATCCTTTTGATAAGGAACTAGTCAATTGGATACACTACTACCTTCCTGAACACCAGATTTACATATCACCAGAAAAAGATATAAAGGCTTACTTACACTGGTGTGAAAGTGAATTACGAGTTCTTACGGAAGTTGTTTCAGACTCTAATGAACAAGTAAAGGAGGACTCATCTGTAGTCAATCTATCCCTGTCGTCTGTAACTAGTGATCAAAACTTAATAGTAAGAACACTCAATTCTACCCTTTACGATGGCTTATCTTTATCAGCAAGTGACATTCATCTAGAGTCAAATGAGCATGGAATGTCAGTTAGATTCCGTATAGACGGATCTCTAATTTACGTTAGTTCTTTTGAAAGTAAAGAAATATCTCAGCAAATCATATCTCGCATAAAAATTTTATCTAACCTTGACACTACAGAACAAAGAATACCTCAAGATGGAAGATTCCGTGCTCGCATAAAAGATAGGGAAGTAGATTTTAGAGTATCGATTATGCCTAATAACTTTGGAGAGGACGCTGTTATTAGGGTGCTAGACAAACGCACATTTGAATCCAATCAGTCCAGCATATCTCTAAATAGCCTTGGGCTAGATCCAGAAATAATAGATATTATACGTATTCTCGGCAAACGTCCCTATGGCATGTTTTTGGTTACTGGTCCTACAGGATCGGGAAAAACAACAACACTATACGCATCATTAGAAGAAATAGACAATCGCGAACAAAAAATTATTACAATTGAAGATCCAGTAGAATATAGTCTAAAAGGTGTTTTACAGATACCGGTAAATGAGAAAAAAGGTTTAACTTTTGCTAATGGACTACGCTCTATTCTGCGGCATGATCCCGATATTATAATGGTAGGGGAAATACGGGACCATGGAACTGCACAAATAGCAATCCAGGCCTCACTTACTGGGCATCTAGTTTTAACTACAGTTCACGCTAATAATATTTTTGATGTATTAAGTCGCTTTCTTCACATGGGTATAGATAGCTATAATCTGGCTACTGCGTTAAATGGAATCATTGGACAGCGATTAGTGAAGAAACTTTGCCCTAATTGCAAACAAGAATACACACCAACAAAACAGGAAATAGAGGAATCAGGATTATCTACAGATGACATAAAAAACTCCCTTTACAAAAACGTTGGCTGTGGACAATGCCATGGATCTGGATATAAAGGAAGATATGCCTTGGCAGAAGGAATTATTTTCAATGATAAAATCAGAGATCTTGTTATAAATCATGCCTCTATTTCTCAATTAAAATTAGTTGCTAGAGAGAACAAATTCATCAGCATAAAAGATATGGCAATAAAAGCGCTTAACTCGGGACAAACAACTATTAGAGAGATCAGACGTGTCTACTAATATAAAGACCATATATGTTTCTTCCATGTATGTAGAAATATTAGGGACCGATAAAAAAATAATTTCTGATGAAAAAAATAAAATTCCGCAAATAGTAGAACATCTGTTAGAGGATAACAGCCTGCAACTCAAAGAGATTGACCTAATAATAGGGGCAGACATATCAGAACAACTTTTTGTGCCTTGGATATCTTCTATAGAAAATAACCCCTTTGTTATGATTGACAAATGGTGTAGCAATTTTTATGTTTCTCAAAAAAGAAATCTTATATCTTTTCAGAAAAAACTTATATCACGAAATTACAGGGAACCAATAGAATCTATATTTTTCTACGACGTTGAAAAAGAGTTGTTATCTATTCTAGATAAAAATAATATATCCATTAGAAATATATACATATCATGGCTACATTCTTGTGTAGACAACAGCAATCACTTATCTGTTATGGTTGAACAAAACACTCTAACTTCAGTATATTGGAAGAATAGATATATTTGTGCGGTGTATCAAGAAAAAATTATGTCTACATCGACCAATCCGTTGCCTATATTTATAAAGCGCTCATTCTTGCAAATGAATATTAATGACAATATTACTTCTATACATATTTCATACTTACAGCATCAAGAATTAATTATGTCTGGTATTGAAGATAGTTCAATAAAACAAGCCCATACAAAATCTATATCTGGTAAAAATATACCTTATTACTATAGAATAAACAATTCATTAGAAAATAACAAAAAAAGGAGTACTTTCATGGTAGCTGCGAGTATTCTAATTTTGTCTCTGTTTTATATATACTCTGTTAGAACATACATTAACCTAATTAATCGACAATCTATCCAATTAAATACGCCGTCACCAACAATTAGGAAAGCAAAAACAGAAATACTGCAGTGGATGTTCAAGTCAAAATTCAATCTATTGTCTATATACCAAAAAATAAAACCCAAGAAAAATATACATATTAATATTAATAGATTAAGTATCAAGAACCCAAACTTTTATCATTTAGAAGGTACGACACCATCTTTGGAAGATTTGAATTCTTATATCAAATCCCTACAAACTCAGTTTCCAAAACTTTCTGTACATTTAGATAAATATTCACTAGAAAAATCACGGCAATTTGTAATTAGCATAGGCAATCAAAATGAATAATACCTATTTTTCAAAACATTACTTGCTATGGTTAACATATCGTCAACTGCAAAAACTTACAGGAAGTAATTTAACTGCAGCAGTATTGATTTTGATATCTATATTTATAATATCTTTATCATCTCTGTACTTAGCAAATAATCTAAAAAATGTAAAATCAACCAATACAGCCTCTGGGCATTACTTTGGCACTAAAGTAGATTTTATGAAAGACTTTGCAAAAATAAGTAATGAAAACAAACTTATTCATAATATTCTAAAGACATATGATCATATAGACATAAAAAAGCTGTCCAACACCAATAACTATCAATATAGCCCCAAGGATTTGTATAACAAAACTGAGGTAAGCTTGTATTTTGATGTTTTTGCAGCAGATGCACAAAAAATTGCAGCTACCATACTAGACATTTCTCCTCTGATTGTACTAGATAGTGTTAGTTTTAGTAGAATAACCAACCGTATTGACTCCAATCCTATAATTAACGTTAAAATGGATTTAACACTCATTACAAATAGATCACTTAAGGTATGAAAAAAGCTGTCACTTACATCTCTTTAATCAGCATTGCTGCTGCTTACTGTGCTTACAATGTAATAATCAAACCCCAACATGAGACACACTACAAAAAGGATAGCAACACTGTGATTAAAACAAAGTATGAACCAACAACCTCAACATGGTCAGATACGCTTAATATTTTCTCTAGCAATAATCTAAAGCCATCACAAACAGAGAAAAATACGGTTGGTAAAATATTTAAACCCAACGCTGTTATACTGGAGCAGCCAATACCGTACAAATACATTGGCAAAATGATATATGAAAACACTCAGTATATCTTTCTCGAGTATAACAATCAAACAATAGTAGTAAAAGAAGGAAATATACTCCCTGGTAACTATAGGTACGATTACCTAGAGAAAAACAAGCTTATTTTTACAGACATGCGGGACTTCTCAAAAAGAGAAATAACCATCGGAGCTGAGACGTGAATAGAAATGTATTTAAAATATTTTTACCTATTTCAATTATTATTATTTCACAAGGATGTGCTACTGATTCAGCAAGTAATGATTACATACAAGCTAAAAATATTCTTTCTTTTTCACGCAATCAAGAAGATGCTATTCCTCATCTTAAAAAAGCGCTGGATAAAGAGCCAAACAACAATGAATTTATAACAGTATATTGGGATACTTTAGAACGCGTATCTAAACAAAAAACTAGAGAAGCTTTTCTACTCATAAAGGAAAAAAAATATGAAGAAGCAGAAAAGAAAATAGAAAAAATAAAAGCCATATACCCCCAATATCATCAGTTATCTAACATTATTAAATTTCTTGAGGTATCTAAAAATAATGATCTTGAACTAGAGCAAGCAATAAAATTTTATTATTCCAGACAATATGAGCAAGCTCAGGAAATATTAAATAACATACTATCACATTCTCCAGATGATGCAGAAACTAGGCATTGGTTAGAAAAAACTCAAAAGGCAATGCTAAGTCTTAGTAGCGACAAAAATGAAATAAACAGAATGCTTGACAGAAAAATAAGCATTGACTACAAGAATGTAACAACACAAATAATACTAGATAATATATCTAAAGTAACTGGCATTAATTTTTTCTTTGATAGAGAAGTTCGTTTGGAAAATGTTGAAAACATTGTATCAAAAGACAATTCAGTAAGAGACACCCTTGCTGTAATTTGTCTTTCAAATAATCTTAGGATGAAAATATTGAATAACAATTCAATCATATTCTTCCCAGATGTTCCAGACAAAATAAGAAAATATGAATCTCTAGCTATTAGAACTTTTCATATAACTAAAGGCAACATTACTAAAATAGCTGAAAGCATAAGAAACATATTACATGTAACAGACTTAAGTATGGACGAAAAGTCAGGGTATCTTATTGTACGTTCAACACCAGATACTATTGGTGCAGTAGAGCATCTAGTTTCAATAGAAGATCAAGAATCACCTGAGGTTGAACTTGAGCTTGAAGTTCTAGAAGTATCTCATAATGATGCTCGTGCTCTAGGAATTGAATGGCCCAATGATCTATCTTTTTCAGTAATATCTTCAGGAAAAACTGCATCTACTACTTTAGACAAACTACTTGATATAAGTAAATCTGACATTATGGTTAGTGGTCTACAAGGATCAGTTGCAGCCAGTGAATCCATAGGACACTCAAGTTTACTTGCTGATCCACGCATTAGAGTAAGAGATAGTGAAAAAGCAGAAATACAAATAGGGGAACGATTACCATTAAAAAGCTCCTCAACAACGTCAACTGGGGTAATATCAGATTCAGTTAGTTACATAGATGTTGGTCTTAAATTAGAAGTTAGCCCAAAGATATCATTCGATCAAAACGTAACTATAAACTTAAAATTAGAAGTAAGTAGCATGCTCTCAAAGCAGGATCTTGGAAATGGCTCATTTGGATATGACATTGGTACTAGAAATGTATCCACTACACTTCGTCTAATGAATAATGAAACTCAAATTTTAGGTGGATTACTTAAAAATACCAAAAGCCATAGTGACGCAGGATATCCAGGAATAGAAAGAATACCTTTATTGGGATATTTATTTGGCAAAAAATCATATTCCGAGGAGCAAAATGAAATCATATTGGCTGTCACACCTCATATAATTCATCCGGTATCTGCTATAAGCAGGTTAGACCAAAACTTTTCCTCTGGAACAGCATCTAATGTCCAATTAAACGCTTCTTACATAAACTATAAAAAAGTCAGTAGCTCAAAAACTAAAATAACGCCAGAAACAGAAAAAAGGCATGAAGATTTGGCAACCACTACGGTAAATAAAAATTATGTAACAACAAATAGTATCAATAATAATGAAGAAACATCAAAAACCAAGCAAGAAAAGGATTTATCTGATACAAATGAAAGCAAACCATCTTCTACAGTGACAAAAGGATGCTCTATTAGTTATTCTGTATCTGACACTGGCAAAATTTTACTAAGTAGATCCACTTCAGATAGACATATTTGGAACTTAATCTTAGAAAATATTCCTGAAAACATGAAAAACCTTATTATTTACATATGGATTGACAAAAGCAAAATAAACTTTATTAAGCTTCTACCAGGTTCCATAGCTACTATAAACGAGCCAGATGCTAATATAGAGCAAAATAGTATTACTCTCAAACTAGCAGCTATAACCGGGTTCCATTTACCTAAAGATGGCATAGCAACTCAAATAAAATTCAATTCTGATTTTTGCACTGATGGCATAAGGATAGACAAGATAGAACAAAATGTTTAGCATAAGATCTGGATTTACCATAGTCGAAGCTATCATAACTGCTCTCATACTTGGTATAGTTGCCGGTATGGTCCTAGATCAGAAACAAGTAGTAGTAAAAAGAAATAGAGAACAAGAGCTGCGCAGAGCTTTGATACAAATTCGTAGTGCTATAGACAAATATAGGGAAGCTGTATCCCAAAAAATAATTATTCAGGATGAATCTATTCCTCCATACCCACCATCTCTTAGTATATTGGTAAGAGGAGTAAAAACTGTTAATGAAAAGACTATATATTTCTTACGTCGCCTTCCTAGGGATCCATTCAATAATGAGCCCATGGAAAAAGATGAAGAAACATGGAATATACGTTCCTCAACATCTCCTCCTGGAGAATTTTCAAAAGGTAAGGATGTATATGATGTTTCCTCGAAAAGCGAAGAAATAGGACTAAACGGAATACCTTATAAAGACTGGTAAAAATGAAAAAAGGGTTTACATTCGTAGAACTTTTAGCGGTTATGGTTATTATTTCCCTATTAGCTTCGATAGCTGTTCCACGGTACCACTATGCTATAGAAAAAGCCAAGGTTAGTACGCTAAAGCAAGATTTATTTATATTACGTAAAGTAATAGACGAATATTACTCAGATAAAGGATTCTACCCCAAAAGTGTAGCGGCTCTTGAAGAAGAGAATTATATAAGATCAGTACCAATAGATCCGATAATTAATAGTAAATATTGGAATGAAATTAGAGTAAGCAGTGATATTAACTCCGGTGTTACGGATGTAAGAAGTAGTGCTCAAGGAAGGTCATATGAAAATATTATGTACAGCGATTATTAACAATAATAAGGGAACAATTTACATTTTTTTACTTATAGCTATAACCATAATAGCTATAACTTACAGATCAATATTTGAAATCATATACACTAAAACAATGAGAGAAAAAGAAGCATATCTTATTTATATTGGTGACAGATTCCGTGCAGGACTAAAGGAATACTACGAATGGCATGGACTTAACCAATACCCATCATCATTGGATAACTTAATTCTAGACAAAAGACCTCTTAAGCCTGTTAGTCACTGGAGAAAAGTATACTACGACCCAATTACAAGCAGCAAAGATTGGGGAATAGTTAAGATACATGACCGCATAGCTGGAATTTACTCCAAAAGCAAAATGCCCCCTATAAAGAAATCAAACTTCTCTGAGGAAGATTCATCATTCACTCAGGCCAAATCTTATCAGGACTGGAAGTTCACTTATCCTAAAGATATGAAATTATTACCCAGAGCGACAGGCAACGATTGACGAAAATCACTATTTTATTTGTGCTTTTCAAGAATTGAAATAATGATCAAGATACTCTAGTCTCATGTACAACCAAAAACAAAAACAAAATGAAAATTTCAGACATTTTAGGGTTCATGGTTCGCAATAATGCGTCAGATCTGCATATATCCTCTGGAGACATGCCTATTCTTAGGATAAATGGGGACATTAAAAGAATTAATAGTACCATCTTAAGCAGTGAGGAAGCCAAAAGTATAATTTATGAGTCAATGAGTGAAAAACATAGAAAAAAGTTTGAAGAGCATCTGGAGTTAGATTTTGCGTATGAACTGGATGGTATAGGCAGATTCCGCGCTAACGTATTCATGCAGGCAAGAGGAATATCGGCAGTCTTCCGTAACATTCCAACAGAAATTAAAAGCCTAGAGGATCTAGAATCACCTGAAGTAATAAAAAAAATATCTCTTAATGAAAATGGGTTAGTATTGGTTACTGGTCCCACTGGTTCCGGTAAATCTACCACTCTAGCGGCTATGATTGATTATATAAATAAGAATTGCCCATCACATATTTTAACTATTGAGGATCCAATTGAATTTATTCACTCTAATAAAAAATCCCTAATTTCTCAAAGGGAACTAGGAACTCACACGTTGTCCTTCAACCATGCACTTAAGGCCGCTCTTCGTGAAAATCCTGATGTTATTCTTGTAGGTGAAATGCGTGACCTAGAAACCATCCGACTTGCGCTAACAGCAGCAGAAACTGGCCACTTGGTTATGGGTACCTTGCATACTGTATCTGCAGCAAAGACCATCGATCGCATAATTGATATTTTTCCACCTGAAGAAAAAGAGGTAACGAGAACAATACTATCTGAGTCACTGCGGGCGGTAATTTCACAAAAGCTAGTCAAGAACAAAAATTTGGACGGCAGGGTATCGGTGCAGGAAATACTAATTGGCACCCATGCTATTAAAAATCTAATTAGGGAAAACAAGGTATCACAAATAATTGGAACTATGCAGGTTGGTCAACAACATGGAATGCAAACCATTGATCAGGCCATTGAAAGACTTTTAAAACTAGGAAAAATATCTCAACAATCTTTGAGCAAGAGCTAATCATTATGAAAAAAAAGTTCGCTATTATTGAAAACTCACAAAAACAGTCCAGGAAGAAGGCTATATTTGATTATATTATTGAAAAAAGCAATATAAATTTGTGCACTGAGTCCATGTACTGTGATAAGGATGGTTTTCAAGATCTTATTGATTCTCTAAGATCTAGCAACTACTACGGGGCTCAAGTTTCATCATCATTTAAAACCCATGCTTTCTCAGTTGCTGACCTAACTACAGAACGTGCTATTTCATGCAAAATGGCCAACACCCTAACATTTTCAGATGGCAGAATTTATGCTGATAACACATATGGACATAGTATAGTATCAGACATAGAAAACAATCTAGGCATAACTTTATCTGAAAAAAAAGTAATAATAATTTCTAGCAATAATAATATGTTCACCTGCCTATTAAGCGAAATAGAAAAAAGGGACATAAAACAAATTTTTCTTGCCAGTCGTTCACCGGAAAAAATAAGTAGTATACTAGAAGAAAATGATCAATTATCGCCACATACTTTTTCGATACACATTGATGATATTGAGGGATTATTTGATGTAATCATTAATACCACTAATGTTATATTCTCTGAAAAAAATAACCCGTTTTCCACAAGGCATTGGGCTAAGGGAGCCTTAGCATATGACATTAATATATCTGGTAGTGAATATAATCATTTTTTAGAATCAGCAAAATCAGAGAACATAACAACTAGAGATGGTACTGGATTTATGATAGAACAAGCAGTAGAATCCGTATCTGTTTGGGTAGGAGAAAAGATAGAAAGATCATTTGTAAAAGAATTGATAGAGTCAATTACGAATAAAACTTCGTCATCAGAAAACGTCACTACAATAATTAAATTATTAAACGATAGACAGCAAGCTCAGCAATCAATATAGTGGTATTTCTAATATTAATTAAATAAATGTATTTTGGTATTTGTATACGTAAATAACTATGGCCCCAACAATAAGTATCAAGTAAAAATTATTTAAATATCACACAAATATTAAGGAACTCTAGATAAATAAGGTTTGAAAGTAGATAACGACGGTATGTCTCTCATAAATGATGTTATCTTAACACTGTGGCTTGTATGGTTTAATTTTTTATCCAATATGAGCTTGTATATACAGGCGTTAGCTAAAACATTTTTAACGTATCTACGGGTTTCAGCAAATGGAATGGTTTCTATGTATATTGTAGCTGGCAATAGTGTTTCTTGGTCTCTCCACAAACTAGCCCTGTTAGGTCCGGCATTGTAGGCAGCAGTAGCTAAAATAATAGACTTAGAAAAAGCCCCGTAAATCCAATGAAGGTAAGCCGATCCCAGTATAATATTAATCGCAGGATCAACAATTTCTCTGCTGTGCTCCTTTTCAAATAAATGAAACTTCCTGGATACAACAGATGCTGTGTGCGGCATGACCTGCATTATACCCATTGCACCGGCTGCCGATACAGCTTTTTCCATAAACCTACTTTCTTGCCTAGCAACACCATAAACCCACGAAGGATCAATATGAAATCTCTTTGCTGTAGACATAACTGTATCAAAGTACGGCAACGGATATCTTAACATGAACCCTTTGTAATAATGAACCATACTGGCGCTTTGAATACATAACCCCAACATTCCATAATCTCGAGCCAAATATGAAGCGGTCAATAACTGGCTATCTGAAAGATTATTAGTGATCCAATTCCATTCTTTAATTGCCAAATTTAAATAACCTGCTCTATGTAATAAAATAGCCCTTTTTATTGATTTATTACTTAGTAACGACTGATAATATTTTTCATCTAAAACAATCTCTTTATTTTCAGGCAAAAAAACCTTAGTATGCAAAGCCTCTCGTGCTAAGAACGAATAGTAATTATACTTACCAGCTATTTTTTTCCAAAGTGCCTCAGATTCTTGTTTATGGCCCAATGACATTAATGCATACGCCTTCCAGTATACCCACACATCTTGATGTGACAAGGATTTTGGCATGTCATCTATAACTAAAATTAGCTGCTTCCAATTACGCTCACGTAAAGCTGTACGTGCTAGCCATTCTTGCAGATAATGTGGAAGACCTTTCTGCACCCTAACTTTCTTGAACCAAAACATGGCATCTTTACGATGTTGCCTAGAAGATTGATAGCTGTACTGAGAAATTAAGTAATCTTTTTGTGATGGCAAAAAAGTAGTTCGTGCCATAAATCTGTACCATAGGTGAACAGCTTGATCAAATTTTTTGGATGACAAATAACTCAATGCCATAATGATACATTCTTTTTCTAATCGTGAATAACTTCTTGAGATTGATAGCATACGAATCAAAAAAATGTCAGGGTACAAACGAATTTTTTTTATCTGATAAACAGAAAGTGGGCTATCAAAAGTAATAAACAAAAACTCTCTTAGAAGATCTATGTTGCCTTCATCAAATAGAACATGTACCTGCTTGGAAACATAATCTTCTGAAATAGCTTTGCTCTTGAATAGAAAATCAACTAAAAAATAACATTCCCTATCCAAGTCTCCGTAGGCCATTTTTTCTTGTATTGGGCTAATAAAATCCCAATAGGAGGATTTTTTAGATTTCACCTTCCATGACCAGTAAACACACTGCGAACCGTAAGATGGAAATTTGAGACGTCTGTAGTACTTTTCAATTATAGCGCCATACGTACCCCGCTTTGATAGCTCCTTTATCCATGCCTCTATAAGATCTTGAGTTAAGACTTCATTGGGGTATATGTTAATAAACTTGTCAATATCATAAGAACTAGCATTACTTATATCACCTACTATAGACCAAAAATCTGGATAAATTTTTAATGCACTCTTTCTCAAATTAATAGAATCTTGTTTCAATAGGTGTCTATCTTTAGGGTTATTATTATGATAATACGCTTCACGTATGGCACTAACCTGTGGCTCTTCATCACTCAACGAAAGATAGCCTGCCGTTATCATTATGGGAAAAAAAAGAAAAAAAGCAGCAAAAGTAGCTCTAGTCATGCAGTGTACCATTTTAACAAACTCTACTTTACGAACTACATGTATACAGTAAAAAGCCTGTTACTGTTTACTGCGCTATCACAAAATTAGCACGGCCATCTATCTAACTAGAAAATATAAGTATCGCGCACCTAAATTACCTACAAATTAACACTTGCCACAGGTAAAGCCCAATATTAGACTGATCTACCAACACTAATCAAATAAGACCCTATATCGGACAATGGAACTAATTTACTTGATCTAGATGATCTGCATTGATACTCCACACTATTTACCTCAATAGTAGCTTGGCTAACAATCAGCCTATCTGGAATACCAATAAGATCTGCATCATTCAACTTTATTCCAGGTCTAGATTGCCTGTCATCGTACAAAACTTCTATGGATAAAGAACAAAGTTCATTATACAAATTCTCAGCTACCTCAATGACCCTGTTGCTAGAACTAAGCCCTATTGTGATGATAATAACCTGAAACGGAGCAATCGCTCTGGGCCATATAATTCCTTTATCATCATGCGATTGCTCAATAATAGCGGCTAAAGCACGAGAAATTCCTATACCATAGCAACCCATGAATAATTCTTCTTTTTTCTGTTCCTCGTTAACAAAAGAACAGGACATAGCACGTGAGTACTTCTTCTCTAATTGAAAAATATGTCCTAACTCTATCCCTCGACAAAAGTGAAGTGGCCCACTAAGATCTGGTGACAAATCCCCTTCAACAACCTTTCTTATGTCTGCAAAAACTATTCCAGATATGTCGCGCCTTATATCTACATTTGTCCATAAAAAACCGTCTTTGTTAGCACCACAAACTACAGGACCAGAGTGATACAGTAATTTATTATCAGCTATTATGGTGGCTTTATCAGGCGATGGATATGGTCCTATGAAATCAGGTGAACAAAAATAAATCTTTTCGATTTCATCAGGTGACAAAAATTTCCAATCTAATCCAATACCTTCTATATGGGAAATTTTAGTTTCATTTATCTCATCACCACTAGCAAGAAGAAGAAAAAATAAATTTTCACCAGAACTCACAACTTTAGTTCTTATATTAGCCTCAGTACCAACATCAACTGACACTAGGACCGGGTCACCAACAACATCTTTAAATTCATCATTAGGCTCGTACGAACAGGTAGCTAGCTCTATGTTAGCAGCGTAATCTGAATTTTTAGAGTACACGAGTATATCTTCCCCGCAATCGGCCATAGCATGAAATTCATGAGAATACTTTCCCCCTATAGAACCTGTATCAGCATGAACAACACAATATTTAATACCCAGGCGACTGAATATATTATTATATGCCGAATACATATTGTCGTACGAGTTATTCATTCCCTCTTCATCTTTGTCAAAAGAATAACCATCTTTCATCAAAAATTCACGTGCCCGAATAACACCAAAACGAGGACGAATCTCATCTCTAAATTTAGTAGCAATTTGAAAAACTACTATCGGCAGCTGCTTATAACTCCTAATTTCTTTTCTCATTAAATCAGTAATTACCTCTTCGTGCGTTGGAGCAAAACAGAAATCCCTGAGATGACGATCTTTTATCTTCAACATCTGGGGACCAAAATCATCCCAACGACCAGTTTGTTGCCATAATTCTGCGGGTTGAATACATGGCATAATAATCTCTTGAGCCCCGATAGATAACATCTCTTCACGAATAATGCTCTGTATTTTGAGCAAAACTCTCATGCCCAAAGGTAAAAATGTATAAAGCCCAGACCCAACCTGACGAATCATCCCAGAACGCAACATAAGTTGATGACTAACCAATTCTGCATCAACTGGAACTTCCTTAATTGTTGGAAAAAACAAATTAGAACAACGCATACAAAGACTCACAAATCAAATTGCAAAGCGAGAAAATAAATCTCGCACTCTTTCAACAACAAAATTAACACTTCCAACAGGAGTAAGTCTATGTACACCATGACCTAGATTAAAAATGTACGGAACTTTGCCCTTAACAGCATTGACAATACGCACCAACTCAGAGTTTATTTCATCTGTAGTACCAAATAGGCTCATTGGATCCAAATTTCCTTGCAGGGCACATGAAAAACCACGTAACCGTTCAACAGCAGATGCTAAATCAACCGTCCAATCTAATGCCACTACATCACACTGCGACGATGCAATATTCTCTAGCCACAAGCCACCACCTTTTGCAAAGATGATAACAGGAACCATTGGATGAAGTACTTTCACCGATTTAACGATACGATTAATAAACGGAAGAGAGAAGGATAAATAATCATGTGTGGACAAAATTCCTGCCCAAGAATCAAATATCATAACAGCATCCACCCCAGCATCTATTTGAGCAAGTAAATGACTTTCCGCAGCAATCGCGACTCTTTCTAACAAAAATTTAAACCATTCTGGATTGCCATATCGTGCTTTCTTAACCCGCATAAAATCACTGCAACTGCTTCCCTCTAACATATAGCAAGCCAGTGTAAATGGACTTCCTATAAAACCTATTAGTGGCACAGATACAGCCAACTCTCTTTTGCAACAGCGAATTCCATCATAAACTGGCTGCAAAAATCCAGTAACTGAATCTACATCTAGATTACCAATATCACTACCACATAAAATCGGCTCGCTAAAAACAGGTCCCACCTTATCAACAAAATCCAGATGCATATTCATAGCATACGGAACTAGCAAGATATCGGAAAATATTATGGCAGCATCCAATGAAAAACGCTCAACAGGCTGAATAGTAACTTCCGTCAATGCATCTGGGTTAAAGCACAAATCCAAAAATGTGCCAACACGAGAACGAACTTGATTATATTCTTGCAAATATCGACCTGCCTGACGCATCAACCAAACAGGTACTTGGTCAGTGATGTTACCAGTTGCAGCTCTTAAAAAAAGACTATCGCTTGAAGACATTATCCTGTCTTCTCCATAGGCATAAAAGCCATTAAAATATCATTTAAAAAATCCCATCCAAGTGATGTAGTCCTAGTACCCAATACATCCCTAACTAGCAAACCCTTATTCACCAATTCATCCACTTTTGACAAAACAGTCATACGACTCAAGCCCGTTCTTTCTTCATAAACACTCCAAGTTATACCGTCCTTTAGGCGAAGTCCATTCATGAAAAATTCAAAGGGACGATCTTTGAACAAAACTTCTGCATCGTATGACAATACACGCTCTGAACCAGAACCGTCCATAAACCTTTTGGGACTATTAACACGAGCTTGACGAACAACTTTCTGATGGCAAGTCAACTTGGAATGAGCTCCGGCTCCTATACCAATGTAATCCCCGTATGTCCAATAGTTTAAGTTATGTTGACATTGTAAATTTGGCAAAGAAAATGCAGATATCTCATACCTATCATAACCACTATCTGCCAAAATGGCGCATAAGTTGTCTTGCATAACTGCACATACATCCAAAGATGGAATATTAATTGGCGGACGAATTCCAAATTTGGTCCCAGGTTCCAATGTTAGGTTATACAAAGATAAATGATCTGGCTCAAAACTTAAGGCTCGTTTAAGATCCAACATTGCTTCATCAACCGTCTGACCTGGCAATCCGTACATGAGATCAACATTATATGTAAAGGAAGAATCTGATAAAGCATACAAATTCTTTTCTATATCGTGCACACTGTGTATGCGTCCAATGGCATGTAGTAAGCTCTCAGAAAAACTTTGAACTCCAAGTGAAATACGTGTTACGCCCGCATAACGATACCCATCTAGATGGTCAGGAAGCAACACTCCTGGATTCGCCTCCATAGTAATTTCTATTCCTGGAAACAAAAAAACACGCGCACGAATTTCTGACAGTAACCGCGATATAGCCTTATAAGAAAACAAACTAGGCGTACCACCTCCCATAAAAATAGACCTAATTGGTCTGCCCCATATAGTTGGCAGCGCAAACTCCAAATCCCTAACCAAAGAATCTATGTACTCATCTTCAGGTAAAATCGTCTGCAAAGTATGGGAATTAAAATCACAATACGGGCACTTGCGCACACACCACGGAAAGTGAATATACAAGCTTAGAGGAAGAACAACTCTCCGTAAACCAGAAGTAAAATTCACCCCCAAGGACATCGCAGTATTTCCTCTCTCATCTTCCTAATAGCTTGAGCCCTGTGGCTAAGGTCTCTTTTACTGGATGGAGGCATTTCAGCAGCTGTTTGCTTACATCCCAATGGAAGAAAAATACGGTCATAACCAAACCCCGTCTCCCCCACCTCTTCAAGAGTAATACACCCCGACCAGAAGCCATAGGATACTAATGGACACAGATCGCTATAGGATCTGATTAACACCATCACACATATAAAAGTTGCTTGTCGATTAGAGATGCCATGTAGAGCGGATAGAAGTTTTCTCCTATTAGACTCATCAGTCCCGTCTTCGCTATACCTTGATGAAAAAACACCTGGCTTACCATTAAGCGCATCAACACATATACCTGAGTCATCAGCAAGAACAGGAAGTGATACTAGCTTTGATACTTCTCTAGCCTTATGTAAGGCATTTTCCATGAAGGAAAAGTATGGTTCATCATAGCTAAAAGAACAAGTAAAATCATTTAGTGACAAACAATTAACTCCCCAATCCTGGGTAATGCTAACTATTTCGGAAAATTTATGATTATTATTAGTGGCAATAACTATTTCTTTCACACTAACTCCGCAGTAGAAATATTTAAAATAGCAGTTATGTTGTCTACAGTTAGGTGAAATTGTCTACAATTCCAACATAATTTCGTCTTCCAGTTCGTCGAACACACTATCTTCGAAATTCTCTAATACTTCTTCACAACAAAAGTTTTTCTGGGTCGCATATCCAGACAAAACGGTATCTACATCAGGTAAGCAAGATATGTCTATATGAGACCACAAAAGAGCCATCAAAGTTAAATTATCTCGGTTAACTCCTCCTCTGCTTTCTGCCAAATCCATAAGATTGCTGCCCATAATTGATAATGGCGGTACAGACGTATACCCCCACATTTCCTGTTCTGTCACATAATTCCACAACCCATCTGAGCACAGAATAACAATATCCCCATGAGACAACGGTAACTCTTCCAAAGATGGAATAGAAGGGTTAAACAACCCCAGACAGTTATACACCTTGTTCCTGTCAGGGTGAAACAAAACTTCATTTACAGAAATTTCCATATGATCCATTAAATACTGGATCCTAGTATGATCCTTTGTTCGTCGTTTAAGCTCTCCGTCTTTACCTAAAACATACAAACGAGAATCACCAAGGTGTGCATGGTACAACATACCATTTTGAATTAGACAAGCTACCACGGTGGTTCTAGGAATTTCTAATAGGCCATTAATTGATGCATATTCCAAAATAACCCTATTAGCACTTTTACACGTTTCACTTAAAAAGCTGTAGTGGTCCTCTATAATCGGCTTGGCTGCATTAAGATGACAATCTATCATGTGAGTAACAACTAGGCGTGATGCTATTTCCCCGTAGAGGTGACCGCCCATACCGTCAGCCAACACCATGAATAGTGACTTGTCTGTGTAAGTATAGTCACAAAAATCTTCATTTTTGGCACGACCACCGACTCTGGCTTCATGAAAAATAGAAAACCCCATGATTTCCCTCTAATTCTTAATCTACGAGTAAAACGCCTGAATTAACCCTTTTTTCACAATACAAAATCTTCCCACAAGAGTTAAATATAGATATTAGAGCAGATTGAATCTCATATCCTGATCCAGGACGTTTGGATACATCAAGCGACAAACAAAGATCAACTAACTCAAGCAAATCACTGCTGTATAATCCCTTAAAAAGCATCTTTGCAGGCACTAACCTATCAACTTTTAGTCGTTCATAGGCAGATTGGGGGGCTTTTCGTGCCATGCAGGCATATAACGAAGCACCCAAGGCATAAAAATCGCTCCATGGCCCCAAAAAACCTGATTTTTTGTACTGTTCTGGAGCAGAATAACCATGGGTATACATAGGAATACCGGCATTAGGATTAGGAGGCATTGCAGAGAAAACCTGCCTGGCCGATCCAAAATCTATCAATACCGGCACAAAATCCTTGCGAAGATAAATATTAGCCGGCTTAACATCCAAGTGAAGAAAACGACAAGAGTGAATCTTCCTCAATCCAGATAAAACATGTATAAAAATCTTGAGTAATACTTTTTCTGAAAAATTATTGTAGTCACGTGATCCTTTTGACTTTATATAGCCATGCAGAGTCTGTCCCTCTTCGTAACGTAGTACCAAATATACAGTTCCGTTAGCACGAAAGAAGTTTAATATACGAACTATATTAGGATGGGATAGCTTAGATAGGGCCTGTCCTTCCTGAAAAAAACAGCTCATGCCATATTTGAATGATCGCTCTTTTCCTCCTATCATCATAATTTGGCTTCCATCATCTTGACGATAAGAAAAATTAGCAGGAACATACTCCTTAATGACCACAAGAGAACCACGTTTGTCTTTGGCTAAATATACGATTGAGAACCCTCCCGTAGACAAAACCTTAAGTATCGTATATTCAAGCAGTTGGTAATGTTCTGGTAGGGGATTATTATTTTGCTTTCGCATGTTTTGGTAGTAAACCGACTAGTTAATTAGTGAAAAAGTATGATTAAAAGTATGACAGGCTATGGCAATGCAACCATCAATACCAGCCATACCACCATAGAATTAGCTTTAAAGAGCGTTAATAGCCGAACGCTTGATATCCATTTCAAATTACCGGAAGAGCTTCAGCATTTGGAGCCAGAAATGCGTAAGATGGCAAAGGCTAAATTGAGTCGAGGCAAGGTAGAAATACGAGCTCACTGCATATGGGATTTATGTTCTACACAGCAACACATTAAGGATACCAATTCATCGTTATCGGCGATACAAACAAAGTACAGTTTAATCAAAAAAAACATTCCCGATATTCAATCACCTTCGATAGAGTGGGTAGTAAAAGAATGGCACTCTAGGCAAAAAAATGTAAATCAGTACCAACAAGAAATACTCGATTGCTTTGGCGTGGCTTTGGATAGTCTTGATGAAAGTAGGCAGGAGGAGGGAAAAGGTATTTCTTCCTTTCTATACGCGTCGTGCATGGATTTATCTAAGAAACTTATGGATCTATCTTCCTTACTTAGGAAAGAGTTAGAAAGTTCCCATAGGAAATTACTCGGACATTGGAAGGATCTCAACATAGACCCTGAAATAAATATCATCAAAACAGAACAAGAAAACTACATTATTTCAAATTGGCTTGCAAAATTTGATGTAGATGAGGAAATTGGACGTCTCACATCTCATATAATGGTTCTTACTGAGATAATTGGGAATCCACCCAAATCTGTGGGAAAAAAGGTGGAATTTTTCATACAGGAAATGGGACGGGAGGCTAATACTTTGCTATCAAAGTCATTAACTGGCAATACAGCCATCATTGCAATAGACATTAAGGTAATAATAGAAAAGATGAAGGAACAAGCACAAAATGTCGAATAGAACTAATGTGGATAGCAAAAAGTGCCTGTTCTTAATAAGTGGGGCCTCAGGCACTGGCAAAACATCATTGGTAGGCAACATATTAAAATCTGACCCTAACATAGATTTGTCAATCTCGTTTACCACTAGAAAACAACGTGGTCAGGAGGTCAATGACCGCGACTATCACTTCGTATCGGAAGAACAATTCGATATGATGGTAAAGGAAAGTGAATTTATAGAGTGGGCTGAAGTCCACGGTAATTTATATGGAACATCCAGAAAATGGCTAGAAAATACCATTAGAGAAAAAGATGTTATTTTGGAGATTGATCACCAAGGAGCTAGTCAAATCAGAGAAAAAATCAGTGAGTCTGTAAGTATATTCATACTTCCTCCATGCTGGAGGACCCTAAAAGAGAGACTTGCTAACCGGGCAACTGACTCGAATGATTCAATAGATCTTAGGTTAGTTAATGCAAAAAAGGAAATGTTCTGGGCCTTATCATCCGATTACGTTATAATAAACGATGACTTTGATCGTGCTATTGAAGAACTTAGGGCGATCATCATGTCTGCTAGGTTAACTTCACGTCAAAGAAGACGTGATATTCTAGAAATGTTAAAAGATCTACCTTAGGAGGATATATGGCACGGGTAACTATAGAAGATTGCCTAAAGAGAATTCCCAACCGTTTTGTTGTAACGCTCGTTGCTGTTGCCAGAGCTAGGCAGCTTGCTCAAGGTGCAGAGCCTCTAATTAATTCTAAGAATAAGCCTGAAGTTACTGCTCTTAGAGAGATAGCGGCGGGATTAGTTGACGAAACCATATTGAAAAACAAATATTCTAACATTTAGGCAAGTCATGGAATGGCTGAAAAAAACTCTGGTTCTGACAGGCACTTAGGGTACGAACAAGATGGGATATTCCGTAATCTGTCCGAAAAGTTATCAGAATACCTAAACAATAATGAAAGGAATTTTGTACTAAGAGCCTTTAGGTATAGCTATAACGCTCATAAAAATCAAAAAAGAAAAAGTGGGGAGCCCTACGTCACTCACCCCGTTGCAGTGGCAGAAATATTGTGCCGGTGGAGGCTAGATCACCAAGCTATAGCGGCCGCTATACTCCATGACGTCATAGAGGACACTGGGGTCACATTCGAGCAAATAGAGTCACTTTTTGGTAATAGCGTTGCTGAATTGGTGGATGGGGTCTCTAAAATCACTAGAATTACCATGACCACAAAAGACAAAAAAGCAGAAAGTTTCAGCAAAATGCTTTTGGCTATGGCGAGGGACATTCGTGTAATAATGATTAAGCTAGCTGACAGGCTACACAACATGCGGACATTATCGGCTATGCCTCCGCTAAAAATAAAGTCTATAGCACAGGAAACGATGGAAATTTATGCACCAATAGCGCATAGATTAGGATTAAATGATGTATTTCAAGAGTTACAGGTAATATCTTTTCGATTTATACACCCATGGCGATCAGATATTATCAGCAAGGCCGTTAATATCTCCCTAAGTCATCAGAGTGAAATTATAGATAAGATAGTCGACAGAATCACAGAGAGGCTTAATCAATCTCAAATCCCTCATTGTGTCAACGGTAGAGAGAAAGACCCTTACAGTATTTACAACAAGATGAAAGTAAATGGTCTTTCTTTTTCTCAAGTAAATGACATAGTTGGAGTACGTGTTGTTGTACATTCCGTAAGCGATTGCTACCTGTGCTTGGGAGAAATTCATTCCTTATTTCGGCCATTTCCAGGGCAATTTAAAGACTATATAGCATTACCTAAAAATAATGGCTATCAATCTCTACATACATCTGTCATGGGTCCCCACGGCAGTCCTGTAGAAATTCAAATACGCACCCATGACATGCAAAATGTTGCTGAATCAGGACTTGCTGCTCACTGGTTATATAAGAGTAAGCCTATCGAACTTACAGAACTCCAGAAAAAAACTCACAGCTGGATTCAGTCGTTACTGGAAATGCAACGATCATCAAATAGCGCTCAAGAATTTCTGGAATATGTCAAGGTTGATCTTTTTCCAGATGAAGTTTATGTGTTCACCCCCAAAGGAGAGATAAAAACTCTCCCTAAAGGATCTACAAGCATTGATTTTGCATATAATATACACACAAATGTTGGTAACAGGGCAGTGGGCTCAAAAATAAATGGCATTGGATCTTCGCTAAAAACAGAACTTAAGAGTGGGGATATGGTTGAGATTATTTTAGGTGACGTACCTAATCCAAAGATATCTTGGCTAAGCAACGTACGCTCAGCACGTGCTCGTTTAGCTATTAGAAATTTTCTCAAAAAGCGTCAATATGATGAATCATTAACCCTAGGAGAACGCATACTTGCCAGATCATTTAGCATGTTAGAAATGTCACTGTCAAAAGACATAACTGACAAAAATTGGGAAGATTATTTCCGACGTAGTGGTTATTCATCCAAGGAAAGTGTATTCGCAGATATTGGCATAGGAAAGATCTCGTCAGCAATAGTTGCAAGATCCATAGTTGGAGAGGGAATTCTTGGAAAAAATGAACTACATGAACAATCTGCGATGCCGTACAGTGGAGATATAGCAATAAGGACTGCTGATTGCTGTCAGCCAATACCGGGTGATACAATCATAGGCATAGTAGGAAGTGGCCAAGGTTTAACTATACACATGTGTGGCTGCCAAGTAGCAAAGAAGCAAATCAGTAACAAACGAGCACGAACTATAGATATAGAATGGGGAAACACCAAGAACAAGATGTTTTCCGCCTCTATGGTAGCAATAATTCAAAATCGCAGAGGAGTTTTAGCTAAGATAACATCTAAGATTGCAGAAACCGGATCAGACATAATAAGCGCAAACATGGAAGAGTATGATGATAAAGACAGGGTTGTAATATGTCTTTCTCTTAGTGTTTCTGGGCGTAAGCATTTAGCTGACATATTCAGAAAAATTCGCTTGGTTCCTGAAACATTGAAGATTTGGCGTACCGTAAAATCTGAGCACAGTTAAGGCCAAAGGGGAATTAAGATGCCATCCTTGTATCAATCGGATATCACTGTTTTCTTGAACAGTATTAAGGAAAAAGATAGTATGTTGGAAAAAGAGCAAAAAAGAAACTTCGATACTTGGTGGAACAAATTACAGGACTTCGATGTAGCAAAGAAGAATTCTATGTCTGAGTGTCATCAAAACTCATACTACTACATACAGAAAGATATAAGTAGGATGCGCGGCGATGAATCAAGTTAGGGGAATATGTTGGAACCTAGTAAATTGTCTACTACAAATGTACTGTTATGGACAGGAATACTGTACTTTATCGAAGGGTTCCCTTATGGACTATTTTTTGATCTTTTCCCGCTTTGGATGCGTTCCAATCAAATGTCGCTTGCAGGTGTAGGCACTCTTTCTTTACTAGGACTAGCATGGTCACTTAAGTTCTTATGGGCACCAATAATAGATTTTGTGTCCCATCACAAGTGGTGGATATTTGGCACAAACCTAACTATGGGTGCATGTTTTGTATTCATGTCTTTTCATACCACCAACCTCTCTCCCGTGTCTTGGGCAATACTTTGCGTATATGCTTTATGCTCTGCAACTAATGATTCTGCAATTGACGGCTTAACCATCTTGATAAGTGACGCCACACAGTTGGGACGGGTAAATGCGGTAAGGGCTGCTGCATACCGTGCCGGTCTGATATGTGCTGGAATGATACTTGTGCTAAGTGGCAAACTAGGGTGGGGGAAGACATTTGCTATTAGCGGTATAGCATTATGGATAAATTCCTGTTTCCCTCTATTTGTATCTAAATTTAAAATACAAAAAAGCATAAAAAAAGAAATGACCATTAGACAGGAATTTAAAGTTCTTATGGATCATCCTATTATTTTGCTTGGACTCATAATTTCATTAATTGGACTCCTATGGCCGGCTATAAGCAGGTTAATTCCAATAAAATCTGCTCTGTTAAACCTAACTCCTGTAGTTCTAGTAACTATAGGGGTATATTCCGTATCCAGAAACATTTCGTCTTTGAGCTATTCACAACTTGGCCCTGCATTTGGAACCTTACTTGGATTACTAAAAAGGCCTGGGATTACGGGTGCCATTGCCTTTATTTTGCTCTATAGAATTGGTGAATCTGCATCTGGGTTCATGGTTAAACCTTTTTGGATGGATGCAGGTTTCTCCAGACAGGAGATTGGACTTTTTTCGGTCAATCTTGGCATTTTGCTCTCAATAATTGGAGGAATAGTTGGTGGGTGGTATATAGATCGTAACAGCATGATGAAATCGTTGTGGATACTGGGAATAATACCGTCGCTTGCTAACCTTCTTTACAGCATTGCTGCTCATATAGCACTACCCCACATTCCTGGAGAACCGGTGTCATCGTATGCCAGAATAGCTATATATATATCAAGTATTACCGATTCATTTACGGGGGGGCTAGGAGCTTCAGTATTTCTAACATACCTTATGAAAATAACTAGAAAAGAGCACGCTTCATCTGAGTACGCTATTCTTGCGTCAATTTTTTCTTTCTCTAAGTCTATATCTGGATGGTTTGGTGGAGCTTACGCAGAGATAATGGGTTACAGTGTTTACTTCTTCTTTACTTTTTTGCTGTGTTTCCCTGCGTATTTGTTTATGCCATATGTTAAGAAAACCCTAGTAGGAATAAAAGATCACGGCAACAGCTCGTAAGTTACAATCAAAGGGGCATGATCAGATAGGATAAGATCATTGTACACATACGCCTCCTTTGCGCATTTCGCTAAGGGAAGAGATGCTATGTGGTAGTCTATGCGCCAACCTACGTTATTAGCCCGCGCCTTTCCTCTTTGCGACCACCAAGTGTAAGAAACCTGATCCGGGTACAAGTAGCGGAAAACATCAAAGTAATTCCTGTGTTCCAAAAAATCGGTTAACCACTGACGCTCTTCTGGCAAAAAACCAGGATTTTTACTATTGGAACGCCAATTTTTAAGGTCTATTGGGTGATGTGCTATGTTGAGATCCCCGCAAATAAGAACCGGCTTGTTAACATATTTATCAAAATCTTCAAAAAACTTTGAAAATAACCCTAAAAATCTATACTTCGCCTCTTGCCTTGAATTTGAGCTAGATCCAGAGGGAAAATAAACTGAAAAGATCCACAAATTATCCAACTCTATACCTATAAATCTACCCTCTTCATCAAACTCACCAAGATCAAAGCTATTTATGAGATTTATAGGCTCATATTTGGTATAAATACCTACTCCGCTGTATCCTTTTCGTGAACCATAACAAAAAAAAGACTTGTACCATCCCCCAAAAAAGTAATCATTACACATAGAAGAGGGGTCTATACGAATTTCTTGTACACAAAAAACATCAGGGAATGTACACTGTACCAAAGTCGAAAGCCCTTTACTGTAGGAAGAACGTATTCCGTTAAGATTAAGGGTCAAAATTTTCACACCGCTTACATTCTAAGAGGGGTACATGTTTGTCGAGCACGTAATAGAAAAGATATATCCTACCAGAATAAATTTTATTGAATTCTGCAGGAAGAATGAGTCTCTACTGTTCGGAGAGTTTATCACAAAATCTGGTAGAAAATCTCCGTATTTTTTCAACTTCGGTAACTTCAGTGTAGGAGGAGCTGTAGAAACTCTGGGAATGTATTATGCTCAAAAAATTCTTCTAATGAAGAACAAACCAGATGTCATATTTGGATCAGCGTATAAAGGAATATCTCTAGTAGTTGCCACTTCCATTGCTCTTCACAGATTAGGATTAGTAGTGGGGTTTTGTTACAACCGTAAGGAAGCAAAGAATCATGGAGAACAAGGACTGTTAATTGGTAGCTCTATTAATAACAAGCAGGTGCTTATCATTGATGATGTAATATCATCTGGTGGATCAATAATTGAATCTAGCAAGTTTATAAAAGGTGCTGGAGGAAATGTAATAGGAGCGGTTGTGGCGGTTGATAGAGAAGAGAGGAAGGGAACTTCCATGATAGCTAGTGAAGAACTACAAACCAAGCATAATATAAATGTAGAATCATTAATCAACCTTAATGATATTATAGAATACACAAAAACGGTACCAGAACTGTCTCAATATTCTGAGCAGATAATTAACTATAGTAGAGATGGTTCTATATCGAAGTGATAAAAGAACAGCTCCTATAAATAACTGCACTTGTCTATTCTACTGCTGCCATTCAAATGACATATGGGTTTTGGTATCTTGATTACATCAATTTTACATGCAAAAAAACATGTTAGTTATTACAAATATTAACAATTATATATAGCCTAGAATTTGTTTAATTCCATAAATAAAAGATCGTCTCCTTTCGTTGTGATATATTTATTTGACATAACATGTCATGCGTATTATAAGATCTGCGAGGGTGTCGTGTATAAGCACTTATAGTTTACGCTTGTACATCTTCAGCGGTGATATTTAGCATTTTAACATGACTGTGGTGTTTATAATATGGACAGAACAATTGGTAGGAACTGTTCACCTACCGTAGAAACAAACTCAGATAGCTCATTTGTACTGATTGATAACTCTAACGAATCTATAGATGATTTGGAGCAAGCATCTTCTAGTACCACTATAAGTAGCAATGATAGTGTTAGTTCCGGCAGTACCGATAGTTTGCCCGATATCGACTTTGGTGGTGCAGGATCTCCAGAAAGCAGTGGGCAACATCACCGTACTAGATTAGGATCAACTTCCCACCCCCTCACATTTCAGAGCTTGGGTCACCTACTGGACGTAGAATATAACGGAGATGAGTCTTCACTTTCCGGGGAGGAATCTCCACTTTCGAGTCATGATCAACCACCATCGTACAGAGAAGCGTTACGATGTAATACGGCGAATGGTGTGATAGGCATGGAACGTAGTTATTTAAATAATACTCATACCTCTCGATTAGCAATGATATGTCTGCTGGCATCACTTTCTTCCCAAATGCAACAACTACAAGAAAGTGATGATAGCGAGGGACCTTTGCCTATCCAACCGCCACCGCACAGAGAAGGGTTACGACATAGTGCAATGAATGGCGTAGGTCACATGGGCCGCGGTTATATAAACAATGACAACGAAGATAGAGATTTGGCACCCAGAAACAACATTCTTGGAGAGAGCACCTCCAACATTCGAGAACCGGTGTCTTTATTACTGGTAGCAGCAGCTTTCTTTATGCTTGGTGTTTTTTTTAAGTACCTGTATGGAGATGATTGCAGTCAAAAAAACAGCACTTCCACACCAAATAACAATATCTTGGGCGACAACTACTACACCAGAGAGTACTAGTGGACTTGATAGTTTTTAACCTACTTTAAACGAAAACCATGGGTGACAGAGATACCTTAACGTCTTTCTGCGTAAGGTGTATTAGAATCTAGTGGTTGCTTTATAGTTACATACATATTACGTAATACTATATTGAGCATAATAGAATTTAGGCAACAATGGGCAAGCGCGTAAAAATTTCACGCCCATAGAAGAACCGGGAAAATGCTAGGCACTAACAATACTAGGCAGGCGAGTATGGTAGTCAGTGTTACACTGAAATGAGTGAGCAACCCGAAAAAGTTCAGATTCACAAAAATGACGTGACATCATCTGTAACCCAACTGGGAGCTTATTGGAAAAACCACAAGGGATAGTAATGGCAGGAATACCCACCAAATTAGCTGGTATGGTAAACACATCTGAAAAGTACATGGATATAGCATCTACTGCTTTTTCTCCCATACGAAAAGCAACCGTAGGAGAAGTAGGACCAACCAATATGTCACACGAAGAAAGTACAGATATAAAATTATTGTACAAAATACGTCTAATCCTCTGGGCCCTTAGATAGTATCGTTCATAGTTACTCTTTGAGAGAACAAAATTTCCAGTAAGAATACGCCTTTTAACTTCCTCCCCAAATCCCTCACCCCTATTGTTGGAGTAAAATTCCTCTAAAGAATTAAAAGGAGTATCAGAACGAAAGCCGTACCTCACCCCATCAAAACGAGCAAGATTTGAAGCAGCTTCAGCAGAAGCTAAAACGTAGTATAGGGCTACCGAAAACTCAACCTCTGGTAACGATACCTTCTTAAGGTTAGCCCCCATCTTACATAACTCGCCGATAGCTCTATCAACAATAGACAGCAACTCTGGGTCTAACTCAGGAGAAAAAAATTCCTCCACCACACCTATACATAAACCCGACAAATCATTACTGGAAGACATTAAATCATCAAAATATCGTACTGGGGACCTATTAGCTTGAGTTGAGTCTCGCTCATCATAATCAACCATCTCCTGTAACAAAAAGGCGCAATCTGCAGCTGAACGAGCCATTGGCCCAGCCTGATCAAAAGAAGAAGCAAAAGCTATAAGACCATAGCGGGAGACCAAGCCATAGGTCGGTTTCAACGCAGTTATACCAGACAAAGCTGCCGGTTGCCTTACAGAGCCACCAGTATCGGTACCAGTAGACAAAGGAGACATCAACGCAGCAACAACAGAAGCTGAACCTCCGGACGATCCCCCAGGAACTCTGCCCAATTCCCAGGGATTATGCACAGGACCAAAAAATGAGTTTTCATTGGAAGCGCCCATAGCAAACTCGTCCATATTAGACTTCCCGAGAGTAATAAACCCTTTATTATTGAGAACGGAAACAATATGAGCATCATAGGGACTAATAAAGTCTTTTAACATACGTGAGCCACAAGTGGTAGGCAGATCACTAGTACAGAAAATATCTTTGTGCACAACAGGAAGACCAGCACATCTGGACATATCAAACTTGCCATATGCACGCTTGTGATCTATATCTCTAGCTTTTGCCAATGATTTTTCTCTATCGAAGGAAATGATGGCATTAATTATTGGATTCAAAGACTCAATACGATCCATGAAGAAGGTAACAACCTCCTCACTTGATATCCTTCTTAAAACCAGATCTTGCGACAACTCATATACTGGCTTCAAAATCATAGACATAGATATTATCTTTTTGCAATAACTGCAGGAACAATGTACAAGCCCTCCTCAAAAAGAGGGGCCACTTTCTCGAGCTGTGCACTGCAATCCCCCACTTTAATAGAATCATCCCTAAGAGCCAATCCGTACTCAAGCGGGCAAACCATAGGGTCCACACCTTCTATAGAATCGTAGTTCGACAGCTTATCAATAGTGCGAGAAATGCTGTTAAGGTGATCTTTAATGGAAGAACACTCAGATTCAGATAAACTAAGCCTGGAGATTGCTGCAAGCTCACAAACATCCTGATATGATACGCAACAAGCACCATCCTCATCCATCGACCAATACCTCAAACCCTCAACAACAAAAATAGAGATGCTACCAGAAATTTAGATCATATTAAAAAAATAAACCGCCCAAAATTTGGGCACAAAGTCACCCGCTAAAACAGCATAAAACAAACTTTAGTTATATTCTATCTCTATCACAATTTCAGGTTTGGTTGGTTATTAGGCTTGCTATAAAAAATATAATCAACTATGCAATAATGTTAAATAAATAGACGAATTACGTCAGGGGTTAGTCAATATGTTTGAAAGTATAAAAAGTTACTTTTCCAACGACCTTGCAATAGACCTAGGCACAGCCAATACACTAATATACGTTAGGGGCAAAGGGGTATTGCTGGATGAACCATCAGTAGTAGCAATAAGACAAGCAGGTGGTCCTAACGGAAAAAGATCCGTTCAGGCGGTTGGTGCAGAGGCAAAACAAATGCTAGGAAAAACTCCTGGAAACATAGTTGCCATACGTCCTATGAAGGACGGAGTTATAGCAGACTTTGCTGTAACTGAGCAAATGCTAAAACAGTTCATTAAAAAGGTTCATCCCACCTCCATTTTTACACCTAGCCCAAGAATCATTATCTGCGTTCCATGCGGATCAACTCAGGTTGAAAGACGCGCAATAAGAGAATCTGCCCTCGGCGCTGGAGCATCCCAAGTCTACCTTATAGAAGAACCCATGGCTGCTGCTATAGGTGCTGGGCTTCCGGTAGAAGAGGCAACAGGATCCATGGTAGTTGATATAGGCGGAGGAACAACGGAGGTTGGAATTATATCTCTTGGAGGAATGGTTTATGCAGGATCAGTGCGGGTAGGAGGAGACAAATTTGATGAGGCAATTATTAACTACATTCGAAGAAATTACGGGATGTTAATCGGAGAAGCAACGTCAGAACTTATAAAAAAACAAATAGGATCTGCCTTCCCTTGTCGAGAAGTGCGTGATATTGAGGTCAAAGGAAGAAACCTGGCTGAAGGAATACCAAGAAGTTTTACAATTTCTTCAAATGAAATACTTGAAGCAATTTCTGAGCCACTAAACAGCATAATAGGTGCCGTAAAAATTGCGTTGGAGAAAACTCCTCCAGAGCTGGGGGCAGACATAGCAGATCGTGGCATGATTTTAACTGGTGGGGGTGCTCTTCTTAGAAACTTGGATAGACTGCTCACCGAGGAGACAGGTCTACCAGTATTTGTTTCAGAGGAGCCACTAACATGTGTTGTTCAGGGTTCTGGTATCGCCTTAGAGCGCATGGATAAAATGATAGGTGTCTTTGCTTCTGAGTAGATATGCCATATCCTGAAAAAGTAGTAATAGAAAAACAGCGTCTGTTCTTTAAAAGAAATGAGTTTCACGAAAAAATGTGGACCATTATCTACATAATTCTTTCATTGAGCTTTATGACACTTGATCATGGGTATAACAAGCTAGAAAAAGTAAAATTCTTTGTTGGCTCATGCATAAAGCCTGTACAAGAATATATATTAAATATTACAGAACTTCCCTACATAGTTACGTCTGCACTTGCTAATGCACTAACAAACGCAAAAAAGGTATCAGCGCTATCCATGGAGCTTTCTCACAAAAGAATTGAGGAAAATTATCTTTTATCTCTAAAAGAGCAAAACGAAAACTTATTACACATTCTTAAACTAGTTAATGAAAACAGCCACACACATTTGGTTGCAGCCCAAATAGTGCAGATTGGATTAAACCCCTTTATCAATGAAATAACCTTAAACAAGGGACTTTCTGATAGCATTGCCCTTGGAGATCCAGTGATAAATGAGCAAGGGTTAATTGGTCAAGTTACTAGACTTTACCAACATCACGCTGAAGTCACATTGCTAACAGAAATAAATCAGGAAACACCAGTTAAAATATTACCAAACAATGACATAGGAATAGCTTTTGGTAGAGGAAAATTTATAGAAATATCATACTTGCCAGACGATGTTAAAACTAGCCCCGGTGACTCTGTAGTAACATCAGGACTGGATGGGTTATACCCAGGACAGATAAAAATTGGCACTGTAACCAAAATAGTAACAAATGCAGACAAATCAGTGAGAGTAATTGCCAAACCTATAGCAACGGAAAGACTATCCCCTTATGTGTCAGTTATTTCTTCACCTCATAAAGTTAACTTGGGAGATGAAAGATACATAGCAACTCAAAACCATCTATGTAAACAATAAGCGAGGTGTCCCATGCCGCTTCTTCGAGGAAAGCAAACTATACTACTTCCGGTAAGTCCATTGTTTGTACGCTCCACAATATTTATAGCATTTCTAATAAATATATCTCTTGGTAAAGCAGCTGAATTAGTAAATGTACTAGACATCGTTCTAATTTTTTGGTTCCTGAGAGAAGGAAGAATTGTAAAGCAGGGAACAGGATTCCTTATTGGGATTATAATTGATTTGTATTTTAACACCACGATAGGACTTAACGCTCTTTGCTACACAATCACATCTGCTATAGCAAACCACATATCTGTACGATTTCTATCTATAACCCCCAAAGCACAGGCTTTACTCATGTCTTTAACTTTATTAATAAAAAATATATTGTTATCAGCTCTGTTTGTACTAGTTCTAGGAAAATATCCACCACTAGGTATATTCGTGTCTCCAATAACATCTGCAATTCTATATCCATTGTTCTACCGTATGCTGCTTGCACCTCAACTAAGATCCACATCTTCTGAAGAGACACCAATATAAACACTACCCCTTAAGAACCTGTAATAGAACATGAACGTCATGGTTTATCCTGGGATCCTTCTGCCGTAAGCTGGCAACGTGTCTGCATGCATGAAGCACAGTGGTATGATCCCTCCCTCCAAACGCCTCTCCTATTAATGGCAAGCTAGCAGGAGTAAGCTCCCGCGCAAGAGCCATGGCAATCTGGCGCGGACGTGCAATACTAATAGACCTTTTTTTAGAGTAAAGCTCTGATACCTTTATCTTAAAATATTCAGCGACGGTCTTTTGTATAAGATCAATCGTAATTTGTCTATTGTAGGTATTTAAAAGGTCCTTCAGTGCTTCTCTTGCAAGTTCTAGAGTGATGTCTCGCCCATGGAAGCGAGCGTACGCTAAAACTTTATTTAAGGCACCTTCTAACTCTCTTACATTTGACTTTAGGTGCTTGGCAATAAAGAAAGACACATCCTCATGGAGAATTATTCCCTCTGCTTCTGCTTTCTTCATGAGAATAGCTACCCTCATTTCCGGCTCTGGTGGCTCAATAGCAACGGTCAGTCCCCAGTCAAAACGAGAAATCAAGCGATCACTAAGACCTGTTATATCTTTAGGATAGGTATCGCATGTTATAACTATTTGCTTTTTTGATTCTATCAATGCATTGAATACATGAAAGAACTCTTCCTGAGTACGAGTCTTATTGTTAAAAAACTGAATATCATCAATCAGCAACACATCCAAAGAACGATAGTACCTTGCAAAGGAATCGAACGAACCTTGTTGATATGCTTTCACAACATCAGCATAGTAGTCGTTTGCGTGTATATAACGGACAACGCAAGCTGGATTGTTACCAAAGGCATTGTTACCAATAGCCTGTATAAGATGAGTCTTGCCCAAACCAACCCCACCATAAATAAAAAGTGGATTATATGAATACCCAGGACTTTGGGCGACCTGCCTAGCAGCAGCATTAGCCAAATCATTTGCTTTACCACGCACCAATTCAGCAAATGTCAAATGCTCATTAAGACGTGTCCTTTCATAAGCACCACGAGAAGAATCAGCCACAGACACACAATTGGGTGATTCAGAAACATTGGTACCAGAAGAGTCAGAAGCGTCTATGTCTATATTAGGTGCTACTAAAGGCTTCCTTATATTTCCACTTACATTAACTGGCAAGGTAACAGGCCTGGAGTGAGAACCAGGCTTTGGTAAAACCAAAGCAACCTTCCATACAGATCCACCCCTATACTCATCGGCCAACTGCTGAATACGTGGAAGATACCTTTCACGTATCCACTGCAAAACAAAACGGTTTGGAGCAACAACAGACACAACGCCAGAAGAGTCGGCTCCGTCAACAACAAAAAGAGGCTTAATCCAAGTAGAAAATTGCTGGCCAGGAAGCTCCTCACGAAGCTTATCGGAACAAAAAGACCAAAATCCACTAACAGTAGTAGTATCAACTTCCATATAATTCTTCAGAGGAATTAGCCACTATTACAAGACTCCATAAGTAACCAGGAATTGTACACCAAATACAAACTATACAAAATTATACAGAAACCAAATGGCGTTGGCGGTGAATGCTCATTAAAAGACCCAAAGAAAAAAATAAAGTCATCATTGAAGATCCACCGTAACTAACATATGGTAACGGGACACCAACAACAGGAATCAGTCCTGTAACCATTCCTATGTTAGCAGATACATATGTTAGAAATGTGCATGCCAAGCTACCTGCCAGAAGACTGGAAAAAACAGACTGCGAGCTCCATGCAATCCAAAAACTTCTAAGTATCAAATTCCCATATAGTAGCAATAGAATTGACGATCCAAAGAAACCAAACTCTTCTGCGAAAACAGCAAATGCAAAATCTGTATGAGATTCAGGAATAAAATCAAGATGGGACTGAGTTCCGTGAAGCCATCCCTCTCCCCAAAAACCGCCAGATCCTATGGCTATCGTGGCTTGAATAGTATGATAACCAGATCCAAAAGGATCAGCATACGGGTCCCAAAAAATAAATAGTCTCTTACATTGATACGAATGTAGCAAAGGGTGGTGAATAATAGATGGAAAAGGAGTCCCACACAAAAATGGGTACAACAGAGCAATAGAAATTACTCCAAATAGAATAACCTTCCAGCTTAGACCTACAAGAACCAAAACACAAAATCCAGACGAAAAAATGAGCAAAGCTGTTCCCAAATCAGGCTGCTTAAGCACTAGGAAAACCGGGACCACTAACACAATTGTCGCAAAAAAATATGTTCCTACATCAATATTTTTGTCCTTCTGTGAAAACATCGACGACAACAGTAATGGTATAGCAACCTTCATCAACTCCGAGGGCTGAAGACGAAAAAGACCAAAATTAAGCCACCTTTTTGCTCCTTTAGAGGTATCGCCCCAAAAAAACACAGCAGCTAACAATATTAGACATAAAAAATAATACCTAAAAGCAAACTTCTGCAAGGTGGACAAAGAGCGAGTAGCAGCCCAGTACATAAGTACTAAAGAAACGCATAAATGAAAAACTCCCGACCAAAGTTTTGCTGGATTGACTGAAACCAGAACCATAAAACCGGCACAACAAATAAAGAGAGCATTAAGCAACAAATTAAAATCTATAAAATTAGTCCACTTTTTATCTTCAACCATAGTAGTACACTTAAATGATCTATTAACACATCAAGTAGACTCGATATGGGAGTAATAAAACTCCATGATGTTTCTCACAATTGGCGCGGCTGATTGTGCACCCCAGCCACCATTTTCAACTAGAGCTACCACAGCAATTTTAGGTTTATCTACAGGTGAAAAAGCTATAAACCAAGAGTGATCTCGTTGAAACTCATCCACATTTAGTGGATTGTAACGATCTTTCATATTAATAACTTGGGCTGTACCAGTCTTCCCAGCTATAGAGTAAGGGAAGTCTTTAAAAACTTCTTTGGCTGTTCCATCCTTACAAGCTCGTTGCATAGCCTGAATTACTCCATTGTAGCTAGAAGTATCCAATTTAATTACTCTTTTTATGTGCGGAGGAACGTTAACAATTTTGTTATCCGATCCCTTTATTGCTCTCACCACGTGAAGCTGCATCATCTCTCCTTTGTCAGATAAAACCTGAAGAGCCTGTGCAACTTGTATCGGAGTAAAAGAATTATATCCCTGACCCACACCTAAACTAACTGAATCACCGTCATACCAATTTTGATGAATCCTTGACTTTTTCCATTCACGTGACGGCAAAATTCCAGAAATTTCATAAGGAAGATCAATTCCCGTCTTATCTCCAAATCCAAATTGCTTGTTGAAATCATGAATTACATCTGGCCCCATCTCGTAGGCTAGCTGAAAAAAGTAAACATCACATGAGACGGAAATAGCATCATATATGTTTATGTATCCATGTCCAGATCTGGAATCGTCACGAAATTTGTGGTTACCCAGAAAAAAGTACCCTTTATCAAAAATAGTCTGAGATGGGGTACGATACCCCAAAGACAGAGCAGCTAAAGCCACGTAGGGCTTATAGATAGACCCAGGTGCATACAAGCTTCCAACAACACGATTAATTAGCGGGTGATTTTGATCATGTATGTATTTTTTCCAGTACTTGGTATCAATACCACTTGCAAATAAGTTTGGATCAACGTTAGGAGAACTAGCAAATGCCATTATCTCACCCGTTTTAGGATCCAAGACTACTATTGCACCACGCTTACCATGAATTAATTTCTCAACAACTTCTTGCAAAGAAAGATCAATCGTTAAATACAACTCTGCACCGTCTTGAGGTTGCTTAGTACCTAGATTACGAACAACTTGACCCGTCGCTGTTACCTCTGATGCTGAATAGCCAGTAATGCCGTGCAAATAAGCTTCATACTGTTTTTCAACACCCTGCTTGCCAATAAAACGCGTGCCCTGGTAATTACCAGATGCATGAGTTTCTTCAAGATATTTCCAATCTCCATCAGAAATATGCCCCATGTACCCTATAAGATGCGAAGCTGTACTACCATGAGGATAGTATCTTATAAAGTGGGTTCCTATACTGGCATACGGAAACAAAAAATGATGAGCATAAAACCTAGCTATATCAACATCAGATAACTCATCCTTTATGGTAATAGATTGATCACCATGGTGGGCTCCTCGAATAGACATCAAAATAGATTTCTTATCTTCCTCAGAAATAGGAAAAAATAAGGAAAGTCTGTCTAGTAAATTTTGGTGAGATATAAGGTAATTTATTTTTATATCAATTGTATGATGAAATCTTGTATCCGCAACAACCCTACCCAAACGATCACGTATAACCCCACGCCTAGGATGCATTGGAACAAGAACAATGCGATTGCTATCAGCTAACTTTTTGTAAAAATAATGCCTAAGCACCTGGACCTCAAACAGGTGCGCCATAACAACCACAACAAAGAAAAATAAAACAACAGCAACAACTATGATTCTAAAACGAATGGTCGACAAGTGGCCATCACCAAAGTCCGTCATAGCCACTCCAATATCACTAATGCATGAACTAAGTTACAACTATTGCAGCAAATACTAATCCTTAACAAACTTCTTCATCATGCGACAATGATACTCGTGAAGAGCCTTAGGAAGTCTATCTCCAAATTTTTTCAAAAATTCATCTCTATTACTAAGCTCCAGGGCCCACAAATCACTATCAACGCTAATTATCTTATCAAAACGCGATCTAGGAAAATCAAGTCCGTTCCAATCAACGTCATCATATCTAGGATAAAATCCCAACTTATTCTCCTCAGCACCAACCTCACCTCTGCATCGCTGAATTATCCATTTAAGAATTCGGGCATTATCACAAAAACCTGGCCACAAGAACTCTCCATCTTCTTTAAGAAACCAGTTAACCAAAAAAACAGGAGGACGGGAAGTAGAAGAAACTTTTTTACCCATATCGAGCCAGTGCTGAAAGTAATCAGCCATGTTATAACCACAAAAAGGAAGCATCGCAAATGGATCAATACGAACAACACCAACCTCAGAGGATGCAGAAGCTGTAGTCTCAGAGGCCAATGTAGAAGCAAAATAAACTCCAGCAGTCCAATCCTCTGTTTCTAATACGAGAGGAACTGTAGTCGACCTACGCCCCCCAAAAATAAATGCCGATATAGGAACACCACCAGGATAATCCCAGTCCGCATCCATAGATGGACACTGAGCCGCAGGAGAAGTAAACCTAGCATTAGGATGGGCCGCGGTAGAAGAACTGCCCGGAGTCCAAGGCTGTCCTCTCCAATCAATCAATGAAGAAGGAGGATTATCAGTTAGCCCCTCCCACCAGGGACAACCGTTGCTATCAACAGCAACATTAGTAAAAATAGTATTCTTACCCAGTGTTGCAATAGCGTTCGGATTAGTCTTAGGCGATGTCCCTGGAACAACACCGAAATAACCATTTTCAGCGTTAGTAGCATAAAATCGGGAATCGCCTCCCAAATGTATCCAGGCAATATCATCACCTACAGTAGTAAATTTCCAACCATCCATCCCTTTAGGGGGAATCATCATTGCGAAATTAGTTTTTCCGCATGCGGAAGGAAACGCCGCAGCTACGTAACTCTTTTTACCATCAGGAGATTCACAACCCAAAATAAGCATGTGCTCAGCCAGCCAACCTTCTTCTCTAGCCATACATGAAGCCAGCCTTAAAGCTAAGCACTTTTTACCCAGAAGAGCATTGCCACCGTATCCGGAACCAAAAGACATAATTTCACGACTTTGTGGAAAATGAGTAATGTACTTTACATCGTTACAAGGCCAAGAAACATTGTCCTCTTTTTCTATCAGCGGTCTGCCACACGAATGTAAACACTTAACAAACTTATTTTTTTTACCCAACTTCCTAGCTACAGGAATACCAACCCGCGTCATAATGTGCATGTTTACGGAAACATATGCAGAGTCTGTAATCTCAGCACCAATAACAGACCATTTAGAATCAACATGTCCCATGCAAAAAGGAATAATGTACATAGTCCTGCCACGCATGCAGCCATCAAACAGATGGCTTAAAACAGACTTCATATCCTTGGGAGAACGCCAATTGTTCGTAGGACCTGCTTGATCTGGACTATCTGTACAAATAAAAGTTCTGTCCTCAACACGGGCAACATCCGATAAATCAGAGAGAGACAAGAAACACCCAGGGTAGTTGTCTGAGTTCAACTCAATAAAAGTTCCTGAGCGCACTAAAAGTTGGCACAAAGCATCATATTCCTGCTTAGAACCATCGCACCAGTGAACTTCTCTTGGTTTAGTAAGGGACATCACTTCCTGTACCCAAGACACCAGCTCATCGTGCTCAATCCACGAAGGAACTGAAAGGGAAAACTCTGTACCTAAAGATTCAACCATGATAGTAAGATCCTAAAAAGCAACCAACTCCGCGCTAAGTGTGCTTAGAGTAGCGATTAGCATGAATAATATACCACTTTCTCATTATATCTAAGCGGCAATGAGAAAACTCAGCAAGACTAAATGAAGGAACCAGAATTAGTACTATGTATAAGTAACAAGAGCTATATCTACAAACTTATCAACATACTGTTAGTAAAAAAAATTATTATTATTTAATTGAGAATAAGCGTCCACCTGCGATACCAAGCAACTTATTCATACATTTGTCCACACATAACAATACAACACCAACTAAACATGTTAACAGAACCCCTGATTACTGTTAATAAAAACCCGTTTTTCAGGAAAACGGATTTTTATCCAATTTTAATCACATGCTTATACGGAGTTACGCACAGCCCTATATCAAATATAACTCACTAATGAATAAAGAACAATAGGAGTTATATACATAGTTAAGCTCGCTATTATTATTATAGTATTATTTAAAAATAAATAAAAAATGAACTAATAGTAATAAGCTAGAAAATGTTGAATAACATTGTAGGAAGAGTAAATGTCACTGACGAACAATATAGATATACTTGTAGATAATTTTTTGCAGCCATTGCAAAAATTAATTGGAACGGTAGAACGCAAGCAACGAATTCCCATATTGGGACATATACTGGTAACTATAAATGGTTCCGGATGTACTATGATTGCTTCTGATGGTGAAATTCAAATGCAATCATTTTTTGAAACATTTTCCTCAGAACCAATTGCTTTTACAGTTAATGCTCGTAAGTGCCTTGATATATTAAAGGGAATTACCCTAGGAACTCACATAAAATTAATTATTGAACCCTCAAAGTTCACATTGTTGTTTGGTAGAAGTAGGTATTCTTTATCCACACTTCCGGAAGACAATTTTCCTATTTTATTACTACGTGATAAAATATGCTGGGAGCTTTCCTTTCCACAGATTGTTCTTAGAAAGTGGTTGCTTTTGGTAAAGCCTGCGGCTAGCGCTCAAGATATTCGTTTTTTTCTTCAAGGAGTTCAACTAAAAGTCAGTAAAGGGGAAGTGTTTCTCGTTGCTACTGATGGTCACCGAATGGCGTTTGCTAAAATTTCATCAGGGGTTCGTTGTGAAGATTTTAGTGTAATTCTTCCACAGAAAACTGTGTCTGAACTTTCCAGAACACTTGTTGATAGGGAGGATATTGTGCACCTTTCTGTTACTAAATTTCAGGTGCAATTTTCTTACAGCTCAACTGTTCTTTTGTCTAAGCTTATAGAGGGCACATTTCCTGATCATACAAAGCTTCTCCCTTCTGATTTTAATATTTCCTGTAGTGTTGATAAATCTTTAATTTTGCAGAGCCTATTGAGGATATCAGTGTTTTGTCAGGATAAATTTCCTTGTGTGCGTATGGTGTTATCCCCAGGAAAAGTTTCTTTTTTATCTTTATCAACAGATTTTGAAGAAGCATGTGAAGAACTTGATATATCGTATAGCGGCCAAACACACGAAGTTGCATACAATATAAACTATATTACTGATATCCTGTCAGGATTTTCTGATTGTGTGGTGTGTTTTTCGATTAGTTTCGAAAAAAATTCGTTGCTTATTTTCCCTGAAAAGGATAATGGTACATACGGCTATTTGGTTATGCCACTGCGCATTTAGTTAAGTTTAGCAAGTTTGTTATCTTTGTAATATCCAAGGAGTTTCTTGTGACAGAGACCTATGATTCTTCAAGTATTCGGGTTCTAAAAGGACTGGAAGCTGTTCGCAAGCGTCCCGGTATGTATATTGGAGATACTGCCGATGGTAGTGGTTTGCATCATATGGTTTTTGAGGTTATTGATAATTCAATTGATGAATCATTGGCTGGGCATTGTACAGATATTACCTTAACTATTCATGCAGATAATTCAGTAAGTGTTCAAGATAATGGCAGAGGAATTCCTACGGGTATAAAAGAAGATGATGAAATGAATCGCTCTGCAGCAGAGATAGTTATGACAGAGCTTCATGCTGGAGGGAAATTTGATAATAATTCTTACAAGGTTTCTGGCGGGTTGCATGGTGTTGGAGTTTCCTGCGTAAATGCCTTATCTGAATGGTTAATACTTGTTATTTGCAGGGATGGTAAAGAGTACAAAATGACTTTTGAAAAGGGGATTCCAACTTCTTCATTGGAGGAAGTTGGCAATTCCACCAGTCGAGGTACCTTTATTCACTTTTTACCTGATAAAGAAATTTTTACTATCATAAAGTTTAGTTATGAGGCCCTGGCAAAACGTTTGCGTGAGCTTTCGTTTTTAAATAACGGGGTCAATATTTTTTTAGTTGATCGTCCAAACTCTCGTCAAGAAAGCTTTAATTTTACCGGTGGAGTTAAAAGTTTTGTAGAGTATGTAGATAGCTCGCGCCCGTCAATTCATCAGACGATGTTTTATGCTCGTGGGATGATAAATAATACAGGTGTTGAAGTTGCCATGCAGTGGAACTCTTCATACAGCGAAAATGTTTTGTGTTTTACTAATAATATTCCACAGCGTGATGGTGGAACTCACTTAACTGGATTACGTTCTGCCATCACTAGAACCATTAATCAGTATATTGAAAAGAATGATTTATTGAAGAAGAATAAAGTAGAAATTATTGGTGAGGATATGCGTGAGGGCCTTACTTGTGTTCTTTCTGTTAAGGTCTCTGAGCCAAAATTTTCATCTCAGACCAAAGAGAAGCTGGTTTCATCTGAAGTTAGGCAGGTGGTTGATGAGTTTGTTACATCAAAACTAACAGAATATTTGCTTGAACATCCTAGTGATTCAAAAATAATTTGTGCCAAGATAGTTGAATCATCCAGGGCTCGTGAAGCAGCTAGGAGGGCTCGTGATTTAACTAGAAGAAAGGGAGTATTAGACTCCATGGGGCTTTCTGCTAAATTGGCAGACTGTCAGGAAAAGGATCCATCTAAGAGCGAGTTGTTCCTTGTTGAAGGTGATTCAGCAGGTGGTTCTGCAAAACAAGGACGAGACAGGAAATATCAGGCTATTCTTCCTTTGAAGGGTAAGATTTTAAACGTAGAGAAAGCAAGATATGATAGATTGTTGGAATCTCAGGAAATAATTACACTCATTCAAACCTTGGGAACAGGTATTGGCAAGGATGACTATAACATCGATAAGCTCAGGTACCATAGAGTTATCATAATGACTGATGCTGATGTAGACGGTTCGCATATAAGGACGCTTTTGCTTACGTTTTTCTACAGACAGATGCCAGAAATAATCGAAAGAGGTCATATTTACATAGCTCAGCCTCCTTTGTACCGTGTGAAGAGGGGAAAATCAGAGCGATACATCAGAGATGACAGTGAAATGATGTCCTATATTTTGTCAACTGCTCTTGACAATTATGCGTTTTTTGATGGAGATAAAAAGCTATCTAGAGAAGATGTTCTTGTGTTAGCTCAGGATTATTTCTCCGCCAAATCTGTTGTTAAAAGTTTTTCTAGTATCTATGACCCATCGTTTCTCTTAGCAATAATGAAAGGTGTAGCTATTGATTTTTCTTCAAGAGAGAAATTTTTACTTTCAGTTGATGAGTTAAACAAAGTTTTATCTGTCGATTCCGTTTTTTGTACAACTGAAGTAACTGATAATGCTGTGTTTTTGCATTTTCATAGTACCAGTTTTGGAAATAGTGTTGAGACTGTTGTTCCTTCAGATTTTTTCTTTTCCTCAAACTATTTAACTCTAAAGTCTTTTGCTGAAAAAAATGCCCTATCTTTTCCTAATAGGGTTGTGTCTGTTGAAAAAGACAATGAAGTTAGTATATTTCCATCCTTTGTTGAGGCTTTAGATAGCATTATGAAGGTTGTACAAGATGGTATGACCTACCAGAGATACAAAGGTTTGGGAGAAATGAATCCCGATCAGTTATGGGAGACAACCCTAAATAAGGACTCTAGGCGCTTGTTGAGAGTAAAGATTGACGATATGGTTGAAGCTGATGGCGTTTTTAGTACCCTTATGGGAGATGTTGTAGAGCCTAGGCGTTTATTCATAGAGAATAATGCCCTTAAGGTTAAGAATATAGATGTGTGATTGTTTTTCGTATATACCTACTGTGTTCCTAGATTTTTTGGGTTAGTTTTGATAGATTGTTTGGTGATTTGGGGCTGGGTGTTTAATTTTTTATTGGTGTGGCATGGATAATTCCACTAAGATTGATGGTTTTTTAAAAGAGATTTCTCAGAAGCTAGGGACCAAGTTTTCCCTTATTGATGGCGTTTGTGTTCTTGTTGATAAGGACAGGACTAACCGTTGGATCATAGAGGTTCCGGAGAATGGTGACTTTGTTGTCTTCTTCGCCCCTCTTTTTGTTATTCCTGACTACAAAGTAAGGGAGGGCTACGAGATAGTTCTTCGTCGCAATATTTATGCCAATGAGAACCGAGGTACGTGGCTGGCGCTTAATCCTAATTCGTCTGAGCTTACCCTTGTTTTTTCTCATGTTGTCGACATGCTTAACTGTCAGCTTTTTGAGAACATTTTGACTCAGTTTGTTGAGTTCTCGAAGGAAGTTAAGGAGTCCGTTAATGATGAGATAATGAAGGGGGTGAGTCGTTATGATCGCCGTGCTCCTGCTGGTGGTACTGGCGGGCCTTCTCCTTCAGGTACTGATGGCGGTGGAGATGACGACGGTGGCCGTCCTGATTTTTCTCGCTTAGCTTAATTTTGAGGGCTTTTTGTCGTTTCATTTAGTTGATCCGGGTGCGCTTAGCGTATCAGATGTGGAGCGCTTGTTTGAGTTGGCTGCTTTGGCTGGGAGTGGTTCACTACTTTTGGACAAGCTGCGTGGCTCGAGTGTGTTTACCGTATTTTTAGAAGATTCTACTAGAACTAGAATATCCTTTGAGGTTGCTGCACGTAGGGTTGGTGCTGAGGTTTTCGATTTTTGTTCCCATGGTTCTTCTTTATCTAAAGGTGAAACTTTTGAGGATACGCTCCGTAATATAGTCAGCCTAGGTGCCGATTTTCTTATAATTAGACATTCGGATGGTGATTTTTTTGATCGGTTGCTGGTAGACTTTCCACTTGATGCTCATGTGATAAGTGGTGGGCATGGGGCTAGACATCACCCAACACAAGGCTTACTTGATGTTTTTTGTATAAGTAAGTACAACTCCAGGCTTGATGATGTCTCTGTTCTTATACTTGGTGATGTTGTTCATAGTCGTGTTGCTAGATCACAAGTTCAGATTTTAAAGACCCTTGGCTGCAGGGATATACGCCTTGTGGGACCGTCATCGTTTCTTCCAGATCCTAGTAAGGATGTTTTATTTTCTTCTGTCAATACCACCTCTTCTCTGGAGGAAGGACTTTCTGGGGTTGATGTTGTTTCTTTGTTGAGAGTACAGCGTGAAAGATTCTCGGATAATGAAAATATAAATTTGGATGAATACGTAGCTAATTACGGCTTTAAGCGTTCTCACGCTGAAAGGTTAAAGGAAGGTGCCATAGTAATTCATCCCCAGCCTCTTAATCGTAATTTAGAGATATCTGATGATGTAGTTGCACTTCCTTGTTGTAAATTTTTTGAGCAAGTTGAGTTAGGAGTGTTTATGAGAATGGCTTGTTTAGTTTGGCTTTACAATTGTTTGTAATATCAGCCGTTTCATATATGTCTGCCAATTTTTATGGGTACTGTGGTACAATCCTAGGCGCGGGCCTCCTCGCATGGGTGGTTTGCATACCTGGTCAGGTTCGGAAGAAAGCAGCCAAAGCGGATTTACTTTAGTGCCGGGGTAAGGCTCGTAGTATTTTTAATCAGATGATTGGCTATGGATCCATTGATGTATCCTGTCACTACTGCTGATATTACAAATATCGGTATGAGACTAAACAGTGATTTTGATGGTATTAGTACTACGTACGCGGCCGATATTTGCCCTACGTAGTGGAATATAGCGCATATTATGCTAGTTGAAATCAGGCTGAAGTATTTTTGTGGCAGATATTTAGCTAATATAAGCGATGCTAGGCTCAGTGTTGATCCCGATATTGATAGTATGAACCCAGGGGTACCCAGCGAACCAAAAATAAGTCCGGCTGATATTATCCTTAATGTAGCCACCCACGTTGCTCTGTTTATCCCCCCGGTGTTGTATGCAAACAGAGTTATTATGTTCGCTAGCCCAGGCTTTATTCCCAAGAATATGCTAGGAAGGCTGTTGTCTATTGCTGATAATCCTATAGATAGAGCTGCAAGCTGCGATATCAGTGCATCGTCTGGATTAGGAGTGTAAGATATGTGTTTAGTAGGACGTGCTGTCATATTGATGCTTATCTCCTTTAATTTCAAGTGTTATTTCACTTGGGGCGCAAATTAGAACAGAGTTGTTTTTTTCTATCCAACCTTGTCTAACACATATTTGTCTTGGGCCAGGGTCCTTTGTTACTCGTACACGATAATCACTTATTTCTACTTCAGTAAATCCTATTGCCCCGTTCAGTTTAATCTTTTGCCTTAATGGTAATAAATACTTATGTGTGATTTTTCCTGATTTACGTACGATTAGATAAAGCGGGCCGTTGCTTGTATGGGTGGTAATTTGTGTTCCTATTGCTATTAGTAAGACAGCAATTACAGCTATGTCTCCTATCCTTGGGGATGACATTTCCTTTAGTATCTTTACCAATTCGTTGCTCACAACCAACCCCGTTATCCTAGTATATTTTTAAGAAATCAATATTATGTAGTCAATATAACTCTAAGACTAAAGACAATTTGAATTTTATTCGCATAATTCGTTTTGATACAATGTTTGCGGAGTGTTTTTTTAAGGTAGTTTTTATGTCAGGACATTCAAAGTGGGCAAATATTAAGCATCAGAAAGCTGCTGCTGATGCAAAAAAAGGTAGTATTTTTACTAAGATAATTCGTGAAATTACTGTTTCTACTAAAAAGGGAGGAGCGGACCCCAGTTCTAATCCGGCATTGCGTTTAGCTATGGAAAAGGCTAGTGCTTCCAATATGCCTAAAGACACTGTTAATAGGGCAATACAAAGGGGAAGCGGCGCTTTGTTTGGTGCAGAGTACATTGAGGTACGTTATGAGGGGTACGCTCCTGATAGTGCTGCAATTATTGTGGATTGTTTAACTGACAATAAGGTTCGTACCGTTGCTGCCGTTAGACACGAATTTTCTAAGTATGGAGGAAACCTAGGAACAGAAGGATGCGTGTCCTATATGTTCAAACATTGCGGCTTACTAGTATTTTCTCCATATGTTTCAGAAGAACAAATAATGGGAGTAGCTTTATCGCATGAAGTAGAAGATGTCGTTAAGCAAGATGATGGATCAATTGAGGTTACAACGTTGCCGTCATCTTTTTTTGACATCAAGAATGCTTTTGAAGAGGCATCTCTTGTGCCTGAGCTGTCTAGGATAGTTATGCAACCGGAAGCAGAAATTACACTGTCCCCAGATTCAGAAAAAAAAGTAAGAAAGCTCGTATCTTCTCTCGAGGACATTGACGATGTTCGAGAAGTATTTACAAATGTAAATTTTTTATAATACTAAACTCTAAGTTTTATTTTTGCACTTACGTCTGGAAGATAAGACCCAAGTACCATTCCTATAGTTGCTGCTATAAGTCCCGCTATGTGAGGTGGTACCGCGCTGTTAATCTTGTTACCGGAGAATCCAAGCCATACTATTATTCCCATGCTTATAGCTATTACAGCCCCCGACGTATTTGCTTTTTTCCAATATGTTCCCGCAACTAGAGGAACGAAAGGAATTACCATAGTTATTTTATCCGAGTTTGTAACCATGTTATATATGCTGTCATTGGATATAGCCGAAAAAATGGTTGCAACTGTACCAAATACAACTACGACCACCCGAGTTACCAAAAGTACTATGTAGTCTGGCATCGGTGACATGTACTGCTGTATAAGATTTTTCGTTAGAATGGTCGCAGGAGCTAGTAAGCCTCCACTTGCCGTGCTCATGATAGCAGACAGCATAGCCCCAAAGAACACTACCTGGGTCCCAATTGAAGTATGCTGCATGATTATTTGAGGTAGTATGACTTGACTGTCTGAGTTGGCTAAATCAGGTGCTAGTATAAAGCCATAAGCTAGTATTAGTATTGGTAATGTAGCGATAAAAAAGTAAAGAATCCCTGCCAAGATAACTCCGGTTCGAGCTGTAAATACACTTTTAGCAGATATTATTCTCTGGAAAATATCTTCTTGAGGTATTGATCCAAGTGAAGCAGTGGCAACAGCAGCTACCATTTCTATTGTGTTTTTTATTGAATGACCTTCCGGTGAAAAAGAAAGTTTTCCTGAATCTCTCATTGATTGTATGATTACTGAAGGAGCTGGAAGCTTTAAAGACATGTGGTACGAGATATATATCAGACCACCGATAATTATTATCATTTGAAAAAAGTCTATTATTGCCAATGACCACATCCCACCGTATACAGTGTATGTAATTATTACACTAGAACCTATGACTATGCCAGATATTTTGGAAATAAGTCCCTGAGAAAGAGCATTTACAACCAGACCAAATGCGGTAAGCTGAGCAGCTACCCAACCTACGTAAGATATGGATATTGCTATCGAACAGAGAAGCTCTACAGTTCTTGAGAAGCGCTCTCGGTAGAAGTCGCCTATGGTTAGGAAATTACCGTTATACCAATATCGTACAAAAAAGGCAGCGATTATGAAAAGACACACCGCCGTACCTATAGGATCTTCTGCTATAGCTGATATTCCACCCTTCATGAACTCTGGGGGTATTCCCAGTACAGACTCTGATCCAAACCACGTTGAAAAAACTGTTCCTACAACAATAGGAAGAGGCAATGATCTTCCAGCAACAGCATAGTCCCTAGAATCTTTAACTAGAAATTTTGATGAAATTCCTACTATTATCGAAAAGATCATGTAAATGATAGTTAAGGTAATAAGCATGAGCTATTCCCCAGGTAAACCTAAGAGAGAAAGAAGAAGGGTATTACTAAGCTGATTAATACTCAAGAAATTTTTCCTAATATTGCGTACAAATGGCACTTTATATAGCCCTAATCTACCTATTAGCCAATGTTTACTCATTGCTTAAGTGCGATTAATTGGGATATTATTTATATGAACATATTTTCTGCGAGTTTGTGGCGTCAACTGTTGCCGTCGAAAAACGACGCAATGATACTGGATTTATATGGCTTTAAAATTTACATTGAGTGCACGAATTCCTTTATTCCCGCTAATACCATTTGAACTGATATGGTACTTAGAATAAGCCCCATTAAGCGAACAATAGCATTCATCGTCTGTTTTCCAAGACTCTTATATATCCATTCCGATGAAAGCAAAGTGATAGTAGAGATTATCATTGCAATTATCAAAGCTGATGAATTCAATAATTTAGAACTTTGGTTAGACAGTAACATCACCGTAGCTATTGCCGACGGACCAGCAAGTAAAGGAACTGCAACTGGGAATATAAAAGGCTCTTCATGAGTTATACAGCCCTCAGTTGAGCTTGCATTTTTTACTGTCCCCCCTGGAAATACCAAGTCTAGAGATATTATAAACAGTAGTATTCCACCTGATATTTGCAAAGAACTACTAGATAGTTTAATTAGCGATAAAATCCCGTTTCCAAAAAACATAAATAACAAAAGAATAAGCGTAGCTATGAATCCTTCACGTAATATAAAAAATCTTCTACGACTGGGCGCAACACTGTGGAGTATTGCTACTACAGCCGCTATGTTTCCAAGGGGATCAAGGACGAGAAGTAGTATTGCAAGAGAAGAAATAAAATAACTAATTGATGAAGAAGACATTATAATCTCAACAATTTATAAAGTTTACGGTTCGTTTATAATGAACAGCCAATCCTCCTTCGGATGTTTCTTTATACTTTTTCTGCATGTCTTTTCCAGTTTCACGCATTGTTTCTATAGCACTATCAAGTGATATTTGGTGCGATCCAGTTCCATTTAAAGCCAGACGCGCAGCATTTACTGATTTTACAGAAGCAATGGCATTTCTTTCTATACATGGGATTTGAACAAGCCCCCCAATGGGATCACAAGTTAATCCCAGAGAATGTTCAATAGCAATCTCAGCTGCGTTTTCTATCTGTAACGGTGTGCCATTCATTATTGATGCCAAGCCAGCCGCAGCCATTGAAGAAGCTGATCCTACTTCTCCCTGACAACCAACCTCAGCTCCGGAAATAGATGCATTGGTTTTAAACAAAATCCCGATTGCCGTTGCCGTCAAAAGAAATTGTAATACCATTTCATCACTGAACTGAGGTAAGAACTGTTCGCTATATTTAAGAACAGCAGGTATTATTCCAGCAGCACCGTTAGTTGGTGCTGTAACAACTCTTCCTCCTGCAGCGTTTTGTTCGTTTACTGCCATTGCATAAAGATTAATCCAGTCACATGTTTCAAGAAATCCAATATTGCTTTTGTCATGTTTGGACAGTTTTCTGAAAAGTTCTGAAGCTCTTCTTTGTACATTAAGCCCACCAGGTAAAGTTCCGTCTGTACGACATCCTATTTCTATACATTCTTTCATGGTATCCCATATTTTTAGTGTTTTTTCCATTATTTGATCGTACGTCAAGAAGGTCATTTCGTTTTTCAAGATGAGCTCACTAATGGTTAGTTCGTGCTCATTACACATTTGTAGAAGTTCATTGGCTGATTTAAAAGGATATGGAACCAGTTTAGTAGCTTTGTTACTGTAAATACGATCGCACTCACCTTGTTCCTGTATGAATCCACCACCAACTGAAAAGTATGTTTTTGTCTTTAAACAATTACCATCCTTGTCAATAAGCGATAGCGTTAAAGCATTTGGATGAAAATCCAATGGTATTTTGTCGAAAAACATGTCCGTTTCGTAGTTGAAAGGAATGTTTTTAACTCCCCCAAGTCCAATATGTTTTTCTTCTAATGCCTTATTAAATATCAACTCTATTTCATTAGGATCTACAGTTTCAGGATTTAGTCCCAGAAGTCCTGAGATTACAGCTTTATCCGTGCCATGACCCTTTCCTGTTGCTGCAAGTGATCCATGAAGCACTATACGAATAGACTCTGTTTTATCAATAAGACTTACATACTCTTTTACGAACCTAGCAGATGCAACCATAGGTCCTACAGTATGAGAACTAGATGGGCCTATACCTATTTTAAACATATCAAACATGCTTAGGTACTTTGGGTTATTCATTTTTTATCCTTTTGGTCAAAAGTAAACATGCCCTCGTGTTCTGGACCAACTCGGTTCATCAATTGCGTTCTATCTTGAGATACCGCTATACTTACATGCTCCAAACGCGGTAGAGTACTCGCGTCTATGCAACAACCACAATCAAGCATTTCCTCTACTCTTTGTGCCGTTCGTGGAATTATTGGCTTCATGTATAGTGTAAGTATCACGAATCCCCTTATGGCAGCAGATACACACGAAAGCAGCTTGTAGTCGTTCTCTTTTGACCTATTCTTTACCAATAGCCAAGGCTTTTTTTCATCTATGTATTTATTTATTTTGTCTGCAGCACCCATTACCTCACGTGTTACTTTAGAAAATTCTCTTAGTTCATATAGTTTAAGGATGTTAGACCTAATTTCTAGTAGTTTAATCTCAAGTTCTTTGGCATCCTGCTCCAATTTAGCATACGCTAGAAGGTTTCCGCCTAGAATATCTGCAAACTTTACTGATCTGCTAAATACATTTATGTATTTTCCTATCAGATTACTATTTATTAAGCTGTGAAACTCAGTCCAGTTTAGGTCTATATCCTTAATTGCCCGCCCAGAGTGAGCCGCTACATAGTATCTCATCCACTCCGGGTCTAGATTTGCCGATAGGTAATCGTTAGCACTTACGAAATTACCTCTCGATTTAGACATTTTTTCATGATTTATTGTTAGAAATCCATGAATGAAAACCTTAGTAGGTAGTTTCGTATCGGAGAATTTTAGCAATGAAGGCCAGAAAAGAGTATGGAAGTAAACTATATCTTTGCCTATGAAGTGGTAAATTTCGTACTCTGAATCTGGTTCCCATATATCCTTCCAAGACAATTTATTTGCATTGCATAGTTCGTGAGAGGTTGCTATATAGGCTATCGGGGCATCAAACCATACGTAAAAAAATTTATCGGGCTCGTCAGGTATGGAAAACCCGAAGTATGGCTTATCTCTTGAAATATCCCAGTCAGCCAAATTTGCTTCTCCACTACTACTATCGCCTATCCATTCTTTAAGCTTTCGTACTGTTTCATCCTGTACAGCAGTTGGTATCCATTCTTTCAGGAAAGAAACACACCGACTATCAGATAGACGAAAGAAATAGTGATCTGATGCTCTCATTACAGGGACTGACTTACTAAGAACAGAGTACGGGCTTTTTAGTTCCGTTGGAGAATATACGGACCCACATACTTCACATCCGTCTCCATATTGATCCAGAGCCGTACACTTAGGACATTCACCTTTGATAAAGCGGTCTGGTAGGAAAACATTTTTTTCTTTATCAAATAGTTGATCAACAGATTTTTTGTCGATGAGCCCTTTTGCCTTGAGTGAGTTATAAATTCGATAAACGTGATATTTATTGGTGGCTGTATGGGTTGATGAGTAGTGGTCAAATTCTATCCCAAATGCAGATAAATCACGTATATGATCTTTTTTTGTTCTATCAATCATTTCTTCCGGTGATATATTACTTTTTTGAGCACTGATCATTACGGGGGTTCCGTGTGCGTCATCTGCGCAAACATACCAGCAGTTTGTGTCTGATAGCTTGTGGTAACGGCACCATATATCAGATTGTATATACTCGATTAGATGTCCAAGGTGTATAGGGCCGTTAGCGTAGGGTAATGCCGATGTAACAAGAACATTTCTTTTCATAAGGTTTTTCCCCGTGTACGATTCACAAAGCAATTAGTGGCAGCCCTGGGGATTAGGGCTTGAGTGAGGTAATAATGTATGTCAATTCTCATGAAGTTTGCAATGTCTTATCAAAACTCTATGACCCATACCAGGGGGAGTTGTTAGTTGAATCTGGCCAATTAACTGTAGAGGATAATTCGGTACGGGTTCTTCTTCCATACCCTGCGCAAAGCTATCATTCTGTTTTGAGTGAGCAGATAAGGGTCTTGTTAGCTGATAATTTTCCTAACAAATCTTTTGACATATCTGTTTCTAGTGGATTTTCTGCTCATGAAAATGCTAGAGGAATGGATTCTATGCCTCACGTTAAGAATACGCTCGTAGTGGCTTCTGGCAAAGGAGGTGTAGGAAAATCAACAGTAGCATTGGCTATTGCCAAATCGTACGTTGAAGATGGAGCTTCTGTAGGCTTATTAGATGCTGATATTTATGGCCCATCATTGCCACAGTTAATTGATAATTGGGATGATAAACCTGATCTTGATGAAAATGATATGATGTTACCTATACAGGTAGATGGTTTGTCTGTTATGTCCATTGGACACCTAGTTCGACCAGAATCTGCAGTGGCTTGGCGTGGTCCTATGGCAACTCAGGCTTTGAATCAGCTTCTTACCAAGACATGTTGGGGAAGCCTTGATATCTTGGTTATTGATATGCCACCTGGTACAGGAGATATTTACTTAACTCTTTCACAAAAGGTTCCTGTTACTGCCTCAGTTATTGTTACTACTCCCCATCCCCTGTCGTTCTACGATGCGCGACGTAGCTTGCATCTCTTCCAGAGAGTAGATATTCCAGTGCTTGGTATAATTGAGAACATGAGTTTTTTTAGTTGTTCTAATTGCTCACATAGGCATTTTTTATTTGGTCAAGGAGCCGGAGACAGGTTGGCTAATGAGGCTAGAATTGATCTTCTGGGTCAGCTACCTCTTTCTATTGGATCGGGTTGTGATTCAGACTTTAAGGTTAAGATATCTGATATTGCTAGAAAGTTGGCTGTTAGTTTATCACGTCTTAAGAGCAAGTCCTCGCGGAGAGTAAAAATTGAAATTAAGCCGATTGCCAAAGGAAATGGGAAGGATAATGGGAGTTAAATCTGATGAGTGGATTATTTATATGGCTTGTGAGAAAGGTATGATTGAACCTTTTTCTGATCGTCAGGTACGAAAAACAGCTGATAAATCTTATATCTCTTATGGGGTATCTAGCTATGGGTACGACGTAAGATGTGCAGGTCAATTTAAAATTTTTACTAACATAAACAATGTAATTGTTGACCCCAAAAAATTTGATGATCGTTCCTTTGTAGATTTTGAAGGAGATGAGTGCGTTATTCCGCCTAATTCATTTGCTTTAGCTAGAACTATAGAGTATTTCAAAATTCCTCGTGATGTGCTGACAATTTGTGTAGGAAAGTCTACATACGCACGATGTGGGATTATTGTTAACGTTACGCCATTGGAGCCCGAATGGGAGGGTCACGTAACTTTGGAGTTTTCTAATACCACCCCACTGCCCGCAAAAATTTATGCACACGAAGGCGTCGCTCAAATGATATTTTTCAGCGCAGATAGTCCGTGCAGGGTTTCCTATAAGGAAAGAGATGGAAAATATTGTGGTCAGACGGGTGTTACTCTTCCTCGTCTTTAAAAAGGAGCAACATTGTGAATACTGCATTTTTCTTTAAGAGGTTGCTCATTATAGTTTCTATTTCAGCTGTTGTTGTAATGTCAGTGGTTGCGTTATCTGTAACTAGGGTTTCATTGACTGAATTGCCAATAGCACATGAGCATGACCGGATTGTACTGGTAAATTTTTGGTCTATAAGTTGCCCAACTTGTGTTTCAGAGTTACCTCTGATTAAAAAAGTTTGGTCTGATTTTCATAACAAGGGATTTAATGTCGTAGGCGTGTCAATGTGGTACGACGGCCGTGATGAGTTTAATAAATTCAGTAGTCGTAACAAGCAACTTTTCCCATATCCAGTATTAATTGATAGTGACAAGAAAATTCAACAGCGCTTTGGTGGTATATACGCTACTCCTACGTCATTTTTAGTTAATGTTGCAGATGGTAGTATAAGGAAGAGGTACCTAGGTAAAATTGATCCCACAGAGCTGTATAGAGATATAAATAATGCTTTGCCTAGCAAATTCAATCAGGTAGTATCCTATTGACTTGTTTTGCTGTACCTTTAAAATATGATAATCCTCTGCGGTGTTCGAGTAGTCATTCAATCTTTGAATCGAGATCATTGCATATGGCCAGTATTCCCTTTGCTCGGATAGCGGGTGCCTTTATTGATGCCCCTTGAAGCAAATATCTTGGCCAACTTATAGTTGTAGTTCGTAGATGGTGGCTATATGCGGCACAGGCGGAGGATTCCTATTTATCATATTAGGCCGTAGGCCATTTTTGCCATGCTTGTTATTAATGCAGCTAAGAAAGTTATTTTTATCCACTTTGCTGGTATCCTGTTTAGTACTAAAGCCCCTGCTCTTGACCCTATTAGCACTGCTATCCCCATGTATACCACTATGTGGAGTTTTATAAGCTCAACATTGTGGTTATTAATGTTGCCGATAGCATGTCCTAGTATTGTTCCTGTAGCTGTTGTTAGCACCAACAGGCTAGATGTTCCAACTACTTGTGCCATTTCTATTCTGTGAGCATTTAAAAGAGGCACGTATATTGCCCCTCCTCCTACTGACACCAGAGAGCTTATTACTCCGGATATACCGAATAGTAGTCCTGATGTTTTTTTTTCTTCCAATGGTATTGTCATTTTATCTTGGTTGGTTACTTTTTTTTGCCAAAACATTTTAGTTACTGTCATGAGACAAATAGCAATAAAGATCAACTTTAGTTCTACTATAGGTATGTTGTGTGAGATTGTCGCGCCTGCAGTGCTTCCTATGAATACATACATAAAGTACCTTTTTACTAATTTCCATTTGAAGTTTCTTTTTTTGAAATTGAAGTAGGCATTGGATAGAGAGGATATTAGGGTGAGAACGGCTGATGTGGCTAGGGCTATACGGTAGGATTCGTCTTTTGGGAGGTTTTGTAAGTAGAATGCATGTGTTAGTACAGATACGCTTATTATTCCCCCTCCAAGACCTGTTATATTTGATATGAATCCAGTTACTAATCCTGCGACAACATAATATAATATCCATCCCAACGATATATCCATGTCTTTTCCTTCTGTGAAACATGGCTCTTATGTAACCATGGCTATTCTATTATCCCAGTTGTCTCGTAGTTGTACTAATTTCTTTGTACTAATATTGGTGTTTATGTGGATTTTTAGGGCAATGTTTGTAGGTAGTAATTGCTGTATTAGAGGATATTCTTATTGTGGTTTTAGTATTTTATGTGGGGTGGCACAGTGTTTTGTAGATATTACCGCTTTTGCTTTGGCCATTGTTCTAAGCTATGCAATTGTTGTTGCTTTAATTGCAAGGTGATATTTTACCATCCGTGCTTGCCTTGCTTGGAGAAGTAATGCTTAAGTTTTATAAAATGCAGGCTAATGGGAATGATTTTGTTATTTTGCCTATGTGGGTAGATATTAATCCGGATGAGGAGACTATTCGCAGCATATGTGACCGTAGGTTTGGTATAGGGTGTGATCAGTTACTTATTATTTGCCCCCCGCTTCAAAGTGATCAGATGTTTTTTTGTAGAATATTTAATTCCGATGGCAAAGAAGCCTTTCAGTGTGGGAATGGTGCTCGGTGTATTGCTTTGTACGCCTTTGAAAAGTTATATTCCAGAAGTACAGGAATAGTTTTTCAAATGGGCAAGGCTGTAGTTGAGGCAACTATTGTTTCTGGGGTAGTAAAAATTAAGATGGGTATTCCTGAATTTGCTCGTGACGGGGATTTTTCCATTTATGAGTTTCCATGTGCCGTTGAAAGGTGGTGGCCTGTAATACGAGTTTTTCTAGGTAATCCCCATGCTATTGTTTTTAATCAGAACCTACCATATGACCTAGTTGGTTGTGTTGCCACTCATTTGATGAAGGTTATTGATCCGGTTGATGGCATAAATATTTCTTTTTGTGATGTTGTTAGTTCTTCAGATATTAGATTGGTAACCTTTGAAAGGGGTTCAGGGTTAACTACAGGATGTGGTAGTGCATCCTGCGCTGCTGTAGCTTCTGGTATTAGAGCAGGTTTTTTATCTCATCGTGTAAATGTTCGTCTTCTGGTTGGAGAGTTGGTTGTTGAATGGATTGATTGCCAGAAGGACATTTTTTTAATAGGTAGTGCAAGTTGCTCCTTCTGTGGAGACTTTCCTACAAATTGGATGGAAGTTCTTGTAGGAGATAAAATTTCTTCTGGTAATAAACAATAAAAAAAATTGAAGCTAATATTATTGGAATTTGGAAGGTGCACTCTATAGCAATGTTTCACGTGAAACATCATGGGAATGTGTTTCCGGTGCATAGATACTTTTAAGTCACTTGTTTATTTCTCATAAAATGGAGTTATTCTGAGGCTCATCCAAACCAGTTGGCCAATCAGATTTCTGACAACTTTCAATGCCCTTTTGTCCTAGTTCTATGAATTGAAGCTAATATTTGGAATTTGGAAGGCACCACCTACTTGCAGTCCTACAGCAATGTTTCACGTGAAACATTATGGGAATGTGTTTCCGGGGTACAAATGCTCTTAAGTCATTTGTTGGTTTTTCATAAAATGGGGTTATTCTGAGGGTCGTTCAAATCAGTTGGCCGATCGGATTTCTGGCAGAACTCTCAATGTCCTTTTGTCCTAATCCTATCAATTGAAGCTAATATTTGGAATTTGGAAGGTACCACCTACTTGCAGTTCCACAGCAATGTTTCACGTGAAACATTATGGGAATGTGCTTCCGGGGTACAAATACTCTTAAGTCATTTGTTGGTTTTTCATAAAATGGAGTTATTCCGAGGGTCATCCAAACCAGTTGGCCGGTAGGATTTCTGACAACTTTCAATGCCCTTTTGTCCTAGTTCTATGATTTGGAATTTGGAAGGTACCCACCTACTTGCAGTCCTACAGCAATGTTTCACGTGAAACATTATGTGAATGTGTTTCCGGGGTACAAATACTCTTAAGTCATTTGTTGGTTTTTCATAAAATGGAGTTATTCTGAGGGTCATTCAAACCAGTTGGTCGATCAGATTTCTGATAGAACTCTCGGTGCTCTTTTGTCGTAATCCTATGAATTGAAGCTAATATTATTGGAGTTTGGAAGGCACCACCTACTTGCAGTCCTACAGCAATGTTTCACGTGAAACATTATGGGAATGTGTTTCCGGGGTATAAATACTCTTAAGTCATTTGTTGGTTTTTCATAAAATGGAGTTATTCTGAGGGTCATCCAAACCAGTTGGCCGATCGGATTTCTGGCAGAACTCTCAATGCCCTTTTGTCGTAATCCTATGAATTGAAGCTAATATTATTGGAGTTTGGAAGGCACCACCTACTTGCAGTCCTACAGCAATGTTTCACGTGAAACATTATGGGTATGTGTTTCCTGTGTATGAATACTTTTAAGTCATTTGTTTATTTCTCATAAAATGGGGTTATTCCGAGGGTCATCCAAACCAGTCCAGTTGGCCGGTCAGATTTCTGATAGAACTCTCGGTGCTCTTTTGTCGTAATCCTATGAATTGAAGCTAATATTATTGGAGTTTGGAAGGCACTACCTACTTGCAGTCCTACAGCAATGTTTCACGTGAAACATTATGGGGATGTGTTTCCGGGGTATAAATACTCTTAAGTCATTTGTTGGTTTTTCATAAAATGGGGTTATTCCGAGGGTCATCCAAACCAGTTGTCCGATCGGATTTCTGGCAGAACTCTCAATGTCCTTTTGCCCTAATCCTATGAATTGAAGCTAATATTTGGAATTTGGAAGGTACCCACCTACTTGCAGTCCTACAGCAATGTTTCACGTGAAACATTATGGGAATGTGTTTCCGGTGTATAAATACTCTTAAGCCATTTGTTGGTTTTTCATAAAATGGGGTTATTCCGAGGGTCATCCAAACCAGTTGTCCGATCGGATTTCTGGCAGAACTCTCAATGTCCTTTTGCCCTAATCCTATGAATTGAAGCTAATATTTGGAATTTGGAAGGTACCCACCTACTTGCAGTCCTACAGCAATGTTTCACGTGAAACATTATGGGAATGTGTTTCCGGTGTATAAATACTCTTAAGCCATTTGTTTATTTTTCATAGAATGGGGTTATTCCGAGGGTCATCTAAACCAGTTGTCCGATCAGATTTCTGATGGAACTCTCAATGCCCTTTTGTCGTAATCCTATGAATTGAAGCTAATATTATTGGAGTTTGGAAGGCACTGCCTACTTGCAGTCCTACAGCAATGTTTCACGTGAAACATTATGGGAATGTGTTTCCGGGGTGTAAATACTCTTAAGTCATTTGTTGGTTTTTCATAAAATGGGGTTATTCTGAGGGTCATTCAAACCAGTTGGCCGGTAGGATTTCTGATAGAACCTCGATGCCCTTTTGTCGTAATCCTATGAATTGAAGCTAATATTATTGGAGTTTGGAAGGCACTACCTACTTGCAGTCCTACAGCAATGTTTCACGTGAAACATTATGGGAATGTGTTTCCGGGGTATAAATACTCTTAAGTCATTTGTTGGTTTTTCATAAAATGGAGTTATTCCGAGGGTCATTCAAACCAGTTGGCCGGTAGGATTTCTGATAGAACCTCGATGCCCTTTTGTCGTAATCCTATGAATTGAAGCTAATATTATTGGAATTTGGAAGACCACCTACTTGCAGTCCTACAGCAATGTTTCACGTGAAACATTATGGGAATGTGTTTCCGGGGTATAAATACTCTTAAGTCATTTGTTGGTTATTTCATAAAATGGGGTTATTCTGAGGCTTATCCAAACCAGTTGGCCGGTAGGATTTCTGATATAACCTCGATGCCCTTTTGTCCTAATCTTATGAATTGAAGCTAACTTATTGGCGTTTGGGCGGTGCCACTTACTTGCAGTTCCACAGTAATGTTTCACGTGAAACATTATGGGAATGTGTTTCCGGTGTGTGGATACTTTTAAGCCACTTGTTTATTTTTCATAAAATGGAGTTATAAAAGCTGATACAAAGGCCCTATAATAACAGCTATTAAAGTATTTACTTTTTGGCAAGGCCTTTCCTTATGTCTCTTGTTGTCAGTACTTCTGAATCTGTTTCTGAGGGCCATCCAGATAAATTGGCTGATCAGATTTCTGATGGAATTCTTGATGCTCTTTTGTCCTATGATCCTATGTCGAGAGTTGCGGCCGAAACTCTTGTAGCTGGTAACGTTGTTGTACTAGCAGGAGAAATATCCTCCTTAGCTTCTGTTGATTATGAATGTATAGTTAGGAAGGTTATTCTTAATGTTGGTTATGTTGATGAAAATACAGGTATTAATGCAAACAATTGCAAGATAAATGTTTTCTATGGAGAGCAGAGTCCTGATATTTCTACTGCTGTTTTTAAAGGAAAAGAGTTGGCGGCAGGAGACCAGGGGTCGGTGTTTGGGTATGCTTCTGATGAAACAAAGTCTTTTATGCCCATGCCTGTTTGGTTGGCACACCGTTTAATGCAACGGCATAGTGAGGTTAGAAGAGACGGTAGATTGCCTTGGTTAATGCCTGATGCAAAATCACAAGTTAGCATAAGCTATCGTGATGATCGTCCAGTTGCTGTTGATACCATAGTTTTTTCTACTCAACATAGGGAGGATGTTACCCATAAGGATTTGGTTGAGTCTGTCTTAGAAGAAATAATAAAACCAATGTTGCCAGACCTTCCTGAACAGAAGAACATTAACTTTTTTATTAATCCCACCGGAAGATTCGTAATAGGAGGACCTCTAGGTGATTGTGGTCTTACTGGAAGGAAGATAGTTGTTGATACTTACGGGGGAGCTGTACCTCATGGCGGTGGGGCATTTTCTGGGAAGGATCCATCAAAAGTAGATCGGTCAGCGGCCTATGCTGCTAGGTATGTAGCAAAGAATGTTGTAGCTGCTGGTTTGGCCAAGAGATGTTGCGTGCAAATATCCTATGCTATAGGACTCACCGCGCCAGTAAGCATATCTGTTAATACATTTGGAACATCTATAATACCTAAGGACGAGCTTAGAAGGGGTATTTTGCGTTGCTTTGATCTTACACCTCAGGGAATAATAGAGTCCCTGTCCTTGAGAAGAGCAATATACCTAAAAACAGCATCATTCGGCCACTTCGGCCGAAACGAGCCAGAATTTTCTTGGGAGGCAACTGACAAGGTGTACGACATAGCCGCTGCCTTATGATTAAGGAAGAGCGCAGCTAATGTCCGAGCAATAAGTTGTATCTATGGAATCTAAAAATCCTAGTAAAGCATCCGCTGCTCTCTGGCAGGCTGACTTCACGGACGATAACTTTTCTTCCGAATCCACAATACGTTCTAATATTTCAGCCTCTTCTGAAGAGTGGATCACATCAGCCTTTTCATGTACGGAGAAAAACTTGTAGGAGTCAGGATCTGTTAACCCGTAAAAATCTCTCAGGCCCGTAATCTTTTGTCCCGCAACCTCTGGAATTTGTGATTCAAATGCATACATGGCTGCAAGACCGTTGTAGAACGGCTCATCCCTGCAAATTTTGTGAAAACAATCAAGCAAATTCCTTGTGCCAGGCAGAGTATCTTTGTCCAGCATATCAGACTCTTCCATTCCTAAAGAGAGACAGAAATTTCTCCACAGTTCTGGGTGGTTTTCATCTCCCTGCTCTTCTCCAACTAGATTAGAAAGGATTCTTTGTCGGATAGAAATGCCACAAGGATCACCCTCTGTGGGGAAATTGGGTGTATTACTATGAATTGCGCTTAAGAACCTGGGCTCGTCCAAAACAAACTTAAAATACTCCTTAGCATACTTTTTGATATGTAACACACTCAAAAGACCCATTCTCCATTTTACATAATATCTGTGATCGAGCATTCTTCTCAGATCAATTATAGAGTCCAGAGAATTTCTTACACAATTTTCGGATGATAAATTAGCCATATAAGTATGAGCCCGCAAACAAGTAAGGTAAGCATAAATTTTTACGTGGTGGGCCGTGCGCGGATCGAACGCGCGACCAACGGATTAAAAGTCCGCTGCTCTACCAGCTGAGCTAACGACCCAAACACCCAACAGTATAGGAAACTTGCGCCAATTGTCAAAGCAGATTTTTTAACGTGTTTTTATATTTGCAGATGTGGGGGATAATCATAGTGCTTTTTCTCTTTTAAGCAAGGAGTCCCAAGCTTGATAGGAGCACACGGTCGATAAATTCAATATTCCTAATTTTACAAGCTTTTCTAATCCTGCCTTGTAACATGGGATCTTGTTTATAGTTATAGGAGTTGCTTGTTCACTATTTGATAAGTAACCTAGAAGCGCGGATAGGCTACTATCTCCTGCTGAGTTTTCGTATATAAAAATCTTAGAACTTTGATAATCCAAAGCATTATTTTGCGACAATATGCCGTTTAACTCAGTAAGACTATATAGGTACGACAGGTCATCTTTTGATGCACCTGATATGTTGTAAGCTGTTCCAAAATAGTATGCGTATGTTTTGATAATAGCTCTAGCAAGTTGTTTTTGATAAGTAAGATCAGATTCCACCTGCTTTATTAGATAAGGAACATTATATATGCCACTATACAGAATTAGATCAGATACATTTTCTCCATGCTTAGCAAAATCTATCCAGCCCGCAATTGCATTGTATGCTCCACGTCTTCCACCTACTAGGATGATTTTGTTTGTTAATCCTGATGCTAATTGATCAACAAAATAAGATCTAGCAGCAATCCACGCATCTCTTACTTGTTCTCCTGTGCTATCTAGTATGAAATAAGATGGTTCTACCCCTACTGTATCGCCGTATCCAAGCATGTCTGGTGCTATAAAGACAAATCCTTGGCTGGCTGCCAATATAGCTAACCAAGTGTCTGTGCTGTTTTTGTTGGACGGGCTGTGCTTAGGTTGATCCCAGCTATGCAGATATATGATTGCTGGTAATTTAGTGTACTCTATGCCCTGAGCTACAGGATAAGCTACAAGGGCGCTGAGATTTTTTTCCCTTCCAAATGGGTCTGCCGATGAGTAGATCATCTTCCCAATAGCAACATCGTATCTGCCCTCTAAAGTGCTAAGCGTATGGAGGTCGTTATCCATAATTTTACTTACCGTTGAAATAACCTCCTTACTTCTGGACTTGACCAACTTTCCAGTTAGTATCTCTAGAGGTTTAGTTATGCTGTAGGCAGGTACGATCTTTGTTCCTGAGTAGTCTTTCCATTTGTAGAAATCAGACAGTATTTCTTCCTGTCCTAGGTAGTTTCCTTGGAAACTGTTTTGTTGAGCTGTTTTAAATTCTGCAATGACAGAATCTCCGAGTACAAGTTTATATTTTTCTTCTGGTTGTAGATAATCTTCGTCTAAAAGTAGCTCATAAGTATTTAAGAACAATGATTGACTAGATGATAGAAATGATGAATTAAACACATGGGAATTTACTGTTCTACCCGTTTTAGATTCTACGATTTTGGGTTGACCACATAAATTCTTTTTTTCACTTTGATAATAGATGGTCATGCTATGGTTAAGGGGTACTTTTTCCGTAGTGGTTGGGTCTACGTATAGAACTACACATGCGTCCGGAGGTAATCGAGGTGATGTTTGTGATTTATCTGTGGATGCTAATGCTAAACAACTACTTATAAAAACTGCCAAAGCTATAAGGTTCTTAATCATTTTTTCCCACATGTTAGTACTCTATACTTACTACAGTCTACGAGCGAAATAATGCAATGTTATGCACAACCACACTGTGTTAGTAAGTAATCACACTTTCGTATGAACATTCTGGATTGATGTAATATCACACACATTGTGTTATGAGACTGTTTAATAATAAATGCTTAGAATGTCTTTGTCATTTTTTAAGGAATATTTGTATATGACCTGCCGACATTCATTATGTCTTAACTTGTTAAGGTTATTGTGCTTTATTTGCAATTTTTGCGTGGCCACCAGCGCATTGAGTTGTAACATTATTCTTTCAGATCCAGTAGATGGTCAGAGAGATGTTGCCGTTAATCACAATATTGTGCTGATTGTAGAGAAAAATTTTTCCGAATCATGTCCCATCAAGATTACAACAAGTGATGGTAAGAGCGTGATTCCAGTAACTGTGTTGTATAGCAGTCCTGTTGTGAAGGAGAAAGATGTATCTCGTCAGATAGTTGTTGCTAGGCCAAAGTCTCTACTGTGGTCTCCAGGTGGTAATTATGTGGTATCAGTAAGCGCCAAAAGTAGCGTAATTAGTTTTTCCGCTGACAAGAGCGCCCATGATATAGAAGGAAGGCTGTCTTCCGTAGTTGACAATCCTATACAATTTTCTCCTTGGCGTAACAGAAAATTTATTGCAGCTTCAGATATTAACGATTCCCTTGGTGTTTTTTTGGACTTAAAATTAGGACAAGATCCAGGCCCACGGATTAAAGAGTTTTTGTCAAAGCAATTACATGTTTCCTTTCCTAATTTTTCATCTGCTAAATCTAGGTACGGGGTGAGGATAGGAAAGATTTATTTTTACTCCTTTATTCCAGGAGGTAGGAAAGAAAAATTTAGTGCACTTTTAGTATATCCTGTTGCGGAAAAATTGGACTATAAGAAATCAGGCATAGTTTTATTTGATACCCGCTCAAGATCACACTATCAGCCTTCTAGTGCGGATAACTACATATCCTGGTTGGGTAGTGTGATTGCATCCAAGGGTTATGTCTTTGTTTCTCCAGACGCATGGGACAATATGAGCAGTGATATTTCTGCAGATGCTTACCCCTTTTATTATGCGAAAAAAAATATTGATTTAGTTGAGGCTACACGAGAATTTTTTCTTAACACGTATTCATCAGATTTGAAAGACAAGTCAATACTTGTTGGTAGTTTTGATGGGGGAAGAGATGTTATAGATACCTTGTTATTGTCTAGTATTTTATCATACAGAATGCCTTCCATTGTTATGAGTGATAGTTCTGCCTACGATCTTTCATCATACTTTTCCCCAATTTTGAGTTGTTCGGATTCTTATAGTCATAATATACCCAAAGACTTGTTGAGCAACTTGTCTTACATTGTTTACTCTTATTCACACTACTGGGACTTGTATTCTTACTTAGGTAATATATTTTCACTTGAAAAAGGACTGATTTTTAATGAACCAAGGCTTTGTAAACAATTTTCGGATTATTTGCAGTTGATGAGTCCATCTCATCAGTCTTGGACAATGCATGCTAATGGAACAGAGGTTTATTTATATCAACATCCCTTAGATGATACTCTTCCAGCGAATAATTCCCTGGAATTGTCCTCGTCATTAATGAATGGTGGGAAATTTAAGTTTATTACTCATAGTCCGTGTGATAAAAAGTCTTTCTCCGCTATAATGCGCTCAGGTGCAGTTACCTCACACTCTGCTTGTGGGTTTTTCATGTTTGATGATTTATTACATTTACTTTCTACTGGTAACGCATAGTTGGGAGGAGTGTGCGTTGCTACATAGTTGGCGGTGCCGTGCGAGACTTTATTATGGGAATTTCCCCAGAAGATCGCGATTGGGCTGTTGTTGGCTCTTCTGTAGAGGAGATGTTGTCTCTTGGCTTTATTCCAGTTGGAAGAGACTTCCCGGTTTTTTTGCATCCTGAAACAAAGGAAGAATATGCCCTAGCCCGTACGGAGAGGAAATTTGGTAAAGGCTATAAGGGCTTTACCATATGTGCAGAGCCTAATGTAAGTTTAGAACAAGACCTTATGCGTAGAGATCTCACAATTAATGCCATTGCCATGGATGAGGAAGGTAACATATTTGATCCTTTTGGCGGCGTTAGTGATATTAAAAATAAGATTCTTAGACATGTTTCTTCTGCATTTTCAGAGGACCCTCTGAGAGTTCTTCGTTTGTCTCGTTTTTCAGCTCGTTATCCTGAGTTTAATGTGCATCCAGATACCATGGAATTATCGCGCCTAATGGTGCAAAACGGTGAATTAAATACTCTGGTTGAGGAGAGAGTGTGGCAAGAGTTAAGTAAGGGATTGGCTGCCCCTTCTCCTCACAAAATGTTTTCATTCTTGTTCCTTTGTAATGCATTTTTTGAGATTTTTAAAGAATTTAAGTACATAACTAAAGATAGTGATTCTATTTCTTTGTTCTTTAGTAGTTCTTCAGATGCAGTGAGAGATCTTGCGGTACCTGAACGATTTGCCTACTATTTTGCGGAATTTCTTAACATAGAAACGTTGTGTTCTATGTGTACTAGAATGAAGATACCTGTTATTTTCAGGCGGCTTGGAATGATATGGCGTCGTTGTTTGGAAAGTTCATGTACGCCTCCAACTACCTCTTCTGATATTGTTGAGTGGTTTGATACACTAGATTTGTGGAGATGCCCAGATAAATTTAGTTCCGTGTCTAAGATTATTGCAAGTCGTATGAGTACGTCCACAAGCGTTTTAGATACTCTTAAAACTGCATTTGATGCTTCCCGCACGGTAAAACTGTTGCCGCATGAGATAGCCTTGCTTTCAGTTAAGGAGATAAAAGACCTTCTTAAAAGAAAAAGAATTATTGCCGTTTCATCCGCAATTTACTGATATCTCTGAAAGACAATGTTCTTACTATACTTATGAATATTCTTACAAAACCTATTCTTCCTGCCCACATGGCTATAGTTAGTAGAGTTGCTTGTTCAGTTGTGAGAATATTCGAAGGTAGTATTGAGTCATTCCATGAAATTCCCATATTGTTAAGTGAAGCTAGTGCCAGAATTAACGATGTCGATATGGATTGGCCGCTAATATTTAATAGAAAGCAAATTGCAAATATGGAACACAAATATAGAGTTAGATTGAGAGTAATTTGCTGAGGAATGTCTTGATATGACTTATAAATTTCAACTATACTGCTTGGATGGAGACTTATAATGATCTCTTTTTTAGCCTTATTTATTAATGATTTTAAGTTGACCAATGAAATGCCAGCTTCATTAGTTTCATTTTTGTATAAGCAGGTTACTAATGACATCATCATTACTACTATAGGTGGCCAGATACTTATACTTTGAGTATCTATTCCTATTCCTGTTACCCAGGCTAAAGTTGTGAGGATGCTATTTTCTGTTGGGTGAATATGTGGCTCAATTATCAATAGCATTATGGTTACTATTATAAACAGTATGCTAATTAGAGCTAGCTTGTCTGAGAATATAGTTCGATTGAGAAATTGTTTTTTTTGTTGTATTTGAAAGAATGAAAAGCTAATCCAAGATATAACCACTATGATAGATAGTATTCTCTTCAAGAAAGATACGTTGTTAGTCACATTGTCTAGGTTTGTATCATAGAAGCTAAGAGATGATAACCTCATCCCAAGGCAAGATGCATCTATCCATTTTATCCCACATATTTTAATTAATAAAATGCACATAATGACTAATGAAATGTAACACGCAATGCAAATAGATAAAGAAGATTCTGTTTCTATTATTGTGGCCTCTGATCTGGAAAAAATCAAAAAGATTGAGTACATTCCACCTACAAAGCAAAGGTAGCTTCTCCAAAAATACAATGATGTAGAATTTGAAACATTAGGTGCAGCTGTTCCAGTAGATGTTATTTGTGAAACTGTATCAAAATATGCTAATGGAAAGTTTTTGCTTATAGAATATAGAGGTATAGTTGCAATTAGGGATAACAATACCCACGAAAAGACGGTTGCTAATAGAGGGTCTGCAGATATTTTGTTCTTAGCGGCAATATCTATGAGATATATTGATAGTAAGCACAGGACTCCTGTTATGCCATAATACCAAGACACTTCTTCCTTGTTATTAGTAGATATAATAAATGTTGCTATACAGACTACACATGTCAAGAAATATATGCTCTTCTGCCGGTCAATAACGCGTCTTCTCAATTAGTGCTCCTTCCCTACAACTATCTACCACCATGAAGGAATATATAGCCTAAGCGGTACAAGGATAATATTAAGTACCAAGAGCAATAGTAGTGGTGAAATATCTATATTGGCAATTGGATTTACAAACTTTCTTATAGTGAGGATAGCAGGTCTAACTATTGTCATGAAGAAAGGAAGGGTTTGATTGCGAGGAGAAATCCATGATAATATCGAGTAAGCTATGGTCGAGAATATGTATATTTCTGTTAGAAGAAACGCTATCTTACATACTGATGCCAGCATCAGTTGAGCAATGCTTATTTCTGCTATGTTTCCCATATTGATAAGTGCCAGTATGGTTCCCTGTGCTATTGTTACTATAAACACCGCCGCTATGCCAGCGCCCATCTTTCCTAGCGGTGGAATTACTCTCCTGATTTTTGTTACCAAGGGGTTGCTTACAGATAGGATAAACAGTCCTATTGGGGAGTGGAATGACATGTTAAGGTGGATCATTATTAGGCGCAGAAGGATAATATAGGAAAAAAAATTGCCTATTGCGCTGACAATTACACTTAGCATTTCTCTCAACATGAGTTTTCCTCCGGAGGCACATTGTTCCGACGGTGTAGTGGTAAGCTCCGCAGTGCCTAATTGTAAGCCAATATTGTACCAGATATTTTTTCCTACTTTGGGGGAATGTTATTAGTGTTAAGTGCTGTATTTATACTGAAAGCGTGCTTATTGGGGGTTGTACAGGGTATTACCGAATTCTTACCTGTATCTAGTTCTGCTCATGTTGTTCTCTTGTCTTCTTTATTGGGTGGTATTGGGCCACATTCTAAGGCAATGCTAATTTTTCTACAGGGAGTGTCGGTTCTTGCTGTAGTACGTTTGTACAGACCTGCTTTGTGGCAAGTAATTGTTAATTACAATACTACTGGTCGCTCTTTCATAATTGGTGTTGCATTGGGAACTTTGCCGTTTGTAGCTATAGGTGGTATAAGTCACGGGTTCGTGGTTAGAAATTTGTTTTCCCCTATGGTTGTTTCCATAAATCTCATTATTGGTGGTTTTGTTTTGATTGTAGCCAACTATTTTTGCCGTATTGATAAATATAATAATATCTCTTCTTTAGATGAAATTAAGCCCTTAACTAGCCTAATGGTAGGGTTAATTCAGGTATTAGCAGTTTTACCCGGTGTTTCTAGGTCTGGTTCTACTATTATTGGTGGCATGTTGTGTGGAATGTCACGTCCTTTGGCAGTTAAATATTCTTTTATTTTGGCTATTCCGCTTCTAACCGCCGTGTCAATTTTTCAAATGTCATCTGTTATTAATTTGTTGACTATGGACGAATGGGTGATATTGTTGATTTCTTCATTAGTAACTTTTTTTATTTCCTGTGCTGTTGTGAGGATACTGGTTGATTTTTTGGGTCATGGGAGTAATAGCCTATTGTTAATTGGCGGGTACCGTGTTTTTTTAGGGATAGCTATTCTCATTTTGTAACTTTGATTTAGTATACCGGAGGTATTTTGTGGTTCTTCAGGAGCTGATGAATAGAGTTTTATCCTACAGCTGTGCCAGTTTCCTTTTTTCTAAGTTAGTTGCTGCATTGTTTGATATTATCTTGGTATTGGCTGCAGTGTTTTTTTTAGCAGGTGTTTTACAGTTTTTGTTTTTTTCTTCTGTGGATACTGAGTTCTCATTTGCGTATCCTACTAATGCCTACACTAGCGTGTCTTTATTTGGGAGCGTGTCTAAAAGTGATACCGCGACTTCTATTTTATCTCATCTAAAGTTGGTTGGTACCATGATTTTGTCTAATGGGCATGGAATGGCCGTTATTTCTGACAAAGATGATTACTCCAATACTTATGTTGTTAAGGTTGGGGATGCCTTGCCTGATGGTTCGGTTCTCAGTGAGGTTGCTGTTGATCACGCAATCATTGACGATCATGGTAGGAAGGTTAGGCTGGAAGATGTTTCTAATCAGGATTTGGTGAAGTTTTAAGTAAGTAATTTTTTAATAATTTTTGTTTTCGAGGTATGGCAATGTCGCGCAGAGGTGGTGTGGGGTTCACATTGATTGAAATTATGGTGGTTGTGGTGATCTTAGGTATTTTGGCAGCTCTTATTGTGCCAAAGGTTATAAATAGGCCAGATGATGCCAGGATTGTAGCCGCTAGACAGGATATATCATCAATTGTGCAGGCGCTAAAGTTGTATCGTTTGGATATTGGGCGTTATCCTACGCAGGATCAGGGCTTAGAAGCTCTGGTAGAGAAGCCTAAAATTGCTCCAATTCCTGTAAATTGGAAAGAAGGAGGATATCTTGATAAATTGCCCAGTGATCCATGGGGAAATTCTTACAAGTACATGATTCCTGGCAAACATGGGGAGATGGATGTCTGTAGCAATGGTGCAGATGGTGAAGATGATAGCAAGCCTGATGCACCCAAAACTATAGTTTGTTTTTCGGATACGTGATCCAGTGCGTGCGGATGGTTTCACCCTAATAGAGGTTTTGGTAGTCATTATGATCATGGGCGTTGTTATGGTTTCCTCCAGTATAGCTTTAGGTAATGGGGACAATTCTAGGATGCGTAGATCCGTTGAGGAGTTGTTGTTAGAGGCTAATTATTTATCTCAGAAATCTGTGTTGAGTAGTAAGTCTTATTCTGTAACTATAAGTGCTCTAGGGATTGATCTTTGGGTGTATGAGGATGGTGGTTGGGTTCCTTTTTCTGAGGAAGGTTTGCCACACCACCGGAGTTGGCCTCTTGAGGGGGTAAAGGTGTCTGGATCTTTGAGTCATGGTGGAAGGGTTTCTTTGTTTTTCTTCCCTGATGGGATGGGATTTCCGGCTGACCTAGTGATAAGATCCCCCGTTTCAAACTATCATCTTACTAGCGATTTTATGGGTAATGTAACTGTTAATCGAGAGTAGCAGTCATGATTCTGGTGCTTTCTTCTTCGCGTGGTTTTACTTTATTGGAAGTTCTTGTAGCGGTTATTTTAGTTGCGATTGGTTTAATGTCTGGTCAGCGCGCCGTTTCTCAATCTATCAATACCTATACCTTTGTTAGGCAACATCAAATTGCGACCTGGGTGGCCCGTAATCAGGCTACCTTGATGTATCTTAATCATAATTGGCCTAATCCAGGAAATGTTTCTTTTGATTGCTCTGATATGGGGTACAAATTCTCGTGTCAGAGACGGGTGTTTTCTACTGAGGATGATTTGTTTCGTGAAGTGGAGTTTTGTGTATTTTCTGATAATAACCATATGCGATTGGCCTGTTTATCAGCGATTATTAATCGTGTGGAGGGAATATTATGAAACTTGATGAGGGCCTAACGCTCATCGAGTTGCTGGTTTCTCTTATCATCGTTTCCATTTTGTCAGTTATAGTCACACGTTCTTTGTCGTCTTTTATACGAGTTAAAGAGCAAACTGACGTTGCTATGAATTCCTTTGATAGACTCTCCAAGGTCTTTTTGGTAATTGATCAGGATGTTACTCAGATAGTGCCGGTTGCTCCTGTAGGTAAAAGATTGGTTGATAATCAATTTTATGCTTTTCCTGTTGGTGTAAAATCTGATACTACTTGGCTTGTTTTTTTAAAAATGTCTCCTGATAACTTAGGTAGGTTAGTTCCGCCAGAAATAGTATCCTACAGGATTATTAATGGGAAACTAGCACGTTTGCACAGACATTCTTATGAGTCAGAAGATAAGACTAAAACAGACGTACTTTTAGATGGAGTGACATCAATACACGCGGAGTATTTTGATAGCGAGCATAAAAAATGGTGTGGCCAGTGGCCTTGTGCTGATTATAAGAGGTATTTTACTCCAACTGCTTTCTCTTTGAGTCTTTCCACTGTTGATGGTTACGAAGTTCATCAAGTTTTTCTTTTGCCGAGGTGATGGATTTTATGAAGCGTTTATCTAAGGGCGCTGTTTTGATGATGACTTTATTAGTTCTTTTTATCATCTCCCTGATAGCGGCGACCTTGATGTCAAGGGCATACTTACAGACATCATTACTATGGAACAGACAAAGCAAGGCCCAGCTCGATTTATTTAATAAAGGGGTTGTCAATTGGGTTAAGGTTATGTTGTGGGTTGACCAGAAGCACCGTACACCTACTACACTGAATGATTCTTGGGCAATTCCTCTTGATCACACGACCATACATGGTGGTACTATAACTGGGAAAATAGATGATGCTCAGTCTCGTTGGAACTGTAACAATATGGTTTACGGTGGCGTGTTGCATAAGTCGCAGGTCATGATTTTTGAAAAGTTGCTACGAATATTAAAACTACCCACAGAACTTGCTATATCATTGGCACAGGCCCTGGTACATGATTCTTTTGGGCACAGTAAGATTCATAGACCAACATATTTAATTGATATATCTGAGCTTTATGCCCTACCAGAGTTTTCGGATACAGTTATTGCTCGACTTAGACCTTATGTTACCGCATTGCCTGGATATACCAAAGTCAACGCTAATACAGCTTCTCCAGAAGTTTTAGCAGCAGTTGTACCATCTTTGGATATGTCATCAGTACAGCATTTGATTGCCAAAAGAGATATGTCCCCATTTTATAATATGGAGGAATTATACTATTTTATAGAAAGTATGATTCCATCATCTAAGTATCCTTTTAGTGAATTGCTGGAAATTGTATTGAGAAGTGACTATTTTTCCCTTTCTGGATTTACAGAAAAAAATGGTGCCAAGAGTCCTATAACAGTTTTGATTAAGAGAGACTTACAGGGAAAACCATATGTGATTTGGTTTAAGCGTTCCTAACCATTTGGTCATTCTAAAGGGGTTATTACGTGAAGGAGCGTATTGTGAGTGAGTTAGCAATTTTTTTACCTGCTGAGAATGATTATCCCTTTCTCATATATGATCCTGTTACTGGCGAAACTTTAGAATCCTTTTTTTCAGAGGATATTAAAGATGGTCGTTTTTCTGGGCGTTATGCTAATGTTGTTATTCCCTTAAGTCGTTTATCAGTAGCTGTTGTTACATTGCCGGGCAATGTAAAACAAAAGAAAAAAGCCCTACCCTATTCTCTAGAGAAATATATTATTGGAGATCTATCTGCGATCGAATTTTTTGTATCCAACTTTGCGTTAACTGATACGGTAGCATATTGGTTAAACAGGGATTGGCTCATATCAGTTTTAGAAAAATTAAAAAATGCTGGGTTACTTATATTGAACGTGGTTGCTCAGCCTAGAGCAATAACTAATAACTCTGGTAATTATCTATGCATGAAGGTTGGAGTAGGATTGTTTTTACTGCGAGGTGATGGGTTTTTCTGGCGTCTTGATGAATCACGTTATGTTATTGATAGGTTAAAAGAGAAATTGGATAAATTTTCTTTGATTTCTTGTGACAGTGAATCCGATGATTTTTTGAAAAACTTTAAACGCATGCGAAGAGATTATAGTTGGTGGCAAGCTAATTTTTCTAGAAATGACAATTGGCTTATATCTAAAGCACTGTGTAGATTTTTATCTAGAAGAAGGCAGTACGAATGGTTGGTTTTGTGCTTTAGAAAATTGTTTTTATCTTCAAGTCTAGTATTTTTTTGTAGTACCATTTTGTTTTCATATGGTTTTATTGATTATCACAGGTATAAAAAAGCTGCGCAGTCTTTGATTAAATCGACATGTACTTCTTTTAATCCTGGGTGTGTATCAGAAAAATTGCGCTTGTTAAAGCATAGTCTTGGTTTAATTGACAGTAGTGATTTTTTGCCTATGATTGCCATACTACAAAGAGCATACAGGGTGGAGTCTCTTCCCGTGGTACATCACATAATTTATGATAGAGGCACATTGAAGATATATTATTCCGGTAAAAAATTATTGCCTACTGCCCATCGTGTTTTGGAAACAGTATTTAAACAGGCAGGATACTTGGTTGATTCGACCGAAGAGAACAACTTTCTTTTGATGGTGGTTAGGTATGTTTAAGGGAGGAAGAAAGAACCTTTTTAGGGCCTGGGAAAAGTTTAAAGTAGCTATTTGCTCTTGTAGAAGTAGGACGATCATTCAGTACATTAAGCTTTATGAGCCTATTTTTTCTCTAGGTGCATCTATTGTAATTTTTCTCATTTCTCTTTTGTTGATATCACAGTCCAGAGTGTTTTTAGATGCATGTTTACAGCAAAGTATCAAGTACTCTGTTATTAAGTCTAGTGTTTCTAGTATAGCAACTTTGTCTAATAAGAAAATTACTGCTGATAAGTCAGTTGATATGGCTATGAGTATTTTAAGAATAGTTATAGATAACTTTTCTCACTACCAGATTAATTTGGAAAAAACAGGAGAAGGTAAGGTTAAGCTTCGTGTTTCTGACATTCCTTTTACTGAGCTGATTAAGATGATTAATGATATCCAACGTGTTTCTCATTGGGTGGTTGAGAACATTAGAATTGATAAACGGGCACTAGAGGGGATTGTAGCAGCTGAATTTTCTTTGCGTGTATTAGGGAAAGAAAATAAATGAAGAAGATTTTGTTATTCTTATTTTTTGTTATAGGTATGTTTTGTTTTGTGCCTTCTAGTGTAATAAATATGGTATTTAAGCACTTTAATGTTCCTTTATTGCTTGAAAATGGATATGGAACGATTTGGTCAGGTGGTGGAGGTATGTTTTTTTCTCCTCCTCCAAAGTCAACATTGAAGCCATTTATAATTCTAGATCAAGTAAATTGGAAAGTTGATTTTAGCCACATATTTTCTAAGGGATTGGTAATTGTTTTTAAGTCTAATAATTTTCTGAAAGATATATTTCTATCTGTGTCTTTGAATAAAATTTCTCTTTCTAGGCTAAAGATTTTTTCTAATGCTGAAATTTTAGAAAAATTAGGGGAGCCACTTCATACTCTTGCGCTCCATGGAGTAGTGACATTTGAATCAAATGGTGTAACATTTGGCAGTGATTCTGTTGTAGGGGAAGCGGTTGCTCATTTTGATTTAATATCATCTCGTCTTGTTCCTGGAGTTAATGTTTTAGGTAGTTATGATTTGCGTATTGGTTTTATCAATAATCGTTCATTAGTTGATCTTTCGTCCAGGGATGATGTTGTTATTCTTAAGGGATCAGGTAAGATCGATTGGAGTAGTAGACATTTTGTGTTCAAAGGGTTTGCTGAAGCCTCTCCACAAGCACCTATATCTGTACAAAAAATTTTACTTCTTGTCGGACGACGTAGTCACGGATCTCGCAGCATTTTGGATATTAATTTCTCTTGGTAATAAAAAGGTTAATTTATGAGGCTGTGCATTTTGGTTGTGTCTTTTGCGTTGAGCTTCGTTTCATATGTTATGGCTGACAGTAGTTATCCAGACAGATCTGGCCTTTTTATAGATATTGATAGAAACAGCAGTGATAGTGTGCTTAAAAAGGATGATGTTGCAAAAGATTATAATAAAAAAAAGCCTGTTCCTTCTACTACTGGTGGCAGTGATGTTAAAGCAACTTTAAATTTTAATCATGCTGATCTTGAAGCAGTTATAAAAGCTGTTGGGTATTTTGTTAAGAAAGATTTTTTAGTTGATCAACGTGTTCATGGGAGTATAAATTTAATTTCTAATGGCCAAGTTTCTCGTAGCCAGGCGTATGATATTTTGCTTGCTTCGCTTCGTATGCAAGGATTCGTTATAGTAGAGGGGGACAAGTTTGTAAAAGTATTGCCTCGTGCTGATGCATTTGGCGAAACTGTAGTGGCAGATTCTTTAGATAAGGTTCCTGATGATCAGATAGTTACCAAGGTTGTAGACTTACAAAGTGCATCATCATCTCAAGTGTTGCGTGCAATTAGGCCGGTGTTTTCTCCCCGAGGTATTTTGACAGCATATCCTGACACTAATACTTTGATTTTTAGTGACTATAAGAACAATATAGTTCAGGCCATGAAAATCATTGATAAATTGGATTCTCACGGAAGTAACTTTGATAGAGTTTTTCTAAAGAACTATACAGCTTACGATATGTCAGTTTTAGTTGCACCTTTAGTTGATCCTAAAACTTTGGGTTTGACTGAAGATCCTGGTAAGAGAGTTTACGTATTGCCTGATAGGGATAATAATTCTCTAATTATTTATGGGGGCACGCGCGACTACAGAAAGAGAATTGTAGATATTATAGGATCTATTGACGACAGAGTAGATCAGTCATCAGACTATCATATAATTTACTTGAAGTATGCTGACGCAAACTATATAGCTGATACTCTAAGGTCGGTTTTTTCTCGTAGTCAGGATAAAAATTCAAAAACCTCATCTATTTCTAATGCAAATACCCTTTCTTCGAATGGCCATACCCCAGAAAGCTATCGTAGTACTGGCATTCAACAAAATCAGCACAGTGGATTTTCGCATGGGTCTTTGTCTGCATTTTCGTCATCTTCCATGGATTCTGATTCTTTGCCTCCAGTTAATAATGGACCAAAGTCTGTTGAGCCAGTGATGTTTTCTGGAGCTACAATTGCGCCAGATGAGTCAATTAATGCTTTAGTTGTATATGCCCCCCATGAAATTTATGTTGCTATTAGAAAATTGATTGATCAATTAGATATTCGTCGTGCTCAGCTTTTTATTGAGTCACTTATAGTTGAGATATCGTCTGACCATGAGGGTGATGCTGGATTTCAGTTTAGTAATTTGTCATCAAAAGGCCCATTTTTTGTAACTAATTTTTCTAATATAGGTTCTTCCATTATCCAATCATCAAATAGCGTTGCTAATTTGGGTACGGGCCTGATTGTAGGTTTACTGCGAGGGTCTATATCTCTTCCTGGTGGCCAGAAGATACTTGATCTTGCTATGTTAGCCAAGTTTTTAGAAACACAGACTCATACTAATATTTTATCTAAGCCTAATTTACTTACTCTTGACAATCAGGAGGCCAAAATTGTTGTAGGACAGAATGTTCCTTTTGTTACAGGGCAATATGTTCCACAGTCAGGATCATCTCAGCAGCCATTTCAAACTATTGAGCGTCAGGATGTTGGATTGACTCTAAATATCCGTCCTCAAATAATGAAGGATGGTCTGGTTAAGCTTGATATATACCAGGAAGTTTCTTCTGTACAACCTAAATCTTTTACTGATGGTACTAGTTCTGCGGCTGATATTGTTACCAGTAAGCGCTCTATTAGTTCTACTGTTATGGTGGATGATGGTCAAATTGTTGCTTTGGGAGGTCTTATAGAAGACAAGTTACGTGATTCGTATCAGAAGGTTCCTTTCTTAAGTAATATACCGATTATTGGAAATTTATTTCGTTCTAGTAATAGAAGCCATCAAAAAACCAATTTAGTCATATTTTTGAGACCAGTAATTATAAGAAATAATCAGGATGTTGATTCCTATACTATGGAGCGCTATCGTTATTTGAAAGTTATTGAAGACAAAGAAAAGCTACCTAGTGTTTTCGGTATACCCAATATGGAGTTTACACTTTTGCCTGATATTGCTAAAGATAACTTACCTGCTGATCATGGCAAGGATAACGTTTGCTCATCAGATGAGCGTTATTTGTTATCAAATTTATGGAAGTCATATGGAAATTGTAACTTATGATTACAGTTCTTCCTTATGCTTATTCTCGTCTACACAACGTTATTATTTCAGACAATGTATTGTTAGTTACTGCTGCCACAGATTTAACTGTTTTAACTGAAGTGTTTCGTTTCTACGGAAGAAATTTTTTTGTTCAGCTGTTGCCGCAGGAGGAGTTTGATCAACAATTGGCAGTTGCTTATTCTGATGCTCAATCAAAGGAGAGTGCATCCGATGTGGTGGATGCAGCTGCTGATGAACTTAATTTGACGGCGTTGCTTGATGATATTCCAGCTAAGGAAGATTTGCTCAATAGTGATAATGATGCCCCCATAGTTAGAACTATTAATGCTTTACTTGCTCAAGCGGTTAGGGATCGTGCCTCTGATATTCATATTGAACCTTTTGAGAATTTATCTTTGGTCAGGTTTCGTGTTGATGGGTTGCTGGTAAATATTGCTAAGCCTAGGCGTTCTTTGCATGCTCCCATTGTTTCTCGTATAAAAGTGATGTCCAAGATGGACATAGCTGAGAAGAGATTGCCTCAGGACGGTCGAATTGCTATTCGGTTAGGAAGTAAGCAAGTTGATGTTCGTGTTTCAACATTACCTACTGTTTACGGAGAAAGGGTTGTTATCCGCATTCTAGATAAGGAACGTGGAATTTTGACTTTTGAGTCCCTAGGATTGTCTAGTGATATTAGAGCTAAGGTTAGTCGCATTTTATCTATGCCACATGGAATTTTATTGGTTACTGGTCCGACTGGATCTGGTAAAACTACGACTTTGTATGCTGCTTTGAGAAGTTTTACTGATATATCCAATAAAAACATTATGACTGTTGAAGATCCTGTGGAGTATGACCTAGAAGGAATATCTCAGACTGGCGTTAATGCTCGTATTGGTATGGATTTTGCTAGATCTCTGCGATCTATTCTTCGTCAAGATCCGGATGTTGTGATGATTGGTGAGATTAGAGACGTGGAAACTGCACAAATAGCTGTTCAGGCTAGCTTGACTGGTCACTTTGTGTTGGCAACCCTGCACACAAATGACTCTTTGAGTGCCATCACCAGGTTACGAGATATGGGAATTGAGCCTTTTTTATTGGCCCCGGTTATACGTGGTGTTATAGCTCAGCGCTTGGTTAGGCGTGTTTGTTCTCACTGTGTAAGTTTTAAGGAGAGTTCATCTGCGGTTTCCAAATTATTGTCTTTACCTGAAGGTGCTATGGTTCCGGTGGCTGTTGGTTGTGAGAATTGTAGGTTTAGTGGTTACTCTGGAAGAGTTGGTGTTTTCGAGTTACTAGAAGTATCGCCTCAGTTGGAGGCCATGATTCACTCTTGTGTATCTGAGCAAATATTGCGTGATAACGCTATCCAACAAGGCTTTAGGACTCTTAAGGAGGATGCTTGTCGTTTGGTTAGAGACGGTTTTACTACCCCAGAGGAGGTTTTGTTGCTAGGTAGAGAGATAGAATATGCCGGTTTATAAATATAAGGCTATTGATTCTTTGGGTAAGCCCTGTGCTGGTGTGATTGAGTCTGACAGTGAACGTCTTGCCCGCCAAAGTATTTTGCAGCAGGGTCTTACTTTGTTAGAAATTAGGGGCGCTGACTATTCAGATAGAGGTTTTTTTGTATTTAGGGAATCTCTCAGCTCATCTGACCAGGTTCTGTTTGCGCGGCAGTTGAGTATTTTGTTATCTGCTGGGTTGACCATAGAAGATTCTTTGCTTGCCCTTGTGCAGCAATCAGAAAAAAAACACTTTCGAGCCACTGTAGCTGTTTTGCGTTCTGATATTTTAGAGGGAAGTACTTTGGCGGACGCTTTGCTAAAAAGGGGTAAAGATTTTCCTAAATTTTTTTCAATGTTAGTTCGTGCAGGTGAGATGTCCGGCAGTCTTTCGGAAGTTTTGTCATTGTTGTCTGACTATCTAGAAAATCGCCAGCAGCTTTTTCAAAAGGTGGTAGGAGCGTTAGTTTATCCTGCCATTGTTACGGTATTTTCCATGTTTGTTATAGTCTTGATGATGGTTTATGTTGTTCCGCAAGTTGTGGGTGTGTTTGCGCATTCAAAACATCAATTGCCGTTTCTAACGCGTTTCCTAATAGGGGCAAGTTATTTTTTGAAGAAGTATGGATTGTTAATTTTGTTACTATTGGGAATAGGTGTGATATTGTTCTGCAGATGGGTTAGATTGGAAGATAGATTGTTTAAAGTTCATAGGTTTATTAACAAATTTCCTGTGGTTGGTCGTCTCATTATTGCCCTTAATACTGCACGCTTTTCCGCTACATTAGCAATATTGCTTAAAGGCGGGGTATCTTTGTTACAGGCTTTGTCTATATCTGCTGAATCGGTGCAGAATTTTCCCTTACGAAGGCTTATTAATAGATCTGAGACATTGGTGAGCGAGGGTGCTACTCTTGCGAGTGCTTTATCTGCGGAAAGATTTTTGCCTGCTATATTTTTACATTTAATTGCAAATGGTGAGAAGACAGGACAGCTGCCAGCACTTTTAGATAAGGCAAGTAATATTATGCAAAGGGATGCTGAGCGCCGGATAATGTTGTTTGCCAGTTTGCTGGAACCCATACTTATTATGTTAACAGGGGGGATTGTCCTATCGATAGTGTTAGCTATACTAATTCCTATTCTAGATATGAACACTCTAGTTAAGTAGTTCTTAATATTTTTATTGAGAATCCACATAATGCCCAGCAAATAGTTATTACTTGAGTTTTTGATGACAAATGCAATAATTGTGCTTTCTGCGGACGCAAGTACCGCTGTTATCATGAATTTATATAATCCCAGTTAACGTAGAGACTATAGATTGCCATAACTATCGTATATAGCGAAACAAAAAATGTAACTGTGAGTATAAAGATAGAAAGTACGCCATTTACTATATCGTTACAGGATGTCCTTGATACTTCGTTTTGATTATTCGCTGCACCTACACTATCATCGCTATTGCTATCTTCATATGTAGACAGCATAGACATTGGTTCTGCGTTTCTATCTCTGCCACCAACATAATACATGCGTCTACCGTATGATTCACGAACAGAGTTGTAAGACGGCGGGTCATAAGCTGGCAGGAAGAAGGGGTTGGCCATGTTTCCTGCGATAGATTCTTCGTAAGAAGGCAGGTAGCAGTTATCAAGGGAGATAGGTATGCTATTTTCAGGTATTTCTGCATCCGAGCTGCTAGTATTTCCCTGATTTTCGGTAGTTTGTATGTGAGTCTGATGATCCGGTGTTTGGTGTGTAAATGTTACTTCAATGTAGATATCTTCTTCTAATGACGAAGAACTAACTCTGTCAGCCGTAAATAGATTAGGCATTGAATTTGTGCGCGCAGCTAAACCACTGAAATTTTCCTGGTCTTCGGCAGGTTGTATATGAGTCAAATTATCTAATGTTTGGTGAGATATTAATGATATTTGATTATCATTAATAGAAATAGAAGATGCTGCTTCAAAGTAGTCCTCTTCTTCTGATGACGAAGAACTAACACTGTCAGCTGTAGATATACCAGCCACTAAATTTGCACGCACGGTTGGATTCCTGAAAAACTTAAAACACACTCTTATGCTACCTAGTTTAATTTGATATAGATAGGAACTATGATGTGTATTGGTAGATTATATATAACAATGTGACATTTATTTTACATTATTTGGATTGCGTTATATTGCGTGTGCTATGCATAATTTGTTTTGTCATAGTTAGTTAAAAAACCAGAGCTATGCTAGGCGTTTTAGTCTCATGACATTAGAATAATTTCCACTGATATTCTCACATTTATTGGTAGAGTTTTTAGTCACTGTATAACAAAGGCATATGCCAATATATGGCAAATGTATATTCATTGTAGATCTTACTTTACTACAGCAAGATATAAACATCATGCAGTAAGTATTAGAACAAGTATATGATTAAAAACGAGTTGACTCTACGTGTAGTCAAAGTTAAAATGATGCGCGCGTACCGTACGTGCGTCTAGACCAAGACCACGTTATAAGAACAATATACACAGATTAAATACATACCTATGTTTCACCGCAACCTATCCCACTTACACACAATGTAATACTGTAAATTACTTAATGACAGAAAATAAAAACCAGCAAGATGATATATCTTATTTGTACGGCAACCAAAAACTTATTTTTGGTAAATAACCACATGTTCTAACCAAGATGTAGTTACATCCTATTATTATGGTGCAGCAGGTGAAGAGGAGTTATTTCCACCACCACTGTCGTTATTTAATCCTTTTTCGTAGTCTCTTCCATATACGAATCCTATGCCAAACATAGCAGCTAGTATTACAATTATAATCAAAGCCCATACGAAGAAACCGCAATATGTAGATGCACTAACACCACTGTGGCAACAACGAAAAACCAGTTCATCCTCCTCCTCCTCCTCAGGACCTCTTCTCACTGCATCAGCGTTTTGTGCTTCTTCTATACGACGTGCAGCACCTCCCATGACGAGGCTCATTCTTCCTGCAGGATGTCCACTTGCAGTTTCTCCATCAACACCATATCTGGGCAACAATACAAGTTGAAGTTGGTCTCCATTACCCACAAGCCTACTCTCGCCACCTAAAATTGGCATTGAGTCATATGAGGGGGGGGGGTCAGTCAATTCATAGTCAGATCCCTGTAGATTTGCAGGATTGGCAGAATAGGGGGGAGGTGGCAAGCCTACGTCGTATACTGTGTCTTGATTATTTCCACCTTGTTCACCCCTTCTGCTATTTCCTTGATTATTTCCACCTTGGTTACCCCTTCTGCCGTTACCCCCTCTTATCCACCTAACTAATGACAATCCACCACCGGTACCTGTTGGTCCCATAGTACCAGTACCATTTTGCATACCCCCATCTGGTGTTTCATGATGCTCCATAGCCAATTCTACATGATCACCTTCCTGCGCCTCATTACCGGGAGACTCTCCTCCCATAGTGGTGACAGGTGTTGTATTATCCATAAAACCAAATCCTTCCTTGATAAGCTAGATTTGCTTTGGTCTTATGCACTTCACATAAAAATAGATACTAGTGCGGCATTCATACTAGAACATGAAAAATCATGCGCCCATACTATTATTATCATGAAGTAGCGCTCAAACTAACTATTATTAAGTTTTGCACATTGCATAACACACGGTTATCGTTATTATATGTATACCCTTTAGTCATAATGCCTAGATGACCATGGCCACTAATTATCACTCGTACGACAAAATTTGATAACAGAACCAAGTACCACTTTTTATAGTAGAACCAGGGATCATTTAACGTACATTAAGGCATCATTATTAATAAATTGGGAAAAACATCTAGGTTACTACTATAATTTTATGTACATAGGTTTTTGACTATTGATTTTTGTCTGCTTGGCGTAGCTTTTACCTAAAAATTTCAATATTGACATATTGGATAAAAAAATAGATTAAATTTTTTTATTATGAAGTAAGTATTTGAATGATTAGATTGCCATAGTTAGTAACAATTTTGCTGTTTTGTAAAAATATAATAATGACATACGTGTTTGCCCTAACATAAAAAATTAGAATTTATATGTCATGGATTACACCTAGATCGCTATTAGGTTCACATAAACTTACATCTACTACCAAAGTAAGATAGCTATTTATTTTTCTTCTTTTATAATATTGGCAAATCTTCTTGTATAATATTGCAAAGTTAATCAATTAATTATCAATAATGTTTAATAGGTAAAAACATGTACTATGCTTGGATTTTAGTTTAGTGCATATTTATTGTTTATGACAAACTTATAATTTGATTATGGTCTGTTTTAGTATCTCGTATATCATGTAATAGATAGTTTAATTTATTAAATATTAACGCCGTTTGCTTTTTGTTAGTTTACATACATAAATGTGTACCCAAACAGTATACAGATGTTCGTACGTTACATCCGTAGTCCTATTGAATTTGCTAGTACTGTATAAAGTACTAGATCTATCATAGGTTATTGTATATTACTCGTAGGAGGTACAATCAGGTGTGTTTACGGTTTTGCTGGCCTTTAATTTATTACCTGTATAGTTTGCGGTTTAGTAATTTTAGACTAGTATAGAAGCTAATTTATGTGTCCAGCTCCAGTATCCTGGTTGCTTAATTTGGATATTATTTTTTCTACTTGTTTTTTGTAAAAATTCCTGTAGCACAGAAAAGCTTTTTCAAGTCCTATACCGCTATGTGTATCAAGTAGAATCCAACGACGAAGGATAGTATTAATGGCAGTGACAGCCATTCCCTAATAGTTCTTCCCTTTTTTAGGTGGTGGGTTAGTATTATACCAGCAGAAGATCCAAACCATAAAAGTGATCCACCAAATCCAACAGAGAATGCAAGTAATGGCCAGTTATATCCTTTTTGTTCGATGGCCATAGCAGTCAATGGTATATTATCAATACAGGCTGATACTATACCTATAATTAGCGTAGAAAGTGCAGATGGCGTTGGCAGCGATGAGATATTTATTAGGTGAGCGTTTACAATAAGTCCTAGCAGTATTATATGTCCAGACATATTACCTATAATGTTTTTTCGTGGAATGTTTCTGGTAATCGCAGTTAGGAAACACATAAAAAGCATGAATATGCCAGTAATTGGGTAATCTTTAATAAGTTGCGTATCCGTGTATCTGTTCTTTATTGAGTTGGTTACTATGAGCATTAACAATAAAAAAGCAACTAATAGCAATCTGGTTTTGTCCACTGGTAAGTGAGTTTTGTCTACCGGTAAATGAGTTTCGTTATTACTTGACATACCTTGACAGTTTTCTATTTTAGTTTTTTTGTACTGATTTAATGAGGCTGGGATACCAAATAAAAATAAAGCAATTACTGAACCGTAGAATGCATAGATAAGCTTTGTCGCAGGAACACCTGAAAGCCACAGCATAGTAGTTGTGGTATCGCCAAGTGCGCTTCCAGCCCCACCGGCGTTAGCTGCAGCTACTATAGCAGCAATAAATTGTACACTTATGTTGCCTATGATCTTTTGAGCTACAGTTCCGCACACAAGAGCCGCAAGTATATTATCTAGAAATGTAGATAGGAGAAAAGTAATCAATAGTAAACAGAAGTATCCCATGGCATTTCTAGGAATGATGCGCTTTATTACAAGGGTTATTCGGGATCGTTCAATGTGCTCTGATACAAAAGAGAAAGTTGTCAATATAAAAAATAAATCTATTAGGAAAGTAATGTTAGATGTTATTGGTAGAAAAATATTACCCAATGATTCGTGACTAACTAGTAATCTACTGGCAACAATAGATACAGATCCCGCAAAAATAAAAAACTTACTGTGTTTTTCAAAAAGAGCTATGCATAACACTGAAAGTAGAAAAAAAAATATGTCCATTTTTTATCCCTGATATAGCTACTAATAATTGCTAAATATTAATTGGTAGCTATTCAACTGTTACAGACTTTGCTAGATTTCGTGGTTTATCAATCTCCAACCTGCGTGCTTGAGCTGTAAATCTAGCTAACTGTTGAATAATAATGCTCATGCAAAATGGTCTGCACAATCTGTTGATATTGTTGATAAATATTCCCTTACCATCTACACTTAGACCATCTCCAACTGCCATGATGAGTGTTTCCCCTTTTCTGGTTGTTACTTGCGAATGGTGTGCACGTACTTGGGAGAACACATTGCTATTGGTTATGATAAATACCACAAGAAGTTTGTCGTCAACCATTGCCAATGGACCATGCTTGAACTCTCCAGATGAGTATCCCTCAGCGTGAATATATGCCAATTCCTTTATTTTTAGTGCTGCCTCCAGGGCCAGTGAGTAATCTTCATTCTTTCCTAGAAAAATTATGTTTTGTTGTTGACTAAATTGTTTTGCATAGTTAACAAATACATTCTCATTCATACTCAGTACTTCTTTCATGGAAGAAGGAATCGTACGCACCATATTACAAAGATTAACTATTTCATCTTTACTTGCACATGGTTTTTTTGATTTGAGTGAAATTGCTAAAATAAGTAGGCACAATAGCTGCGATGAAAAAGTCTTTGTTGAAGCTACACTTATCTCAATTCCAGCTTGTATGTTCCAGAAAAAGTCAGTTTTTCTCGCTAAAGTTGAGTTTTCAGCGTTACATAAAGCTAAAGTCAGTGCTTTTTTTGTAGTTGGCATGCGCGAAAGAGCCGCCAATGTATCTGCTGTTTCTCCTGATTGAGAAATAAATATTACTAGACTGTTATCTAGTATTTGGCATGGGTATCCTTTAAACTGACTGGCTATATCAACTTCCGTATGAATTTCTGCAATATCCTCTAACCAGTTTTTTGCGAGAACAGCTGCATGGTAACTACTTCCACAACCAATAATATAAACATTTTGAATGTCATTAAGTGACTGCCAAAACTCTTTTGTTAATTCATCGTTTGGAGAAACGCCATCATTATCTATAAAACGATCTATTATGTTTGATAGTACTTGCGGCTGTTCGTACGTTTCTTTTTCCATAAACGTGTTGTACTTGGAATTAAGTTGAAAGTGGTTGCTGGGAAATATAATTTTTCTTTCGTGACGTTTTACTGTAATTTTATTTTTATCGATAATGTGTATACCATTTGGCGAGCAATGTGCTATATCATAGTCCTGTAATTCAGAAAAGTTAGTGCTCAGATGTGCTATACCTAGTGGATCAGACGATGCTAGTATGCCCCATATTGTTTTTGCTACCACTATAGGAGAAGAATATTTAGTTATATATATCTCTCTTGGGAATTCTGTATCTATAACCGCTAAGGCGAAAGATCCCTCTATGAGTCTCGTAGTGTTTATTATGGCGTCAAGTGTGCTAAGGCCCTTATTTTTTTTCCACCAAACTATTATGGATGCTAGTACTTCGGAGTCAGTCTCAGAAGATAGTGGTTCAGTATTAGGGAATTTAACCAAGAGTTCTCTGACGTTTTCTACGATACCATTATGTGCTAATACGATGTTCTCGAACAGCAAGGGGTGGACGTTTCTTTCATCGAGTTGTCCATGTGTGGCCCATCTTGTGTGTCCTATTCCGGTAGTGCCGAATAGTCCCTGTTCCTCTGTTTTCTTTTTAAGCTCAGATATTCTTCCCACTGTTCGTATTCTATGAGTTTGTGGCGTTGTCACAGCTATCCCCGCTGAATCGTATCCCCTGTACTCTAGGGCCTCCAAACTTTTTATGATAGCCGGCACAACGTTTTCCCGGGATAATGCTGCTACTATTCCACACATTGACGGTTTCTTTCCTGCAAATAAGTAAATTGGTAGAAAGCTGGATTATGCCGTAAAAATTATCAGTTAATGTCTCCTTTATCACAAACGGTGTCGTTTTCTTTCTAAGATTTGATTTTTCTCTTAGAAATTACTTTTTGATGAATGCGTGATGTGGCTATGGATTGGTTAGGGACGTTTTTTGTAATGGTACTTCCAGCACCTATTGTTGCATTACTTCCAATAGATATAGGTGCTATTAGCTGAGTTCCAGATCCTATGAAACTGTCGTTTCCTATGTGGGTAGGATTTTTTTTATGTCCATCAAAGTTGCACGTTATTGTACCTGCTCCTACTAATACCTGTGTTCCTATGGTGGCATCACCAATATAAGATAAGTGATTTATTTTGCAGCCATCTCCAATAGAAGAATTCTTAACTTCTACGAAATTTCCAATCTTTGTGTGATGTTGTAAGTTTGTGCATGGGCGAATACGTGCAAACGGTCCTATGGATGAATTCATGCCTACAGTGCTGCCTTCAATTATACTGTTCGGTAGAATTTCACTGTTATCCTGTATTGTTGAGTCACGTATATAACAGTTTGGTCCCACAGTAACATTCTTCCCCAGATGTACTTTTCCGACGAACACACAGTTGATGTCTATGAATACATCTTCATCACATTTAAGCACTCCTCTAATATCTATTCGCGACGAATCAGCTAATCTAGTTCCATGTGCCATGAGATGTTCTGCTCGATTTTTCTGTAATCTACGTTCAACTTGTTCTAGTTGCTTGGCATCGTTGATTCCTAGGATTTCGTATGGATTTTCTGGACTTATAGACTCTACTGCTACCTTTTCTAGTGAAGCTTTTCTAACAATGTCGGTTAAGTAATATTCACCTTGTCTATTATGTGCTTCCAATGAGGTTAACCACCTGCGGAGCATGGTTGTGCCGGAACAATAGATACCACAGTTAACTTCATTAATTTTTTTCTCTTCTAAATTGGCATCTTTTTCTTCAATTATATCGATTATTTTGTTGTTCTTATCGCGAATAATCCTACCATAATGTGATGGATCCGATAAACTTTCTGTTACTAATGTGAGACTTGCTTTTTTTTGATTGTGAAAATTCACTGTTTTTTGAAGAGTGGGTGCACTCACAAGCGGCATATCTGCGCATAATATGAGACACACATCATCATTATCAATCAGATTAAGTCCTATCAGAGCAGCAGATCCGGTTCCAGTAGGTTCATCTTGTTCTGCCCAGAGAATGCTATCTTTACCAACAAGTGATTGCAAATCCTTCTTGTTTTTTCCACATACAATAACTACTCTATGTGCACCTATGGTTTGTACAGTCTCTACAATATGACTAATAATTGGAACGCCAGCCAGTGGTTGGAGTACCTTAGGCTTATGGGAGCGCATACGAGTGCTTCTACCGGCGGCAAGGATGATTATATTCATGGATGTTGTACAGTTAAGCACTCATTCATTGGAACAAACGAAAAGCTACCTGCTCTTGCCCTGATGATATCACCTAATTGAGGTTATTACGATACCGATTAGGTGTGTCTATTTATTCTTTAAGGGTGTTTTGTAAACATAGGGCTGAATGTATATAGTGCTGGTAGCTACTTTTGAGACAAGGATCTTTCTCTTGGGGCCAGGAAAGAGTTTTTATTGGGAAGCTACCGATAGCGATCATGGATTAAGCAGCTTAATTGATGCCTTTATGTTATGGGCTGATTCCGCACTAAAAGACCAGGATCCAAGTGTTGTTGTGTCTTTGACCTTAGTTTTTGATGAATTGTATATGAATGCATTGATGCACGGATACAAGAAGACCCCTACCTATTTTTGGGTTTCAATACACGCATTTGTGCAAAGAGATAAAGTTATTGCTATTTACAGAGATAAGGCCGTAAAGTTTAATCCGCTTCTTATATCTACAAAAGATCGTGATCACTTTGTAGATAGACCCATAGAAGAAATTGCTCTAGGGGGCCTAGGAATACATATTATAAGAAAATTTGTAGATGATATAAGCTACAGCTTTGTAGACGATTGTAACGTGGTTACGGTAACCAAGAGACTACAAGTACCCGGCACCCGAGGGGCAGCAAGCACGGGACCAGATACTTACTAAAATAATACCCCACCTAATCCACAGGGTGTTTTTTATTCACAGAATTTATAGATCTACGTAGTTCCGCGCGCTTCTTGCCCTTTTCCTTAGATACTACCTTGTTAAGTTGTATTGCAGCAGTGCTTACTACATCGTAGATGTCACTACCCCCCTCCTGCACCGACATACTACGGTGTCCTACGTTACATTGAGCCTTAGCGATCCTGGACTCCTTCTCCTTGCTCAGAACCACCCTTACCTTATCGACGGTGCGACTAATTGATCTGAGGGCTCCAATAAACTTTTTCTCCGTAAACTCCTTGAGAGCTTTTGTAGGGCGTATATTCTTTCCGAATACTATGATCTCCATAACAGCCTCCTAATCTACACTTTTGTTTTTGGCAAAAGAAGCATCAGTGTTCTTGTTTTCCTTGTACCTACACGATAAATGCTATTGCAACATTATATACCACACTGTTGTATAGGATGTGTACACATATTTGGCTGTTATAACTATTGTTTATGGGAAAATATGTCATTTATTGTATCTAGGGAAAAACCCTTATTTTTTAGGAACAAGCGTTGCTTTGCAGGAGACATTGATGGTTGCTGACGAAGTCTCTTTGCTATTAGCTTGGATGCGACTTCAGGTTCGTTGTTTTGAACCTTTTTAAGTTCTTCCACGATTAGCGCATCGTCTATATCATGTGCTTTCAAAAATTTCTTTATGTAATATGCACCGTGATTTGTGGATTTTACAGAACACACACTACTAGCGAAACGTTTATTTGAGAGAGCTCCATCATTTGCCAGAGCAAAAATAACCGAATAAACAACTTCTTCCTCACAGCAGTAGCGCATAAGTAAGGAAATAAGCTCCTTTTGAGAGTATTCTCTACGTGCCAAAGCCCTTATGCCTCTATGGTATAGAGAATCAAATAACTCTTTGTTATTATTCATGTTTTTACACTGAACTACTGATCAGCTAGTACCAGAGATTTTTCACTTCCTTGCACATTGCCCCCTTCGGTAGTGCTTTGTGCATTGTCGTCCTTAGCTGTGCTTTTTTTAGTAACTTTTGAACGAATACTGCGTTCCATGATCTGATTTATTATGTCAGATGATATGTCTGGATTTTTTTTCATAAATTCGCGAGCATTGTCTTTGCCTTGGCCTATCTTTTGTCCTTTGTAGCTGTACCAAGATCCTGACTTATCTATTATCTTTAAGCTTACTCCAAGATCTATTGATTCACCCTCACGAGATATTCCCTCATCATACAAAATATCGAATTCTGCCTGCTTGAAAGGAGCAGCGATTTTATTCTTTACTACTTTAGCTCTAGTTTCTGAGCCTATTATTTCATCACCATGTTTTATGGTTCCTATGCGGCGAATATCTACACGTACAGACGAGTAAAACTTGAGCGCATTACCGCCCGTTGTTGTTTCTGGATTTCCAAACATAACACCGATTTTCATGCGAATCTGGTTTATGAAAATAACTAGCGTGTTTGTTTTTTTGATATGTCCCGTTAGTTTTCTCAGCGCTTGACTCATCAATCTAGCCTGCAGTCCCACATGGGAGTCTCCCATTTCTCCCTCAATTTCAGCGCGAGGAGTAAGTGCTGCAACTGAGTCAACTACTATGAGGTCTATGCCTCCAGATCGCACCAGCATGTCACAAATCTCTAATGCCTGTTCACCTGTATCTGGTTGTGATACAAGAAGATCATCTATCTTTACACCTAATTTAGCAGCGTATTGCAGATCCAAGGCGTGTTCTGCGTCTATGAATGCCGCGGTCCCACCTGATTTTTGAATATTTGCTACTACGTGTAAGGTAAGTGATGTTTTTCCAGACGACTCAGGACCGTAAATTTCTACCACTCTTCCTTTGGGAAATCCACCTATACCTAGCGCTATGTCAAGGCCTATTGAGCCGGAAGATACTTCCTGTATGTCTTCTACTTCAGTTTTGTCACCCATTCGAATAATAGCCCCACGACCAAACTGCTTTTCTATCTGAGCAATGGCGACAGACAGGGCTTTTTCACGATTATTTTCCATAAGAGTTGCTCCTGATATCAGGTAAGGCGATAAATACGAGGTCTATACAAATCTGACTGGGGCGTACTTTTTATTACAACCAAGATACCATAAACAGTAGAATAATAATCTTATATTATTTCTCAGAGTTAATTGTATGTCCGTACTAAAAAAAGATCTAAGAAAAGGATTACGTAATATTCGCGAAAGTATGACCATTGATTATAAATCATGGTCTGACAGAGTTATACAAAAAAAACTACTAGAACTCATTTCTAATATTAAAAGCTCTTGGATAGGTTTTTATTTTCCTATTCATGGGGAACCAGACTTATTGCCAATGGCTAGTTTTTTGCAAAATGAGGGAGCAAGAATATGTTTTCCTCGTGCTAATGACGATGATTCATTGAGTTTTTATCAGTGGCGTCGTGGTGATTTATTTGATAAGGGTCGATACCTAATTCCAGAATTAATGAACGGTTCTCCAGAAGCAAAAATTGACACTATTGTTATTCCTATGCTCGGATGGACATTGACAGGATACAGGGTGGGATATGGAAAAGGTTGTTTTGATAGATTTTTGTCTGAATACCCCGAGGTTTTTAGTATAGGTGTTTCTTATTCGAATTTAATCGTTAATCAAGCATTTGAGGAAGAACATGATTTACCAGTGCACAAAGTTATTACTGAGAGGGAGATAATTACTTGTTAGCTGGTTTTTTTCTAGAAGATGTCTTTGTACTCTTAGCAGTAAGTGCTTTTTTGACCGTAGATGTTTTCTTTGATGTTGCGGTTGAAGGTTTGGTACGTAGCTTTTTGGTTGTTGCGGTTGAAGATTTGGTACTTACCTTTTTGGCTGGGGCTGATTTTTCTTTTGTTTTTGTTTCTTGTTTTTTCTCAAATTTGAAACCTATAGATCCGTCATCCTTAACTATGAGGTGAGCGGAAAATGCCCTTCCCTTCTTGGAAATAAATTTGTCAAGTAGGTCAGTTTCCTTGAATGTTAGTAGCTTAATTATTTGTTCTAACTCTATGTTTCTTTGCAAGATGACCTTGGTTGTTCTGAATGTACAACGTTTGTCTCCTGTCATGTTTACAGCATTTTCACATGTGTACTTGAACGGTAGTTCAAAGACCCTTCCAGAACACTTGGGGCAATTACCCAACGGTTGTTTCTCACTGAAGTCTATAGGCTCACTCTGTTCATCAGTCTGACCAAAATCAAACGCTATGCTCCCCTCTTCACTTAGTTTCAAAGCAGCAGAAAAAGGACGCCCCTGCTTGCTTCTAAAGCCAGTTATGGTGCCCAACGATTTGTTTTTCAATAACTCTTCTATTTCTTCATACTCGAATATGCGCCCTGCAAGAGCTTTAGGTAACGAAAAATTGCACCCCTGACATTTGAAATAACGATAATTCTCTCGGATAGTATTGTTACAGTGAGGGCATGGTGAAGAAAGCGTAACGTAATCTCCAGGCACCGTATCAGATTCATAATTTTTGGCCTGTGAGACAATTCTTGCTGTAGTTTCTTTTATTGCCTCCATAAAATTTTCCCGAGAGAGTTGTTTTTTCTCTATCAGTGATAGTTTGTATTCCCACTCCCCTGTTAGTTCCGGTGATGTTAGCTCTGCTATATCTAAACCACGAAGTAGTGTGATTATGGAAAATGCTTTTGCAGCTGGGATTAATTCTTTTCCTTGGCGAACTAAGTATTCTTCGTGTATTAGCCCTTCAATGATTGCAGCCCTCGTGGCAGGAGTACCTAGTCCCTTCTTACCCATGGCCTCACGGAATTCATCGTCTTCAACAAATTTTCCTGCGCTCTCCATAGCAGATAGTAGTGATGCTTCTGTGAAACGCGGTGTGGGCTTGGTATGCAGATTTTTTATTTCAATATTTTTGATATTGGTATTACCTCCAGGGATAAGTGGTAGTAAATCGTCGCTATCTTTTTCTGTGTTATAGACGACCCTCCAACCTGGTGTTGTTATTACTCTACCCTCTGTGCGAAATTTATGTTGTCCTACAGTGGTAGTACGGGTAGTTATTACAAATTCTGCAGAGGGGAAAAAAGCGCTTAAGAATCGGCGCATAATGGTATCAAATAACTGCCACTCAATATCTGAAAGTTTTTTAGGAACCATCGTAGTGGGGATAATTGCAAAGTGATCTGATATTTTTTCATTGTCAAATATTTTTTTGTTGTTGCCGTTAACCCAATTGTTCTTAATTATCTTTTCAGCAAATTCTTTGTATTCGCTTAATGCAGGAGAAGACTTAATAGTTGCTAATACAGATTTAGACGTATCTACGTAGTCTTCCGGCAGTGCTCGGGCATCTGTTCTGGGATAAGTAATGACCTTGTGTTTTTCGTATAATGCCTGGGCAACGTTTAGCGTGGATTTTGCAGATAAACCGAACCTTCTATTGGCGTCACGCTGCAAGCTTGTTAAATCAAACAACGGTGGGGGAGATTGTTTGCTGGGCTTTTTTTCATCAACTGCTTTGCCAGTTCCTATACTTAGACATTCTTGTTGGATTTTCTTTGCTGTTTCTTCATCCCATATCCTAGTGTTGCGCTGATGCTCCGCGTCAGCAGCTTTCTGGGTGTTATTGGGGTCGAACCATATAGCTTCGTATTCCCCTAATTGCCCTACACTGAAGTCAGCTATTATTTCCCAATAGGGGTGACTTTTGAATTTGCGAATTTTATTCTCGCGTTCCACCACCATGGTTAGAGTCGGTGTTTGCACTCTGCCAACGGTCACTAGGAGAAATCCACCCTCCCTGGAGTTGAAGGCAGTCATGCTCCGAGTGCCATTTATGCCTATCAACCAATCTGCCTCAGCCCTGCATCTTGCAGCGTCGTTAAGCCCCTGCATTTCTTTGCTACTACGTAGATTTTTGAACCCCTCCTGTATGGAAGCTTGTGTCATTGATCTCAACCACAACCTACGAGTAGCTTTTTGGGTTCTAGAGAATTGTACTATGTAGCGAAAAATTAACTCACCCTCACGCCCTGCATCACAGGCGTTGATTACTTCCACTATGTCTTTACGTTTAATTAGCTTAATGAGGGAATTTAGTCGATCTTTAGTTTTTTCAATTTCTCTTAGTTCAAAGTGAGGCGGTATTACCGGTAGTTTTGCAAAGGTCCATTTCCCTCTTTTGACCTCAAATTCCTCAGGAACAGTTAACTCAAGTAAATGCCCCAATGAGAAACTTACGACAAATTCATCGTTCTCGTAGCGATCCGTATACTTTTCAAATTTTCCGAGAGATTTAGCAATATCGGCCGCGACAGATGGTTTTTCAGCAATTATTAGGGTCTTGAGTTGGCTCATGGGGTGTTCGCAAAAAGGTTACAAAAAAACTACCTAAAGCTATTTTGCCCGGGAAGAAATTTTTGTCCAGGACAAGAGGAAGCTATAGGTTGCCTACGTTAAGAGTTCGTTACCGAAGAAAGATAGCAGCTTTTTTGTTTTCTTTATTGATTTCTTTTATTGGTTACCATGTATCCAGGCTCTATAACTTCTTCGGCTGACGTTACTATAGCGTAGGAAACGTCGTGAAAAACTGAAATTACCATCAGCTTCCCTATAAGGTTTTTATCATATATGACCTTAGGTATGCCACTTTTGGGCTTAAGTCTGAATCCCCTATGCCTTTTACGGCCCTTATGCTCACTTTTAGGTAGTATTTTATCAACTGTGGAGTACTGTGGTTTGTACACAAAAAATAGATCCCCCTGTGTAACGCCATTTTTTTCACCTAATCCTATAGATACTATGTCTAGACCTCCAGCAAAAGTCATCATAGACTCGCCATATATGGAGTAGATGCTGGTTACCTTTTCTTTTTCATTTTCCCCAGCCATCCGCGGTATAATTTTGGAAAGCTCTATCTTTACTTTGGGCACTGTAAGGCTGGTTATACTTATTTCACGCAATGTCTTAGTAATTAGCACCTTACTTACAATCCCTGATGATACTACCCGTCCCTCCCCTGCTTTAATGAGTTCCGTTCCTATTACATGTTTTGTTCCCGGCACAACCACGTTTTTACCACTATTGACTATATCCACTATGGTATTTTCTGGAATAGATCCTATGTTCTTTACATAAAGTGTGTCTCCTTCAGAGGCTATAGCTTTCCCGCCACTTAAAGATAGAATTTTACCTATTATGATACTACTACTATTGTTGTTCTCTATTGATAGCGGAAAGTCTAAAAAAGATTCTATTTGGTTTAGCTTTACAAGATCGCTATATTGATCTTTAGGCTGTCCTTGCGTTCTAATATGCGGTGAGATCGTCACTGTGTTTGCCGAGGATCCGTGGTCAGTCCATGGAGACGAGGAGACCGCGGGCGCAAGTAGTATTGCGATTGAGCCTGCGATGGCGGTGGATTTTCTCATAAGAGTCCATGTGGTTTTCTGTCAAATGAATTTTATAGGCTATCTCTCATATGTCCATACTGACCATACTATCGTATCCAGATTCTAGGCTACGGCTTAAGGCTAGCCCTGTTACCAGTTTTAGTGCAGATTTGGCGGTACTTGCTGACAATATGGCTGATACCATGTACCGTTGCAAGGGTATAGGTTTGGCTGCTACCCAAGTTAATGTACAGCAGCGACTAATAGTTGTTGACATTTCTGATAAACGAGATGAGTTGAAGGTCTTTGTTAACCCTAAGGTGATTGACAGTAGTGGTACTGTTGTGACACGCGAGGGTTGTCTTTCGGTTGCTGAGGTTATGGGCGATGTTGAACGTCCGTCGCATATTGTACTGGAATACCATACCCTTAGGGGTAAGCATTGTACTACAGAAGCAGATGGATTGCTTGCTGTTTGTATTCAGCATGAAATAGATCATTTAAATGGCGTTGTTTTTATCGATCATTTGGACGAGAGTGAACGTTCGAAGGTGGATGCTTTCTTTGCTAACCGTAGTTCTCAGGCCTCTTAAGTTTTATTTGTGCTTTACAGAGGGAAGGTTTTTGTCGGGTGAATATTGTTTTTGCTGGCACGCCTGACTTTGGTGCTGCTACTTTGAAAGCGATCTTGTGTGACTACAAAGTTTCTGCGGTTGTGACTATGCCAGATCGTCCAGCTGGGCGAGGTATGAAGGAAAGAATGTCTCCAGTTAAGGAGATTGCCTTGTTGAACACGATTCCTGTCTTGCAGCCTGAGGCACTGGGTGATCCTGAATTTATGGAAGCTTTGAAGTCATATTCTCCAGATATTATTGTTGTATCCGCCTACGGAAGTTTTTTCCCCAAATCTGTCCTGTGTTTGCCACCTCTGGGCTGTATCAATGTTCATGCTTCGCTTCTACCAAAACACCGTGGTGCGTCGCCTATTGCTCAAGCTATTCTTCAAGGTGATAGTATTGCCGGTGTGTCAATTATTAGCATGACCAGCGTATTGGATGCAGGACCTGTGCTTGTTTCATTGTCTACTCCGTTGTCTCCTAAGATGGAAGTTTCTGCTTTACATAATGTTTTGTCTTGCTTGGGGGGAAAGGCTGTTCGTATTGCATTACAAAGAATTGAAAAAGGAGTTGTTTGTTCTCATGAACAGTGTGGGACGGAAGCGACATATGCTCCCAAGTTGGGGAGGCGGTGTACTATAGATTGGTCAAAAAGTGCTTCTGAATTGGATCGGTTTGTGAGAGCACTAGGAAACTTTCCGGGTGTGTACTCTACCTATAATAATAAGCTCATAAAGATAATATCACTTGAGCCTGTTACGGATATAGTAAGGTCTATTTACGGACTTCCTGGGGCAATATTGTCTATACATAAAACAGGCATAGTGGTTAGCTGTGGTGACGGGTGTGTGCGTCTGCTTAAGTTGCAAAAACCAGGAGGCAAACGCTTGTCTGCTTTTGAGTTTTCTTTGGGTTCTGGCTTAGCTGTTGGTGGGGTGTTGGGTCTTGGTTCAGTTGTGTAGGTTTTTCATGATCATATTGAATGTCTCTTTCTTCTCTTGGTGAAGTTTTGCGCTTGAGCGCGGTTGTCCTGTCCGAAGTTATGCGAGGGCGTTCTTTGACTACGGCATTTGTCTCTGTATCTATACCTGATTTTTTGTTGTCAGCTGTTCGGGCCACTTCGTACGATGTTGTTAGGAGCCTAAACTATGTTATGGCTGCCTTTTCCCACTGTCTAGACAGTACCAACAGTAAATTGGATCCGTTCTTTCATAGCCTAATGTTGGTGGCTTTTTCTAAATTAGAAACTAATCAATATTGTTCTTATGCGATCGTTGATCAGACCGTTAATGTTGTTAAAAAGAGTAAGTATCGTCACCTGTCAGGTTTTGCAAATGCAGTTCTTAGGAGGTATCTCCGCGAAAGGGACGTTTTGAGGGAGGCATTGTCTAAGGACGATAGTTTGAGGTATTGCTTGCCAGATTGGTGGTGCCAGCTCTTGAAAAAGCAGTATCCTGATTTTTGGCAGGAACTTGCTAAGGAGTTGCTTTGCCACCCACCGATGTCGTTACGTGTTAACAGAAGGAAAGTTCCTCTAAGCGAATACGTTGATATTTTGAATAAAATGCATATTGACCATAGTGTCATTGATCAGTACTCCATTATTTTGGATAGGCCCTGTCCCCAAAAGGACCTACCCCATTATGATGATGGATACGTTTCTGTGCAGGACTATGGTGCACAGAAAATTACATCTTTCATTAATTTAAATAAAGGCGATCGCTTACTTGATGCTTGTTGTGGATCTGGAGGCAAACTGTGTGCTGTTTTAGAGTCATTTGATGGACTTGATGTTGTAGCCGTAGACAACGACTGTGTTAGGTTGTCTCGGTTGCGTGAAGAATTAAAAAGATTGCAATTGGATGCTACTGTCATTCAAGCTGATTTGTTCGATCTTTGTCAATGGTGGAATGGAGTTCCATTTGATGTCATAGTGTTAGATGTTCCTTGTTCTGGCTCCGGAAGTGTGCGTAGACATATTTGTTCTAAGTGGCATAAAAGACAGGAGGATTTGTTGAATTTTTCACGTATTCAGTCCAATATGTTGCTAGCTCTTTGGCCTTTACTTAAGCAAGGGGGGCAGCTTTTGTATGTAACTTGTTCTTTGTTCGATGAGGAAAATCTGATTCCTTTGAGATTTTTAGTAGATAGATTTACAGACGCCTTTGTTGCACATTTGCCGGGGCAGAACGGTGTGTGGGGTGTTAACTTGCACCCAGGTCCATATAGCGATGGTTTTTTCTATGCTGCTCTTACCAAAAAGTAGTAAAGCGCGCAACTTATCTGTGGTTTTGATCAAGTTGATGGCCCCCCTACTTTTTTTTCTGCCTGGATCTTGTTTGGGGCAGATTCTTATAACTCATGGCTCTTTATCCTACAAAGGCGGGTGTTTGTCTGTTCAGTACGCGTTTAAGGTGAGCTTTCCCGACGATTTGAATAATTTAGTTCGCTTGGGTGTTGCTGTATATCTGGGCTCTGAGTTTCGTTTGGAGAAGAAGAGGAGTTTTTGGTTTGATGAGCAACTCGTTGATGAAACCCAGGAGTGGAAGATTTCTTACCACGCTATTACAGGTAAGTATTACTTGACCCGCAATGGCAGCTATCTACCATTTAATTCATTGGATGAGCTTTTGTCTCAATTGAATCATATTTACAGTTGGCAGTTGACTTGTTCAATACGGATGTTGGATTCTTCCCAGTATCAGGCTATGATGCGGGTTTTTATAGTGACTGACAAGCTACCATCAGTTTTTCAGATAGGTTCGGGTGGGTATATTAGGTGGCAGTCCGATTCTGGTTGGTTGCGCTGGGACTTTATGTTAAATGAAGGTGCTTTTAGTGTTGATGCACTATGAAATACATACTGTCTGCGTTGGCTATTTGTTCAATTTTTCTTCTTTTATTGATTACTTTTGGCACGGCCAATTATCCTATTTTAGCTCGCTATTTCTGGGTTTTTGTCCTATTTGACATAGTGCTTTCTCTCTGTTCTATTGCACTAATATTTTTTCAGATTAAAAATTTAGTGTGCCAGTACCACGCTAGGAGGTTTGGTGCGCATCTTAAGATGCGACTGGTAATTTTGGTTGCATCCGCTTCTTTTTTCCCAGGGGTAGTGATTTACTTGGTTTCTATAGGATTTGTTACACATAGTATTGAGTCGTGGTTCGACGTTCATGTTGATAAGGCACTAGAGTCAGGCGTCAAGCTAGGTAGGGACATGCTTGATACTATGCTCCACAATTTGTCCGCGATTGCTCGGGATAACGTTATTTATTTAAATTCTTCCTCTGCCAATAATTCCAAGTTGAGTCGATTACTAATCAAGCTGAAAGATTCTTCTCAGTCTGATGATGTCTTTATTGTGGATTTACATGGTAGGGTTTTATCCTATGTGTCAGACCATAGCCTATCGTTGCAGCCTATTGGTATTCCTACTGCCGCCCAGTTATCAGAAGCAAAGAATTTGGGATCGCTGTCCATGGTTACTATTCACTCAAAAAGCAATCGTTATGGGTTAATGGTTATTAGACCGCTTATTGGTTCCTATATGGTTCCACAAGAATTGTTTTTGGTGCTACAAAAGAGTATCCCCGATTCTTTAAGCAAGTCCTTAACTAGTGTTGAAGATGCTAATAGAGATTACGCTACATTAGCGTTTTCCAGGAAAAACCTGAAGAACCTCTACATACTGTCACTTACGTTGGTTTTGTTGCTGATATTGTTATTTGCTGTCTTGGCGGCCATCTATTACAGTGATCTTTTGGCCGCTCCTCTTTTTATCCTATTTGAAGGAACCGAGGCTGTCTCCCACGGAGATTTTTCTCCTAGGAAGTTTAGTGGAGGTACTGATGAGTTATCCTTGCTGACTCGACTTTTCCATCAGATGACGGGTCAATTAAGAGAGGCTAAGCAATTAGCAGAGGAGAGGAGTATAGAAATAGAGCGGGAACGCTCTTATTTATCCAATATATTGAAGACATTAACAGCGGGAGTAATAACCTTTGATGCGCATTTTCGTGTAAAGGCTATAAATAAAAGTGCTACAGAGATTTTGGGAGATGATTGTGAAGATTTACTTAATATCAGCTTGAGTTCTTGGACCAGACTATGTGAAATTTCAGAGCTTATTTTAAGTAATTTTTCCTTAACTCAATCAACTTGGAGAAGACAAATTAACTATACTTCATCTTCATCCGATAAATCTCTTCTGGTTCGGGGGGCTTATTTTAGTCACGATGATGAAGGAGGGTATATTGTAGTTTTTGACGATTTGACTCCACTGGTTCATGCACAGAAGATGGTGCTTTGGGGGGAGGTTGCTCAGCGGTTAGCTCACGAAATTAAGAACCCGCTTATGCCTATTCAGCTTTCTGCTGAACGTCTTCAGTTAAAGTTGTCCGATAAGTTGTTCGGTGATGATAGGTTAATGCTAGAAAAATCTACTCGCTTGATTGTTAGGCAAGTTGTTGCAATGAAGGATTTAATAAATGATTTTAGAGATTTGACACAGTTACCTGTTCCTCAAGTTTTTCCGATAAAGATTTCTGACTTGGTAACCGAGGTTACATCATTGTACGAACAGGATAATTTTAAAATTAATCTGGATTTGGATAGTAGGGATGTTAACGTATTGGTGGATGAGAAACAGATAAGGCAAGTTTTGCACAATCTTTTGAGAAATGCTTTGGATGCTGTTTCTGAAGAAAAGCATCCTTGTGTTGGTGTGAGGCTATATTATGAGAATTCTATGGCTGTGGTTGTTGTGTCTGACAATGGTGTGGGTTTCCCTCCCCATCTGATTAAAAAGGTGTTTGAGCCGTATGTTACTAGTAAGCTTAGGGGGACAGGGTTGGGTCTAGCCATAGTTAAGAAAATTATTGATGAGCATGATGGGACTATAGAAGTTCGTAATGATGTTAAAGGTGCTTCTGTGATAGTGGCTTTGCCGTGTATTAGGCAGTAGTTTTTTTGTGTTTTCGAGTCAAAAAGGTGTAGATATGCCTCAAATTCTAGTTGTTGATGATGATATTGGTATTCGTGAACTGCTGTTAGAAATTCTTTCTGACGAGGGGTTTACGGTACACTTGGCCGAGAATGCAGCGACAGCTCGGCGTGTTCGTCAAGCTGGTCGTCCTGATTTGGTTCTGTTGGACATTTGGATGCCAGATATGGATGGTATTAGTTTATTGAAGGAGTGGGCTGCAAATGGTCAGTTGACAATGCCTGTTATTATGATGTCTGGTCATGCAACAATTGATACTGCAGTTGAGGCTACGCGAATTGGTGCGGTTGATTTTCTAGAAAAGCCTATAGCTCTACAAAAGCTTTTAGCAACAATTAGGCGAGTTTTACAGACTCATGGTACAGCTCGTCGTGTGGGTCCAACTCTGTCTGCTTTTTCTCGTGTGCGGCTTATATCTAGTCTGCAGGAGAGGCTAGATAAGGCATCTGAGCATTCGTCTGCAATTATGTTATGCATGAATGTGCCAAATAGTTTGGCTGAGCTTTGTGCTCGTTCCCTTCATAAGCCCAATACAGTTTGGATTGATGGTGCAACCGTTTTAAATAGGGCCTCTTTAGAGTGGATTAATGGCTTAAATGATGGACTATTGTTTATTGCAGACTATACTTCTTTGTCACCGCAAGCACGCAAGAACCTACTTGCAATTGTTACTGAGCTACAGTCTAGGCGTATTCTTCTTGTTTTAGGAACTTCCGTTAATCCTCTTCCTGTTCCAGATGGTGTTATTTTGCAAAAGCTGTCCCCAGTGTGGATTCAGCTCCCATCTTTAAGTGATAATAGAGATGATATTCCTGAGCTAGCAACATACATACTGTCACAGATGGTTGAGCATGGAGTATGTCCATTGAAGCGTTTTTCTAGCTCTGCTCTAAATGCCCTAAGGGCATACTCGTGGCCGGGTGATTTTTCTGAATTGATGGAAGTTATCAGGAACTTGGCTCTTATTTCCCCGGGAGATGAAATTTCTAGTCATGATGTTGCGTACTCTCTTCGTCATGCATCAGGGAGTATATCTACTTTTTCAAACATGACTATAAATCTTAATCGACATTTGCGTGAGTCCAGAGAAGAATTTGAGCGGCTATATTTTCGTTATCACATAGAAAAAATAGGCGGAAATATGACTCGTTTGGCAGAGATAAGTGGTCTTGAGAGGACTCACTTATATCGCAAATTGAGACAATTGGGTATGACTGCAGGTAAGAGGGCCGATGCTGAATTGTACGAGAGGGAATCTACATCATCTAGCCCTGATCAGAGTTAGTTCATGAAGATAGTAGTACTGGGAGATCATTTTTTAGCTGTTTCAATGGCGCATCTCTTGTTTAGGCAGGGACATGATGTGTCTTTGGTTCTAGGATCAGCTTTTTTTCATTCCTTTTTTTACAGAGAGAAGAATTTGCCCTTCCAGTGTATAGAGGGGTCTTTGACTTCTATGGCGTCATTGGAAAAAGTAGGAGTTGATGACGCAGAGCTGGTTTTGCTGCTTAGTAGATCAGATGAGAAAAATATTATTGCGTCTATGTTAGTAGAGAAGGTTTTTCATGTTCCTCTTCAAATTATGGCGCTGCAATCTTTTGAGCTTGATTGTCTTACCGATCTGTTAGGCGGAAGCTATGCCCGTGGGGCGATGATTATTTATCCAGATCATCTAGTATTGGGATACTGTATCGATATAATTAGGTATCCACAAGTTTCTGAGCTGTTTGATATTTTTGATTGCTCATTTAGATTGGTCGTAGCTGAGGTAGCAGAGCAGTCTGTATTGTGTGGACACGAGTTTAGTTCTGCATCATCCTATTGGTATTCCCAAGGTATTTACTTTTTAGCATTATCTAGGTCTGGTAGAGTTTTTCTTAGAGGAGAAGCGGCGCGAATTTTACCTTGTGACCAAATTTTGTTTTTATCCATGCCACAGGCATTGGGCGATTTCTTAAAACACTCTTTTCCCAATCATTCACCTATTAAGCGGATTATGCTTAATAGTGGCTACGATATCGGCTTTAGGCTTGCTAAGAGTTTGCAGGATACTCACAGTGTTTGCTTGTGTGAGACCGATAAGTCACGCTATGGGTTGTTACTTCAAGATTTGAGCAATTCTTTGATTCTAAATGCCGATGCTTCAGATCCATTTGTATTGCGTGAGGAGGGCATAGAAGGAGTGGATCTTTTTTTGGCAATAAGTCCAGATGATAAGGTTAATATTATGTCGTCTCTTATGGCAAAAAAAATGGGAGCAAGGAAGACGCTACTTCTAACGCGCCACGAAGACTACCAAAATTTTTGGGATACGAAAGGTGTGGATTTTGAGTTGTCACAATCGTCCATTGTATTTTCCAAAATTACGGGATTTTTACGCCTAGGCGATGTAAGAGGGGTATACAACCTAAAATTTGCCAATGTTGAGGTACTGGAAGTAGTTGTTCATGGAGATTCCAAACATTCCAGGGTTGTAGGTCGAAAATTACAGGATTTAAAATTTCCTGAGGGGGTTATGATTTGTGGTGTTGTTCGCGATTCGGTATCTCTATTTTTTGAGCCGACGTTTATTCTAGAAGACAATGACAAGGTTGTTTTATTGTGTTGTCGTGGCAGTAGCAATGATTATCCTGAAAGTTTATTTCAGGTTGATGCAGGTTTTTTTGAGTGAGTGTGGTGTATCAAGATGGACCAATTTTATGACCCCCATAAGGTAGAGAAGCAAGCGCGAGATATTTTCGATAAGGAGTCGTATGTTGCTGTAGAGCACGAAGGCATGCCTAAGTACTATTGTTTATCTATGCTGCCTTATCCGTCGGGGCGTTTGCATATGGGACACCTTCGTAATTACACAATAGGTGACGTGTTGAGTCGTTATCGTCGTTTACTGGGGTTTAGTGTGTTGCAGCCTATGGGGTGGGATGCTTTTGGCTTGCCTGCAGAGAATGCTGCGAGGGAACGTAATACTTCGGCTAGCGATTGGACGTATAGCAACATATCATCTATGCGTTCCCAGCTTAAATCTCTAGGTTTTCATATAGATTGGAGTAGAGAGCTTACTACTTGTTCTCCCGACTATTATTGTTGGGAGCAGTGGCTATTTCGACGATTTTGGGAGAATGACCTTATCTATCGTGCAGAAGGCACTGTAAATTGGGATCCTGTTGATAACACTGTATTAGCTAATGAGCAGGTTATAGATGGCAAAGGATGGCGTTCTGGGGCGCAGATTGAGCGTCGCAGTATGCCCATGTATTACTTACGAATTTCCAAATATGCAGATGAGTTGCTTGATGGTCTTGATGGTTTGTTATGGCCAGAGCAAGTAAAAATTATGCAAAGGAATTGGATTGGTCGTTCTTATGGTGCGGATGTTGATTTTTATGTAGATGGTTACGATAGTAAGATAACGGTTTTTACCTCTCGAATTGATACCATCTTTGGTGTTACATATATTGCTATATCTATTGAGCATGATCTGATTAAATATTTGTCCGAAAAGTCAGAGCATGTTCGTGAGTTTGTTGAGATCGAAAGCAGATTTTCTGGTACTGCCGAGTCAGTGCATATGACAAAAGAAAAACGAGGGGTGGACTCGGGCGTATTTGCCATTCACCCTTTAACGGGCAAAGTAATACCAATATGGGTTGCTAATTATGTTTTGTCTGGCTACGGTAGTGGCGCTGTAATGGGGGTCCCAGCGCACGATGAACGAGATTTTGATTTTGCAAAACAATACAATTTGCCCATGTTGTCAGTTATAAACTCGCCAATATGCCCTTCTACTTGGGATAAGAGTTTTTCGGATAAGGGTGTTTTGGTTAATTCTTATGTTTTTGATGGACTAATGTACGAAGAGGCTACAAATAAGATACTAGATACATTGGTTGAAATGGGAAAGGGTCGGAAATGCGTTAAGTATAGGTTACGAGATTGGGGAATTTCCAGGCAGCGGTATTGGGGTTGTCCACTACCAGTTGTTCATTGTGATAGTTGCGGGGTTGTTATACTTAGAGATGATCAGCTACCTCTTTTACTTCCAGACCAGGATGAACTAGGGGGGAGATTTTCTTTGCATTATGCTCATAAGTGGAAGCAGGTAGATTGTCCTAAATGTGGATGTTTGTCTCAACGTGAGACAGATACTCTTGATACCTTTGTTGAGTCTTCGTGGTATTTTCTTCGTTATTGTTGCTCTGATAATAATAAACAGATATTTGATAGTAGGGTTGACTATTGGATGAAAAACGGAGGAGTTGATCAATATGTGGGTGGTATAGAGCATGCGGTAATGCATCTGCTTTATGCTAGATTTTTTACAAAAGCACTAAGAGATATAGGATTAATCAATTGTGATGAGCCATTTAGGCGCTTGTTGACTCAGGGAATGGTTACAGCCAATACTTACTATCAATATGATAGCTCGGGTAAAAAGATATGGATAAACCTAGATGATGTTGTAGTTTCTGCCAATGATAAGAACAAATTTTTTGTGTCTAAGATTAATAATGAGCCCGTTTTTTGTGACGGTGTGCAAAAAATGTCGAAATCTAAAAATAACGGAGTTGATCCACAGGTAGTAATCGAACATTATGGCGCAGATACGGCAAGACTATTCATGATTTTTGCAGCCCCTCCTGATCAAAACTTGTTTTGGTCTGATAGAGCTGTTGAGGGTTCTTTTCGTTACCTGAAGAGACTTTGGTCGTTGTGTATTAAGCACAGTCAAATGGGTGTGATTTTACCTTGTGATAAATCAGATGGACTTACAGATAAGCTTAAAAAATTGCGCAAACAAGTTCATGAAACATTGAGGAAGGTAGCTAACGAATATGAGTGTAGGCTGCAGCTTAACACCGTAGTGTCGTCATTGATGTCATTAACTAATGCTATATCTGATGTGATTTGTGATACAGATCGTGTATCTCGTTCTGTTATCCAAGAAGCTCTACAGGATGCCATAATCATGGCTCACCCCATTATTCCTCATATAACTACTGTACTATGGCCAATTTTGGTACCTGGCTCTTCCATGTGTGAGCAATTGTACCCTAAGGTGGATGAGTCAGTTACTGTTTCTGATACAGTATCTTTGGTAGTTCAAGTTAATAGTAAAAACAGAGCAACCATAGTTGTAGCCTCTAATGCTAGCGAAGAAGAAATAAAATCTTTGGCCCTTGAACAAGAGGAAATATCGTTATACATCGAAGGCAAAACTGTGCAACGCGTTTTAGTCGTTCCTAATCGGTTAGTCAATATTGTTGTTAAATAAATATAAGGCGGGGAATTGGTAAGGTGCTTATTCGAGCCGAGGAATTTATCAGATTTTTTCAACGGGGACTAATTCTCAATCGTTTGGTTGTGTACGGTGACGATGCGTTCTTTAGAATGCAAATCATAGATATGATTAGAAATATTTTTCGTGCTAAGACAGAGTCCGGGGAAAGGTTGGTCTTCGATTGTCGAAAAGGAAATTATGATAATTTTATATCAGCACTTCGCAGTTATTCTTTGCTCTACTCCCATAGATTATTTGAAATTAAATGTCTTCCTTCTCAGGTAGAGGAGTTGTTACAATATTTTTCAGTAGAAGATGGAAATGATTTTTGTGTGGTTATTTTAGATGATCTATCATGGCAAGATAAGAAGGGAGCTTGGTTTGTTGATGCACTTAGGAGCGAGAGTACGTTTTTGTTTTCTTGCATAGCTCCAATTTCTGAAGATTTTACCATGTGGATTGGTAGCATGCTTAAGCTAAAAGGCATAAAATATGCACCAGATGTCCCAGAATTTTTATCTGGCTTTTTTGAGGGCAATTCTTGTGGAGTTTTTCAGGCACTGGAACAAATTACTCTTCAGAGATTGAAAGATGAAATTACAGTTGAATTTATTCAATCAATTTTTTTTTCTGCCACTAGGTATAAGGTTGATGATTGTGTAAACGCTATTTTTTCTCGTAACAGACAGCGTTTTGTCAGAGTACTGAATTATTTACGTGAGAGCGATGAATCTTTGATGTCCCTTCTTGTGTGGCGATTTGCACATGATTTACGTGTGTGTTGCGCTTATTATGGTGAATCCCCAGCTACATCTAATCAAGTAGACTTATTTTTTCAAAAGAGGAAAGTATTTGGTGCACGTCGTTCGTTTTTTATTGAGGCTGTAAAATTTTTGAAAGAGTCTGACATCGTGAAAGCACTATCCCGCTTAAGTTTTATTGATAAAAAGCATAAGGCAATTGTTCCTGGTAATCCTTGGGAAGATTTCTTTTGGCTGGGAATATTTTTAATGCGCTAGCAGTAAATGTGTTAGGTGGAGATTATTATGTCATGTTTGGATGGTCTCAATGCACAGCAAATGGAATCAGTCTCTTGGGATAATGGATCACTTCTTGTTTTGGCTGGTGCAGGCAGTGGTAAAACCAAAGTTCTGATTTCAAGATTAGCCTGGCTTATTGAGACTGGGCGCTGTAATCCTTACCAAATCCTAGCAGTTACTTTTACAAACAAAGCTGCGAAAGAGATGATTAGGAGAGTTTCGGATATTCTTCCCGAGAGGATGAGTTCTTGGGTCAGTCGCATGTGGATTGGTACGTTCCACAGTATTTGTTTGCGATTCCTGAGGCAATATGGCAGGGAAGTTAATTTATCATCAACATTTCAAATTATGGATCAAGCTGATCAGATTTCCTTGGTTAAGCGCATATTGAAGGACGAAGGAAAGGATCCCGCCCTTTACCCTCCAGCTCAAGTAGTGAATTTTATTAATACTTCAAAACAGAGAGGACATAGGAACTCAGACGTATCTGATGATAATTTGTTTTATCGTAAGATGAAGTCCATTTATGTGAGGTATGAGCATATCTGTGAGACCGAGATGTTGTTTGATTTCTCGGAATTGATTTTGCGTAGCTACGAACTTCTAATGAGTAGTAATGAACTACGTCAACGAATGGTTGATCAGTTTCCATTTGTTTTGATTGACGAGTTCCAGGATACGAACTTGTTACAGTATCAATGGGTTAAAGCTATGACTGGACACGGAACTGGCAATTGTCGTTCGGTCTTTGCAGTTGGTGATGATGATCAGTCAATCTATTCTTTTCGTGGTGCAACGGTAGACAATATACATGATTTCCAAAATGACTTTAATGTTAAGAAGGTAATTAGGCTAGAACAGAATTATAGATCGGTGAGTTACATACTAGATGCGTCCAATAAACTTATTGCCAATAATTCTAATCGTCTAGGTAAAAGTTTGTGGACAGATAACTGCAAGAACGGCGCAATTACTGTATGTCGTGCTCAGAATGATTACTATGAGTCCATGTGGATAACAGAAATGATAAACAAATGTGTTGGTAATGGATTTAGTCTTTCTGAAATAGCCGTGCTTTATCGCACTAATGCTCAATCACGATCGATTGAACATGCTCTGTTTTCAGCAAATATACCATTTCGTGTTGTTGGTGGAGCAAGATTTTTTGAACGTATAGAAGTAAAGCACGTTATGGCTTATCTTCGCTTGGTGGTAAACGACACCGATAGCATGTCGTTTCTACGAATCGTAAATGTTCCCTCGCGTGGTATAGGACCGCAAACCATTGCATCTGTACAAGCTCAGGCCGATAAGAATGGACAATCGTTGTTGCTAGCAACTGCTAATTATCAAGGACCGAAATCCAAACCTGTTCTCCGTTTCTATCAGCTTATTACGAGATTGAAGGAAGCATCAAAGGAGATGTCATTACTTGATTATGTGTCATTTGTAATCAAGGAAACAGAGGTCATATCATCCTTTCCTATATCAGAGCAGGATGAAAGACGTGATAATCTTAACCAGTTATTGCTATCTCTAGAGTCTTTTGAAAAAGAATATTTGTTAGGAAATGGTAATTTACATAGTGACAATTTTTCCATCTTGTCCGCGTTTTTGTCATCTGTTGTTCTGGAGACTCCTGTATTGTCGGAGGAAGAGGTTGATAAAGTAAGCTTGATGACGGTTCATATGGCTAAGGGGTTAGAGTTTGATACGGTGTTTATTGCTGGCCTAGAGCAAGGGTTGTTTCCCAATGAACGCTGGGATAAAGATGTAGAAAAATGTATTGAAGAGGAAAGGCGGCTGATGTACGTTGCTATGACGAGAGCTAAGCGTGATTTATTTTTTAGCTTTTGTCGCGAGCGGCGCTCATATTTTCGTTCTGAGCCGGTGATTTGCTATCCGTCCCAATTTGTAGAAGAAGTTCCAGGGGCCAACATAATTGATTATCCACGATGCAGAAGTGTTATATCTAAACCTATTGCAAAAAAATCATCTCAAAACTTAGCTTCCTCAATCGACAAATCTTCTCTCTATCGAGTTGGTCAGACAGTTAATCACCATAGCTTTGGTAGGGGAGTTGTTATATCTATAGAAGGTGGTAGCGACGATTTATACATTCGTGTGCGTTTTGATGGGTGTGGATCAAAACTTTTGTCCTCTAAATTGGCAAAATTGGAAGTTGTGCATTGATCAGCGCGGGGGTTTGCAAATTTGATTGTTGGACCTAATGCGTTTTTGGGAAAAGTAAATTTATACTTACGTAACCATTGTCTTGTAAGAGACATTGGGCTTATACCATACGATAGGTGCTTGGTTGCTATGATCAAAGAGGTAGAGCTACTGGCGTCATCGCTGCATGAACCCATTTCTCAGTGTTGGTTGGTTGAACACTATCCGGTGTTTACTGCCGGTATTTCAGCCTCTCCTAAGCATTTTTCTTCTATTGGTCAATCCGCTCAAAAGATACCTTTTGTATTTACAGATCGAGGAGGTCAAATTACCTATCATGGCCCTGGTCAGCTGGTTATATACCTATTGGTTGATGTTCGCCGCCTTTTTTGTTCCGCTCCAAAGTTATTTGTTTCTTGCATCGAGAAAACCCTAATTAATATTTTTCGCTCCATGGATATTGATGTACATTTAAAGCCCGGTTATCCAGGAGTTTATATTTCTGATTTAAAGCTGGTATCATTGGGTTTCAAGTTTCGTAGAGGGTGGTCTTACCACGGTATTGCTATCAATGTGGATATGGATTTATCGCCGTTTTCAGAGATTAATCCTTGTGGCAGTTGTGGGTTGAAGATGACTCAGTTGAAGGATGTTAGTACATCATTGACTACCGTGGATATTTTGGATGTTGTAGTCGATGCTTTGACAGCTAGTATAGTTGGGCGGGGAGGTATGGATGGCAACTGATCGTTTAGATCCGACGCAAAAGCAAAAGGGGAGACTTAAGACAGCTAGAATTCCTATCAAGCTAGCTTCTCCAGCTACTGGTGTTCGGCATCCTAAACCGGATTGGTTACGTGTAAAAGTTCCCAGTGTAGATTCACGTTTCTACGAAATAAAAAAGCTTCTTCGAGACCATAATTTGTACACTGTGTGTGAGGAGGCTTCATGCCCCAACATTGGGGAGTGTTTTGGTAGAGGCACTGCTACTTTTATGATCATGGGCGACAAGTGTACACGTAGATGTCCGTTTTGTGATGTAGGCCATGGTCGTCCAGATCCGTTAGATCCTGATGAGCCTAATAAAATAGCCCAGGCTGTTTCTTACTTGAATCTTAGCTACGTTGTCATAACTAGTGTTGACCGCGATGATCTTAGGGATGGAGGGGCTATGCATTTTGTTGAGGTGGTTAAGAGCATTCGTTCCGTGTCTAACGCTCGTATAGAATTGTTAGTTCCTGATTTTAGAGGGCGTTTGGATAAAGCTATATCCATACTATCTAATAACATGCCTGATGTCATGAATCATAATTTGGAGACAGTTCCTGCTTTGTACAAAAAAGTTCGTCCCGGAGCCGACTATCACCACTCCCTTACCCTACTAAAACGTTTTGCTGATATTTGTCCTGACGTTCCAACAAAGTCGGGTATTATGCTCGGTTGTGGTGAGACTGATGAAGAGGTTTATCAACTAATGCGTGATTTGAGAGCTCATGGTGTAAATATGTTGACCGTAGGGCAGTATTTACAGCCTTCTCCTCATCATTTGCCCATAGACAGATATGTTCCTCCAGATAAGTTTTTGGCAATAGAAAAGTTTGCTTATTCCATAGGCTTTACTCATGCTGCCTGTGGACCACTAGTTCGCTCTTCTTATCATGCGGATGTACAGGCTGCTAGTGCCGGAGTTTGTGGTTAGTGTAAAGGAGATAGTATGTCTTCGGTTGTCAATTGTATTTTTTGTCAGATAGTTAGCGGTAACATTTCCGCAGACATTGTGTATCGTGATGATACTATAGTCTGTTTTAAAGACATTAAGCCAGCAGCTCCTGTACATTTGTTGGTGGTTACTTGTGAGCATATCGATTCTTTGTCATGCGTTGGTCCCGCTCACGCTGGTGCTTTGTCTAATATGCTTTTAATAGCTGATAAGTTAGCCAGGGATAATGCTTCCCCAGATGGTTTTCGTTTTGTCATTAATACAGGTCGTGTTGGTTGTCAGGAAGTTATGCACCTACATGGGCACATTTTGGGAGGCGCAGATCCATTAAGAATTAGTCGTATCGGTGCTGTTCGCTAAGGGAGAAAGCAAAGTGGGTTCCATGAGTATTTTACACTGGTTGTTGGTTATGTTGGTTCTTGGCTTATTTTTTGGTACGGATCGTCTGCGTAACATGGGGAGGGATTTGGGTGTTGCGTTTCGTCAGTTTAAAGAAGGCTTAAACGATGGCGAATCTTCCCCAACAAATACCAAGGCTAATGTTCCAAACGCCAAGGATGATGCCGCAAGTGCTAAGGAAGGTGCTACAAACGCCGGGGATAATGTTCAAGTGGATGGCAACAACAATGGAAATACTCAGTAATAGATGTTTAATATAAGTTTTTCAGAAATTGTGGTGATATCCTTGGTGGCTTTGCTAGTGCTTGGCCCCGAGCGTCTCCCAAGAGTTATGCGTACTGTGGGATTTCTTTGGGGTCGGGTGGTGTCTGGGTTTAATCGATTGCGTTTCGATTTATCCCAGGAAATGCATCAATATGATTTGAAAAGGATGCAAGATGATGGCTCAGTAGCGCCTAAAGATACTTCTCGCTGTGCTGAAGATGACTAAAGCCTTTATTCCTTACATTGCTGAGCTACGTATACGCGTTATTTACTGTCTTGCTTTTTTCTTTTGCGTGTTCTTGCCAATTTTTACTTTTCGTAAGTTTTTCTATTCCCTACTGGCATTACCAATGGTGAAGTTTTTACCCGAAAGTAATCTGATATCCACTGCTGTTTTGTCCTCTTTTTGGGTGCCAGTAAAAATTGCAGCCTTTTTGTCATTACTTGTTGCTATGCCTTTTATTTTATGGCAATTATGGTCCTTTGTTCGTCCTGCACTGTATTCCGCAGAGAGAAATATAGCCTTTTTTATAGTCTCTTGTGGGTACCTTCTGTTTTTATTGGGAATACTTTTTGCATATTTTGTGGTTTTTCCTATTATGTTTGCGTTCATTCATCACGAAGCCCCGTATGGGGTTACATTAATGACCGATATTGATCAATATTGGTCATTTATTTGCTCTTGTTTTTTGTCATTTGGGTTTTGTTTTGAGTTGCCTGTCGTGATGTTAGTTGTTTCTTATTGGGGCATTTTTGATGAGAGTAAGTATATACACTACAGGCGTCATGCTATCGTTTCTTCCTTTGTTATTGCAGCAATTTTATCCCCACCAGATGTGTTATCTCAGTGTTTGCTAGCAATTCCATTGTGCTTTTTGTATGAATTGGGAATTCTATTAGTTAGGTTGGTACTGCGTAGCCGTAACAATGGGGAGTATGGGATATAATTATTTGATTTGATATACAGTTAGCTTTGACAGAACTGATGTACGGAATTTAATGTTGTTAGCAGGTAGTTTTTAGGGAGTTTTGCCAATTGTCGGGTTTCTTCTACCTTATGACTGGATTCTAGTATATATTTTCGTATTTTCAATTTATTAAAATACAATGTTCTAATTTTAAGGACTATTTTTATCGCTAAAGCGGCACACCATTTGTGTTAGATACAAGAGAGATTTTTTCTATGAAGTTTTCGGATCTGGTTGACTATGCTGATAATTTACTCCAAATCAAGAATTTTTCTCCTGATTACTGTGTTAATGGTGTGCAAGTAGAAACAACTCGTGAGATACGTAAAATTGTTTCCGGTGCTACCGCTTCTCTAGCACTGATCAATGAAGCCGTTGTTCTTGATGCGGATGTTGTTGTTGTCCATCATGGTGTTTTTTGGAACGGTGACCCCCCGGTTATGACGGGTATAACTAAGGGGAGAGTTTCTGCCCTGTTGGCAGCTAATATTGGATTACTAGCTTATCATCTTCCTCTGGATGCTCATCCAGATGTAGGAAATAATGTGTGTTTAGCTAGGTTGATGGGATGGAATTGGGAAGGTGAGACTTTTGGGCGCCATAATTTAGGGTTCGTTGGCTTACTGGACTACTCTATTCCAGCGCATGAGTTTTCCCAAAACATATGTTCCACTTTGGGCCGTGAACCTTTGTTTATTTGTAATGATAGGAATAAACTCATTCGCAAGGTGGCTTGGGTTACTGGTGCCGGGCAGGGTTATTTTAAGGGTGCTGTCTCCTTGGGGGTAGATGCTTTTGTGACAGGTGAAGCATCTGAGTTTGTATATCATGTTGCTATGGAGACGGGTGTTGCCTACGTTGCTGCTGGACATCATGCAACGGAGCGGTATGGTGTACAGTCTTTGTGTAAATTGTTGGCAGATACTTTTGGCTTGGATCATCAGTATTTGGAGCTGGATAATCCTGTGTAATTAACCAAGGTCTTCTATGTTTGTCTTGAAAACGTTAGAATCTTCTGTTTACGCTTATGAGGCTCATTAAGTTATGAGTGACACGTCGGATGGTAGGGATACTGTAGATAAGCAAAGGCGTCGACTTATTGCAATCGTTTCTGCAGCTGGTGCAGCTACTGGTGTTGCTTGTGTTATCCCTTTTGCAGCATCGTTAGCCCCCTCTGATAGGGCGCGCTTAGCCGGAGCTCCTGTTGAGGTTGATATTTCTTCGCTTAATTACGGTGACATAATTACTGTTGAGTGGCGAGGAAAGCCCGTGTGGCTATTGAAAAGAAACCAAGAAATGCTCGATACCTTGCCCCAGCTTGATTCTTTGTTAGAGGATCCAAAGTCTTTGCGGCACGGAGATGAATTTACTCCTCCGTATTGCCGTAATGAGCATCGCTCCATTAAGCCAGAGTGTTTAATAGTTATCAGTATTTGTACTCATTTGGGCTGTATTCCTTCGCCTAGGTTACAGGAGGGTCCACAACCATCTCTCCCAGATGATTGGAAGGGCGGTTTTTTGTGTCCATGTCATGGTTCTAAGTACGATCTCGCAGGTCGTGTATTTTTGAATCAACCCGCCCCCGACAATTTACAAATTCCACCACACCACTATAAGGATGACAATACCGTAATTATAGGAATTGCGCCTGATGAGAAAGGTAGTTAGGTTATGGCTTTGAGGGAAACTGGTAGCCAAGATGGCTTTTATGCTTGGATTAACAGGAGACTTCCTATATCTTCTTTTGTTAAGAAGCATCTAACGGGCTATTATGCTCCTAAGAATTTTAACTTTTGGTATTTCTTCGGTTCTTTGGCACTGATTGTTCTTGGTATTCAAATTGTTACTGGTATTATTTTGGTCATGCATTACAAGCCAGATGCATCTTTGAATTTTGCTGGAATACCAAGGGCATTTGCTAGTGTTGACTATATAATGCGTGAAGTGCCTTTTGGGTGGTTAATTCGTTATATGCATTCCACAGGTGCTTCCATGTTTTTTGTGGTTGTGTATTGTCATATGTTTCGTGGTCTTCTATACGGTTCTTATCGGGAGCCGCGTGAGTTGATATGGGTTTTTGGCACGCTTATTTTTCTATGTTTAATGGCTGAGGCTTTCTTTGGGTATTTGTTGCCTTGGGGACAAATGTCGTATTGGGGTGCGCAGGTTATAGTTAACCTGTTCTCTGCTATTCCCATTATCGGCGAAGATCTGTCTTTATGGATACGTGGTGACTATGTTATCGGCGATGCAACTTTGAATAGATTTTTCTCGTTTCATGTTATTGCTATTCCATTGGTCTTAATTGGGCTTGTTATTGCCCACTTAGCAGCTTTGCATGAAGTTGGATCGAATAATCCTGACGGTATAGAGATCAAGGATCACAAAGATGAATCTGGTGTGCCACTGGATGGTATCCCGTTTCATCCTTATTACACCGTAAAGGATTTATTTGGTGCCTCAGTTTTCATGGTCATTTTTTTCTTGGTCGTATTTTTTGTCCCGGAAATGGGAGGGTACTTCTTGGAAGCTAACAACTTCATTCCTGCTAACCCCATGAGTACTCCGACCCACATAGCTCCAGTTTGGTACTTTACACCGTTTTATTCGATACTTCGTGCTACGACTACAGACTTTTTGTACCGATTGGCTGTAACCTTTTTGTTGTACATAATTCTTTCTTGGCGGCTTTTGGGCAGCTTGGTGGCGCGTTCATCTGTGGTATTGATGTGGGTGGCTATGGTCATAGGTTTTAGATACGTAGATGCTAAATTTTGGGGAGTGCTTCTTATGGGCGTTTCTGTGCTTATTTTGTTCTTTCTGCCCTGGTTGGACTGTTCTCCCGTTAGGTCTATCCGGTATCGTCCCTATTGGCACATGGTGATTTATTTTCTTTTTGTAATTTCATTTTTTGCACTTGGTATTTTGGGGATACAGCCCCCGACTCCAGCCAGTCAACTTGTGTCCCAGATGCTGTCTCTGGGGTATTTGTCGTTTTTCTTCTTAATGCCCTGGTGGAGTAGGAAGGGTCGTTTTAGGGCTGTTCCCGTGCGGGTAGTTGATTGAGGGCCTGCTAAAATGTATAGAAGAACGATTCTTTGTTTGTTTATATTTGCGGTTTCTACAGTGCCTGTTGAAGGCTTATCTGAGGAAGGTGATGTTGCGCTAGATAGAGCTAATATTTCTTTTAATCCAGTTCACCTTCAAAGGGGAGCACGTACCTTTGTTAATTACTGTCTGAGTTGTCACAGTGCCTCGGGGTTTCGTTACGATGGTTTTCGGAAGATTGGTTTAGGGAAGAAGGAAATTTTAACGTACCTAGCACCAGGTAAGAAGATGAGTGATTTTCTTATTTCTCCTATGTCTCATTTTGATGCAGAAAAGTGGTTTGGTGTTGTTCCCCCAGACCTGTCATGGGTTGCTCGATCCAGGGGCGTGGACTGGATCTACACTTATCTTAGGAGTTTTTACAGAGATAATAGCCGTCCTAGTGGGTGGAACAATGTGATATTTCCAAGTGTTAATATGCCTAATGTGTTTTATGATCTCGAGGGTGTTCGTTCTGTTACCTTCGAAGATCTTAGAGCTATTCATCACGCTGCTTCCGGTGATATCTCAGGGTACGTGCATACTGTGAAAACTTATCCTGGCGATGGGTCTCATAGTGAGACTGTTAATAATTTACCAGATATGGGGCATTATCCTATGAGTAGGGTGATCTGGGGTGATCCAAGTGGAGGTGTTGTTGACCCGGTTGCTTATGACCATATTATTGCTGATCTGGTTGATTTTATGGCGTATATGGCAGAGCCTACATTAGAGGATAGAGAGTCTATCGGCTTCTTTTTTGTTTCCTGGTTGTTGGTTCTTTCTGGCCTCTTTTACGCGCTCAAGGTAGATTTTTGGAAGGATATTGATTAATGCGTTTTCTTGGGTTTTTGTTCTAAATTTAGGGAATCTTTGTCTATGATGCGTTTGTACTCAGGTTCTACTTGTCCTCTTAGCCAGAGATGTAGGATTGTCCTGTTTGAGAAGGGTATGGATTTCGAGATAATTGATGTTGATCCTTCGTCGCGTTCTGAGGATATACTGAAGATGAATCCCTATGGAGATTTGCCCATTCTTGTAGAACGCGACTTGGTTTTGTACGTATCTAATGTGATAAACGAGTACATTGATACTAGGTTTCCCCATCCTCAATTGATGCCTCCTGATCCTGTTTTGTGTGCTCGTGTGCGTTTGTTATTGTTTACTTTTGAGAAAGAGATTTTTTCCCATATACCAGCCCTTGAGGAAGGAAGCGATGCATCTAGGCGTATTGTTGCAGAGCAGCTTTTGGCCATGTCATCTGTCTTTTTAAAGAACAAGTACATATTGGGGGACGATTTTTCTATGCTAGATGTAGCTATGGCTCCGCTTTTGTGGCGTCTGGATCATTACGGCATCGAGCTTGGTAAGCAGGCTGCTCCTATAATGAAGTACTCGGAGAGAATTTTTAGTAGAAATGGTTTTATCGAGGCCCTGACCTCTCAAGAAAAAGTGATGAGGAAATGATGAATGATAAAGATGATATCCCTTCCAATAAGCCATATTTAATCAATGCCATATTTGATTGGTGTATGGATGCTGGGTTGACTCCTTTCTTGACAGTTGCTGATTCAGAGGCCTGTGTTTTTCCTAAGCAGTACGTTACTGCCGGTCTCATGACACTCAATATTTCTCCGAAAGCGTCTCCAAAGTGTGATATAGGTCCCGTCTGGGTAGAGGTTACCGCTCGTTTTGGCGGTGTTGCTACAGACATGGTTTTTCCTGTTTCGCGTGTAGTAGCAATTTACGCACGAGAGAACGGCAAGGGACTTAATTTCGATCCAGAAGATGATCCAGAGCCAGATCAACCAAGGGGTGGTGGTGTTCCAAGTGGCACTAAGGTGGGACATCTACGAGTGGTGAAGTAGAAGAAGTTTATCTTATCAGCCGGCTTAGCTCAGTGGTAGAGCAACCGCCTTGTAAGCGGTAGGTCATCTGTTCAAATCAGATAGCCGGCACCACAGGCCGGTCTGAGTAGATCTACAATTCGTGTTGTTTACATATTTCCAGAGAATTATCTAACTCATACACTATCGGAACCGCATTCGGTACATTTATCGATGATATTTGCTGATCAGATATATTCATTAGGTGTTTTATGATGGTCCTTAGTGAATTCCCATGCGCACTGATCATGACGGTTTGGTTTGCGACCAACAAAGGGGTTACCTTGTTCTTAAAAAATGGAATAGTGCGGTTAAATGTATCCTCTAGAGACTCTGTTGCTGGCAAGTTCCTAGGGTCTATATCTTTGTATCGCGGATCCCACATAGGGTGTCGTTTGTCGTCCTCTGGTAGGGACGGTGGAGCGTGTTTATAGCTCCTACGCCACATGTTAACTTGCTCAGAACCAAATTTTTTCCTGGCCTCATCTTTGTTCATACCCTGTAATGATCCATAGTGGCGTTCGTTCAAACTCCAGTGATGATAAACAGGAATGCTAATATTTCCCATTCCGTCTAGAGCAAGCCATGCCGTTCTTATAGAGCGAGACAGTACAGAAGTAAGTACAACATCACACGTAATGTCAGCTTGTTTGAGTTTTCTGCCAGCTTGAAATGCTTGTTCCTTTCCTGCTGAAGATAGATCGCTATCGTACCAGCCGGTGAACAAATTCTGGTGATTCCAGATACTTTCACCGTGACGCAGTAGAATCAGGCGATGCATGTGAGGTCCTTTAAATAGAAAGATATGATTATTAGGGTATTTTGTACAGTTCACATTTTTGCTGCAATAAATTTTTATCTTTGATTTACTCTGCAATCGCTAATAGAGTATTTTTGTTGTAGCATTGCCCTATGGTTTTTAACTGGAGGTTGTTTGCTTTGTACACGTTGGCAGATTTCCTGTTGCGCCATTGGCTGTTATCTGGTACCGCAGTTTTGAGCGCTGTTGGCTTGTTATTTCTGCTTGACGGTAGCGTGCGTAATGCTTTGGGTGTTGATCCGGAGCAGATGGTTATCATGATAAATAAAGGTAAGGTTGTTTTAATTGATATCAGACATGAAGATGAAGGCCTGTTGAAGGGCGAAATTAAAGGATCTAGACATGTTCATCGAGATAAACTTAGTTCAGTAGCCTCTTCGTGCTTTTCAGGGAATCGAACTTTATTGTTAATTTGTCAAGATGGTAGTAGTTCGAAATCGTTTGCCCATAGCCTAAAGAAGGAAGGTATGGCTGTACACTACCTTATTGGGGGGATAAATGCCTGGATGGCTGCTTCCTTGCCGGTTAGTAACTACGAGAAACATGATGGAAGGGGATAGTTGTGGCTGTTGTCGAAATGTACAAGCGGAAAAATGGTCCCTGTCCGTATTGCGATAGAGCTGAAAGATTGCTAAGAGAAAAGGGATTTACAGATATTTCTTTTATATATGTGGACGAAGATCCCACCAAACTTGAGGAAATGATGGAGCGTTCTTCTAAGCGTTCCATTCCGCAGATTTTTATTAACGGACAGCATGTTGGGGGTTCGGATGATTTGGCTGCTGCCTATGCTAGTGGTGAGCTGGATCGCTTATTATCCTCTGGGTGAAGGTTTGCTTTATTTGATGTTAGTTGATAATGAAAGGTAGTGCCCATATGGATAGTAATCAGGGGAATCAGGATAAACAGCCAGTTTTTTCTATTGAGAAGCTTTATGTTAGGGATGCATCCTTGGAGGTTCCTCTTTCCCCCCTAATCTTTTTGGAAAGACATTCTCCACAAGTAGAGGTAGAATTGGATTCAGTACACAAGAAAATAGATGATTCTGTCTTTGAGGTAGTTGTCTCAGCCAACGTAAAAGCCACCTCGTCTGCTGATAAGGTGCTCTTTATCATAGAGGTATCCCAGGCTGGTGTCTTTAGACTCAGGAATATTCCTGACGATTATCTTGAAGGTATTCTCAGTGTAGATTGCCCAAACGTTGTCTTTCCATACCTTAGAGAAGTGGTTACTGATTTTTCTACAAAAACTGGATTTCCACCAGTATATATGTCCCCTGTTAATTTTCAGGCGCTTTTTGAGCAACGTAAGGCTGCTGCAAACAAGGATAAGTAGGGGGTTTGGGAAAAACTAAGAGGTGTTTAATTGAAAATAGCAATTCTTGGTGCCGGAGCGTGGGGGACCGCTATGGGCTTGTCTTTATCCTCAGCTAGACATGATGTGACCTGGTGGTCACGTCATGGCGATATCGTGGATAGCTTAAATTCTAATGGTCGCCATCCTTATCTCTTTTCAGATGTAGTAAGGAAAAATGTTGCTGCCACAACTTTAATGAAAGATATATCAGGAAGTTTCGATTTGGTTATGATGATGGCATCTAGCCAAGGTTGTAGGCCTGTGCTCTCAGAATTGTTTGGTTATTACAGAGGGCCAGTTGTACTAGGTGCCAAAGGTATTGAAGCAGAAACTAAGTGTTTTCCTCACCAAATTGCCGCAGAAGTTGGTTTTTCTAAAGATAAAATATTGACCTTATCTGGTCCAAGCTTTGCGCGGGATGTTGTTTATGGTCTGCCAGTTGCCCTAGTATTGGCATGTAGTGATGAGACCAATGCGCGGAGTTTGTCTGCGTTTTTGTCGTCTCCTACAGTGCGTCTCTATACTGCCTCCGATATGTTGGGTGTTGAATTATGTGGGGCCGCAAAAAATTCCCTGGCAGTAGCCGCTGGCGTTAGCGATGGTTTGTCATTAGGATCAAGTGCTCGTGCTGCATTACTGACCAGAGGTCTCCTTGAGATGAGTAGATTGGCTCTTTCTTTGGGCGGAAAACAAGATACCGTATATGGTTTGTCTGGGCTGGGAGATTTAATTCTTACGGCTACTAGTGATTTATCGCGGAATTGGCGACTGGGATACGCTTTAGCTAAAGGTAGATCCCTTGATAGCTTTCTTGATGAGTTGGGTCAGGTAGCTGAGGGTATTGGAGTTTCATATGCACTGGAGTGCATTGCTAAGGACAAAGGGGTAGATGTTCCTATTATCCGATCGGTGTGCAGGATATTGCGAGGAGATGTCAGGCCTATAGATGTAGTAAATGACTTGATGACCCGCGGGCGATGAACTTGTTTTGTCTCCACGCCTCATATACTGCTATGGCAACTGAGTTGGATAAGTTTATGCTTCTACTGTTTGGCATCATGGGTATTTTGGTTGCTAGTCCTATTTTTTTGAAAGAATTAATTATGTGTTCTGGCAATCCCCTAGTTTCAGGTCCAAATACCAGAGCCGTGTTCGGGCTGTACTGTACCTCATCGTAGTTTACGGTGCCTTTAGTACTGAATATGACTATAGTATTGTCGGCCATGCTTGATTCAAAATCTTCCCACTTTGAATGTATCGTTGTCCTTGTAAGATCGTGATAATCAAGTCCTGCGCGTTTTAGTTGTTTATTGTCCAGATTAAACCCCAATGGACCAATAAGATGAAGTAAACACCCAGTGTTGGCACATAATCGTATAATATTGCCAGTGTTATGTGGAATTTCAGGCTCAAACAATGCTATGTGGAACATGGTTTTTCCGTTATTTGAGGACTATTCCCTATTTATGTACGATGTATAAGTAACGCATTTTGTCTCAGTCTGTTGTGCAGATCTCACTGGCTATGATGCTGGCTGTGATAGAATCTTGATTTCCTCTACGGTAATTCCGTGTTCTTTCAGTGTTTTTATAAGGCTATCCTGAACGAACCGTAATCTTGTTGCCACAGATGAATCGTCTGCCCGTATGACAAGCTTTCCGTTCCTGAGGACCACTACTCGGCTGTTCTTTGCTGGATACGGAGGTGGGAGTTGAGAATATATCGCTCTTACAGACAGAGTTAAGTTTATGTCGCTTAATAAAGACCCTAGCGGGAGCTCGATTGCATCTCCAATTTTTTTTCCGAGTACTGACACCAGTTATGCCGTTTGTTCGTTTATTACAACTAGGGGGCTTTGTGGTAGGAAACTATTTTCGTTCAATGTATTACTTCCTTAATAAACGCAAGTTGCAATCGTACCAAAAATTTATCGGCATTGCATTTTTCTTTTTTGTAGCTGTTTTTTTTACCATCGTGGGTTATTTTTGCGCTTTTTGGTTTAGTAATATTTCGGAATTAAAGCCAACACATCAACGTATTGTACGAGAAGTTAGCGTATTGGAAGAGCGATTGGTTGGCTTGGAGTCGGGACTTAAGAAGGTACAGGACAGTTTTGGCTTTCATTTGCCAGAAAATGTCCTATTGCGCTCTGTGCCACAGGTTTTGAAAAGTAGAGATCAGGGGGGACCTATCGTGTCCTCATCCTCACTACAGGTTGCTAATCACTATATTCAAAAAGCTATAAATGGCATATCTTTAAGAATGAGTCGCGACGAAGGTGTGCTTAGTATCGCTGAATCCATACTAATTCGTCAAAAAGCCCTTAATTTATTGATGCCTAAACAACTTCCCGTTGAGGAGTTTCGTATCACCTCTGGATATGGGCCCCGTGTGGATCCCATAAACCATAGACCATCGTTTCATGTCGGTTATGATTTTGCCGCACCAATTGGTTCGCAAGTTATGTCAGTGGCTCCCGGCATAGTTAAGAGGTCTGGTAGTTTTGGAAGTTATGGTCATATAGTTGATGTTGACCATGGACACGGGTTGGTAACACGGTATGCCCATCTTGGAAAGGTATTTGTCCATGTTGGTGATTTGGTTGAGCAAGGTTCGTGTTTGGCACAGATAGGTGTTTCTGGACGTTCTACTGGGCCACATTTGCACTTTGAGGTGCTAAAATATGGTGTCCCACAGGATCCTGGTTTGTTTTTTATCAAATCAGATCAGTACAAATAAGTTATGTAAGCACTATGTTTTGTTTAACTTCAAAAAAGAGTGATCGATGCTGAGACGTCTCATAAGGTCAATGTTTGGTAGTAGGAATGATAGGGTGATCTCGCGCTATCGTCAGATTTTGTCTCAAGCAAATCAGTATGAAGATGCATACAAGGAGCTTGCTGATTGTGATATTCCATTGAAGACTGCCTCCTTTAAGGAGCGTTATAAAAATGGAGAATCATTAGATAGTCTGCTACCAGAAGCTTTTGTTTTATGTAGGGAAGCTAGTAGCAGAACGCTCAAGATGCGCCATTTTGACGTACAGTTTGTCGGGGGTATAGCACTACATCAAGGTAAAATTGCCGAGATGCGTACTGGTGAGGGTAAGACTCTTGTAGCCACATTAGCTGCTTATTTGAACGCTTTGTCTGGAGATGGCGTTCATATTGTGACTGTAAATGATTATTTAGCCAGCAGAGATGCGGCTTGGATGGGCAGGCTTTATGAATTTTTGGGATTAACAGTTGGAGTTAATCATAGCGGATTGAGCATAGAAGAAAAGAAGGAAGTCTACAAAAGGGATGTGGTTTACGGAACTAATAATGAGTTCGGATTTGACTATCTTCGGGACAATATGGTCTACGATGTTGGCTCGCGAGTTCAACGGGGATTAAACTACGCAATTGTTGATGAGGTTGATTCTATACTTATTGATGAGGCTAGAACCCCGTTGATAATTTCTGGTCAGTCTGATGATATGACCGACTCGTATGTGGCTATGGTATCAGTTTCTGATCAATTAACTATACAGGATTCGGAAGAAGTTGAAGACGGGACAGTTTGTGGCGATATAGTTGTAGATCATAAAAACCATCAGGTGTTTTTGACAGAGCAAGGACAAGAAAAAGCTGAGGGTCTGTTGGTTAAAGCAGGATTACTCCCAGAGGGAAGCAATCTATATCACCATTCCTTTATCAGTTTGATGCACTACCTTAATGCGGCTTTGCGTGCTAAACATCTATTTCATCGTGATCAGCAGTATGTTGTTCATAATGGTCAGGTGGTAATAGTTGATGAATTTACAGGGCGATTGATGCCAGGTCGTCGTTGGTCTGATGGTCTTCATCAAGCTATTGAGGCTAAGGAGGGTGTTGAGGTACAAAATGAGAACCAAACTTTAGCTGCGATAACTTTTCAAAACTACTTTAGACTCTACAATAAATTGGCGGGTATGACTGGTACCGCTGATACCGAGGCGTACGAATTTCATCAAATTTATGGTTTGGAAACAATAGTTGTTCCAACGCATAAACCAATCCGTCGTGATGACAGGATGGATCAGATTTACATGACAATGGAAGAGAAATATTTGGCGGTTATAGATGACATTCGTAATTGTCATAAAATAGGGAAACCTGTTCTAGTTGGTACTACCTCCATAGAAAGTTCAGAGTACCTTGCAGGATTGTTGGACAAAGAAAATCTTCCTTATCAGGTGTTAAATGCAAAACAGCACGAACGTGAAGCGGAGATTATAGCTCAGGCTGGACGGCCGGGTGTGATTACTATAGCAACCAATATGGCTGGTAGGGGGACTGATATTGTTCTTGGGGGCAATATAACACATAAGCTTGCTGAAGTTTCAGATCATGCAGATTGGGACGATAATCGCAAGCAGAAGGAAGAAGAACTGTTGCGTGTAGAGTGGCAGAAGATGCATGACAAAGTTATAGAAGCTGGTGGCTTGCACATTATCGGTACGGAACGTCATGAATCACGTCGTATAGATAACCAACTGCGAGGACGCTCCGGCAGGCAGGGTGATCCAGGTTCCTCACGTTTTTATTTATCTTTAGATGATCCCTTGCTTAAAATTTTTTCTGGTGATCGTGTGCAAGCCATTATGCAGCGGCTAAATATTCCACGTGGTGAGGCAATTGAACATCAGATGGTTTCTCGTTCTTTAGAATCTGCTCAGAAAAAAGTTGAATCTCGTAATTTTGATGTCAGGAAACAGCTGTTAGAGTACGACGATGTTGCCAATGAGCAAAGGCAGATAGTTTATAGGCAACGCAACGACATCTTAGAAAATAGTGCATCTGAAGTTATTACTAATATGAGGCACGGGTACATATTAGACCAGTTTAACACCTTCATTCCTCGAGATTCTACCGATCATCAGTGGGATTGGGATGGTTTGGGAAAATTTTTATCTGGTTTGTCATGGACAGTTGATTTACGTAAATTGTTTTCTGAGCACGAAAAATGGACAGCTAGTGATTTGTTAAAATACATAACTAGTGAGATTGATCGGTTGTCTGCACAGCGTTTTGCGGATGTACCATCGGATATTCGCGCCGATATAGAAAGATCTGTGCTTCTTCAATGTTTGGATACACATTGGAGGGAGTTGTTATCTGCCTTAGATCATTTGAGGCAGGGGATTCATTTACGTGGATACGCTGCAAAGAATCCGCGGCAGGAATATAAGCGCGAAGCATTTATGTTATTTGATCAGATGCTGCAGAATGTACGGCACGATGTAGTAAGTTTGCTTATGAAAATTTCTGTTGTTCCAGCTGAAGAGGTTCCGCATACTAAAAATCAGAATGTATTAGATCGTGTTTCACGTAATCAACCATGTCCCTGTGGCAGCGGAAAGAAATATAAGCACTGCCATGGTTCGCCGGTTGTGGTTCCTTAGAGAGTGTTTTTCCTATGGGTGGATGTTCCCGTTTTGAGGTTATTGTTGTTGGTGCTGGGCATGCTGGTGTTGAGGCAGCTATGGCTTCAGCCAGGATGAATGCTAGTACTTTATTGCTGACTATGAGTAAAGATGATCTTGGACGCATGTCATGCAATCCCTCAATTGGTGGTATTGGTAAGAGCCATTTAGTTAAGGAACTTGATTCTCTCGGTGGACTGATGGCCACTGTTGCAGATCGTTCCGGGATTCAGTTTCGTGTTTTAAATCGAAGCAAGGGCCCCGCAGTTCAGGCTACCCGTGCTCAGGTTGATAGACTTTTGTATCAGCAGGCAGTGTCAGATGCTGTAAATGATTTTCCTTTTTTGACCGTTTTGTGCGGAAAAGTTACTAGCTTATCTATTTCCAACAACAAATGTATAGGAGTTTTTTGTGGAGGGGAGGAAATTTTATCTGATGTGGTTATCCTGACATCAGGTACTTTTCTAGGTGGAGTAATGTATGTAGGCGAAGAGAAGTTTGAATGCGGTAGATTGGGTGATCCATCAGCACACGAATTATCACTGCAGTTACGTAGTATAGGACTGCCTGTTGGTAGGTTAAAGACTGGTACCCCACCGCGTTTGAAAACTAGCTCTATTAAGTTCGACAATTTGGAAGAACAATGGGGTGATTCTCCCACTCCAGTGTTTTCTGATCAAGGTGTTTTTTACCCTCATCCAGAGCAGAGGTGTTGCTGGATTACCAAGACCAATCAAAAGACGCATGATATCATTCGCGCTGGGTATGATCGGTCCCCTATTTTTTCAGGTGCAATTGAGGGAGTTGGTCCAAGGTACTGTCCTTCTATAGAGGACAAAGTATTTCGTTTTTCTGACAGGGATAGTCATCAAATTTTTCTTGAACCAGAGGGATTGAGCTCAGATATAATTTACCCTAATGGTATTTCTACCTCTCTTCCTAAAGATATTCAAGATGAGTTTATTCGCTCTATACATGGTTTAGAACAAGCAGAGATTGTTTGTTACGGATACGCTATTGATTACGATTACATAGATCCGCGAGATTTGTTTCCTCATCTAGAATCTAGGTCGTTGCCTGGATTGTTTTTGGCAGGCCAAATAAATGGCACGACTGGTTATGAAGAGGCTGCTATTCAGGGTCTTTTGGCGGGAATCAATGCAGCTCTTAGGGTAAGAAAACAAGAGCAGTGGGTTCCTAGTCGTTATCAATCTTATCTTGGCGTTTTGTTGGATGATCTAGTTTTTAGAGGAGTCACAGAGCCTTATCGAATGTTTACGTCACGGGCTGAATATAGACTTATGCTGCGTGAGGATAATTCTGACCAAAGATTGACAGAAATTGGGTATCGCTTGGGTACTGTTACTGATGCGCAGTGGTCGTACTTTTGTCGTAAGCAGGATGCTCTGATACGAGAAGAAGAAAGGCTCAGATCTTCTTATGTTAAGCCAGAGTCTAAGGAGTGGTTGTCACTGGACTTAACTAAGGAAGTGTCCTTATTGCAGTTATTGAAGAGACCTGAAATTAATTATGTTGATGTTGTTTTTGGTCAGGGGGAATCTTGGCCTGCATCGTGGGTGAGATCATTAGAGGCCAGTATTAAATACGCTGGATACGTAGATAGGCAAAAGAAAGATATTGAGAGGATGAGCCTATTTGATTCTTTAAATATCCCCACAGATTTAGATTTTGACCGAATTTCTGGATTATCAAACGAGGTAAAGCAAATTCTTAGGAAAATTTCCCCAAATACTTTAGGACAAGCTTCTAGATTAGCTGGTGTTACTCCAGCTGCTATTCAGTTGTTGCGTGTATATCTGCGGCGTTGTTACGGTGTCTGATATAGAATTTCTTTCGGAGGCACTTGCCAGACAAAAAATTTTGGTAACTAAGAAGCAGCTGGATAAACTTTATAGATATGCTAATCTCATACTAAATTGGAATAGAGTATATAATCTTACATCTGTTAAGGTATTTGATGAGGTAGTTATCAGACACATTGTGGATAGTTTGTCTGTGGTGCCGTATTTGTCTACACGTTCCTTTTTTTCCTTATTAGATGTAGGTAGTGGAGCTGGGTTACCTGGTATTCCATTATCTGTCGTTTATCCAGATGTTAATTTTTGTTTGTTGGAGGCCAGGGAGAAACGGTGTATTTTTTTGTCGCAAGTAAAAGCTGAGCTAGATTTGCCTAATGCTGATGTCAAGTGGTGTCGTGTGAGGGATTTTGTTTCTGATGAGGGATATGACGTAATTATATCTAGAGCTTTTTCATCTCTGTCTGAATTTGTCTTATGTTCCAGACATTTGTGTGGCAAAGGCGGTTGTTGGTATGCAATGAAAGGTGCATATCCGGAGCATGAAGTTAGAGAGTTGTCAGATGATTTTGTTGTGCTAGAGTGGTGGCCTATTAAGTTTGTTGATACTAGAGCTAGTCGCTGCTTGCTGCGTATAGCGAGGAAGGTTTGATGAATAAGGTGTTTGCTATAGCAAATCAGAAGGGTGGCGTAGGAAAGACCACAACTGCTGTTAATTTAGCTGCATCTATTGCTATTCGTGGCTTTAAAGTGTTGCTTATTGATCTGGACCCTCAGGCCAACGCGACAATTGCAAGTGGAATTTCTTCTATTGATGTTAGCGTATACGATGTTTTATGTGGCCGTGCTTCAATTAATAAGGCCATTTATTTTAGTAAAGATGTTAATTTTCATGTGCTGGCTTCTTGCAGAGATCTAGTGGCAGTTGAGTTAGAGTTGGCTAGTATGCCCAAAAGGCAATTGCTTTTACGTAATTTGCTATCAGAGATCAAAGGTGATTTTGATTTCATTTTATTAGATTGTCCTCCGGCCTTGGGTTTGTTAACTTTGAACGGTTTGACTGCCGCGCATCGTGTTCTTATTCCCATGCAATGTGAGTACTATGCTCTTGGTGGTCTAGCTGAGTTAGTTGGCACTTTGCGCTCTGTTAAGCGTTCCTTCAATAAAGGACTGGAAGTGGAAGGTCTAGTTTTGACGATGTTTGACAGCAGGAGTGTGCTTTGTCGTCAAGTTGCTGATCAAGTCCGCGAACATTTTGGGGACAAGGTTTTTGACTCAGTTATTCCTAGGAATGTTCGTTTAGCGGAAGCTCCCAGTTATGGCTTGCCATGTGTTGTTTTTGATAGGGCAGCACGAGGTTCTCGTGCCTACTTGGCATGTGCTGATGAATTTATTCGTCGTGCTAAGCAGGTGCAGTTAAAAATTCATCACAGAGAAGATGACGTTACTTATGAAGAAGCATAGAGGTCTAGGTAGGGGATTGGATAGTTTTTTTAGGGAGTCTTTTGTCTCCGATGATTTTTCTACCAGTGATTCTGTAATTCAGTGTTCTGTTGAGGAGTTGTTTCCCGGCAAATGCCAACCAAGAACCTTTACGGATCCTGATGTTTTAGAGGAATTATCTGCCTCTATCCGTGCTCATGGTGTAATACAACCAATTGTTGTTCGTCCTCGCGCTGGTGGTGGATACGAGATTATTGCTGGTGATCGTAGATGGAGGGCATCAAAGTTAGCTGGTCTTAAGCTGGTTCCAGTTATAGTTAGAGATGTTCCAGATTCAGTTGCCCTTCCCTTGGCCATTATTGAGAATGTACAAAGAGAGGCCTTAACCCCTATAGATGAAGCTCAAGCTATAAAGAGATTGTTGGATGAGTTTGGAATGACTCATCAGCAAGTTTCAGAGACTATTGGTAGATCTCGTACTGCTGTAACTAACCTACTTCGGCTATTATCTCTTCACAAAGGTGTTGTCCAATTGTTACAAGATTCTTGTATTGATGTTGGACATGCACGGCCGTTGCTATCTTTGAGCAAAGAAGATCAGATAGAAGCGGCTAAACAGATTATAGACAGGGGTTTATCTGTTCGCCAGACAGAAGCTATGGTTCGTAGCTTTGTTAAGCAACCAGGTAGGTCTGATCTTAAAAAGAACCCTGACAGGATTGATGCTGATACACGTCTTATCCAAGAAAGGCTGTCCGATATATTATGTGCTCCAGTGTCAATTAACAAACTCTCAAATGGCTCCTTTTGTCTCTCCGTTAAATATGATACCCTGGACCAACTGGACGGTTTTTTAAGCAGATTTGGAGTTTTTGAGACCGATAAGGTAATGGATATTTGCTAGACTGTTGTTGAATGTGCTTGTTGTTTCTGGTAATCTCTGGTCTTGTTGTTTTTGGATTTTGGCAGCTCCAGTGGATGCTTCTAGTTTAACTCCGGCGGGGTATGTTCTTCACCACTTGCGGAGTATGGTTTCGAAGGATTTTGGTCATCATATCCCCATAGTTGACTTTTCTTACATAAACATCGATACAGTCCTGTGGTCTGTCTTGATGTCGGTTTTCGCCTTTCTATTCATGTTTCTTGTAGCTCGACGTGCTACTGCTGGTGTTCCTTCTAGGTGGCAGTGCTCAGTAGAGATTCTGTTCGAATTTTTTGCGTCTCAGGTGCGGTCGATTATTCCTGGCTCTTCTAAATGTGACTTTGTTATCCCTCTTTCGGTAAGCGTTTTTATCTGGATTTTTATGATGAATGCCCTGGACTTATTGCCCGTAGATTTGTTTCCCAGGTTGTTTTCGGTTACCGGTATATCGGAGTATCAAAGAATAGTCCCTACTGCCGATGTTAATGGTGCTTTGGGGATGTCCCTTGGAGTGTTGTTGCTGATGTTCTTTTATGGAATTAAGTCGAAAAAATTGGGATTTTTTAAGGAATTAGTTACTGCACCTTTTGGTTCCAAGTTGATTTTGTTTATACCTAATCTGGTGATAAACGTAATAGAATACTCAGCCAAATTTGTTTCCTTGGGCTTGAGGCTTTTTGGGAATATGTATGCCGGTGAGTTGCTGTTTATGTTGATTGCACTCATGGGTGCTACTGCCAAGATCTACGGTTGTGTTGGCCAGTTTTTTGCTGGATTGCTATGGGCGATTGCTCATATTTTTATCATATCACTGCAGGCATTTATTTTTGTTATGCTGATGATGATATACATAGGTCAAGCGCAGGAGAAGCACTAGTTTTTTTGTTATTTTTTGACTCAGGGGATTTTCATGACAGATGTTTCTTTTGTTGCACTTGCTTGTGGGATGATCATTAGTTTTGGCGCTATTGGGGCCTGTATAGGTATCAGTTTGATGGGTGGAAAGTATATTGAGGCTGCTGCTCGTCAGCCTGAGTTGATGGACAAGTTGCAAACTAAAATGTTTCTTTTGGCAGGGTTGATTGATGCTGCTTTTCTGATAGGTGTTGGTGTTGCTATGATGTTTGCGTTTGCTAACCCCTTTGTTACTGGATGATTTAGAGTTGGTTGTAATTTATTAATGGGTGAAAATGCGTGAATCTTAACGCTACATTGTTTGTTCAGTGCCTTGTGTTTTTTGGTTTGGCCTGGTTTACTATGCGCTTTGTTTGGCCCCCAATTTCTAAGGTCTTGGATGAGAGGTCTGAGAGAATTTCTTGTGGTCTGGCAGATGCTGAGGCCGCTGCTCTTGCGTTATCTGAGGCTAAAGCTGAATCTCATGATCTGATTGGTAAAGCAAGATTAGAAGCCAGGGATATTGTGCTTAAGGCAGAGAAGCGAGCTGATGATATTGTTTGTCGTGCGCGCGAAGAGGCCGCTGCTGCTGTTGCTCGTGCTCAAGTATTGGCAGAGCAAGCTTCTGTTCAGGCTAAGAAGCGGGCTGAAGAAGAGTTAATGAAAGATTTTTCTAGCTTGGTTATGGAAGCAACCCGTGCGGTGTTGCTTAAAGAAGTAGATATGGGAGTTCACCAAAGTATATTGGAGCGTATGGTGCGTCGTGATGAGTCGCGGTATGGCAAATAGTTTTACTTTGGCTCGTCCCTATGCAAAGGCCGTTTTTGATATTGCTGAGAGATCTGATTTGCTGGATTCTTGGTCCGATTTTTTAAAAGCGGTTAACGATGTTTTTCCGGACCTTATGCTGGTTGTTTTTGGAGCTTCGGGTCGTCGTGGTGTGTTGTCCCTGTTGGACTTTCGGTCTATTTTTTCTGAGCAGCAGGTGTTTTTTCTAAAGTTGCTTTTGAGTAGAGGAAGGTTTAGGTATTTTCCGGCTATTTGCTCGATTTTTCATGAGATGCTTTACCAAAGAAATGCTATTACTCCGGTTGTTGCGAAATCAGGCTTAGATTTATCTCCGGAAGATATTTCGTCTATTACCGCTTTCTTAGAGAAGATGCTTTCATCTAAGGTGGATGTTCGTTTTGATATAGATTCTCGAATTATAGGTGGTTGTGTGTTCCACATCCATGACGATTGCTACGATGCATCAGTTTTAGGGCGCCTTGAAAAGTTGGAAGGTGCTTTGGGCGTATAGGAGGTTTTTTACATGCAATTGAGCCCCAGTGAAATAAGTGCAGTCATTCGCGAAAAAATAAAAAGTATGAGCATGGATGTTGTTGTGTCTAACGAGGGTGTTATTTCATCCTTGTTTGACGGCATTGCTCGTGTGGATGGGCTTGGAAAAGTTATGCAAGGGGAAATGGTTGCTTTTCCCGGTGGTACTTATGGGTTAGCTTTGAATCTAGAGAGAGACTCGGTTGGTGTGGTTTTACTTGGTGAGTATGGGCATTTATCTGAGGGAGACAAAGTTCATACCACTGGGCGTATTCTCGAGGTTCCTGTTGGATGTGCTCTTTGTGGGCGTGTGGTTGATGCTTTGGGAAGTCCCATTGATGGACTTGGCTCAGTAAATACAGAGAAAACTTCCCCTATAGAAAAGATTGCTCCTGGTGTTATTGATCGCTGTTCCGTTTCTCAGCCATTGCAGACAGGAATTAAGTGCGTTGATTCGATGGTTCCTATTGGACGTGGTCAGCGTGAGCTCATAATTGGAGATCGTCAGACCGGTAAGACTTCCTTAGCCATTGACACTATTATAAATCAGAAAGGCACCGGAGTTGTTTGTGTTTATGTGGCTATTGGCCAAAAGGCTTCCTCTGTCGCCAACGTTGTGTCTAAGCTTGAGGAGCACGGAGCCTTAGCTCATACTATTGTTGTGGTGGCCTCTGCAAGTGATTCGGCTGCCATGCAATATATTGCCCCTTACTCTGCGTGTGCTATGGGTGAGTTTTTTCGTGATCGCGGCGAGGATGCGTTGATTGTTTATGATGATTTGACGAAGCAGGCGTGGGCCTATCGTCAGATATCGTTGTTGCTTCGTCGTCCACCTGGACGAGAGGCTTACCCAGGTGATGTATTTTATTTGCATTCCCGTTTGCTAGAGAGGGCGTCACGGGTAAATGAGAGCTATGTAGAACGGGCTACTTGCGGCAAAGTTAAGGGCAAGACTGGTTCTTTGACGGCTCTACCAATCATTGAGACTCAGGCAGGGGATGTCTCGGCTTTTATTCCCACCAACGTAATTTCAATCACTGATGGTCAGATTTTTTTGGAAACTGATCTTTTTAATTCGGGTGTGCGTCCTGCTTTGAATGCGGGAATTTCGGTATCACGTGTCGGAGGTGCTGCACAAACCAAGGTCATCAAAAAGGTTGGTGGTGGTGTTAGGTTGGCTCTTGCCCAATATCGTGAACTAGCATCTTTTTCTCAGTTTGCCTCCGATCTTGATGAAGCTACGCGTAAGCAATTGCAACATGGAGAGCGGGTGGTAGAGCTGATGAAGCAGTCTCAGTTTTCTCCGTTTTCTGTTGCTCAGATGGCTGTAGTGTTGTTTGCTGCTAATAATGGCTACCTTGATGAAGTAGAAGTGTCTAAGATTTCTTCATTTGAGAGTGAGTTGTTATCGTTTATTGACCATAATCATGCTGATTTTATGTCACGTCTTAATAAGAGTAATGATCTTGTTCGTGATTTGGAGGTTGAGCTGAGGACGATTATTGGTAAGTTTAAAGAAACTTATTCCTAGGTAGGATTTTCTTTATGTCGTCTGCAAAGATTATTCGTCAAAAAATTAAGAGTGTGACAAGTACACGTAAGATTACTACGGCTATGCATATGGTTTCCGCATCTAAAATGAGAAAAGCTCAGGAGGAGATGTTTGCCATGCGTCCTTATGTTGTTAAGGTGCGTGAATTGGCATTGAACTTGCTATCGTTGGCAAAGGACTATCGTCACACCTATGTATTTGGCAATGGCGCCGTTCCCTCTAGTACCGGCTTTATCGTAATTTCTACCGATAAGGGTCTATGTGGGGGCTTAAACTCCAATCTATTTCGTAGTCTCCTAAAGAGTATTGATGATCTTAGACTCAGTATAGATTCGGATTGCCGTGTTGCTACTATAGGTGAGAGAGCTTATAGTTTTGTTAGACGTACTGGTTTTAATGTGGAAGCTCATGTTTCGTTAACGGGATACCAAGATAATTTTTCTGGAATTTTGGCAGTGGCAAAATCGATGCTGTGTCTTTTTGACCGAAATGAGATTAGTAGGCTGTTTATTTTGTTTAATCGTTTTGAGAACACGATGAAGCAAGTTCCAAAGCTGTTGCAGTTGTTGCCAATACAAACTATAGAAGATACAGCCATTAACTCTAAGAGGCGCGACTGTATTTTCGAGCCTAGTGAGACGGAGTTGGTTGATCTTTTGTTAGAGCGCTACATAGAGAGTTTAGTCTTTGAGTCTGTGGCCGAGCATAATTCATCGGAGCAGAGCGCGAGGATGGTTGCTATGAAAGCTGCTTCTGACAATGCCGGGGATTTTATTGATTATCTGAAGCTAGAGTATAACAAATCTCGTCAGGCTGCCATTACCAAGGAGTTGTCAGAGATTGTTGGTGGTAGCAGTGTTTTGTAGCGTGGTTGTGCCCGTTCAAAGGAAATATAGTGTATGAGTAAAGGTAAGATAGTTCAGATCATTGGTCCAGTAGTGGATGTTTTGTTTCCGCTTGATAGTATGCCAAAGATTTACGAAGCTGTCCGTACAGTTGATTCGGGTCTGGTTTTGGAGGTTCAGCAGCAGCTTGGTGATGGCTTAGTGCGCACTATTGCCATGGGATCCACAGATGGTTTGTCACGCAGTGTAGATGTTGAGTCTACTGGGGGGCCTATTTCTGTTCCAGTAGGGGAAAAAACTCTGGGGAGAATAATGGACGTTCTTGGGCAACCCATAGACGAGAAGGGACCAATTGGTGATGGCGAGCTTCGTTCCATTCACGCTCCTACCCCTGCATTTGAGGATTTGAAGCCATCTACAGAAATATTGGAAACTGGCATTAAGGTAATCGATCTGGTTTGTCCCTTTGCCAAGGGCGGTAAAGTCGGACTGTTTGGTGGTGCGGGTGTGGGCAAGACCGTAAACATGATGGAACTTATTCGTAACATTGCTATTGAGCATAGTGGATACTCAGTTTTTGCCGGTGTTGGTGAAAGGACTCGCGAAGGAAATGATTTCTATCATGAAATGATGGAATCTAACGTACTAGACAAAGTATCTCTAGTTTATGGACAAATGAATGAACCACCAGGTAACCGTTTTAGAGTTGCATTAACTGGACTTACCTTGGCCGAAAAGTTTCGTGATGATGGTCGTGATGTTCTCTTGTTTATTGACAATATATACCGTTATACCCTAGCAGGTACTGAAGTTTCAGCTTTGCTGGGTAGGATGCCATCTGCCGTAGGTTACCAACCCACATTAGCTGAAGAAATGGGCCGACTACAAGAGCGTATAACCTCTACCAAGAAAGGCTCTATTACCTCCATACAGGCAGTATATGTGCCAGCAGATGATTTGACTGATCCCTCCCCTGCAACAACGTTTCTGCATTTAGATGCTACAGTAGTTCTGTCGCGAGACATAGCTGCCTTAGGTATATATCCCGCAGTAGATCCACTGGACTCTGCAGCTAGGCAGTTGGACCCGGCAGTTATTGGTAAGGAGCACTATGATGTGGCTCGATCTGTCCAGGGTACATTGCAGCGCTACAAGGAGTTAAAGGACATCATAGCTATTCTCGGTATGGACGAATTGTCGCAAAGTGATAAATTAACAGTTACAAGGGCCAGGAAAATTCAGAAGTTCTTATCCCAGCCGTTTTTTGTTGCAGAGGTGTTTACAGGCTCTCCTGGTAAGTATGTCTCTGTGGCTGAAACCGTCCGAGGGTTTAAAATGATTGTGGATGGTGAATGCGATCATCTGCCAGAGCAGGCCTTTTATATGGTTGGTGGCATTGATGAGGCCTTTGAGAGAGCCAAGAATTTATCTTGAGGGGGCGGCCGCATGGCTAATTTTTTTCAGCTAGATGTTCTGACACTCAAGGGTTCTTTGTTCTCAGGCAAGGTTTATTTCTCTGTTTTTCCTGCCGTGCGAGGACCTATAGGAGTCTATGCTGGTCATGCTGCGTTTTTAACCCGTGTTCTTTCAGGATTGCTGAGAATTTACACCAGTGAATTTGTTGGGGTAGAACCATCGAAACCCGATGAATCCATTGTGGTTAGTGGTGGTGTGCTGGAGGTTCTTCCCACATCGGTTGTGCTTTTAGCTGATGTGGCTCTTCGCACTGATGAAATTGATGAGGAGCATGTTCTAGAAGCTCAGCTTGTCGCTAAGAGGAAAGAAGTGTCTGAGGTTGCCGATGATGAGCGTGCTAGAATGATGCAGGAAATTGCCCTAGTTCAGGCCCAAATGGCTGCTTTGAGGCATCTGCGCAGGCGCTAAGCTTTATGAAAATATCCACAGGATTCTACTTAAATCCGCGTTGAGGTTTGTTTTTTCTCTCGTAACGAAAGTGTGTTTTTTGCTACAAGCTATGTTTATACATATTCCATAGTTTTGAGCAAAGCGTGTTTTATATTTTAAAACAATATGTTACCGGAATGGCACAATATTTTTTCTAGATTTTTTGTGTTGTTTTATCTGTCCCATCAGGGCAACTGTCATCTACTGTCTTATATTGTCCACAACCACGCTAGTCATTTTATAACAGATTTATCCACAGCCTTAATGGGTAGTTGAGTTTATAATATTTTTATTAACACTGAGGTGCAACTTGAGCCGCTTTATACGAGTTGTTGTGGATGTTTGCGCACGTAATCAATTCTTTGACTATCGTATTTCTGATGATCAATCAGTATCATGCTACCAATGGGTATTTGTTCCCTTCAGAAAAAAGTCTGTTTTAGCATTTGTTATTGGGGTAGATATTGAGCCTGCTATAGATGGCGATAAGTGTCTATTTATTAACAGTGTGGTGCCATTGCCACCAATGCCTAGGAGCTGGTACAACCTAGTTGAGTTTGCCTCTAGCTATTATTTTTACCCCATTGGCCGGGTCATTCTGCAAACTGTGCCAGCAGATTTTAAAAAAAATGGGAGCAGTTTCTGTTTAATGTGCTACAAACTGACAGAAGATGGACAGGATTTTTGTGATAATACACCACCTCAGACTAGTACTACGGCTCAGATTTGCCACATAATCGGATACTACAACGGGCATTGCCTATTACCTAGCGTTGCTTATGTAACGCCAAAAATATCGCAAATTTTGAAGACCCTGCTGAGAAAAAAATATATAGAATCACATACCCATAGCGTTGGAGATGAATTTAAACAACCAGCGCCATTACCAATCTCTTGGCCTACAATTGCATTGTCATCTGAGCAGAAAAAAATTTTTGAAGAATGTATTTCTTCCAAAGAGGGGTTCTCAGTACATCTGCTATACGGAGTTACAGGTAGCGGTAAAACTAATACTTATATGCAATGGATTAAACATACTTTGCTTCTTAATAAGCAAGTTTTAGTTCTATTGCCTGAGATAGGTCTGATACACCAAACTTGTCAAAGCTTTGTTAGATATTTTCCTGGAATTTCAGTTGTATGCTGTAGTAGTGCTACTACTGGCAGGATAAAAACTCAGGACTGGTTAGCTGCTTTTACTGGTAACGCCAGCATAATTATAGGAACGCGTTCTGTACTGTTTTTTCCATTACCATATCTTGGGCTAATAGTAGTTGATGAAGAGCATGATCCATCATATAAACAAGATGATCACTTAAGATATAATGCCCGTGATTTGGCAGTTTGGTATGCTAAGAGCATTAACATCCCAATTATTCTTTCTTCGGCTACTCCATCATTGGAAACAGTTAGACATGCCAAGGCTGGAAAATACATATGTCATAAGATAACATCTCGGCCCAATAATCAAATAATGCCAGATATTTCGCTAGTAGACATAAGAGGGCAATACTTATCATCTGGTATAAGTAATGGTATTTTATTGGCAATAAGAAATGCTCTAAATAAATCTGAACAATCATTAGTTTTTATCAACCGTAGAGGTTTTTCTCCTATACTTAGATGCTTAATTTGTCAATGGGAAAGCATGTGTCCCCATTGTTCAGTGCGACTGGTTTTTCATAGAGAGAGTAAAAAATTAGTTTGCCACCACTGTTCTTTTAATCAACCCGTCGTTGTCTCATGTCCAAATTGTGGAAATATTGATTTATCATTGTATGGTATTGGCACACAAAAAGTTGAGATGGTGCTGGAAGAGCATTTTCCTGGAACAAAGATAACTAGAGTCGATCAAGACGTAATTAGAAACCCACAGGTGTTTAATGAAATCGTTGGTCGCATTAAGCGTAGAGAAGTAGATATTATCGTTGGAACACAGATGATGGCTAAGGGACATGATTTTGAACATTTAACTACAGTGGGCATTATAGATGCTGATTATCTATTATTTTCTCCTCTTTTACGAGCCCCAGAGAGATTATTCTCATTATTGCTACAAGTAGCGGGACGTTCAGGTCGAGGGCGTTGTTCTGGCAAGGTATTTATACAAACAGCATATCCCGATTCCTCGTTATATCAAAAATTGAAGAATCACGATTATTGGTTATTTGCTGATGAGCTTCTTAAGCAACGAGAGGAGTGCAACTTGCCGCCGTTATGCCACCAAGTGCTACTATGTATCCGTGACAAAGATGAATCTAAATTATGGAGCAACATCAAACGATGTCGCGAGATAGCATTGTCTATAAAGACTAGTTCGGTAATTATTTACGATCCAGTGCCAATGATGCCCTTTAAAGTGTCAAGACGCTATAGAGCACGACTACTTATTGAATCTGCTTCCAGATCCAATTTGCACCTACTTATTAGCTCCCTACGCATTAAACTTCTGGAGTCGCTGAATAACAACATAGAGTGGTACCTAAATGTTGATCCAATAGAGGTGTAAGAAGAAGTACGACCCTAACCGCACTTAATTCATACTATTTAGTTCCCTCTTTTGAGGCTTCACTGTCTCCCATTAGTACGCCGACCCTAGCCGCAAATGACGCTGAACTTGATTCAGAATCCAGTGAACATCCTTCTACCATGTCTGCAGCATCTGCCAGTTCCATTCTGTCGTCTCTAATCTCACTTTCCAGGTCTGGAGTCCAACCTTTACCCAGCGAATCTACTATTATTTTTCTTGCTCTGTGAATTTCATTGCTAGCTGCAAGTATTCTATCTGCAGCCGTGACCATATTTTCACACGCTACAATCATTTCTTCCTGGCTAACAAGAATCTCTGAAAGCACCTGTGAGCGACCACCCTCCGCCAATGAACGATTAGCGCACTTCACAGCGTCTCCCATCAGGTAACCTCTGGCCTGGCCTAGCAGAGCTGATCTTTCTCTCAGATCATGCTCAACCTTTTGTAATGGATCACATTCCTCATCTGCTCCCCCTACAGTATCCACTTTTGCTATATCTTGGGATCCTGTAGATGAGGAATCACCATCCTCTGGTCTACCCGCACCAGCACCTGAGTAACCAGATCTAGAAGCCCCTGCTTCAGCCATAATATTTGCCCCTTAAAAGTTATTATATTTCTCATTAGCAGGAACCGAAAAAACAACACACCCAATTAATCAAAAACACGCTAACGCTTTCTTAGCTTGAACTGAAAATACCAAGGTTAGTTATTGGAACATGTGTTGCAATTGTAATTATTAGTTTTTAGTTAAGCGCCGAGTATACGCAATGTGTACATGTTAATTTATATCACCGATCGATTTTTTATACTCATCATATAGCAAAGGACCCCCTACATCCTATAAAGTACAGTGGCCCGCTATATTACTAATGCTGTAAGAATATCAACAAACTAAAATTAATTCACACAGCGTGGGCAGATATCGACCTAACATAATCCATATACAATATCTATGCGCAATATAAACTTAAACTATGTATTCCATGTAAGTAAATTAAGTACTTAAATTAGAGCATATAGACACAAATATCTATTGATGTTTGTATCTATGTTCTTACTTTGTTTACGTTGTTAGAGTTAGTGTTTACCAGTAAATAAAGCTCAGAGTAAGACGGCATAGCCATCGAGCTATTGTCAATTAGAAACTCATTTTATCGGAACTTATGTTATTGAAAGAAGATGCCTACAGGCACCACAAGACTTAGAACAAGAAAATTCTAAAATCATGCGGAGTATAATTTAGAGGATGTTTGTCTGTGCTTTTTATATTCAAGCAACTAACTCATTCAAGATCTTCATTACTATTACCAGCTGAGCTTTCATATGAGGCAGTTTCAGCATCTGCTAACTCATCATCACTAAATTCAGGTTCGGCAACGGCTATATCTAATCCATTGTTATCAGGCTCAGGTCCAGCCTCAGCAAGAAGCTCATCGCCAAGCAATGCTAACAAACTTTGCGTTCTTAAGGAAAAACCAGTTATATCTGTCATGGTATAGCTAACACATCAATCACTTTAATTATTCTAGTAGAGCTACTAACAGGAAAGCACTTTTTATACTGCATACAGTCAATACAAAAAAATAAGTACGCAGATAAAGCAGCTGCAAAACGTTTCCCTAAACAATAACTCCGCGGGCACTACTAGTATTTTGGTCTGTTATCCATATTTTAATACGGCGAAACACTCAAGCGTCTGTAAAGGAGCAAGAACAAAATTAATCCCAATAAAAGCAAAAAAACAAACGCAGCCAATACAGACACGAGAACCATACACCTAACTAATATACGCTCGCGACCTTCGTAAACATTAGCATCTGCATTTCCTACTTCAAGCAACACTGCAGTAGCACTATCACTACCCAGCAAAGAGCCATCACCCGATTCTGGGCCAGAACCATAGCCATCATCAACATAATGAGGAGGAGGTGGACCCCCACCACTAGATCCCACAGCAACTAGTACCTCACAACATGGTTCTTCTTCTGGGAACTTATCATCATTGTTATTGCATACTTTTCCTTGCCACAATCCTAAACTTTTTTCTTCTTTTAATACAAGATCTCTATTGCCGCGTGGTTCAAGGAGACCAGAAGTCCAAAGAACTGATATTCCACCCATTGCTATTTCTCCCTATCTTACACGCAGTGACAATCTTATGGCTACCAACGATTTTCTCATATTAGGTACAAAATATTCCCTAAACTAACCATAAATGCACATGCTGAAATCCGATTTTTTTCAAGCGACACCAGAATCAGGTATGCTAAGAAATCCAATACTTATCAAGTATGCAGAACTGAGATCTACATATTCCAATTTTCTGCATGACGCAACTATGCTATAAAGCGCGACTAACATCTTACCTGTACTACCCTACCAAATTTACATCTTTGCAACTACCATGACAGACAGCACTAATTACTAATGTGAAATCTTCCCAATTTATTCGGGAATTTTGTGCAATATGCTCACATTGTCTACTACACCGGTAGTTCCTCATCACCAAATAACTCAACAAGGTAACATTCTAACAGACACAGACGCCGCCAGGTGACAGTAACAGACAGTAGGAGACCTAGCGCCAACTTAATGCACTAGTACAATGTGGCTTATGGTAGTCCTTAATTACTGAGAGTATATGTATTTTACATATACTCGTGTTACGGACACGGAATACCCAATGCCAAGCGTTCCTGCTAGAACTATGGTCAGACTATTGTTTTTTCAACATTACCGTTCCTGTAACTACTCCATTAAAACTTATTCAGCGCCAGTGACTGCATTAATAATAAAACAATTTTTTTCTGCTAAGTTAATTGTTGCTACTTTATCTTGTTTTAGTACTTGTCGGAGAAAAAGATGCTAGGACTATTATTCCGGACGAAGCAGTACAACTACTAACTTTAGCCCATGAAATAAGAGAAGGACTAAACGCATTTAGTCATTTTAGTTTTACCGGCAGTAATTATATTATCAGCATTATTTACATTATCTTCGGTTGCACCAGCAATTAGCTTACGAACTCGTGCAGCGCAGATAGATCTGCTAATTTCGAGTGTTTTTTTCAGTTTCTTGTACTATTAATTATGATATCTCTGATAGTGTACAAGAAACCCCTCTTTTTAAGAATGAGCGGTCCCCCCAACGAGCCTAGGATAGGGCAGATTGTAGCACGTTGATCAGATACACTCCCAGAAGGAGTATTTGAAATAGCACGTTCTGTGTTTCTATTATTAACGCTGAATATCATCTTCTTCTGAGCTTTGTCGGGTAAACTCGTAGTTGCGGGTTTCTCCTTTTTATGGCATTGCTTTTAACAAGAGAAAAAGCACCGTCAGAATCTGATTCCGCAGATTTAGAATCTCCTCCTGCTGTGTTTGCTACTAATCCCGTTCATTGATTATAATTTTTATCATGACGATGAAAGATTTGTAAACTTACATATGATTCATAATTTCATGAGCATAAAATAACTGAACAAACTACAATAATTTACGTTGACCTATACGTAAATTTAAGCAACTTATCAATGATGACTTAACTAGTCATGTTTACCTAGCAAGTTAGTACATTCCTTTTAAGCTATTTTTTTATGTATGCTGATATTGCTTGGCAGGTGTGGAGTGATTTTTTTCTGCACTTGTAACATACGCATTATTACTTACAAGTAAGAAGATGAAAGTTTTTAAGTGTCCAATTTTACTGAATTTAGTTTTATTCAATTAAAATAATGTAATCATAGATATGGAAAAAACATCGAAACACTATTTACAGTAGTCATATTGTGCTACCTAGTGCCTAATTTTGGGTCTAAATTACCATACGTAATTAGTAGTTACACTAAAAAGCATGCGACTAACATAAATTGTTATATAAAAGGAGTACTTATATAAAATTTTACTCAAAATTTACCACACAACCACATTTTTAATATCTGGCATTGAGTTTACTGATGCTATAAAGAACATACTGCCAAATATCCTAATTATATTGGATATTCATTTTATTAATATGTGATTGACATATACCCATATACCTGGTTTAGTTAATATAAGCATTGTCCGCCGACAATACTAACACCATGTAAAACAATCTACTTGATACTACAAATTTACAAATGGGAAAAACATTTTATTGCACTGTAGTCGATATTTATACTTGAATCATTAAGTTTAACCAAATATGATATCGTAGCTGCATCGTTAATAATTTGTTTGTTGCCACATACAAATTACATAAATGTTTAAAACCAAGCATTTCTGATAAAACTAAGTCCGGACCATTTTTTACAACATATGTACCCACCATTATTACAATTTACCTTCCTTGTTACGATTTCATTAAAACCTATTCAGCGCCGGCGCCTTCAAGTAATACTAAAATAATTTTTTCTGCTAATTAATAAATTAATCGTTGCTACTTTCTCTTGTTTGAGTACTTGTCGAAGAAGAAGACGTTAGGGCACTTACTCCGGCATCAGCAGTACAACTACTGGCTTTAGCCCATGAACTATAATTATTCAACGCCGAAACGCAGTTTCTCATTTTATTTTCACCAGCAGTTATTATACCATCAGCATTACGTACATCATCTTCGGTTGCACTATTACCTAGTTTACAGGCTCGTGCATGGCAGATGTCTTTGCTAACTTCTAGCATCTTGTTAGCTTCTTCTGACATTAAATCTGTCATCTCTGAAATATCTGATAGTGCACAACAAACTTCTCCTATTAATAATGAATGTCCTCCTGACGAACCGAGGATAGCTGCAGCACGTTGACTAGCTACACCACTAGAAAGAGAACTTGAAACAGCACGATCTACGCTCCTACTATTACGCTGAATCTCATATTCTTCTTCTTCTTCCCCTGGGCTTTTTCGAGTAAGCTCGTAATTGCGGGTTTCTCCTTCTTCCAGCTTTTCTCTAACTCTAGTGAGAACACTATTTGAACCTGATTCATCATCAGATTCATAATCTCCATCTCCAGCTGTACCTGTCACTAATCTCGACCTGTCCATTGATTTTATCCCTTTTACATGAGTGATGAAAAATTTGTAAACTTACATATAATTCATAATTACATGAGCATAAAATGTGACAAAAAATAACTGAAAAATACAATAATTTATGCCGACATATGATGATTTAATTTAAGCAACTTATCAATCAGATCTACTAACTAGTCATATTTACCTAGCAAGTTAGTACATCCCTTTCAGCTATTTTTTTTATGTGTGCTGGCATTACTAGACAGGCAGAATTGTAATATTTTGTTTGCATTTGTAATATACGCATCATTACGTACGAATAAGAAGCTGAAAAAGCTTAAAGCATCTGGTTTTACTCAATTTAGTTTTATTCAATCAAAATAGTATAATTATAGATATAGCCAAAACATAGCTTGCGGTAGTCAAATTGTGCTACCTAGTACCAAAGGCCTAAATTACAATACTTAATTAGTAATTACACTAATATATAAAGCATGCGACTACATTAATTGATATGTAAAATGTATAGTACTTATATATGACTAATAATTTTACTCAATTAAAATTTACTATATTTCTAATGTTTGGCATTGAGTTTATTGATGATATAAAAAATATTTTGCCAAATTATTCTAATTGTATTTGGATATTTATTTTATCAAAATGTATTTGAGATGTGCACGTATATCTGAATTAGGTAATCTAATTGTTATTAACTGATGACACTAATAGCCTTTAACATGGGAAACGACTTAATTGATCCTACAAATTTATGAATGGGTAAAACATTTTATTGTACTGTGAATGATATTTATACTTAAGTTATTAAGCTAAACAAATATGATATTTAGTTTTATTATTTATAATTTATTTGTTGTTATATATAGCTACATACATAAATAGATATTTACGCAAGAATTAGGAAGAGAAAAAATAATAACCTATAATTTATACTCATGATTCTTGGTTTAAATGTCTAAACACTGTCGATGATATTTTAGTTAAGATATTATTAATATTGGATGTACTGTATAGATGAATTTGGTGAAGTATTAATTTATTTGCACAAATTAACTGCATACTTATGCTATAATATTTCCATTAATTTTTATCCACAATACAGTTGTTGCTTTCAGTTATTCTTCTTCTTCCAATACTTCTACTCTTCTTTCTAGTACTACCGATAACGCTTTTTATACCCCTGTAGTGCTTTTATGCTATTAATCAGAGATGTTATAAAAATGTCTTCTAATTAGAAGAGTATCAGTTATTACTGCCATTATTCTTAGGCTAGCATTGCTAGTTTTTACTATATGATTGCTCAATAGATCTTCCTGAATTGCTAAATCTGTCCAACTGTAACCATCCTTCATAGGATTAAGTACTTTGTTCTAGTACACTTACTGTGTATCTACATCATCTTTTTCATCGTTATTTATCTTGCTGTTTACTTATTTAATTTGTACTACTTAATCTTAGCTGCATACCAGAGGGACGTATTTTAGGGGCAATAGAACATACTGCAGACAATATTTTCTTCAACTAATGTTAATATACGTACACTCATTAACAAAAAATGAACAACTAAACATACATACCAAAAATAAGCTATCTCACTACAAAGATATAGTATATACATTATGAATTTTATTATCCGTATTAAGAAAAAATAAAACATAAAGTTCAATTCATTTGATATTTTTATGTGTATTGCTCATACTCTGTAAAGTATTGCTAGCTGTCTATACAGCCTCATTAGGTATTAACAATTGTTGCTGCAACGATAACGCTAGGGCAAATATTTAATCTCCTTGTTTCTGGATTATTCTACTGCTATTTTTGTTCTTCTTGATTTTATTGTGCAAACAGTACATTCATAAAACTTGTAGCTGCAGTTATCACTGCATACGGAGCAGTAATATGTCGACATACTGACTCTAAGTAAAGTATACAATTTGTATCTTATTTAAAAATACTTAACTAATATGATAACACTGTTTAAATAACTTACTTCATAGTTAATATATCATATAAATATTACCACTTAATCGCTGTCAGACTCTTCCCCTGCTAAAGATCTTTCTATTGCTTTCAGTATATCAGGCCTGATATGTTGTCCCCTATGTCTGGTGTGTCGTACAGCAGAAGTTGATGGCATATCCACTTCTGGAATGGTTGTGCTTATTGCTACTAAAGACGATGTGCCATCTAAATTAGATGAGGTGGAAGATTCACTACTAATTTCTAATGACGTATCTTCTTGTGAAACTACTGCTGACGTTTTTCTGACCATTAATTCAAATAAACTGCTAATATAATCATTATATACTGATAGAGTATTAACAAGTCTACATTCTCTGTTTTTACTTTCCTTTAATTCAGTATAATATTTACCTGCATTATCTTTTAATTGATCTTGTAATTTTTGCTCTTTATCTATAAGTGATATTGATTCTGATCGTGCTTTAATAATTTTTTGTACCATAACCAATGCAGTTTTATATTCCATATGAAGAAGTAAAGATGATACCTTATCTCTACTTTCAGCTACGAGCGTTTCTTGCTCCTTTATTTCTTCTAGATACGTACTCTGAAGTTGTAATTCTAGCAAATTAACTAGTAATTGTACTTGTGTGTCTAATTCACTTTCAATAGCCTCTGTTAGGCTACTCTGATGATTACTAAGCTTATCGGTTGCTGTTGTTGTAATTCTTGTTTCCGATGCCATTACCCTTTTTATTGCATCTTCTATTGATGCTTCTTCTTCTGCTATCGCTTTCTCTACTTTTGCTCTCGCTGCTCTTTCTGCTTCTTCTACTCTTGCCACCCCCTCTGCTATTACACTTTCTATTTCCATTTCTACTTCTTTCATTTGTGCTGCTAATGCTGCTTCTTCTATTCTTTTTTCTATTAATGCCACTGCTACTCCTACTGCCACTCCTTCTTCTACTACTTCCCCTAATAACTCCTCTGCTAGTAATTCCATTTCTTCTTTTTCTTTTAGTAACGCTACTTCTTCTAATTCTTTTTCTACTTTTTCCATTTCTTCTTCTGCTATTCCTTTTGCTATCAGTATTGCTATTTCTTCTTCTAATACCTCTAATACTATTTCCATTTCTTCTTTTTCTAATGCTACCTCTTCTTCCATTGAGTCTTCTACTACTGCTGCTATTTTTACTTCTTCTACCCTTTCCATTTCTGTTCCTACTTCCATTTCTTCTTCTGTTGCAGATGCCTCTCTTTCTTCTACTACCGCTGATACTTTTTCTCCTGACTCTTCTATTTCTTTTTCTGCTATTACTGATTCTACCGCCATTCCTTCTTTCATTATGTCTTCTATTACTGGTGATACTTTTACTTCTTCCACTCTTTCTATTTCTGTTCCTACTTCCATTTCTTCTTCTGTTGCAGATGCTACTCTTTCTTCTACTACTAATGTTACTTTTTTCCTCAGTTCTTCTGCATCTTTTTTAGCTACTTCCAATACAGTACTTTCTACCTCTTCCGGTTTTTCTGCGCTTCCTACCAGAGCTTTCATTAATGCCTCATTATATGCCATGAGAGCATCGTCTTTTTTTGCTTCTTCTCTGGTTGCTGTACTGGTTTCTTTTTCTAGTGCACTAAGTATTATGTTTTCCTGGGTTTCTAAAATTTGATTTGCTAAACTTAATGCAATGGAAGCCTGTGGTGTGCCATAAAACATACCCTGATGTATCGTGTTGTTTCCAGGGGGCATTCCAAGAGCTAGAGCTAAACTTGGCTCCAATTCTAATCCCTCTCCAGACGGGTCTGTGCTTTGATCCAAACTTAATGATGGTTGGGGGACTGTATTTGCAACATCTTGTCCATTGTTATCTTGTGAGCTACTTTTACTACCCGATGCTCTTTCCATACTCGGAGACCTTATTTTTCTTTGTGATAATCATAGACGCTGTGGACAAGTTACTCCATGATTCGAGCTTTATTTTTTATATTATCTAATATTTCATCAACGATATATGTACACTCACTCTGAGAAAAAACATGATCACAAAAGTATATATATCCACATTAACATTAAATACGTTTAACATACTGAGTTAGCAAAAGCCAGCTTTCAACTAGCATTGACCCTCATTCATTACTTTATATTATCTTTATTATCTTGCCGGCAGTAGAATTAGTTTTTTTATTAACTATTATGATTTTAATAATTCTTAAAATTTAGTTAATAGAGTAAAAAGCAATATGTAAAGTTGTATTTTTACTAAATTGTTTACATAAAAACAGGTAAATGTTTACAGTATTGAATATAACTATAGAAGATCAGTTTTATTTTCATCCATCCTTACCTTATAAAATTAGATAAAATGCTAATCCCTACTTCTTAATGAATATATGTTTCATACTTGGGCTTATTATATTCAGTCTCATAACTATAGTTTGCCATCCTAACATTATTTGCAATTAAACTCAGCAGAAGATTACTAACTACCAATATGGTTTCATCAAGCATTAACTATTGTTGCTATCTTACTACTTACCCGTAGACAGAACATATAATTGCTTATTGCTATGATTAGCTTTTTTCTTAAATTTCTTGTTGTTGATGCACATCTATATGCGGATGTGCTGGTTCTTGAAGAATAAAATACCAATGTCTGATTTATTTAGACAATTTGACAAACTTACAATGTAGTTCCAATAACACATTTGTTGGTAAAATATAACATTTACATTTATACACTTAGATAAAAATACTAAAGAGGTTAATGAGTCAAGTTAATACAAGAGCAAGAAAAATTAAGTACCAGATCGCTGTTCTACACTATATAAACATTACATTATTCAATAAGTATTGATCTTTGCTAGCTAAGATATTTTTAGTAGCTTGTATGAGTGGTATGTCATACATCTTGTACTTCTGAAGTTGATGGAATAACGACATTATGGTGTATTGTTACTAAAGACCACGATTACTAGAACGATGGCAGAAAGGATAAACTACATAATTTATTATGTATGATATTATGTTATTTCCAATATCGAATACTTTTTATATCACAAACTCTACAAGAAATAATTTTAAGAGAATTTTTTCTTTGTATTTCCCCCTCTATACTTTAATAGTACACTGTTTTTTGACACCATATCGATGCAAGTAAGTAGCCTACATATTGGCTTATATGTTCAACAGAGCCAACAATCTATATCGCCTGGATTCAATTTATTTCAATTCATGAGAGATTATACATTTCAATCATTTTGCTATTTACTCTGTAACCATTTTTCTTTATTTATATTATGGTAAGTATAATTGCACTTTGATCACTGTCTCTAATTCCACTTTCATAATTACTTACAATACACTTACTTAATGGCTGCACATGCAACAAAGACTTTTTACTCAGATTTGTTATTTTAGCTGATTTTGGGGACAAGGCATTACTCTTACGCAGGCTCTATTTTGTTCTTCTAAGTTACTCTCCTAAGATGCTACTTATTTATGGTTTTTCATTTGGCAACCCACATGACGATGAGTTATTACATACCTGACATACTTCTTAAGAAGGAACAAATAGCCACAGAATCACAACTGATTTTCCTTACTTTGGTAACTAAACATATTTACTTTAGAACCAGTATTACGCTCCGTAACATCAGTTAGTTTCAAGGGGAATCAATATATTTAGGATTTGGTCTCGGGTTTATTTTGTGTCCATAGTGCAAGGCTAAGGTAAGAACTTTCCCTCTTTTGTGTTTATTATTCCTCACTTTGTGATGCTATAATAAATTCCTCCTCCTCTGATCTCTCCATACCTTCTGGTGCCTCTAAGCTGTCGATTAGAGCGTCTACCAACGATGCATTAGATGCCATAAGAGAATCATAGTCATATGCTGCTTGTGCGTTATCAGGCCCTTCTATTGGTTGATTGAGAAGTAGACTCCTCTGAACTTCTAAAATTTGAGTTAATAAATCTAACACAACAGGAGCCATCATGCTGCCATAAAACATACTCCTAGACAGCATAGCACCAGGGGCTAACCCCAGCATTAGTGATAAATCTGCACACAGTATAAATCCCTCACCTTCTGCACCCTGTTCGAGTGGTGCTGGTGATCGTTGTCCTTGCGTATTTGCACCAGAGTGCATATCGCCGTTTTGGTAATTTTGCCCATTTGCACCACCCAATCCTCGTTCCATACGTATGGCCTTATTTTCTTGATCAACTGCAAATAGAGTTTTCCCCTAATAGTACTAAGCCTGATTTTTTATACTTAACATACTACGCACACACGTCTACTATGACAAAAAATACACATATTTACGCACATTACTGACCAACTACGGAGACACCGCAATCCATAGTGTGAATTTTATTGTCCATATTATAGCCACCATCAACAAACATTATTAAATTTAGTAAAAGCCTTTAAATGGAACTATCTCCATTTACTTACGTCACATCGTTATCATCATCTTTGCTGATTTGTTGGCAGTTTTATAAATTAATGTGATTTTCAAAATTTAGTTCAGTTAGAAAATAACGCATAAAATTGCAATTTTATTTATGTGAGTCATAATCCTCCTTATGGAAAGCAGCTGTTGATACAGACTATCTAGTGACAAACCGGCCCCGCACACTCCTCATCTTATATGATTATTAATATAAAGTGGTTATGTACATACCCTAATGGATTTCTGTCACATATTTAGCCTCAGCAGATTTACGTTCGGATCAGTGATTTCTACATATCGGTAATTGGTTGTATAGCTCTGGGATAATTAGAAGATTGTTAAACATAAATGATGTGTTTTCATAGGTTGTAGGCAGCTGTTGCTGTGGTGATGATACTGGAGCTGACATGTCACAGTAATTGATTAACTTATTCCGTGTTCTTTTACCAATTCATCGCAACCTATTGGAGGGTTGCGCTGCCGGTTGTACTTATTGTGTTTTTTTCTCAGACTCTGCCTTTAGGACACTTGCAGTCTTGCTAATGTTATCAATACGTCAACTCTGCATTGATGCACTTCTTTAGAAGAAGGTAGTAGTATTTACGTATTTAAACAATTGGACTGACAATGCAGTGCCGTTTTTGTTACGTGTAGGTCTGTTCTGTTTCTCTCTGGCCTTTCTTTAATCTATAATCATTTCTTGCATTAGTGCCTTACATTATTTACGTATGAACCAGAGTTGTACTTTTCAAATTAATTGCCTTCATGTTTCTAACTAATTATGAATATACGACATGAAAATGTTCTTCTTACATTATCTATGTTTCATTAACCTTGTTTTGTTGTTGAATTTGTTCCCCACATGTGCAAATTCAGGAAACGTAATAACCATGAGATTTGGTACCTGTCTACGTAACTTATTGCACTCTGAATTGATATCTCTATCATTTTATCATCGGATATAGGACCTATTACCACCCTTTGGCCACTTTTGCCTCAGAGATTCCTTTTCTCACATCCTTTCTTACATTCCACAGTGCTTTGTTTTTTTGACATTGTTGTCTTTACCTTTGTTTTTTGACCTGCCACCGGTATTGTAAATTTTTCCCGAATCTTTTCTTCCCTACCACTTATCATTTGTGCTTCCAGTGCCGCTAATCTATTGATTTTCTCTTCCTCTGATTCTTTTATTGTTGTTATTTCCGATGTTGTCTCTGCAGTAACTACTGTGCTATCTGATTTTCCCTTTTGTTGAGGCGTCTTTTTTTGCCCGCACTCTCACCTTTCCATTTACTGCTCCCGATTCTGTTTCTAAGTCTGAGTCTACTACTACTGTAGAAGATACTGCCGCTGTAGGTGCTTCTATACTACCCATTAGAGCTTTTATTAATTGTTCGTTAGTTGTTATAAGAGAAGCAATGTCTCCAAAATTAAAGCCAATTTCTTCTTGGGTTACAATACCGGCTCTTTCTAGTTTTTGATTGTGCAATAAACCTTCCCGAATTGCTGAAATCTTATTTACTATGTCTAAAATGTTGTGAGACTGTTGAGTGCCATGAAACGTACTCCGAAACAGCCTTTCACCAGGTTGAATTCCCAGCTCTATTGCTAAATCTGGTGTTAATATTAATCCTTCTTCCTCAGAGTCTATAGAACCATGTTTTGGCGTACTTTGGTACACTTGCCCGTAAATAGAACTCATATCCTCCTCTACCACTGTCGGTGCTACTGTAAGTGCAATTTTTCCATGCTATCCATCAGCGCTTGCATTGTTAACGCGTTAGATTCAAATAAGACTAAGAGATCAGCAATACTATTTTGAACGGCAGAACCAGTTCCATCATCTAATTTATGGCGAACTAGTACTTCCTGTTCGTCTAAAAGCTGAGCTACTAAATTTGATATATGAGAAGCCTGCGGTGTGCCATGAACATACTTAGAAACACATCTCACCAGGTTACATCCCCAATGATTGTGTCAAATGGGGTACCAATAGGAACCGGCAGATCATGCACCTTGTCTCGATACTAAAGCACTTGATTGTTTCGTCTGCTTATCTACCCTTCCTATAGACACCCTACTCAGGAGTACTTGCTTTACTACCCGAGCTTTATTCTTTATGTCCGATTAATCTTGCTGTTGAATTTGTTACACATGTAAGTCAGAAAATAGAACAACTACTAGATTTGGTAATTGCATTTTTGCTAGCCGGAAGAAGATAACATCTCCCATTGGCGCATATGCTGACATAACAATCACCTCTTCTATTAATTTTTATGCGCTACTCATTCTATTATCACTCATTTATACCGAGTACCCATTTGCATTGCCAATTCTTTTACCACTACTGCTTTCCTTGCTTATCTTTTTCTTCCTCCTTTTCCCTCTCTTTTTCTTCCAACAATGCTCTTATTCTTTCTAGTGCCTCTTCCCTCTGTCTGTCCTTCATCGCTTTTAATTCTTCTTTCGCTTTTTTTGCTGCTGCTTTTACTTCCGCTTTTTCCTCTCTTATTCTCTTCCTTTCCCTCTCTTTCTCTGCTTTTACTGCTGCCTCATTCTCCTGTCTTAATAATCTTATTCTTTCTCTTTCCCTCTCTCTCGCTGCTTCTGCTTCTGCTTTTAGCCTCGCTTTTGTCGCTTTTACTTCTGCTTTTCTACTCTCTGCCGCCGCTTTTCCTGCTGCTTTTATTCTTTCTCTTTCTATCCTAATAGCTTTCATTGCTGCATTTTCCCTTGCTTTACTTTCCGTTAGTGCTTTAACTATGGCTGCACTTCGTGCTTCTATTTCTTTCATTATATCCTCAGGTATGGAGGAACCTATCGCCACTCTTTTGCCACTTCTTACCTCATCCATTTTCTTTTCTTCTCTCCTTCTAGCCTTCGCCAGCAACTTTCTTTTTGTTTTCTCTTTTTCTTCATCTTCTTCCTCATCCTCCCCCTCCAGTGTTGCTAATTTTTCCATGGCCCTTTTTTCCGCATCACTTATCATTTTTGCTTCCAGTGCTGCCAATCTATTAGCTCTTTCTTCCTCTGATTCTTGTATAATTATTGTTATTTCCTTTGATGCCTCTTCACGCGCTTTCCTCAATGCAATCATTTCTTCTTCCTCTTTTACTTCTATAAGCTTTAGCTCTTCAGCCATCAGTAGCTCTCGTTCTATCAACAGCTCCAGCTCTATCTCCGTTGTTCTAACTCTAGCTCCCTCTAATTCTAATGCTAGTTCTATATCTTCTTCGCTTGTTCCAGCTCTTGCCTCTATTCTCAATCTATCTAGCTCTACAATTCTCTCTTCTATGTTCACCATCCTTTCTATCTCTCTCTCTCTCGTTATCAACTGCTCTAGTTCTGTTTCTCGTCTGCGAGCAGTTTCTATCATTGCTTTCGATTCTACTAGCCTTGAATTTATCTCCATCTGCCTTGCTCTTACTTCCTCTATCTCTTCCCCGCTTGCTCCTGTTGCCACTAGTTCTATCTCTTTTGTTAATAGTTCGTTCGTCTCTCGTTCTAGAGCTTCCGCCTCCTTCATTCTATCTGTTGCTCTTCTTAGCTCCTCCTCCATTACTATCCGTCTTGCTCTTACTTCTCCTAGCTCTACTGCACTTTCTCCAGCTCCTACTCTGTCTAATTCTATTTTTCTTGCTCTAACTTCATCTAGCTCTCTTCTCATCTCTTGCAAGCTTCTTGATGGTGTTAATCCCAGAATCGAACCTAATGCTTTCTTTTTCTCTGTAATTGCTCTTAACCTTTCATCAATTTCTGTCAGGCTTGGCGGTATTTCTATCCCTGGTCCTCTTGTGCCCACTCCTACCCTATTTTTTACTTCCCTTAGCTCTTTCTCTCTAAGTGTAGCCCTGCCTAGAGCTAATACTACCCCTTGTTCTACTCTTTCCTTTTCTAATCTAGCTTGAGATCTAGCTAATCTCTGATTTCTCTCTTCTTCCAATTTCTCCAGCATTCTTTTTTCTGATCCTGTTTCTGAGTCTGAATCTGTGCTTGAGCTTGAATCTACTACTGTATAAGGTACCGTACTCCGCCCTGATGCACCTGGGTCTTGCCAATGCGATGCACCTGGGTCTTGCCAATGCGATGCACCTGGGGCTTGCCCATGCGATGCACCTGGGTCTTGCCAATGCGATGCACCTGGGTCTTGCCAATGCGATGCACCTGGGTCTTGCCAATGCGATGCACCTGGGTCTTGCCAATGCGATGCACCTGGGGCTTGCCAATGCGATGCACCTGGGTCTTGCCAATGCGATGCACCTGGGTCTTGCCAATGCGATGCACTTGGGCCTTGCCCATGCGACGCACCTGGGGCTTGCCCATGCATAGCACCCACACCTCCTCCTATTATCAATGATGCAGGTGCTTCTATGCTACTCACCAGAGCTCGTATTACTCGTGCGTTATATCTAGCAAGACTAAGAGACTCAGACATGTCATGTTGAGTGCTAGAACTAGTTCCCTCTCCTAGTTGTCCACGGCGAAGCAGTGCTTCCTGTTTACTTAAAAGTTCATCCACCAGAGATGATATACAAGAAGCCCGTGGGGAGCCATAAAACATACTCTGAAATAACTTTTCACCAGGATGCATTCCCACCATTTGCGCTAAATGTGGGTCTAATATGAATCCTTCTTCCCCAGCAGATCTTGTACCTTGTTCTAATGCTAATGCACCTGATTGTTGCACTTGCCTATCTGAATTGTCTCCATCGTTGCCATTCAGACTACTTTCTCCACTACTTGTGCTACTTAATTTACGTTTCATTGGTATACGGCCCTTATTTTATTGTTTTTTTTCTTACTATCGGTGCCACACGCTGTGGGAAGGTTTCTCTGCAATTAACATCAAAACTTAATTCATATGTATCCTATTCTAAGAAAAACACCCCCAGCAAAAATACATGGGCTCACGCATTCTAAAAAAACTTCGTTAACTGTATAGATTAGATGAAGCACGATATCTAAGAGCTAGACGCAGCCTGTATCTGAATGGATATACAGCACACTCACCATGCTGGGTTAGTAAAAGCTTTCTTTCAACTAGTATTGCTACCTATATGTTGGCTTCAGTATTGTAACTATCTCTGTAGGTTTACTGATAGCTGATAGCTAGATTAAAAATATTTATCAATTAGCTCAACTTCAACAATTTTTCAAATCTAATTAATAAAAAATATAACATAAAAAATGTAATTTATTTGATACTTTTATTTGTACTTTTTAAGATTTTTTTATGAAATTTTTTGAAAAATACTCAAAATTTTGTTGTAAGCACGGAACATATCCAATATCACCGAGCAGATTGGTTAACTTTCAACTAACCTTGCTTCAGTATCTAAAGTTTAATAACCGCGCCTAGGCTCTAGTACATATATTTCTATACTCTGACTAATTGTTTTGTTGCCCCTATAACATAGCTATGGTCAGCAGAACATTATTAGCCACCAATGCAGTTCAATTAGTATATGTAGTTGTTGCTGTGGTGTTTAATAATTAACGTCGTTGATTATTAATTGCTACACTTCTGTGATATTACCCCGCTTCTTCACATCAATCGTGAGAGATTATAGCTAATTACTTCTTATCTACTTCTTCCCGGACTTTTTGTTCAGGTATCACTTTTAGGATAACTGCAGCTGTTACTAATCATCATTAATGGAGCAATTACTTGTGAATATATCTCATTTTGAATAGGCAATTCCTCAATACTGCCCTTTATAAAATAATTTAACAAACACAACAACGTTGTCTTAGTGATGTATTTGTTGATACAGTACTTATCCCACCCATTTGCGTACTATGGCTAGGATACTAAAGTAAACAGCGACTCAAAAATACTAGAAAAAATCTGACGTATATGGCTAAAAGAAGAACTTGATTGTCGTGTCAGTCTACCCACTCACCCTGCCTATAGTTGTCCTACTTGGGACCACTTGTGTTTTGTTCTTTATGCTTGATTAATCTTGCTGTTGAGTTTGTTCCAGATGTAAATCCAGGAAACGGTGTAACCACGGGATTTAGTACCTGTCTTTTTGCTGGCTGGAAGAAAGTAATGTTCCCCCATTAGCATGTCTGTTGGCACCATCAACAATTATCTCTTCTATTAATTCTTCTGAGCTATCTATTTTATTATAACTTATTTATACCGAATATCCATTTGCATTGCCAATTCTCTTGCTACTACTGCTTTCCCTGCTTATCTTTATCTTTTTCTTCCTCCTCTTCCCTCTCTGTTTCTGCCAACATTGCTCTTATTCTTTCTTGCATCTCTTCCCTTTGTCTATCCCTCATCGCTTTTAATTCGTCTCTCGCTGCTTTTTCTGCTGCTCTTCCCTTCTCTTTCGCTGCTTTTGCTGCCGCTCTTTCCCTCTCTCTCGCTGCTTTTTCTGCTGCTTTTAACCTTGCTTTTGCCTCCGCTTTTGCCACTCTTATTTCCTCTCTTTTTTTCTCTTTCGCTGCTCTTGCTGATGCTTTTACCCTCTCTTTTGTCGCTTCTATTTCTGCTTTTTTACTCTCTTCTGCCACTTTTTTTTCTGCTTTTACTCTCTCTCTTTCCTCTTTTGCTTCCCTCGCAGCTTTTACTTCCTCATCTTCCATTGCTTTACTTTCTATTAGTGCTTTAACTATGGCTGCACTTCGTTTTTCTATATCTCTCATTATGTTATCAGGTATGGAAGAACCTACCACCACTCTTTTGCCACTTCTTACCTCATCCATTTTCCTTTTTTCTCTCCTTCTAGCCTGCGCCAGCGCCATTTTTTTTGCTTTCTCTTTTTCTTCATCCTCCTCTTGTGTTGCGAATCTTTCCATGGCCCTCCTTTCCCCATCACTTATCATTTTTGCTTCCAGTGCTGCCAATCTATTAGCTCTCTCTTCCTCTGATTCTTCCATTATTATTATTTCCCCTGGTGTCTCTTCAGGCACTGCCCTCGATTTAATCTCTTCTTGTTTTTTCCTTTTTGCTTCTCTAAGTCTTAGCTCTTCAGCTATCATTAGCTCTCGTTCTATCGACAGCTCCAGTTCTAGCCCCCTTATTCTAACTCTCGTTCCCTCTAGCTCTAATGCTAGCTCTATCTCCTCTTCTGTTGCTCCAACTCTTGCTTCCGTTCTCAATCTATCTAGTTCTAAACCTCTCTCTTCTATGTCCACCATTCTCCCTAGTTCTCTCTCTCTCTCTCTCAATTGCTCTAGTTCTATTCCTCGTTCGCGAGCGTTTTCTACCACCGCTTCCGATTCTATTAGCCTTGAACTTATCTCCGCCTGCCTTGTTTTTACTTTCTCTATCTCTTCCTCGCTTGCTCCTGTTGCCTCTAGTTCTACCTCTTTTTCTAACAGTTCATCCGTCTCTCGTTCTAGAGTTTCCACCTCCGCCACTCTATCTCTCGCTCTTTCTAGTTCCCCCTCTATTATTTGCTGTCTTGCTCTCACTTCTACTAGCTCTGCTGCACTTTCTCCAACTCCCACCCTGTCTAATTCTATTTTTTTTACTTTAACTTCCTCTAGCTTTCCTCTCATCTCTTGCAAGTTTCCTAATGATGCCACTCCCAGAACCGAACCTAATGTTCTCTTTTTCTCTGTAACTATTATTAACTCTTTACCAATTTCTCTCAGGCTTGACGGCATCGCTACCCCTGGTTCTCTTGTGCCCACTCCTACCCTATTTTTTACTTCCCTTAGATCTTTCTCTCTAAGTTTAGCCGTACATAGAGCTAATACTACCCCTTGTTCTGCTTTTTTCCTTTCTAATCTAGCTTGAGACCTAGCCAATCTCCGACTTCTCTCTTCTTCCAATTCCGCTAGCGTTCTGCTTTCTGATTCTGAATCTGAGTTTGAATCTACTACTACAGAAGGTACTGTCTCTGTATGTCCTTCTATGCTAGCCATCAGAGCTGCTAATAATTCTTCGTTAGTTGCTATAAGAGAAGCAGTATTTCCGTAACCAAGTCTACTTTCTCCTTGGGTCATAACACCAGCTCTTTCTAGTTCTTGATTGCGCAATAAATCTCCCTGAATTCCGGAAAGATGATCTATCATTCCTAGCACGACACGAGACTGTTGTGTGCCATGAAACATACCTCGAAACAGCCCTTCCCCAGGCTGCATTCCCAGAGCTGATGCTAAATACGGTTCCAACACGAATCCTGTATCAGAGTCTATAGTACTCCGTCCTGGAGGTGCACTTGGTCCTTGCCAATGCGATGCACCTGGGTCTTGCCAATGCGATGCACCTGGGTCTTGCCAATGCGATGCACCTGGGTCTTGCCAATGCGATGTACCTGGGTCTTGCCAATGCGATGTACCTGGGTCTTGCCAATGCGATGTACCTGGGTCTTGCCAATGCGATGCACCTGGGTCTTGCCAATGCGATGCACCTGGGGCTTGCCAATGCGATGCACCTGGGTCTTGCCAATGCGATGCACCTGGGTCTTGCCAATGCGATGCACCTGGGGCTTGCCAATGCGATGCACCTGGGTCTTGCCAATGCGATGCACCTGGGTCTTGCCAATGCGATGCACTTGGGCCTTGCCCATGCGACGCACCTGGGGCTTGCCCATGCATAGCACCCACACCTCCTCCTATTATCAATGATGCAGGTGCTTCTATGCTACTCACCAGAGCTCGTATTACTCGTGCGTTATATCTAGCAAGACTAAGAGACTCAGACATGTCATGTTGAGTGCTAGAACTAGTTCCCTCTCCTAGTTGTCCACGGCGAAGCAGTTCTTCCTGTTTACTTAAAAGTTGATCCACCAAATCTGATATATAAGGAGCCCGTGGGGAGCCATAAAACATACTACGAAACAACTTTTCACCAGGCAGCATTCCCATAATTTGCGCTAAATGTTGATCTAATGGGAATCCTTCCTCCTCAGCAGATCCTGTACTTTGTTCTAATTCTAATGCACTTGATTGTTGCACTTGACCATTTGAACTGCCTCCATCGTTGCCATTCAGACTACTTTCTCCACTACTTGTGCTACTTAATTTACGTTTCATTGGTATACAGCCCTTATTTTATTGTTTTTTTTTCTTACTATCGGTACATGTATGCTGTGGGAAGGTTTCTCTACAATTAACATCAAAACTTAGCTTATACCTACCCCTAAGAGAAAAAATCCCCCAACAAAAATACATGGGCTCACGCATTTTAAAAAAACTTTGTTAACTGTATAGATAAAGATAAAGTACGACATCCAAGAGCCAGACGTAGCCTGTATCTGAATGTACATACAGTACACTCACCATGCTGGGTTAGTAAAAGCTTTCTTTCAACTAGTATTGCTACCTATATATTGGCTTCAGTATTGTAACTATCTTTGTAGGTTTACTGATCGCTGATAGCTAGATTAAAAATATTTATCAATTAGCGCAGCTTCAACAATTTTTCGAATCTAATTAATAATTATTTAACATAAAAAACTGTAATTTATTTGATACTTTTATGTGTACTTTTTAAGATTTTTTATGAAATTTTTTTGAAAAATACCCGAAATTTTAGTATAAGCATGAAACATATACAATATCACCAAGAGCAGATTGGTTAACTTTCAACTAACCTTGCTTCAGTATCTAAGGTTTAATAACCGCGCCTAGGCTCTAGCACAATTTCTATACTCTGACTAATTGTTTGTTGCCCCTACAATGTAGCTATGGTCAGCAGAACATTATAGCTACCAATGCAGTTCAATTAGTATATGTAGTTGTTGCTGTGGTGTTAATAATTAACGTCGCTTATTATTAATTGCCATGCTTCTGTGATATTACCCCGCTTCTTCACATCAATCGTAGGGGATTATAGCTAATTACTTCTTATCTACTTCTTCCAAAACTTTTTATTCAGGTATCGCTTTTAGGATAGCTGCAGCTGCTACTAATCATCATTAATGGAGCAATTACTTGTGAATATATCTTATTTTGAATAAGCAATTACTCAATACAGCCCTTTATAAAATAATCTAACAAACACAACAAAGTTGTCTTAATAATGTATTTGTTGATGTAGTACTTATTCCACCCATTTGCGTACTATGACTAAGATACTAAAGTAAACAGTAACTCAAACATACTAGAAAAAATCTGACGTTATGTACACTATTATGTACTAGATGGAGATAAATTTCGTCCTAGCCCCTAACAATAGTTTTCTACTTTCTTTGCTAGGGATCTTACCTTACTCTAATGTAGTAAATATTAGGCGGCGTAAGTGAATTAAAATGTGATGTAATAACAACCCTTTTGTCCTGGAAGATGCTGCATACTCTGTTTTGATACTAAAGAAGAACTTGATTGTCGTGTCAGCCTACCCACTCACCCTGCCTATAGTTGTCCTACTTGGGACCACTTGTGTTTTGTTCTTTACGCTTGATTAATCTTGCTGTTGAGTTTGTTCCAGATGTAAACCCAGGAAACGGTGTAACCACGGGATTTAGTACCTGTCTTTTTGATGGCTGGAAGAAAGTAAAAGTAATGTTCCCCCATTAGCACGTCTGTTGGCACAATCAACAATTATCTCTTCTATTAATCTTCTGAGCTATTTATTTTATTATAACTTATTTATACCGAATATCCATTTGCATTGCCAATTCTCTCGCTACTACTGCTTTCCCTGCTTATCTTTATCTTTTTCTTCCTCCTTTTTCCTCTCCATTTGTGCCAATAATTCCCCTACTCTTGCTGCTATATACTCCTTTTTCTTCTTCTTCACTGCCCCTAATTCTTCTTTAGCTGCTTTTCTCTCCGCTCTTGCTTCTTCTTCTAGCTTTGCTTTTTCCACTCTCATTTCTGCTTTTCTCTTTGCTTTTGCCTCTCTTAATTCTGCTTCTCTACTCTTTTTCTCCGCTTTTTCTGCTGCTTTTATTCTCTCTTTTTCCACTCGCTCTTTCACTATAGCTGCGCTTCGTATTTCTATCTCTTTCATTATATTCTCAGGTATGGAACCTATTACCACTCTGCTGCCACTTTTTGCCTCAGCTACTTTTTCTCTCTCTCTGTGTTTGGCTTTTGACAGCGCTATGATTTTTGCTCTTAATATTCCTACATCTTCTTCCTTTTCACCCTGTATTAAAAATTTTTCCGTAACCTTTACTTCACTATGCCTTATCATTATCTCTTCCAGTGCCGCTAATTTATTGGCTCTCTCTTCCTCTGATTTTTCTACTACTATTATTTTCTGTGATATCGTGTCTTCACTTTTACTTTTCATTTCGAGCACTTTTCCCCTATATCTTGCTTCTTCCTCTTCCATTAGGCTTCTAAGTATCCCTGCGCCCACTGGATCTGGAGATCTTATTCTTGTCGCTTCCTCTTCATTTGGTACTCTACATTTCATTTTTCCTTCTTCCAATTTCGCTAGCGTTCTTTCTTCCAATTCTGTTTCTGAGTTTGAGCTTGAGTCTACTACTGTGGGAGGTGTTGTCTCTGCAGGTGCTTCTATGCTAGCCATCAGAGCTTGCAATGATTCTTCGTTGGTTGCTATAAGGGCAGTAGTATCTTTGAAACTAAGACTAATTTCTCCTTGTGTTACAACACCGGCTCTTTCTAGTTCTTGATTGCGCAACAAATCTTTCTGAATTTCTGAAAGTTGATTTATCATTCCTAGTACTACATGAGACCATTGTGTGCTATGAAACATACCTCGAAATAGTCTTTCTCCAGGCTGCATTCCTAGAGCTGATGCTAAATATGGTGACAACATGAACCCTGCCTCATAGTCTATAGCGCTCTGTCCTGATGTACTTGGATCTTGCGTATACGGTGGTGCGCTCGGGTTTTGCCAATACGTAGTATTCCCTTCTACTGCCACTGCCGGTACTACTTGAAGTTGAGGTGCTTCTATACCATGAAGTCGAGGTGCTTCTATGCTATCTAGAAGCGCTCGTATCGTTATCTCGTTAGAATCCATAAGAGCAGAATCACGATCGCTATCGCTAGATTGGGCGGCATAACTAGTTCCCTCTCCTGATGCACGACTATCCTGATGCACGACTAATTAGTGCTTCACGTTCTTCTAAAAGTTGAGCTGCCAAACCCGATACAAGAGGGGCTTGTGATGTACCATAAAACATACTTCGAAATATACTGTCACCAGGACGCATTCCCAATGATTGTGCTAAATGTGGAGGTAATACAAATCCTCCAGCATCAACAGATATTGTACTTTGTTCTGATTCTAACAAACTTGATGATTGTGCTTGCTCATCCACACTGCCTTGCGTGTAATCACCCTCAGTGTTACTTGCTTCACTACTACTTAATTTTCTTTTCATTGGTACAAAAGCCCCTATTTTCTTTTTTCTCTTCTTCTATTGATGCCACACGCTGTAAACAGATCTGCCTACATGTAATGTCGAGCTTGTTTTTTTAAATTTAATATGCCTTTTAGAACACATTTGACCACACTAATGAAAATATCACCAAAAAATATACAGATTCACGCACATATGAAAGAAACAACTTTATCAACTAACAGAGACTAGTAACCATGAATTAGATTTAACTACATCTAATAAGCACAGACCTGTCATGCTGAGTTAGTGAAAGCTCTTCTTCAACTAGTATTGCCCCGCACACATTAGATTCAGTTATTGCAACTATCTTTGCAGGATTACCTACTAAGAGATTATGAGTCTTTATTAATTAGTGTAGTTTTCTCAATTTTTTGAATTTTGAATCTAATTTATAAAAGAAAAACGCGATATAAACACTGTAATTTATTTGATATTTTTATGTGTACCTCTAAATATTTTTCATGTAATTATCATCAATACTAAAAGAGTAATTGTTGTTTAAATACATCTACATCTAATAGCATCAGCAGCAGATTAGTTAACTTATTAACTAATCTTACTTCAGTATCTAAAGCACCGTACCTACACTTTAATACATATGTCTTTATACTCCGATTAATTGTCTGTTGCTCCCATAATGCAACCATGGTCCAGCCGAACACCACTAGCTACCAATATAGTTTCATTGGTGTACGTGCTTGTCAGTATGGCGTGTAATGATTAAACTCCGTTGATTATTAATTGCATCTCCCTTGTGATATTTTTCTGCTAATTTACAGCAAATGCAAGTGATTACTTCTAGCTTTCCTTATTCTATAGCCTCTTGTTCAGGTATTGCCCTTAGGATAACTACAATCGTCACGGATCATTGTTAATGAAGCAGCTACGCGCCGACATACATGATTTTGAACAAGTAATCACCCAAAACTGTGCTTTATTAAATAATTTAACAAACACAGCAATACTTTTTTAATAATGTAACTGTCGATATGGAAACTACCCCTTCTGGGTGCCATGACAAAAATACTAAAGTAGTACAATTACTTAATCTGATAACAAGAAAAAAATAACGGTAGGTACACTACTCTACACCAGATAAACTCATCCTAACTCATACAGAATAATAGTGATCTAGGTTGGACGCTACTTAGCAATGAGGTTACTGCACGTAAAAATCTTAACCACACAAGTCCTATTGACCAGATTGTAATGGATTATCAGGTAAGAATAAACAACACCGCTCTTGTAGTGCCTATTTTTATATTTTATGGGATACATCAACCAACCAGACAACAAATGCCCTCCAGAAATTAGTCTTGAACTTTGCTCCAATTATCTATCTAAAACAAATTTCCAATCCATACACCTGTATTATTCGTGATGTTTTACTATGCTGTTTTGTTGCCAGATATGTTTTTTTATACGTTAACTATTATTAAACTGACAAGCTTCATAACAGAATATACACCAGACTATATAGGACCGTACTAAACGACATTTTTATGTGCCCAAAATCAATCGCAAGTACGCAATCTACCCTCGCCGAGACTACGTATAAGTGTATTATCATTACGTCTAGAAATTTACTCTAATGAAACCAATTATCAAACAACACTTTGCCAAGTTACACTATTATTACTAGAGATAGATTTACACTCAATTGCAATTCCTCCGCCCTAGGATTACGTAACCCATCTTAGTGCTATTGGAAAGTGCATTGCCCTTGGATGCAACCACTATCCTACTGTTATTTTACAACTGACTACCTAACTTACATAAGTGACTTGGTATTTGTATCGCGAGGGTAGCATCCTTATATTTTATGTAGCCTAATACAGTAAAGACTTCATCTAACACCCACTCTCACTACGAATTTTATATTTCTTATATTACTGTTCCTTCCTGTATCTATCATTTTCATCGCTAATTTTTCTATTCACTATCTCCTGCACCATTTCTAATCCTGATCTTGCTATCCGGTACTTAGTCTATCTAACTCTAGAACTAGTATCTTCGCTCTTAATCTTGCTGTCGATAACTCTATCCTCAGTTTTAGCTCTTTTATTTTTTCTAGAGATCTATTCCTATTTAGCTCTTTCATTTTATCTTTTTTCTCCTCTATCTCTGACGCTGTTGCTCCCGATATCATTCTACCTGCCATTATCTCTCTATCTAGATTCATCGAGCATACTCTCACCCGATCCAATTCTAGACCTAGGTTTTGCTCTTGCGTTCTTACTAATCTTAGTTCTAACTCTAGATCTCCCCTGGTTGCTGCTGTTCTTGTTCCCTCTCCCACTTCTCTAGATCTCTCTAATCCTATAGCTCTCTCTAGTTCCAGCTCTAGCACTCTAATATTCATTTTCATCTCTCTTTCTTCCGCTAGCTCTCTTCTCATTCTTGCTGATCTCTCCTCTACTAGAGCCCTTGTTCTTTCCGCATTTTCTCTCCTTAATCTTTCTCTTGCCGCTTTTTCTTCTAGTGCTAACCTATCTCTTGCCTTTCTCTCCCTCTCTACTTTTGCTACTTTTGCTCTTTTTGTCTCCGCGCGTGCGCTCTCTATCTCTGCTATATCTCTACTTAATCTTTCTTTTACCGCTTCTTCTTCTAGTGCTAACCTCTCTTTTGCCTTTCTCTCCCTCTCTACTTTTGCTACTTTTGCTCTTTCTGCCTCCGTTCTCTCTATCTCTGCTATAGCTTCCTGTCTTTCTCTTTCTATTTTTTCCCTCCTTGCTATCTCTTGCTCTTCATCTAACCTCTTAATTAGTTCTTCGTTTCTAATTATCTCTCTTCCTCTAGCTTCCTTAAGCTCTGTCTCCATGGATATCAGCAGCTCTAGTTCTATCGACAGCTCCAGCTCTAGCTCCCTTATTCTAACTCTAGCTCCCTCTAATTCTAATGCTAGCTCTATCTCTTCTTCGCTTGCTCCAGCTCTTGCTTCTATTCTCAATCTATCTAGCTCTAAACTTCTCTTTTCTATGTCCACCACCCTCTCTATCTCTCTCTCTACCAATCTCTCCAGCTCTACTTCTAGCTCGCGAGAGCTTACTATTATTGTACTCGATTCTGCTAGCCTTGAATTTATCTCCGTCTGTCTTGCTCTTATTTTTTCTATCTCTTCCTCGCTTGCTCCTGTTGCCTCTAGTTCTATCTCTTTTGCTAATAGTTCCTCCGTCTCTTGTTCTAGAGCTTCCACCTCCTCCATTCTACCTCTTGCTATTCTTAGTTCCCTCTCTATTATTTGCTGTCTTTCCCTCACTTCTCCTAACTCTACTGCACTTCCTCCAACTTCCACTCTGTCTAATTCTGTTTTTCTTACTCTAACTTCATCTAGCTCTCTTCTCATTTCTTGCAAGTTTCTTGATGGTGTCAATCCCAGAATTGAGCTTATTTCTTTCCTTTTCTCTGTAACTGCTTTTAACCCTCTATAAATTTCTATCAGGCTTGGCGGTATCTCTACCCCTAGTCCTCTTGTACCTACTCCTACCCTATTTTTTACTTCCATTAGACTTGTCTCTCTGAGTTTAGCCGCACGTAGAGCTAATACCACCCCTTGTTCTACTTTTTCCTTTTCTAATCTAGCTTGAGATCTAGCCAATCTCAGATTTCTCTCTTCTTCCAATTTATCTAGCGTTCTTCTTTCTAATTCTGTTTCTGAGTCTGAATCTGAGTTTGAGCTTGAATCTACTACTATAGAAGGCACTGTCTCTGTAGGTCTTTCTATGCTAGCCATCAGAGCTTCTAATAATTCTTCGTTAGTTGCTATAAGAGAAGAAGTATCTTCGAAACTAAGACCAAATTCTCCTTGGGTCATAACACCAGCTCTTTCTAGTTCTCGATTGTGTAACAAATCTCTCTGAATTTCGGAAAGATGATTTATCATTTCTAGCACGACACGAGACTGTTGTGTGCCATGAAACATACCTCGAAATAGCTTTTCCCCAGGCCGCATTCCCAGAGTTGACGCTAGATATGGTGCCAATATGAACCCTGCATCAGAGTCTATAGTACTATGCCCTGGTGCACTTGGTCCTTGCCAATGCGGTGCACTTGGTCCTTGCCAATGCGGTGCACTTGGTCCTTGCCAATGCGGTGCACCTGGGTCTTGCCAATGCGATGCACCTGGTTGCCCATACACAGCACCCACACCTCCTCCTGTTATCACTGATGTAGGTGCTTCTATGCTACTCACCAGAGCTCGTATCACTCGTGCGTTATATTTAGCAAGACTAAGAGACCCAGACATGTCGTGTTGAGTGCTAGAACTAGTTCCCTCTCCTAGTTGTCCACGGCGAAGCAGTTCTTCCTGTTTACTTAAAAGTTGATCCACCAAATCTGATATATAAGGAGCCCGTGGGGAGCCATAAAACATACTCCGAAACAACTTTTCACCAGGCAGCATTCCCATAATTTGCGCTAAATGTTGATCTAATGGGAATCCTTCCTCCTCAGCAGATCTTGTGCTTTGTTCTAATTCTAATGCACTTGATTGTTGTACTTGCCTACCTGAATTTCCTCCATTGTTATCATTCAGACTACTTTCTCCACTACTTGTGCTACTTAATTTACGTTTCATTGGTATACAGCCCTTATTTTATTGTTTTTTTTCCTACTATCGGTACTGTGGGAAGGTTTCTCTACAATTAACATCAAAACTTAGCTTATACCTACCCCTAAGAGAAAAAATCCCCCAACAAAAATACATGGGCTCACGCATTTTAAAAAAACTTTGTTAACTGTATAGATGAAGCACGACATCTAAAAGCTAGACGTAGCCTGTATCTGAATGGATATACAGTACACTAACCATGCTGGGTTAGTAAAAGCTTTCTTTCAACTAGTATTGCTACCTATAATATATTGGGCTAAGTATTGTAATTATCTTTGTAGGTTTACTGATAGCTAACAGCTAGATTAAAAAAATATTCATCAATTAGCGCAGCTTCAACAATTTTTCAAATCTAATTAATAAAAAATACTCAAAATTTTGTTGTAAGCACGAAACATATCCAATATCACCGAGCAGATTGGTTAACTTTCAACTAACCTTGCTTCAGTATCTAAAGTTTAATAACCGCTCCTACGTTCTAGTACGTGTATTTCTATACTCTGACCAATTGTTTGTGCCCCTACAATGTAGCTATGGTCAGCAGAACATTATAGCTACCAATGCACTTCAATTAGTATATGTAGTTGTTGCTGTGGTGTTAATAATTAACGTCGCTTATTATTAATTGCCATGCTTCTGTGATATTACCCCGCTTCTTCACATCAATCGTAGGGGATTATAGCTAATTACTTCTTATCTACTTCTTCCAAAACTTTTTATTCAGGTATCGCTTTTAGTATAGCTGCAGCTGCTACTAATCATCATTAATGGAGCAATTACTTGTGAATATATCTTATTTTGAATAAGCAATTACTCAATACAGCCCTTTATAAAATAATCTAACAGACACAACAACGTTGTCTTAGTAATGTATTTGTTGATATAGCACTTATCACACCCATTTACGTACTATGACTAGGATACTAAAGTAAACAGTAACTCAAATATACTAGAAAAAATCTGACGTTACGTACACTATTATGTACCAGATGGAGATAGATTTCGTCCTAGCCCCTAACAATAGTTGCCTACTTTCTTTGCTAGGGATATTGCTCTAATGTAGTAGGCGGCGTAAGTGAATTAAAATGTGATGTAATAGTAACCCTTTTGTCTTGGAAGATGCTGAATACTCTGTTCTGATACTAAAGAAGAACTTGATTGTCGTGTCAGACTATCCACATTACCCTGCCCATAGTTGTCATACTTGGGACCACTTGTGCTTTGTTTTTTTGTGCTCGATTAATTCTGCTGTTGAGTTTGTTCCAGATGTAAACCCAGGAAACGGTGTAACCACGGGATTTAGTACCTGTCTTTTTGCTGGCTGGAAGAAAGTAATGTTCCCCCATTAGCACGTCTGTTGGCACAATCAACAATTATCTCTTCTATTAATTCTTCTGAGCTATTTATTCTATTATAACTTATTTATACCGAATATCCATTTGCATTGCCAATTCTCTCGCTACTACTGCTTTCCCTGCTTATCTTTATCTTTTTCTTCCTCCTTTTCCCTCTCCATTTGTGCCAATAATTCCTCTACTCTTGCTGCTATACACTCCTTTTTCTTCTTCTTCGCTGCCACTAATTCTTCTTTCGTTGCTTTTCTCTTTGCTCTTGCTTCTTTTACTAGCTTTGCTTTTCCCACTCCAGTTTCTACTTTTCCTTTTCCTTTTCCTTTTGCCCCTCTTAATTCTGCTTCTCTCCTCTCTTTCTCCGCTCTTTCTGCTGCTTTTATTTCCTCTTTTGCCGCTTTTTTTGCTGCTTTTATTCTCTCTCTTTTCTTTTTTGCTTCTCTTGCCACTTCCAGTGCTTTTACTGACTCACATTTTTTCTTTGCTTTTCTTTCCGCTTGCTCTTTCACTATAGCTGCGCTTCGCATTTCTATCTCTTTCATTATACTCTCAGGTATGGAACCTATTACCACCCTGTTGCCACTTTTTATCTCAGCTACTTTTTTTCTCTCTCTCTGTCTGGCTTGTGATAGCGCTACGATTTTTGCTTTTTTGGCTTGTGGTTGCTCTATGCTTTTTGCTCTCACTGTTTCTACATCTTCTTCCCTCTCCTCCTGTATTGAAAATTTTTCCATAACCTTTACTTCACCATGCCTTACCATTGTCTTTTCCAGTGCCGCTAATTTAGCGTTTCTCTCTTCCTCTGATTCTTCTATTACTATTATTTCCTGCGATGTTGTGTCTTCACTTTTACTTTTCATCTCGCGCACTTTTTCCCTATATCTTGCTTCTTCCCCTTCCATTAATCCTCTAAGTATCTCTTCACCCACTGGATCTGTAGATCTTATTCTTTTCGCTTCCTTTCCACTTGTTACTCTGCATTTCAATTTTTCTTTTTTCTCTCTAAACTGCAGTTCCACAATCATCAGCAGCTTTAGTTTTATCGATAACTCTAGTTCTAACTCTTTTATTCTAGCTTCTACTCCCTCTAGTTCTAATGCTAGCTTTATCTCTTCTTCAGTTGCTCCAGCTCTTGCTTCTCTTCTCAATCTATCTAGCTCTAGACCTCTTTCCTCTATGTCCACCGCTCTCTCTAGCTCTCTCTCTCTCTCTCTCTCTCTCTCTCTCAACTGCTCTAGCTCTGCTTCTAGCCCGCGAGCGTTTTCTACCATTGACCTCGACTCCGTTAGCCTTAAATCTATCTCCACTTGCCTTGCTTTTACTCCCTCTATTTCTTCCTCACTAGCTCCTGTTACTTCTAGTTCTACCTCTTTTGCTAATAGTGCATCTATCTCTTTCTCCAGACTTTCAATCAGCGCTACTCCATTTCTTGCTCTTCTTAGCTCCTCCTCTATAATTTTCTTTCTTACTCTCACTTTCTCTAGCTCTGCTGCATTTTCTCCAACTCCCACTCTATCTAATTCCATCCTTCTTTCTCTAACTTTTTCCAATTCTACTTTCATTTCTTGCAAGTTTTTTAATGATACCGTTCCTAGAATTGCAGTCATTGCTTTCTTTTTCTCTGCAATTGCTTTTAACTCCCCATCAATTTCTTTCTTACTTGACGGTATCTGTGTCTCTGGTCCTCTAGTATCCGCTCCCATTACATTTTTTACTTCCCTTAGATTTGTCTCTCTAAGTTTAGCTACACGTAGAGCTATTGCTGCCCCGCGTTCTAGCTTTTCCTTTTCTAGTCTGGCTTTCGATATAGCTAATCTCTTAATTCTTTCTTCTTCCAATTTCGCTAGCGTTCTTTCTTCCGATTCTGAGTCTGAGTCTGAGTCTGAGCTTGAGCTTGAGTCTACTACTATGGGAGGTGTTGTCCCTGCAGGTTCTTCTATGTTTGCTGGCGTTCTTTCTCCCAATTCTGTTTCTGAGTCTGAGCTTGAGTCTACTACTATGGGAGGTGTTGTTTCTGCAGGTGCTTCTATGCTAGCCATCAGAGCTTGCAATAATTCTTCGTTGGTTGCTATAAGGGCAGTAGTATCTTCGAAACTAAGACTAACTTCTCCTTGTGTTATAACAACACCGGTTCTTTCTAGTTCTTGATTGCGCAATAAATCTTTCTGAATTTCTGAAAGTTGACTCATCATTTCTAGCACGACACAAGACTGTTGTGTGCCATGAAACATACCTCGAAATAGCCCTTCCCCAGGCCGCATTCCCAGAGCTGACGCTAGATATGGTGCCAACATGAACCCTGCATCAGAGTCTATAGTACTCTGCCCTGATGCACTTGGATTTTGCGCATACGGTGTACTTGGGTCTTGCCCATACGATGAACTTGTGCTTTGTCCATAAGGTGCACTTGGGTCTTGCCAATGCGATGCACTTGGGTCTTGCCAATGTGATGCACTTGGGTCTTGCCAATGTGATGCACTTGGGTCTTGCCAATGTGATGCACTTGGGTCTTGCCAATGTGATGCACTTGGGTCTTGCCAATGCGGTGCACTTGGGTCTTGCCAATGCGGTGCACTTGGGTCTTGCCAATGTGATGCACTTGGGTCTTGCCAATGTGATGCACTTGGGTCTTGCCAATGTGATGCACTTGGGCTTTGCCCATGCATAGTACTTACACCTTCCCCTGTTATCACTGATGCAGGTGCTTCTACGCTATCCAACAGCGCCCGTATTGCCAGTGCGTTATATCTAGACATACTAAGATACTCGGCCATGCTATGTTGAGTGATAGAACTAGTTCCTTCTCCTAGTCCACGGCGAAGCAGCCCTTCCTGTTTATCTAAAAATTGAGCCGCCAAACTTGATACATAGGAAGCCATTGGGGAACCATAAAACACACCCCGACATAGCCTTTCACCAGGCCGCATTCCCAACAGTTGCGCCAAATGTGAATCTAATAATAATCCCCCCTCTAGCTCGGAAGATTCTGTGCTTTGTTCTGACGCTGATGTACTTGGTGGCTGTACTTGCTCATCTGCACTACCTAGCCCATCGTTACCATTCAGACTACTTGCTCCACTACTTGCGCTACTTAATTGCCGTTTCATTGGTGTAAAGACCTTATTTTATTGGTTTTTTCCTGCTATTGATATACCTTGGAAGGGTCTATCTACAATTAACATCAAGACTCAATTAGAACACTCATGTAACCTATCCTAAGAAAAATACTCTAAACCAAAACACATGGGCTTACGCATGTTAAAAAGGGCTTACGCATGTTAAAAAACAACTTTAACTTTGTTAACTGCAGGTGAGGCACAATGCCCAAAATGCTAGACCCAGGAAGTATCTAAACGAATACACAGCACACTTACCATGCTGAGTTGGTAGAAGCTTTCATTTAACTAGTATTGCTACTATAAGTTAGGCTCAGTCATATTGTAATTATCTTTGTAGGATCACTGACATCTGATAGCTAGATTAAAAATCTTCACTAATCAGCGCAGCTTCAACAATTTTTAAAATCCAATTAACAAAAAATACAACATAAAAACTGTAATTTATTTAGTACTTTTGCGTGTACTTTTTAAGAATTTCATGAGTTTTTAAAAAGACCACTTAAAACAAAACTAGTAGTTTAGTTTAAGCATAGAATATACCTATCTCTAACAGCACAAGAGCAAATTGTTTCATTTTCAATTAATTTTTCTTCAGCATCTAAAGTTTAATGCTTGCACCTACCACCTGGTGTGCACATGTCCCCTATACTCTAACTCATGTCATTGATTGTTAATTCCCACATTTATGTAGTGATATTACTCCGTTCTTCACATCAAGCGCACGGTATTATGGCTAATTGCTTCTTATATTTTATCTACTTATTCCATAACTAGAATTTTTTGTTTAGCTATTGCTTGTGGTATAACTGCAGCTGTAACTAATCATTATTAATTAAGCGATTACGCATGAATATACCTTATCTTAACAAACGCGACAACGTTGTCCCAATAATGTATTTGTCGACTATGACTATAGTAATTGCCCCCATTTGTGTACTATTATACTAAAGCAGACAGTAACTAAAACTATTATAATACGGGGAAAAAAGCTTATGTTCTGTACACTATTATGTACCAAGTAGATAGATTATGTCCTAATTTCTGACAATAGTTTTCTACTTTCTTTGCTGAGGATTTTACTCTAATATAGCAAATATTAAGTGGCTCAAGTGAATAAAAGTAGTTCTTCGCAAAATAACAATGGACAGCCAATACGTAGTGTTCGTAGCTTTTACTGTTTGCCGGTACGTTGTAAATGAAGATGCTTCTATATATCCATCAGCGTTTGTATTGTTGTCTAGTTGGAGGTTACAAGAGCGAGTAGTATTGCTGCTGCTAACTGGACGACAGAACTAGTTCTTCCTGTTCTTTTAAAAGTTGAGCTACTAGATTTTATTTATATATTAGAAGCACTGGGTAGTGTCACACAAAACATACTTAGAACAACCATATCGCAAGGTTGCATCCCCAAAGATTGTGCTAAATGTGATGCCGGAACCCTTATGTTTTAGAAGATCATGTACTTTGTTACAACGTTAAAGCACTTGATTGTTAATTCTGCCCCCTACCTACCCCACCTTTCCTATAGTTACCTAACTCAGGACTACTTTGCGCTTTATTCTGCGTGCTTGATCAATGTGGCTGTTGAATTTTTTCCACATGTAAACCTAGGACAAGCACGAGATTTGGTATCTGTCTTTTTGCTGGCTGGAAGAAGATAACATCTCCCATTAGCGCATCTGCTGACATTACTACAACCACCTCTCCTATTAAATTTTTCTACGCTACTCGTTACATTATTACTCATTTACACCGAGTATCCATTTGCATTGACAATTCTCTTACTACTACTGCTCTTCCTGTTTCTCCTTTTCTTCCTCATTTCCCCCATATATTTCTGCCCAAATTGCCCTTATTCTTGCTTCTCTCTCTTCCTTTTGCTTCTTCTTCATTGCTTTTAATTCTTCTTTCGCTGCTTCTTTTGCCATTCTTACTTCTTCTTTCGCCGCTTTTGTTGCTGCTTTTATTTTTTCTCTTGCTGCTTTTGCTGCCTCTATTGCCGCACTTTCTCTTGCTTTTCTTTCCATTTGCTCTCTAACTACCATTGCGCTCTGCATAGCTATCTTTCTCATTTTATCCTCAGGTATAGGACCTATCACCACCCTCTGACCGCTTTTTGCCTCAGCGACTTTCTTTTTCGTTCTCTTTATCGCTTGTGACATTGCTCTGTTTTTTGCTCTCGTTTTCGCATTTTCTCTTTCATTCTCCTCCAATATTGCAAATCTTTCTCGAATTCCTTCTTCCCAACCTATCATTATTTTCTCTTCCAGTGCTGCTAATCTATTGGCTCTCTCTTCCTCAGATTCTTCTACTGCTTCTATTATTATTTCTGATGGTATTTCTGCATTTTTGCTTTCCATCTCGTACATTTTTTCTCTATACTTCGCCTCTTCATTTTCCATTACCCTTCTAGCTATTTCCTCTTTTCCTAACAACTCTATAGACCTTATTTTTGCCACTTCCCCTCTGCTTGGGCCCCTCTCCCGTATGTTTGTTCCTGCTTCTCTAAATTCTAGCTCCACAGCCATTAGCAGCTTTAGTTTTATCGATAACTCTAGCTCTAGCTCTCTTACTCTAGCTCTTACTCCCTCTAGTTCTAATGTTAGCTCTATCTCTTCTTGATTTGCTCCAGCTCTTGCTTCCCTTCTCAATCTATCTAGCTCTAGACCTCTCTCCTCTATGTTCACCGTTCTCTCTAGATCCCTTTCTCTCTTTCTCAACTGCTCTAGCTCTATTACCAGCCCACGAGCGTTCTTTACCATTGACCTCGTCTCCATTAGCCTTGAATCTATCTCCATCTGTCTTGTTTTTACTTTCTCTATCTCTTCCTCACTAGCTCCTGTTACTTCTAGTTCTACCTCTTTCGCTAATAGTGTATCTATCTCCCTCTCTAGACTTTCCATCTCAGATGCTCTATCTCTTGATCTTCTCAGATTCACCTCTATCATTTTCCGTCTTACTCTCACTTCTTTTAGCTCTACTGCATTTTCTCCAACTCCCACTCTATCTAATTCTATTCTTCTTGCTCTAACTTTCTCTAGTTCTCTTTTCATCTCTTGCAAGTTTTTTAATGGCACTGCTCCTAAAATTTCACTTATTGCTTTTTTTTTCTCTGCAATTGCTCCCAACTCTTTATCAATTTCTTTTTGACTCGATGGTATCGATATCTCTGGTCCTCTTGTACTTGCTACTAATCTATTTTTTACTTCTTTTAGATTTGCTTCTCTAAATTTAGCCATATGTAGAGCCGGTACTACCCCTTGTTCTAGTTTTACCCCTTCTAGTTTCGCCTTCGATCTAGCAAATCTCTGACTTCTTTCTTCTTCCAATTCTGTTTCTAAGTCTGGACTCAAGTTTGGGCTTGAGTATACTACTGTAGGGGGTACTGCCTCTACAGGTGCTTCTATGCTAGCTATCAGAGCCTGCAATAGTTCTTCGTTAGTTGTTATAAGAGAAGCGGCATCTTCGAAACCAAGGTTAATTTCTCCTTGGGTTACAACACCGGCTCTTTCTAGTTCTTGATCACGTAATAAATCTCTCTGAATTTCTGAAAGTTGATTTATCATTTCTAGCACTACATGAGACTGTTGTGTTCCATGAAACATACCTCGAAATAGTCCTTCTCCAGGCTGCATTCCCAGAGCTGATGCTAAATGTGGTGCTAATATGAACCCTGTCTCAGAGTCTATAGTACTCTGTCTTTGTGTACTTGGGTTTTGCCAACACGGTGCACTTGGGTCTTGCCAATACTGTGCACTTGGGTCTTGCCAATACTGTGCACTTGGGTCTTGCCAATTCATAGCACTCACACCCCTTTCTGTTACCACTGTCGGTGCTACTGTAAATGCAGGTTTTTCTATGCTATCCATCAGTGCCTGTATTGCTAGTGCGTTACATTCAGCAAGATTAAGAGACTCAATGACGCTACTTTGAGTGTCAGAACTAGTTCCCTCTCCTAGTCCATGGCGAAGCAGAACTTCCTGCTTACTTAAAAGTTGAGCCACCAAATCTGATATATGAGGAGCCAGTGGGGAGCCATAAAACATACTCCGGAATAGCCTTTCACCAGGACGCATTCCCAACGATTGTGCTAAATGTGGATCTAATAAGAATCCCTCTGCCTCAGCAGATCTTGTACTTTGTTCTAATGATAATGTACTTGACGGTTGTATTTGCCCATATAAACCACCTAGTCCACCGTCACCATCAAGACTACTTGCTTCACTACTTGTGCTACTTAATTTACGCTTCATTGATATAGAGTCCTTGCTTTTTTCTTGCCATTGGATACTGCAGCTGCAGAAAAATATCTCCTCAATTAATATCGAACTTGTTTTTTGATTTAATTAGAGCACACATGCAACCTACTCTAAGAAAAAATACTCTCAATAAAAATATACAGGTTCATGCATATTAAAAGGTAACTTCGTTAACTGTGAGGGGTTAAATATCTAAGAGGTAGATGTAACTTACATCTGAACTAACACACTCGTTATGCTGAGTTGGTAAAATACATATTCCAACAGTATTGCCACCTATACATTAGGCTCAGTTACTGCAATTATGAAAGTTGATTTATCATTTATGAAACGACGCTAGACCGTCGGGCATTATAAAACATACCTTCACGCGCATACTTGACTAGGTTGCATTCCTAGCTCTAGTGCTAAATCTGGTGCCAATATGAACCCTTCATTAGAATTTCTCGTACCCTATTCTGATGTATTTGGCATCTGCCAGTACACAATACCTATACCCTCTACTGCCCCTCTCGTGCTTGCCAATACTCAGCATCCTTAACTTATACTGCGCCGGTACCATAATAAACAAAGTAGATCCTACGCTATATCAGAGCTTGTATAGTTGCCCCGTTAGAGCTACAAAAGCAAGAAAGAACATCACCGCTGCTAGGGCGTGACGTCGGAACTAGGTCCTTACTCTAATGCTATGACAAACCAATGCCTCCTGTTCTTTTAAAGATTGAGCTACTAAACCTGATGTATGGGAAGTTTGCTGGGAGCCAAAAACACATCTCGATGCGCTATTCTATCAGGCTGTATTCCCAACGATTGTGCTAAATGTGGCGCTAACAGCAACCCTTTTGTCTTAGCAGATCCTGTATTTTGTGTTGCCTACTCAGAATCACTTGCTCTTTATTCTTGATTAATCTTGCTGTTGAATTTTTTTCCAGATGTAAATCCAGTAAGCAGGGTAACCACAAGATTCAGTAACAATCTTCTTGCGGCTGGAAGAAGATAATATCCCCCATTGGCATTACCATAATCTCCTCTTCTATTAATTTCTATGCGCTACCTATTTTATTATCACTCATTTATACTGAATACCAATTTGTATTGACAATTCACTTACTACTACTGATTTCCTTGCTTATCTTTTTCCCCCTCCGTTTTCTCCTTCATTGCTTTTAATCTTTCCCTTTTCATTTTTGCTGCCTCTTTCTTCGCTTTTTCCATTTTTATTTTCTCACTTCTTCTTGCTTTTCTTTCCATTTGCTCTTTCACCATCATTGCACCCCACATTGATATTTCTCTCATTCTATCCTCAGATATAGGGCCTACCACCGTCCTTTTGCCGCTTCTTGCTTCAGCGACTTTACTGATCACTCTATTTTTCGCTTTCGACAGCGCTTTGTTTTTTGCTCTAGCTGCTTTTACATCTTCTTCTTCATCCTCCCCAGGTATTACAAATTTTTTCAGAATTTCCTCTTCCGTATCATGTATCATTTTTGCTTCCAGTGCTGCAAGTCTATTGGCCTTCTCTTCCTCTGATTCTTCTACTATTATTATTTCCGGTGTTATCCCTACACTTTCTCTTATTCGGTACATTTTTTCCATATATCTTGCCGTTTCCTCCTCCCTTATCCTTCTAAGTATCTCCGTGTCTCCTAGCTCTAGAGACCTAAATTTTGTCTCTTTATTTTCACTTAGTCCTCTCCTCTCTGGCATTTCAAGCCCTAGCTCCGCAGTCGTCAGTCGCGCTAGTTCTATCGATAACTCTAGCTCCAGCTCTTTTACCCTTACTTTCACTCCCTCCAGCTCCAATGCTAGCTCCACCTCTTTTTCGCTTGCTCCAACTCTTGCCTCCCTTCTCAATCTATCTAGCTCTAGATCCCTTTCCTCTATGCTCACCATTCTCTCTAGATATAGCTCTCTCTCTACTAACTGCTCCATCTCTGTTCCTAGCTCGCGAGCTCTTGCTATTATCGCCTTCGATTCCCATAGCTCTTCATCTATCTTCATCTGCCTTGCTTTTACTTCCTCTATTTCTTTCTCGTTTGCCCACGTTGCCTCTAGATCTATCTCTTTTGCTAATAGTCCATCTAGATCTCGTTCTAGACTTTCCACTTTTGCTACTCTATTTCTTGCTCTTTCTAGCTCCACCTCTATGCTTAGCTGCCTCATTCTCACTTCTTCTAATTCTACTGCACTTCCTCCAACTCCCACTCTATCTAGTTCTCTCTTTCTCACTCTAACTTTCTCTAGCTCTCTTTTTATTTCTTGCAGGTTTAATGTTACCTTTCCCAAAATTGAACTTATTTTTTTCTTTTTCCTTTTAACTGCTTTTAACTCTTTACTAATTTCTTTTGCAGTTGACGGTACCAATACCCTTGGTTCTCCCGTGCTCGCTTCTATATCACTTTTTACTTTCCTTAGATCCGCCTCTCTAAATTTAGCCATACGTAGAACTACCGCTATTTCTTGTTCTGGCTCTCTACTTTTTAGTCTCGCTTTAGATAGAGCCAATTTCTGATTTTTCTTCTCTTCCAATTTTGTTTCTGAGTCTATTGTTACTGTATAAGGTATTGCCACTGAGGGTTTTTCTACGCTATCCATCAGCGCTTGTATTGCTAATGCGTTGTGTTCAGCAAGATTAAGAGATTCAATGACGATGCTTTGAGATTCAGAACTAGTTCCCTCTCCTAGTCCACGGCAAAGCAGTTCTTCTTGGTTACTTAAAAGTTGAGTTACCAAAGCTGATATATAAGGAACCTGTGGAGAGCCATAAAACATACCCTGAAATATACGTTCACCAGTCCTCATTCCCAACATTTGCGCTAAATGTGGATCTTCCAATAAGAATCCTTTTGCCTCAGCAGATCTTGTGCTCTGTTCTAATGCTAATGTACTTGATGTTTGTTCCTGCGAATCTGAATCACCTGGTCCATCGCTGCCATTTAGAATACTTGCTCCATTACTTGTACTACTTAATTTACGTTTCATTGGTATATAGTCCTTGTTTTATTGTTTTTTTCTCACCACCATATGGCCCCATACGCTGCAGATAAGCCTCCCCCGCAATTAATGCCAAACTTATTTTTAGAACACATATGTAGTTCATTCTAGGAAAAATACTCCCAACAAAAATACACGGACTCATGCACACTAAAAGACAACTTTGTTAACTACAGATGGGGCACAACATCCAAGAGCTGGGCGTAACATATATTTAAACGAACGTACAGTACTACCATCATGGTGAGTTAGCAAGAGTTCTATTTCAATTGGTGTTGCCGCTTATGCATACATTAGGTTCGGTTATTGCAATTATCTTTGTAGAACCAGATTAGAAATATTTATCAATTAGTGTAGCTTCAACAATTTTTCACATCTACCTAATTGATAAAGAAAAAATACAATATAAAAACTGTAACACTGGATACTTTTGTGTGTACTTTAGAGATTTTTCATGAAATTATCCAAAATGATAAGCAAGTGTTTGTACATAAGAAGTATCTAATATTACCAAGAGCAAATTGGTTCATTTTCAACTAATTTCGCTTCAGTTTCAGTATATAAATTTTAATAGTTGCACCCACACCCCAGTGCACATGGCTTTACATTATGACTAATTATTTGTAGCACTCTATAACACAACCAGGCCCAGCAGAACATTACCAACTACCAATACAGTTTCGTCAGTATATGTAATTGTTAGTATGATGTTTAATAATTAAAAAAAACATTATTGGATATTAATCACCTTATTTACGTGATATAGTTCTGACTACTCTATACTCTACAGTAAATGCAAGGTATTACTGCTAATTGCTGCTCTTCTTTTATAATCTCTTGCCCAGGTATTGTTTTTAGGGTAACTGCAGTTGACATTGATCCGTTACTGACGGAGTACCCATGCTTGAATACACTTATCTTTGAATAAGTAATCCCCCAACATTGTTTTAATAATGTATTTGTTGATATAGTAATTACATAGTTTGTGTACTGTGACCAAAATACTGAAGTAGAAAATATTAAGTGGCGTAAGTGAATCAATTAGCTAGTTGCAAAATAACAATGGACAGAGAATTGTGTAGTATGAGGAGCAATGCACTGTCCGAGTACACTTGGACAAGAACACAATACTGAGGTAAGTCTACGGTTGAATGCAAGTTTGGCTCTGATTCTCTAGGAATGCAGCTTGATGAGACGTTGCTTCAGGTTGGGTTTAGTAGCGCTAAGTTTTTATACTTTCAGGAGAACTTAATACACCAGAATGGTAGAAGGTTATAACAGTGACAGAGCTAGAAGCAAAATCTCTAATGGTAAGCATTCAGAACCTACAGAAACACATAAATGGTATTGGTAGCACAAGCAGATAGAAAGAGTGATTGATGAATTACAACAAATAGTACCAACGATAGATTAGTAGAAGAAATGGTTCTGCTTTACCTAAGATGGTTAGCAAGAGGACAGGGAACAAATTTTATGAATGATTTGTTTACTGGAGGACTAGCAGGTGATTGTTAAACGCTAATGAAGGAAGTCTTAGAGGAGGTTGTTGATGCGCTTAGTAAAATTAGCAAGGAAGTAGATTGAGATTGCGTACTTGTGACTAACACTAAGCAAGTAAAATATCAAAATGCAGTTTAGTAACAATTATAGTTTAGAGTGTACCCCTTCAAGAAACGTATCAGTCTAATAGTGATTACTTACTTGTATAGTGTATGGTAAAAAATCACAGATAAGTGCAAATATTGCGGACACAAGATTCGTCTTAAATATATAATTAGAGCAAATTTCAAGACCAGGTTCCGCAGAATTTGTATTACCTGGGGTGCCCTAGGTAATACAAAAGCAGGAATTGCAAGAACGTTATAGCTTATCCTCGCTTGGCAGTGTATCACTTTAATTAGATATAGTGGGTGCAAGAAATAGTTGTAAGTTGTAGCATAATCAGAGTTATTATTTATACGTAAAGGAGAGAAGAAAATTACAGCTCCAGTTAAAATAGGTAGGAAATTCATCTTTGTTAGTTCTGTTGCGATATATTATTACTATTTCTTCCCATCAATAGTTGCAATTTCTGGAAGAGAAAATTTGGCGTTGTAAGCAGCGATGTTTCGCATGTTGTAAACTAATAGCGAATCTTCTCATCCCATTGATCTAGGCATTGCTCCTCTTTCTGCCTTTATATACAACAGGCACGGCTTTACCCAATACCCATCCTCACACTATGATTTCTGGGTACTTACCCTATTACTCCTCTACCGTATCTCTCATTCTTATAGCCACCCTTTCACTTACTTTATTTCTTCCGCTAATCTTCGTTCCATTCTAATTCTTATTTCCCTCTATACTTTAGTCTCTCTAACTCTATAGTTAGTTTTTTCGCTATTGCTCTTGCTCTAGATGCCTCTATCTCTAACTCTAGCACTCTTATTTTTGCCATAACCCTACCTCTATTTAGCGCTTTCATTCTATTTTTTTTCTCCTCTATCTCTGATGCTGTTGCTCCCGATATTACTCTACCTGCACGTATCTCTCTATCTAGATTCGTCGCATGAGTTCTTACTCTATTTAACTCTATGCTTAGATCTTGCTCTCGCTTTCTTACCCCAACTAGCTCCAGCTCTAACTCTGGTTTTGCTATTTCTCCCGCTCTCTCCTCTATCTCTACAGATTCTTCTAGTTTTCTAGATTTTTCTAGCTCTAGCTCTAGCTTTCCAATCCTTATTGCTATTGCTCTTTCTTCCTCTAGCTCTCGTTTTATTTTTGCTGTTCTCTCTTCTGCTAGAGCTCTTGCTATCGCCGCATTCTCCATCTTAGAGATACTTCTCCTAGCTGCCCTTTCTTCCTGCGCTTTTCTTGCCCCCTCTCCCCGCGCCTTTCTTGCCCCCTCTCCCTGCGCTTTTTTTGCCTCCTTTTGCTCTTTTTCTCTAGTATTTTCCAGCATTGCTTTTGCTATAGCTGCTCCCCTTTCCTGTTCTTTCGATTCCTCCGCTTTTCTTTCCTCTTTTAATCTTTCTCTTTCTGCTAATATTTCTTTTCTCAATTTCTTCTCAGACGTTTGTTTTTTTCTCCTTTCTTCCATTCTAATAGTTCTTCTTACTTCCCGCTCCAACATTCTTTTCGTTTCCTTTGACTTTAGTTTTTCCAATTTTGCCATTATTAGATCTTCACTTTTCCTCTTCCTCAGCGCTTTTATTGCATTTCTCGCCGCTTCTACTTTCTCTAGTGCCTCAGATACCTCTCTCTCTTCATCCGCTAAATTCCTTGTTACTCTTTGCGAATTCTCCTCTGATATTCTAGCTTCCAACCTTTCCTTTATTAACGATTCCTCCTCTTCCGATTCTGTTTCCGATTCTGTTGGTACAAATGTTGCCATAGGTGCTTTTATGCTGCCAATTAGAGCCCTCATTACAGATCCCATTGCTTTTTCCGCAGCTTTTACTGTATCTATAAATCTATCTATCTCCTTTTTAGTTACTCTATTATCCTCTACTTTTTGCTGATTCTCATTTGATACCCTAGCCTCCAACCCCTCTTTTGTTGACGTTTCTTCTTCAGATTCTGTTTCCGATTCTGATTCTATTAGTATAGGTATTGCCTCCTCTACTTTTTGCTGACTCTCTTCTGATGCTTTAGCTTCCGACCTCTCATTTATTAACGTTTCTTCTTCCGATTCTGATTCTATTAGCATAGGTGTTGCCGTAGGTGCTTCTATGCTACCTATTAGAGCTTGTGTTAATTCTTCGTTAGTTGTTATAAGAGTAGCAATATTTTCTAAACCAACTCCAATTTCTTCTTGTGTTACACTAGCCCTTTCTAGTTCCCGATTGTGCAATAAACCTTCCCTAATTGCTGAAAGTCGCTTTATTTTTTCTAAAACGACGCCAGGTTGAGTATTATAAAACATGCCTCCACGCAGTACTTGATCAGGTTGCATTTCCAGATCTAGTGCTAAGTCTGGTGCCAATATTGACCCTTCACAACCCATCGTACTCTGTTCTGATGTATTTGGCACTGGCTCATGCTCAATACCTACACCTTCTACTGCCAATGCCTCTGGTGTTTGCCAATAGGTAGTATTCGCAACTTCTACTACCGCTTCTTCTGGTCCCACTGTAACTGAAGGAGGCGCTTCTATGCTATCCATAAGCGCTCGTATCGTTGCTTCGTTAGAGGCCATAAGAGCAAGGGTATAGCCATTATTGCTAGGCCAGACGAAAGAACTAGTTCCCTCCTCTAATTCATTTCGAACTAGCTCTTCCTGTTCGTTTAAAAGTTGAGTTACTAAATTCGATATATGATAAGCCTGTGGGGTACCATAAAACATACTTCTAAATATCATTTCACCATGGCACATCCCCAACGCTTGTGCTAAACGTGGCTCTAATAAGAACCCTCTTCCCTCAGTTCCTGTACTTTGTTCTAATTCTAATGCACTTGATTGTTGTGCCTGCTCATCCACATTACCTTGCCTATAGACGCCCTCAGGACTACTTGCTTCGCTACTTGCGCTTCTTAATAATTTCCGTTTCATTGGTATAGAGTCCTCATTTTTTTGTTTTTTTCTTCTATCGATACTACATGCTGTAGACAAGCCTTTATACATTTAAATATCAAAACATCAAGCTTGTTATTTTTAATAATGCACCTTCTAGAGCACGCTTGACCTAACTAATAAAAAGCACCACCAACAAAAATATACAGGCCCGCACATATAAAAAAATAACTGTGTCAGTCATAGAAGTACAGCACACACGAGCCAATTTTATCTACATCTAAGCAGATACACTTATCATGCTGAGTTAGTAAAATCTCTCCTTTAACTAGTATTGTCTCCCTATACATTGGGTTCGGTTGTTGTAATCATCTTCGTAGTCTCACTTATAGCCAGATTACGAGTCTTTATTAAGCGTATTCTCCTAAATTTCTTAAATCAAATCTAAAATTGATAAATAAAAAATTACAATATAGAAATCGTAATCTATTTGATACTTTTGCGTGTACTTTTAAAAACTTTTTCATATAATTATTTTAAGAATTTATTGTCTATGCATAATAACCACATCCAACAGCACCAACAGTAAACTAGTTAGTTTATTTTCAACTAATTTTTCCCCAGTACCTAGGGCTGAATGATTGCATCCACATCCTAACGCACATGTCTTTATACTCTGATTGATTGTTTATTGCTCCTATAATGCGACTGGTCCCAGCCGAACATTACCAACCGCCAATGCAGTTTAATTGGTTTACGTAATTGTTAGTATGGTGGATAATATTTAAAAACCATTGATCACTAATTGCCTCGTCTCTGTGAGGATATTCTGCCTTTTCATACCAAATTCATGGTGTTGCTGCTAACTGCACTTCTTCTATAGTCTCTTGTCCAGGTATTACTTATTAGGATAATTGCAATTGATACCAATCATTATCAATGAAGTGACTATGCGTGAACATACCTGTCTTTGAATAACCAATACCATAGCACTGTGCCTTACAAAAGAATCATTAAAATAACGCAGAAACAGTAACTCAAATTAATACAGAAAACTAATGATTGGCACACTATTTTATGCTATATAAACTCCGCCTAGCTAGTAGCAGTATGTTTTTTTACTCTTCTAAGAATTTTTGTGCTTCTTACTAATGTGTCAATCCTGACCTTGCCATCATTCACATCTGGTATTTCTATAATATGAAGTCTGCGGCATATGGCTTACTAGTACAGCATTGCTTATTGTTAATAAAGATAGATAGGCGCCGAGATTACGAAGGTAAAATAGTTGCTATTAGTTTATAATATATGAGATAGTACCATTTTCGATGCCGAATTTGTTCTTCCAAAAACTAGTTTTTTGTGAGCGTCTATGAAAGTAAAGGTGTATTGCGATAGAGTTGATAGAGCTACATAACTTTGGCTTACCTATCTTTTAATTCAGAACGAATTTTCGCGTTCATTATATTTGAATTGAGGCTGCAATTTTTTCTTTACGTATAAATAATAATTCCAATCACACTGCAACTTACAACTATTTTTTACACTTACTATAATCTAATTAGATAGTCTCTTGTTATATACAGAGTACAACGGTGGTACAAGTAAGGTACTTATTAACAATACGTGGGTACCGCATGCATGAATCTTAACTGTAGAAATTCTCCAATATAATTACCTTTAGCCTCTTGCTTTCAGCTATACGTGTTTTTTGCACCAATACAGTTTATATCCGTACATAAATTGAAGGTGTATTTTTCTCAAATTAATCATCTTTGTACCTGTAACCCATCATAAATACGTGATACCAGAGTGTTACAGTCCACCCAAGGAGGAATAAGCAACACTGTTCTTGCAATTCTTGTTTTTATATTACCAGTGGTACTTTAGGCAATAAAAACCCTAGAGCAATCTTGAACTTTACTATAACTATCTATCTAAGTAAGACAAATCTTCTATCCACATTATTTGTATTTATTCGTGATGTTTTACTATACCGCTTTGTTGCTGTGTCTATTACGTACGCAAATTATTGTTAAAATAATACACCTCTTAATAAGGTACTCGCTAACCCAGAATTGTACCAAACGACATTTTGGTATGCTTTATTTGTCTATCTTCAGCCCCAAGTACGCAGCCACCTCCTTGCCGGTTATTATTAAATACACTGCTCTTTAGTCTACAAAACGCTGAAGCTAGAAGCAACCACTTTGCCAAATTGTATTGCTATCATTAGAGCTAAATTTTCACCGAATTGCAATTCCACCTCAGTATTACGTGCCTGGCCAGAGTACTGCAGGAGAGTATGTTGCCCCTGGACGCAACCACCCTCCTCCTATGTAGTATGACCAGGTTGCACTTCCAGCGATTGTGCTAAATCTGGTACCAACATGAACCCTCCGCCATGTTCATGCGTGATATCTACCTTCTGTTACCACTAACGATGCTGTTGTAAAGGTGCTTCTATGCTAGCCATCAGAGCTTGTAATAATTCTTCGTTATTTGCTATAAGAGCAGCAGCATCTTCGCAGCTAGCGCCAATTTCTCTTTGGATTGCACCAGATCTTTCTAGTTCTTGATTGTGCAACAAATACTCTCGTATTTCCGAAAGTTGACTTATTATGCCTAAAACTGCATTAGAACGAGGGGAACTGTAAAACATGCCTCTACGTAGAACTTGACCAGGGTGCATTCCCAGCGATTGTGCCAAATCCGGTGCTAGCACGAACCCTCTCATTAGAATCTTTGGCACTCTGTTTTGCTACATCTGGTACTTTCCCATGTGTATTACCTACATTTCCTACTATCACTGCTGGTGCTACTGTAGGTGGAGGTAGGAGAGGTGCTTCTACGCTACTCAGCAGTGCTTGTATCGCTGATGCATTAGATTCTACAAGATCAAGAATACGATCTTCATTAAATATGGTGTAAGAACTAGTTGCCTCTCCTGATCGAAGTTGAAGCAGTCTTTCCTGTTCTTTTAAAAGTTTGGCCGTTAAAGCTGATATGCGGGAAGCCTGTGGGGTGCCATAAAACATACCTTGATGTAACACTTGACCAGGTTGCATTCCCAACGATTTTGCTAAATCTGGTACCAATATGAATCCCTCATCATAATCTTTCATACTCTGTACCACTTTCGGTACTACTGACTGCAAGTTGTTTCGCTGTTATTTCTCCCAGCCATAGACCTAACTCCAGTTCTAGCATCCTTACTCTAGCGTTTACCCCCTCTATTCTCAGCATTAGTTCTAGTTCTTTCTCGCCTGATTCAGCTTTTGCTCCCTCTTTTAATCTATTTAGCTCTATTTCCCTTTTCCCTCTATCTATCGTTGCCTCTATCTCTTCCTTTAGTGTTATAATGCTAACTAGTTCTAGTTCTACATTTCTTCTGGTTGTTGCTATTGTTGCTCTTAATTGCATTAGATTTGACTCTATCTTCGTTTTTTTCGCTCTTACTTTACCTAGCTCTTTCTTACTTGCCTTTGCCTCTATTTTCTCCAGATATAGTTCTTTTGCCACTAGCACCTCTAGATTTTTCTCTATATTTTTCACTCTTATTTCTCCTGCCTTTGCTTCTTCTAGATCTCTACTTACTTTTATCTCTTTAGTTCTTATGTAATCCATACCTATTGAAAACTCTACTGCTCCAGCTTTCTCTAGTTCTTTACATCTCGCTCTCGCTTCATTTAGCTCTTTTTCCATTTTTTTTAGGTTTTCTGACCTTGGTTCTGCTACCACTCTTCTTAGTTCTCCCTCTTTTTTCTTTATCCTTTCTATATTTCTTTTTGTTGCGCTTAATGATCCCGGTGTCTCTAACCTTTTTATAGTTTCTTTCACTTTATCTTTTACTTTCTCTAGCTCTGACTCTCTACATACAGCTATACTCAGAGCTGTTTCTAGCTCTTTTTCTCTACTCTTAGTTGCTTCCTCTTCCTCTTTATTTATAAGTTTTTCTGTTTTTGCTTGCTCTTTCATCTCCAGTTTGGCCTTCAATTTCTTCAATTTACTATTTCTCTCTTCTTCCAATTTTTCTTTCGATTCTGTTTCAGATTCTTCTACTGCTATTGTAGGTACTGCCGATGTTTCTATGCTACCCATCAGAACTTGCGTTAATTCTTTGCTAGTTGTCATAAGAGAAGCAGTATTCTCGCAACCAACACTAGTTCCCTCCTGTATTGAACTAGACCTTTCTAGTTCTTGGTTGTGCAATACACTCTCTCGAGTTGCCGAGAGTTGACCTACCATTCCTAAAACGACATCAGATTGTGTAGCGTTATAAAACGTACTTCGACGCAGCTCTTGACCAGGTTGCATTTTCAGCGATTGGGCTAAATCTGGTGCAAACATATCTTCCTCATCATAATTTTTGGCACTTCGTTTCGCTAAAACTGGTACTTGTTCATGCACAATACCTATATCTCCTACTACCACTTCCGGTGTTGCTGTAAGTGGAGGTAGTGTAGGTGCTTCTATACTATCCATCAGTGCTTGTATTGCTAATCCGTTATATTCAGCAATATTAAGAGACTCAATGATACTACTTTGAGAGTCATAACTAGATCCCTCTCCTAGTCCACGGCAAAGCAGTTCTTCCTGTTTACTTAAAAGTTGAGCCACTAAATCTGATACATAAGGAGCCTGTGGGGAGCCGTAAAACATACTCCGAAATAGACTTTCACCAGCCCTCATTCCCAACGCTTGCGCTAAATATGGATCCAATAAGAATCCTTCTGTCTCAGCATATCTTGTGCTTTGTTCTAATGTACTTGATGGTTTAGTCTGCCCATCTGAACTACCTATTCCATCGTTACCGTTTAGACTACTTGCTCCACTACTTGTGCTACTTAATTTACGTTTCATTGACATGGAGTCCCTATTATTTTATCGTTTTTCCCTATATCAATACTACGTGCTGCATATAAAACCTTCTACAGTTAATATAAAGCTTGTTTTTTTAATTTAATATACTTTCGTACTTCTTAGAACACACGCGACCTACACTAATAAAAAATATCCTCAACAAAAATACAGGCTCACGCACACATAAAAAATAACTTTGTCAACTATAAAGAAGGCATGAATTCTCCGAGCTGGTTTTAACTACGTCTAAGCAGACATACGCATATGCTTATCACGCTGAGTTGGTAAGGGCTCTCTTTCAACTAGTATTGCCACCTTACACATTAGGTACAGTCATTGAGATTATTTTTGTAGGCTTACTGATAATCATATTTCTATACTTTATTATAAATAATTGGCACGGATATTTCTCAATATAATTAAAAACTAAAACTGTAATTTATTTGATGCTTTTGTGTGTGTTTTTAAAGATGTTTAATCTAATTATTTTAAAGTGTAAGTAGCAGCTATATTTTTTTCATAAAATATAGCTGTACCTAATAGCACCAACAGCAAATTAATTCATTTTCAACTAGTCTTACCTCAGTATATAAAGTGGAATTATTGTACCTGCACTCTAATGCATATGGCCTTATACTCTGATTAATCGTTTATTGCTCCTATAGCTGCAACTGGGTCCGTTCGGGCATTGCCAGCCGCCAATGCAGTCTCATTAGTTTACGTAATTGTTAGTATGGTGGATGTTAGTATGGTGGATAATAATTAAAAAATATTGATTATTAATTGGCCTAGTTTCTGTGATACTCTTCCACTTTTCCACATCAAATTCATGGGACTACTGCTAACTGCACTTCTTTGATAATCTCTTGTCCAGGTATCGATTCCAGGATAATTGCAGTTGCCACCGATCATTATTAATGAAACAGTTATGTGCTAATATACATGTATTTTTGGGCGAGCAAGTCACTCAACTGTGATTTGTTAGATAATTGAACAAATTAGCAATATTGTTTTAATGGAGTATTTGTCGATATGGGAATACACCCCATTTGTGTACTATGGCGAGGATACTAAAATAGACAACTACTCAAGTTAATACAAGAAAAAATAACGGTTGGTACACTATTCTATACCAGATAAAAACTATGCCTAACTAGTAGTCGTATGTCTTTACTCTGATAAGAGTTTTTTACTGCTTCTGACTTGTCAATCCTGATCTGTCGTCATCCATGCCCGATATTTTGACCAGATTAAGTTGATGGCATATTTCTTATTAGCGTAGCTTTTACTCGTGTTAATAAAGGCGGAGTGACATCTATATCACGATGAGGTAAAACATCCACCATTAGTTGTTTTATAATGTACGAGATAGTGTTTTTACAATGCCTAATTTGTTCTTCCAATAACTAACCTTTTGTGAGCATCGGTGAAAGTAGGTAGTAACGGTATATAGTTGTAGAACTGATAAAGCTACATTCCATAATTTTGTTTCTATTTTAATTAAGAATCTACAGCAAGAATGATACTTACCTCTCAACCATTATTTAAGCTAATGGATTGATTTGAGTATGATAAATACAGAGGCTACTGCTTATAAAACTTCTGGTTATTTATAATTGACCAGCTTTACTTTACGAGAAATATAAAGCGCACCCACAAGATCCAGACTCTCTGCTAACCATTGTTAAGGGGTAGATGATAATATAACCCCCTCTGCTGGTTTGTGCTGCTGACGTTAGTTGACTGATTAAACTGTTATCTCCACTGTTCTTCTTTATACCCTATTACTCCTCCAATACTTCCTACGTTTTTGCAGGTTTTCTGTGCTCTGCAAAGAGTTATTCTTCAATTAATAATGCATTAGATTATATGGGAAGATCATTACAGCTATTTTATGTACGCTACGGATCCCATGAATTTACAAAACCTGGGTTAATACGATAGTGGTGCACTGCGAGGTTCTGTAAAACGTACCACGAACGATACGAGAACGGTACTTGATAATCAATCGTGTTACTATTTTCTCAACAATGGTTGTTGAATTTGCATTTATTCTCCTACTGCACTCGGACATTGTTGCTTTTGCGTATTTTAGTAGGTACCACCTGACTCATTTGATGTAACCTACTACGTAAAGTGTAAAGAAGCACTTGCTATGATTTTCCCACTGCTCCTTCTTTTTCTTATGCCAACTCTCTTGTTGTTGGCACTTACCCTCTACTTTGTTACCACTCTCTCTTGCTAATGCTACTATCATTTCTGATTTTGCTCGTAGCATTTTTTGAGATGTCTTGGGTCTCGTGAATCTCATATAAATAGTACTTTATTACCCTCACCTGTCGCTTTTTCTTCCTGTATTACTTCCCCCCCCGTCTTCTTCTTCTTCTTCTTCTCCTGAGTCTTCTACTACCACCACTTCCGATGCCATATCAGATGTTGTTGTGCTGTCCGTCTCTCTTCCTGCTCTCGGAGGAATCATCCCTGACCTTTCTAGCGCTCTTTCTAGCGTTAAACCTATTATCTCACTTATTTCTGTTCTCTCGGCCTTTTTCTCCTCATCCGTTCTTTCCACCAGCACCATAGATATTACTCTTTTCTCTGCCGCTGTCTTCCTCGACATCAGTTCTCCTAGCCATATTCCTAGCTCCAATTCCAGCATTCTTATTCTTATGTTCATTCCCTCTAGTATCAGCCTTAGACTCAGCTCTCTCTCGCTTGCTTCCGCTCCTACTTCTATTCTCAATCTACTTAGCTCCACCTCCCTTTTTTGTCTATCTATATTTGCTTCTATCTCTTCCATCTTTGCCATCAGTTCACTTAGTTCTAGCTCTAGCTCTGAGCTTTCCCCGTCCCTTTCTATTAGTTCTTTTAATTTTATTAGACTTGTCTCTACCTTTGCCTCTAGCATTCTTATTCTATCTATCTCTAGCATTCTTATTCTATCTATCTCTTCCCCTCTTGTCTCTGTTTTCTCTAGTTCTAGTTCCCTAGCTACTAGATCCCCTAGATCTTTCTCTAGCTCTTCCATTTTTGTTTCTCTTACGCTTGCTGTTCTTGTAAGTCTTCTTACTCTTGCTTCCTTAGTCCTTAGGCGGTCCATTTTTGCTTCAGCCTCTCCTGCTCCCGCTTGCGTTAGTTCTTCATATCTACTTATCGTTTTACTTAGCTCTTCCTTCGTTTCTTGCAGGTTTTCTGGTTCGTCTACCACTTTCTTTAGTTCCCCAATGCTTGATACAACAGCTCTTCTCTCATTATCCGCATACTTTTTTTTCGAGATTGACAATCTCGTTGCTTCTAGTCTTTCCATGCGTTCCGTTACTATCTCTTTTGCTTTCTCCAGCTTTGCCTTTTTACATTTAGCTACGCTCAGATCCACCTCTACCTTTTTTTCTTGAGCACTTTCCACCTTATTTCTCTGTCTATCTCTCAACCTTTTCCCTTCTCTTTTCTCTATCCTTTCCACTTCTGCCTTAGCTCTTTCAAATTTCCTATCTCTCTCTTCTTTTGTTTCCGGTGTCGATTCTTCTTCTGGTTTCGGTGTCGATTCTTCTTCCGGTTTCGGTGTCGATTTTTTTTCAGACTTTTCTACTGCAGGTGCTTCTATGCTGGCCATCAGAGCTCTTAATAATTCTTCGTTAGTTTTTATAAGAGAAGCAGTATCTTCGCCAAGGACAGTTACTCCTTGGGGTGCTACGCCAGATCTTTCCAGTGCTAGGTTGTACAATAAATCTTTCTGAACTTCTGAAAGTTCAATTACTATGTCTGAAACGGCATGGGATTGAGGAGTATTGTGAAACATACCTCGATATAGCGCCTGACCAGGTTGCATTCCCAGCGATTGTGCTAAATCTGTGGCCAGAATGAATCCTCCTTGAGGAGAGGGGCCTCTGCCACTTTGCTTTGCCGCAGTCGGGGTTTGCTGCACATGCGATGCACTTGGATCTTGCCAATGCGATGCACCTGGGGCTTGCGGGTACGGTGTACTTGGATCTTGCCAATGCGATGCACCTGGGGCTTGCGGGTACGGTGCACTTGGATCTTGCCAATGCGATGCACCTGGGGCTTGCGGGTACGGTGTACTTGGATCTTGCCAATGCGATGCGCCTGGGCCTTGTGGGTCTTGCCAGTGCGATGCGCCTGGGCCTTGTGGGTCTTGCCAGTGCGATGCGCCTGGTCCCTGCGGGTCTTGCCAGTGCGATGCGCCTGGGCCTTGTGGGTCTTGCCAGTGCGATGTGCCTGGGCCTTGCGGGTCTTGCCAGTGCGATGTGCCTGGGCCTTGCGGGTACGGTGCACTTGGATCTTGCCAATGCGATGAACTTTGGCCTTGCGGGTCTTGCCAGTGCGATGCGCCTGGGAGTGGAGGTTCTTCTACGCTATCCATCAGCGCCTGTATTGCTAATGCGTTAAGTTCCGCAAGATCCATAGACTCCATGACACCAGCTTGATCGACGGAACTACTTCCCTCTCCTGATCCACGGCTAAGCAGTGCTTCTTGTCTAGTTAAAAGTTGAGTCACCAAAGCTGATACACGAGGAGCAAGTGGGGAGCCATAAAACATACTCCGAAATATCCTTTCACCAGGCTGCATTCCCAATATTCGTGATAAGTGTGGATCTAATAAGAACCCTCCTGCCCCAGCAGGTCCTGTGTTTTGCTCTAATGATAATGCACCTGACGGCTGTGCTTGACCACCTAGACCACCTAATCCATTGTCACCACCATCAGGACCACTCGCTTCACTACTTGCGCTACTTAATTTCCGTTTCATTGGCATGGAGTCCTTATTATTTCATTGTTTTTTTTATCTCTATTTTCACTCTGTTGATACCACGAGCTGTATACAAACCCTTTTACAATTAATACAAAGCTTGTTTTTTAACTTAATATACTTTTTAAGGGTAAGATCGACCTAAGCTAATAAAAAAACATTCTCAACAAAAATACGGCTTACGCACATGTTATAAAAAAAATAACTTCGAAGAAGGCGCAGCCTCTACGATCCGGCTTTAACTACATCCAAGCAGACACACGCACACACCCATCATGCTGAGTTAGTAAAGGCTCTCTTTCAATTAGTATTGCTACCTACACATTAGGCTCAGCTGTTGAAATTATCTTTGCAGGCTTGCTGATAGTCATATTACGAGACTTTATCATAAATTAATTGGCATGGATCTTCTCAATTTTCTAAATATAATTAAAATTCTGTAATTTATTTGGTATTTTTAAAGATTTTTAATGTTATTTTTTTTAAAAATAACAAGTACAAGTAATCATATTTTGTGCGTAAAATATATCTATATACCCCGGTAGAACGTTACAAACTATCAACATAGCCTCGTTAGCATGATGTCTAGTAATTGGACGTCATCACTGATTATCAGTATTGTATTTTTCGCTTCTATAGCGAGTACATGGAACCACCACCAACTGCTCCTACTCTAGGAGCATTCGTCTAGGTATTGCTTTTATGGATAACTGCAGTCGCTGTCAACCATTATTAACGGTGACAATTATTCGTGAATATACCTGTTTTTGAATAAGCAACTCTCCAACATAGTGCTTTGTAAGATAATTCAACTAACACAACTATACTGTTTTAATAATCGTGTTGGCCGTAACCACGCCATTTGCTTACTCTGAACCAAGTACTAGAGTAAATAATAACTCAAATTAATACGAGAAAAAAACCAATGATCGGCACACTATTATATATAAGACAAACTCCGCCTAACTAGTAGACGTATGTTTGTCTGCTCCCCCTAGTAATTTTTGTGCTTTTTCTAATGTTAACCCTGATCTGTCAACATACACGTTGTATTTTGACCAGATAAAGTTGATGACATATTGCCTATTGGACAGCTTTGCCTATTGTCAATAAAGACAGAGAGGTGCTTAGGTAACGAATGGAGGTGAAGAAAGACTAATTGTTAGTTGTAGACATACAAGACAGGGCTATTTAAAGTGCCTACTACTATCACAAAAACTAACTTTTTGTGAGTATCGATGAAAGTAAATAGTAATAATATATTTCTACAGAGCGTATAAAGATACATTCCATAATTTTGTTTTAATTCAGAATTTACAGCAAAGATCAAAGATGTTAATTGTCTGTCTCACATTCATTTAAACTAGTGGACAAAGTTGTATATGTAGTCGATAGATTAAGACCTTTACCTATGTGTAGTGATAATTGTGCTTACAGAACTTCTGGTTTTAATTGATTAGTTTTGCGAGGAGGAAAGTACCCATAAGATTCGGGTTCTCTGTTAGCTATTGCAGGGAGGTAAGACAAACTATTCTACCAATCTGGGTTGTTAATTATTAGTTATACTGATTGACCTATTATGTGAAACTTACCAAGAGCTATACTAGAGCAGCACTTAAAACCAGATTACCATCATACCCAATAATGGACGCTAAACTGGCATTTATTCTCCTGTTGCACCCGGATATTACTGTGCTCTTGTACACCTACATTATACCGACTCATTATTACATTGCGGTAGGCACCTGATTCATTTA
>NZ_FKII01000060.1 GCF_900078745.1 Candidatus Ichthyocystis sparus | reverse complement strand
TCTCAGGAGGTAACTCAACACCCAATGAACTCAAAACATCCAAATCAACAGTAAAGGCTGAAGAAGAAACAGCAACAGAAGCACTATGTTTTTGCACAGAAGCTTTACGTACACCCTCAGTACTCACCCTCTTACTTTTAGTGGGGGCAGGAGAAGACTCAATTTGATGCAAATCACTACCCTGTACTATAGTGCCCTCTTTATCACTACTATCACCCCCACTCTCCAGAGCACCGCTAGAAGCAGCGGCACTACTGGTTGCAGATACAGGATACATAACAAGCTCTCTTTATATTTATTATTCGTCATTTACTACTTTAGGTATCAACTCACACACCAACACCACAGAAAGGAGAGAAGTGAGTACAATCCAACAACTAAATGCACTCAACATCACAAACGGGGGTACAATCGGAAGCGGAGCCATACACTATCACTTTCGTACCTCAAACTATTGCACCTCAATCAACGAAATGATTCACACACAAAAGAGTTCCCACAGCCACGACAAACCACTCATCTGCGATGGTAGCCTGTATATAACTTAAAAAAAACAAACAACTACATTCAATAAATAACAATTAATTGTATAATAACTCAAACTCAGCTCATTAATTGATCATTATTTAACTAAAACAAATGTGCACTAATAAGCATGTGTAGCAATCTCTCACTGCTCGCATTCCTACTTTAACATCACAACACTAGCCTATACACCAACATTACAAGAAAAAAGTCACAAGTAAACAACTAAAAACACAACACCATCAATAGGCATAGCCTCACATCATCATTATTATAGCTCAATTTATAAAACAATACTCACATCCACAAAAGTATTAGTTACCACAAAGACAAAGTTAAAGGAAGACACCCATAATCTGTATCAGCTTGCATATAAGCCACAAAGGACAAAAAATTACACACAATAAGCAATAATTAATTAAATAGATATATAGCCCATCAATTGACAATCATTTAACTTGAAAAATGCATTAACAAAATAAACGCAACAACAACCTTGTTAGCAAACTAATAAATGACAATTAATCAACAACTAATATAATACAAATAAACCAAGTACATATACTGTAATTTATGTAAAACAATCTGTCGTGTACAAGATTAACGCGCCTACGAATGTTTCAAACATATTAATCAGTAATACTCAAAATTTATATTCCACCAATTCAATAAAAAAATCAATACACCTTACTTGTCGTACAATAGCTTTATTTTTGACACAAAAAAAACATATAAACTTAACAATCACTTATCATGTGCAACGTGAATACCAAGTATGGATCGTTTTATTCAAATTTTGTGATTAACCGATAACATCATTGAAGTGGTTGGAGTAGAAATATAATTACTACTAAATTAAAAATTCAATATTTTTATTTATTCGTCAACAAAACATCATGCTCCGTTATAGATTAATAAATTAATACTACTGAGCATTAGTTTACTCATCATGCTCAGTATTACAAAGTTATAGCGCTGAGATGAGGAACCACATTTTCGCATTATGTCATATAAGATCACAAACTTGATATATGAAAACACATAAAAAAACTTAATATTTTAACGATATTAAATTACCCATTAAATAGTAGTTGTAGTAGTTAATAGTATACAAATTATAAATACGATAAAAACACAGATTAATGTATTGGTATAAAAGAGTTATTAACTAAATACAGTGCCACTGAAGTTTATAATATTTGTTGAACAAGAAGGTGGTGAGGCCCAAAAAACTACCTATAAAAACTGAATGAATACAAGCAAAAAAACATGGCCTATATCTAACATGCAAGAAACACAAGAGGAGGTAATCTATCGTATAAAAATAAACATCAGCACACAACAAACACACAAAATTGTGTAATGCCAATAGTAAGGAAGTAGATCAATTCTCACAATTAACTTTTCCTTTTACGCCCACGTCCTCTCTGAGCACTACCCCTATGTGAAGAAGACACCCCAACTCTACCACCTCTCATAGACTCACTCGGTTCATCGACAGGTGGTGGTGAAGGTGGCAACCCTCGATTCAGCAATGCTGCCAATCTCACTCCCACATCCCCAGAATCAGTAGCAGCAGCCACTGGCGGAATGTTAGCAACAACCACAGGTGCAGAAGAGGAGGGCCCAGCAATGACATCATTACTCGCAGGTATCTCAAAAGGCTCCTTAGCTAATTGCATAATAAATGCTTTCTTAGGTCCGTAAAAATAACTAGAAGAACTACTACTAGTTGCCATGGAAGATTTACTCATAGAAGCAGAAACAGGAGAAGGGGCAGTAATCGGCACTATTAGATGCCCAGATGAGGACGCAGGAGTTGACTCATCTACTAAAACTTCCGACTCAGAAACAATAACTTCCGAGGTCAATCCAACTTCTCTAGACAACTCAAGTGAATCCGTAGAGGAAGAGGAAACATCTGCATCTAATCCTGATCCAGATGGAGATAAAAATGAAGATAAAGATAACGATGAGGGCGCAATAGAAGGTGAAGAGGGAGGCGAAAATGATTCATCTTCCAACCACCAAAACGCAGGAGTAACATCAACCGAAGTTGATCTAACTATAGCTTCCCCAGCCAAAGGAGAGGCAGAGGAAATATCAGAAGCTGCTCTCGACTCGTATAGAGGTGAAAAAGGTGTAGGTGAAGACGAAGGCACAAGCAAAGATGAAGGTTCTTCAATAGGCAATTCATCTACATCTATAACAGCAGAAGCATCTTCAGTTGATACTACAACATCCTCACCAACAGTTAAAAAATAATCCTCATAGACATCTGGCACAGAAACAGGCTCAATAACAGGCAAAGAAGATCCAGTATCTCCAGGTGATACTGCAACAGTAGAGACAGTATCAGTCACAGATACACTAGCAGGTTGATCAGAAACAGCTACAAACTCGGTAACGACAGGCAAAGAAGACCCATTACCTCCAGGTAATGGCACTGCAGCGGTGACAGTATCAGTCACAGATACACTGGCAGGTTGATCAGAAACAGCTACAAACTCGGTAACGACAGGCAAAGAAGACCCTTTACCTCCAGGTAATGGCACTGCAGCGGTGACAGTATCAGTCACAGATACACTGGCAGGTTGGTTAGAGACATTACCAGTAGCAGATATACTATCACGTTGATCAGAAGCTCCAGGATTAGGCTTAGGCAAAATTTTTCGAAAATGGATGCCATACAAATTGAGATCCATTCCTGGCTCTCGGGGAACAGACCTAGTACCACCAGCCCTACGTTTACTATCAATTCCTAATGTCTTGCTTTTATTCATCAAAAATCTTTGATACTTTCCATATTTCGTAGAAATCAGAGATGCTACTTTAGGAATGCCAGCAACATCAAGGACATTAACAAGATCATCACAATTAACATCAGCTAATGAACCATCTTTTAGTGCAACAAGGACTTTCTTAGCTCCTTCATCCCACTCTGAGTTAAATACAGACTCAGCCTGATCAATAATAGCGCAATCTAGTTTCGATAAAAAACCTAGTAATACATCTCCACTTAATGGCACTAGGCTACGATCATGAGAACTTGACAATACTCTAATATCAGCAAGAGAATGTATAAAATTATGACGGTATCTGGAATGATACAAACAAAAAAACTTAGCCATAAAATTAAGCAAATGCAGTTCCCTATAGGTTCTGCACCAAACAGCCTTCCCAACCACAGAAAGTTCACTACTCATAGCCCTTAGGAGGCAATTCAGTACCATCGAGCAAGACATTTTGGCAGATTTACGAATGACAAAAAAGAGATCGTAAATTAGCTTAGCACTGTCAGGATGTAACTTAACACCCAGCAAATCAACACATTGTTGAGATGGTGATAATTGAGAACTGGGAGAAAAAGAATGCGCAAGACCTACAACACTAGTTACTGGTACTGCGCCCCTACCTTTAATACCTACTCCATAGGATTCTACATTTGCCGATAACACCACTTCGGGAATGCCAGCAACGTTAAGGACTCTAACAAAATCTCCACAACTAATAGCACCCAAGGACTCCTCTTCCAGAGAAACAGAAACTTCATTCCAACAAGAGCTAAAAATAGACTTCGTCTCTCTACTAATAGCACAATCCAGCGCCAATAAAAAATCTAGCAAACTAACTTCAGAATCCAACAATACTTTAATTTTAGAAAGAGAACGTACAAAACCAGGTCGGTGCTTAGCATGGTACTCACCAAGGCACCTAAATACTAAATTAGCCTCACACATTTTCGTGTAGGTCCAGTACCAAATAGCTCTTCCAGTCACAGAAAGCTTGTTACTTATTCCTGGTGGGAGCTGTTTACTTATTACATCCTCATAAACACTTCTAGCAAATGCACGAACTTCAGAAAAGAGATCCTTAATCATTAGGGCACATTCAGGAAGTACCATAGCACACAGTGAATCACAATCCGGAGCAGCAGGTTTTTGACTTGACCGCATCTCAGATTGGAGACGCGGCCTAGGTAGTAATTTAGATTCAGGTCGAGATAATAACTCAGGCTCAAGTTGTAGAGAAGAGATAGCAGAAGAATGAATAACAGTAGCAGCTGAAGAAGAAACAACGGTATAAGTACCGTATTTTTGAGCAGAAATACCACCTATGCTCCTAGCATCCACCTCTCTACCTGTAGTAGCAAGAGTAGTTGGAGTAGTTACCGTAACAAGCAAAAAAGACTTTGTACCTCCAGGTGGTATCACAACTGTGGAGACAGCACCAACCGCAGATAAACCACCAGGCTGATTAGAAGAAGATTGGTCACAGCCCTCCCCTAGCATCGATATAGATCTTGATTCCGTAACATCAACCGTACATTCACTACTACCACTTCCTAGCGTCTTTTTTTTACGTGCCACACGTCTTTGATAAATTGAAAATTCTACTAAATGAATACCAACAACATTGAGAACATCAATAAAATCGTCACAGCTAACATCTCCAAATGATCCATCTTCTAGTCCAGCAAAAACCTTATCAGCCACTCTATCCCACTCCAAGTTAAATATAGAGCTCACTTCCTCACGAATAGCACAATCTAGTTTTGATAAAAAATCTAGTAACCCAACTCCACTTAATGGCACCAGCATAGGATCAGAGGAATTTGATAATACCCGAACACTACCAAGGGCACGTACAAAATTGGGATAACACTTATAATGATACACACAGACTAACTTACACATAAACCTAGATAGATGCAGTTCCTTATAGGTTTTGAACCAAATAACTTTCCCAATCGCCGAAAGTTCACTACTCGCTATAGTTGAGATGTAATCTGCCATAGATTGCGAGAAAGACCCTCTGGCAGACATACGAACTTCACGAAAGATACTACGAATTAATTCAGCACTGTCTGGATGTAATTTAACACCCAGCAAATCAACACACTGAACAGAGAGTAAAACACAAGAGGAAGGGGAAAAAATTACAGAAGAAGTTAGAATATTCGACTCAGAAGAAACAGGTGGTATACGAACAATGGAGGAAACAACTCCAGTCTCAGTACAAGTAGATACAGTAACACTGTCACTACTCTTGTGTCTTTTTGCTGCAATATGATCAGAGTAAGACTCACCACCACAATCTCCAACAGAACACAGCTGAGTCCCTAATCGTAACTCAGATTGAGAATGCATATGAGCTGATAATTCAGTATGAGACTGAGATGGCAATAACTGAGAACCAGAAGAATGTGCAATATCAGTAACACTAGTTCTTGATGCCGTACACTTACCCGTGCCTTCACTTATTGCACGATTTTTACTCTTTATACGGACTCTACTTCTTGCATATACCATAGCTTCCGACATTGCAGATGATGCTAATGGAGGAATACCGGCAACTTCGAGAACTTTGATAAAATCTTTACAACTAAGAGCATCCAAGGTCTCTTTTTCCAGGGCAACAGAAACTTTACCCCAACAAGAGTCAAAAATAGACTTTACCCTATTACGTACAGCACAATCTAGTCTCGATAAAAAATCTGACAAGCTATCTCCACTTAATGGCACTACACCACGGTCAGGAGAATTAGATAACACTTGAATGCTAGGAAGAGCATGTATAAAACCAGGGCGATGCCGGGAATGGTACTCATCAAGGCAACTGGATACAAAACTATCTTCACACATCATCCTATAAGTAAAATACCAAATAGCTCGTCCAGTCACAGTAAGCTCGTTGCTCACGCTTGATAGGAGTTGAGTGCCTACCATACTCACGTAAGTAAGTTCAGCGAATGCATCAACTTTAAGAAAGATACCCTCAATTACTCGAACACTGTCAGGAGATAACACGACACCCAGTGAACCCAAAACATCCGAATCAACAGTAATTACTGGAGAAGAAACAACAATAGAAGCACCAAAATCTTCGGCATAGACTTCATCAACAGTCTTAGTACTCACCCTCTCACTTGTAGCAATAACAGCAGTATTTGAAGTAGGAAAAGAAGAAAACTCAACTTGCTGCAAATCACTACCCTGTATAGTACCACCTTCACTATTACTACCATCCACACTCTCTGTAGCACCACTAGAAGCGGTGGCATCACTGGTTACAGATGACACAGGATACATAACAAGTCTCTTTATATTTATTATTTACTATTTTTAGTATCAACTCTATTTGAGTCGCCAACTCACACGCCAACGTCACAGATGATCACAACAATGCCACATAATGCAAGCTGGTACAGTAACGAAAAGCTCTCAACACTAAGGTATAAAAATAGGGGCAAAGTAGCATACTATCACTCTTGTAAACCAAATTTTAGTATCTCAATTAATTAAATAACTCACACAAAAAAAAATTAATACAAGCAAAGAAAAAGAAGTAAAAACACCACTCTTGGTATCGATGGTAGCTTGCACATAATTTAAAAAAATATTTACACACAATAAATAACAATTAATCGCATAAATAAAGTATTAATATATAGATCATCAATCTGTAATTATTTAACTTAACAAAAATAAATTAACAGGACAAGCGTAACCGATTGTTATCAAACATCAACAAATATTTTATGTTAGGCAAAATAAGTTTAAGTAATATAAACAAACATGATAATACATAACAGTTAATAAATATAGCGCATAGTACAAATATATCACGTACATACACTATAACTTATGTGGAACATATCTAACATAAGACCAAAACTAGTATAAATATTTTAAAACATTAACTGCAACATTTAAAATATAGATCAACGTTACGTGTC
>NZ_FKII01000059.1 GCF_900078745.1 Candidatus Ichthyocystis sparus | reverse complement strand
CAAAGGGCTTTCATCATAAGAAGGTGTGCAATATGAAATTAAATTATTAATAAATTCAGATAATTTATCGTCTGATACAGTACCTCTTAGTAGTACTAAAACTTTATCCAATAATATTGAGTAAGCTTTTATAGCACTAGCTCTATCCATATTCATTCCGATATATAAAGCAGATATCCCATCACTTTTTTTAGCCAACGCAATACCAAAAATCATATCAGCAAAATCACCATTGGGCATTCTTTCTTTAATTTTCATTAATTGTTTTTCCATCAAAGTACTATATGCACCAATGCAACTATCACGTCCTTCTTGCATAGCTATAAACAGAGCTGGACAACCATCACCATTTTTAGAACTTAACAACTCTGGAAGCAGCTCAACTTGCTCATCACAAGAAAGTGATTGTAAGAAATGATCGTACGCTACAAAGGATTCTGGTTTATCACATTCCATAAACCTATAAACGGCAGGTGATCCATCACTATCTTTAATACAAAAAATTCTTCTTCTAATTACTTTAGATGCATGAATTAACAATGAACCATATGCTTCTACAACATCGACATTATTATTCAATAATGATGCAAATATGCCAGGCATATTATTACTGTTCATAGCTGACAATATACGTAACATCATAAAACTAAAGCCTCTTTCAGACACACAGCCACTCAGCAACATAAATTTGCTACTTATCATCTCACCCAAAGCAAGTACTGTATCAGAATGACCATTTGCCAAAGCAAAAAACAGACCGTGATCTCCATTATAAGAAGGATTAATCAGTTTATAAATCATATCAGCCATATCTTCATCAGGTATACATCCTCTCATAACGAGTAATCTATCCACCAATTCAGAAAAAGCACGCACTGAATCAGAATGACCATTTGCCAAAGCAAAAAATAAACCATGCATTGGTAGTCTAGAAGATTCATATTCAGAATCATACCTTAAAAGACTAAAAATCATTCTCACCATATCAGTATTAGGTATATGTCCCTTCATAAAAATCAACCTATCTAATAATGACCCAAAAGCACGTACTGCATTAGAACAACCATTTTTAAGAGCATACAGTAGAGCAGTATTTTTTTTTGAATCTTTATAATTCAATAAATTAAAAATCATATCAGCCAATTCTCTACTACCAATATCACCTTTGAGCATAAAAATTCTATCCAAAATCCTACCATAAGACATAACAGCTTCCACATTATTTCTACATAAGGCCGTAGAAAGAGCGGAAAAATTACCAAACACCTCTTTACGAGCGGCTAGCAAAATTTCAGATAACACTCTACAAAAATCACCAATACTCATTTTAGATCTTAGATTCATTAACCTATCTATTAACGAACCAAAAGCATTAATACTTTGAAAACTATTTTCTCGCATGGCTATGAATAAAGCTGGTGCTCTATGATGCGATTCAGCTTTTACAATTTCAGGTAACAAACTTAATTGCTCATCACTAGAAAGTTCTTCTAAAAATTCATTATAAGATTTTACAGAGTTAGGTTGATTTAACGACATTGCAAAATAAAGTGCCGGAACACCTTCAGAGCTTTTAGCAAAAAATATCTCCCTTCTAACACTACTACTTAATGTGGAAAAAGATTTAGATCTTACTATTTCTCTAATGTTTAATGAAGCAATATCATTACTCATTAGATGAAATATCATGCACCCAGAAATGCCATCTTGAGACAGAGCCTCTAAAGTTGAAAAATTAAAACTTGCTTCTCTTGTATCAGAGTACTCATATATTGCACATTCCCTTTCTATTAATCCTGGGTTAACTTCAAAATACTCCTTATAACTACATGGAGCCATAAACATTATTAAGGAAAACTTATCTGAATCTAAAAAATCTTCAGGTCTCAAAACTTCACTTCGTGCCACAACATTAGTCCTATTAGGATCATAAAAATGCACCACCCACTTATCTATTAATTTCCCTTCTATTTCCTTAATTTTACGTACAACATCGAAGGACATTACATGAATGCAACTATGCAAAATAAAAAACCTCTGCTCTCCAGAAGCCATAGCAGATGCTATTCCATGCAAAAAGTTACCAAAATTATTGCAAGCTATAATATGCCTATCACATGAGTTTTTTAGTACTACATATTCATTAATTTCCTCATATTTGCTAAGAGCTGCTCTTTTTACTGAATCTTCATCTGAAAATAGTTTGCTAATTCTCAGTTTTTCCTTTTTTTTATAACAATCAATACCATTAAGAACAAACAACGAGGACAACTGAGGACATTTAATCATTTTCCCATTAACTTCGACTTTATTATTTAAACTTAATAAGTCATCAGAGTGTTTTTTAGATATGTATGGTAATTTTTTTTCCTCTGGCGGCACCGCTATCATGAAATGTGGTGATAAGTGAATGTGTGGGTCCATTCTAACTCTTCCTCTGTTTTCATTGTAATTGTCCCAAATCGTGACATTATAGTTATTAATTTTCTCGTTATTCATACAATATTGGACCAATCTGCTTAGGCCGCCGTTACGATTATAATTCGAAAAAACTAAATGCACACAGGAACTAGATTGGATTTTTAGTGCTTAAATATGGCTTTTAATATCTATTCTCTTAACACAATGTGTGTGTATAATTACACATACATTGCATGACATTATTAGCAATTTTGCCTGCAGCCTATCTCTATATATTACTCATAAAAATTTCAGTCCATGCTACAATAGCATTCATGTTAGGATCGGATAAAAAAATCCACCCATCCACTTAATCTCCTCCTTCCATATTGTTAGTTTTATGCATGATCTTAAAAGATCATCTATTAACTGCAACTTTGCAAAATAAAAAATATTTGCTCCCCAAAAGTTATGGTAGAAGATGTTTTTTATGTACAATAACACCGAATATCACATATCTACAATACATATATCATATGAATCTCTATCATATTTTATAAATTTATTGAAAATTAACAAGAAAGAAGAATTTTATTGAATTTTCATATTTTATGCTCCTACAAACACTCATTCATCCTAGTCTTTTGCAATATGGATGTACGTGTAAAAAATGCTCTCTAAAGCAATTTTTTTATATTTAATCAATATATTGTTAAAGATAATTACACATATTAATGCAATATTATTAACATAATTTTTTATGTTAATTTTACATTGCAATAAATGTATAAACTCAAATTTGTTATTTATTATTAGGTAAAAATAAAACTCTATACGCAAAAATTATTTATTTTTGATCATTAATGGTCAATAATTAAAACTTATAATTACATTCTTAATATAACTTTGTTGCATGGCAATATACCAACCAAGAACATTAATTTTACATATTAGTAAATTGAGTATCATATAGCTATATTTTTTATAAGGATTAATTTATATATATATATCAATTAGACACTGGAACTAGCACAAGTTAAAGATATCGCTAAGTCATTTTTTTTTCAGGAATCAATTGTCTGAAAATGCAATATGACAATTATGCTATGCTAATTTATTCATAGAATTAGTCAAGTAAGTATGAAAGTAATATGGATTAAATAATGAAAAAGAGATTATATATTTAACAATAGAGCACATAAAGTTGTTAGCACCTCCTCTGATGAAGTTTCCGATAGTGAAGTAAGTGCCCAATCATCCATTATTACTAGAGTATTAATCCCATTTAGTTTTGCAAATATTGGAGAAAGATCTTCATCTGAAACTTTAGCTAGTGGCAGTTCTTTAGTTTATCCCAATATTTCCTCTTCATGTAATGCTTAAGATATATAACAGACGTCAACATCATAATTCTATCAAGCCGCTAATACAAGCACATATAACACGTATGCAAGTTAAAAACCCCTGGAGAATTATTTTCTAGTGCTACAAACAACACATATATCCAATCTATAGTCCATACATTGCAGCATCTAAAATCACATATCGGCGAAATATTAACTTAACAAACCTAAGACATTACCCTTAAATATCATTATTTTTTGAGTGTGAAAATATACGAATGTGGTCACTGTAATGCTTATAAGACAATTTATTATATCATCGAGCACAAGCACACGCACCACACGTTACGTGATTACCGTTCTATTTTCAACACCTGCAAATTATAAAGCTCAAATACCCTACCCTGTTCAGTAATAATCAATTTAACTAGCTGAACGTACTTTAATGGTCCTGCTTGGAGCTTCTAGCAAGCTCTTTAATTTTACCTAACAAAAATTTATACTTTCCTTCAAGATCTCTATCACCTGCTAATATATGTTCAATCAGTCTTCTCGCACTACTAAGTTGTGAATGTAAAGCATATATAGTCTTTGTAGGAAATTCAAATACCATTGCAAAATAGGCTTCCAAGGCATTACTACCAGCAAACAATGCAGCAGGTACGCCAGAACCATTCGGAGCCACCAATACACTAGCTAATTCATCTTTAGGTATTAGTTTAAGTAATGAAGTATAAGATTTAATTACCTCAGGAAAATCATTCTCCAGTGCTACAAATAACCCAGATACACCATCTGGTCGTCTAGATGCCACAAGATCTAACAACATACTATTAAAATATCCAGTAGATATATCATCCTTAAACATCATAAATTTTTCTAATAATTCTACAAAAGCTTCTACAGTTCGATGATGTCCATTTTTCATAGCCTCAAATAACCCTGGAACATTGTCATCACCACTTTTGCACATTAGTAAATCAAACACCATACCAACCAATGTGGTATCTTCTATGCATCCTTTTAAAACGACAAATATATCTAACAACAAGCCAAAAGAAAGTACAACATCGCTATTTCCTTGTTGCAAAGTCACAAATAATCCATCATAGCCATCACTAGTTCTAGACTTTAACAATTCAAAAATCAATCTTGCAATTTTATCATCTGGTACAGTGCCTCTTAGTAGTACTAAAACTTTACCCAATAATATTGAATAAGCTATTATAGAACCAGATCTATCCCTATACATTCCCATATATAAAGCAGATATTCCATTACTTCCTTTAGCCAATGCAATATTAAAAATCAGATTAGCAAAATCATCATTGGACATTCTTTCTTTAATTTTAATTAATTGTTTTTCCATCAAAGTACTATATGCATCAACGCAATCACCACGTCCTTCTTGCATAGCTAAAAACAGAGCTGGATCACCATCCTCATTTTTAGAACTTAACAACTCTGGAAGCAGCTCAACTTGCTCATCACAAGAAAGTGATTGTAAGAAATGATCGTACGCTACAAAGGATTCTGGTTTATCACATTCCACAAACCTATGAATGGCAGATGATCCATCACTATCTTTAATACAAAAAATTCTTCTTCTAATTACTTTAGATGCATGAATTAACAATGAACCATATGCTTCTACAACATCGACATTATTACTCAACAATGGTACAAATATGCCGGGCATATTATTACTGTTCATAGCTGACAACATACACAACATCATAAAATTAAATCTACTTTCAGACAAACAGCTACTCAGCAACATAAATTTGCTACCTATTAGCTCATTCAAAGCAAGTACTGTATCGGCACAACAATTCTGCAAAGCAAGAAACAGACCGTAATCTCCATCGCAAGAAGGATTAATCAGATTATAAACCATGTCAGCCACATCAGCATCAGGTATATCTCCCTTCATAAAAAGTAACCTATCTAATAATGCCCCAAAAGCACGTACTGCATTAGAACAACCGTATCTAAGACCATACAGTAGAGCAGAATTTTTTTGTATGTCTTTATGATCCAATAAATTAAAAATCATATCAGCCAATCTTCTACTACTAATATCACCTTTAAGCATAAAAATTCTATCCAAAAAACCACCAAAAGCATGAATAGCTTCAGCATTATTTGATAGCAAAGCCATAGAAAGAGCAGATAAGCCATCTCCACGCCTTGCCAGAAAAATATCAAATAACATGTTGCAAAAATCATCTATGTGCATTCTGGATCTTATATTCATCAACCTATCTATCAATGAATAAAAAGCATTAATACTTTGAATACTATTTTCTTGCATAGCTATAAATAAAGATGGTGCTCCTTTAGGTGATTCAGACCTAATAATTATAGGCAACAAACTTAATTGCTCATCACTAGAAAGTTCTTCCAAAAAATCAATATAAGATTTTACAGCGTTATAATGATTTTCTGAAATTGCAAAGAAAAGCCCTGGAACACCTCCAGAGCTTTTAGCAAAAAACACATCTCTTCTGGCACTAGCACTTAATGTAGAAAAAGATTTAGATCTTGCTATTTCTCTAATATCCAATGAATAAATATTATTAGACATTATATGGAACATCATGCACCCAGAAATACCATCTTGAGATAGAGCGTCTAAAGTTGAAAAATTCGAACTTGCTTCTCTCGTATCAGAGTACTCATATACTGCGCATTCGCTTTCTATAAATCCTGGATTAACTTCAAAATAATATTTTCCATAAAAACCTTGATATATAAACATTCTCAAAGAGAATTTACTTTGATCTAAAAATTCTTCGCAGCTTAAAACTTCACTGCGTGCTACGACGGTAGTTATGTTAGGATCAAAAAAGTGTACTACCCATCTGTCTGCTGATACTCCTTCTATTTCTTTGGTTTTGCGTACAATCTTAAAAGACATTACATGACTGCAACTATGTAAAGTAAATAATCTTTGCTCTCCACTGATCATAGTAGATGCTGTTCTATGCAAAAAATCGCCAAACTTATCGCAAATTATAACATGCCTGCCACATGAATTTTTTAGTACTATATTTTCACTAACTTCTCCAAACTTGCTAAGAGCCGCTTTTTTTACTGAATCTTTATCTGAAAACAGCTGGCTGATTTTTAATTTCACTTTATTTCTGTGGAAGTCTATGCTATTAAGAACAAATAATGAAGATAAGTGAGAACAACTCATTACTTCTCCATTAACCTCAACTTTATTATTTAAATTTGGTGAGTCTTTCGGGTATTTTTTAGATATATAGGGAACGTCTTTTTCGCAAGACGGTACTTCTGTCATTGAATGTGATAACAAATGCACACCAAGGCTCATCGCAACTTCACCCCCACCCTATATCCTGAATGTCAATCTAAACATTGATATGCTAGCACAGTAGCTTTCATGAATTAAAATATAAAGTAATTATTTTAAAATAACATCTTCTACAACAATTGACTTATATAATTTTATTTGCGTGTTTAGTGTGTGTATTAAATTAAAAAATTAAGCAAGCACACACTATATGATTTTCTGACAATTACCCTCTTAACGCAGTATCACTACATTAGTGTAGATAAATCATAGGTACTATTTTATTTTCTCCAGTAATATTTTACTTATAGTACTGTTACCCTTGATAACTATAAATAAACATGTAACGGATTATAATCCGCACTTTGATTGTTTAGATATATGAGCACTGGTACTAGATAAACCCATGCCACTCTTACATATTTTGTTGCAAGTATATATTACTATACACTTGCAGAGCGAGTCCATCCTAGTATGTTTAGTGGAAGAATTAATGTGATATTTACCTTGTAAAATAATTTTTTATACTGAGATGATATATAACAAAGAATGGTTACGCATTTATAGATCTACATATAAACCTGACACCACTAGCTTTTACATAGTCTGCCATTTGTATAGCTCTATTTTTTAGTGGTAATTTGTGCTACCTAAGTAACAATATATTTCAACTTTATTGACTCTATCTTATTGCAAACTATAATGGCTCTGTCTTGAGCTTCTGGCAAGTTCTTTGACCTTCTCCAATAAAAGTTTATATTTCCCATCAAGATTACTATCACCAGCCAATATATGTTCAATTGACCTTCTTGTACTACTAAGTTGTGAATGTAAAGCATATATAGTCTTTGTAGTAAATTCAGATACCATCGCAAAATAGGCTTCCAAGGCATTACTACCAGCAAGTAATGCAGCAGGTCTACCAGAACTATCCGAAGCCACTAATACATTAACTAATTCATCTTTAGGTATTAATTTAAGTAGTGAAATATAAGATTTAACTACCTCAGGAAAATCATTCTCCAGTGCTACAA
>NZ_FKII01000058.1 GCF_900078745.1 Candidatus Ichthyocystis sparus | reverse complement strand
TTGCAACTAACAGCATTCAAAACTCCCTCTTCTAGAGAAACAGAAACTTCACTCCAACAAGAGTTAAAAATAGATTTCACCCTGCTACTAATAGCACCATCTAGTACCGATAAAAAATCTAACAACCTATCTCCAGCTAATGGCTCTGTACTATGGTCAGTGGAATCAGACAATACTTGAATGCTAGGAAGAGCGCGTATAAAATTAGGGCGGTGCTTATAATGATACTTACCAAGGCACTTGAATAAAAAACTATCTTCACACATCACCTTATAGGTCAAGTACCAAATGGCCCGTCCAGTTATAGTAAGTTTGCCACTCACATCTGATGGTAGTTGCTTGGCTACCATACTCTTGTAAGTACGTCTAGCAAAAGCATCCATCTTAAAAAAGAGACATTCAATTACTCGAACAGCATCAGGAGATAGCATAACACCCATCGAATTCAAAACATCCGAATCAATAGTAAAAGCTGAAGAAGAAATAGAAGTACCACGTTTCAGAGCAGGAGCTTTGCCTTTACTACTAGTACGCAACACCCCCTTATCTTCAGGTGGTGTTACAACTGTAGAGACAGCACTAGTAGCAGACACGTTACCAGGTTGATCTCTACAAAAAAGCGATTTAACAAATACAGATCTCAGATTTTGATCCTTACCCTTACCCCTATTACTCACCCCTTTACCTACAGAAGCAGGTAAAGTAGTAACCTTAACTTGCTGCAAATCATCACCCTGTACAGTTCCTCCCTTGGTGCCACCATCATCCTCATTATCAGGATCACCATTAGAGGCAGTAGCACCACTAGTTACAGATGATACAGGATACATAACAAGCTCTCTTTACATTTATTATTTGTCATCTATATTATTTTTAGTATCGACCCACACACAAACACTACAGAAAAAAGAGAAGTAAGTACAGTCCAACAACCAAATGCACTCAGCACCACAAATAGGAACTTAATCAGAGACAAAGTCGTACATTATCACTACTGTGCCTCAAGTTATTATACTTCAATCAACGCAGACGAATTATCACATACACAGTAAAAACACCACCTCGCCCGCAATACTCGCTTGTATATAGATTAAAAACAAAAATTTACATACAAATAACCATTAATTGCATAAACATGCACCAACATGCAGACATAGCGCCGCCATTGTCTAACCAAAAATAGAACAAATGTCCTACATTAAAAATAGCAAAACAAATTCAAGCAACACAAACAAGGACAAGGACAAACAGTACGGCAGTTAACCATCAACTAACATGACACAAATACGGCACTTACATGCACTACAACTTACGTGACATACACCCACGCTACATGACATACAATACCACTATATTTGGTACAAAAACCATACAAACTTAACAATCGTGCATCGCATGCAACCGAACTCCTAATGTATCTCCCGGTATACAATTTTGTTATGAATTATTCCTTCGTTAAACTAGGATAAATTATGCATAAAATAAAAAATTCACAAATGAAAAATCACGTGATGCTAATAATAAGAAAGTAAGACCAATTCTTAGCAATTAACTATTCCTTTTCCTTTTACGTCCTCTCGATCTCTGAACACCACCGCGACGTGAAGAAGATGACCCTCCTCTACCACCTCTAGACCCACTAGATTCACCGGCAGGTGGTGGTGAAGGTGGCAGCCCTCGATTCAGCAATGCTGCCAATCTCGCTCCCACATCATCAGCAGTAGTATCGGTAACAGCAGCCACTAGCGGAACATTACCAATATCAACAGGTGTAGAAGAGGAAGGTCCAGCAGAGGTGCCACTACTCATAGGCACCTCAAAAGGCTCATCAACTAATTGCATAATAAATGCTTTCTTAAGTCCATAAGAGTACCTAGAAGAACTACTACCAGCTGCCGTGGAAGATTTACTGACAGAAGCAGAAACAGGGATTGAAACTACTGGCTGCTCAGATGAGGACACAGCAGTTGATTCACCTACTGAAGCTCCCAACGACGCAGAAAGAACACCTTCCGCAGTTAATTCAATTTCTCCAGTCAATACGGGTGACTCTGGAGAGGAAGAAGACAAGGAAATATCTGCATCTAATCCTGCCGAAGATGGAGATGAAGATAAAGATAAAGATGAAGATGAAGGTTCAATCGAAGGTGAAGAGGGAGGAGAAAGTGAATCATCCTCTGCCCCCATAGACGCATAAACAGTATCAACTGCGACCAACTCTTTAGCTGATGGTGACAAAGGGGGAGGAATATCAGAGGCTACTACCAGATCAGATTCAGGTGCAGGCAAAGGTGAAAAAGAAGATGAAGGTTCAACAGATAATTCATCTCCAACTACCGAATCAGAAGCAACACCTTCCGCGACCGAGACTAAAACATCCCCACTAATTATCAAAAAAGAATCGCCAGAGAGAGTTGGCATAGCAACAGACTCAGTAACAGAAGGAGATTCAGCACCAGGTAATACTACAGAAATAGAAATAGTATCAGCCACAGATACACTACAAGATTGATCAGAAACAGTTGGAGTAGCAACAGACTCAGTAACAAGAGTCAAAGAAGATTCAGGTTGAATCTGGAGCTGTAAAGTTAATTCAGGCTGAGACTGAAGTTGTGAAAGAGAGGCAACTGAAGAATGAGTAAGATTAGTAGTATCAATCACTGACCCCTTCTTACCCTTCACGCGTTTACTACTACTCTCTGATGTCTTACTCTCACTTATCGCACGTCTTTTCGCACGTACCTGAGCATTTTTTTTGTTATATACTCGAGCAATTGAAAATGCTACTACAGGAATACCAGCAACATCGAGGACTCTAATAAAATCCCCACAACTAACATCACTCAATGATCCATCTTCTAGTTCGGCAAAAACTTTATCAGTTATTTTATTCCATAACGAATCAAATATACACTCCACCGTCTTATGAACGACGCTATCTAATTCCGATAAAAAACTTAGTAACTCACCTCCAATTAATTGAACTAACCTACAATCAGAAGAACTTGATAGTACTCTAACACCATCAAGAGCACGTATAAAGCTAGGACGATACTTAGAATGATATATACAAATGGACCTATGCATAAATCTATATAGATGCTGTTCCCTATAGGTTTTGCACCAGATAGCTTTCTCAATCACCGAAAGTCCACCACCCAAAGTCTCTAGGATGTATCCTCGTATCGAAAGCAAGAAAGAATGTTTGAAAGATCTATAAATGTCATGGAGGAGCTGAAGAACTAATTTAGCACTATCAGGATGTAACTTAACTCCCAGCAAATCAACACATTCATTAGAAGAAGATCCATCATCAGAATCTACAACAGGAGAAGGTAGAATTAATTCAGAAGGTGTACCAGGAGCCTCCATTAATGGCAAAGAAGATCCTAATTGTGACTCAGATTGAGAGAGGACAAAAGGTGACAACCCAGGGTTAGACTGAAGTGATAATGATTGAGAACTGGAAGGCAAAGGACGCGTAAGGCCTATAACACTAGTTTCTGATGTCGCACAGTCATCAATGCCTTTATTTCTTTCACGTTCTGCGCTGGCTGCTATCATTGCCGACAGTACCAATGGAGGAATGACCTTAATTTCTGATGTCGTACATTTATCAGTGCCTTTACTTCTTCCACGTCTTGCCTTGGTTGCTGTCATTGCCGATAATGCCAAATGAGGAATGCCGGCAGTGTCTAGAACATCTATAAGATCTTTGCAACTAACAGCATTCAAGTCCCCCTCTTCTAGAGAAACAGAAACTTCACTCCAACAAGAGTTAAAAATAGATTTCACCCTGCTACTAATAGCACCATCTAGTACCGATAAAAAATCTAACAACCTATCTCCAGCTAATAGGTCTGTACTATGGTCAGTGGAATCAGACAATACTTGAATTCTAGGAAGAGAGCGTATAAAACTAGGGCGGTGCTTATAATGATATTTACCGAGGCACTTGAATACAAAACTATCTTCACACATCACCTTATAGGTCAAGTACCAAATAGCCCGTCCAGTCACAGTAAGTTTGCCACTCACACCCAATGGTAGTTGCTTGGCTACCATACTCTTGTAAGTAAGTCTAGCAAATGCATCCATCTTAAAAAAGAGACCTTTAATTACTCGAATATCCTTAGGAGATAGCATAACACCCAGTGAATTCAAAACATCCGAAACTGACCCCTCACCCTCCGCGCGTCTACCACTACTCTCTGATGTCCTACTCTCACTTATTGCACGTCTTTTCGTGCGTACCTGATCATTTTTTTTATCACGAACTTGACGAATTGAAAATGCTACCACAGGAATACCAGCAACATCGAGGACTCTAATAAAATCTCCACAACTAACATCACTCAATGATCCATCTTCTAGTTCGGCAAAAACTGTACCAGTTATTTTATCCCATAACGAATCAAATATATACTCCACCGTCTTATGAACGACGCAATCTAGTTCTGATAAAAAACTTAGTAACTCACCACCAATTAATTGAACTAATCTACAATCAGAGGAACTTGATAATACTCGAACACCATCAAGAGCACGTACAAATCTAGGACGATGCTTAGAATGATATATACAAATGGACCTATGCATAAATCTATATAGATGCTGTTCCCTATAGGTTTTGCACCAGATAACTTTCTCAACCACCGAAAGTTTACTACCCAAAGTCTCTAAGATGTAGCCTCGTATCGAATGCGAGAAAGAATGTTTGAAAGATTTATAAATGTCATGAAGGAGCTGAAGAACTAATTTAGCACTATCAGGATGTAACTTAACACCCAATAAATCAACACATTTATTAGAAGAAGATACACCATCAGAATCTACAACAGAAGAAGGTAGGATTAATTCAGAAGATGTACCAGGAGCCTCCATTAATGCCAAAGAAGACCCTAACTGTGACTCAGATTGGGAGAGGGCATGAGGTGACAACCCAGAATTAGACTGAAGTGATAATGATTGAGAACTGGAAGGCAAAGGAAGCGTAAGGCCTGTAACACTAGTTTCTGATGTCGTACATTTAGCAGTGCCTTTATTTCTTTCACGTTCTGCGCTGGCTGCTATCATTGCCGACGATACCAATGGAGAAATGACATTAATTTGTGATGTCGTACATTCATCAGTGCCTTTACTTATTTCACGTCTTGCATTGGTTGCTATAACTGCCGATAATGCCAATGGAGGAATGCCAGCGGTGTCTAGAACATCTACAAGATCCTTGCAACTAACAGCATTCAAGGCTTCCTCTTCTAGAGAAACAGAAACTTCACTCCAACAAGAATTAAAAACAGACTTCAACTTGCTACTAATAGCACCATCTAGTACCGATAAAAAATCTAATAACTTATCTCCAGATAATGGCGCTGTACTATAGTCAGGGGAATCAGACAATACTCGAATACTAGGAAGAGCGCGTATAAAAGTAGGGCGGTGCTTATAATGATATTTACCAAGGCACTTGAATAAAAAACTATCTTCACACATCACCCTATAGGTCAAGTACCAAATGACCCGTCCAGTTATAGTAAGTTTGCTACTCACATCTGATGGTAGTTGCTTGGCTACCATACTCTTGTAAGTACGTCTAGCAAACGCATCCATCTTAAAAAAGAGACATTCAATTACTCGAATACCATCAGGAGATAGCATAACACCCAGTGAATTCAAAACATCCGAATCAATAGTAAAAGCTGAAGAAGAAATAGAAGTACCACGTTTCAGAGCAGGAGCTTTGCCTTTACTACTAGTACGCAACACCCCCTTAGCTGTAGTAATATCAGCAGTAGTTGAAGTAGTTTTAGTAACAGGCAGAGAAGATCCCGTATCTCCAGGTGGTGTAACTTTACTTCCTACAGGTCTTAAATTTTGAGCTTTACCCTTATCACCCCTCCTATTTCGAGCTCTACCCTTACCCCTATTACTCACCCCATTACCTACAGCAGCAGGTAAAGTAGTAACCTCAACTTGCCGCAAATCACCACCCTGTACAATTCCTCCCTTGGTGCCAACGTCATCCTCACTATCAGAATCACCACCAGAGGCAGTAGCACTTACAGATGATACAGGATACATAACAAGCTCTCTTTACATCTATTATTTGTCATCTATATTATTTTTAGTGCCGACCCGCACAAAAAATAAACCCCTGCTAACGGCAAACTCATAAAATTATGTGATGCTAATAATAAGAAAGTAAGACCAATTCTTAGCAATTAACTATTCCTTTTCCTTTTACGTCCTCTAGATCTCTGAACACCACCGTGACGTGAAGAAGATAACCCTCCTCTACCACCTCTAGACCCACTAGATTCACCGGCAGGTGGTGGTGAAAGTGGCAGCCCTCGATTCAGCAATGCTGCCAATCTCGCTCCCACATCATGAGCAGTAGTATCGGTAACAGCGGCCACTAGAGGAACATTATCAATATCAACAGGTGTAGAAGAGGAAGGTCCAGCAGAGGTACCACTACTCATAGGCACCTCAAAAGGCTCATCAAATGATTGCATAATAAATGCTTTTTTAGGTCCATGAGGGTAACTAGAAGAACTACTACTAGCTGCCATGAAAGATTTACTGACAGAAGCAGATACAGAGAGTGGCACTATTGGCTGCTCAGATGAGGACACAGGAGTTGATTCACCTACTGAATCTCCAGTCAATACGGGTGACTCTGGAGAGGAAGAAGAAAAGGAAATATCTGCATCCAATCCTGACGAAGATGGAGATGAACATAAAGATGAAGATGAAGATGAAGATGAAGGTTCAATCGAAGGTGAGGAAGGAGGAGAAAGTGAATCATCCTCTGCCCCCATCGACGCAGAAACACCATCAGCTGCGACCAACCCTTTAGCTGATGGTGACAAAGGTGGGGAAATATCAGAGGCTACTACCAGATCAGATATAGGTGCAGGTGCAGGCAAAGACGAAAAAGAAGATGAAGGTTCAACAGATAATTCACCTTCAACTACCAAATCAGAAGCAGCACCTTCCGCGACCGAGACTAAAACATCCCCACTAATGATCAAAAAAGAATCGCCAGAGAGAGTTGGCATATCAACAGACTCAGTAACAGAAGGAGATTCAGCACCAGGCAATACTACAGAAATAGAGATATCATCAGTCACAGATACACTACCAGATTGATCAGAAACAGTTGGCATAGCAACAGACTCAGTAACAAGAGTCAAAGAAGATTCAGGTTGAATCTGGAGCTGTAAAGTTAATTCAGGCTGAGACTGAAGTTGCGAAAGAGAGGCAACCGAAGAATGAGTAAGATCGGCAGTATCAATCACTGCCCCCTTACCCTTCACGCGTTTACTACTACTCTCTGATGTTTTACTCTCACTTATCGCACGTCTTCTCGCACGTCTTCTCGCACGTATTTGAGCATTTTTTTTATTATGTACTTGAGTAATTGAAAATGCTACCACAGGAATACCAACAACATCGAGGATTCTAGTAAAATCTTCACAACTAACATCACTCAATGATCCATCTTCTAGTTCGTAAAAAACTGCATCAGTTGTTTTATTCCATAACGAATCAAATATACACTCCACCATCTTATGAACGACGCAATCTAATTCTGATAAAAAACTTAGTAACTCAACTCCAACTAATGGCACTAACCCACAATCAGAGGAACTTGATAATACTCGAACACCACCAAGAGCACGTATAAAGCTAGGACGATATCTAGCATGATATATACAAATGGACCTATGCATAAATCTATGTAAATGCTGTTCCCTATAGGTTTTGCACCAGATAGCTTTCTCAATCACCGAAAGTTCACTATCCAAAGCATCTAAGATGTAGCCTCGCATCGAATGCGAGAAGGACTTTCTTAAGGATTTATCAATGTTACAAAAAAGCTGAAGAACTAATTTAGCACTATCAGGATGTAACTTAGCTCCCAACAAATCAACACATTTATTAGAAGAAGATACATCATCAGAATCTATAACAGAAGAAGATAGGATTAATTCAGAAGATGTACCAGGAGCCTCCATTAATGGCAAAGAAGAGCTTGATTGTGACTCAGATTGATAACCGGAAGACAAAGAATGCATAAGACCTGTAACATTAATTTCTGATGTCGTACATTTACCAATGCCTTTATTTCTTTCACGTTCTGCGTTGGCTGCTATCATTGCCGACAGTACCAATGGAGGAATAACATTAATTTCTGATGTTGTACATTTATCAGTGCCTTTAATTCTTTCACGCCATGCATTGTTTGCTATTTCCGATAATGCTAAATGAGGAATGCCGGCAGTGTCTAGAACATCTATAAGATCTTTGCAACTAACAGCATTCAAGACTCCCTCTTCTAGAGAAACAGAAACTTCACTCCAACAAGAGTTAAAAATAGATTTCACTCTGCTACTAATAGCACCATCTAGTACCGATAAAAAATCTAACAACCTATCTCCAGCTAATGGCTCTGTACTATGGTCAGCGGAATCAGACAATACTTGAATGCTAGGAAGAGCGCGTATAAAATTAGGGCGGTGCTTATAATGATATTTACCGAGGCACTTGAATACCAAACTACCTTCACACATCACCTTATAGGTCAAATACCAAATGGCCCGTCCAGTTACAGTAAGTTTGCTACTCAAATCTGATGGTAGCTGCTTGGCCACCATACTCTTGTAAGTACGTCTAGCAAATGCATCCACCTTAAAAAAGAGACCTTTAATTACTTGAACACCCTTAGGAGACAGCATAACACCCTGTGAATTAAAAACACCCGAAACTGACCCCTCACCCTTCACGAGTTTACTACTAGCCTCTGATGTCCCACTCTCACTTATCACACGTCTTTTCGCACGTACCTGAGCATTTTTTTTGTTATATACTTGAGCAATTGAAAATGCTACTACAGGAATACCAGCAACATCGAGGACTCTAATAAAATCTCCACAACCAACATCACTCAATGATCCATCTTCTAGTTCGGCAAAAACTGTGCCAGTTATTTTATCCCATAACGAATCAAATATATACTCCACCGTCTTATGAACAACGCAATCTAGTTCTGATAAAAAACTTAGTAACTCACCACCAATTAATTGAACTAATCTACAATCAGAGGAACTTGATAATACTCGAACATCATCAAGAGCACGTACAAATCTAGGACGATGCTTAGAATGATATATACAAATGGACCTATGCATAAATCTATATAGATGCTGTTCCCTATAGGTTTTGCACCAGATAGCTTTCTCAACCACCGAAAGTTTACTACCCAAAGTCTCTAAGATGTAGCCTCGTATCGAATGCGAGAAAGAAATTCTGAAAGATCTATCAATGTCATAAAAGAGCTGAAGAACTAATTTAGCACTATCAGGATGTAACTTAACACCCAATAAATCAACACATTTATTAGAAGAAGATCCACCTTCAGAAGATGTACCAGGAGCCTCCATTAATGCCAAAGAAGACCATAACTGTGACTCAGATTGAGAGAGGGCATGAGGTGATAACCCAAGGTTAGACTGAAGTGATAATGATTGAGAACTGGAAGGTAATGGACGCGTAAGTCCTGTAACACTAGTTTCTGATGTCGTGCATTTAGCAGTGCCTTTACTTCTTTCACGTTCTGCGCTAGCCGCTATCATCGCCGACAATACCAATGGAGGAATAACACTGATTTCTGATGTCGTACATTTAGCAGTTACTTTACTTCTTTCACGTCTTGCATTGGTTGCTATCACCGCCGATAATGCCAGTTGAGGAATGCCGGCAGTGTCCATAACATCTACAAGATCTTTGCAACTAACAGCATTCAAAACTCCCTCTTCTAGAGAAACAGAAACTTCACTCCAACAAGAGTTAAAAATAGATTTCACCCTGCTACTAATAGCACCATCTAGTACCGATAAAAAATCTAACAACC
>NZ_FKII01000057.1 GCF_900078745.1 Candidatus Ichthyocystis sparus | reverse complement strand
AACTCAAAACATCTGAATCAATAGTAAAATCTGAAGAAGAAACATCAATAGAAGCGCCACATTTAGTAACAGGAGATTTACCTTTACTACTAGTACTCACCCTCTTACCTGTTGTAGTAGTAGCAATAGTTGAAGCAATTTCATCAGTAACAGGCAAAGAAAGATCGATACCTCCATGTGAGGTTACAACTTTAGAGACAGCACTAGTAGTAGATGCACTACCAGATTGATCTCTAGGAAATTTAACAAAAATAGTAAGAGCTGAAGAAGAAACATCAATAGAAGAGCCACATTTAGGAACAGGAGATTCACCTTTACTACTAGTACTCAACCTCTTACCTGTTGTAGTAGTAGCAATAGTTGAAGTAATTTCATCAGTAACAGGCAAAAAAAGATCGGTACCTCCATGTGAGGTTACAACTTTAGAGACAGCACTAGTAGTAGATGCACTACCAGATTGATCTCTAGGAAATTTAACAAATTTAGAAGAAGATTTATAACAATCCTCACCTGGTAGCAATAAAGATCTTGACTCCGTAACATCAACTGCACACTCACTACCACCACTTCCTAAACTCTTTCCTTTACTTATAAGACATCTTGGATATACATATCTTTGATAGATTGAAAACGCTGCTACAGGAACACCAACAACATCTAGAACATTAATAAAATCTCCACAACCAACATCGCCCAACGATCTATCTTCTAGTTCAGAAAAAACTTTATCAGCTAGTTCATTCCATTCAAAGTCAAATATAGATTCCACTTCCTTACGTATAGCACAATCTAGCTTCGATAAAAAACCTAGCAATTCAACTCCACTCAATGGAACTAGTCTACTATCAGAAGAACTCGACAATACTAGAATACTATCAAGAGCACGTATAAGATTAGGATGACACCTATAATGATACACACAAATAAACTTACACATAAATTTTGATAGATGCAGTTCCTTATAAGTTTTTAACCAAATAGCTTTCCCTATCACCGGAAGTTCACTATTAAACATTGTTGAAATATAACTAAATATCGAATGCGAGAAAGAACTTCTAGCAAATTTACGAATTTCACAAAAGATCCCACCAATCAATTTAGCACTATCAGGATGTAACTTAATACCTGGCAAATGAACACATTGAACAGACAGTGAAGCACAATGGTAGGATGGCGAAATTGCAGAAGAGGCTAAGGTAATCGCTGCTTCAGAAGGAATAGGTGGTACCTCAACAGTAGAAAGAACAACCCCTGTATCAGTACTGGTAGAAACAGAAACACCATCATCCTTGTGCACTTTAGTTGCAATCAGATCAGAAGAAAATTCGACACCAGAATCTCCAACAGAGGATAAAAAAGTCAATTCGGAAGTTGTACCAGAAGCCTCTCCTGATGGCAACGAAGGTTCTGCTCGCGACTCAGATTGAGAATGCATAGTAGATGACAATTCAGTGCAAGGATGAGATGGTAATGATTGGGTACCGGAAGGGGAAGAGTATGCAAGATCAGTAGCATTAACCCCCGATGCCGCACACTCAATCGTGCCTCTACTTTTTGCACGACCCTTTCTTCTTGCACTTTTTGCCTCAGCCATCAACATTTGCGACATTGATAAAGGAGGAATACCGGCAATGTTGAGAACACTGACAAAATCTCCACAACTAACAGCACTCAAGGACTCTTCTTCCAGAGTAACAGAAACTTCACTCCAACAAGAGGCAAAAACAGACTTTACCTTACTGTGGATAGCAGCATCTAGTCTCGACAAAAAATCTAGCAATCCCCCCCCAGTTAATGACACCACACTACGGCCAGGGGAATTAGATAATACTTGAATGTTAGGAAGAGAGCGTACAAAATCAGGTCGGTGCTTATGGTGGTACTCACCAATACACCTTGATACAAAATTACTTTCACACATTTCCCTATAGGTAAAGTGCCAAATAGCTCGTCCAGTCAAAGTAAGCTTGTCACTCACGCTTAATGGAAGTTGTCTGGCTACCATACTCTTGTAAGTACTTCTAGCGAATAGATCAACTTCAAGAAAGATATCTTCAATTACTTGCTCACTCTCAGGAGGTAAAACAACACCCAGTGAACTCAAAACACCCGAATCAATAGTAACAGCTGAAGAAGAAACAACAACAGAAGTGCCATGTTTTTGGGAAGAAGCCTTGCCTCTATCCTTAGTGCTCATCCCATCACCAACAGTAACAGCAGGAAAAGCTTCAATTTTCTGCAAATAACCACCCTGTAAAGTGCCATCTCTATTACTGCTATCATCCTCACTCTCTGGGTAACAACCAGGAGCAACGGCACTACTGGTTGCAGATATAGAATACATAACAAACTCTCTTTATACTTATTATTTGTCATTTACTGTTTTTAGTGTCAACTCATAGACCAACATTACCAAAAGGATAGCGGTGGGTACAAATCAACAATCAAGCGCACATAATCACCACAGATAGGAACATAATCAGAGTCAGGACCGTATTCCATCATCCTCGTACATCAAACCAATACAACGCACGCGACAACGCCACTGTTAGCAAACATCAACAAACGTTCTACGTTAAAAATAGCAAATAGAAAGACAAATTCAAGCAATACAAATAAACATAAACAGAATAATACACGGCAGTTAACTATCAACTAACATAATACAAATACGGCACTTACATGAACTACAACTCTTACGTAGAACAATCCGCTGCACACAAGACCTGCACTCGCATGAGTGTTTTAAAACTCACGTGCAACGTAAACACCTAGTGTATCTCCTGGTATACAATTTTGTTATGAATGATTGCTTCATTAAATTAGGATAAATTACGTAAATAAAAAATCTACAAATGAAAAGTCATGTACCTAGTAAATGATGTGAAATTTATTTTTAATTTCACAAATCTTACTAACTACTGAACAACCGATGTTAAACACACCATTAACCACCAGCCCCCCCAAAAAAACAAGAGACCTCCATTTGATCATGGGCCATATAAAAAAACTAACCGAACCAAACATAGCAAAAAATAAACCCCTGCACACAGCAAACTCATAAAATCATGTTATGCAAATAATGAGAAAGTAAGACCAATTCTTAGCAATTAACTATTCCTTTTCCTTTTACGTCCTCTCGATCTCTGAGCACCACCGCGACGTGAAGAAGATAACCCTCCTCTACCACCTCTAGACCCACTAGATTCACCAGCAGGTGGTGGTGAAGGTGGCAGGCCTCGATTCAACAATGCTGCCAATCTCGCTCCCACATCCTCAGCGGTAGTATCGGCAACAGCAGCCACTAGCGGAACATTACCAATATACACAGATGTAGAAGAGGAAGGTCCAGCAGAAATACCACTACTCATAGGCACCTCAAAAGGCTCATTAACTAATTGCATAATAAATGCTTTCTTAGGTCCATGAGAGTACCTAGAAGAACTACTACTAGCTGCCATGGAAGATTTACCGACAGAATCAGAAACAGAAGAAGATACAGGTATTGGAGCTATTAGTTGCTCAGATGAGGACACAGGAGCTGATTCACCTACTGAAGCTCCCAACGACGCAGGAAGAACACCTTCCGCAGTTAATTCAACTTCTCCAGTCGATACAGGTGAATCTGGACAGGAAGAAGAAAAGGAAATATCTCCATCTAATCCTGCAGAAGATGGAGATGAAGATAAAGATAAAGATGAAGATGAAGGTTCAATCGAAGGTGAAGAGGGAGGAGAAAGTGAATCATCCTCTGCCCCCATAGATGCATAATCAGCTGCGACCAACTCTTTAGCTGATGGTGACAAAGGGGGAGGAATATCAGAGGCTACTACCAGATCAGATGCAGGTGCAGGCAAAGGTAAAAAAGAAGATGAAGGTTCAAAAGAAGATGAGGGTTCAACAGATAATTCACCTTCAACTACCAAATCAGAAGCAGCACCTTCCGCGACCGAAACTAAAACATCCCCACTAATGATCAAAAAAGAATCGCCAGAGAGAGTTGGCATAGCAACAGACTCAGTAACAGAAGGAGATTCAGCACCAGGCAATACTACAGAAATAGAGATAGTATCAGTCACAGATACACTACCAGATTGATCAGAAATAGTTGGCATAGCAACAGACTCAGTAACAAGAGTCAAAGAAGATTCAGGTTGAATCTGGAGCTGTAAAGTTAATTCAGGCTGAGACTGAAGTTGCGAAAGAGAGGAAACCGAAGAATGAGTAAGATCGGTAGTATCAATCACTGCCCCCTTACCCTTCTCGCGTTTACTACTACTCTTTGATGTCTTACTCTCACTTATCGCACGTCTTTTAGCACGTCTTTTAGCACGTCTTTTAGCACGCATTTTCGCACGTATTTGAGCATTTCTTTTGTTATGTACTTGATAAATTGAAAATGCTACTATAGGGATACCAGCAACATCGAGGACTTTAATAAAATCCCCACAACTAACATCACTCAATGATCCATCTTCTAGTTCGGCAAAGACTGTATCAGTTGTTTCACTCCATAACGAATTAAATATATACTCCACAGTCTTATGAACGGTGCAGTCTAGTTCTGATAAAAAACTTAGTAACCCACCTCCAACTAATGGCACTAACCTACAATCAGAAGAACTTGATAATACTCGAATATCATCAAGAGCACGTATAAAGCTAGGACGATGCTTAGAATGATATATACAAATGGACCTATGCATAAATCTATGTAAATGCTGTTCCCTATAGGTTTTGCACCAGATAGCTTTCCCAACCACCGAAAGTTCACTACCCAAAGTCTCTAAGATGTGGCCTTGTATCGAATGAGAGAAAGAACGTTTGAAAGATTTATAAATGTCATGAAGAAGCTGAAGAACTAATTTAGCACTATCAGGATGTAACTTAACACCCAATAAATCGACACATTTGTTAGAAGAAGATCCATCATCATAATCTACAACAGAAGAGGATAGGATTAATTCAGAAGATGTACCAGGAGCCTCCATTAATGGCAAAGAAGACCCTAATTGTGACTTAGATTGAGAGAGGGCACGAGGTGACAACCCAGGGTTAGACTGAAGTGATAATGATTGAGAACTGGAAGGCAAAGGATGCGTAAGTCCTGTAACACTAGCTTCTGATGTCGTACATTTAGCAGTGCCTTTACTTCTTTCACATTCTGCACTGGCCGCTATCATTGCCGACAATACCAATGGAGGAATAACACTGATTTCTGATGTCGTACATTTAGCAGTTACTTTACTTCTTTCACGTCTTGCATTGGTTGATATGACTGCAGATAATGCCAAATGAGGAACACCGGCAGTGTCTAGAACATCGATAAGATCTTTGCAACTAACGGCGCTCAAGCCCCCCTCTTCTAGAGAAACAGAAACTTCACTCCAATAATAGTTAAAAATAGACTTAACCTTGCTACTAATAGCACCATCTAGTACCGATAAAAAATCTAACAACCTATCCCCAACTAATGGCTCTGCACTATGGTCAGTAGAATCAGACAATACTTTAATGTTAGGAAGAGCACGTATAAAACTAGGGCGGTGCTTATAATGATATTTACCAAGACACTTGAATAAAAAACTATCTTCACACATCACCTTATAGGTAAAGTACCAAATGTACCGTCCAGTCACAGTAAGTTTGCCACTCACATCTGATGGTAGTTGCTTGGCTACCATGCTCTTGTAAGTAAGTCTAGCAAGTGCATCCATCTTAGAAAAGAGATCTTCAATTACTCGAACACCATTAGGAGATAGCATAACACCCAGCAAACCCAAAACATCCGAATCAATAGTAAAAGCTGAAGAAGAAATAGAAGTGCCACGTTTCAGAGCAGGAGTTTTGCCTTTACTACTAGTACACAACACCCCCTTACCTTTACCAATAGTACTCAACACCCCCTTAGCTGTAGTAATATTAACAGTAGTTGAAGTAGTTTTAGTAACAGGCAAAGAAGATCCCTTATCTTCAGGTGGTGTTACAACTGTAGGGGCAGTACTGGTCGCAGACACGCTACCAGGTTGATCTCTATAAAAAAGCAATTTAACAAATTTAGAGGAAGATTGGTCACACCCCCCCTCTAGCAGTAACAAAGGTCTTGACCCCGTGTCAATCGCACATTTATTACCACTTCCTAACCTCTCTCTACTTTTACTTACTACAGGTCTCAGATACCCATATCTTTGAGAAATTGAAAATGCTACTACAGGAACACCAACAACATCTAGAACATTAATAAAATCCTCACAACTAACATCTCCCAATGATCCATCTTCTAGTTCAGCAAAAACTGAATCAGCTAATTTATCCCACTCCAAGCTAAATATATAATCCACTTCCCTACGAATCGCACAATCCAGCTTCGATAAAAAATCTAGCAACTCCACTCCACTTAATGGCACTGGTTCACTATCAGAGGAACTTGACAATACTCTAATACTATCAAGAGCACGTATAAGGTTAGGATGATGCCTATAATGATACATACAAATAAACTTACACATAAATTTGTATAGATGCACTTCCTTATAGGTTTTGAACCAAATAGCTTTCCCAATCACCGGAAGTTCACTATTAAATATCGTTAAAATGTAACTAGACATAGAATGCATGAAAGACTGTCTGGCAAACTTACGAGCTTCATCAAAAATCTTATCAGTTAATTCAGCACTATCAGAATGTAACTTAATACCCAGCAAATAAACGCTCCGAACAGATAGCGAAGCACGAGCAGGGGGTGGAAGTGTAGAAGAAGTTATAACATCAGTCTCAGAAGAAGGTGGTGGCATCCAAACAGGAGCACGAACAATAACTCTCTCAGCACAAGTAGGAACAGAAACACTACCTCCATCCTTGTGTCTTTTTGCTGCTATCGTATCAGAATAAGATTCACCATCAGGACCTCCAACAGAAGAAAACTGAACAGATTCTGATGCTGTAGCACATTTACCCGTGCCTTTATTTATTTCACGTCCTGCGTTGGCTGCTACCATCGCAGATAATGACAATGGAGGAATACCGGCAATGTCTAGAACATCGGTAAAATCTTTACAACTAACGGCATTCAAGGACTCTTCTTCCAGAGTAACAGAAACTTCACTCCAACAAGAGTTAAAAACAGACTTCACCCTACTATGGATAGCACAATCCAATCTCGATAAAAAATCTGATAACCTATCTCCAGTTAATGGAATTAAACCACGGTCGGGAGAACTAGAAAACACTTGAACGCTAGGAAGAGAACGTATGAAATCGGGGCGGTGCCTGTGGTGGTACTCACCAATACATCTGGACACAAAATTATTTTCACACATTGCCCTATAGGTAAAGTACCAGACAGCTCGTCCAGTAATAGTAAGTTTCTCACTAACACTCGATGGGAGCTGTTTGGCTACCATACGCTTATAAGTAAGTCTAGCGAATGCATCAGTTTTAAGAAAGATATCTGAGACTACTTGGGCGCTATCAGAAGATAATACAACTCCCAACGAACCTAAAACATCCAAATCAGCGGCTGATTTTTGAGCCTTACCCTTACCCCCGGTACTCACCCCCTTACCCACGGCAGCAGGTAAAGTCGTAACCTCAACCTGCTGCAAATCACCACCCTGTAAAATTACTCCACTGGTTCCAGCATCATCCCCACTATCTGGGGCACCAACAAAAGCAGCAGCACTACTGGTTACAGATGATACAGGATACATAACAAGCTCTCTTTATATTTATTATTTGTCATCTATATTATTTTTAGTATCGACTCACGCACCAACACTACAGAAAAAAGAGAAGTAAGTACAGTCCAACAACCAAATGCACTCAGCACCACAAATAGGAACTTAATCAGAGACAAAGTCGTATACTATCACTCTTGTGCCCCAAGTTATTGCACTTCAATCAACGCACACGAACTACCACATACACAGTAAAAACACTACCTCGTCCGCAATACGCGCTTGTATATAGCTTAAAAACAAAAATTTACATACAATAAATAACCATTAATTGCACAAATATGCATCAACAATCAACATGCGAGCATAGCATTGCCATTATCTAACCGAAAATAGAACAAATGTCCTACATTAAAAATAGCAAAACAAATTCAAGCAATACAAAAAAAGACAAACATCAACTCACGTCACTCGTCACACAGTACCACTATACTTGTGTACAAAAACCATACAAACTTAACAATCGTGCATCACATGCAACGCAAACGCCCAATGTATCTCCTGGTATACAATTCTGTTATGAATTATTACTTCATTAAATTAGGATAAATTACGTAAATAAAAAAATTCACAAATGAAAAATAATGCGCTTAGTAAATGACGTGAAATTTATTTTTAATTTCACAAATCTTACTAACCACTGGTCAACCAATGTTAAACACACCATGAAGCACTAACTCCAAAAAAACAAGCTACTCCTATTTAATCATGGGACATATAAAAAAACTAACCGAACCAAACATAACAAAAAATAAACCCCTGCTCACAGCAAACTCATAAAATTACGTGATGCTAATAATAAGAAAGCAAGACCAATTCTTAGCAATTAACTATTCCTTTTCCTTCTACGTCCTCTCAATCTCTGAGCACCACCGCGACGTGAAGAAGATAACCCTCCTCTGCCACCTCTCGTAGTCCCACTAGATTCACCAGCAGGCGGTGGTGAAGGTGGCAGGCCTCGATTCAACAATGCTGCCAATCTCGCTCCCACATCCTCCTCAGCAGTAGTATCGGTAACAACAGCCACTAGAGGAACATTACTAATATCCACAGGTGTAGAAGAGGAAGGTCCAGCAGATATCCCTCTACTCATAGGCACCTCAAAAGGCTGCTCCTTAACTGATCGCATAATAAATGCTTTCTTAGGTCCATGAGAGTACCTAGAAGAACTACTACTAGCTGCCATGGAAGATTTACTGACAGAAGCAGAAACAGAAGAAGATACAGGTATTGGAACTATTAGTTGCTCAGATGAGGACACAGGAGCTGATTCACCTACTGAAGCTCCCAAGGACGCAGAAAGAACACCTTCCGCAGTTAATTCAACTTCTCCAGTCGATACAGGTGAATCTGGACAGGAAGAGGAAAAGGAAATATCTCCATCTAATCCCGCCGAAGATGGAGATGAAGATGAAGATAAAGATGAAGATGAAGGTTCAATCGAAGGCGAGGAGGGAGGAGAAAGTGAATCATCCTCTGCCCCCATCGACGCAGAAACAACATCAGCTGCGAACAACCCTTTAGCTGATGGTGACAAAGGTGGGGAAATATCAGAGGCTACTACCAGATCAGATGCAGGTGCAGGCAAAGGCAAAGGTGAAAAAGAAGATGAAGGTTCAACAGATAATTCATCTACAACTACCAAATCAGAAGCAACACCTTCCGCGACCGAGACTAAAATATCCCCACTAATGATAAAACTAGATTGATCAGAAACAGTTGGCATAGCAACAGACTCAGTAACAAGAGTCAAAGAAGATTCAGGTTGAATCTGGAGCTGGAAAGTTAATTCAGGCTGAGACTGAAGTTGTGAAAGAGAGGCAACTGAAGAATGAGCAAGATTAGTAGTATCAATCACTGACCCCTTCTTACCCTTCACGCGTTTGCTACTACTCTTTGATGTCTTACTCTCACTTATCGCACATTTTTTCACACGTACTTGAACATTTTTGTCATTATGTACTTGATAAATTGAAAATGCTACTATAGGGATACCAGCAACATCGAGGACTCTAATAAAATCCTCACAACTAACATCACTCAATGATCCATCTTCTAGTTCGGCAAAAACTTTATCATTAGTTATTTTATTCCATAACGAATCAAATATACACTCCACCGTCTTATGAACGACTCGATCTAATTCTAATAAAAAACTTAGTAACTCACCTCCAATTAGTGGAACTAACCTACGATCAGAAGAACTTGATAATACTCTAACACCATCAAGAGCACGTACAAATCT
>NZ_FKII01000056.1 GCF_900078745.1 Candidatus Ichthyocystis sparus | reverse complement strand
TGTAAATTAACACCCAGCGAATCAGTGCATTGAAGATAGGAAGGAATCGAAACTGTAGAAGAAGGTAGATCATCATCAAGAACAGGTGGCATCCCAACAGATACACTATCGCTACCAATATGTCTTTCTGCCGCACTTGGATCAAAAGAAGATCCAGCACCAGAATGTCCGACAGAAGGCAACAGACTCACTTTGGAAGGTTCTACTGAAGAAGGTAGAATATCCTCCTCATCAAAAACTGGTGGCATCCAAACAGGAGCACGAATAACATTTATCTCATCACAAGCAGAGACAGGAATATTATCGCTACTCGTATGTCTTTCTGCTACAATCGGATCAGAAGAAAGTCCATAACTAGAATGCCCATCTTTATGATGGGACCAAGATGATAATATATGATCGGAGGCGGTAATAATCCCCGATGTTGTACGTTTAATCGTACCTCTATTTATTTCTTTTCTTAGAGTGGAATTTGTTACAATTACCGATAGCGCTACCTCAGGAATACCGGCAGTATCTAGGACATTGATAAAATCTCCACAACTAATATCATTCAATGCTTCCCCTTCCAAAGAAACAGAGACCTCACTCCAAAAAGAGTTGAAAATAGACTCCACATTGCTACGAACAGCACAATCCAGTCTCGACAAAAAACCCAGCAAACTATCCCCAATTAATGGTACTGAAACACGCTCAAGAGAATCCGATAGTACTTCAATTCTAGGAAGAGCATGTATGAAATCAGGGCGGTGGTTGGTATGATACTCACAAATGCACATGGATACAAAAACATCTTCGCATATTCCTCTATAAGTACTGTACCAAATGGCTCGTCCAGTAAGCGAAAGTTTGTCACTCAAAATTGATGGAAGTTGTTTGCTTACCATACTATTGTAAAAACGTTTAGCGAATTCATTAACTCTAGAAAAAAGACCTGCAATTATTTGAATACTCTCAGGAGATAGAATAACACCCAATGAACTCAAAACATCCGGACCAACAGCAAAGGCTGAAGAAGAAACAGCAGCAGTAGCTAAAGTAGTGACAAATAAAGAAGCGGCGGCAGGAGCATCAACTTGCTGCAAACAACCTACAGGGACACCACTATGTACATCTACCCCTCCCTCTTTGCTATCACTACTATCATCTTCACTCTCTGGAACATCACTAGAAACAGTGGGGATACTTATAGACACAGGATACAACATCCGCCCCCTTTCTTTACAGTTTAGACTTATTATTCTTATTTATTTTACTAATCATCTTAACACCACAGCACCATAGCACAGATTCACACAGCAACATTAAATAAGAGAGAAATAGGCATAGTCGCAAAATGAAACTCACATAACACCATCAACAAACAAAGTCGTATGCTATTACTTTTACAATACTCACATCACTATAGGTAGCAGTTACCACAAACAACAATAAAGGTAAAAAAACACCTCTCATCAGATTACTATTTATCTGATATATTTTATATAATTAATTTTAAAAGATATTGTCATCCAGCTATCCCCACCTCTCCTCAAAAATCACCTGAGATAAGTATACAGATACCATATTACCTCAAGACCTTACTCACCCCTGCCCTAACTATCATAGCACCAAACAAAATAACGTAAAGTGAACCTATTTTCTCACCAAGTGCGACCATCATATAAGCACGAGTAATTTTTCGATGAACCACATACGCAAATAGATGTTATAACTGCTCAGAGTTCAAAGAGCAACTGAAATTTGCTAACTCGTACAGCCAGACCACTCTTAGAAGCGGTAGAAACTACCAACAAACAGGCTTCTCCCAAAATAAAAAACATCTCCTAGAGTACAACTGTAAAAAACAACGCAGCACCCAACACAACCAATAAACAGGTCGAGCGTTAACCATCATAGCTTGAGTATCAAACTGACACACAAATTATCTTCGCAAAACTAATGAAAGATAGCAACAAAAAAATTGTACTTAAAAGGGATATTGTTGATTCAAAATAAACCAAAGTAGACCTTAAGAGTTATTGGATATGGACAATGGTATAAACTCTCAAGCATTGCATATATTACGTAATAAAAAATGGGATAACTAGGATTTTCTTCTATGATTCTAAAAATAGTTAATTTTATAGGTAAAAGTAGATCATGTAGAAAAATATAAAGTACAATGACAAAATTGTAAGTAGCATATTTCTTGGATTATTTCCATCTGTGTACACGGCTGCATTATACGCTGACAAGAGCTAACCTATCATCTCTTTTAATAACTGGAGCGGCGCTTGGTGGACAGCTAATGACAACAATAGAAGTAGATAATTTGCCAGATGATTACGATGTAACCATTGGATCGGAGCTAATGGAGAGATTCAAAAAACACGCATAAAGTCTTGGATAATTAAAGATATAAGATCGGAAGAATAAAAAGAGAATATGATACTGAAAAATATTCTAATTTTTTCCTAAAAATTAAGAGATTGCATATTCATATAGAGACGTACTACATTAACCGCCGGTAAGAACATCTACGCCACTCTACGCCATTATACTTCGTAAATGGAGGTAGTGATTATGATTACTATTTAATCAATACAAATTTACAGTTGATAGTATTAGCACTTCGTAGCAAAAAAATAATCATCACACATCTAACTAACAATTGACTATGTAACAAACATGTCAAGCATAAATATGTAAGTAAGCACAATTATTGCTAAAAATTACTACTCTAAGGACTCCATCAATATTATGATATAATCAAGGTGAAAACTAGCAATACAACCACCGAATGAGGATCATCTGTGCTAAGATGAGGAAATCACACTCTTGGATTATGTTATGTGCAATAATGCACCGGATATGCTGGAGCGCATAAAAAGACTTAATGTATCGACGCTATCAAATTACCCATCAACGAGCAATAGCAGTTATGATGACAGTGCCTTGGAAATCTACTCCATAATCTGAAACCTACAACAAATAAGTAACATCAGTATAGAACCCGTAGATCTAGTGGTTCTACGCACATAGTGGACTATCGCCAACTTTAATAATCATTACATCAACGGTAAACCGTCTCAATTTTCTACAGTAAATCTTCTAACCTCCCCACCAATAATGTTATAAGAGGAAACAATTACATTATTAACTCTATCAAAATAACACTCTTAAGAAGAACATCCGTATCTCATGAAGCGACAAGAAACAATCTATAGTGGAAAGTAGAAACTTTACTTCCTTACAGAGTGCCATACATGTAAGGATACTCCGTAATACAAGGACTAAAAGCTGAAAAAGCGCGCTAATAAATAGAACGTAAAAATCATCATCCTCTATAGCACTCAAAGAAACAGAACTAACAGGTGCGACACTAGCTCTAGCCTAGACCAAGAACGAAAACATAATCAGAGGATTTTCAAACAGAAGCAAGAACATCTAGTCCAGTATCAGTACCACTCACCTTCCTCGTCCTTGTTTATATTACCCACGGGAGCAGCAACAACAGAATAGTGAGGTAGTAGTCACATCAATACCATCTAATACGCAAACAGAAAAAGCCTTACCTTGCTGCAAATTAACAATTTAACTTTGACTGGGATAACTATCATTACAGTATCAACATAAGAATCACAAACCTCCACAGCTACATGATTCATATCCAACTTTTAACACATTCATAACAATACATGTTCTATTATTGCAATAAAAACTTACTAAAAAGAAAAGAGCAAATAATTATTGTACATACAAAATACCCTAGTTAAGCAACATTAAAAAAAATCTATACCGGTACCGGATATAAAATATCATCTATTAAAGCGTGTGATAAGTGCCTATAAAAATCTAAATTAACATAAGCAAAAATGCTAACATAACTAAGCTCGTGGGAAAAAAGAATGGTCATTTACCATATAAAAACGTCCTACGTAGACAACAAATGTATAAAATTATGTAATACTAGCTAGTAGAGAAATGAGGTCGATTATTGCAATTAACTCGTCCTTTTCCTTTTACGTCCACTTCCTCTCTGAGCACCACCCTGATGTGAAGAAGACACTCTACCTCTACCGCCTCTCTTAGACCTACTTGATTCGCTAGTAGGTGGTGGTGAAGGTGGCAGATCTCGATTCAGCAATGCTGCCAATCTCACTCCAACATCCACCGACTCAGAAGCAATATCGGTAGCAGCAGCTACTAGCGTAACATTATCAATATCCGCAGGTGCAGAAGAGGAAGGTCCAGCAGCAACAATATCACACGCAGGAACCTCACCCCTCCCCTCACTCATTAATTCACGCATAATGAATAACTTCTTAGGTCCGCGAAAATAACTATAAGAACTACCACTAGCTGCCGTAGAAGATTCTCCAATAGATGAAGTAGAAACAGAAGAAGAGACAGGGATTGGCACTATTGGCTTCTCAGATGAGGATGCATGAGTTGTCTCGCCTACTAAAACTCCCGACGCAGAAACAACACCTGCCTCAGATGATTCAACTTCTCTAACAGATACAAATGATTCTGTAGAGGAAGAGGAAACATCAGCATCTAATCCTAATTCAGATATAAATGAAGACAACGGTGCGGGTGAAACCGAAGGTGAAGATAGATGAGAAAATGATTCACCTACTGACAACCCAGGCGCAGAAGCAGCATCTTCCACAACCGAGACCAAAACATCATTACTAATATTAGAAGAAGAATCTCTAGAAACTGTTGATACAGCAACAGCATCAGTAATAAGAGGCAAAGAAGATCCAGCACCTTCAGGTGGTACTACAAAAGTAGTAGCAGTAGTAGACATACTACCTTGATCATAGCCCTCTTTTAATAGCAACAAAGATCCTAATTGCGTCTCATATTGATAATGAGGATCAGGTCTATCACAAGAATCGGATTGAGTATAAGACTCAGAAGCAGATGATGGAGACGAAGATAGAGGTGCGAATGAAACCGAAGGTGGAGGTGAAAGCACAGGAGATAATTCACCGGCTAAAACTCCAAAATCATAGTAATAACTATCATCAGTAGTACCCGATGAAGATTCGTCAGAAGTAAAAACATTACCAGTAGCATATAAACCAGCTGGTTGATCTTCTTTATAAGAAAGCGATTTAACAAATCTAGGAGAAGAACTATCATAATACTTCTCTAGTAGCAATAAAGGCCTTAATCGTGTCTCAGATCGAAGACGACGCTTAGATAATGATTCATGTTCAAGTTGAGATGACAATTTAGGTTTAATTTGCATACTTAAAGATGAAGAAGGGATAGGATCTGTAATACTACCTCCTGAAGCCGCACATTCACTTTCAATTTCACTACTACTACTACTTACTAATGTCTTGCCTCTACTTACCGTACGCCTTTGTCCCGGTGCCTTGCTTCTATTTACCTTACATCTCTTACTCTTCACGCATTTGCGAGAAACTGAAAGTGCCACTATAGGAATACCAGAAATATCTAGAACTCTAGTAAAATCTTCACAAACAACATTACTCAATGATTCATATCCTAGCTCATAACAAGCTCTATCAGATTCCACATCCCACTTCGAGATAAATATAGCCCTTATCAGATCATGAACAACAGAATCTAGTCTCGATAAAAAACCTGCCAAACTACCTCCAATTGATGGCAATATACCAAGATTAGCAATAGCGCGTATGAAAGCAGGACGGTACCTGGAATGATACACACAAAAACACCTAGACATAAAACTAGATAGATGCAGTTCCTTATAAGTTTTGAACCAAATAACCCTCCCAAGCGCAGAAAGTTCACTACTCAAAGCAGTTGATATGTAACTTTCAACCGATCTCGTTAAATACCTCATGAAAGACACACGAACATTACAGAAGAGATCATAAACTAGTTTTTTACCATCAGGATGTAACTTTACACCCAGCAAATCAACACATCGAACATGCGAAGGAATAGAGGCAGAACATGGAGCATCCTCCTTCTCAAGAACAGGTGGCATCCAAATAGGAGCATGAACAACATTTGTCTCAGAATACTTAGAAACAGAAAAACTGTAGCTATATGTGTATCTTTCTAATGCAATTAGATCAGAAGAAGACCGATCACTGGAATCTCTAACAGAAGACAATAGATCTAATTCGGAAAGTACTGTAGAGGAAGGTATAACATTATCCTCAGCAAAAATAGGCGATGTTGGAGACCGAACAACATCTGTCTCAGCACAAGCAGAAACAGATACAGAAAGAGGTAGTAGAGTATCCCCCTCCTCAAGAACAGGTGGTGTCCAAACAGGAGCACGAACGGTACCTGTCCCAGCACAAGTAGAAGCAGATACAGAAATATGAACATTACTGCTAGCAGTATGTCCGCTTGCTGCAACTGGACAAGGAGAAGATCCATCACCAGAATCTTTAACAGAAGGCAACAAATTCAATTCTGAAAGTGTAGCAGAAGCCTCTCCTAGCGGAGACGAAGATCCTGCTTGTGACTCAGATTGAGAACACGTACTAAGTAACAATTCAGGATGAGACTGAGGTGATAAAGTGGGATCTGGAGCAGTGGTAATTCCTGATGCTGTACTTTTAATCGTACCTTTATTTATTTCTTTCGTTATAACGGAACCTGCTAACACTATAGATAATGCTACTTGAGGAATACCGGCAGTGTCTAGGACACTAACAAAATCTTTGCAACCAACATTATCCAGCCCCCCCTCTTCCAGAGAAACATGAACTTCGTTCCAATCAGAGTTAAAAATACATTCCACCCTACTATGAATAGCACAATCCAGTTTCGATAAAAAATCTAGCAAACTACACCCAGCCAACGGCACTGCAGTACGGTCAGGAAGATCCGATAATACTTTAATTCTAGGAAGAGCACGTATAAAACCAGGTCGGTGCTTAGAATGATACTCACCAAGGCACATGAACACAAAAACATCTTCACACATTTCTCTATAAGTACGGCACCAAATAGCTCTTCCAGTCAACGAAAGTTTGTCACTCAAGTCTGACGGTAGTTGTTTACGTACCATACCATTGTAAATACGCCTAGCGAGTGCATCAACTTCAAGAAAGAGACCTTCAATTATTCCAGCACTTTCAGGTGACAGAACAACTCCCAACGAACTCAAAAGATTCGGATCAAGAGTAGCCTCTGAAGAAAAAACAGCAGCAGTACCACATTTTTTGGCAGGAGCTTTACCTTTTTTGTTCTTGGTACTCACCCCCTTACCCGCAGCAGTAACAGTAGTTGAAGTGGTGGCAGCTGAAGCAGTAACAGGAGTATCAACTTGCTGCAAACCACCTTCAAGAACACCAACCCGTATAGCGCCCCCTTCCTCTTTATTGCCACAGCTATCATCTTCACTCTCTGGGACATCACTAGAAGCAGCAGAGCTAATTACAGATACAGGATACACAATACAATGCCCCCGCCTTGTTATAGTTTAGATTTATTATTCTTATTTATTTTATTAATTTTAATATCCTAGCCCAAACTCACATACCAATATTACATAAGAGCAGCAGCGTAAGACATAGTAGCAAAATAGAACTCACATAACACTACCAATAGGCAAAATCGCACGCTACTACTTCCCAGTACTCACATCACCAAAAGTAACAGTTACCATGTGCAGTGATAAAGGCAAAAATACCTCTCATCAGATCACTAATCATCAAATGTAATTCTTGTGCGTAATTTAAAAAAAACATATAATTTACATCTAATTATCCCCATTTCTCCAAAAAAAATCACCTAGGCTACGCACAGAAACCATGATCTAACTACTTTACTCATCACCTGCCATAGCTCTTATAGCAATAGCACCAAACAAAATAACACAGAATGGACCTATTTTCTCATAGAGAACAATCATCATATAAGCACGAGGAACTACATATATCAATAATGTAGTAGCTACCCAGAGCAAAGTGCAAATAGCTACTTAACTTGAACCTGTAAGGCTAGATCACTCTTATAAATGGTGGAAACTACCAACAAACAGATTACTCCCAAAATAAAAAAACATCCCCTAGAGTATCACTGCAAAAAACAATGCAGCACTAAATGCAACCAATAAACAGACTAACCGTTAACAATATCACTCTATAGCATCAAATTGATACACAAAAATTATCTGCTCAAATAAGTGCAAAGAGCAACAAAAAAAGTGCGCTTAAAAGTGATTTTGTTGGCACAAAATCAACCAAAGTAGATATTAGATTCCATTAATAGGTATTGGGGTAAACCCCCAAACATTGCCTATATTAAGTAACAAAAAATGGGATAATTAATGTTTTTTATAACATTATAAAATAGTGAATTTTACAGTAGCTCGGTGAAAGGCCAATTCCATTTCCAATTTAGGCAACCAACACTTCACACACATACTATTGTTTAATTATAGCAACTGGTGCCCATGAAAAATATTTATGGCCACTATCTGAGAATGCTTTTTTAGGAAAGTGAGTATACGTGTTACTAAATAAAAAAGACAGAAAAAACTATCTATAAAAATCTAAATTAACATAAGCAAAAAACACGTACTATAAAGTGCACAGGAGAAACAATGATTGCCGTCTATTATACAAAAATGCCACATGCAAACGGCAAATGTATAAAACTATATAATGCCAACGATAAAAGTGAGATAGATTCTCACAATTAACTCATCTTCCACGACCACTTCCTCCCTGAGAATTACCCCGATGTGAGGAAGACGACCTACCTACCTATACCAGCCCCTACCCCTACCAGCCCTACCAACCCTACCTCCTCCTCTACCAACCCTACCTCTTCTACCAGCCCTACCTATACCAGCCCTACCTATTCCAGCCCTACCTCTACCACCTCTCATAGATCCACTTGATTCACCTGCAGACGGCGGTGAAGGTGGAAGCCCTCGATTCAGCAATGCTGCCAATCTCACTCCCACATCATCATTATCAGTGTCGGTAGCAGCAGCCACTTGCTGCTGAACACTACCAACAGCCATAGGTACATAAGAGGAAGGTCCAGCAACGGCACTACTACTCATAGATGCCGAAGAGGAAAATCCAGCAGAAACACCACTACCAGTAGATACCCCCGAAGTCCCCTTAAATTGCATCATCATTAATTTCTTAGGTCCGCGAAAATAACTATAAGAACTACTACCAGCTGCCGTGGAGGATTCTCCAATAGGGGCAGTAGAAACAGAAGAAGGGGAAGTGATTGGCATTATTACCTGCTCAGATGAGGGCACAGGAGTTGATTCACTTACTAAAGCTTCCGGACCAGAAACAACAACTTCCGTGGTTAATCCAACTTCTCTAATCGATACAGGCGACCCTGAAGAGGAAGAGGAAACATCAGCATCTAACCCCGCTTCAGATGGAGATGAGGATAAACGGAAAGACGGACGCGAGGACCCAACAGAAGGTGAAGAAGTAGGCAAAGGCGAATCATCTCCTGACCCTCTCGACTCAGAAACAACACCAACTGCAAGCAACTCCCCAGCTGATGATGGTGGTAGAGATAGTGAAACATCAGATTCCACTACTGACTCAGGTAAGGGTGCAGATAATTCATCTTCTCTCAAATCAGAAGCAACACCATCATCAGCAGTAGGTAATAAAACATCCCCACCAACTTCAGAAGTAGAAACAGTACCAATGGCAGATAAACTAGCAGATTGACACCTATAAAAAAGTGATTTAATAAACCCACTAGAAGACCGATCAGAAGCCATCTCTAATAGCAGCAAAGGCCTCGATTGCTTCTTAGATTGAGAACGAGACCTAGATAATAATCCACGTCCAGACCGAGATGATAATTTGGGACGAATTTGCACACCAGCACTAGCGGTACCAGTACTAGCGGTACCAGTCCGTGAAGCTTTACCTTCTCTCGTAATTTTACTACTGCTTCCTGAAGTTCCTCCTCTACGTACTACACGCCCTCTACTTGCCCTTTCACGTGCTACAAGTTCTCTGCGTCTTTGGTAGACTGAGAACGCCGCTTCAGGAATACCAGCGGTATCAAGGACACAAATTAAATCTCCATAACCAACACTATTCAATGATTCATCTTCTAGTCCAGAGCAAGCATTATCAACTTCTATACACCACCGCGAGTTAAATGCAGAACTAATTAGACCCTCAACAACTTGATCTAATCTAGATAAAAAATTTACTAAACTAGCTCCACTTAATAGAAGACCAAGGTCAGAGGAATCAGATGACACTCTAACATTAGCAAGATCAAGTATAAAGGCAGGACGGTGGTTGTTATGATACGTACCCAAACACCTAGAGGTAAAGTTATGTAGATACAGCTCCCTATAAGTTTTAAGCCAAATATATCGCTCAATAGTAGAAAGCCCACTGCTCATAGCAATTGAGATATAATTGCAAATCGATTTCGAGAAAGACACTGCAAAAGCTAAATGGACATCACGAAAGAGATTATGAATTAGTTGAATGCTATCAGGATGTAAATCAACACCCAGAGAATCTGTACATTGAACATATGAAGGAACTGAAACTGTAGAAGAAGGGCAATCATCCTCAGCAGAAACAGGAGATTCCTGAACACTAACGTCAACCCTTGTTGCCCTCCTAGAACGAGTAGAAACGGTAGCATTATCACTATCTGCGCATCCTCCTGCTGCAATTGGACCAGAAGAAGGTCCATCACCAGAACCTACAACAGAAGACAATAAACTCAGTTCTGAAGGACCAGCAACAGGAGGTATCCAAACAGGAGCACGAACAACAGTCCTTGTCTCATCATCAGCAGGAACAGTAACATCCTCTACAGAAGAAACACCGAGGGGTTTTTCTTTTCTCATGATGAAACTTGCTATCATTACCGATGATGATACTTTAGGAATACCAGCAATACTCAGTACATCTGCAAAATCCTGACAAACAATGGAACTCAAGGACTCCTCTTCCAGAGAAACAGAAACCTCACTCAAGCGAGAGTTAAAAATAGACTCAATCTCACTACGGATAGCACAATCTAGATTCGATAAAAAACCCAGCAAAACCTCTCCAGTTAATGGAACCTCACTATGATCAGAAGAATCCGACATTATTCGAGTTCTAGGAAGATTTCGTACAAAAACAGGACGATAACTAGCATGGTACTCACCAAAACACCTAGATACAAAAAAACACCTACACATTGAGCTATAAGTATTGTACCAAATGCCTCGACCGGTAACTGAAAGTTTTTCACTCTCGCTTTGTGGGAGCTGTTTGTCCTCCATGCTATCATAAACATTCCTAGCGAATTCACAAACTTCATGAAAAAGAGTTGCAATTATTCCAACAATCTCGGGAGATAGATTAACACCCAATGAACTCAAAACATCCGGATCAAGAGTAGCCTCTGAAGAAGAAACAGCAGCAGTACCACGCTTTTTGGCAGGAGCCTTACCTCTATCCTTGGTACCCACTCCCTTACCAGTAACAGTAGCAGTAGTTGAAGCAGTAGTAGCTGAAGAAGAAACAACAGAAGCAGTACGGCGCTTTTTAGCAGGAGCCTTACCTCCGCCCTTGGTACCCACTCCCTTACCAGTAACAGTAGTAGTAGTAGTCGAAGCAGTAGTAGCTGAAGAAGAAACAGCAGCGGCAGCACCGCGCTTTTTGCCAGTAGCCTTACCTCCGCCCTTGGTACTCCCACCAGCCTTACCAGTAACAGTAACAGTAGCAGTTGAAGTAGTAGCTGAAGAAGAAGCAGAGGCAGTACCGCGCTTTTTGCCAGCAGCCTTACCTCTACCCTTGGTACTCACCGCCCTACCCAGAACAGTACCAGTAGTTGAAATAGTAGTGGCAGCTGAAGCAGTAGTATCAGCTGAAGCGGAAGCCTCAACTTGCTGCAAACCGCCTACACTAACACCACTCTGTAGAACAGCCTCTTCCTCTTTATTATCCCCATCACCTTCACCCTCTGTAACATCATCAGGAGCAGTAGAGCCAGTTAAAGATACAGGATACATAAAACAACCTTCTAATAGTTTAGACTTATTATTCTTATTTACTTTATTAATTTACCCTAGCATAAACTCATACACTAATACCACATAAGAAGAGTAGGAACAGACGCAAAATGAAGTGCTCATAACGAATACCAATAGACAAAATAAGTACGCCCCATCGCTCTTCCGATATCACATTCGTCAAGGGTAGCAGTTCACACGTACAACAACAAAGGCAAAAAACACTACCCATCATATTACTATTCATCAGATACAACAGCTTATGTATAATTAATTTAAAAAAATATTTATATCCAATTGTCAATATCTATACCCTAAAATCACCTAAGTTAATACAGAAACTATAATCTCACGACCTTTATCATCATCTACTAACTCTCATAGCGCCAAACAAAATAACGCAAAATGGATATGATTTCTCGCAGTAACAGTGATGATGACGATATCTTGAAATTTATCTGCTCTGTAATCTGGAGCTTCTAACAAAGAAATGCTGTCCGTATAGGAAATGGGGATCTAAAAATTCCACAAACATGATAAACCGTTGCTAACTTTTAGCATTACATTAACGTTAAACAATCTCAAAAATTTCTCAATCTCTTCTGCGACAAACTTTTTCACTCCCCTCCACCACAAACAATGTCAAAAGAAAAAACAATTACGTTATTAACTCTATCCAAACAACATTCTTCGCTCTTAAAAAGAACATTCTCATCTCATGAAGCGGCAGGAAGCACAATTCATTGCGCAAAGTATAAACTCTACTTTCTTACAGATTGTGACATACATAGAAGGAAAAATATTCAGTAACAACACGAGGACCAAAGATTGAAAAAACACTCTCACAAATTAAACATAAGAAAATCATTCTCTTTCTACATAGAAGCTAAATTCAATAGCGCCCTAATCCATCAATGACATTACCATTTTTTTCACCACCATCCTTGATCTTATATATACTATACAGAGGCAGTAACACTAGCTTAGTGGTAGTAACGTCAGTGCCATCTATACCAAAACAGATGAAGATTAAGTTTGCTGCAAACTAACAATTGAACTTTGATCAAGGTATTATATTATTCAATATGCAAGAATCTCAAACTCTTAATTATAGAACTCACAGCCAAATTTTAGCACACCCATAATAATATATGTACTACCATCGTGATAAAAACTTGCTAACAAGAAAAGAGCGAATAATTATCGTACATATAAAATATCCTAATTGAGCAACATCAAAAAAACTTATACTGAATATAAAACATCATCTATGAAAGTACAGAATATTAATCCAAATTTTACAGTAATAACAAAAACAAAAAATCCTCTTCACCTGTACACATAAAAATCACTTACACTGATACTAGAGATTATAAAAATTGCAAAATCTAACACATAAAAAACAATAAAAGACAGAAAAACTACCCATAAAAATACAAATTAACATAAGCAAAAAAACACGTTCTATATAAGCGTACAGGAGAAACAATGATTGTCATCTATCATACAAAATGCCACACACAAACGGCAAATGCACAAAACCATGCAATACCAATAGTAAAAATAAGACGGATTATCACAATTAACTCATCCTTTTTCTTTTACGCCCACTTCCTCCCTGAGAACTACCCCTATGTGAGGAAGACGACCTACCTCTACCAGCCCTACCTCTACCACCTCTCATAGATCCACTTGATTCACCTGCAGGTGGCGGCGAAGGTGTAAGCCCTCGATTCAACAATGCTGCCAATCTCACTCCCACATCCCCAGTATCAGTATCGGTAGCAACAGCCACTAGCTGATGAACACTATCAACATCCGTAGGTCCAGAAGCGGAAGGTCCAGAAACGGCATTACTACTCATAGGTGCAGCGGAGGAAAGTCCAGCAGAGACACCGCTACTCGTAGATACCCCCAAAAGCCCCTTAAATTGCATAATCATTGATTTCTTAGGTCCACAAAAATAACTATGAGAACTACTAGTAGCTGCTGTGGAAGATTCTCCAATAGGGGCAGTAGAAACAGAAGAAGGGGAAGCGATTGGCACTATTATCTGCTCAGATGAGGGCGCAGGAGTTGATTCACTTACTAAAACTCCAGACCCAGAAACAACAACTTCCGTGTTTAATTCAACTTCTCTAATCGATACAGGCGACCCTGAAGAGGAAGAGGAAACATCAGCATCTAACCCCGCTTCAGATGGAGATGAAGATAATGAGAGCGCAGGTGTAGAGGAAGAGGAAACGTCAGCATCTAACCCCGCTTCAGATGGAGATGAAGGTAAATAGGAAGATGGAAGTGGGGACTCAACAGAAGGTGAAGAAATAGGTAAAGGTGAATCATCTCCTGATTCCCTCAACTCAGAAGCAACACCAACTGCAAACAACTCCCCAGCTGATGGGAGTGGCAAAGATAGGCAAGCATCAGCTGCCGCTACTGACTCAGATAAAGGTGCAGGTAATTCATCTTCTCTCAAATCATAAGCAGCACCTTCGTCAGAAGCAGCGCCTTCATCAACAGTAGAGACTAAGACATCCCCACTAACTTCAGAAGTAGAAACAGTACCAGTAGCAGACAAACTAGCAGATTGATACCTACAAAAAAGCGATCTAACAAATACACGATAAGACCGATCAGGAGCCTCCTCTAATAGCAACAAAGGCCCTGATTGCTTCTCAGATTGAAGACGAGACCTAGATAATGATCCATGTTCAGATCGAGATGATAATTTGGGACTAAGTTGCACACTAACACTAGCGGCACCAGTACTAGCGATATCAGTCCGTGAAGCTTTACCTTCACTAGTAACTCCACCACTGCTTCCTGGAGTTTCTCCTATATGTACTGCACTCCCTCTACTCGCATTTCTACGTGCTACACGTTCTCTGCGTCTTTGGTAGACTGAGAGCGCCGATTCAGGAATACCAGCGGTATCAAGGACACAAATTAAATCTCCACAACTAACATCATACAATGATATATCTTCTAGTCCAGAACAAGCATTATCAACTTCTATGCACCACCGCGAGTCAAATATAGAACTAATTAGATCCTGAACGGCTTTATCTAATCTAGATAAAAAACTTACTAAATCACCTCCAACTAATGGAAGATCAAGGCCAGAGGAATCAGATAACACTCGAACATTAGCAAGATTACGTATAAAGGCAGGACGGTGGTTGTAATGATAGATACCCAAACACCTGGAGATAAAATTATGTAGATACAGTTCTCTATAGGTTGTGAGCCAAACAGATCGCTCAATAATCGAAAGCCCACTACCCATGGCAGTTAAGATATAATTGCGAATCGATTTCAAGAAAGACATTACAAAAGCGAAATTGACGTCACGAAAGAAATCATTAATTAGTCGAGCGCTACTGGGATGTAGCTTAAAACCCAACGAATCAGTACATTGAACATAAAAAGGAATTGGAACTGTAGAAGAAGGTAGATCATCCTCAACAGAAATAGGAGAAACAGGAGATTCCTGAACACTAAAATCAGCCCTTGTCCTTCTAGCACGAGTAGAAACAGTAGCATTATCACTACCCATGCGTCCTCCCGCTGCAATTGGACCAGAAGAAGGACCAGCAACAACAGGAGGTGTCCAAATAGTAGCACGAACAGTCCTTTTCCCAGCATTGGTAGGAGCAGGAACAAGAACATTATCTACAGGAATCCTGAGCTTTTTTGATTTTGTCACAGCAAAACTTACTAGAGTTACCGATAATGCTATTTCAGGAATAGCAGCAACGCTCATGACATCTACAAAATCCTGACAACTAATGGTACTTAGGGACTCCTCTTCCAGAGAAACAGAAGCCTCAACAAAACAGGAGTCAAAAACAGACTCAATCCCGCTAAGAATAGCACAATCTAGCCTCGACAAAAAACCTAGCAAAACATCTCCAGTTAATGACACTGTACTATGGTCAGAAGAATCCGATATTATTTGAATGTCAGGAAGAGTTCGTATAAATCCAGGACGATGATCAGCATGGTACTCACCAAGACACCTAGATACAAAAAAATATCTGAACATTGAACTATAAGTATTGTACCAAATACCTCGTCCAATCACTGAAAGTCCATCACTCACAATTAATGGGAGTTGTCTGTCTAGCATCTTGTTATAGATACATCTAGATAATCCAGCAATTTCATTAAAAAGACTTGAAACTATTTGAATACTATCAGGAGATAGAGTAACACCCAATGAACCCAAAACATCCGGATCAAGAGTGGCCTCTGAAGAAGAAACAGTAGCAGTACCACGCTTTTTAGCAGAAGCCTTACCTCTATCCTTGGTACTCACCCCCTTACCAGTAACAGTAGTAGTAGTTGAAGTAGTAGTAGCTGAAGAAGAAACAGCAGCAACATCGCGCTTTTTGGCAGAAGACTTGCCTTTACTTTTGGAGCCCCCCCCCTTACCAACAGTAGTAGCAGCAGTTAAAGCAGTAGCAGCTGAATCAGTAACAGGAGCCTCAACTTGCTGCAAACCACCTTCAACAATACCAATATTTGCAGTAGCCTCTTCCTCTTCATTACTACGACCACTATCCTCACCCTCTAGGACATCATTAGAAGCAGCAGAGCTAGTTGTAGGTACAGGATACATAGTAAATGCCGCCGTTTTTTTATAGTTTAGATTTACTATTCTCAACTTACTTTATTAATTTTGACATCTTAGACTAAACTCACACACCACATAAGAGCAGTAGACACAAGACACAGTTGCAAAACAAAACTCACGAATACTACCAATAGGCAGGCAGAGCCTGCGCTACCACTCCACCAGGTACTAGCATCACCAAAAGTAACAGCTACCCCGTACAGTAATAAAGGCAAAAATACCCCTCGCCAAATCACATATTCATCAATATGTAATACTTCGTGCATAACTTAAAACAGACATTTACATCCAAGCATCCCCATTTCTCCAGCATTTCTCCAAAAAATCATCTGGGCTAAGCACAGAAACTATGAACTAACTACTTTTGCGATGAATTACATGATGTATCAATAACTGTAATAAATACTCAGGGCAAAGTGCAAATAGCAACTGGAACTTGCTAACATGCACGGCTAGATCACTTTTAGAAAGTAATAATTGTCGACACGCGATCAACCAAAGTAGATATTAGATTCCCCTAGAAGGTATTGGGATAAACTACCAATATTTTGTTAAGTAACAAAAAATGGAATGATTAGGGTTTTCCACAACACCACAAATTGGCCAGCTGATTACTAGGTAATAACTGGAACAGAGCTAATGGAGCGATTCAAAAAACACGCTAAACGCTTTGATACTAAGATTTTATTTGGCAACATAGAAAAAGCTCATCTTAGTGAAGTTCCATTCCGATCAGGTCTTGAATAGTAAGTTTACAAAATTATGTAGTACCAATAGTAGGAAGTTAAGACCAATTCTCACGAACTACTCATTTCTTTTTCTTTTACGACCTCTTCCTCTCCGAGCACTACCCTGATGTGAAGAAGACAATCTACCTCTACCACCTCTAGCAGACCTACCTGATTCAATAGCAGTAGGTGGTGAAGGTGGCAAACCTCGATTCAGCAATGCTGCTAATCTCGCTCCAATATCCTCCTCCTCATTGACATCATCGGTAGCAGCAGCCACTGGCGAAATGTTGGCAACAGGTGCAGACGAGGAGGGCCCAGCAATGACATCACCACCCGTAGGTGTCTCAAAAGGCTCCTTAGCTAATTTCATAATAAATGCCTTCTTAGGTCCGTAAGGATAACTAGAAGAACTACCACTAGCTGCCATGGAAGATTCTCCAGTAGCGACAGTAGAAACAGAAGAAGAGGCAACGACTGGATCTACTACCAGCTTCTCAGATGAGGACGCAGGAATTGATTCACCTAATAAAACCCCCGACTCAGAAACAGTAACTTCCGAGGTTAATCCAACTTCTCTAGTCAACACAGGTGAGTCTGGAGAGGAGGAATAGGAAATATCTGCATATAATCCTGATTCAGATGGAGATGAAGATAAACATGAAGATGAAGATGAAGAGTAGGGCTCAATCGAAGGTGAAGAGAGATGCAAAAATAATTCATCCCCTGTCCCCCTAGACTCAGAAGCAACACCAACTGCGACCAAATCTTCAGCTGATGGTAGCAGAGAGGAAAGGGAAATATCATCGGCTACTACCAACTCAGATTGAGGTAAAAACAAAGATGCAGGCGAAGATGTAGGTAATTCATCTTCTAAAACTACCAAATCAGAATCAGCAACTTCCGCAGCTGAGACTAAAACATCATCACCAATACTCAAAGAAGACTCGCTAGAAACAGTCAATACAGCAACAGGATCAGTAATAGGAGACAAAGAAGACCCAGCACCTTCAGGTAATGCTACAAAAGTAGGAACAGTATCAGTAACAGGTACACTAGCAAATCGATCTCTATAAGAGGATTCAGCAAGTCTAGAAGAAGATTGATCAGAATTCTCCTCTTCCCCTACTATCACTTCCTCTACCGCCTCTTCCTCTATTACCACTTCTCCTACTATCACTTCCTCTACCTCTTCCCCTACTACCTCTTCCTCTATTACCACTTCCTCTATTACCACTTCCTCTACTACCATTTCCGCTACTACCTCTTCCTCTATTACCACTTCTCCTACTATCACTTCCTCTACCTCTTCCCCTACTACCTCTTCCTCTATTACCACTTCCTCTACTACCTCTTCCTCTACTACCTCTTCCCCTACTATCACTTCCTCTACTACCTCTTCCTCTATTACCACTTCATCTACTACCTCTTCCTCTATTACCACTTCCTCTACTACCTCTTCCTCTACTACCATTTCCTCTGATAGCAACAAAGACCCTAATTGAGGCTCAGATTGGTAATGAGGCTCAGAAGTAGAAGATGAAGACTCAGAAGTAGATGGAGATGAAATAGAATGTATAGATGAAGGCATAGAAGATGACACATCTATTAAAACTCCAAACTCAGCACAAGAACTATCCTCAGTAGAGACTAAAACATCCTCACCAATATTCAAAGAAGATTTATCAGGAGTGGAAACAGTAGCAACATCAGACAAACCAACTGTTTGATGTCTATAAGAAAGCAATTTAATAAATCTGGAAGAAGATTGAGCAGAGTCCTCCTCTAATAGTAACAAAGATCCTAACTGCTTCTTAGACCTAAGATGACGCTTAGATAATGATTTATGTCCAGATTGAGATGATAACTTAGGTCGAAATTGCATACTTAAAGATGAAGAATGTATAAGACCTGTAGTACTACCTCTTGAAGATGTACCTTCGCTTGTAATTTTACTACCACTTACTGATGACTTGTTTTTAGCAAGACCTGCAGTACTACCTCTTGAAGCTGTGCCTTCACTTGTAATTTTCCTACTACTTACTGATGCCCTATTTTTATTTGTCATATATTTTTGGAAAACTGGAAAAAATGCTACTGCAGGAATACCAGCAACCTCTAGTACTCTAATAACATCACCACAACTAACATTACTCAATGATCCGCATTCTCGATCATAATAAGCTTTACAAGTTTCCATATCCCACTTCAAGCTAAATATGGACTCTGCCAACTCACGAACAACACAATCTAGCCTCGATAAAAAATCTACTAATCTACCTCCTCTTAATGGCACTAGTCCGCGATCAGAGGAGCCTGATAACAATCTAATACCACTAAGAGCACGTATAAAAGCAGGGCGGTACCTGGAATGATACATACAAAGACACCTAGACATAAAACTAGATAGATGCAGTTCCCTATAAGTTCTAAACCAAATAACTCGCTCAACCGTTGAAAGTTCGCTACCTAGAGTAGACAAGATATAGTTGGTTATCGATCTCGAGAAAGATGTCATGAAAGATATGCGAATGTTACAAAATAAATCATAAACTGCTTTAGTACTACCGGGGTGCAACCTTACACCCAGAGAATCAACACATTGAACATATGAAGGAATAGAAGCATAACGTGGAATATCCTCTTCACTAAGAACAGGTGGCGCCCAAACAGGAGCACAAACAACATTTGTCTCAGCATGAGTAGAAGTAGAGACAGAAACACTATAGCTATCCCTTTCTTCTGAAATTAGGTCAGAAGAAGATCCTGCACTAGTATCTCCAACAGGAGGAAACATATCCAATTCAGAAGGTCCCACAGAAGAACTTAAAGTACACTCAACGGGTGGATTCCAAACAGGAGCACGAACAACAACAGGAGCACGAACAACAACAGGAGCACGAACAACAACAGGATCACAAACAATAACAGAAGGTAACATATTCAATTCGGAAAGCCCTGCAGAAGAAGGTAGAGTATCCTCCTCACTTTCACTAACAACAGGTGGCTTCCAAACAGGAGCACGAACAGTATCATCTATATCAGTATGAGCAGAAACAGAAACGTCATAGCTACCAGTATGTCTTTCTGACACAATCGAATCAGAAGAAGATCCATCACTAGAATCTACAACAGAAGGCAACACATTCGATTCGGAACCAGAATCCTCTCCTGGTGGAGAGGTAGATCCTAATTGTGATTCAGATTGAGAACACATACGAAGTGACAATTCAGAATGAGGCTGAGATGATAGTATAAGATCAGGAGCAGTAATAATTCCCGATTCTGTACGTTTAATCGTACCTTTATTTATTTCTCTTGTTAGAGTGGAACCTATTACCATTATCGATAAAGCTACTTCAGGAATACCGGCAATGTCAAGAACTCTTGTAAAATCTTCACAAACAACTCTATCCAATGCCTCCCCTTCCAGAGAAACAGAAACCTCATCCCAGCAAGAGCTAAAAATAGACTTCACCTTGTTAAGAACAGCACAATCTAGTCTAGATAAAAAAGCTAACAGACTATCCCCAGTTAATGTCACTGCATCATGGTCAGAAGAGTCAGATAATACCTTTATCGTAGGAAGAGCATGTATAAGATCAGAGCGGTGCTTAGCATGATACTCACAAATGCACATGGATACAAAAACATCTTTACACATTTCCCTATAAGTACCGTACCAAATAGCTCGCCCAGTAAATGAAAGCTCGTCACTCAATCTAGATGGTAGTTGTCTGCTTGTCATATTGTCGTAAAAACGCCTAGCGTATTCAGCAATTTTAGAAAAGAGACTTGCAATTATTTGAACACTATCAGGAGATAGAGTAACACCTAATGCGCTCAAAACGACTGGATCAATAGAAGCAGCAGCTGAAGAAGAAACAGCAGCAGTACCACGCTTTTTGGCAGTAGCCTTACCTCTATCCTTGGTACTCACCCCCCTACCCACAACAGTAGCAGTAGTTGAAGTAGTAGTAGCTAAAGCAGTAGTAGGAGACTCAACTTGCTGCAAGCTACCCCCAGGAATATCACTCTGTACAGCTAACTCTTCCCCTTTATTACCACTAATATCTTCACTCTCTGGGAGATCACCAGAAGCATCAGCGCTGGTTAAAGATACAGGATACATAAATATGGTGCCTCCACCTTCCTATAGTTTATATTTATTATTTATTTTATTAATTGCTTTAACATCCTAGCACGAACTCAAAAAACCAACATTACAGAAGAGAAGTAGGCATAGTTGCAAAATGAAGCGCACACAACTCCACCAATAGACAAAGTAGTACGTTATTACATTTTCGATACTGACATCACCAAAAGTAGCAGTTACCACGTACAATTATAGAGAATGATAAAGGCCAAAAACATTACTACACTAATCAGACCACTACCACCCAGATAGCTTGTATAAATTAGTTTAAAAAAATAATTTATATCCAGTTACCCCCATCTTTCGTAAAAAATCAACTTGGATAAGGAAAGAAACTATGAACTCACAACTTTTATCATAACCTACCATAACTCTCATGTAACAAAACAAAGTGAGTCTGTTTTTTTCACCAAGAACAACCATAGGCTACATCATCTGAGTACCCGTAGTTTTACTATGAACTGCATATATAAATAATTGTTACAACTTCTAATAGTTAAAAAGAGCAACTGAAATTTGCTAACTAGCACGGATAGATCACTCTTAAAAACGCTATAAACTACCAATAAAAAGATTCCTCACAAAATAGAAAATATCTCCTAGGGTATTACCGCAAAAAATAATGCAGCATCCAATACAACCAATAATCAGACATACCGTTAACTACATCACTTTATAATATCAAAGTGACACACAAATTATATGCGTAAAATAAGTACAAGTAAACAACAAAAAAGTGTGATCAAAAATAATATAGTTGACATAAAATTAACCAAAGTGAATAGTAGATTCTCTCAAAAGGCATTGAAGAACTACCAAGTTTTACATATATTATGTAGCAAAAATTAGGATAATTAATGTTATCTATAGCACCGCAAAGTAGTAAATTTTATAGTAAAGGTGAAACACGAGATGATAAAGACAAGATTGTAAATAGCAAGTTGATTATTCTTGGGCCAGGTCCTGTCCATATGGGTACACGACTGCACACAATTAATAACGGCAATAGAAGAAGATAATTGACCATCTGATCGTGATATAGTCACTGAACAAAGTGTGATGGCTAGTGCAGAGATTGGAAAAATAAGCAGAACGCTCTGATACCGAGATTGCATTTTACAATACAGGAAAAGCACATCTTAGTGAAAGACCATTTGGTCTTGAAGGAGCTAACACTTCGCACTCATGAGGATTGTTTAATTGTAGCAATTGGTGTCAATGCAGAGTATTTAGGACTATCATCTGTAGCAGTATTTTTAGGAAAGGAGGTATCTGCATGTGCTACGTGTTATTGAACAAAAAATCCAGCACCAGAATCTCCAACAGAAGGCAGAATATTATCCTCCTCAATGACAGGTGGCATCCAAACCAGGAACACGAACAATAACTGTCTAGGCACAAGCGGAAACAGACACCTCACCGCCGCCCACGTATCTTACCGCTGCAAATTGGATCAGAAGAAGATTCATCACATAGACTCCACTAGCTCACGGACAACACAAATCGCTATCAATCTAACTTCTCTAGCCAATGGTGTTGTAGAAAAGGAGTAAATATAGGCAGCTGCTCACACTCAAATGAAGATAAAGATTCAGGTACGATTGCAGGCGACAAAGATTCACTATAAACATTCGATTCAGCAACAGGATCAACAACAAGAGGCAAAGAAGAACCAGGACCTTCAGGTAATGCCACAAAAATAGGAACAGTATCAGTAGCATCAGGTACACTAGCAGGTCGATCTCCGTAAGAAAATTCAACAAGTCTAGAAGAAGATTGATCAGAATTCTCCCCTTCCTCTACTATCATTTCTTCTACTACCATTTCCTCTACTATAACTTCCTCTAATGGCAACAAAGATCCTAATTGAGGCACAGATTGGTAATGAGGCTCAGAAGTAGATGAGGATAAAGGCTCAGAAGTAGATGAGGATAAAGGCTCAGAAGTAGATGAGGATAAAGGCTCAGAAGTAGAGGATGAAGACTCAGAAGTAGATGAAGATGAAATCGAATATATAGATGAAGGCGTAGAAGACGACTCACCTAAAGCTCCAAACTCAGAACAAGAACTATCCTCATCCGAGACTAAAACATCATCACCAATATTCGAAGAAGATTCATCAGAAATGGAAACAGTAGCAACATCAGATAAACTAGCAGTTTGATATCTATAATAAAGCAATTTAATAAATCCATAAGAAGATTTACTAGAATCCTCCTCTAATAGCAACAAAGATCCTAGCTGCTTCTCAGAACTAAGACGACGCTTAGATAATGGTTCACACTCAGATTGAGATGGTAATTCAGGTCGAAATTGCATACTTAAAGATGAAGAATGCATAAGACCTGTAATACCACCTCTTGAAGCTATACCTTCACTTGCAATTTTACTACTACCTACTGATGCCTTATTTTTATTTGTCATATATTTTTGGAAAACTGAAAAAAATGCTACTGCAGGAACACCAGCAACATCGAGTACTCTAATAACATTATCACAACTAACATTACTCAATGATCCGCTTTCTCGATCAAAATAAGCCTTGCAAGTTTCCATATCCCACTTAAAGCTGAATATAGACCCTGCTAACTCACGAACAACATAATCTAGTCTCGATAAAAAATCTACTAATCTACCCCCACTTAATGAAACTAGCCTACGATCAGAGGAACCTGATAACAATCGAATACCAGCAAGAGCACGTATAAAAGTAGGACGGTACCTGGAATGATACATACAAAGACACCTAGACACAAAACTAGATAGATGCAGTTCCCTATAAGTTTTGAACCAGATAAGTCGCTCAAGCACTGAAAGTTTACTACTTAGAGTAGCTAATATATAATGGCTAATCGATCTCGAAAAAGACGTCATAAAAGATACGCGAATGTCACAAAAGAGATCATAAACTATTTGGGTACTATCCGGGTGTAACCTTACACCAAGAGAATCAACACATTTAACATATGAAGGAATAGAAGCAGAACATAGAGTATCCTCTTCATTAATAACAGGTGGTGTACAAACAGGAGCACAAATAATATTTGCCTCAGCATGAGTAGAAACAGAAACTTCACAGCTCCCAGCATGTCTTTCTGCAACAATCAAATCAGAAGAAGATCCAGCACCAGTATCTTTAACAGAAGGTAACATATTCAATTCTAAAAGCCCTGCAGAAGAAGGTAGAGTGCCCTCTTCACTAATAACAGGTGGCCTCCAAACAGGAGCACGAACAGTACCATCTGTCTCAGTATGAGTAGAAACAGAAACGTCACAGCTGCCGGCATGTCTTTCTGCCACAATCAGATCAGAAGAAGATCCATCACCAGAATCTCTAACTCTAACAGGAGGCAACGTACTCAACTCGGAACCAGAAGCCTCACCCGGTGGAAAGGCAGATCCTAATTGTGATTCAGATTGAGAACACATACGAAGTGAAAAACCAGAATGAGACTGAGATGATAATACAAGATCGGGAGCAGTGATAACTCCAGATGCTGTACGTTTAATAGTACCTTTATTTATTTCTCTTGTTAGAGTGGAGCCTGCTATCATTACCGATAACGCTACTTCAGGAATACCGGCAGTGTCTAGAACTTTTGTAAAATCTTCACAACTAACACTATTCAATGCCTCCCCTTCCAGAGAAACATGAGCTTCATTCCAACAGGAGCTAAAAATAGACTCCACCTTGCTGAGAACAGCACAATCTAGTCTAGACAAAAAAGTTAGCAGAATATCCCCAGTCAATGGCACTACACCATGGTCAGAAGAGTCAGACAACACCCCCATTCTAGGAAGAGCGTGTATAAGATCAGAGCGGTGTTTAGCATGGTACTCACAAATGCACATGGATACAAAAACATCTTTACACATTTCCCTATAAGTATCGCACCAAATAGCTTGCCCAGTAAGTGAAAGCTCGTCACTCAATCTTGATGGCAGTTGTCTGCTTGTCATATTGTCGTAAAAACGTCTAGCGTATTCACTAATTTTAGAAAAGAGATTTGCAATTATTTGAACACTATCAGGAGATAGAGTAACACCTAATGCACTCAAAACACCTGGATCAATAACAGCGGCAGCTGAAGAAGAAACAGCAGCAGTACCTCTCTTTTTGGCAGAAGCCTTACCTCTACCCTTGGTACTCACCCCCCCAGCAGTAGGAGACTCAACTTGCTGCAAGCTACCTCCAGGAATATTACCCTGTACAGCGCCCCCTTCACCTTTATTACCACTATTACCTTCACTCTCTGGGAGATCACTAGAAGCATCAGCACTGGTTAAAGATACAGGATACATAAATATGGTGCCTCCACCTTCCTATAGTTTATGTTTATTATTTATTTTATTAATTGCTTTAACAGCCTAGAACAAACTCAAAAACCAACATTACAGAAGAGAAGTAGGCACAGTTTCAAAATGAAGTGCACACAACGCCACCAATAAACAAAATAGTACGTTACTACATTTTCGATACTGACATCACAACAAAAGTAGCAGTTACCACGTACAATTAAGGGAGTAATAAAGCCCAAAATATCACGACACTATCTACCAGATATGGTAGTTTATGTACAATGCCGCCACACAAAACAATGTAAAGTGCTCTCACCAAGCACAAACACCATCTACATCACCTGAGTACTAGTAACCTTACGATGAACCGCATATGTCAACAACTGCACCAACCGCTCAGAGTTAAAAGAGCAACTAAATTTGCTAATTCGTACGAAAGATCTCTCTTAAAAATAATACAAACTACCAACAAACAGGTTCCTCACAAAATAGAAAACATCTCCTAGGGCACCACTGCAAAAAAACAATGCAGCACCCAATGCAACCAATAAGCAGACTGACCGTTAAGCACATCACTTGGCAGTACCAAAGTGACACACAAACCATCTGCGCAAAATAAGCGTACCTGAGGATGATATCTTTGACACAAAATCAACCAAAGTAAATATTAGATCCTCTCAAGAGGCATTGAACAATAGTAAAACTACCAAGTATTACCTATATTACGTAACAAAAAAACATGATAATTAACGTTATCTGACACTAAAAATTATGAATAAAAACACAAAAGATAAAGACAAGATTGCAAATAGCAAGTTAATTATTCTTGGTTCAGGTACCCGTCCCTATGGGTACAGAGCTGCAATGTATACCGCGCGAGATAATCTGTCACTTCTCTTTTAATAATTTGAATTCCTGGTTCTAAGCGTGCAGGACAAACAAGGATGGTCATTTATCGTGCAAAAATACCCACAACAAACAACAAATGTAAATGTATAAAATTATGTAATAGTAAAAAGAAAGATCTATTCTTGCAGTTAGCTAACCCTTTTTCTTTTACGTCCACTTCTTCTTTGCGCACCACCTCATTAGCGGGCCCTATACCTAATTTACCTATAATGAATAATCTCTTAGATCATCTAAAATAACTACCACTAGATATAGTGGAATGTTCTTCAGAATGGTTGTAACCATTATGAAGCGGCGGCAAACAATTCATTGCGTAAAAAAGGCGCGGTACTAGCTATCACTAGATCAAGAACAGAAACATAATCAGAAGATTTTCAAACAGAAGCAGGAACAAGTCTAAGTCCAGTACCATTACCCTTTTCCGCACCTCTGTTTATTATCCTACCTGCAGATACAGCAACAATAGTACAGGCGGTAGTAATGTCAATACTATCTAGCACGCAAACAGAAAAAGCCTTACCTTACTGCAAATTAATAGTTAAACTTTGATCGGGGTAACTATCATGCACAGTATCAACATAAGAATCACAAACTCCTACAATTACAGGTTAACTCCTACAATTACATGATTCATAAACAGGAAATATCATCTATGAAAGTACAAGATGATAATCATAATTTAACATAAATAGTGAAGACTATTTTTCATTGGTACACCTACTACTGACATTAATGTACAACAGTAAAAAAATTACAAAACCTAACATAGAAAAAACGATAAGAGACAAAAAACTACCAACAAAAATCTAAATTGAAAAAAACGCGGACTATATACAAGTGTGTAGGAAAAACAAGGATGGGAATTTACCATACAAAAATGCCACATGCAAACGACAAATGTATAAAATCATTTAACACTAATCACTAGGAAGTAAGATCAATTCTCACAAACTACTCATTTCTTTTACTACCACTTCCTCTCTTATCATTTTACTTTGGTGTAAGGAAAATACACCTTCTCCACCTCTACCACATATAGTATAACCCACTTGATTCACTGGCAGGCGGGATAAAGGTGAAAAACCAAGATTTAGCAGCACTGCCAATCTCACTCCGATACCCCCCTCAGCAGCAATACCGGTAGCATTAGCTAACAGAGGAACACTGCTAACATCCACAGGCTCAGAAGAGGATCATACAACGATCACTACCACTTCATAGATACCGAAGAGGAAGGTTCGTTCAGCCTCAATACCACTACCCATAGGAACCTCAAGAGTCGCCCCACTAAATGATCCATGAATAACAAATAATTTCTTAGGTCCACTAAAATAACTATAAGAACTACTATCTGACGTGGAAGATTCTCCAATAAGCGTCAGTAGAAACTGATTGATCTCCATAGAAAAATTTAACAAATCTAAAAGAAGATTGAATTGCTTCTTGGACCTAAGATAACTCTTAGGCAGAGATTAACGCTCAGGTTGAGATTATGCCGAAATTGCACACTAAAGATGAAAATGCATAAGACATGTAGTACTACTTCCTGTAAGCCGTACCTTCACTTGTAATTTTACTACTACCTACTGTTTTGTTTTTATTTGCCATCTTGCTTTTTTATTTGTCTTATATTTTGGGAAAACCCCCAAAATCCATGTTCTCGTTCATAATAAACTTTGCCAGTTTCCATATCCCCACTTAGAGCTGAATATAGACTCCACTAGCTCACGCACAACACAACCTAGTCTCGATAAAAAATCCACTAAGCTACCTCCATCCACTTAACTAAAACTACCAACACACAAACAGCACCACCGCTATCAATCTAACTTCTCTAGCCAATGGTGTTGTAAAAAAGGAGCAAATATAGGCAGCTGATCACACTCAAATGAAGATTCAGGTATGAGGGGCGACAAAGACCCACTAGAAACACCAGATCGAAGATCACTACTAGGTAATAATTCCGGTTGAGGTTGGGGTAATAATTCCGGTTGAGGTTGGAGTAATAATTCCGGTTGAGGTTGTAAACCAACACCCGTAGCACCACCACTCGAAGCCTTGCCTTTACTTGTAATTTTACTACTACTTCCTGGTATTCCTTTTCTACTTCTTTTTATACCTTCTCTACGTCTTTTTACACCTTTTCTACGTCTTTGGTAAACTGAGAGTGCTAATTCAGGAACACCAGCGGTGTTAAGAACATAAATTAAATCTTCACAACTAACATTATCCAATGATCCATCCTCTAGTCCAGAACAGGCTCTGTCAACTTCTACATCCCACTGCGAGTTAAATACACAATTAATTAAATTATGAACAACATAATCTAGTCTTGACAAAAAATCTACTAAACCACCTCCACTTAATTGGAGACCAAGATCAGATGAATCTGATAGTACTCTAATATTAGAAAGATCACGTACAAAGTCAGGACGATAATTGTAATGATACGAACCCAAGCACCTAGAAATAAAATTATATAGATTCAGTTCCCTGTAGGTTTCGAACCAAACAAATCGCCCAACAACCGAAAGTCCACTACCAATAGCAGTTGAGATGTAACTGCGAACCGATCTCAAAAAAGAAGTTACAATATATAAATGAACTCTACGAAAGAAACTATGAATTAGTGGAACGCTATCAGGATGTAACTCAACACCAAGCGAAGAAGCACATTCAAGATATGAAGGAATTGAAAATGCAGAAGAAGATGGAGTATCACCCTCGGCAGAAATTAGATCAGGAGAAGGTACACCTCCACAATTTTCAGTAGAAGACAACGGACTCAATTCGGAAGGATGAGGAACAGCAACAGCAACACCATCATCCACATGTCCTTCTGCTGCAATTGGGTCAGACGAAGGTCCACCACGAGAATTTTCAGCAGAAGACAACGGACTCAATTCGGAAGGATGAGGGACAGAAACAGCATCATCCGCATGTCCTTCTACTGCAATTGGGTCAGACGAAGGCCCACCACGAGAATTTTCGTCGGAAGACAACAGACTCAATTCGGAAGGATTAGCAAGAGGAGGCACCCAAAAAGGAGCACGAACAATCCTTGTCCCACCAGGAACAAGAACAGGAACAGGAACAGGAACATCATCTTTATGAATCCTGCGTTTTTTTGCTTTTTTCACGCGGAAACCCAACAGCATTACCGATAATGCTACCTGAGAAATACCAGCAACACTCATAACATCTACAAGATCTCTACAATTAATGGCACTCAAGGACTCCTCTCTCAGAGGAACAGAAACCTCACTTAAACAAGAGTCAAAAATAGACTCAACCTCACTACGGATAGCACAATCTAGCCTCGATAAAAAACCTAGCAAAGCATCTCCAGTTAATGTCACCGCATCATGGCCAGAAAAATCCGATACTACTTGAATGCTAGGAAGAGTTCTTATAAATCCAGGGCGATGATTAGCATGGTACTCACCAAGACACCTAGATACAAAAAAATACTTACACATTGAACTATAGGTATGGTACCAAATGGCTAGCCCAGTCATTGAAAATTTACCACTCATGATTGATGGAAGCTGTTTTCTTATCATCCCCTCATAAACTCGTCTAGCAAATTCACCAACCTCATAAAAAAGACCTGCAATTACTCGAACACTCTCAGGAGATAGCACAACACCCAGTGAACTCAAAATATTAGGATTAAGAGTAGTATCCAAATAAGAAACAGCAACAGAAGCAGCACCTTTTTTGGCAGAAGCCTTACCTCTACCCTTAGTACTCACCCCATTACCCACAGCAGTAACAACAGCTGAAATAGCAGCATCTGAAGTAGTATCGCGAGGAACCAGAACCTGCTGCAAATTTCCTCCAGCAATACTTCCTTGTATATACCCCTCTTCCGCTTCTCTGCTACTATCAGCACTTTCGCTATCTGAGACATCACTAAAAGTAGCAACAGCAGTTACAGAAGCAAAGGAAACATCAGCAGCTACTACTGACTCAGATGGAGGCAAAGAAGACTCAGTACCTTCAGGTGGTACCACAAAAGTAGAAACAGTGTCGGTAGCAGACACACTGCAAGATTGATCTACACAGGAAAGCAATTTAACAAATCTATAGCTAGAAAACCTATCATGAACAACATCCTTTAATAGCAACAAAGACTCCAATCCCACCCTAGATTGGGAATCAGACTCAGAAGTATATGGAGATGAGGATATAGGTGCGGACGAAACCGAAGGCAGAGATAAAGGAGCAACCTTAGCAGAGACTGAAACGTCCTTACCAGTAGAAGAAGATTCATCAAAAATGGAATCAGAATCCCCCCCTAACAGGGGTGAAAACCGTAATTGCTTCTTAGGTCGAGGATGACTCTTGGGTAATGGTTCATGACTTGTAGTATCACTCCCTGAAACCGTACCTTTGCCCGTAATTTTACTACCACTTACTAATCTCTTACCTTTATATATCATATATCTTCGGAAAATTGAAAATGATGATGAAGAAACATTAGCAGCATTGAGAGCTCTAATGATATCTTCACAACTAACATCACTCAATGATCCACATTCTCGTTCAGAATGGGACACATTAGTTTCCACATCCCACCTCGAGTTAAATACACACTCCACTAGACCACGAACAACACTATCTAATCTCGATAAAAAATCTACCAAGTTAGATCCACTTAGTGGCACTAGCCCACGGTCAGGGGAATCTGGCAATACTCTAATACTAGCAAGAGAACGCATAAAAGCAGGACGATACTTGGAATGGTAAATACAAAGACACTTAGACATAAAAATACATAGATGCAATTCTCTATAAGTTTTGAAGCAAATAGATCGCTGAACCATAGAAATATCACTAAGCAACACCTTTGAGATGTAATTGCCAACTGATCTCGAGAAAGACATTACGAGAGATCCACGAACCCTGAAAAGGAACATACCAACTAGTTTGGTACTATCAGGATGTAAACTAACACTCAGACCCAGCGAATTAACACATTGAAGATATGAAGGAACCAAAACCACAGAAGAAGACCTAGTACCACCATCATCAAGGTTCATTTCACCGCTAGCAGGAACAGGAGAGTTATCGCTGCCCACATGACCTTCTTCTGTAATTGGAGGAAAAGATCCAGCACCAGAACCTCCAACAGAAGGCAGAACATCACCCCCCCCAAGAACAGGTGGAGTCCAAACAGGGGCACGAACAATAACTGCCTTGGCACAATCAGAAACAGGAACGTCACCGCTGCCCACATGTCCTCCCCCTGCAACTGGATCAGAAAAAGATCCATCTTCAGGATGATACTGAGTTGATAAAATAAGATCCGGGGCAGTAATAACTCCTGACGCTGTACGTTTAATCGTGCCCCTACCTATTTCTTTCTCTACAGAGGAACCTATTACCAGTATCGATAAAGCTACTTCAGGAATACCTGTTGTGTCGAGAACTCTTGTAAAATCTTCACAAACAACACCATTCAATGCCTCCCCTTCCAGAGAAACAGAAGTTTCATCCCAATAAGAGCCAAAAATAGACTCCACCTTGCTAAGAACAGCACAATCTAGTCTAGATAAAAAAGCTAGCAGACTATTCCCAGTTAATGGCACTGCACCATGGTCAGAAGAGTCAGACAATACACCCCCAGGAATGGCATGTATAAAATCAGAGCGGTGCTTAGAATGGTACTCACAAATGCACATGGATACAAAAACATCTTTACACATTTCCCTATAAGTACCGTACCAAATAGCTATCCCAGTCGATAAAAGCTCGTCATTCAATCCTGACGACGGCAGCTGTCTGACTACCATGTTATGGTAAAAACGTCTAGCGTATTCACTAACCTTAAAAAAGAGATTTGCAACTGTTTGAACACCCTCAGGAGATAGAGCAACACCTAATGCACTCAAAACACCCGGATCGACAGCAGCACCTAAAGAAGAAGAAACAGCAGCAGCATCACGCCCTTTGGCAGGAGACTTACCTCTACCCTTGGTGATCACTCCATTACCCACAACAGCATCACCAGCTGAAGTAGTGGCAGCTAAAGCAGAAGTGGTAGGAGCCTCAAGTTGCTGCAAACTACCTTCAGGAACATCATCAGGAGCAGCGGCACCAATTAAAGATACAGGATACAACATCCCTTCTCCATTATTATAAGTTTAGATTTATTATTCTTATTTATACTTTATTAATTACTTTAATATCCTAACATAAACCCATACACCAACATTACGAAGCAGAACAACTGCAAAACTAAACACGGACAGACAAAGCCGTACGCTGCCACCCCGCAATATTCACATCACTAAAATAAGATAGCAATCCACACGTACAATTACAAAGGCAAAACACCACTCATCAGATACAATAGTCCGCATATAATCGCAATTTAAACACCCAACTGTCCCTATCTATCAAAAAGAATCACCTGGGCTAACCACATAAAATATGACCTCACGACCTTGCTAATCACCCACTATAACTCTCATAGAGCCAAACAAAATAACTTAAAATGGATCTACTTTCTCACAAAGTATAACCACCACTGAGCTAGAAACGGCAGAAACCACATCAACAAACATCGGTTCCCCCCAAAATATAAAAAAACATTCTCCTAGAACAAAATTGCAAAAAAACAATGCAGCACTAAGTACAACTAATAAACATTGTAACCGCTAATCACATCACTTGATAGTATCAAAGTTACACAAAAATTAAATAAATGCAAGGTAACGACAAAAAAGTGTACTTAGAAGCTATATTGTTGACACAATTATCAATAAAAGCAATTATTAAATTCACTTTCTACGGACAGTAAATTTTACAGGTAAGAGTAAAAATAATGCAGAAAAAAATGCAAGAGACAAAATTGTAAGCAGCAAATTTTGCAGGCAGCAGATTAATTATTCTTGGATCAGGTCCCTATGAATATACGGCTGCGGTGTACGTTGAACGAGCTAACCTATCGCCTCTTTTTATAACCAATAGCAATAGCACCTGATGAGCAGTTGATGACAACAACAAAGATAAATAATTGAACAGGGACAGTTGATTGTGATGTACCCACCACATCACAGAGCTAGGAAGCTACTCAAAAAACACGCAAAACTCTTTAATAACTTTTGATACCAAGATTGTATTTGACGATATAGAAAAAGAGAAACTTGGTTAAATTCCCATATCCGTCTTGATGGATATAATACTTTATATACATGAGCATTTAATTACAGCAACTGGTTACAGTGCAAAGCACACCCCCGCATTATAAGACAAAACAGTAGGATAATAAATAAGCTCTCTGGACTCTACAGGATCTCTATCCAACAACATATTGTCCGCATTAAAACCCATCAAAAATTGGCCCACATTTAATACTTTACAAGTAAACTATAAAAAATAACACCTACCACAGGTGGAAGAAATAACAAATAAAGCAAGTGCATAGCTACTTCGTTAAGAATCACAAATGCAGAGCAACACCACCAATACTTTAAGTAAAAATAACAAAACTGTGTACTATTTATAATAGTACGTATGTATTTTAACTAAGTTACATAAGCATCAACTAAAAATCCATCAGATCCATGATTGCCATTTTTACCGCTAAGCTACTTTCCTTCAGTAAGCAATCCTATAGCACTCCTCCACGCATAATCCATAATCTTAAGCTGCGAGTTATCAATATCAAAAATACAACTCCTGATGATATGTATAGTTTCCCTTAACGATGCAATTCTAAACACATTCTTATCACGTATAACAACAGAGTCCACTAACGATTGCATTTTAGGAGCAATTTTTTCATAAAAAACTTCAGAAGATTTTGTTTTAGCCAAAGAAAATGCCTTGTAAGCGCTAAAATATAAAGATAGGTCAGTATCGTCTTTATTTCTAGAGGACAAGTAGGATGAAACCAACTTATCGAATAAGCAAGGAATATGATATTTAGACTCAACTAAAAAAAGATCTATACCGTGATTAATAATACTTACAGCCGATTCTTCTATGCAAAACCCAAACATCCAAATAAATTTATTACTACTAATTAGCGGATCGTTTATATATTGGCAACTACATATATCTTCACTTCTATCTTTAGATATATCATTTATCAATTTTTTTAAATTTCTATTAAATATGGTGTCGATACTATAAAATAGATCACAAATAAAGGAATAAACAAACTCTTTATCATCTAGCATACTAATTACAGTGCCACTATATGAGTCACTTACCGCTCCCAATCCTAAATCATGCAATCTGGGAAAAAAATTTCTATCAAAAATATCAACGGCATCTTTCCATATTTCTGACCTTAATCTGTAAGAATCTAATTCTAAATTAATCAAACCCAAACGAACATCAGAGATATCTACTGTTCTTCTGGTCAACAATCCGATTTCTTCAATCTTTAAGTCAATTAATCTAGTTACAGAAATAATAAAATCACACTTTATATTATTTAACAAATAAGCATCAAAAGTTCTCAAACCGGACTTGAGGGTCGTTAATTTTTCTCGATTATACATAAAATAAGAATAAGGAAATGATATTAGATGTGAATCAAAACAAGCAGTATTATCTACAAAATTATTGCCTTTTGAAAAAAATAAAGAAAACTTGCATGAAAAAGCAGCAGCGGAACAATATGAAATAATAGTTTCTTTATAGTCTCTACTAACAACAACATCATCAGGAAACAAAGTAATTCTAAGATAAAAGGTATACCTATCAATAGTAGAATCGACTAATATTCTCTTATTGCTTGAAATGACCGCGTTAAAGCATGACTCCAATACATCAACCTCACCAGGAAGCAACAATCTTTCTGTAATACCATCTAATACTGATGAATTTATTAATATTTTTCTTAGTTCTACACTAATTTTTGAGCAAAAAAGTGTCAAACATTTATCGTCAATTTCGCTCATGATAGTACTAACGTTAGATTTAATGTACGATATGAAATCATAGATTAATACTTTTATTGAAACAACATTGTATCCCTTAAGTATTAGATAATTGGAGAAACGTTCTCCAAAAGCATATAGTACATCGGTAATAGCAACAAATAGACAATTTATAAAATAATTCTCAAGTGCACTTATAGATCTCAAATCATTGTTTAATATTGTGTTACCGAACACGGTGCAACAACTACCTAGAACAGAATTCAACAATAGCCTATGATTTGTAGAATAATGAATTGGATTAACCAGATCCTGATAAAAAACTGATTGGCATGAAATGGAACTGCCCTCTACAAGAGAGTTCCCTCCTGTTTTACATATATTATATGCATCAATATATTTACTACTAGAATGCTGCACAGTGCTAGAGAAATGAACACTTATGTCATTATCTGAAGACTCCATATCAATCGAAGGGTAGCGCAAAGAATCCACATCGATCATGCTGCAATCACTCATGCAAAATCACCTCACATGCATTAACTATTAGAGACACCACAACAACATGGCAAATATTTTAACAACTTGCAAGATATAAATATCAATATATTATTTCAATAATTAAAAATAAATAATACATACAATTTAACGTTATAACTAATGTTATTCGGGTAGAAATTGGAAATAACCTATATGATATATATGATTTTTTATTCTTCCGGCAAATCTCATCTAAACTCAAGAAAATACTAAAATATAATATATACGTAATAGACAACAATTAGATGAAACATTAATAATTGATATAAATAATTTTTAGATAGAGAACATCGATTATGTTTGCCCTGACTTTATAGAAAAAACAATAAAAGTTAGTTTATATAAAATAGGGTCTTTATCATTTATTAAGAAATAAAATTATAATATCAAATGCCTGCCATTTTAATTGAGCTAAAAAATTTATAAGTTAACTTACTACTAACGCATATTAAACATAGAATGGTGTGGGTATGATTTTTTGAAAAAGTCAAAATAGTATATGAGAACAAAAACATAAACTTTATTTAATCATGAAGGAATACAAAGGAGAACCATTATATATATATCTTGCATACAGAAAAAAGTATAAAATTATGCAATACTGGTAATAAAATCAGCACTCAAAATTACGAAATTAATTTTTCCTTTTCCGTCCACGTATCCTTTTAGAACTTCCACAATGTGAGGAAGACACTCCACCACTATCGTCCATCATTGAGCTACTTGATTTACCGTCAGTAGGTGATCCACAATTCAACGATACTAACAATCTTTCTCTCTCATCCCCCTCATCCTTAGCAGCAACTGAAACCACAGCATTACTGCCTGCAGATACTGAAGAAGAACATCCAACAATATTAAATCTACTCATAAATGATTTCTTGGGTCCACGAAAATAACTCAAAGAACTACTACTTCTTCCTATAGAAAGTTCTTTTTCTGCGGTAGGAGCCAGTGAAGATTCATTAGCACTCAAGTCATACTTTGAAAAAAAAGTAGTGGTGGAAACATTAGCTACAGATAACAAAGAAGAAGGACCAACCATACCCAAAAATCTACTTATAAACGATTTCTTGGGTCCGCGAAGATAATTCAAAGAACTATTATTTCTGTCCATAGGAAACTCTTTTTTAGCAGCAGGAGCTGAAGATTCACTAACATATTTCATGTGTCTTTGGTAGCCTGAAATCGCTACTGCAGGAACACCAGCAACATCGAGGACATTAACAAAATCTTTACAACTAACAGCATCTAATGATCCATCCTCCATTTTAGCAAAAACTCTCTCAGCTACTTCACACCACTCCGAGTTAAATGTAGAACTCACTATCTCAAGGATAGTGCAATCTAGTCTCAGTAAAAAATCTAGTAGTTTACTTCCCATTAATAGCACTAGCCTATCGGAAGAACCTGACAATAATTTAACATTAGTAAGAGTACGTATAAACCCAGGACGGTACTTAGCATGATATATACAAATACACCTAGACATAAAATTAGATTCATGTAGTTTTCTATAAGTTTTGCACCAAATATCTTTACCAATTGGAGAAAGCTCACCACTTACAATCATTGACAGATAACGTGTTACCATACCCACGCAAGCACGTTTAACAAATACACGAAAATCTCTAAAGAGCTTATTAATTATTTCAGCACCATCAGGAAGTAACGTGACACCCAGTAAAACAACATGTTTAACAGGTAATGGCACACACAAGGAAAAGTCTAGCATTGCAGAAGAAGTAACAGTAGCACTAACAAAACCATTACTGCTAACAATTTGTCCATTTACTGCAGTAGAACCAGAAGAAGATACTCCATCATAAGACAATTTAATAAATTTTGAAGGTAGAATATCAGCTTTAATTAATGGAGACAAAGAACTTAATTGCGGACCAGATTGATGATACGGATAAGATGATAATTCAGGCTGAAACTGGAACAACAGTGATCTATGAAACGGAAGAGAATTATGTGTAGGTTCCTTAATACTTCCTGATGCTATACCCTCACTACTACTTATCGACGTCTTACCTTTATCTTTACCTTTTGCACGTGTTTTAGAACCTGAAATTGCTACTAGTGGAACACCAACTATATCGAGGGCATTGATAAAATCTTCACAACTAATAGCATCCAAGGATCCATCTTCTAGTTCAGAAAAAATTCTCTCAGCTACTTCACCCCACTCTGAGTTAAATGTAGAATTCGCTATCTCAAGAATAGCACAATCTAGTCTCAATAAAAAATCCAGTAACCTACTTCCCGTTAATAGCACTATCCCGCCAGAAAAACTTGATACTACTTGAACGCTAGTAAGAGTACGTATAAAACCAGAACGGTACTCGACATGGTACACATAGAGGCAACTAGATATAAAACTAGATTTATGTAGTTCCCTGTAAGTTTTGCACCAAATAGCTTTACCAATCGGAGAAAGTTTACCACTTACTACAGTCGTTGAAACATAGTTGGTTACCATATTTTCGCAAGTAGTTTTAGCAAACTCACGAAAATCATTAAGTAGGTTGTTAATTAGCTCCGCATCCTCATAAAGTAATGTAACATCTAGTAAATCAACACGTTGAACAGAAAATGAAACACAAGAGTTAGAGGTTAACGTTTCAGAAGATCTAACAACACTTGATTCAGCAGAAACAGTAGATGGTACGATATCATTCATTGATCCAGCAATGGTAGGAATAGCAAATGTTGTACAAGAAACATTATCATCAGCAGAAAGAACAGTAGTAGCAATAAAATGTTCAGCAGGAATATTACTTATAGTCCTAGTAATCACTCCATTATATACGGTAGTATCTGAAGCAGTATCAAAAATGGCCTCAGCTTGCTGCAAATAACAACCAGAAGAGACACCACACTGTACAGTACTATCTTCTTTATTATTGCCACCTTCATTATTTTCAGGATAATAACTAGAAGTAGCATCACCAATTGCAGTCACAGGATGAATATCACCCCCTCCATCTACTCATGCTCATTACATTAATATCCTACTATCAACTCACATGCCAAAATAATAGATATACACCACAACAAACAGTAGATAACACTGCACATAACATGTGCCATACACCATTATTATTTTTATATCTTAATTTAGGCAAAAAAATGCGTCAAAAAAACAACCAATCATGCCTAATATGTAGTTAAATGCCATACACTGTAGTAATGTACTAAGCATATTAAAGAATTATTAATGCTTCAAACAAAGAAATCACAATTACATAATTAACATGAAGAGCATTTATTACTTAACATTATCGAGAGACATATTTTTACCAGTTGCACAAAAGATAAGCAATGACATATTTATGTCAAATACTAATCACCATACTTCATAACAAAAACATAAAATGTGTTGCATGACATGGATTAATGTTATCAAAGTAAAACAATAAATTAACCAATATGCATATTTAATGTAAGTGGATCACGAAATATATGTATACTGATATGGATAATATAAAAATTGTGTGAGTATTTAAAATATACTTTAGTAATACTAATAATATATATATCATAAATGCAATAAAAAAATAAATATCTAAATTATTAGTATGTACATTATACGAATTTAATATTTAACATATCTTCTTGTATGCAAATTTTGTGATTAGTGATTGATAATAATTTTATTATAGAAACATAAAATTAACAAAAAACTTAGCGATTAATAAATTGTGCGCCGTATAGATTTATTTACTATCGCTAAGATCATTAATAATTATTTTAATTAATAAAAAATTAAGCATTGGTATCACAAAAAAATAAGCTTTATACATTTAATATAAAAATTTATATGGTATAAAAAATTACATATGAAAAAATAAACATATATAAAGTATGTGGGTCATTGGTATATCTAAAAACTACTTACATTAATATATGACAGTACAAAAATTGCAAAATTTAAGATAAAAAAGATCATTGTTATTTATTAATATCAAACTAAAAATTTTCCTTATCCACTAATTTAGTACTATTTTATATAGTGGGTATGATTGTATAAGCATAACGTTTTTGATAACGTACAAATTACAAAATACGATAAAATAATGTATTGCTATAAAAAATGACTAAATAAATATACTACTTCACTAATGTAGTGTAATATTTATCGAACAAGTAAGTGTGGAGGGCTGGGAAAACACAAAAATTTAAATGAATACAGGCAAAAAAACACCGCCTACATATAAGGATTCAACAATGCAAAGAAGAAGAGCCTCTATCGCACAACCTCCCTCTGCACACAACAAACGCATAAAATCTTGCAATGATAATAACAAGAAATAGGATCAATTTTCACAATTAACTCCTCTTCCTTTTATGCCCACCTCCTCTCTGAGCACCACTATGATGTGAAGAAGATACTCCACTTCTATCAACTCTTATAGACCTATTTGATTCACTGGCAATTAGTGTTGAAGGTAAAAACCCTCGATTCAGCAACGCTGCCAATCCCGCTCCCACATCATCCTCCTCAGCAGCAATATCATTAGCAGCAGCTACTGGCTGAACATCATCCACAAGCGCGGAAGAGGAAGGTCCAATGTCAGCACTGCTAGTAGGTACCTCAAAAGTCCCTTTAATCAGTTGCATAATAAATGATTTCTTAGGTCCGTAAAAATAACTATAAGAACTACCCTTAGCTGCCGTAAAAGATTCTCCTATAGGGGCAGAAATAGAAGAAGAGGCAGTAATCGGCACTATTAGCTGCTCAGATGAGAACGCAGGAGTTGATTCACCCAAAGCCCCCAACGTAGAAGCAATACCTTCCTCAACTAATCCAACTTCTCTAGTCAATAAAGGTGACTCTGGAGAGAAAGAGGAAAGATCAGCATCCCATCCTGATTCAGACGGAGACGAATACATATATGAAGATGAAGATGCCGGTGAAACCGAAGGTGATTCACCACCTAACCCCCACAACTCAGAGGAAGTATCAACCGCAGTCAATCTAACTCTACCTTCCCTAGTCGGAGGAGAAGCAAAGGAAGTATCAGCAGCTAATCCTAATTCAGATGGAAACAAAGACGAAGGTGAAGGTGATTCATCTTCTAAAGCTTCCAAAGCGGAAGCAACAACCACAGTCGATACTAGAACATCCCCACTAATAATCGAAGAAGACTCACCGGAAACAGTTAAAGCAGCAACAGGCTCAGTAACAACAAGAGACGAAGAAGAACCAGCAGCACCTTTAGGTAATGCTACAGCAGTAGAAACAGTATCAGTAGCAGTCACACCAGCAGGTTCATCAGAAGCAATTGACACAGCAACAGATTCAGTAGCAGCAAGAGTCAAAGAAGACTTAGAAGCACCTTTAGGTAACGCTACAGCAGTAGAAACAGTATCAGTAGCAGTCACACCAACAGGTTCATCAGAAGCAGTTGACACAGCAACAGACTCAGTAGCAGCAAGAGACGAAGAAGAACCAGCAGCACCTTTAGGTAATGCTACAGCAGTAGAGACAGTATCAGTAGCAGTCACACCAGCAGGTTCATCAGAAGCAGTTGACACAGCAACAGACTCAGTAGCAGCAAGAGTCAAAGAAGACTTAGCAGCACCTTTAGGTAACGCTACAGCATTAGAAACAGTATCAGTAGCAGTCACACCAGCAGGTTCATCAGAAACAGTTAAAGCAGCAACAGGTTTATCGGAAACAGTTGACACAGAAACAGACTCAATAGTAGCAGGAGACGAAGAAGAACCAGCATCACCTTTAGGTAATGCTACAACAACACTACTTCCTAAAACTACATCTTCACTTGTAATTTTACTACTAATTCTTGAATTCTTATCTCTAATATCTCTAACTCCCACGAAATATCTAAGATACCCCGAGGAACCAGAGGTTACTGATGAAGGAATGCCAGCGACATCGAGCACACTAACAAAATCTCTAAGATTAACAGCATCCAGCGATCTCTCCTCTAGTTTGTCAAAAATATCACCAACCATTTCACCCCAATCTAGTTCAAACATGTGCAGCAGCGTTTCACGAATAGCACACTCTAGTCTCGATAAAAAATCTAGCAACACAACCCCTGTTAGCGGCACTAACCTACGCTCAGAGGGACTGGATAATATTTTAATACCGGCAAGAGCACGTATAAAGTCAGGGTATTGCCTAGAATAATATGCACAAAGGCACTTATACATAAAATTAGATTTTTGCACCTCCTTATAATTTTTGCACCAAATAGCTCGCCCGATCTCCAAAAGTTTACTATTCATCAAATTCGTGAAAGAGTGGACAGTTACTGCCTTACCGGTAAAATTCCTGGCAAACACACGAAGATCACGAAAGAGTTTATTAATTATTTCAGCACTGTCAGGAAGCAACGTGACACCAAGTAAATCAACACATTGAACAGACAATGGAACATCACCATCAGGACCTACAGCAGAAGATAATCTAATTAATTCGGAAGGCGAGCCAGCATATTCTCTTAATGGAGACGAAAATCTTGGCCGTGATTGAGGTTTAGACTGAGGCAATTGAAACGACTGAGCACTAGATGGCAAAGAACGTGCAAGATCAATAGTACCAACTCCTGAAGTACCTCCAACTGTACCTCTACTACTTCCCGACGTACCACCTCTATTTTGTCTCTCATGCTTTCGAAGCTCTGCAAGCGCCACCCCAGGGATACCACAAGCATCGAGAACAGCAATAAGATCTTTACAACCAACATAACCCAAGGATCCCTCTTTTACTTCAGAAAAAAACCTCTTAGCTGTTTCATCCCACTTCAAGTTAAACACAGAGTTCACTATGTTGCTAATGGCACAATCCAGTCTTGATAAAAAATCTAGTAACCTACTTCCAGTTAATGGTACTAACCTACGATCAGATGAACTCGATAATACTTGAATGCCAGTGATGGTAAGGGTACGTATAAAATTAGGGCGGTATCTGAGATTATACACACAGAGGCACCTGTACATAAGAGCAGATAGGTGTAGTTCCCTGTAATTTTTACAACAAATATATCTCCCTGTAGCGGAAAGCTCGCTGCTCTCGCTAATTGTTGATAGATAGTCAGCTACCACAACATCACACACAAGATCAGCAAATTTACGAAAATTACAAAAGAGCTCCTTAATTATTTCAGCAACCTCAGGAAGTAACGTAACACCTAGCAAATCAACATATTGAACAGGAAGGTAAACAATCCCTCCAATAGAAGTAGAGGGAGGAACATTAACAGGAATTTCCCAAACAGGAACTTGAACAAGTTTTATAGCAGAAATAGAAGCAGGAACACCAGGTCCAACCCCCTTCTCATCCTTATCACTACCCTTGCCATTGCCTACAGCAGAGGTAGCAACAGTGGTGTAGGTGGTGGTGCCAGCAATACTGTATAATACACAAACAGATGTAGCTTCAGCTTGCTGCAAATTAACCATTGAACTTCGATCAGGGTGATTATCACATTCAGTACCAATGTAAGAATCACAGACTCCGACTACAGGATTCATAACTAACCTTTAACACATCCGCATCAACATATATGTATGTTATATTATTGTAATGAATAGTCTACTAACATAATACTAACAGAAGGTAACAGAACAAAAATCGCAAACCCTAATATAGAAAACCAATAAAACTTAGTTTGGATAGGAAAAGGTGATAACGGTCGTTGTTATTCATTAAGAAACCACCAATCACCAAGATAAAACATAGATACTCACTACTCTAATTGCAACTAAAAATTAGTCTTTTATCCATTAATTTAGTGATACTTTATGTTATAAATATGATTGCATAAGTGTTACTTATTTCATAATGTGCAAATTGTAAATAATATATTGGTGTAAAGAAATGTACTGTAATATTTACTGTTGTTGGACAAGAAAGGTGGGGGAAATGAAATACTGCCTAAAAACCCAAATTAATATGAGAAAAAAACAAGGCCAATATCCAAGCACGCAAACACAAGTGATGGCCATTATCTTACAAAAAAAAATCACCTACACACAACAAACGTATAAAACTATGTGACACTAGCATTAGGAAGCAAGATCCTTCTCACAAACTACTCATTTCTTTTCCTTTCGTCCACTTCCCATGTGAGCAATTACCCTGAAGTGAGGAGACAACATACCTCTACTACCTCTCGTAGGTACCTCAAAAGGTCCTTTAACTAATTGCATAACAAATGATTTAAGAGGAAAGATCAGCATCCCATCCTGATTCAGATGGAGACGAATACATATATGAAGATGAAGATGAAGATGCCGGTGAAAGCGAAGGTGATTCACCACCTAACCCACACGACTCAGAGGCAATATCAATCGCAGTCAATCTAGCTATACCTTCCCTAGCCAGAGGAGAAGCAGAGGAAATATCAGCAGCTAATCCTAATTCAGATGGAGATAAAGACGAGGGTGAAGGTGATTCATCTTCTAAAGCTTCCAAAGAGGAAGCAACAACCTCAGTCGAGACTAGAACATCCTCACTAATAATCGAAGAAGACTCACCAGAAAGAGTTAACGCAGCAACAGATCCGGTAGCAGCAAGAGACAAAGAAGACTCAGTAGCACCTTTAGGTAATACTACAGCAGCAGAGACAGTGTCAGTAGTAGATACACCAGCAGGTTTATCGGAAACAGTTGACGCAGCAACAGGTTTATCGGAAACAGTTGACGCAGCAACAGGTTTATCGGAAACAGTTGACGCAGCAACAGACTCAGTAGCAGCAAGAGATGAAGAAGAACCAGCATCACCTTTAGGTAACGCTACAGCAGTAGAGACAGTATCAGTAGAAGATAAACTGACAGATTGATCTCTACAAAAAAGCGCAAATCCAGGAGACTGATCAGAACCCGCATCTGATAGCGACAAAGACCCTAACTGCATCTTAGATAGAAGACGACGCTTAGACGATGATTCAGATCGAGAAGATAATCCATGCCGAGGCTCAAGTCGTGGAAGAGAGGCAACCAAAGAGCGGACAACATCAATAGCAAGACTTCCTGGCTCCGTACCCTCCGCACGTTTACCACTACTTCCTGATATCTTGCTTTCACTTATCACACGTTTTTTAGGAACGGTCTTAACATGGAGCAAAGAAGATCTAGCACCATCAGGTGATGTCACAACGGTAGAGACAGTGCCAACCGCAGATACACTGCTAGGTTGATCAGAAACAGTTAACATACCAACAGGTTTAATAACAGGACCAAGAGTTGAAGAAGACCCAGGCTTGGGCTCGGTCCTAATTTGTCGGAGAGAAGTCCAGGGAGAACTAGCACCACCTCCTGATGTCTTGCTCTTGTTTAGATCACGTCTTCGACATATCATACGTCTTTGATATTTTTCATATCCTTTAGAAATTGAAAATACCACTACGGGAGCAGTAACGGTATAGAGAATATTAATAAGATCTGCACAACCAATATCACTCAATGATCCATCTTCTAGTCCGGCAAAAGCTGAAACAGATAACTCATCCCACTCCAAGTTAAATACAGCCTTCACTTCCTCACCAATAGCACAATCCAGTTTCGATAAAAAACTTAGTAACCCACGTCCACTTAATGGCACTAGGCTACAATCAGATGAACTTGATAATACTCTAGTATTGGCAAGAGAACGTATGAAATCAGGACGGTACTTGGAATGATACGTACAAAGAAATTTAGCCATAGAACCAAGTAAATGAAGTTTCTTATAGGTTCTGCACCAAATAACAGCCTGCCTAACCGTAGAAATTTCACTTCTTACATCACTTAAGAAACGGCTCAGTACCCGCGAGCAAGATTTTTTGGCAAATGCACGAGTAGTAGAAAAGAGATCATAAACCAGTCTAGCACTACAAGGATGTAACTTAACACCCAGCAAATCAACACATTGAACAGATAATGAAGCACGAGAGGAAGAGGTAGGAAACGCAGAAGCAGTTACGGTACCAGCTTCAGTAGAAACTGTCTGTGCCACAGCAGTAGTAGTACAAGCAGGTACAGAAACACTATCGTTACCCTTATGTCTTTTTGCTGCAACCAGATTAGAAGAAGACTCACCCACAGAGTCTCCAACAGAATGTGAACCAGATTGAGATGGTAATGACTGAGGACTGAGAGGAGAAGAATGCGTAAGATCTACAACACTAGTTACTGATGCACCCTTACCCTTACTTTCCTTTATTGAAACCCCTACCTTTTCCGATAACGCTACTGCGGGAATGCCAGCAATGTCAAGGACTCTAACAAAATCTCCACAACTAATGGCATTCAAGGACTCCTCTTCCGAAGAAACAGAAACTTCACTCCAACAAGAGCTAAAAACAGACTCAATCGCTCTACAAATAGCACAATCTAGTTCCAACAAAAAATCTAGCAAACTACCCTTGACATCCGATAGTACTTGAATCTCAGAAAGAGAATTTACAAAATCAGGGCGGTACCTGGCATGGTACTCACCAAAGCACATAGACACAAAACTAGCCTCACATGTTGCCCTGTAGGTCAATAACCAAACAGCTCTTTCGGCCACCGAAAGCCTGCTACTCATTTCTGACGGGAACTGTTCTCTTACCATGTCCTCGTAAACACTTATAGCAAGTGAACCAATTTCAGAAAAGAGATCTTCAATCATTAGAGCGCACTCAGGAAGTACCATAGCACACAGTGAAGCACAATCCTGAACAGAAACAGAGGACTTTCCAGTACCCACAGGTGATGTTACAACGGCAGAGACAGTAGCACGCACAGATACACTAGGTTGACCACTTCCTAACGTCCTGCTTTTAGCTATCACACGTTTTCTATACTTTTCATATCCGGGGGAAACTGAAAATGCCACTGCAGGAATACCAACAGCATCGGAAGCATTAACAAGATCTTCACAAACAACACCACTCAATGACTCGCCTTCTAGTTCAGAAAAAACTTTATCAGTTAATTCATCCCACTCCGAGTTAAATGTAGACCTAACTTCCTCAAGAAGTGCACAATCCAGTTTCGATAAAAAACTTAGTAACTCACCTCCAGTTAATTGTACTAGCCTATGATCAGAGGAACCCGAAAGTACTCGAATATCACCAAGAGAACGTACAAAATCAGGACGATAATTGGAATGATACAAACAAAGACACTTAGCTATAAAATTAACCGAATGAAGTTCCTTATAAGTTCTGCACCAAATAACCCGAACAACACCTGAAAGTTCACCTCTCACAGCCATTAAGAGACGATACAGTCCCTTCGAGCAGGACATTCTGGCAGATCTACGAATTGCATAAAAGAGATCACAAATTATTCTAGCACTATCAGGGTGTAATTTAACACCCAGCAAATCAACACATTGAACAGACAATGAAGCACCAGAGGAAGAGGCAGTTAGAGCACTCGCTTCGGTAGAAACAAGCGGCTCCTCAATAATCTCGATATCAGGAGAGGACAGCATAGCCGATTCAGAAGGTGCGGCACCAGAGTCCTCTCCTAATGGCAACGAAGAACCCAACTGTGAACCAGATTGAGATGATAATGATTGGGGAACGGTAGGAGAAGAGTGCGTAAGTCCTTTAACACTAGCAGACCCCGATACTGTGCCCTTCTTACTACTTCCTTCTTTTGTAGGAACTTCTACATTTGCCGATAACGCTACTGCTGGAATGCCAGCAACATTAAGAACTCTAACAAAATCTCCACAGCTAATGGCACTCAAGGATCCCTCTTCCAGAGAAACGGAAACTTCACTCCAAGAAGAGTTAAAAATATACTTCACCTCTCTAAGAACAGCACAATCTAGCTCCAATAAAAAATCTAGCAAACTACCATCGGCATCCGATAATATCTGAATCTTAGAAAGAAAAATAGAACGCACAAAACGAGGGCGGTACTTGGCATGGTACTCACCAAGGCACATGGACACAAAACTAGTCTCACACATTGCCATATGGGTCGAGTACCAAATAGCTTCTTCGGTCACTGAAAGCTCGTCACTTACTTCTGGTGAGAGTTGTTCGCTTATCATGTACTCGTAAACACTCCTAGCAAATACACCAACCTTAGAAAAGAGATCTTTAATCATTGGGAGGCACTCAGGAAGTGCCATAGCATGCAGTGAAGAACAATCCGGAACAGAAACAGAGGATTTTTTAGAACAAACCCTTCCCCTACCTTTTCTAGCACCCACTCCCTTATCCGTAGTAGTTGTTGAGGAAGAAGCAACCACGGAAGTACCTCTCTTTTTGGCAGGAGCTTTACCCTTAGCACTCACCCCCTTACCTATAGCAGCGGTTGGGGAAGAATCAACTGCGGAAGTACCTCTCTTTTTGGCAGGAGCTTTACCCTTACTCTTAGCACTAACCCCCTTACTTATAGCAGCGGTTGGGGAAGAATCAACTGCGGAAGTACCTCGCTTTTTGGCAGGAGCTTTACCCTTACTCTTAGCACTAACCCCCTTACTTATAGCAGTAGTTAAGGGAGAAGCAACTACGGAAGTACCTCGCTTTTTGGCAGGAGCTTTACACTTACCCTTAGCACTCACCCCCTTACATATCTTAACAACAGGCAAAGAAGACCCATCAACCCTAGATGATGCTACAGCAGCAGCAACAGATTCTTCAGCAGCAACAGATTCTTCAGCAGCAACAGATTCTTCAGCAGCAACATATTCTTCAGCAGCAACAGATTCTTCAGCAGCAACAGATTCTTCAGCAGCAACAGATTCTTCAGCAGGCAGAGAAGCAGAGGCAACACTAGCTACAGGTAAAGCAGGATACACAACAACCCCCCTCGCTTATTGTTTATTCTTATCTGCTATTTCTAATTGGCACTAGCATCAATTTCTACTTTTATTCTACTTATCTACTTATCTACTTATCTACTTATCTACTTATCTACTTATCTACTTATTGTCATCAACTCAAACTCAAGCAGAAAAACTCCCACGACTAACAAACCCAAGATGACAACCCACTCATCCGCGAAACAACTTGCATATTATAACTAAAAAAAACAAACATTCACACCCAATACCAATAAAACTAATTGGCTGCATAGATGAATAAGAATAAATAAAGTATCAATCACAATGCACTAATTGTGCCATTACTTAACTGAACAAATGTGCAATAATAACATGCGCAATAACAACTTCTCTCTCCGCTCACTGTTTGTATTTATCATTTCATCGTCCTCATCCTATCATCAACCCAGACACAACGCCATGAATAGGTATAGTCACCATTATTCTTATAGCTCAATTAGCTCAATTTATAAAATAACTCACACTATCCACACTACCAAACTCACATCCTCAAAAGCAGTAGTTCCTATGCACAAAGACTAAGGCAAAATAAAACCCCAGTGGGCCATGGTAGCTCGTATATAGCTTAAAAAAAAATAAATATTTACATCCAATAAACGACAACTAATTATACAAACAAAAGTATTGTATTAATATATGGTGCATCAATTGATCATTATTTACCTGCAATACTTAAAACCTAGATTATATCGACTCAATAAAAAAAGAAAAAAACTGATCCAAGTCAAATGTCACACATGTTTTCCCAACTACTTCATGATCAATGTGAGATACATAATTAATCATTCGCTCTAAAAATACAAATGGCGCCCTCATATGAAAAAACACAATGCACAACACTAAACGTAGTATAAAGACACCACCCACACACAAAAACTCATAAAATTATGTTACCCCGGTAGTGATAAATAAAATCTATTTTTATAATGAACTCCTCCTTTTACACCCTCCTCATCACACCTCTATCCCTAACAGAAACTGAACCACTTGATTCAGCAAAAAGTAGTAATTAAGGTGGCAGTACTCGGTTCATCAATGCTGTATTACCCAAATCATCTTCCATAGCAGCAACATCTACTAGCGGAACATTGACAACAACACCAACAGGTGCAGAAGAAGAAGGTCCAGCAGCAATACCATTACTCGCAGGTACCCAAATAGGATCCTTAACTAACTGCATAATTAAAGAAGAAAGCGATTCATCTCCTGAACCTCAAAACTTAGAAACAGCACCAATTGCAGTCAATCTAACTACAATTTCTCTAGCCGGCGAAAAATCAGAAAAAATATCAGCAGCTACTTCTAACTCAAACGGAGATAAAGACAGGGATTAAGATGAATATAAAGATGAGAGTGAAGGTAAAGACAATTCGTCTTCTAAAACTCGCAAAGCATAAGCAACAACATCCACAGTTGAGACTAAAAAATCTCAACTAATAATCGAAGAAGACTCACCAAAGATAGGTAACACAGCAACAGACTCAGCAATAAGAGTCAAAGAAGATTCAGGCCGAGGCTTAGAAGACAATTATAGTTAATACTGAAGTTGCGAAAGAGTGTGGTTATAGGAGAAGACTGATCAAAACACTTCCCTAACAGCAACAAGGGTCATAATTGCGCCTCAGACCAATGAAGCTACGTACTGGAAGATGAAACTTTACTACTACTTCCCAACATCTTACGCTTAGCTCTTAAGAAGTATCTAATATATCCCAGTGGACCTCCAGTTACTGATGGAGTAATACCTAGATGTATATAGCCCCGATAAAAAAAATCTAGTAACCCAATTCCCTTTAGCGGCACTGACCTACGATCATAGGAACATGATAATACTTGAATACCATCAAGAGCACGTATAAAGTCAGTATAGTGCCTAAAATGATATGCACAAAACACCTACATATAAAATTATATTTTCGCATTTCCTCATAATTTTTGCACTAAATAGCTCGCCCAGTCCTATAAAGTCTACACTATTCATCACTTTCATGAAGAAGTAGCAAAATCACCGCCTATGTGACCTTCCAGCGCAATAGGATCAGAGGAAAATCCATCACCAAAAGCTTCAGCAGAAAACAACCTAATCAATTCTGAAGGTGGGCCATAAAACTCTCCTAATATAGTAACAAAAACCTTGGCTGTAACTCAGGTTAAGACTGAGGCAATTGAAGCGATTGAGAACAAATGGCAAAGAGAGAACAAGATCAACAGCGTCACCTCCTGAAGCACCTCCAACTATACCTCCATTACTACTTTCTGGACGTACAATTTTTATTCCTAAAACGTTTCGTAAATCTTTTTGGGCTCTACAATTGCCACCCTAGGAACACAGAAAATATCGAGAGCAATAGTAAAGTTTTCACAACTAACATCACCCAATAATCCCTCTTTTATTTCAAAAAAAACTCTCCTGGCTATTTAACCTCACTTCAAATTAAACACAGAATTGACTATATCACTAACAGCACAATCTGTTTCTACAAAAAATTCAGCAATCCACTTCCTGTTAGCGGGACTAACATACGATCGGAGAAACTTGATAATACTTGAATGTCAGTAGTAGCAAGAGTACGTATAAAATCAGGGAGGTGTTCTACATGGCACACACAAAAGCACCTGTATATTCTCTATTGCTATTCCTAGAGTCCCCGCTCTCTGAGCGTACCACCAATAACAGCAGCACTGTTTGTAAATGCAGGACACACAACCACCTCTCTACTTATTGGTGGTTATATTTATCGCTTTTATTGCTTTGACATGTAGATACAGGACTCGCACATACACCAAAACAAAACTTGTGTGGAACGATATGTCATATACGATACCAAACACTCGTATGTATAAATGTTTTAAAATATTACCTGCAATGCTCAAAATCTATATTCATCAAATAAGGAAAGACAAATACCGATCAATATTTTTGTGATGAATGCTGATTACGTTAAATCACTTACTTGTTTCCTGAGCCACTTCCTCTCTGTTTTTAAGTATCAAATTAATGAAAAACCCCAAAAACTGGGCCCTATAGCTATGTACTGTGCACGTGGTGCTATATTCATTTTACGACCACCAAAGATTTCAACAATTCTTTTAATTACTATTCAATTAACGCAAATTTAAGGTATACATCATTAGTGCTTCATCACAAAAAAACGAACCTTACATATTCAACCATTAGACACGAACATGCCATGCGTCAATATGCAAGCTTAGATAGTCACCCCTAAATAAAAATTTAATAATACTTAATAACACTTTTATTTATACATTAACAAAACCGCAACAACCCATTGTGGCTAAATAAACTAACGCCACCAAATCTGGTATAGTCAACACGCTCTGTACCACAAAACCGTAGCACCAAGGTAAAAAAATCAGACTTTTTGTTATATACAGTCACACACTGGATACAGTAAAACACACAAAAAAACTTGACATGTGTTAACGCTATCAAATTACCCATCCCACATCTTCATCTGCAGCGGAGGCTGCAAAACTGCCTGTCCCGCAGACAACTAAGAAAAAGGTTTAGCAGCACCACTACCCAAACTCGCTAAAGAAGAAGGATTGTCAACAACACTGAATCTACTTATAAGTGATTTTTTCAGTCCGCGAAGATAGCCAAAAGAACCACCATCTGCAGGACACTCTTTCACTGTAGCGGGAACATAAGAGGACGAACCGACCTCACTATCCACCAATTCCCGAGAGGACGAACAAACACCATCAATAACAAACGCTCCAGACTCAGATGAAGAAAACCTATTCTCTAAATTTACCGTGGCCGCAGAGTTGGTAGGTAAAACAAACTCATTGGATATATCTGGAACACAAGATGAGCCTACATCAGAAACAAATGTTGATAATATACCATCAGACAAAGCCCCATCATGATCTAAACTTCTTGCCACAGGAACATCAAAACTACTAGCAGCAGCAACTTCATCACCATTGGGTACGGATTGTGAGCTCATCTTCCCACTAATTTCACTAGAAGCCGAAATCGCCGACAAAGAAATATTACCCGTATAGAAACGGGATATCTCAGAGCTCCACGCAAATGATAAACCATCATCAACTTTAATCATTACATTAACTGTAAACAATCTCAAAAATTCTGTAATTTCTTCCATAGTAAGTCTCCTCACTTCCCCATTAGGAATGCCAGAAGAAGAAACAGTAAAATTATTAATTCTATCAAGGTATAGACTTCTAAGAAGAGTACTAGCATCCATTGAAGCAGCAGCAAATAACTCACTGCGTAAATCAGAAACTCTTCTTTCATTAAAAGTGCCATACATGGAAAAATGTTCTCTAATATAATAATAAAAAGTTGAACAAGCACGTTCATAAACAGAACGCAAAAAATCACTCTCTATAGCAGATAACACTAGTAAATCTGGGAGACGGAACATCAATCCACAATACTCCATAGCACTCGAAGAAGCAGAACTAACAGGCGCAATATCAGAAATGTAAGCTTCAGGTAATTTCCAAACAGGAGCACGAACGATCCTTTTACCAGAAGTAAAAGAAGAAACAATTCTAGGTTCGGTACCATCCACTTTCTCACACCCAATCTTGACCTTACCTACAGAGTTAGCAAGTGTAGTACAAGCGTTGGTACCAGTAGTACCGTCTAATACGCAAACAGAAGAAGATTTAGCCTGCTGCAAATTAACAATTGACAATTGATCAGAATGATCATCACATCCAGTACTAACACAAGAACAAGAATCAAAAACACCAATTACAGGATTCATACCCAACCTCTAACACATCAATATTAATATGTGTTCTATTATCGCAACGAAAATCTACTAACAATAAGGGAGCAATAACTATCGTACGTACGCAACACTCCAATTAAGCAGCACTAAAAAAACTAGAAAATTTGTACGACATAGAAAAACCCATACGTGTCCATGAAAGTATAGGATATTTATCCTAATTTTACATAAATAACACTTTCCCACTGGTGTAATTAAAAATTACTGCTGTCAATACTCACCAGTACAAAAACTGCAAAATACAACATAAAAAAACAATAAAATTTAGCATAAAACTAGACATATAATCAACGTCATTTTGAAATGAACTACCAAGCTAAAACAACAAATGATCAACATTCCAACTACAACTAGAAATTTATCTTATCTTTCATCCACTAATCTAGTACTACTTTATAGTATAAGTATGGCTGCATAAATACATTTTTTTCATGGCGTACAAATCATAAATACGACGAAAATACCAATTGGCATTGGTATAAAAAACGATTAAATAAATATATCACTCCGCTAGAGATTGTAATACCTATTGAAATTCAAATGAATGCAAGCAAAAAAACCCGCCTCCATACCCAAGCATGCAATAAACATAACAAAAGAGTAATGCTAAAACAACCACATGTGTACACAACGAACGCACAAAATTACGCGGTTCTGATGGAGGAGAAGGCAATCCCCATCTACTAAAAATACCAACACAGAAAAGCACCAACCGCTATCAATCTAACTTCTCTAGCCAATGATGTTGCAGAAAAGGAGGAAACACTGGCAACTGCTCCAACTCAAGTGAGGATGAGGATTCTGGTACAAGTACAGGCGAAGAACAAGGTGTAGATAATCCATCTACTAAAACTTCCAAATCAGAAACATCATCAGCAGCAGTTGAGAGTAGTAAAACATCACTAGCAATCAAAGATTCACCAGAAACAGTTGATGCAACTTCAGATTGATATGATAATTCAGACTGAAACTGCGAACTAGAAGCAGAACAAGCAACATCTGTAACACCACTTGCTGAAGCCGTACCCTCACTTGTAACTTTACTACTACTTCCTGATGTTTTTCTTTTACCCGGCGTACGCCATCTTTGTGAAGCTGAAAATGCCACTACAGGAATACCAGCAACATCGAGGACATTAATTATATCTTCACAACTAACATTACTCAATGATCCATCTTCTAGTTTAGAAAAAACTTTAGCAGCCTCTTCATCCCACTCATAATCAAATATAGACTCCACCACATCACGAATAGCACAATCCAGTTTAGATAAAAAAACCGATAAAACATCTCCACTCAATGGAACCAGATTACAATCAGAGGAACTTGATAATATTCTAATATCAGGAAGCACACGTACAAAACTAGGACGGTACTTGTAATGATATATACAAAGACACTTAGACACAAAACTATATAGATGAAGTTCTCTATAAACATTGCACCAAATAACTATCCCAACCGCAGAAAGTCCGCTATTTATAGCCGTCAGGAGGTAGTTGATTATAGAACAAGAACAAGATGTTCTTGCAGATTCACGAAGACCAGAAAAGAGCTTACAAATTATTTCAGCACTATCGGGATGAAACTTAAGACCCAGCAAATCAACACATTTGGTGGGCGATACCTCCTCAACATCAACACAAATAATTTCTGTATCAGCATGAGCAGAAACAGGAATAGAAACACTACTGCTACTGGCGTGTCCTCCTTCCGCAATCGGAGCAGAAGAAGAAGATCCATCTCCTGGTGCCGTACAACTACCAATGTCTTTACTATCTGTATTTGTTTTCGAAGATTGTTTTTTTAAATACGACACTGGAGAGAATACCATTGAGGGAAGACCAGCAATGCCGAGAACATCGATAAAATCTTTACAACTAATGTCACCCAAGTACCCTTCCTCTAGAGCACTAAAAACATTACCGGTTACTTCAGCCCAATTAGAGTTAAAAATACCCTCCACCATACCACGAACAGCAGAATCTAGTTTCGATAAAAAACTCAGCAAAACATCTCCATTTAACGTCTCTACATCATTGCCAGAGAAATCAGACAATACTTTAATGACAGGAAGAGAACGTATAAAAACAGGCCTGTGCTTACAATGATACTCACGAAGGCATCTGTATACAAAACTAACCTTAAACAGTGGTCCATAAGTATTATACCAAATACTAAGTCCCGTCATCGTAAGTCCACCACTCACACTTGATGTAAATTGTTTGCTTACCGTACCCCTGTAAATACGTCCAGCTAGTTTATCAACTTTAAGAAGGAGATCATTAACTATTTGAGCACTATCAGGATGTAAGTTAACACCCAGTGAATCAAAAACATCAGAACTGGCAGTACAGGCTGGAGCAGTAGCAGATTTTCTGGCAGAAGACCTACTACCCCTCACCCCCTTAGGCACAGTATCAGGAATGGCAGTAGAGGTTGAAGTAGTAGCAGATTTTACGACAGGAGCCTTACCCTTTTTCGTAGTACTCATACCCTTACCTACAGAAGCAGCAGTAGCTGAGGAAGAAACGGCAGAAACAGCATCACGCTTTCTGGCAGAAGACCTACTACCCCTCACCCCCTTAGGCACAGCATCAGGAATGGCAGTAGAGGTTGAAGCAGTAGCAGATTTTCTGGCAGGAGCCTTACCCTTGTCCGTAGTACTCATACCTTTACCTACAGAAGCAGCGGTAGCTGAAGAAGAAACGGCAGAAACAGTATCACGTTTTTTGGCAGAAGACCTAGCCCTCCCACCCTTACGCACAGTAACAGCAACTCTTGAAATAGCAGTATCTGCAGTAGCAGGAGGAGCTTCGATCTGCTGAAAATCACTACCAGAAACACCAGATTGCATTACGTCATCTTTATTACTGCCATCATAGCCAATGTTCTCTATGGTATCACCAAAAGCAGCACCGGTTGCAGACACAGGGCACATAACAACCTCTATGCTTATTAATTATATTTGTTGCTTACTATTCTAACATCTTATCATCAATTAACACACCAACATTACAAAGAAGAAGTAAGCACAGTCACACAACTAAATGCATACAACATCACTATAGGGAGAGCACATCATCACTTCTTGTAGTACAATTCATAAAACAAAACGCATATCCCCCCAAAGTAGTAAAATCTAGAATAAGATTAATCGTAGCCATCCTCTAGTAGCAATAAAGATCTTAATTTATAGATTAATGATATGGTTCAGGTTAAAATGACAATTCAAGTCTGAGATTATGAAATAGTAACCGAAGAACGATCAAGATCAATAGTACTACTTCCTGCTTTCACACCCTCAACCGCACATTTCGCACATTTACTACCACTTACTGCTGTCTTGCTTTAACTCATTGAGCGTTTTTTGTAAAACTGAGAGTACTGCTACAGGAATACCAACAACACCTAGGGCATTAATAACATCTTCACAACAAACATTACTCAATGATCTATCTTATGGATCAGATGAACTTGATGGTACTTTAATATCATTAATAACACATATAAAATCAGGACTATACTTGGAATAATAGATACGAATAGTGGATATAAATACACCTAGATATAAAACTAAATAGATGCAGTTCACTATAGTGTTCTGCACCGAATATCTTTCCCAACAAGACATTTCCCAAAACTTTCCTAGACATAAACAGTACCAACACCGCTATCAATCCAACTTATCTAGCCAATGATGATGCAGGAAAGGAGTAAACATCGGCAGCTGCTCTAATTCAAATGCAGGTGAAGATAAAGACTCGGGTAAAAGTACAGGAGAAAAAGAAGGTGCAAACAATTCATCCTCTAAAACTTCCAAATCAGAAACAACATCATCGGCAGTTGAGACTAAAACAGCATCACTAGTAATCAGAAAAGACTCACCATAAACATTTGATGCAGCAACAGACTCATCAACAAGAGGCAAATAAGATCCAGTACCTTCAGATAACGAATCAGTTTCAGGTTGAGATGATAATTCAGACTGAAGTTGCAAGTTGGAAGAAGAACTCACAAGACCTATGTTACCACTTCCTGAGGCCGTACCATCACTTGTAACTTTACTACTATTTCCTGATATCTTTCTTTTACCCATCGTACGTTTTCTTTGGAAAGCTGAAAATGCCACTATAGGAATACCAGCAATATCGAGAACATTAATAAAATCTTCACAACTAACATCTCCCAATGATCTATCTTCTAGTTCAGCAAAAACCTTATCAGCTACTCTATCCCATTCCAAGTTAAATATAGACCTCACTTCCTCACGAATATCACAATCTAGTTTCGATAAAAAATCTAGTAACCCAACCCCACTTAATGGCACCAGCATAGGATCAGAGGAACTTGATAATACCCGAATACTATCAAGGGAACGTATAAAATTGGGACGATACTTATAATGATACACACAAATGAACTTACACATAAACCTAGATAGATGCAGTTCCTTATAGGTTTTGAACCAAATAACTTTTCCACGCGCCGAAAGTTCACTACTCGCTATCGTTGAGATGTAATTTATCATAGATTGCGAGAAAGACCTTCTGGCAGATATACGAACTTCGCGAAAGATACTATAAATTAATTCAGCACTGTCCGGATGTAATTTAACACCCAGCAAATCAACACACTGAACAGACAGTGAAACACAGGAAGAAGGGGGGGAAATTGCAGCAGAAGTTATAATATTCGACTCAGAAGAAATAGGTAGTATACCAACAATGGAGGAAACAACTTCTGTCTCAGCATAAGTAGAAACAGTAACACTATCACTATCCTTGTATCTTTTTGCCACAATTTGATCAGAGAAAGATCCACCACCAGAATCTCCAACAAAAGACAGCGGAGTTAATCTGGAAGGTGGTGTACCAGAAGCCTCTCCTAATGGCAACAAAGTATCCAATTGTGACTCAGATTGATAATGCATATGGTCTAACAATTCAGTATGAGACTGAGATGGAAGTAACTGAGAACTGGAAGGGGAGGAATATGCAATATCAGTAACACTAGTTCCTGATGCCGTACAATTACCCGTTCCTTCACTTATTGCACGATTTTTACCCTTTGTACGGAATTTACTTCTTGCATATGCCGTAGCTTCTAACATTGCAGACAATGCTAATGGAGGAATATCGGCAACTTCAAGGACTTTGATAAAATCTTTACAACTAAGAGTATTCAAGGACTCTTCTTCCAGAGTAACAGAAACTTCACTCCAACAAGAGTCAAAAATAGACTTTACCCTATTACGGACTGCACAATCTAGCCTCGATAAAAAATCTAACAAGCTATCTCCATTTAATGGCACTACACCACAGTCAGGAGAATTAGATAATACTCTAATGCTAGGAAGAGCACGTATAAAACCAGGGCGATACTCGTAATGGTACTCACCAAGGCACCTGGAAACAAAATTATCTTCACACATCATCCTATAAGTAAAATACCAAATAGCTCGTCCTGTCACAGTAAGTTTGTCACTTACTCCAGATGGGAATTGTTTTATTACCATATTCTTGTAAGTACGTTTAGAGAATACATAAACTTTAAGAAAGAGACCTTCAATTACCCGAACACTATCAGGAGATAACACAACACCCAGTGAGCTCAAAACATCCGAATCAACAATAGCAACTGAAGAAGAAACAGCAATAGAAGTATCAAGTTTTCTGGCAGAAGCTTTACCTTTACTCCTGGTAGTAACCCCCTTACCTGTAGTAATAGTAACAGTGGTTGAAGTAGTAGCTGAATCAGTAGTAAGAATAGGAGCTTCAAGCAGCTGTAAATCATCGACAGAAACATCACCCTGTATGACAACATCTTTATTATCAACATTATCTGGAGTATCACTAAAATTATCTAGCCAATTGTGGTGTAGAAAAGAAGCAAATATAGGCAGTTGCTCCAACTCAAATGAAGGTGTAGATAAAGATTCAGATACAAGTAAGGTAGAAAATGAAGGCTCAGATAACTCATCTCCTAAAACTTCTAAATCAGGAACAATATCATCAGCAGTTGATACAGCAACAGACTCAGCAATAAGAGGCAAAGAAAATACAGTACCTTCTGGTAATGACTCAGGTTCAGGTTGAGATGATAGTTCAGACTGAAGTTGCAAACTGGATGAAGAACGTGCAAGATTTACGGTACCACTTCCTGAAGTAGTACCCTCACTTGTAACTTTACTACTATTTCCTAATATCTTTCTTTTACCTACCGCAAGCTGTCTTTTGGAAGCTGAAAATGCCACTACAGGGATACCAGCAACATCAAGGACATCGATAAAATCTCCACAACGAACATTACTCAATGGTATATCTTCTAGTTTAGAAAAAACTTTAAAAACTTCTCTGTCCCACTCCAAGTTAAATATAGACTCCAATTCCTTGCGAATAGCACAATCTAGCTTTGACAAAAAATCTAATAAACTACCCCCACTTAATGAAACTAACTTGTGATCAGAGGAACTTGATAATACTCTGATACTAGGAAGTGCACGCATAAAATTAGGACGGTACTTGTAGTGATAGATACAAATGCACTTAGACACAAAACTGTATAGATGCAGTTCTCTATACGTACTGAACCAAACAGCCCTACCAACCACAGAAAGTTCGCTATCCACAGACATTAGGAGACAGTTGGATATAGAATTCGAATAAGATAATTCTGCAGATTCACGAAGATCAGAAAAGAGCTTACCAATTAGTTCGGCACTATCAGTGTGCAACTTAACGCCCAGCAAACCAACATATTGAATGGACGGCGCCTCCTCAGCAACAGGACAGACAATTCCTGCCTCGGCACGAGTAAAAACAGGAATAGAAACTCTACTGCTACTCGTGTGCCTTTCTTCTACAATCGGACTAGAAGAAGATCCACTTTCTAATGATGTACACTTATCAACATCTTTACTACTTGTATGTGTCTCCGAAGATTGTGTTGTTAAATACGATAATGAAGATAATGCCATTGATGGAATACCAGCAATGTTGAGGACATCTGTAAAATCTTTACAACTAACAGCACACACGCCCCCCTCTTCTAAAACACTAAAAACTTTATCAACTGCTTCATCCCAATGAGAGTTAAAAACACTCTCCACCGTACCACGAACAGCAGAATCTAGTTTCGATAAAAAACTCAGCAACCCACCTCCACTTAATGTCTCCATATCACTGCCAGAAGAATTAGACAATACTTTAATGACAGGAAGAGAACGTATAAAACCAGGTCTGTGCTTAGCATGATACTCACAAAGACAACTATGTACAAAATTGACATCACACAACACTCTATAAGCACTATACCAAACAGTACGTCCGGTCGCCGTAAGTTTGTCACTCACACTTAATGGGAGTTGTTTGCTTATAACGCTCTTGTAAGTACGTTTAGCTAGTGCATCAACTTTAAAAAGGAGATCATTAATTATTTGAGCACTATCAGGATGTAACTTAACACCCAGTGAATCAAAAATACTAGAACCGGCAGTAAAGGAAGAAGCAGCAACAAATTCTCTGGCAGGAGCCTTGCCCTTAACCCCAGTAGCACTCATCACTTTACCTACAGAAGTAGCAATATTTGGAGCAATAGCAGCATTTGAAGTAGTAGTAGCTAAAGCAGCAGAAACTTCAATTTGCTGCAAATCACTGCCAGAAATTCCTAACTGTATACCGCCCTCTTTATTATTAACATTATCCTCACCACCACCATCTTCTAGGGCATCACTAAAAGCAGCAGCACCGGTTGCAGATACAGGACACATAACAACCCCTATGCCTATTGGTTATATTTGTTGTTTGTCATTTTAATGTCTTACCATCAACTTACAGATAAATATTATAAGAAACAAGTAAGTACAGTCATTCAACGAAAAGCATCCAAAATTATTTATGAACAGGAAGAGTAGTACATCACTACTCTTATATCCCAATTCATGAAATAACACTCACATCCCCCAAAAGTAGTAGTTACCACGCGCAAAGTCAAAGGACAGAAAAACACCGCCCGCCAGCTATGGTGGCTGGCATATAACTTAAAAAAACAAACACCGACGCTTCCGATTAATATGCAGGAAATATATCTTATAAATTTACTGCAACCACAGAGTCGGTGGGCAAAACAACCTCATTAGATATATCTGAAACATAAGATAAGCCCATATCATAAATAAATGTCGAATCTACTAGATAAGGCTCCTGCATCATACAAATTTCCTGTCACAGTAACATTAAAACTACACCAGCAACTTCAACACTACCGGGTACGAATTGCAATATTACCTCCTTACTAATTTCACTAAAAGCTCAAACTGCCAATAAATAAACACTATCCGCATATGAACGCGAAATCTCAGAGCTCCGAACAAGTGAAAAACTATTATTAACTTTAATCATTATATATTAACGGTAAACAATCTCAAAAGTTCTGTAATTTCTTCTACGGCAAATCTTCTCACCGCTCCACCAGGAATGTCAGAAGAAAAAATAGCCAAGTTATTAATTCTATCAAGATATACATTTCTAAGAATAGTGCTAACATCTACTGAAGCAGCAGCAAATAATTCATTGCGTAAAGGCATAAAGTAGAAACTCTCTCTATACTACAAAGTGCCATACATAAGAAAATGTTCTCAATACAATTACCAAAAGTTGAACAAGCATACTCATAGACAGAACACAAAAAAACATTCTCTATATCAGACAATGTACCAGAAGTAAAAGAAGGAATAATTACAGATCCAATGCCACCCATTTTCTCACACATAATATTAATATTTAACTTATCTACAAAGGTAGCAACAGTAGTAAAGGTGGCGTACAGTCTAATAGACAAACAGGCGAAGATTTGGCTTGCTCCAAATTAAAAATTGAACTTGACCAGAATAATTATCACATCCAGTACCAATGCAAGAATAAGAACCACAAACTGCAATTACAGAATTAGCCCAACTCTAACACTTCCACACTAATATGTATTTTATTATCGCAACAAAAAGCATACTAACAAGAAGGAAGAGATAACTATCGTACGTACTAATCTGATTAAGAGTAAGAGCAGAATTAAAAACTAGAAAACTTGCACTGCGCAGAAAAACCCACACGTATAACGTATATATGAAAGTGTGGGATATTTATCCTAATCTTACATAAATAAAACACTTTTCATTGACATAAGCAAAAATTACCACCATAGATATACACCAGCACAAAAATTGCAAAATCTAACATAAAAAAACAATAAAATTTAGTACAAAACGAGATATACGATCATTGTAATTTATTGATATATGAACTACCAAGTCAAAATTTGCAAATACTTACTACTATTCTAACTGCAACCAAAAATTTATCAGTTTATATTTCATCGATTAATTTAGTACTACAGTACTGCTTTATAGTATGAGTATGGCTGCATAAATACAACTTTTTCATAGCGTGCAAATTATAAATACGATAGGGATATCAATGGATACGTTGGTATAATAAACGATTAAATAGATACATTCTCTACTAAAAATTGGCCACTAAATAATGGAACTAGAATTGTAATATTTATTGAATAACATTGAATGAGAAAGGTGAAAAAAAAAGCTACATATTAGAAAGAATAGAAATCTAAACAGACAAAAAAATACGGCCTACACTTAAGCATGCAATAAACACAATTATGCAAGGCTAACAGAGGTGAACATACTTCATCTCCTAGAACTTACAACACAGAAACGACACCAACCGCTATCAATCCAACTTCTATAACCAGTGATATTGTAGGAAATACTGGAAGCTGCTCTAGCGCTTCAAAATCAGAAGCAATTATCGCAGTTGAGACCAAAATAACATCGCTATTGTTCAAAAAAGACTCACCAGAAACATTTGACTCAGCGACAGACTCAACAACAAGAGGTAAATAAGACCCAGTACCTTCGATAATGACTCAGGTTCAGGTTGATATAATAATTCAACTGAAGTTGCAAACTGGAAAAAGAACGCGCAATACCTGCGGTATCACCTCCAGAAGTCGCACCCTATTTGTAATTGTAACTGTATTACTATTTTCTGATCTCTTTCTTTTACTTAACTTACTTCTTTGGAAATCTGAAAACGCCACTACAGGAACATCAGCAACATCGATAATATTAATGACATCTTCGAAACGAACATCACTCAATGACACATTTTCTAGTTCAGCAAAAACTTTACCAGCCACTTAATCTTGCTGAGATTTAAATATAGACCTCACTTACTCACAAATACTACAATCTAGTTTCGACAAAAATCCAACAAACTACCTACACTTAATGGAATTAGCTTACAAACAAAAGAAATTGATACTATCTAATTAGGAAGTGCACTTACAAGATCAGTACGGTACTTGTAATGATAGGTACAAAGACATTTAGAAATAAAACCAGAAACAGTAAGTCTATCACTTACGACTTATGGAAATTGTTTGATTACCATATCATTGTAAATACGTCTAGAGAATACATTAACTTTAAAAAAGATATCTTCGATTATTTAATCACTCTCAGTGAGGTAGAACACATCCAGTCTTCTAGTACTCACATCCTCACCCGTAGTAGTAACAGTGGTTGAAGTAGTAGCTGAATCAGTAGCAGTAGGAAGAGCTTCAACTTGCTGCAAATCACCTGCATAAGCACCACCCTGTATGACTCCCTCTTTACTACCAACAATATCATCACCTTTATCTATAGCATATCACTAGAACCATCTAGCCAATGGTGGTGCAGAAAATCAGGAAACATCGGCATCTGCTCCAACTCAAGCGAAGGTGAGGATTCAGGTACAAGTACAGGCGAAGAAAGCGCAGATGATTCATCCACTAAAACTTCAGGATCAGGAGAAACATCACCAGCAGTTGAGACTAATAAAACATCACTGGCAGTCAAAAAACATTCACCAGAAACATTTGACGCAGCAACAGAATCAACAACAAGCGGCAACAAAGAAGGCGCGTATAATTCATCCACTGAAACTTCCAAAACAGGAGCAATATCACCAACATTTGAGACTAAATCATCACTGGCAGTCAAAAAATACTCGCTAGAAACATTTAACGCAGCAACAGAATCAACAGCATGGGGCAACAAAGATCCAGCACCTTCAGATAATGATTCAGATTCAGGTTGACATGGTAATTTAGATTGAAGATGAGAACCGGAAGAAGAACTCACAAGATCTGTGGTGCCATCCTCTAAAGCAGTACTTTCACATGTAACTTTATTACTATTTTCTAATTTCTTTCTTTTACTCAACGTATCTCTTTGGGATGCTGAAAATGCCACTGCAGGAATACCAGCAGTATCAAGGACACCAATAATATCTTCACAACTAGTATCACTCAATGATACATCTCCTAGTCTAGCAAAAATTTTACCAGCTACTTCATCCCACTGAGGGTCAAACATAGACTTTACTTCCACACGAATAGCACTATCTAGTTTCGACAAAAAATCCAACAAACTACGTCCACTTAATGGAACTAGCTTACAATCAGAGGAACTTGATACTATTCTAATGTTAGGAAGTTCACGTATAAGATTAGGACGGTACTTGTAATGATAGGCACAAAGACACTTAAAAATAAGACTAGATAGATACAACTCCCTATAAGTCATGCACCAAATAGCTCGCCCAACAGGCGAAAGCTCGCCGCTCGCAGTCGCTAAGAGATGGTTTAGAGTAGAACCAGATAAAGACATCCTTACAGATTCACGAAGACAACAAAAGACCTTATAAACTAGCTCTGCACTGCCAGGATGAAACTTAAAACCCAGCAAATCAACACATTTAATAGGTAGGTCCTCCCCAACAACAGAACAAATACCTCCTGTCTCGGCATGAGTGGAAACAGTAACGCAACCACTACTGCTACTCATGTGTCCTTCTTCTAAAATCGCACTAGAAGAAGATCCACCTCCCGATGCAGTCGTACATTTATCAATATCTTTACTACTTGTACGTATTCTCGAAGATCTTTTTTTTCTTAAATGCTTTGCTGAAGATGATGCAATTAAGGGAACACCAGCAATCTCAAGGACATCGATAAAATCTTCACAACTCACATCAACTAAGGACCCCTCTTCTACAGCAAAAACCTTAACACTTGCTTCATCCCAATGAGAGTTAAAAACACTCCCCACCATACCAAGAACAGTGGAATCTAGTTTCGATAAAAAACTCAGCAACTTATCCCCACTTAATGTCTCCACATCACGACCAGAATTAGACAGTACCTTAGTGTCAGGAAGAGAGCGTATAAAATCAGGTCTATGCTTATAATGATACTCACGAAGGCACATGTGTACAAAATTAACCTCACACAATACCCTATAAGTATTACACCAAATAGTACGTCCAACCGCCATAAGTTCGTCACTCAGGTTCGACGGAAATTGTTTTTTTATAATACTCCTGCAAATACATCCAGCCAGTACATAAACTCTAAGGAGAAGACCTTTAACTATTTCAGCACTATCAGGATGTAACTCAGCGCCCAGTGATTCAAAAACAGCAGAAACGGCAGTAAAATCTGAGGCAGCAACAGATTTTCTTCTTCTAGCAGATTTTCTTTTTCTGACAGAAGCCCCACCACTAGCACCCCCCCCCTCACGCACAGTAATATCAACATTTGAAGCGGTAGCAGCTAAAGGAGCGGGAGGAGCTTCAATCTGCCGCAAATCACTACCAGAAACGCCCGCCTGCACTACGCCGCTCTCTCCGATGCACTCTTTGTTATCACCACCGCTCTCTGAGGCATTGAAGGCAGCAGCACCGGTTGCAGATACAGGACACATAACAACCTCTATACTTATTAATTTTATTTATTAATTATTGTTTATTGTTTATTGTTTATTGTTTCAACACTCTATCATCAGACCACACATCAACATTACAAGAAAGAAGTAAGCACAACTACACAACTAAATTCATACAAAATCACTAACAGTAAGAGTAATACATAACTACCATTGCAACCCAATTCACGAAACAGCCCCTAAGGGGGCATTTATCGCGCACAAAGGTAAAGTCAAAAGACGACACCATCGGCTCCATGATAACTTGCATGTAGCTTAAAAAAAACAAACATTTACATCCAACAAACAACTACTAGTTGCATAAATTAAGTATTATAATACAATGCTTTATGTATCAGTTGATGCATTGTTTAACTAGACAAGTAAGTGTAAATTAATGTGATGCTGTAGTAAAAATGCCATCGATAGCAAACACCAGCAAATGTTTTGAGTTAGAAACATAGGATAAATTCAAGTAATACGAATATAAGACTCACACATACACCAACATAAAACAACTTGTTGTATAGCGTATCTATCATGCATAATACTAAACACTCGTATGGATATTTTAAAATATTACCTGGAACACTTAAAACCTAGAATTCAATAAATAAAGTCAAATACCGATCAAAGTTACGCGTCGTACGATGACTTTTCATCTTACACAAAAATCATACAAACCTAACAAGAATTTATCATATGCAGCATAAATATTTAATATGTCTTTCTGCATACAAGTATCGTGGTAGATGATAACCTCCATTAAGTCAGCACAAGGATATTTACGATTGACTACTCCTCTGTTACAACCACCTATTACCTGAGCACTACCACCATGTAAGTAAGATACATACACTCCTACCAACTGTTATAGAAACACCTGATTAACTAGCAAATAGCAACAAAGGTAGCAGCATCCGATTAAGTGCCATCAGCCTGGATCTCATGTACTCCAATCTCGATAACAATACCGAAAATCGCAGAACTACTAACCTTTATATATGTAGCAAAAAAAGATAAAAGTTCGGGAGCGTAATATTCCATAATAAGTAAAAGAAGGAACAACCAGGACCAATATCATCCACTATCTCACAACTAATATTTACCTTGCCTACATAGGCAACAGCAATAATACAGGCAACAATAGTAGCAGTACAGTCTAATACACAAACAGACAAAGCTTTGGCTCTATAAAAATTAAAAATTTAATCTGATCAGAATAATTATCACATTCATCACTAACACAAGAATAATAATCACAAACTCCAAGTACATAATTCATATTCAACCTCTAATACATCTACACTAACATGTGTTTTGTTATCACAAAAAAACCTACAACAAGAAATGGGCAATAACTACCGTACGTATGCAACACTCTAATGAAGAAGCATCAAAAAACTAGAAAATTTGCACGAAATAGAAAAATATATACGTATCTATTAAAGGATTGGATATTTATCCCAATTTTGCAGAAATAAAAAAACTTTTTCATTGTTATAACTAAAAATTACTACCATTAGTACAGACTAGAACAGTTCTAAAATCGCAAAATCTAACATAAAAAATAATAAAATTTAGTTTATATAAAATATAGGTATACAATTATTGTCATTTATTAAGAATATGATCTACCCAGTCAAAACAGCAAATACCTACTACTCCAACTGCAACCAAAAACTTATCTTTTATCCATCAATTTAGCACCACTCTATATTATGGGTATGATTATAATAAGTACAACTTTTTCATAATGTGAAAATTATAAATTCGATAAAAATAACAATCAGTATGTTGGTATAAAAAAATGATTAGATAAATGCATTAGTAGCTAAAGATTGCAGTTGTAATATTTATTGAATAAGAAAGGTGGAAAAAATAAAGAACTGCAATAAAGATAAAAAACTACCTATGGAAATCTAAATGAGCGCGGGCAAAAAACACAACCTATAAAACACAAAAAAGAGTAATAATAAAAAAACAACCACATGTACTCAACGAACGCACAAAGTTATGCAATGCTGACGGAGGAGAAGGCGGACCATCCCCTACTAAAACTCCCACAACACTATACCAACCGCTGTTAATCCAACTTCTCTAGCCAATGGTGGTGCGGGAGAGGAGGAAAAACCGGCATTTGATCCAACTCAAACGAAGGTGACAAAGATTCAGGTATAAGCCCAGGCGAAAATGATGGTACAGGAGGCAGTTCATATCCTAAAACTCCCAAATCAGAAACAGCATCAGCAGCAGTTGAGAGTAGTAAAACATCACTAGCAATCAAAGATTCGCTAGAAACGTTTGACGAGGCAACAGAATCAACAACAAGAGGAATCAAAGATCCAACACCTCCAGGTAATGACTCAGGTTCAGGTTGAGGTGACAATTCAAACTTAAGTTGCGAACTGGAAGAAGAACTTACAGTACCTGTGGTTCCATCTTCTGAAGTCGTACCTTCACCTGTAACTTTATCACTATTTTCTGATATCTCTCCTCCACCCACCGTACCATGTCCTAAAACTTCTTCCGAATCAGAAACATTTGACGCAGGTTCAGGTAATGACTCAGGTTCAGGTAATAATGGTTCAGGTTGAGATGATAATTCATGCTGAAGCTGCAAATTGGGATAAGGACTCACAGTACCTGTGGTTCCATCTTCTGAAGTCGTACCTTCACCCGTAACTTTATCACTATTTTCTGGCATCTTCCTTTTACCTAGCGTACGTAATTGATAATATGAAAGTGCCACTACAGGAATACCAGCAACATTGAGGACATTAACAAAATCTCTACAACTAACATCACTCAATGATCCATCCTCTAGTTTGGAAGAAACTCTAGCGACTTCCCTACCCCACTCTAAGTTGAACATAGCACTCACGTCATCACGAATAGCACAATCTAGCTTCGATAAAAAACCCGACAAACTACCTCCACTTAATGGAACTAGCTCACAACCAGAGGAAGAGGAATTTGATAATACCCTAATACTAGGGAGTGAATTTATAAAATCGGGGCGGCACTTGTAGTAATAGATACTAAGACACTTAGACATAAAACTATACAGATGCAACTCCCTATAAGTTGAACACCAAATGGCCCGCTCAACCAATGGAAGTTCGCCATCCACTATCATTAGGAGGTAGTTAAGTATAGAGTTCGAATAAGACCTTTTTGCAGATTCACGAAAATCAGAAAAGAGCTTATAAACCATCCCAGCACTACCAGGATGTAACTTAACGCCCAACAAATCAACACATTGAACGTGCCCTGCCTCACCAACAGTAGTACAAATAATTCCTGTCCCAGCATGAGCAGAAGTAGGAACAGAAACGCCACTGCTGCTCGTGGGTCTTTCCTCCGTAATTGATACACTAGAAGGCCCTTCTCCCGATGCCGCACACCTATTAACACCTTTACTACTTTTGCGTATTCTCGAAGATTGTGTTCTTAAACGAGATAATGAGGACGATGCAACTGATGGAGCACCAGCAATGTGAAGAACACAGATAAAATCTTTACAACTGACACCATCCAAAGCCCCCTGTTCTAAAGCACCAAAAACCTTACCAACTGCTTTATCCCAATGACAGCTAAAAATACCGTCCATAATACCACGGATAGTAGAATCTAGCTTGGATAAAAAACTCATCAACATAACACCAGCTAATGTCTCCAAACCACTACCAGAATCAGACAATACCTTGATTTCAGGAAGAAGACGTATAAAAGCAGGTCTGAGATTAGCATGATACTTACGAAGGCATCTGTGCACAAAATCAACCTCACACAATGCCCTATAAGTACCATACCAAATGGTCCGTCCGGTCACAGTAAGTTTGTCACTCGTGCTTGATGGAAACTGTTTGCTCATAACAGTATCTAAAATACCTTTAGCTATTAAATCAAATTCAAAAAAGAAAACATCAACTACCCGAGCACTATCAGGATGTAACCTAATTCCCAGCGAACCCAAAAAAGCAGAACTGGCAGCAATAAGGGCTGAAGCAGCACTACCCCTAGCACCCACGCCCTTACGCACAGCAGCAACATCCGAAGCCGGAGCAGAAACATCAATCTGCTGCAAATCACTACCGGAAATACCTACCTGTACGACACCACCTTCACCACCGCTATCCGGAACATCACTAAAAGCGGCAGCACTGGTTGTAGCTGCAGGATACATAACAATCCCCATGCTTATTGGTTATATTTATTATTTACTTGTTATCCTAACGTCTTATCATAAACTTACGCACCAGCATCACGAACAGCAACACGTTACCACACCATTATCGTATCCCAATTCATGAGGTAACGCCCACACATCCCACAAAAGCAGCGGTTACCACACACGCAGGCATGGGCAAATGTAAAAAACCAACCGCCTGACAAAGTAGTTTATATTGCATATAATTTAAAAAAAACAGATATTTACACACAATAAGTACTACTAATTATATAAATCCAGTACATTTAAGTAACACCACAACATTAGAGAGTGGCAGATACGCTATCGATGTGTATCTCTATAACAAAGCAATTTAACAAATCTATAAGAAGATTGATCAGAACCATCCTCTAATAACAACAAAGGTCTTAATTTTCCCTCAGATTGAGGAGGTGGATTAGGTAATGATTCAGTTTCAGACGATGGTAACTCAGACTGAAATTGTGAAATAGAGGTAGCCGAAGAACTAGTAAGACCACTAGCACTAGCACTAGCACTAGCACTAGCACTAGCACTAGCTCCTGACTTTGCACCCTCAAGCGTACGTTTACCACTACCTCCCGACGCCTTGCTTTTACTCATTGAATATCTTTCTGAAACTGAAAGTGCTTCCACAGGAATACCAGCAATATCGAGGACATTAATAACATCTTCACAACAAACATCACTCAATGAACCACCATCTAGCCCAGAAAAAATTGAACTAGCCACTTCATCCCAATACGAGACAAACATAGACTCCACAAACCCACGAATAGTACAATCTAGTCTCGATAAAAAATTTAGTAGACTACCCCCACTTAATGTAACCAAACTACAATCAGAAGGACCTGATAGTACCCTAATGTCAGAAAGCTTGCGTATAAAATTAGGACGGTACTTGGAATGATATATACAAAGACACCTAGATATTAAACCAAATAGATGCAGTTCCCTATAGGTTCTGCACCAAATAGCTTTCCCAACCTCAGGAAGTCTACTATTCACAATCTCTGATAGGTAATTAGCTATCGAACGAGAACAAGATGTTTTGGCAGATTTATTAATGTCAGAAAAGAGCTTACAAATCATTCTAGCACTATCAGGATGTAATTTAACATCCAGCAAGTCAACACATTGAACAGATGATGAAACACAAGAGGAAGAAGCCTCAATTGTAGAAGAAGGTAGATTACTATTCTCAGCAGAAATAGACGATGAGGAAGATGTACTAGAATCCTCCACCAATGCCCCCCTACTCCTACCAGTACCCTTACTAACTGTGTACATTGCAGAGTGTGCTGCCAACAATGCAGCTGCAGGAACACCAGCAATGTCTAGGACATCAGCAAAATCTTTACAAACAACTGAACTCAAGGACCCATCTTCCAGAGTGCTAAGAGTGCTATCAACTACTTGGCTCCAAGCATAGTTAAAAATAGACTCCACCTTAGTACGTACAGCACAATCTAATCTAGATAAAAAATTTAGCAAACCATCTCCAGCTAATGATACTGCATCACTGCCAGAAGAACTAGACAGTAATCTAATTCTAGGAAGAGCACGTATAAAACCAGGACGATGCTTAGAATGGTATTCACGAAGGCACATGGATACAAAGCTAGCCTCACACATTACCCTGTAAGTCCCGTGCCAAATGGCTCGTCCAGTTGCTGTAAGTTTGCCGCTAATATCAGGTGGGAGTTGGTTGGCTACTATATCCTCGTAAATACGTCTAGCAAATACATCGACTTTAAGAAAGAGACTATCAATTATTTGAGCACCCTCAAGAGGTGCCATAATACCTAGTAAATCAAAAACACCGCCATCAGCAGTAAAGTCTGAAGAAGAAACACCAGCTTCGGTGGTACAACGCCTTTGGAAAGAAGACCCACCTCTTCCATTAGTACTCACCCCCTCATCCACCGCAACAGCTATATTTGAAGTAACATCAGACGAAGCAGTAGCAAAATGACCTTCAGACTTCTGCACATCACCACCAGAAATACTAGCCTGTACAGCAGCACCCTCTCTACTATCACCATCACCTCCACCCTCTGCGGCATCACTAAAAGCAGCAGCACTGGTTACAGATATGGGATACATAACAATCTCCATAATTATTGATTATATGTTTACTATTTATTATCTTAAGATTCTACCATCCAATCACACACTAACACCACAAGAGAGAAGCAAGTACAATCACCCAACAAAACGCATACAACGTCACTAACATAAATATTAATACGTCACTGCTTTTACAATCCAATTCATGAAACAACAATCACATCCCACAAGAGTAGTAGTTACCACGCACAAAGGCGAAGTAAAAATACACTACCCATCAACCATTAATTAATCATTATTTAACTAAACAAGTGTGCATTAATTAAATGTATGCAAAAATAAGACCGACATCAAACATCAACAAATGGTTTATGTTAAAAATAGCAAGACAAATTTAAGTAATACGGATAACGGATTCAAGCCATACACATGTACTAAAATTTATGTATAACAGTCCATCATATACAATACCAAACACTCGTCACTCGTATAATAAACATATTACCTGTAACACTTAAGATCTGGGTTAGTTCAATAAATAAAGACAAATACCGATCAAAGTTATATGTCGTACAGTACCTTTATATTTGACAAAAAACCATATATAACCTTGGCGCGTACGTATCATGTGCAGAATAAATATAAAATGTGGAAAAAAACAAAAAAGTGCCTATGAAAATCTAAATGAATGCGGGTAAAAAGTACAACCTACATCTGAGCATGCAAAAGACACAAAAAAGAATAATCAGAGACGAAGGTAAACCATCTCCTAAAGCTCACAACACATAAACAGCACCAACCGCTGTCAGTCTAACTTCTCTAGCCAATGGTGGTGTAGGAAAGGAGGAGGCATCAGAACTTGCTCCAACTCAAGCGAAGGTGGAAGCAAAGATTCAGGTATAAGTTCAGGCGAGAATGAGGGTGCAAGTAATTCACCCTCTAAAACTTCCAAATTAGAAACAGCACCATCATCAGTTGAAGCTAATAGATCATCACTAGGAGTCAAAAAAGATTCGCCAGAAACACTTGTCGCAGCAACATTAGGCAACGAAGATCCACCTTCAAGTGAACCAGGTTCAGGCCGAGACGACAATTCAGACTGAAGCTGCAAACCTGAAGAAGAACCTACAGAACCTGTGTTACCATCTTCTGAAGTAGTACCTTCACTTGTAACTTTACTACTATTTTCTGATATCTTTCTTTTACCTACCCTGCGTCTTTGGAAGTATGAAAATGCCACAGCAGGAACACCAGCAACATCGAGGACATTAACAAAATCTCCACAACTAACGTCGATCAATGATCCACCTTCTACAAAAACTTTGCCAGCTAATTTATCCCAATGAGATATAAATACAGACTTCGCTTCATCAAGAATAGCAACATCTAGTTTCGATAAAAAACCTAATAAACTACCTCCACTCAATGGAACTAACTTACAATCAGAGGAACTTGACAATACTCTAATACTGGGAAGTAAACGTATAAAATCAGGACGATACTTGTAGTGGTAGATACAAAGAAACCTGAATATAAAACTACATAGATGCAATTCCCTGTAAGTTTTGCACCAAATGGCTCGCCCAACCAACGAAAGTTCGCTATTAATAGTCGTCAAGAGGTGGTTTAGTATAGAACTAGAATAAGACATCTTTGCAGATTCACGTATACCAGAAAAGAGCCCATAAATTGATTTGGTACTATCGGGATGAACCCTAACACCCAGCAAATCAACACATTGAATGGGCGATAACCCATCAACAGTGGCACAAACGACTCCCGCCCCAGCACAAGCACCACCAGTATCCATTTCTTCTGCAGTCATACTAGAAGAAGGTCCACCTCCTGATGCTGTACTCTCATCAATATCTTCATTACTTGTATGTGTTCTCAAAGATTGTGTTTTTGAACGCGATACTAAAGATGATGCCACTAAGGGAACGCCAGCAATGTCGAGGACATCTTTAAAATCTTTACAACTAACATCATCCAAGGACCCTTCTTCTAGAGCACTAAAAACCTTACCAACTACCCTATCCCAATTAGAGTTAAAAATACGCTCCACCATACCACGAACAGCAGAATCTAGTTTCGATAAAAAACTCAGCAACACATCTCCACTTAACATCTCCACATCACTGCCAGAGGAATTAGATAACACTTTAATGTCAGAAAGAGAACGTATAAAACCAGGTCTGTGCTTAGCATGATACTCACGAAGGCATCTGTGTACAAAACC
>NZ_FKII01000055.1 GCF_900078745.1 Candidatus Ichthyocystis sparus | reverse complement strand
AAGGTAAAGCTCCTGCCAAAAAGCGTGGTATTGCTGCTGCTGTTTCTGGTTGTACTGTCGATCCGGATGTTTTGAGCGCGTTGGGTGTTGTTCTGTCTCCTGATGGTGTTCAGATAATTGCAGGTCTCTTTTTTAAAGTTGATGAATTAGCTAGACGTCTTTACGATATCCTGGTAGTCAAACAACTTCCATCAAGCTTGAGTGACAAACTTTCGTTGATTGAGCGAGCTGTTTGGCACAGTACCTATAGGAAAATGTGTGAAGATGTTTTTGTACTCGTGTGTCTTGGGGAGTACCATACTAAGCACCGCCCTGATTTTATACTTGCTCTTCCTAGAATTAAAGTATTACCGGTACTGTCGGATTTCCCGGACAGTGTTGCGGCGCCATTAGCTGGGGATAGTTTGCTAGATTTTTTGTCGAGACTAGATCGTGCTGTACGTACTAGGTTGGAGTCTATTTTTATCTCTAATTGGAACAAAGCTTCTGCCTCTCTGGAAGAGGTGGGCTTGAGTGATGTTAGTTGTAAAGATTTTGTCAGTGTCCTAGATACTGTTGGTATTCCTCAAGCAGCATTATCGATGCTGGTAGCAAGCTCCTCTATAGAGAAAGAAATAAACAGAGGTACTCTTAAACGTACAGCATCAGGAGTTATTACTGCTCCGGATGCTCCAGGTCCATCGGTACCCGGGTCCCGTTCTAATTTGTTTCGTAGGTGTTGTCAATCTTACTTACGATTAGGATCTTCTTCTGGTCCAACTCCAGCAAAAAAAAGACGCCCTCGCCCTATTAGAGATGTTGTTGTTCCTGTTTCTACGCATTCAGGGGCAAATGTAAACATTGTTCGTGCTCCTGTCTGGACGCCGCCTGTTATTGATACCCTACTTTCTGTTTCTGGTCCAACTGCAGCAAAAAAAAGACGCCCTCGACCTAGTAGAGGTGTTGTTTCTACGCATTCAGGGGCAAATGTAAACATTGTTCGTGCTCCTGTCTGGATGCCACCTGTTATTGATACCCTACTTTCTATTTCTGTTCCTTATTCACATGTTCGATGTATCGATTTGCTGGGTTTCAAGTTACATCCCGATAGTGTCGGGATAATTCATCGGCTCTTTTTTAGAATTCGTAAATTTTTCATGCACTCCTTGGGGAAGTCGACTGCAAGGTACATCTCAACTGCTGTGAGTAGTAAACTTTCAGGGGTTGGGAGAGTTATTTGGTTTAAAACTTATAGGGAACTGCACCTATGTAATTTTGTGTCTAAGTGTCTTTGTATTTACCATGCCAAGTACCGTCCTACGTTTATACGTGTTCTTGCTGATATTCGAGTATTATCAAGTTCCGCAGATCATAGTCCGGTTCCGTTAAGTGGAGATAGTTTAGTAGATTTTTTGTCAAGACTAGATTGTGTTATTGCTGATCTAGCGAGGGCTATGTTTAACTCGAAGTGGGATATGGAATCTGCTAAAATTTTTTCTGAACTAAAAGGTGAGTTATTGAGTAATGTTGTTTGTGAAGATTTTATTAAAGTCCTAAGTGATGCTGGCATTCCTATAGCAGCACGTTCGGTCTACCACAAATATACGAGAAGTAAAAGCTATGCGAAAAATAGGAGCGAGACGTTAGGGCGAAGGCGTGCGATAAGTAAAAGCAAGACATCAGTAGATAGTGGTGTAATTACAACTGAATGTGTGGCTTCAGTTGATGATGTTGCAAATCCTATGCAATCTTCGTCTTCAAGTGTACAGCTCCATCCTAAATTGTCTTCTGAACATGAATCATCACCTAAGTATCGTCTTCGGCCTAGGACCGTTTCCGTTTTTGACGAATCTTCTTCGAGTACCGATAATAGTGATTATTATTGTGGGTCTGGAGTTTTAGCAGGTGTATCATCTCCTGCGCCTTCATCTCCACCTTCGATTTCATTCGCACCTTTATCTCCTCCATCTTCATCTCCATCTCCATCTCCATCTGCTGAGTCTCATGACCTATCTGGGGTGCAATTAGGATCTTTGTTTCTATTAGAGGAGGATCCTGGTAAATCTACTTCTAGATTTGTTAAATTGCTTCATTGTAGAGATCAATCTCCTTCTAGATTTGTTAAATTGTTTTATTATAGGGATCAATCTTCTTCTGGACTTGTTAAATTGTTTTCTTGTAGAGATCAGTCTGCTAATGTATTTGCTACTAATGCTGATTCTACTTTTGTAGCGTTACCTGAAGGTGCTGGATCTTCTTCTTTGCCTCTCGCTGTTTCTGATTTGATAGTTTTGGAGGATGAATCATCTTCATCATCTGAGTCGGGATCTTCATCGTCTGAGTCGGGATCTTCATCCTCAGGATCTTCATCAGGACTATATGACGAAGATGTTTACTCTTCCTTTGTTACACAATTAGTTAGGGAATATTTAGAGGCGCCTACAAGTGGTAGTGTTGCTGCTGGATCTTCTTCCTCTTCTTTTTCTGCGGATGTTAGTGATGTTTCACCTGTAGTTGCTGGTACTTCTGCCGAGGATTATGATTTGGGATCTAGAATGGCAGAATTGCTTAATAGAGATATGCAAATTTCACCACTGCCCGTCGGCGAATCAAGTGGGTCGATAGGTGGTAGTGGTGGTTTGTCTTCCTCACTTCGGGGCAGTACTCAGGGAAGGAGTGGGCGGAAAAGGAAAAGGATGAGTTAATTTTAAGAATTGATCTTACTTATTATTATTAGTATTACACAATATTACGCATTTGCTGTTTGCAGGGGTGATTTTGTGCTATACCGATGTCCATCCCTGTTTTTTCTTGGTGCCTAGGTGTGGCTCGCGTTTTTCTCTTATGTTTATTTAGGTTTTTATGGGTAGGTTTTCTATCTTTATTTAATAACATGTGGCACATGCAGATATTCCACTTCCTAAAAAATTCTGCCCGGACGGTACCGTGTAGCGTATCCAGAGGAGCTTGATCCAAGCCAGAATAATTAATTTGCCACTTACAATTTTGTCGTTATCTTTTGCATTTTTTCTTACTTTTACCTATACCTATAAAACTAATTATTTGTAGAGTCATATAAAAACCTAATTCCATTTTTTGTTACGTAATAATATTATAGGCAATGCTTGGGAGTATACTATTGTCAATAACTTTTGATGGAATCTAATATCCACTTTGGTTGATTTTGTGTCAACGATATCACTTCTAAGGGCACTTTTTTTGTTATCTTGCACTTATTTTGTGCGTCGATTTGATACTATCAAGGGGTGCGTTTAACGTTCAGTCTGTTTTTTTGGGGGGAGTGTATTTGGTGCTGTACTGTTCTTTGCAGTGATACTCTATGAGATTTTGAGAAGAACATGTTTGTTGGTAGTTTCTACCATTTTTAAGAGCGATCTAGCTGTATGAGTTTGAGAATTTCAGCTTCCATTTGAATTCTTAGCAATTATAACATTTATTGATATATGCGGTTCATAGCAAAATTTCTTGTACTTAGATAATGATTGCACTTGGTGAGGAAGCAGGTTTATTTTAATTTTGTTTGGTGGCATGAGGACTATGACAGGTTACAAGGGAGGTTGTGAGGACATGGTTTCTGTATTAGTCCAGGTGATTTGATAGTAGTAACATACTACTTTGTTTATTGGTAGTGTTATGTGCGTTTCTTAATTTATAATAAATATAAGCCGTAAGAGCTATAATAATGCGAGGGGGTATTGTGCATCCTGTATCTGTAACTAGTGCTGCTGTTTCTAGTGATGTCCCAGAGAGAGGGGATAATAGTAGAGATAAGGAAGAGGAGATTACTGCAGGGAGTGATATTCCTGGAGGAGGTTTGCAGCAAGTTGAGGTTCATGCTACCGATGTTTTAGCTGCTACTGCTTCAACTACTGCTGATGTTGGGGGTAAGGGTGTGAGTACTAAGAATAGAGGTAAGGCTCCTGCCCAAAAGCATGGTGCTGCTGCTGTTTCTTCTTCAGGTTCTACTATTGATCAGGATGTTTTGAGTGCATTGGGTGTTGCTCTATCTCCTGATAGTGTTCAAATAATTGAAAATCTCTTTTTTGAAGTTGGTGCATTCGCTGGACGTATTTACAATGGTATGGTAAGCAAACAATTACCATCAGAAAAGCTTCCGTTGACTGTACGAGCTATTTGGTATAGTACTTATAGGAAAATGTGTGAATATGTTTTTGTATTCATGTGCCTTGGTGAGTACCACGATAAACATCGCCCTAGTTTTATACGTGCTCTTCCTAGGATTAAAGTACTGCCGGATCCCTCTGAGCATGTTGCAGTTCAGTTAACTGGGGATAGTTTGGTAGGTTTTTTATCTAGACTAGATTGTGCTGTTCGTAGCAAGGTGGAGTTTATTTTTAACTCTCATTGGAATGAAGTTTCTGTTTCTCTGGAAGGGGGGGCATTGAATGATGTTAGTTCCAAGGATTTTGTTAGTGCCCTCGACGCTACTGGTATTCCTGAAGTAGCATTATCGGTGCTGTTAGCAAATTCCACTATAAATCAAGCAATAGTTAAAGGCAAAATTAAACGTACAGAATTAGGAATTATTACTGCTCCAGATTCTGCAGCAGAAAAACACACGGGTGTCGATGGAGTTACTGTTTCTACGCGTTCTGAGGCAGATTCAAATACTATTTGTGCTCCTGTTTGGATACCACCTGTTAGTAATGATGAGGGGGGTGTTTTTGATGAGGATGAGGGTGTTCAATCTTCTTCTGTAGGACCTACCGAATTTAATCTGTTGCCCTCTATCGTAGATTCTGGTGCTGGATCTTCTTCTGATCCAGTTGCAGCAGAAGCACATATTGTTAGCGATAACCTTCATGTTCCTGTTTCTACTTGTTCTGAGGCAGTTATTATTCTTGTTCCTGTTTGTATACCGATTATTTCCGCTGAAGCTGGTGTTACGTCTCCCTCCATAATACTTTCCGAATTGAATTTGTTGCCTTATGTTAGAGATTCTAGTGCTGGATCCTCTTCTGATCCGACTGCAACAGAAAGAACTGCGGATAGTGATAGTGTTTCCCTTCCTGTTTCTAAGTGTTCTAAGACAAATATTATTCGTGCTCCTGTTTGGATGCCACCTGTTCTTAATGAGGGGGATGACCTACGTTCTGTTTCTATTCCTTCACGTATTCAATGTGTAGATTCGATGGGTGTCAAGTTACATTCTGCTAGTGCCAAACTAGTTCATGATCTCTTTTGTAACATTCGTGGGTCTTCCATGAAGTCTTTATCGAGATCGATTGCAAATTACATCTCAATTGCTTTGAGTAGTGAACTTTCTGGGGTTGGGCAAGCTATTTGGTTCAGAACTTATAGGGAACTGCATCTATGTAGTTTCATGTCCAGGTGTTTTTGTGTGTACCATTACAGGTACCGCCCTGCTTTTATACGTGCTATTGCTGATGTTGGATTACTATCACGTTCTCCTGGAGGTGGACTAGTTCCATTAATTGGAGGTGGGTTAGTAGATTTTTTATCGAGACTAGATTGTACTGTTCGTCAGCTAATAGAGACTATGTTTAGATCGAAGTGGGATACAGAAGCCGCTAAAGCTTGTTCTGGATTAGAATGCGGATCGTTAAGTGATGTTGTTTGTCAAGATTTTATTAAAGTTGCCGATATTGCTGGCATTCCTATGGCAGCACTTTCAGTCTACTACAAGTATATGAGAAATAGAAGATATGTGGTAGATGAAAGTGAGACATCAGGAAAAAGAAGCACGGTAAGTAAAAGCAAAAAATCAGTAAGTAGTAGTAAAATTACAAGTGAGGGTACGACTTCAGAAGGTGGTATTACAGGTCTTATGCATTCTTCATCTTTAGGTGTACAACTTCAGACTAAATTGTCATCTCGACCTAGACCCGGATCATTACCTAAGCGTCGTCTTCTATCTGAGATACAATTAGGACCTTTGTTGCTATTGGATAAGGAGAGTGATAGGTCTCCTAAATTTATTAGATCTCTTTTTTATAAAGATAAAGATCAACTCTCTAGTTTGTTTGCTACTGATGTTGCTTCCAATGTTTCTGTTTCTGACGAGTCTTCTTCAAGTACTGCTGATGATAGTACCTGTCATCATGATACTGCTGATGATGTTTTAGTCTCGACTGCGGAGGGTGTTGTTTCTGATTTGGGGGTTTCAGAAGATGATTCATCTTCATCTAAGTCAGGATCTGCATCTGTATCAGTACTATATGCTGATGTTTCCCCTTCTTCTCCAGAGTCACCTGCGGTATTGGTTAGGGAAGTTGGATCAACCGCGGAAATTGTTGTTTATGAGTCGGGAGTTTTAGTAGATGAATCAACTCCTGCGTCCTCGTCTGAGCAGATAATAGAGCCGATTACTACCCCTTCTTCTGTTTCTGCTGCTATAGGGATGGGGGAATCTTCCACTGCAGCTGGTAATAGTTCTTCTAGTTGTTTTCGCGGACCTAAGAAATTGTTTGTTATGCGTGCGTTAACTAAGGGTGCTTCTGAGGTGCCTACAAGTAGTGGTGCCGTTGCTGGATCTTCCTCTTCTGCATCTGGGGATGTTGGTAATGTTCAGCTAGTATCTGCTGCTGAGGAGGAGGATGTTGGAGTGAGATTGGCAGCATTGCTGAATCGGGGTCTCCCATCTTCACCACCGTCTGCCAGCGAATCAAGTAGCTCTACGAGAGGTGGTAGAGGTAGGTTGTCTTCTTCCTCACGTCAAGGTAGTGCTCTGAGGGGAAGTGGGCGTAAAAGGAAAAGGATGAGTTAGCTGTAAATTTATCCTATACTTTTTATATTAGTATTAATATAAACCACCGGAAAGAACGGTGTATTTAAGGATGAACGAATTGGCGTGAGTATTGTGTTGGGTTATTATTCAATAACATGTGGCGCACGTAGACACTCTTTTCCCACCAAAAGCCTGCTCAGATGATAGTCCTAAATATTTTGCGTTGGCACCAGTTGCTGTAATTAAATTAATTGCATGTAGTTAACTACATGTAGTATTGGATCCTTCAATACGGAATCGTGATGTCATTTCACCAAGATATGATTTTTCTATATTGTCAAATACAATCTTAGTGTCAAAGCGTCCCGCGTGTTTTTTGAATCTCTCCATTAGCTCTGGTTATTTGTAGAATTATGTAAAGCCCTAATTGTCCCATTATTTGTTACTTTACGTGATATAGGTAATACCTAGGGTTTATACTATTGTTCAATAATTCCTAGGGAGTCCGGTGCCTACCCTGGTTTAAGTAGACTTTTTTGTTGCTACTTTGCACTTGTTTTGCACAGGTAATTTGTGTGTCACTTTGATATTATAGGGCGATGTGATTAACGGTTAGTTTGTTTACTGCTTGTATTGGGTGCTTTATTGTTTCTTTGCAATGTACTCTAGGAGGTGTTTTTTTGTTGTGTGAGGAACCAACATTTATTGGTCGGGTTTCTGCCTAAATACTCCCCATGCTCTGATGATGGTTGCACTTGGTGAGAAGACAGATTCACTTTACGCTGTTTTGTTTGGTGGTTTGGTGCTATGAGAGTTATGGTAGATCGTAAGATTGTCTATGTCAGATCAGGAGGTTTTTTTAGGGGGGAATAGATTGGAATAACTGGATGTTTTTAAATTAATTATATGTAAGCTATTATGTTTTATGAGAGGTATTTTTCGCCTTTATCATTTACTTGTGAGCTGTTACCTTCGGTATATGCCTATCTTCTGTAATGTTGGTTTATTTGTTTATGCCAGGATGTGAGAATGGTTAAGTTTTTAGAATAATAAATGAGAACGAAGAATAATAAATTTAGACTATAATGGAAGGTGGTGTCGTGTATTCCGTATCCGCGACCGATGGTGCTGCTTCCAGCGGTGTCCCAGAGAGTGAAGAGGATAATGGTGACAATGATAAAGGTGAAGAGATCACTGTACAGGGTGATATTCCCGGGGGCGGTTTGCAGCAAGTTGGGTCTCCTGCTGCTTTAACTGCCACTACTTCAACTGCTGCTGCTGTAGGCGAGGGGGTGAGTGCCAAGAGTAGAGGTAAAGCCTCTGCCAAAAAACGTGGCACTTCTACTACTGTTTCTTCTTCGCTTACTACTCTTGATCCGGGTATTTTGAGTTCACTGGGTGTTACGTTATCTCCCGAGGGTGTTCAGGTGATTGCGAGTCTTTTTTTTAAAATTGGTGAATTCGCTAGAGGTGTTTATAGGTCTATGCTAGACAAACAGCTTCCGTCAAGCGTGAGTGACAAACTTTCAGTAACTGGGCGGGCTATTTGGTACTATACCTATAGTACAATGTGTAAAGATTTTTTTATGTCTAGGTGCATTAGTGAGTACCACGCTAGTCATCGCCCTGGCTTTGTACGAGCTCTTCCTAGCATTCAAGTGGTATCTGATTCTTCTGGCCATAGTGCATTCTCATTAGCTGGTGAGAATTTGCTAAGTTTTTTATCTAATCTAGATGGCGCTATCCATAGTGAGTTGGAGTCTATTTTTAACTCTTGCTTTAGTGATGTTTCAGTTTCTCTTGAAGAGGAGTCCTTGAGTGATGTTAGTTGTGAAGATTTTGTAGATGTCCTGAATGTTGCTGGTGTTCCTAAAAAAGTATTACTATCGACAGAGCTATTGGGTTCCCGCGTGAAAGTAGGGAAAAAAAGCGCGGTATTTCCTGCAGACAATGTTTTTCCTGCTCATGTTGAGACAACAAGGGTCATTCGTGCTCCTGTTTGGGTGCCTCCTTTTGCTAATGCTTACGAATTAAGTCTGTTGTCTTCTGCTAGAAATTCTCGTGCTGGAACTTCTTCTGACCAAGTTGCAGCAGAAGGACTCGCGGGTGATGTTCCTGTCTCTACTCATGTTGAGACAAGGGCTGTTTGCGCTCCTGTTTTGGTGCTTCCTTCTGCTGGTGATGATACTCCATCTTATTCCGCAGTTTCGATTCCTTCATATCTTGAATGTGCTGATTCGCTGGGTGTTGAGTTACATCCTGATAGCGTTCCACTAATTCATAATTTCTTTCGTAGAGTTCGTTTATCTATTGAAATGTCTTTTTTGGGATCGATTCGCAAATACATTTCAACTGCTATGAGTAGCGTACTTTCGGTTATTGGGCGATTTGTTTGGTTCACAACCTACAGGGAACAGCATCTGTATAATTTTATTTCTAGGTGTTTGGTTTTGTATCATTACAAATACCGTCCTGATTTTATACGTACTCTTCCTGATATTAGAGTATTGTCAGATTCCTCTGATCTTGGGCTTCAATTAAGTGGAGGTAGTTTAGTAAGTTTTTTATCTAGATTAGATCTTGTTGTTCGTGATCTAATTAGTTGTGTATTTAACTCGCAGTGGGGTATAGAAGTTGATAAAGTTTGTTCTGAAATAGGAGATGGTTCATTGGATGGTTTTGGTTGTGAAGATTTAATTTATGTTCTCGATATCGCTGGTGTTCCTGAATCAGTACTCTCGGTCTCCCAAAGACGTAAGGAAAGTGCAAAAAAACGTAAAGAAAGTGCAAAAAGACGTAGAGAAGGAACACCAGGAAGTAGTAGTTGTAAAATTACAAGTGAGGGTACGGCTTCGGTGGGAGGTATTGAAGGTCATTCGTTGCTATCACAGGAGAGTTATGATCGGTCTCCTTCTAGATCACCTGCTATTACTGTTTCTGCTTTTGTGGTGTCACCTGAGGATACTGGGTCTTATTTGCCTGCTCCTCCTACTGTTACTGGTCTTGGCCCTGTTTCTGTGTCAACTGTTTTTGGCGAATCTTCTTCGAATATTAGTGATGATGTTTTAGACTCGGCTGTGGAAGGTGCTGCTTCTAGTTTAGACGTTTTGGAAGGTGAATCACTTTCTCCTCTATCTTTATCTTTATCTTTATCTTCACTTCTATCTGAATCAGTATTGGATGCTGATATTTTCTCTTACTCTTCAGAGTAGTTTGTATTGGTTAGAGAAGTTGAATAGGTTGGGGAGGGTGTTGTTCTGCGTCGGAGGTTTTGTTAGTAGGTGAATCAACTTCTATATTCTCATCTGAGTGATTAATGATGGCGATCACTGTTCCTTCTTCTGTTTCTGTTCTGCTATTGGAGACTACGTTACTACAGTATCTAGTGGTGGCCATTTTAGAGGGTAAGTTTTGTTGCAACAGCAGGACATGTACTGTCATGTATGTGTCAGAGGTTTCGCATAAATCCTGTGTAAGAAATTGCAAGATTTTTGAGGTTGTTTATTGTTAGTGTAATGACTAAAGTCGGTGCATGGTTTAAATATGCATGAAGGACCGCCAGGGCTTTATATCATACCTTACAGCTCATAGCCCTTAATTCTTTTCCATTAGTTTGTATTCTCAGATTATCTCAAAATATTAATGTCAAGTAAAGTACGTAATTTTGTGATCTATTTATATTAAATGTATTGATTAATTTTTTTTATTCTGTTCTGTTAATATTTTTCTGTGTTATGCAATGACTTTATATTAATTAAATATATGTATTTGTCTTATTTGTTATTTCTCTCACCTGTGATATGTTTTCCTTATTTATAATCTACTCGGAAAATATAGAATATGGTACGGTTTTTGATGGGCTTTCATGTGACCAATATGCTGTTGGATAGAGATCCTGATAGAATCCAAAGAGCTTATTTCTTATCCTCACGTTCTGATCCTAGAATGCACGGTGTGTTGAAGAAATTAGAGCATAATCGTATTCCTCGTGTTGGCTGTGATGGAGCTTATTTATCTAAGTTAGTTGCCGATTCTAACCACCAAGGTATTGTGTTGGAAGTTTTGCCCTTACCACCGTATGATCTTGATGATGTTTTGGCCAATTCCACTAGGCCTTTGTTATTGGTTCTAGATGGTGTGACTGATCCACACAATTTAGGTTCGTGCTTGCGTGTGGCTGATGCCACCGGAGTTACAGCTGTTATTGTGCCCAAAAATAAAAGTTCTGGTTTAACTAGTGTTGCAGTAAAGTCTTCATCCGGTGCTAGTGAATTTATTAAATTAATACACGTAACCAATTTGGCACGTACTATAAAAATGATGAGAGAAGATTTTGATATAGATGTGGTTGGCACCTCAGATGATGTTGGCTCAGACTTATGGGAATGGCACCCAGAAAATTTGACTTCCGGAGTTGCGGTGGTTTTGGGTTCCGAGGGGCGCGGCATGAGACGCTTAACCAGAGAAGGATGCTCCAGAATGGTGAGAATCCCTATGCATGGTTTTGTCTCTAGTTTAAATGTTTCTGTGGCCTCAGGAGTTATTCTGTATTACGTCCAGCAATGTTTGGCCAGTAAGTAGGCCAAGGCCATGTAGGAGAACAACAGTACCTTTTAGATAATATTGGTCCAAGAGGGAGTTGTCTCCTTTTATACTCGCTTTGGTGAAATTTACCAACAACATCCATGCATTCCTGTTCAGGAATATCATCTGGGTACGACCCAGTTTCAATATATGTTCGTATTATAGTATCCAGCTTTTCGTACTCTGGTAGGCTGCAAGTATCCATTTGGTTGTAACGAAGCTCAGCCGATGGTTCCTTGTTTATAATTCTCTCCGATATCAAGCCTTTAACGTTTCTATACCATCTAGCAAGTAAATATACTTCGGTTTTAAATAAATCACTTATTAAAGCAATTCCACCTATGCTATCACCATAAAGAGTACAGTAACCAACTGATATTTCAGATTTATTGCTGGTGTTTATTACCAGAGCATTATATTTGTTGGAGTATGCCATTATAATTTGAGCACGTATCCTAGCCTGCAAATTTTCATGAGCAATTCCACTGGTAATGTTCATACACGATTCGTATTGCTTTAATATTGGTTCTATTGATATAGTCGTAGTGGTACATCCCACCTTTTGTGTTAGCTCTTGTGCGTCAGCAATGCTAGAACTGCTGTTGAAGCGCGATGGTAAAATTAACCCGTGACAGTTGTTCGGACCCAAAGCATCAGCAGCTATACATAGTGCAACACTGGAGTCAACACCTCCGGATACCCCCAACACTATCTTTGAGAATCTGTGTTGCCTACAGTAATTGGATAGGGCGGCTCTCAGAGCTGCTACAGTTTCCTCTTCATCTGATAAGAAAGATGGTGATATTGATTGCGGTAGTATTCTCTCTTTTTCTATTTTCAGAATTTGAATATCTTCCTTAAATGACGGAAAGCGAAACGCACACTCGCCATTAGGGTTATATCCAGAAGAACTACCTTCAAAAACAAAGCTATCCTGTCCTCCTATGCCATTTATATGCACGAACGGAGTCATGGTTTGCTTTGCTAAATTTTTTGCTACATCCCTGATTCTATGATCTCGTAAAAATGGGCAAGTTCTAATCAATATGGCCAGATCACAATTTTTTGCCTCCTCTGCTTCCTCTTCCTCCATCATGAATAGAATATTTAATCCATTCCACATAATGGGGGATGATGGTGAATTGCTGGACTTAAAATAATACGACCTGTGCATAATGTCTGAGCTATCGTAATGTCGTTGATAAATCGTATGTATTATCTTGCCTTTACCAATAACAACGGATGCGTTCTCCTTGCTAGGAAGTGGTACCCCTACCGTTACAGCTATATCTTCCGGTAGAGAGCTGCAAAGCCAATCAATACTCCTCTGACAAGCAAGCAAAAAGGAACTTTGGAGCATAGCGTTGTTTGGAGGACATCCACACAAAGACAGTTCAGGAGTTACCAGCACAGAAACCCCACGCTTCCTAGCATTTATCGCCAAGGATAATATTTTCTGTGCGCGTTCGTTTATGTCAACCACGCCGTTGTCGATTTGTGCTAATGATAAATAAAACAAGCACGTGCTCCACTTGTTTGCTGCTAATATGTGCCCAAGAAGGGACTCGAACCCCCACAGTGTTTCCACCACTAGGACCTGAACCTAGCGCGTCTACCAATTCCGCCACCTGGGCCATTGGTAAGACTGGATGATATCAACTAAGCTTTTTAGCGGCAATGCCTACTTTTTTTATAAGAACTAACGTGGCGCCAGATTCTCCCGTATTTTGTGGTGCGGAACAAAACGCCAAGACAGAATGAGAGTTAATCTTTAGTCCATGCCTTACCATCGTACGTAATACAGAAATTCCATTTCTACCACGTCCATGTATTATTGTAAGTATTGTTGATTTTTCATGAATGATTCCATTTTTTGAGCCGCTTCAACACACGTTAGACCATGCAAATCTATAGCCTGTTCTACAGGCCAGCGTTCTTCCTACGAGGTTCTTTTAGAGTCTTTATAGACACATCCTTAGCACGAAAATCAGAGGTATCGTCTTCGTATAAGTGTTCTGACTGGAAGACGTGACCAATTATATTTTCCTCATCGGCAGCATTATCGTCCTTGTTTTTGAAATACAATGGCTCTGGATTAGAAGAGGGTGACAGGTTAGCTCTTGCAGCGTACACCGCAGCTATATACCAAGAGTGACCTGATCCAGGATTTGCTATTTAAAATTTTTTCGTTGTCCTCTGCATTTTTTTCTCCATGATTTTTACTTTTCCCTATAAAATTTACTACTTGTAGGGCTATAGAAAACCCTAATTGTCCCGTTTTTTGTTGTTTAATATAGGCAATACTTGGGGTTTATACTATTGTTCAATACCTCCTAGGGAGTCGAGCCTAGTGCCTACCCTGGTTTAAGTACACTTTTTTGTTGCTACTTTGCACTTGTTTTGCACAGGTAATTTGTGTGTCACTTTGATATTATAGGGCGATGTGATTAACGTTTAGTTTGTTTACTGCTTGTATTGGGCGCTTTATTGTTTCTTTGCAATGTACTCTAGGAGGTGTTTTTTTGTTGTGTGAGGAACCAACATTTATTGGTCGGGTTTATGCCTAAATACTCCCCATACTCTGATGATGGTTGCACTTGGTGAGAAAACAGATTCACTTTACGCTGTTTTGTTTGGTGGTTTGGTGCTATGAGAGTTATGGTAGATCGTAAGATTGTCTATGTCAGATCAGGAGGTTTTTTTAGGGGGAATAGATGGGAATAACTGGATGTTTTTAAATTAATTATATGTAAGCTATTATGTTTTATGGGAGGTATTTTTCGCCTTTATCATTTACTTGTGAGTTGCATACCTTCAGTGTATGCCTCTCTTCTGTAATGTTGGTTTGTTTGTTTGTGCCGGGATGTGAGAATGGTTAAGTTTTAGAATAATAAATGAGAACGAAGAATAATAAATTTAGACTATAATGGAGGGTGGTGTCTTGTATCCCGTATCCGCGACCGGTGGTGCTGCTTCCAGCGGTGTCCCAGAGAGTGAAGATAGTGGTGACAATAATAAAGGTGAAGAGGTCACTGTACAGGGTGATATTCCCGGGGGCGGTTTGCAGCAAGTTGAGTCTCCTGCTGCTTTAACTGCCACTACTTCAACTGCTGCTGCTGCTGTAGGCGAGGGGGTTAGTACCAAGAAGGGTAGGGGTAAGGCTCCTGCCAAAAAGCGTGGTGCGTCTGCTGCTTCTTCAGCCCCTTTAGCCCCTGCTGTTGGTCCGGATGTTTTGACTGCATTGGGTGTTACTCTATCTCCTGAGAGTGTTCAGATAATTTCGAATCTCTTTTTTAGAATTGGTGGATTAGCTAGGCGTTTTTACGCTAGCATGGCGGGCAGACAACTTCCATCAAGCGTGAGTGGCAAACTTTCATTGACTGAGCGAGCTATTTGGTGTGGCACTTACAGGGAAATGTGTGAAGATGTTTTTGTATCCATGTGCATTTGTGAGTACCATGCCGAGCATCGCCCCGATCTTGTACGTGCTCTTCCTGAAGTTAAAGTATTATCGGATTCTCCTGAGCCTGTTGCGGTGCCATTAGCCTGCGGTGGTGGTTTGCTAGATTTTTTATTGAGACTAGATTGTGCTGTTCGTAGCAGGGTGGAGTCTATTTTTAGATCTTGTTGGAATGAAGTTTCTGTTTCTCTGGAAGGGGAAGCATTGAATGGTGTTAGTTGTGGAGATTTCATAAGTGTCCTTGACAATGCCGGTATTCCTGAAGTGGCGTTATCGATAACGGTAACAAATTCTGCTCTAGCAAGGGAAATAAGTAGAGGCACGATTAAACTTACGGAATCAGGGGTTATTACTGCTCCAGATCGTATGCCATCTCCGTCTCATCCTGAAGATGGATCTTCCAGTGATGAGTCTTCTTCTGGTCCAATTGCAGCGGGGAGACGTACTGGTAGTGATAATGTTTCGGTTTCTGCTGAGGCAAATATCGTTCGTGCTCCTATTTGGACACCACCTATTCTTGAAGGGGATGATGTTTTAACTTATTCTTCTTCTTTACGACCTCCCAGATTGAATCTACCGTCTACTGTTAGACATCATGGTGCTGAACCTTCTTCTGATAGAAGTGTTGTTCGTGCTCCTGTTTGGACACCACCTGTTCTTGAAAGTGGTGATACTCTAACTTCTTCTACAGTTTCGGTTCCTTCATATCTTGAATGTACTGCTTTGCTGGGTGTTGAGTTACATCCTGATAGTGTCAGGCTACTTCATGAACTATTTCGTAATATTCGTAGATCTTTCATGGCGTCTTTCCCAAGATCGGTTAGCGATCATATCTCAAGTACTGTGTTTAGTGAACTTCCAGCCATTGATCGGGTTGTTTGGTTCAGAACTTATAGGGAACTGCATCTGTCTAGTTTTATGTCTAGGTGTTTTTGTGTATATCATTCCAGATACCGTCCTAGTTTTATGCGCTCTATTGCTGATATTAGAGTGTTACCAGGTTCCTCTGGTAGTGATTTAATGCCATTAAGTGGAGTTAGCTTAGTAGACTTTTTGTCGAGACTAGATTGTGTTGTTCGTGATCTGATAAAGGCTATATTTAGCTTAAGGTGGGATGTGGAAGCTAATAAAGCTAGTTCTGAACTAGGATGTGTATCATTGAGTAATGTTAGTTATGAAGATCTCATTAGATTGCTTGATGTTGATTCTGTTTTTGCACCAGCATTTTCAATTGTCCGAAAATACATGATAGATGAAAGCGAGACATTAGTAAGTAGTAGTGAAGTTACAAGTGAAGGTACGGCTTCAGGGTCTAATATTATAGCTCATGAACCATTGCCTAAACGCCGTCTTAGATCTATGAAGCAATTAGGTTCTTCGTCGCTATTAGAGGGTCCTGATTCTACTTCTGATAAATCTTCTTCGAGTATTCTTGAAGATGTTTCAGTATCTACTGTGGAAGATACTGTGTCTGGTGTGAGGGTTTTAGAAGAATCTGCATCTGCACCTATATCTTCTCCTGCATCTCCTGCACCTGTACCTATACCTTCGCCTCTGTCTGAGTCGATGGTAACTGCTGTTGTTGATATTTTATCTGCTTCTGTAATTGGTGGTGATGTTCATAGTGGTGTCTCAGATAGCGAAAATGGTGGTAGTAATAAAGAGGAAGAGGGCGCTGTGCAGAGTAGTAGTATTCCTGCTGGTGACATGCAGCAAGTTGAGGCTTATCATACTACTACTGTACCGTCTGAAGGTTCTGAATCTGTCGAATCTTCTTCTAGTAGTAGTGTTGATGCTTCGGTCTCTACTGCGGAAGGTACTGCGTCTGGTGTGATGGTTTTAGAAGAATTTGCATCTACGCCTATATCATCTCCTGCATCTCCTGCATCTCCTGCACCTGTACCTATATCTGAGTCTATGGTAGCTGCCGTTGATATTTCCTATGCTGCTCTATCTGCTGAAGAATCTACTGCTGGAGCATTATCTATGGGTACTGAATCTTCTTCGCCTCTTATTATTGTTGAGCCCATCCCTGAAAGACTTGTGTCGCAAAGGTGTGTTATAAGCAGAAGCAGGATATTAGAAAGTAGTGGTAGGTGTGCTGAGGGTATGGGTTCAGGAATTCGTACTTTTTTGGTCGCCTCTCCTCCACGACTTCAGTTTCAGCATGAATTATCTTCTCAGCCTCGGCCTGAATCTTCTCTTCCTTCTGTTGCTGTGTCAGTTACTATATCACCTGAAGGTTCTGGATCTGTCGAGTCTTCTTCTGGTAGTAGTGTTGATGTTTTAGTCTCTACTGAGGAAGGTATTTCTTATGGTGATGGAGTTTTAGAAGAATCTGCACTTTCGCCTGCACCTACTTCACCTCTATCTGAGTTGAGGGTGGCTGCTGTTGATATTTTCTCTGCTTCTGTAACTGGTGCTGCTGTTTATAGTGATGTCTCAGATGGCGAAGATGGTGGTAGTAAAGATAGTTTGCAGCAAGTTGAGGCTCCTGCTGCTGCTACTTCAACTGCTGCTGCTACTACTTCAACTGCTGCTGCTACTGTGGTGGGCAAGGGGGTGAGTACCGGTGGTAAAGGTAAGGCTCCTGCCAAAAAGCGTGATACTGCTGCTGTTGTTTCTTCTTCAGCTGTTACTACTTCAACTGCTGCTACTACTGTGGTGGGCAAGGGGGTGAGTACCGGTGGTAAAGGTAAGGCTCCTGCCAAAAAGCGTGATACTGCTGTTGTTGTTTCTTCTTCAGCTGCTGCTACTTCAACTACTTCTACTTTTATTGGTAAGGGAGTAAGTACTAAGGGTAGAGGTAGAGGTAAGGACTCTGCCCAAAAATGTGGCACTTCTGCTGCTGTTCCTTCTTCGGTTGCCACTCTTAGTCCGGATATTTTGAGTTCACTGGGTGTTATGCTATCTCCCGAGAGTATTCAGATGATTACAAATATTTTTTTTGAAGTGGGTGAATTCGCTAGAAGTCTTTATGAGATGATAGTAAAAAAACAGTTCCCACCAAGAGTGAGTAATAGGCTTTCAGTGACTGGGCGAGCTATTTGGCGCAGTACTTATAATCCAATGTGTAGAGATTTTTTTGTATCTAGGTGTTTTGGTGAGTACCATGCTAATCATCGCCCTGGGTTTATAAGAGCTCTTCCCAGAATTCAAGTGGTATCTGATTCTTCTGACCGTAGTTCATTGCCATTAACTGGGGATAGTTTGCTAAGTTTTTTATCGAATCTAGATAGTGCTATCCGTAGCGAGTTGGAGTCTATTTTTGACTCTTGCTTGGGTGAGGTTTCTGTTTCTCTGGAAGGTGAGTCCTTGAGTGCTGTTAGTTGTGAAGATTTTGTAGATGTCCTGAATATTGCCGGTACTCCTGGGGCAGCACGATCGGTAGTGATATTAGGTTCCTACGTGGAAAAAAAACGCGATATTCCTACACATAGATCTCAGATTCCTACACATAGACCTCTTTATGTTCCGGCAATAAGACACATGAGTGGTGGTAATGTTCCTGTTCCCACTCGTGTTTGGCCTCTTGTGCCTCCTATTTTTGGATATAGACCTGATTATGCTCCTGTTGTATCAGGACCCACTCATGGTTGGCCTCCTGTTTTTGGATATAGGCCTGGTTATGCTCCTGTTGTAGCAGTAAGGCACATGGGTGGTGATAATGTTCCTGTTCCCACTCGTGTTTGGCCTCTTGTGCCTCCTATTTTTGGATATAGACCTGATTATGCTCCTGTTGTATCAGGAAGACACATGGGTGGTTATAATGTTCCTGTGCCCACTCATGGTTGGCCTCCTGTTTTTGGATATAGGCCTGGTTATGCTCCTGTTGTATCAGGAAGACACATGGGTGGTTATAATGTTCCTGTTCCCACTCGTGTTTGGCCTCATGTTTTTGGATATAGACCTGGTTATGCTCCTGTTGTGCCAGGAAGACACATGGGTGGTGATAGTGTTCCTGTTCCCACTCATGTTTGGCCTTCTGTGCTTCCTAGACCCGATTATGCTCCTGTTGTAGCAGGAAGAGGGCACATGGGTGGTGATAGTGTTCCTATTCCCACTCATGTTAGTACAAGTACTGTTCCAGTTTCAGCAGGGAGGCAGATAGGTGGCGGTAATGTTTCTGTTCCCGCTCAGACAGGTACTGCCCCAGTTGCAGCAAAAAGGCGCAGGGGTGTTGGTAATGTTCCTGTTCCTACTCATGTTGATACAAGAACTGTTCATGCTGCTGTTTGGATGCCTCCTCCTGTTAATTCTTCAGAATTGAGTTTGCTATCTTCTGTTGGAGATTCTCGTGGTGGACCCTCTTCTGATCCAATTGGAGATTCTCGTGATGGACCCTCTTCTGACCCAATTGGAGATTCTCGTGGTGGACACTCTTCTGATCCAATTTATGTTGAAGATGATACTCCGTCTTCTTCTACAGTTTCAATTCCCCCAAGTGTTCAATATGCTGATCCCCCATATTTTCAATATGCTGATTCGCTGGGTGTTGAGTTACATCCTGATAGCGTTATATTAATTCGTGATTTCTTCTTTAGTAGCTTTTATGTATCTGTTACACGATCTTTCTCGAAATCGATTCGCAGTTACATCTCAAATGCTATGGGTAGTGGGCTTTCGATTATTGGGCGATCTATTTGGTTTACAACCTATAGGGAGTTGTATCTATATAACTTTATTTCTAGGTGTTTGGGTACGTATCATTGCAACTACCGTCCTGACTTTATACGTGGTCTTGCTAATGTTCGATTGTTATCACCTTCCTCTGATCTTGGGCTTCAATTAAGTGGAGGTAGTTTAGTAAGTTTTTTATCTAGATTAGATCATGTTGTTCGTAATCTAATTAGTGATGTGTTTAACTCGCGGTGGGCTGCGGAAGTTGATAGAGCTTGTTCTGGACTAGAAGATGGGTCATTGGATGATGTTAGTTATGAAGATTTAACTTATGTTCTCGATACCGCTGGTGTTCCTGAATCAGCACTCTCAGTCTACCAAAGACGTAGGGAACTTGTAAGAAGACGTAGAGAAGAAACACCAGGAAGTAGTAGTAGAATTACAAGTAGAGGTATGGCTTCGGGAGATGATATTGCAGGTCGTTCAGTATTAGATGCTGATGTTTCCTCTTCCTCTTCCTCTTCCTCTTCCTCTTCGGAGTCGTTTGAATTGGTTAGAGAAGTTGAATCAATTGGGGAAGGTGTTGTTTCTGAGCTGGATGTTTTATTAGTAGGTGAGTCAACTCCTGTATCCTCATCTGAGCAACCAATAGTGATTGCTGCTGAGGATGTGGATATTGGAGTGAGATTGGCAGAATTGCTGAATCGAGAGCCGCCACCTTCACCACCGTCTGCTGGTGAATCGAGCGAATTTATGAGAGGTGATGGAGATGGTGGACGTAAAAGAAAAAGAAATGAGTAGTTTGTGAGAATTGATCTTACTTACACCATTAGTGTTAAATGATCTTATACGTTTGCTGTCTGCAGGGGCATTTTTGTGCGGTAAATTAAATATCCATCTTTGTTTCTTCTGCGCGCCTGTACGTGGTCCGAGTTTTTTCTTATGTTAAGTTTTGCAACTTTTTTACTGTTACTTAATCAGAATATTTCATATATGCGATAATTGGGTTATCTTTTTTTGTAAGTAAGTATCAAGTAAAACACACAATTATAGAGCTATATACTCATATAATATTTTCTGTGCGCGTTTGTTTATATCAACCACGCCGTTGTCAATTTTTGCCAATGATAAATAAAACAAGCATGTGCCCTACTTGTTTGCCACTAATTTTTTAGGCCGCTTCAACACACGTCAAATTATTCAAATAATTACATCCCGTTCTACAGGCCAGCGTTTTTCCTACTAAGTTCTTTTAGAGTATTTATAGACACATCCTTAGCACGAAAATCAGAGGCATCGTCTTCGTATAAGTGTTCTCACTGGAAGACGTGGTCAACTATATTTTCATCATCGGCAGCATTATCGTCCTTGTTTTTGAAGTACAATGGCTCTGGTCCAGTTGTTCTCTAGTAATCAATTGGCCAATTATCTACTTCTGTCGTTGTCATTAGCCGCCCACCAGACACCATTCCAGTTATTAGAAGAGGGCGACAGGTTAGCTCTTGCAGCGTACACCGCAGCTATGTACCAAGAGGGATCTGATCCAAGATTTGATATCTACAATTTTTTTCGTCCACTGCATTTTTCTCTATAATTTTTCCTTTTTCCTATAAAAAAATTGAAATTGACTATCTGTATAGTCACGTAAAATCCTAGTTATCCCTTTTTTATTGCGGAATATAGGTAATACCTGGGATTTATACTATTTTGGCTGATTTTGTGTCAACAGTATCACTTTTAAGTACACTTTTTTGTCCCTTCCTTGCACTTATTTTGCTCAGATAATTTGTGTGTCACTTTGATATTATCAAGCAATGTTATTTCTGCCGTTTCTAAGAGTGATCTAGCCGTACGAGTTATCAAGTTCAGTTGTTTTCCTCTTTGGACTCTGGGTAGTTGTCACTGTTGTTGATGTATGCAGTCTACGTCAATGCTCCTCGTACTCAGATGATGGTCGCATTTGGTGAGAAAACAGGTTCACTTTACGCTATTTTGTTTGGTGGTTTGGTGATATGAGCGCTGTGATAGACAGTGGGATTGTTTGTGCTTAGCTCAGGTAATTTTTTGGGTGGGATGAGAACAACTGGATGTAAATATTTTTTATTTAAATTGATTATATGCAAGCTATTGTGTCTGATTGGTAACGATCTGGTGGGTGGTGTTTTTTTCTTTTGTCATTGTACTGTGATTTGCTACCTTTAGTGATGTGTGTTTAGGTGAGGCAGCAAAAAAGGTGAGGCAGCAAAGCGCGACTTCGTTTGTTGGTGGTGCTGTGTGCTTTGTTCTGCTATTATTTATAACTTCTCTTCTGTAATGTTGGTGTTTGTGTTCATTATAGTATGTTAAAAGAATAAAGAATGATAAATCATGTAAGAAAGGCGGGGAGTGTAGTGTACCCTGTATACGCGGCTGTTGGTGCTGATTCTAGTGATGTCTCAGATAGGGAAAATGGTGTTAATAATAAAGAAGAGGAGGGTTCTTTACAGAGTATTATTCCTGTAGATGATTTGCATCAGCAAGTTGAGGCTCCTCCTGCTGCCACTATTTCTACTGCTGCTGCCACTGTGGTGGGCAAGGAGGTGAATACCAAGGGTAAAGGTAAGTCTTCTGCCAAAAATCGTGATACAGCTGCTGCTTTTTCAGCTACTGCTATTTCAACTACTTCTGCTTTTTTGGGTAAGGGAGTAAGTGTTAAGAGTAGAGGTAAGGCTTCTGCCAAAAAATGTGGCACTTCTGCTGTTGCTTCTTCTTCGGTTACCACTCTTGATCCGGATGTTTTGAGTTCACTGGGTGTTATGTTATCCCCTGAGAGCGTCCAGATGATTGCAAATCTTTTTTTTGAAATTGGTGAATTCGCTAGACGTGTTTATGAGACGATGGTAAAAAAACAGTTCCCATCGAGAATTATTGACAGACTTTCAATGACTGGGCGAGTTATCTGTTACAGCACTTATGGTCCAATGTGTAAAGATTTTTTTATATCTAGGTGTCTTGGTGAGTACCATGCTAGTCATCGCCCTGGATTCATACGAGCTCTTCCTGGTATTCAAGTATTATCTGATTCTTCTGACCATAGTGCATTGTCATTAACTGGGGATGATTTGCTAAACTTTTTATCGAATCTAGATGGTGCTATCCGTAGTCGGTTGGAGTCTATTTTTGACTCTCGCTTGAGTGAGATTTCTTTTTCTCTGGAAGTGGAATCCTTGAGTGCTGTTAGTTGTGGAGATTTTGTAGATGTCCTGAATGTTGCTGGTGTTCCTAAAGTGGTACGATCTCTAGTGCTATTAGGTTTCCGCGTGAAAAGAGAAGGAAAAAAACGCGGGATTGTTCCTACTCATGTTGAGACAAGAACTGTTCGTGCTACTGTTTGGATGCCTCCTGTTGTTCGTTCTTCAGAATTGAGTTTGTTATCTTCTGTTGGAAATTCTCGTGATGAACCTTCTTCTGATCCTATTTCTGCTGGAGATGATACTCCGTCTTCTATTGAGACAAGTACTGCTCCAGTTGCAGCAAAAAGACGCAGGTGTAGTGGAAATGTTCCTGTTCCTACTCATGTTGAGACAAGAACTGTTCGTGCTACTGTTTGGATGCCTCCTGTTGTTCATTCTTCAGAATTGAGTTTGTTATCTTCTGTTGGAAATTCTCGTGGTGGACCTCCTTCTGATCCTATTTCTGCTGGAGATGATATACCGTCTTCTTCTGCAGTTCCAATTTTTCTACATGTCCAACAATATGCTGATTCTCTGGGTGTTAAGTTACACTCCAATAGTATTCCACTAATTCGTAATTTCTTTCGTAGATTTTGTGTATCTGTTACACGATCTTTCTCTAAGTCGATTTGCAGTTACATCTCAACCGCTATGGATAGTGGGCTTTCGATTATTGGGAGATCTATTTGGTTAAAAACCTATAGAGAACTGTATCTATATAGTTTTATTTCTAGGTGTTTGGGTATGTATCATTGCAATTACCGTCCTGACTTTATACGTGGTCTTGCTAATATTAGAGTATTATCGGATTCCCCTGGTACTGGGCTTCAATTAAGTGGAGGTGGTTTAGTAAGTTTTTTATCTAGATTCGATCATGTTGTGCGTGATCTAATCAGTGATGTATTTAACTCGCGGTGGGGTGTGGAAGTTGATAAAGCTTGTTCTGAACTAGAAAATGGGTCATTGGATGATGTTACTTATGAAGGTTTAATTTATGTCCTCGATACCGCTGGTGTGCCTGAATCAGCATTCTCAGTCGATCAAAGACATAGAGAACGTATAAGGAGATGTACAGAAGGAACGCCAGGGAGTAGTAATAGAATTACAAGTGGAGATGCGGCTTCGGGAGCTGATGTTACAGGTCATTCGTTGCTATTACAGGAAAGTTGTGGTCGGTCTTATTCTTCTAGATCACCTGCTGCTGGTTCTGGTCCTGTTGCTGTATCAACTGTTTTTGGCGAGTCTTCTTCGAGTAGAGAAGTTGAATCAATTGGGGAAGGTGTTGTTTCTGCGATGGAGGTTTTATTAGTAGGTGAGTCAACTCCTGTATCCTCATCTGAGCAACCAATGGTGCCGGTCACTGCCCCTTCTTGCGTTTCTGCTGCTATCGGAGGCTCCGCCACTGCAGCAGCTAGTATTAATTATTTTAGGGGACCGAAAAAATCATTTATGATGCGGTCGGCTAGGGGACCTTTGGGGGTATCTATGAGTAGTGACGTCGCTTCACCTTCCTCTTCTACTGCACTTTCCTCTTCTGTTGCACCTGTAGATATTGGTAGTGTTCCGCTGGTAGCTGCTGCTACCAGTATTGCTGCTGAGGATGTGGATGTTGGAGCTAGGCGGCATTGCTGAATCGAGAGCTGCCACCTTCATCACCGTCTGCAGGTGAATCGAGAGGATCTATGAGAGGTGGTGTGTAAGGAAGTTAGTGTTAAATGGTTTTATGCGTTTGTTGTCTGCGTGGGGCGTTTTTTTGTGCGATAAATAAGTGCCCACCTTTGTTTCTTTTGTGTGCCTATACGTGCTCCGAGTTTTTTTGTTTATGTTAAGTTTTGCAATTGTTTTACTGTTGTTTTTTATAGATAATATTTTCCGTTTAGCATAAACATTTTTTAATGTTGCTTAGTTAGCATATTTCATATATGAGGTAATTAATTTCTCTTTTCTTGTCATGTATGTATCAGAAGTTTTACGTATATCCTGTGGAAGAAATTAGAGCATAACAAGGCTTTTCGTGTTGGCCAATGGGGCATTTATCTAATTTGGTTTCCTATCCTATAAGCCTGTTCTACAGGCCAGCCTCCCCTGCGAAGTTCTTTTAGTAGAGTCTTTAGACACATCCTTATCACGAAAATCGGAGGTATCGTCTTCGTATAAGTGTTCTGGCTGGAAAACGTGACCAATTATATTTTCCTCACCGGCAGCATCACCACCCTTGTTTTTGAAGTACAATGGCTCTGGTCCAGTTGTTCTCTCGTAATCAATTGGCCAATTATCTACTTCCGTCGTTGTTATTAGCCGTTCACCAGGCACCATTCCAGTTATTAGAAGAGGTGATGGGTTAGCTCTTGCAGCGTACACCGCAGCTATGTACCAAGAGGGACCTGATCCAAGATTTGCTATTTACAATTTTTTCGTTGTCCTCTGCATTTTTCTTTCTCCATGATTTTTACTTTTCTCTATAAAATTGACTACTAGATGTTTTTTTATTCTGAGAGGGACCAACATTTGTTAGTCGGGTTTCCGCCTCAACACTCCCCGTACTCGGATGATGGTTGCACTTGCTGAGAAAACAGATTCACTTTACGCTGTTTTGTTTTGTGCTATGAGAGCTATGGTAGATCGTGAGATCGTCTATGATCAGACCAGGTGATTTTCTGGTGAGAGATATGAATAACTGGATGTTTTTAAATTAATTATGTGCAAGCTATTATATCTGACAAGCGGTATTTTTCGCCTTTATCATTTACGTGTGAACTGCTATCTTTAGTGCGTACCTCTATTCTGTAGTGTTGGTGTGTGTGTTTACACTGGCCTGGATATTGCAATGAGTTTTGGAATAATAAATGAATAATAAGTAAGAATGAAGAATAATAAGTCTAAAACATGAGAAGGTGGTGTCGTGTATTCTGTATCCGCAGCCGGTGGTGTTTCTTCCAGTGATGTTCCAGAGAGTGGAGATGGTGGTGACAATAATGAAGAGGAAGAGGTCACTGTGCTGGCTTATATTCCTGGAGGCGGTTTGCAGCAAGCTGAGTTTCCTGCTGCTGCTTTAACTGCCACTACTTCAACTGCCACTACTTCAACTGCTACTGCTGCTGCTGTTTCTTCTTCGGTTGCAACTCTTAGTCCGGATGTTTTGAGTTCACTGGGTGTTATGCTATCTCCCGAGAGTATTCAGATGATTGCAAATATTTTTTTTGAAATGGGTGGATTCGCTAGAGGTCTTTATGGGATGGTGGTAAAGAAACAGTTCCCGTCAGGAGTGAATGAGAGGCTTTCAGTGACTGGGCGGGCTATTTGGCGTAGTACTTATAATCCAATGTGTAGAGATTTTTTTGTATCTAGGTGTCTTGGTGAGTACCATTCTGCTCATCGCCCTGGGTTTATACGATCTCTTCCCAGAATTCAAGTGGTATCTTGTTCTTCTGACCGTGGTTCATTGCCATTAACCGGGGATAGTTTGCTAAGTTTTTTATCGAATCTGGATAGTGCTATCCGTAGCGAGTTGGGGTCTATTTTTGACTCTTGCTTGGGTGAGGTTTCTGTTTCTCTGGAAGGTGAGTCCTTGAGTGCTGTTAGTTGTGAAGATTTTGTAGATGTCCTTAATATTGCTGGTGCTCCTGGAGCAGCACGATCGGTAGTACTATTAGGTTCTTACGTGGGAAAAGAAGTAAAAAAACGCGAGATTCCTACAAATAGACCTTATTATGCTCCGGTTGCAGCAGGAAGACACATGGGTGGTTATGGTGTTCCTGTTTCCACTCATGTTGGTACAAGTACTGTTCCAGTTTCAGTAGGGAGGCAGATAGGTGGCGGTAATGTTTCTGTTCCCGCTCATGTTGAGACAGGTACTGCCACAGTTGCAGCAAAAAGACGCAGGGGTGTTGATAGTGTTGCTGTTCCTACTCATGTTGATACAAGAACTGTTCATGCTTCTGTTTGGATGCCTCCTCGTGTTGATTTTTCAGGAGGTTCAGTTCCCCCATATGTTCAATATGCTGATTCACTGGGTTTTGAGTTACATCCTGATAGCGTTATACTAGTTCGTGATTTCTTTAGTAGCTTTTATGTGTCTGCTACACGATCTTTCTCGAGATCGATTCGCATTTACATCTCAACTGCTATGGGTAGTGGGCTTTCGATGGTTGGGCGATTTATTTGGTTTACAACCTATAGGGAGCTGTATCTATATAATTTTATTTCTAGGTGTTTGAGTATGTATCATTGCAATTACCGTCCTGACTTTATACGTGGTCTTGCTAATATTCGAGTGTTATCAGATTGCTCTAATATTGGGCTTCAATTAAGTGGAGGTAGTTTAGTAAGTTTTTTATCTAGATTAGATCTTATTGTTCGTGACCTAATTAGTTGTCTATTTAACTCGCAGTGGGGTATGGAAGTTGATAAAGCTTGTTTTGGACTAGAAAGTGGTTCGTTGAATGGTGTTACTTATGAAAGTTTAATTTATGTCCTCGATATTGCTGGTGTTCCTGAATCAGCATTCTCATTCGACCAAAGACGTAGAGAATGTATAAGAAGACGCAAAGAAGGAACACCAGAAAGTAGTAGTAGAATTACAAGTGTAGGTACTACTGATTTGGGAGGTGATATTGCAGGTCGTTCATTGCGATTACAGGAGAAATCAGCATTCTCAATCTACCAAAGACCCAGAGGAACACCAGGAGGAAGTAGTAGTAGAATTACCGGTGGAGGTACGGCTTCGGGGGCTGGTATTACAGGTTATTCGTTGCTATTACAGGAGAGATCGTCATTCTCAGTCTACCAAAGACTTAGAGAAGGAGTACCAGGTAGAATTACAAGTGGAGGTGCGGTTTCGGGAGCTGATATTACAGGTTGTTCGTTGCTATTACAGGAAATTTATGGTCGGTCTTATTCTTCTAGATTACCTGGTCCTGGTCCTGTATCGACTGTTTTTGGCGATTCTTCTTCGAATGTTGGTGGTGATGTTTTAGTCTCGACTGTGGGAGGTGCTGCTTCTAGTTTAGGAGTTTTAGAAGGTGAATCGTTTTCTCCTTTATCTTCATCTTCATCTTCATTTTTATCTGAATCAGTATTAGATGCTGATGTTTCCTCCTCCTCTTCGGAGTCGTTTGAATCGGTTAGAGAAGTTGAATCAATTGGGGGAGGTATTGTTTCTGCGCTGGATGTTTTATTAGTAGGTAAGTCAACTTCTGTATCCTCATCTGAGCGACCAATGGTGCCGACTGTCCCTTCTTCTGTTTCTGCTGCTGTTGGAGACTCCACTGCTGCAGCAGCTAGTATTAGTTATTTTAGGGGGCCGAAAAAATCATTTATGATGCGGTCAGCCAGGGTGGCTTTGGGGGTATCTACTAGTGGTGATGTTGCTGCTGCACCTTACTCTTCTACTGTACCTGTAGACGTTGGTAATGTTCCGAAGGTAGCTGCTGCTACCAGTATCACCGCTGAAGATGTGGTGGGTATTGGAGTGAGATTGGAGGCATCGCTGAATCGAGAGCTGCCATCTTTACCACCCTCTGCAGGTGAATCGGGATCTGCTGCTGTTGGAGATTCCACTGCTGCAGCAGCTAGTGTTAATTATTCTAGGGGGCCGAAAAAATCATTTATGATGCGGTCAGCCATGGGGGCTTTAGGGGTATCTACTAGTAGTGGTGTTGCTGCTGCACCTTACTCTTCTACTGTACCTGTAGATGTTGATAGTGTTCCGACGGTAGCTGCTGCTACCAGTATCACTGCTGAAGATGTGGGTATTGAGTGAGATTGGAGGCATCGCTGAATCGAGAGCTGCCATCTTCACCACCGTCTGCAGGTGAATCGAGAGGATCTATGAGAGGTGGTGTGTGTAAAAGAAAAAGAAGTTAGTGTCAAATTATGTTGAGCTTTGCAATTTTTTACTTTTTCATGGGTGATATTTTCTGTTTAGCATAAACATTTTTTAATGTTGCTTGATTAGAATATTTCATTTCATATATGCGGTAATTAGTTTCTCTTTTCTTGTCATGTATGTATCAGAAGTTTTACGTAAATCCTGTAGAGAAAATTAGAGCATGGTAATGCTTTTCGTGTTGGCTAATGGAGCTTGTTTATCTAAGTTGGTTTCCTATCCTAACCATCGAGGTGTTGTGTTGGAAGTTTTGCCTTTACCACCGTATGATCTTTATGATGTTTTGGCTAATTACACTAGGCCTTTGTTATTGCTTCTCGATGTTATGATGATCCGCACGAATTTAGGCTCGTGCTTGCGTGTGACTGATGCTACTGAATTTACAGCAGTGATTGTACCCAAAAATAAAAGCTCTGGATTAACTGGTGTTGCAATAAAATCTTCATCTGGTGCCAGTCAATTTATTAGATTAATACACGTGTAACTAATTTGGCATGTACTATAAAAATTATGAAAGAAGATTTTGATATGGATGTTATTGGTACTTCAGATGATGTTGGCTCAGGTTTATGGTAATGGTACTATAGAGAATTTGACTTCCGGAGTTGCAGCGGTTTTTGGGGTTCCGATGGCCATGGCATGAGATGTTGGATTCCTATGTATGGCTGTGTTTCTAGTTTAAACGTTTCTTCTGCGCCTCAGGAGTTATTCTGTGTTATACACACGTCCCAGCAATGTTTGCAGCAAGTGGGCCACATATGGGCATAGAGATACCTTATTACATAGTATTGGCCTAAGTGGGAGTTGTTCTTTTTTGTACTCACTTTAGTGAAATTTACTAGTAACATCTATTTTCAGGATTCTAACATCTTCCATTAATAACGGAAATAGAAACGCACACTCGCCATTAGTATTTATCCAGGAACTACCTTCAAAAACAAAGCTATCCTGGCCTTCTATGCCATTTATATGCACGAACGGAGTCATGGTTTGTTTTGCTATATTCCTGATGATTCTATGATCCCGTAAAAATTGGCAAGTTCTAATTGGCCAGATCACAGTTTTTTTGCCTCCTCTGCTTCCTCTATCATGAGTAGAACATTTAATCCATTACAGATAATGTCTGAGCTATCACAATGTCGTTGGTAAAGCGTATGCATTATCTTGCCTTTACCAATGAATGCGTTCTCTCTGCTAAGAAGTGGTACCGAGTATTAATACTCCTCTCCTCTTACAAACCAGCAAAAAGGAACTTTGGAGCATAGCGTTGCTTGGAGAACATCCACACAAAGATAATTCAGGAGTTGCTAACACAGAAGCCCCTTGCTCCCTAGTTACCGCCAAGGATAATATTTTCTGTGCGCGTTCGTTTATATTTATATCAACCATGATCAACCATGCCTTTTTCAATTTTTGCTAATGATAAATAAAACAAGCATGTGCTCTACTTGTTTGCTACTAATATGTACCCAAGAAGGGACTTGAACTCCACAGCGTTTTCACCACTGGAACCTGAACCTAGTGCGTCTACTAATTCCGCCACCCAGGCCGTTGTAAGGCTGGATGATATCAACGCCGCTTTTTAGCGGCAATGCCTACTCTTTTTATAAGAACTAACGTGGCGCCAGATCCGCCCATATTTTGTGGTGCGGAACAAAACGCCAAGACAGAATGAGAATTAATCTTTAGTCCACGCCTTACCATCGTACGTAATACAGAAATTCCATTTCTACCACGTCCATGTATTATTAGTAAGCATTGCTTATTTTTCATGACTGCGTTGTCCATGAATGATTCCATTTTTTGAGCCGCTTCAACACGCGTTAGACCATGCAAATCTATAGCCTGTTCTACAGGCCAGCGTCCCCTACGAAGTTCTTTTAGAGTCTTTATAGACACATCCTTAGCACGAAAATCAGAGGTATCGTCTTCGTATAAGTGTTCTGACTGGAAGACGTGACCAATTATATTTTCCTCACCGGCAGCATCATCACCCTTGTTTTTGAAGTACAATGGCGTGGTGGTTCTTACCGGACGGCTAATGTAGTGCGTGTCTATATGCAATCTCTTAATTCTTGGGAAAAAATCAGACATCTTTTCAGTATCATCTTCTTTTTCTTCTTCTGAGCTCATATCTTTAATTATCCAAGAAAAACTCTGCATCCAAAGCAGCCATGCACCCACTGCCAGCAGATGTTACCGCTTGACGGTAAACATGGTCCTGAACATCCCCAGCAGCCAGGACACCAGGAATGCTTGTCTGGGTGGATCCTATAGAACGACCACCCCTAGTTATTATATATCCGTTTTCCATCTCTAGCTGTCCAGAAAAAATACCCGTATTTGGAGTATGACCTATGGCAATGAAAACTCCATCAAGCGACAGTTCAGATTTTTCTTTAGTTTCTACGTGGGCTACTCTCAATCCATTTACACCAGATTCATTGCCTAATATCTCCTCTGTCACGTGATCCCAAATTATCCGGATATTTCCATCCTGTGCCCGTTTTAATAACCTTTCCTGCAGTATTTTCTCGCCTCGCAACTTATTACGTCGGTGCACAAGTATAACATTAGCGCATATATTAGAAAGATATAGCGCCTCCTCTATCGCAGAGTTGCCACCACCTATTACCGCTACCGTCTTACCTTTATAAAAGAACCCGTCACATGTAGCACACGCGGATACTCCCTTTCCTAAAAAAGCCTGCTCAGATGGTAGTCCTAAATACTTTGCACTGGCACCAGTTGCTATAATTAAACAATCGCATGTGTATGAAGTATCAGATCCCTCAAGACGGAATGGCCTTTCACTAAGATGCGCTTTTTCTATATTGTCAAATACAATCTTAGTATCAAAGCGTTCCGCGTGTTTTTTGAATCGCTCCATTAGCTCTGGTCCAGTTGTTCCCTCGTAATCAGCTGGCCAATTATCTACTTCTGTTGTTGTCATTAGCTGTCCACCAGGCGCCATTCCAGTTATTAAAAGAGGTGATAGGTTAGCTCTTGCAGCGTACACCGCAGCTGTGTACCCAGATGGACCTGATCCAAGAATAATTAATTTGCTATTTACAATTTTTTCGTTGTCCTTTGCATTTTTCTCCATGATTTTTACTTTTCCCTATAAAATTGACTATTTGTAGAGTTATAGAAAACCCTAATTATCCCATTTTTTGTTACGTAATATAGGCAATACTTGGGGTTTATACTATTGTTCAATACCTCCTGAGGGAGTCTAATATCTACTCTGGTTGGTTTTGTGTCAACGATATCACTTTTAAGTACACTTTTTTTGTTGCTACCTTACACTTGTTTTGCGCAGATAATTTGTGTGTCACTTTGATACTATCAAGTGATGTGATTAACGGTTAGTCTGCTTATTGGTTGTATTGAGTGCTGCATTGTTTTTTTGCAGTGGTATTCTAGGAGATGTTTTTTTATTTTGGGAGGAACCAATGTCTGTTGGTCGAGTTTCTGCCGTTTCTAAGAGTGATCTAGCCGTACGAGTTAGCAAGGTTCAGTTGTTTTCCTCTTTGGACTCTGAGCAATTATCACAGTTATTGACATATGCAGTTCATCGCAAAATTCCTCGTACTCAGATGATGGTTGCGCTTGGTGAGAAAACAGATTCATTTTACGTTATTTTGTCTGGTGCTATGAGAGTTATAGTAGGTGATGAGGAAGGTCGTGAGGTCATAGTTTCTGTGCTTAGCTCAGGTGATTTTTTTGGAGAGATGGGGATAATTGATGATGAACCTCGTTCCGCTAGCGTAGTTAGTGCTGAGCCATGCGAGATTTTGGTTTTTTCAAAAGACTCATTTCGCGCTGTTTTGTCTGAGTACCCAGCTGTTTCTTGGCAATTGATGAAAAGTTTGGCTCAGCGTTTAAGAGTAGCTACCAGAAAGATTGAGACGCTGGCTTTGATGGATGTTTATGGTAGAGTAGCTCGTCTTCTTATTGATTTTTCTGAGGATGCTGATTCAGGAAGAAGACTTGTTTCAAGACGTCTGTCAAAACAGGATATTGCCAGGATGGTTGGTGCTTCACGCGAGATGGTTAGTCGAGTTATGCGTGATCTTACTGATAGGGGACTAATAAGGTCCGCTGATGGCAAGATTTATCTGTCAAATCGCTTGGGTACTGGTCTGTAGGGCTAATGCTCTACATTTTTAGGGTCTGGTACTGGATAAGGAAGACACATGTGTTTTGTGTCTTCCTATGCAGTTGGTTTCTATAGATACATAATAGCGAGTATGCATTTGAGTATTTATTCGAGATTATGAAAAGGCCTAAAGTTATGAGGGGGAGAGTTACTTCTCGGTTTTCCTCTGCGAGTTTGTCCCCGAAAGCTCCGGATTTATTTCGTGAGATGCGGTGGTTTGCCTCTGTAATTGTTGCTATTTTTTTGTTCCTTTCCCTATTTACTTATAGCCCTTATGATCCTGGTTGGTCACACTCCAGTTCAGTTGTTATATTTGTGCGTAATGTTTGTGGCATTTTCGGTGCAAGTATTTCTGATTTTCTACTTTACTTATTTGGATATTCTGCATATTTGATTCCAATCTCATTTATTTTAGGTGTTATACGTAGTCCTAAATTTGAAGAGATGCAGTTTGGGGTATTGTGGCAATTTTTGGGATCGATACTTTCTTTGTGGGCATCTTCGTCATTTGAGTCTATTTATTTTTATGACTCAAAGTGGAGTTTGCCTGGGCATCCTGGTGGCGTTGTAGGTTTGAGTACAATTATTTACCTAGTTCCTTTTTGGGGATTAACCGGAGTAGGTCTGCTAAACTTTGTTGCTTTTTTTGTAGGATTTTCATTAATGACTGCAATCTCTTGGTCTCAGATATGTGAGTTTGTAGGCTATTTAACTGAAAAAGCTTATTTTTATGCATCTCATTTCGTAAAAGACAAGTTTTTTTCTTCAAATGAGATTGTTATTCCTGATTCTAACTCAGATATTGGTGGAGAGATTATTCTTCCAGATGCCGTAGTTAAAAGAAGAAGGAGAAGTACTAAGACGCCAATTATCCATGAAGATGATGTAGAAAATGTTTGCTCTTCAAGTAAATCTTCTCCTACCTTAGGTGTAAATGTTGATATAGCCAAAGCGGCTAAGTCTGTCTCTTCTATTTCCTATGCTGCTACTAGTGCTTCTGTTCCTGGTTGTTTGCCTATTTCATTGCTTATATCCCCGGGAGAGAAAAGGACTCCTGTAAATGAAGATCAAATCAAGCAAACATCTGCCTTAATTGAGAAACGACTTAAGGAATATGGTGTACGTGTACGTGTTATTGGTGCATATCCAGGGCCAGTTATAACACGCTATGAGATTGAACCTGACGTAGGAGTAAAGGGTAGTCAGATTGTTTCTCTCGTTAAGGATTTGGCTCGCGTTTTATCGGTCTCGTCTATTAGGGTTGTTGAGACAATTCCAGGAAAAGCTTGCATGGGACTGGAGATACCAAACCGTAATAGAGAATTAGTTAGACTATCAGAAATTATATGTAGCGAGTCTTATCAATCTTCCTCTTCCACTCTAACAATATCTTTGGGATATGATATCTCTGGTGATTCTGTTGTTGCAGACTTGAGCAAGATGCCACATCTTTTAGTTGCTGGTGCCACAGGTTCTGGCAAATCAGTAGGGGTGAATGCAATGATTTTATCCCTCTTGTACAAGTCATCGGCAGATTTAGTACGGTTGATTATGATAGATCCTAAAATGCTTGAGCTTTCTGTTTATGAAGGCATACCACATTTGTTGGCCCCAGTTGTGACTGATATGTCTCGTGCTAGTAATGCTCTAGGGTGGTGTGTGTCTGAAATGGAGCGTCGCTACAAGGTTATGTCGTCTGTGGGTGTTAGACACTTAAATGGCTATAACAGCAAGATAAATTCTGCTAAGAGCGTTGGTAGACCATTAATGTCTGTGCCAGACCCTTGTTCAGAGCCAGAAGAGTTGCTTCCTATGCCATATATTGTTGTTGTTATTGATGAGCTTGCTGATTTGGTAATGGTGGTTGGTAAGAAGGTTGAGACATCCATAGCACGATTAGCTCAGAAGGCTCGAGCTGCCGGTATTCATCTAATTTTGGCAACACAACGGCCTTCAGTTGATGTGATTACTGGATTGATAAAAGCTAATATTCCAGCTCGTATTTCCTTTCATGTCTCAAGCAGGATTGACTCTAGGACTATTTTAGATCAGATGGGTGCGGAGTCACTTCTGGGACAAGGTGATATGCTTTACCTTCCTCCAGGACAGGCCTATCCGATAAGGGTTCATGGAGCTTTAGTTACTGATGAGGAAGTTCATGCTGTTTCTGATTTTTTGAGGAGCAAATCAGAACCTAGATATTTGCCTTCTATGATGTCTTTTATTGACTCTCCCAGTTGTGATAACAGTGAATCAGTAGACTCTCCTGGTTCTTCTAATTTAGACCCTTTGTATGATCGCGCCGTAGATGTTGTGATTAACACTAATAGACCATCTATCTCTTTGGTACAGAGACACTTGAGGATTGGGTACAATCGCGCTGCACGTATAGTTGAACAAATGGAGTCACAAGGCCTAGTGTCACCAGTTCAAAGCAATGGTAACCGCGAATTGTTAAGGAGGAATAGCTAGTATCCTATTATGTTATTTTATGCACCTCATGTTATAGCTTTTTACATTGTATAGTGTTGATTTTAGTCCGTACATATAGTGTTTGTTGTTGCTTATGTTTCTCATTTTTATTATATATATGTATATAAGATATTTGGTGGTATTTTTCTTATGTTTTTGTTTTGTAGTGTATGTTAGCACCGAAGGATATTATAATATTATTGTGTCTCCTATTTACTATGGTTTACATAGAGTTGTGCTCAAAATTTTATTTGTAGTTGGTGGTTGATTTGGGGAAGTACCACGTATGATTGATATTCATTGGTTGCGTTCTAATGTAGATAAATTTTATGCCGAACTTAAAACCAGAGGTTTCGGTTTTGATTGTCATAAATTTGAATCACTTGAAAAAAGACGTAAGGATGTACAATCTCGTACTCAACATCTTCAGGCTACACGTAACAGATTGTCCAAGGAAATTGGTGTTTATTTATCTAAGGGCAAGGATGCAGATGATCTGAAGAAGCAAGTTGCAGACCAATCAGAACAATTGAGGTTGTGTGAGAATGAATTAGAAGAAATTTTACAGGCTATTAATACATTATTGTTGTCTGTACCTAATATCCCTCAAGAGTCCGTTCCCTTTGGTAATAGCGAAGCGGATAATGTGGAGATAAGAAAATGGGGCGATATTAGGTCTTTTGATTTTTCTGTCAAGGACCATGTCAAAATTGGTCAAATTATTTCTGGACTTAATTTTTCTCAGGCCAGTGCATTAAGCGGTTCTAGGTTTGTAGTGATGCACGGTCTTGTTGCACGAATGCATCGTGCGCTTTCTCAATTTATGCTAGATGTTCATATTCGCGATCACGGTTATAGAGAGGTTGCTGTTCCATATATTGTTCATGAGAGATGTCTATTAGGAACTGGACAGTTACCAAAATTTTCAGAAGAATTATTTGAGGTAATTCATAAGAATAACGAGCGTTTCTATTTAATTCCTACCGCTGAAGTCCCTGTTACTAACCTACATAGGGATCAAATTGTATCTGTAACTGACTTGCCAATTAAGTATGCTTGTTATACCCCATGTTTTAGATCTGAAGCTGGTGCCTCTGGTCGTGATACACAAGGAATGATTCGTCAGCATCAGTTTGATAAGGTTGAACTAGTTCAGATTGTCTCTCCAGAGGCGTCTGATTGTGCTCATGAAGAACTTGTTATGCACGCAGAGAAAATTTTGCAACTTTTAAAATTGCCATATAGAGTTGTTTTATTATGTCGCGGTGATTTAGGATTTAGTTCTTCTAAATCATATGATATTGAGGTATGGATTCCTTCCCAAAAACAGTACAGAGAGATTTCATCTTGTTCAAACTTTTTATCTTTTCAGTCTCGTAGGATGAACATGCGTTATAAAGTTGATAACGTTAGGGATACTGTATTTCCTCATACATTAAATGGATCAGCACTTGCTGTTGGGAGAACTTTGGTTGCTATACTAGAGAACTACCAACGAGAAGATGGAAGCATAGATGTTCCAGATGCTCTGCTTCCATACATGTAACCATAGGCTATGGCTCTATCATCTTCAGCAGAGTATAATACGTCTTTACCTTCTCAACTGTTAGTATTGCTTGTGTTATCCTAGCTGGCAGTGCTCCCCAAAGACTTCCAGCATTGTATGTATGATAACCCGTCTTTGTTGCCTCTATATAGTTGGAGACATGAGACAGTCCAATGTTATAAGCTGCTACAGCTATCCATAGTTTTTGTCTGCTATCACAACCTAAACTGTTTTCTATTGAAGATAGGTAACGTGCAGCCCCCTCTATTTCACTTTGTACAGATTGTCCTTTTTTTATTGATAATTCTCTGGCTGTTTGTTCTGTTAATTGCATGAACCCTGTGACACCAGTTGGTGATTTAGCGGAAGTATTCCAATGAGATTCCTGATATGCCAAAGCTGCCAAGAGCCTCCAATCTATGTTGGTTTGCTTGGTGGCTCTAATAAACATATGTTTATATTTAGGTAATTTCTTTCTTACATCCATAATAAAATGTTTCAGATTGTACAAATTCTTCGACCAATAATTATCAAAGAATTTTTTTTGTAATCTTCCCAGATCGCCACTAGAGTACAAAGCATCATGAAAAGATATAATCTCTTTCAGCAAATTAGGATTACTACCAGGACTAATTTCCCAGTAAGACCTTTCTTCTTTAACTGATATTGGCTTGGAATTGTCAGATAAATTTGCTGAAAGATCTATTTTTTTGATTATTAAGAATGGCCCGACAGAATATAGGTGTGAGTTGATTGTACTGTCTGATAAATCTACAGATAGATCTGCCTTTCCACGCTCTACATACTCCTGAGTATTACTATATTGAGGCAGTATTTTAAGAATTACGGGGCATTTTAAGTTATCTGCTAATCTCTGTATAAGTTGATACTCATAGCCACCTATATTCCCGTTATGGTCTAAAGAAAGTAATCCTGGTGATAGCCTAGATGCGATTATTACGTACCTAATATGACGATCTATAATTCTAGTTTGCACAAGATAAAAACAAAGAAATGATGCAAATATAACAATTGAGGGAATAATTCTTCCTTTACCTACAATATGCGCCAACGGATCTTTTATTTTCCTCATAAGGACAAACGTTGCCTCTACATGTGATTTTTATCTCGCTTAGACTAATGTTAAACAGTACTTTGTAAAATTGACTTTTATGACAATAGGGTAGAAATATTTTTTTTGTAAGAGTGAAATTTTTGTCATACAATGCCACAAGCAGGTACGCGGTGACAGCAGTATGCACTGATAACAAAAATATAATCGCTATTTACTACTTGTTGCCTAGGAGCTTGTCTAATTCCCCAGATTCTGCCATATCACGCATAATATCGCACCCGCCAAGGAACTCACCACGCACATAAAGTTGCGGTACGGTAGGCCAGTTTGAGAAGGTCTTTATTCCCTCACGAATCTCTGGGCGCTCTAGCACATTAACACTCAAAAAATCCCGCACCCCACGATCGTGCAACAGCTTAACCGCTAATCCTGAGAAACCACACATAGGAAACTGTGGCGTTCCTTTCATGTACAAGACGACCTCGTTTTGTTCTATTTGTTCTGCTATCAATTTGTGTACCGAATCCATAGTATTTATGAGCCAAAAACGCCAAACTGTTAGCGTACCATGACCGTATATCCAATGGCAATTATCTTTCTCGGTAAAACAATACTGCTAATTACCCACGGTGTCGATGAATAGCACTTTTGATACTTCAGTAACCATTTGTATTTTACCACAATAACAATACTCTAAACATCAGCTTGAAGGTGCTACATCGTTAGATTAGGCCAAATATTGTAGAAATGATGTACTGGGCCCGCCCCCTTGCCAATTGGATTTTTTTGGGCCTGTATAATTGCATTGTATACGTATTGCTTGGCTTTTTCGCATGAAGTAGGTATGTCAAACCCCAATGCCAAACCCGATGCTATAGCGGCAGACATAGTACATCCAGTACCATGGGTGTTTTTGGTCTGTACCCTTTTGCCATGTAGAACAGAGATATTTTTTTTCTTATGATAGTAGAGCCAATCATCACACTCATCACTATTGCTATGTCCTCCCTTTAGTAGTACAGAACATGAAGTAATTCCAATAAGGCTTTCCATAATATGGTGTTTTTCTGTACTTTCTTTCAATCCTGTAAGAAGAAGTGCTTCCGGTATATTCGGAGTAATTACAGTTGAAAGCGGAAAAATTTCGTTTTTTAGTGCATCTACAGCATCTTCTTCTAGTAATCTATTACCGGACTTTGCATACATAACAGGGTCAGTAACAATAGGGATAGTTTCTGCCCTACATTGAATGAATTTTGATACCAGGCGGATTATGTTCTTAGAAAACAGCATGCCGATTTTTATGCTGTCTGGCCTAATATCATCAAATATTGCCTCAAGCTGCTCCTGTATGGACGATGTAGGAATTGTATAGCAGTTTCGTACTCCCATGGTATTTTGTATTGGTAATGCTGTAAGTACAGTCATTCCATAGCACCCCCAAGCAGAAAAGGTTTTTATATCCGCCTGAAGTCCTGCTCCGCCAGAAGAATCAAAACCAGCTATGGAGAGGCATTTACTAAAACTACATGAATTGTCCGTAATCTCCATACTGAGATTCCCTCTCTCTCGTTAATTTATAAAGTACTACTATTACTTTTCACAACAGACATCATCTCTTCTTCCGAGATAGAGTTTAGAAGATCAATAAAATGACACCTAAAGTGTCCCGGTAAACTTGTTTTTTTTGCAGCACACTGTCCACATATAGAAAAGTAAGATACTGCATCATAAGTTGCTTTAAAGTGATTATCCGAGGTTGTACACAATGCGGCTATTACTGCTGAGAGCGCACATCCCATGCCAGTTATACAACACATAACTGGGGAACCAAAAGAAAGTTTTGAGATATTTTTTGCATCTACTATGTAGTCGTGTCTACCTGTTATTGCCAAGGTAAGTTTGTGTTTTTGGCAAAATGATTGTGCCAATTCTATCCACTCTTCCGCATCTTGTTCTATGGAATCTGCTCCTTTTGATGGTGATTCTAATTTTTTTCCAATAAGTGCCGCTATCTCATAAACATTTCCACGAATAACACTAGAAAAACCAACAAACTGTTTTGCAGCAGCAGTTCGTATACGACTAAAACCAGCGCCAACTGGGTCTAGTATTACTATTTTTTTATTTTCTTTTGCTATTTCTACCGCTAGTTGAGCTTGTTCTAGGAATGATTTGCTTAGAGTTCCTATGTTTACGTATAGTACCTGACTTTGGAGTACTAAATCGTCAGTTTCACGTTGATCTTGCGACATGATGGGTGATGCACCAATTGCTAACAAAGAGTTTGCTACGAATTCTGTAGTCACAAAATTAGTTAAGCACGCCACCACTGGTTTTGTGGATCGCACAGTCCTAAAGTGATTCATAATACGTGGAATCACGGTTTCTCCAAGTGCCGCAAAATGACTAAAAGAGCCCATCATGATGTGTGCTAAAGTAGTCTTAGGCGTCTAATAGTGGTATAAGTGCTCTCTGAATTATGTATGGATTCAATGCATGCTACACCATCGGCACCACATCTAAGAACTTTATCAACATTAAATTCATTAATTCCTCCTATAGCTACTACGCAGTGTCTCGCTTTTTCTGATAGTTTCCTAAGGAGGTTTAATCCTAGGGCAGCTAAATTTGCCTTATTTGAGCTTGTAAATACAGGACCTATGCCAATGTAATCAATTGGTAATTCATGTGACAGTAGTATATGGTCGTAGTTGTAAACGGACCACCCTATTATCTTGCTCGACCCCAATTTTTTTCTAGCTTCTATAACCGATCCATCTGTTTGTCCCAAATGTACTCCGTCAGCATCTACTTTTTCACAGATACAAACATCATCATTTATGATAATGGGCACGTTTAATTTTCTTAAACGTGTTATTAAGGATTCAGCTATAGCCGTTCTGGTTTCTGTGTCAGTATTTTTTTCGCGAAGCTGAATGCACGTGGCTCCCCATTGTGCACATTTGCATACGAAGTCTATGTATTGGTCAATGTCGTTAGTGCGCCTGTTTGTTACCAAAACAAGTCTTAATTTTTCATGATCCACGAGTATCTACGTCCATATGGTTCATAATAGTAGAAGGTATCGTCCGTGATATAGTACCTCTGCTAGGTAATTAGTGTAAGTTTTGCCTACAATCGTAGTTTATTATCTGATAATTATTAGTTGATCAAGGCCAAAATTATTAATAACTTATTTTATTACATAGTATTAGTATGGCTGGTTGGTATTGGGAATTGGCGAGGTGGTGTATGCCTTGTATGCTTTTATCATCTGATTTTGTGGACTGCCCTTTGGTTGTATGTTCGGACTCTGCGTGTTATGAGGGTGATGGTAGTATTTCACTTGATGGGTGTAGTGATCTTGTGAATTTGCTTGTTGAACATAGACATTTGAGCTTTGGCTCATCATCTGTTATGCAGGAACTTACAGGTCCAGATTCAGGTTGTGCGGCAGTTGGTTTCTCTGGCGTACGTGGTGATTTGTCCTGTTTTTCCAAGCTTGCTGCGTCTGCTTTTGTGAAATCATACGCTAGCTTTGATTTTTATCGTTTTTGCCATGCCATAATGGTACTGCTGCTCTTAGTTTTCATTTCTATTTCTTTGTATTTTTTGTTAAACAGCACTTTGCATCCGTCTACTATCGTACGTCCTTGTTTTAACTAAGGATAATGATAGTTCCTATATGCTGCTGAACGTTCTTAAATGGTAAGCATCATCCCAGAACATTAGTTCTAGCTTTGTTGAATTAAAGAAGGCCGTTTGCATTTTTTTTTGGGTTTGTTCGCTTTCCCTAAGGGAGTATTCGTCTAATATCCGGATAGACGTATCTGCTGCCTTTTTAAAATTCTCCCCTGTGTATGCGCTAATCCATTTGCTGTAAGGATTGTTATCACGAATATTATTTGCCGATAAATACTTACCCACTTCATAATATACCCAAAAGCAGGGAATTACAGATGCTATTCCTACACTAACTGCCTCCATGGAGCATACAGAACGCAAGTAACTCGTGTAAAATAGATTGGCAGGTGAGATCTCCGCTATGTTTTTGCAATCTATATATTTTACAAAATATTCATGTATGACATCTAACTCTGACAATGCTTCCTTTGCCATGCTAATAAAGACTGCAGTGTAGGTTTTTTCGCATTTTGATGCAATAACAGATAAACAGCGAGAAAATTCGTAAAGATAGTACGCGTCCTGCTCGAGGTAATACCTGAATATTTTAGCGTCCAGATGGCCAGTAGCTAATTGTTTGATAAATTCATGTTCATATATTGAATTTACTACGTGTGACACTTTCTTCCAAGTGATGGATGAAAACTTCGACATGGTGCGATAGTACCTAATCTTTTAATTGGCGTTGAGTGTAAGAAACATTGTTGCCAGTGTACAGCATTGTGATCTACAATCAATGTGATTTATAAGGTTGTTACACAGTAGGTACAGCAAATTGTCATACTGGATCTATGTGAGTCATGACATTTAGTACAGGTAGCTGTAACGTTACCCTTCTTATAGCTTCGACAGCTATATCATGTCCCTTTCTAACTGATATGTTACCGTCAACTTCTATGTGCACATCAACTAAAATCATGCCACCTACAGTGCGTGTTTTTATATCATGACAACCGTGTACTCCAGGTGTGGAGAGTATTATTTCCCTTATTTTTTTGTATGTTACCTCTGATGTGGCATGATCCGTGAGAGCATTAAAAGAATCGTAGGAAAACAAAAGCCCCATTCTAGCTATGATGAGTCCTACAATAATTCCAGCAAGCTGGTCCAAGAAGGGGTACCCACACCTATTTCCAATAATTCCTAGGCACACAACTAGAGAAGATAGGGCATCAGATCTTGCATGCCAAGCATTGGCGATAAGCATTGAGGAATTTGCCGTTTTAGCAACACCCAGCATGTAGCGAAATAGAAGCTCTTTTATTACAATCATAGAGATACTTACAAAAAGAGGTGTTATTCCTACTGATTGAATATTTCCTACAAGCATACGCTTTGAGCTACTCCATACTATGCTTGCTCCTATTGCTAGCAAAGACATTCCTAGAAAAAAGGCGGATACATCTTCATAGCGATAATGTCCGTACTGGTGATCCTCATCAGCTTCTTTTTGAGAAAATATTCCTGTGACTAATACAATAAAATCAGAAAATAAATCAGATAAAGTATGAAACCCGTCAGCCAGTAATCCTGATGATTTTGTGAGCAATCCGAATACTATTTGAACTATAGACATAGAGAGATTTACTACAGCGCTTACTATAATGCTGTTGCGAACGGATGGGCTATTTCTACATTTGAGCATGTGAAGTTTGGATCCGTGCTGATTTTTGTGATCGTGTACCATATCTCTCCCTAAACTATTGTAGCAAAGGTGTTAATTCAATTGAGGAACCATATACAATACTAAGTAGTACATCCGTGGCCTGAGACACGCTTATACTCATATTATTCGCTATTTTACATACGTACCTATTGATAATATTATAATTATGAAGAACTTGCATTATTTGCGAATTCCATATTATATTTTACATACACATACATTTAATTGCGTAAATTTATAAGATTATTAATTTACGCTGGGCTGTCTGGTGCACGCCTCTACGTCTACAAGTATTATCGGTTTTATAGTTATGGGCAATCATTTTTATAAAAACAGTATCCAATAAGAAAATATGTCGGTTTGTATAAAGTTGAGGAGGGGTGGTTCTTTATTATTCTAGTATGAATTACTTTCAGTGCGGTAAGTGCCAAATTATGAAAGGCGTTTTTCATATATGGATAAATTATTAGGACATACGTGCTTAATATGTATTTTGTAGGCTACTAATAGCTACTTTGTTTACTTTTTTTGATTTCTGCCAGACAATAAATAGTGAGGCGTGAATTTTTATTGAATAAAGGATCTTATAGTGTTACATGGTAGTGGTAGTAGTACTCTAAGTGATAATGAGTTTGTTTTTCCGGATAGTACGTGTACTGGAAGCAGCTACTCTGAAGGAAGCAGTTCCACAGATCTGGTTGGTATGTTAGGTAAGTGCTTGTCAAGTGGCAGTCATTCTATTTGTGAATGTGATGGTGAATGTGTTAGTAACGTAAAAGTGCAGTCATCTGATCTACCAAGTTTATATGGTGATTCTTCTTTAAGGGCTGATGTTCTTCGTAGTTTTTTTTGTGGTGGCTACGGTATTGGCAGAGATGCAATTGATTCAAGTAGTATACTTGATGAATTGGGTCTAAGTGATATGGGTTCAGAAAATTGTGAAAGTCCAGAAGGTTGTATTGCCGAGGTAGGAAATTATGCTGGAAAAGTGGAAGGTAGTATTTCTGAAATTGGCCCAGATCTATCTGTTGGTATTGAAAGTAGAGATGATTGCACTTTTGTAAGTTTAGGTTGTGGTAGTCCATCAAGTGATTTGCTTCCAGCTGATAGTGCTTTTTATACTACTAGAGAAAGTGATGCTGTTATATTTGGAGGGGCGGTCAGGTATGGTGATGCAGCTGCTAGGGGAGGTAGTTCTGGGGGTGCTACTCGTGCAGGTGGTAGGTTATTATTGGGTAGTTCAGTAAATAGGTCATATGATACACGTCGTTATCAAAGAAATATGGTGATAGTAAGAAGAAATACAATTCTTGAGTCTTGTAGATGTTATTTCAGTACTGACGAAGTTATAGGGATTGGTGTCGCGTTACTTTTAATATCAGTTATAGTCTTCCTGTGCGCACTTGAGGAAAAGTACTGCCTGGTTATAGCACCCATCATTATGGGGGCGGGTGTGGCTGTTTTATCTTTGGGTTGTTATGACATGTCCCAACGTGCAGCTAGGACCAGTGCTCGTAGAGGGATGGTGTAAGAGGCAGTGGTGAGACGGTTGAGATCACAGCTGATGGTGTGTGTTTATCTCCTCCTCTTGCTGCATTTCGGACCCTCACTGCCCCCTATACCTACACTCAATCCGTTTCTATACTCAATCCATTCTTACTTTTAATCAATCACTGTCCGTACCTTCTGCCCCGTCGTCATTCCACGTATGAGTTACTATTACTATTGCTGGTTCTAGTACACCTCCGCTGAGAACACGGCCGCATATACCGACATCTGGTCCTTCTTCTTCTGGTACACCTGTTCCAAGAACACTGCCCCCTCTACTAGGGTCTGGTTCTAGTAGATCCTCAGGGTTTGGTGCACCTGCTCCAAGAATATGGCTTCCTCTCCTACTAGGGTCTGGTTCTAGTACATCATCAGGGAGGAAGCATCCAAGGGGTGTTTCTTCCCCTTCTACAACACGATCACCTGTGGTTTCTTCTACTTCCTCCGGTTGATTCACAGCAATAAACCTCATTTTTTCTTCTTCTCTATCCATTCTTTCTTTTAAAAAACAAAAAAATACGAGTGCTAAAGCAGTTATCATTAATAATGCCCCAACCGTAACAATACAAGTCCCAACTAAGTCCATATCCGTACTAGTGGCACTGCTCGTTGTCATTGGACTTGCTGTTGAATTACTTGAGTCAGACGTGCCATTTGCGGCTGAGGAAACTGTGGTTGATGAGGAAACTTCCTGAAGTAAAACCATCAAGCAGGATAGCACCGAAAACGCTGATAATCTGCAAGCACTGAATCCACTGCTACTGCTTTTCCCACCTTCTCCTTTACTAGCCTTCTGAGATAGTGGTCCCTGTGATCCATCTGACCCGTCCGTTGCGCCATTATCTTCATCATTTCCAGAGGAGTTTGTAGTGCAATTTCTGTTATTTATATTCATTTTATCACCCATTACAGTTTTGTATTATCAATGAGCATTACCAAAACAATATGTTGTCGGGGTACATGTGCACATTCCGCGCACACTCTCCATTGTCTGATTGATGTTTACCCATGAGTTATGTTTTGTATATATAGTATATACTAGTAGGTACATACCAGTGTTATGTTTTGTGCTACAGTACATACGATAGGTACATACTAGTACGCACACATTCCACCATGTTTGATTAAGAATTTTGTAATTTTCAGTATACAAATTGATTTTTAGATTAATGTTTTCCACTATTGTAAGAGAGAGGTGTAGGTCGTTTTTTATAGTTAGTTTGTTCTTTAATTTTTTCCTCTTTGTATATGTGTATAATGAATTTTTATTGGGTAAATTATTTTTATTTTTGTTAGGTAAAACGATTGCAGCAATGACAGTGATGTTTCAGGTGCTGTTAGCGTTGTAAACGGACTATCATAATAATTTTGTAAGTTTATATCGAAACATGACCAATAGGGCACCTAATTAGATTGAGGCACCATACTTTTCTCTGACAAGCAAGAGAGGGAGGAGGGCGGTGCCCATATTGTCAGGTTTAGGGGTAGCGGTGTAGACGATGACGTCCTACACACCTACGCAAATGTACTAACCAACACATCTTGTAGCTAGAGCCTCCTGAAATCTGTTTAGACTTCTAATGAGGCAAAGACACGCCATGCAGAAAACACCATAAAGCCAGCAACGAGAGCCAATATCACTCTCGTAGTTGCGATACCGTCTCGATAATGCCGGGGGACAATGTAGGAAGAGAGAGACATTTCTTTGTCCCCCAACATTACATAAATCTACGCCTCTGTTAAACAAACTTTCAAACAAACTTTCTTTCTACTAGACTACAACGATGTTGATTGCAATTCGGCACCATTTTCTTCTCCAGGAGCAGAACCACCACCTAGCTCTGCCATTTCCATTGGTTGGCCGTCGCCACCTTCGCCACTACCAGATGCTCTTTCGTCTCGTCCTGTCTCTGGACTTCCTTCAGCATCGCCACTCCCATTTCCATCTGTTCCTGCAACAGCTGGACGATGCTCTCCTCCAGATACTCTTCCTCTTGAAGAACAAAAAATCGAAAGTGCTAAAACAGCCACCATCAATAATGCCACAGAGAAAACAACATAAACTTTAACTATCCCCCAACGTCTTGGTTCACTGGTGCTAACGGTACTATTACTAGAACTAGAATTTGTAGGCGTGGTAGCTGCGCTTGATGAGGAGGAAACTTCCTGAAATAAAGCTATCAGGCAGGACAACACTGAAATCACTGACAGTCTGTGAGCACCTAATCCACCACTATTGCCTACTCCACCTCTTGTATTGCTAGCTTGCTGAGATAGTGGCCCCTGTTGTGATCCACCTCGGTGGAACCCGTCCGACCCGTTCGAGGCATCATCACCTTCAGCGTTTATAGATGAACTTGTAGCGTAATTTCTATTATTTATATTCATGTTATCATCCATTGTAGTTTTATATTATCACCAATTATCACCAATTATCACCAATGATTACTATAACAATATTATGGGGTGTACCGCACACATTTAGTGCACATTTTTCATTGTCTGATTACATGCGGTAGGTACGTGCCAGCACATACATCTTCCGTAATATTTTTTGATTAATAATTAATTATTTTGTGATTGTTAGTATCGTAATATGGTAGGGGAAGTTGTACTTCTTTTGTATGTTTGGATGATGAATGTTAACCAGGTGCGATGCTATATTTTTGACATTGAATGCCCAGAGACATGGGAAACAGGCACACAGCGCCTAGCCCGGGGGCTTTATACATTGGTGTTATATATGGGAGCACTACTAGTGCCGCCTATATTCCACCCACGTATGTTTACGTTCATATTGATGGAGTGGACAGCTACGTCGGCCTAACAGCCTCCAGGATTGAGCGAGTCCTTACCCTCTCTTGAGCTGCAGATTCGTTCTATAGCCAATTACCCTTGGTTTTTTAAGTATACTTCCGGTGACAATACGGCCTTGGAATCTTTGGAACAGTTCTTCTTCTTCTCTAATCACGACCTTCAGAGTTGCTAGCTTCATTTGTTTCTCATTCTCCTGCATGACATTTCGTAACTATGGACTATGTATTCTCAGCTATTATTGTTTCGACATCTTCTCCTACACTATATTCCGTAATTTCAATGTCAACGTGTCAACACCTGCTCCTTCATCTTCTTTTTCTTTTGAAGGAGCAAGCACAAACATACTAAAGTAGCCGGTATTAGAGATACAACAGACAAAAAGTTAAGAGAAATCCCGGCTTGAGCACATTATTTTCTAACTCAAGTGCTAGAATAGTACCTGCCTCTATTTAATTGACACCCTATGCAGACCGCCCTCACGATTGAGGAAACACTTCCTTAAATGAAGGCATTAAGTGGGATAATACTGCGAAATAGTTGACAATATTCAAACAACAGGTCCACCACTGTGCCACCCATTCCATTCTTTGTACCGCCAGCCTTTCTGAGATGAGTTCACCGTCATCCACTGATGTGGGGAAACGTCCGATCTTGTCTGCCGTACTATCATCTCTACTATTACCTCCAGAACCAAAACCCAGCGATTAGACGTTGACGAAACAAACTCCACCTCTTTCCGCCCCCAGGCAATCCCAGACTTAGACACCCTTCTTCAGATGCTAGACGAGGGATCCCCACATACTACACGGAAAACCCACATCCTAGCTTAGGCCTTTTGAAATATGGCAATTACAATGACGTAACCCTCTCCACTACTTCCAATTGTGGTCGATCATCGCCCCCTCCATTATCTGCACCTGCTGCCCCACCTTCTTCAGATCCATGGGCATCATCACCACCTCCTTCCACTACTCTCAAAGCAACACCTTCCTGCTGGTCGCCTCCACCATCCGAGTCTTCTCCCTCAATAACTCTTAAATCCCGAGGGCCATTATTACCCCTGCCCCTTCCTCCCTCCAAGCCATCACGATAGCAAATTCTCAAAACCACACCTATAAAAAACATAGACAATAGAGTGACCATAGTCAATATAGCTACATCAAAGCCATTAATCTCAGGGTCAGGGTCAGTTTCATTACCAGCGGTGCCATTATTTATTATAGTGGCATTTATTATAGTGCCATTTTCTTCTGAGGAGGCTGCGTCCGAAGAAACCCCATGAAACAGAGAAAGCAGACAAGACAGAATACCAAGCCCGCTACCTGTGCTGCTGGCTATCAGTGGATATCTCTGTGAGGCAGAGGCAGCCCTACCAATGACTCCCATCCTGTTACCCGTATCATCACCTCCACCCACATCGCCATCATCCACAATGACACCCGAAACACAATGCTCATTTACATTTATTCTCATGCTATTGTCCATCCTATACTATTTGTTATTAATTCTATAGTTTAATTATGTGCTGCAGCCAGCCACAGCTACTTGTCCAGAGCTAGCAAAAAACCTCCCCATCGAACGTGGAGTGTGTCATATCCAAACAGCACATACTAGTAATTAGTAACCTAACGTGAAGATAATTATCATTTTTTATTGATTGTTACTTAGTTATATCTAGGGAGTGATAATTTTCATGTCCAACATTGTTTAGACGCGCCAGATGTAAAGATTATAACCTTCCAGCCTCCCCGTAAATTTAATTGAAAGATTAGGGGTCTAATATTTTTTTTAGATCTGTAGAAATATTTTATGCGATTACAATTGCAATTTATACAATAAATAGATTTCGTGCATATAGTTCGAGTTCGGTATATCAATGTGCGTCTTTAGACTAATGTTTTTTACTGTCAGGTATAGAGTGTTTTTATAGTTATTTGTGATTTTTTATATCTTATATATGAATAATGAATTTTTATTGTATAAATTATTTTGGATTTTGTAATATTGTATAGTGGTAATAACGGTTGGGTTGATTAATTTTGTATTTACAGGAAATTAAAATACTGGAGTCGGTGTTAGATTGAAAAAAATTGTTAATCTGCAGATTATGTTAGGTAAATGTGTTAGCTTATTTACAAGTTAAAACATACTAATTTGTGAATATTATATGATGGTAGATATCGTATAAAACAACAATCTCTATGTATTAGCATACAGTGAACGAATTTTATTGCTCAAACCAATTGCAAGGGTCATAGACAAATTCTCTGAGGGGGAAGTGATTGCGGCAGCGATAGTTATATCCCAGGTGTTGCTAGCTTTGTAAATATAATGACGATAGTTAGATGATGATTGAGGTGTAATAAGATCAAGTGCTCCACCTTTCTGGTGGCGAGGCCATCAGAATACATCGCGCCATGCTGCTGCGATGCAAGCTATAAGGTTAGAGCGACGTAGGGGTGCAAGTCGATGACTATCTACGATCTATATACATGTGAACTATGTAAAAGCACAGCAACACATCTTGTGGCAAAGCTTTCTGAAGTCTGCGCGCGAACCGAAGAGGCCACATGATGCAAGCTTACCACCAAACGAACCGCTCCTTGCGGTTGTGATTACACAACCATTAACCCAAAAAGCAGGCACAACTGCAACCCACATATCTACATCTATTGTACTTCTTGATAATGCTGAGGGACAACGTCGGAAGAGAGAGACATTTCTTGTCCCCCAGCATTACATAAAACTACGCCTGGCACACAAATCTGCCACTACAACATTATAACGCTGTCGACTGCAACTCGGTACCACTTCCCCCACTGGAATCAGAAGCAGAACCACCTAGATCTGCCACCTGAGAATTGCCATCACTACCGCTACCTCCCTCAACTTCCATAATGACCGATAGCTGATGAGGTTCTGGTTCTCCCTCTTCGTTACTTCCAGTATTGTGACAGCAAATTGCAACAACAACAGACAATGCAACCGTTACTACCAGCACAATCACGGTAACGACAACAATTTCAGCAGCTGACATCGTTGTTCCACCTTCAACATCAGAAGTGCCATTTGTGGCGGTGCTATTCGAATTTATATCAGTACCGCTGGTATCGTTCGACCCCTCCGACCGACCCACTTGATGTAGAAGCGCCATTAGGCACGATAACACAGAAAGAGCCGACAATCTGTGACCATGACTAGTCCCGCCGCGTGATCCACCACTTATCCTAGAGCTAGCTCCCTGATGAAGGGCACCAGATTCTCCAGCACCGGAAGTTCCTGATTCATCTTCCACAGGCTCAAGCTCGGCATTGGCACTACTTGACGAGACACAATTTCTATTTATGTTCATTTTATTATCCAGTACATATCTGTTATTTGTTCATATTTAGTTTTAGTTGTCACTCTCCCACACTCATACCGACTAAGTGTGACGTACCAAGCACGGCATGTTTTATAGTGTAAGCACTTTATATTCTAAAATAAAAATAATAATTTCTAATTACATGATGTAAGTGTTGTGCACGTATGTATATCGTAATACATATATTATTATCAACAATTATAATTATGTGCACCTACAATTATTTTTATTTATTGTTGTTCGCTACATTTTTTCTTTTTGGAAAGACTCATCTTTAGCAAGGGATGGGTTTTATATGTTGAACATATTTAAGCATAGCTGATAATTTTTAATCCCAATTACTACTTTTAACACCAAATTTATACTTGTATTACGTGAAACACAGTATGGTGATTTTTTTATGATCTATTTTAGTATTGGTATGAACAATATTTGTGTTATTAATGTATAAAATTAAATATAAGGGTAGTATATAATTTTATTTGTAAGCACGCTATCGGTGAGTGAATGGATACGAACAACACAGACTACAACCACAACCACAACTATGCTGTGGATTGTCGGCAATTAATAGATACTTTATATAACAGCAATAAGATTTCCCGTAAGTTAAGAGAAGATGCCCTGGATTTTATTTATCCCCATAGTAATTGTGGACTATGGGTGTCACGCTTCCTACTTGCTATAGGTTCTTTTTTAATCTTATCAGGAATACTTTGTTTCTGTGTTTTTAATTGGTCAAGTATTAATTACCTCATAAAACTTTTTTCTATCGAAATGGGTGTAGTACTGTGCGTTTTGTATACTTATTTTAGATCACTAGACCGTGTTTCCTCTCAATTTTCACTTCTAGCATCAAGTGTATTAATCGGTGTATTCATGGTTGTTTTTGGTCAATCATACCAGACTGGAGCAGATTCTTATCAATTATTCATGGCATGGACTATTCTTACCATAGTATGGACCATTGTATCCAACTTTGCTGCTCAGTGGATTTTTTGGATAATTATAGCAAATATTTTTTTAATGCTAGGGTGGAAGCAATTAATTATACCAACCCGTAATATGGAATCAATGATATTTGTATACCTTATTATTCTGAATGGTTTTTTCTGGTATTTACGGGAATATTTTGTTTCTAAAAAATTTATTGACTGGCTTAAACCAGAATGGACCAGAGTGGTTATTGCAACCATAACCTTAATAATGATGTTTATTCCTGTTGTTGACTGGATACTTAAATATAAGCATACCACTGATTCTCTAAATTTAGGTGCCGTATTTGGAGCTGTTGGGCATTTTTTATATTATTTTACATACAGATATATACACAAAAATTTACTGGTATTAGCACTTACTATTCTTTCGGGATGTATAATAATAGAATTATCTTTTTTAAATATAATTCTAAAAACTTTTAATATTAATGATGAATCATCATCATTGATGATTATGACGATTTTAACTATTGTTGTTTTTTCTTTTTCTGTTATTCATCTACGTAATATTTTTAAATATAAAAAATAAAATGACTAAGTCTATACAATTGTGTGAATGGCTTTTGAGTAAAGGGTTAATTTCTTCCGATAGCCTTAAAGAGGCTATTGCATTTTGTAAGAATGAGGAACATTCACCACTATATTTGAAAGTTTTGCTTGGAATAGGGTCATTCATAGCTTCAATGTTGTTTCTATCATTTTTGGGGGTTTCTAACTTAATAGATTTTAATAGCGCTATAAAACTTACTGTTTGCGGAACTATTTTTATTGCTATTGCTATTGCTATTCACAGATTTGATAGAAACTTAAGTTATATAGTACGTGCCATTTTAGTACAGTCTTCGTTTTCATTAATGATTGCCGGAAAGTTATTGTTTGCCTTAGGTTGTCTTAATTTTTTCAAACTACATTGGGGGTCAACATTTGGAATAGTATTAGTTACCGTAATTACTTACGGTATCTACAATCTCTCCGTAGATAGGTTTATTTTTCCCTTAATTTCCTTACTTTCTATTTTTAACGACATAGTTTTTTATGAATCATCCTATAGAATTATAATGTTCAATACATTTTTTATTTCAGAATTTATTGTTGCTTCATTTTTACTTACTTATCATAATTTAAAGAGTGATTTTTATCCATTAATTTATTCTTTTGTAATATCAATATGTATTAATCTGGTAGTTTTATGTTTGTGGAAGAATATTGCGCCACCGCATAAAATAAGTATAATGAAGATAGATATTATTAATTTTTTTATTACTTTCTACTTTATTGCACTACTGGTTTGGATTTTTTATCGTACCGATTGTTTTAAGTTGGCACAATTAGTTTTGTTGATCCTCACATCTTTAATTTTGGGAGTACTTTCTGTTCCTGGATTACTGTTGTCAGCAGGATTAACTTTATTAGGATATTTGAAGCATGAAAAAATAATAACAGCATTAGGCATTTTTTTTATAGCAGTATTCTTCCTTACTTATTACTACACCCTTGATATTCCTCTGATTAATAAGTCCTTTGTTCTTATTGTTAATGGGATAGTGCTCTTGATGGTTAGGCTCTACCTTGTATACATGGGGTTGGTTAACGAGGAAAAATCATGCGAGAGAAGGTAATGGCAGCTTGGCTATTAGCAGTTATTTTGATAATCAACTATGCCATATATGAAAAAGAACTCATAAAAAATTACGGGAAGGCAGTTTTTGTTAAACTGCGCCCATACTACAAACATTCTACCGTTCAGAGAGATTATGTACCCTACAGACACTCCCTTATCCAGGGAGACTATGTACTTCTTAAATATGACATAGAAGAGCAGATTCCTAAATCGGATATAGATTCGTATCCAGATATGGGATATATAGTTATTACTACCAGTGCTAGTAACATAGCAAGCTTTCTTCGTTTGTACCGCGGTGAATCCTTAGCTTCAGATGAAAAATTACTCCGATTCAAAAAAAACAACAATTCTATTCGAGTTTTGCCAAATTCGTTTTTATTTCAAAGTGGTAAGTATAGCTCTTATGAGAACTCTAGATATGGATTATTTAGGTTTAGTAATTCTGGTAGGGATTATGTTCTTGTAAATTTAGCTGATAATGATAAACGACTCATATCTGTATCGTAACTACAACTTTCAAAAATTATCCTACAAATGATAACATAATTAACTTAAGCACGTATAAAGCGTATATATGGGTAAAAGTATTATTATTTTTGGATTAGGGTATGTTGCGGAGTTTGTTGCTACAGAGATGTCTAGACTAGGATGGACCGTATATGTGACATCTAGGGTCAAGAATACATCAAATAGGCACTATAGTGTTATAAACTTTAGCGATCATAGATTATTTTCACTGTTAAACTCTTCTCATGCCATACTAAGTACGGTTCCACCGTGTGAGGATAGTGTTGATCCGGTCTTGGGAAAGTACATTGATATTATAATGAACGGTAATTTTGAGTGGGTTGGTTATTTGTCTTCAACTAGTGTGTACGGTGATCATGGTGGTAAATGGGTGGATGAAACTTCTCAGTGTTTGCCGTGTAATGATAGGGCTAAACTAATACTTTTAGCAGAAAAAAAATGGTTGAGCATGTATGAAGAGACAGATTTTAAATTGCCAGTACATATTATGAGATTATCAGGAATTTACGGTCCTAGAAGGAATTGTTTAGAACATATAAGAAATGGAAAAGATTTTACTATAGTTAAAAATGGTCAATTTTTTTCGAGAATTCATGTGGAAGATATCTGTAAAGCTGTTTCCTACTCTATAAGCTCTCCAACTCCAGGAGAGATATACAATGTTTCCGATAATGAGCCAGCACCATTGTGCTTGGTTCAGCAGTATGGGGCTAGTATTCTTAATTTGCCAAAGCTTAGAGAAATCAAATTTGAGGATGCTGATATATCGGATGATATGAAGAGATTTTTTCTTTCTAATAAAAAGATTAGTAGTAGTAAAATATCTAATAATTTGGGAGTAAAGTGGCAGTATCCTAATTATAGAGTAGGATTATTAAAGGGATGTTTGCCATATTTAACTAACCAGAGTAAGACATGAATTATTTGATTACAGGTGGCACGGGATTTATTGGTAGAAACTTAATTAGTAATCTTTATAAAAATGGTGATTTTATTAAAGTTTTGTCTCGCAGCGATGGAGTTTCTATTGATAATTGTGAGGTAGTGCAAAGCTTAGATGAAATCAAAGATGATGATAGCATTGATATAATTATTAATTTAGCTGGTAGACCAGTGGATCATTTATGGACGGATTCAATTAAAAAAGATTTAATAGAAAGTAGAGTAAGTATAACTAATTCTCTCTTAAAACTCATACAGAGATTAAATTCTAAACCCAAAGTTATGATATCAGCCTCGGCAATTGGCTATTACGGTCCCTATAATGGAGCTGTCTTAGATGAGAATTCTGAGCCCCGTTCTTCTTTTACAAATTCATTGTGCGATTCTTGGGAGAAAGAAGCCTGTAAAGCTACAGAGGAGGGAGTTCGTGTATGTATTACACGTTTTGGTATTGTTCTTGGAAGGGATGGCGGCTTTATAAAAAAGGTATTTGTTCCTTTTAGTTTGGGACTTGGTGGTAAAGTTGGAGATGGCAGTCAAATTTTTTCATGGATACATATAAAAGATGTAATTAATGGGATTAAATTTCTTATTCAGTGCGATCAATGTAGCGGTAAATACAACTTTGTTTCTCCGGATGTTGTTACAAACGAAGAATTCATGAAATGTATAGGGAAGGTTTTGAACAGGCCAGTTTTACTTAGCATTCCCGATATGTTTTTGAAACTTGCTTTGGGAGAAATGGCTGAGGAACTATTATTAACCGGGAATGAAGTAAAGCCGCAAAAATTACTCTCTGAGGGGTACAAATTTTTATACGAAAATCACGAAGATGCATTGCTTGATATACTAAAATCATAATATTACTCCACCAATAATTATAATGATAATTTCTAATGAATGCTATCTACAACACATACTGTGTTGTAGTAGCGTTGGATAGTATGTTTTATATTACCTCCTGTATTTGTTATTTAGTATGAATGTAAAAAAGCCTTCTAATTTCAAGTTTTCCCCCTAATGAAATTTTTTACTTTTTTGTGTATTACATGATTTGCCCTGCTATTTTATAGTTACATGTTGTCACCTAATTGCTTAGGTTACTTTATTTATTGTAGTTATTTTTTTAATGTAAATAATATCAATTTTATCGAGATAAAATTTGTGACGTATCATATACATATATTCATCATAGCTCAACAACAATCTTTATTTTAACTACAAACTTACGAAATTCGTATCTTGTGCAACAGCACTCTAATACGAACATATTTGCAATTGCAAATATGTTCCAATGATGAGCCAGCTGTCTAGTAAAGTACTGTGATATGTGCGACTGTATTTTTATTTTTGTGGTCTTAGATTGTTCTACTATATATGTGTGCTTCTAAGACCTTATACTAACGGTTTTTTTCATTAATACATCTGGCATCATGCTTGGATTTGTATGGCTTATATGTCATATTTGCTAGTAGTTAATATTGAACATATTGTTTTTATACAAACCAAATATCTTAGGCTGCGTCCTTTGTTTCTTTTTTAATAACTGTCCTCAAGAACTCATCTAAGTCCTCTCTGTTTTTTTCTACAGGTGCAAAAAAGTCACTTTCTGTTTTGAGTAGATCTCTTGTTGCTTCCTGTATTTTCTTTGTTCCCTCCTCAGTTAATTTGGGAAATTTGGCACGTTCATCACCTTTCTTTTGTGAGCGTGAAAGAAGTCCTCTTTTTTCCAAATTACGCAGTACTTGTGAGGTCATCGTAACGTCAAATTTTAAAAATTTGGCCAGATCATTTTGTGAAACCAAAGCTACATCCTTAGTCATGAAACCCAAGGACATAAGCAGCATAAACTGTACATGAGTTAGTTCATGGGGAGAAAGTGCATTTTCAATTTTTCTTTTCCAAGAAAAATATGCCGAATAAAGTAAGAATCCACTCATGTTGTTCATGTTTACCCAGCTAAGCCTAGTACCTTTTTTCATTACGTGCTCCATATTAATTTAACATCAAAACTTATACCCAACTGCAGAAAGGTATAATCCATATACCTGTAATTCACAAATAGTAATTATCCATATTTTTATGGAACTTTATTTAATCACGAAATATTTGTCTGAAAACAGGATATACTTAATTATGACAAGTAAAGGCACGATAATAAACGTATTATACCACTTGGATACAAATTCCTATTGTTTATTATCAGTACTGATTTGTATGTATATGTTTAAGCTTCCGTTGTTTGTATTTGTTTTTTTTATACTTTAATTCATATCTAATGTTTATTACGTAATTATGTGCAATATACAAGATTAACATACTGATTTAGTTTAGTGTTTATTGTAGACAATTAATTTTCAGGATATGCAATTTATTGGTAAATTTATTCCCTAAGTTATGCTCAATTCTTATTTTACATATGGCTATGTGCGCTACTACACAGATAGTTTTACTTTAAATATTAACTATGTATGTTAATTGCAGTGGCATTATAATCATGCCATTTTTTAATAGTACAAAAAAAGATATCGCGCAAGTATATGCCTGAGACTACTAGATTGTTGTAATCACGCACCATCATAACTTATCTATGTCTTATATACACTGCAAGTACTACTTATACTAATAAGTTTTGCGTATACAATATTTATTGTTTTATTGCCAACAAGATAGTTTAAAAGAACTTAAATTGTATCAATCATAGACCTGTAAATTAGGTAATTATTCACATTATATTACTTATGTTGACTTGTTGCCATTGTTCTATTTGTTGAGTATTTATTTTGCTTTCTAATTACTAAGATTAGACTATGTCATTACTTTTTTGTGAAAATATTTAGCAGTATTGCCTATAAATTGCTCTTAGAAATTTGCACTCAATAATTAATTATAGACATATGAGACATTTTTATGAGTTCAAAGGATACTTGAAGGATTAATACAATAATTATAAGTTGTGCCATATTGTTATTCGGTTCTTGATGGTTATTTTTCTTATATTATTAGTGCAGCATGATGCAAAAAACACCAATAAAATCAATTGTTATATTGATAATTAATGCAAACTTCCAACAAATTACTACTGTCTGGCGGAGAGAGTGGGATTCGAACCCACGGTACTATTAGATAGTACAACAGATTTCGAGTCTGCCCCATTCGGCCACTCTGGCATCTCTCCGTAATTGTTGCCACCAAAATACGCGAAGTATACATTAATTATGTTATTACTGACAGATAGTTGAGACGCCTATTTTATGCAATATACATTCCAGATGTTACTCTATCACGAAATTGAGAATCCTTATGTGTAGAAACTATTGTGAAGCCATTTTCATGAAATATTCTTTGACATCCTGATCCCTGCTGCCACCCATGCTCTACCATCAGGCATCCTCCTTTATGTAGGTGATAAGGAGCGCCTATTGCTATCTCTACTATATCACCATATCCATACTGTTCTGAAATCAGAGCAATTTGTGGCTCATTACGTAGACTATGAATATGAGGGTCATCATCTGATATGTATGGTGGATTGGAGGCTATGAGGTCAAACTTTTCTCCTTGGACGGCATCATACCAACTGCCATATGCTAGCCTTATGTCTACCCCATGAAGTAGTGAGTTCTTCTTTGCAACCTCCAAGGCATAGTGTGAGATATCAGTCGCCCAAACTTCATGTCGAGGGAAGAATTTTTTTGCCATTATTGCTACTATTCCACTTCCAGTTCCTAGGTCCAGAATACGTCTCTGGTCCTTATACCCACTAAGCTTGTTAAACATATGCATCAACAAGAGCTCAGTTTCTGGCCTAGGAATCATAACCCCTGAAGATACTAAAAAACTGTTCCCCATGAAATACGAACTACCTATTATATAAGATACTGGAACTCCTTTTTTGAGTTTTTTATATGCAGACTCAAGGATGAGAGTTGCATCATATGGTACAAGTTTGTCCATGTTTGTGAGGAGGTAGACATGATTACACTTAGTGAGGTGAGTAATTATCCATATTGACTCCTGGTACGATATGTATTTCCTGAAATTTGATATCCAGAAGCAATATGTACCTCTACTCATCATTTCCCAGGTTACTCATCCATTCTGCCTGATGGTCAGCTTGAAGCGATCTTGTAATTTCAAATATATCGCCGTCCAAGATGGCATCTATTTTGTATAGTGTGAGGTTTATACGGTGATCCGTTATTCTCCCTTGAGGGAAGTTATAGGTCCGAATTCTTTCAGAGCGATCTCCAGTTCCTACAAGAGATTTCCTGGTTTTGGCAACTTTTTCATTTTGCTCTTGTATTTTCTTATTTAGTATGCGCGACGATAATACTGAGAGCGCTCTCTCCTTGTTTTTGTGCTGTGACCTGTCCTCCTGGCATTCTGCCACTATTCCAGTTGGTATATGTGTTATACGAACAGCAGAATCAGTTTTGTTAACGTGCTGTCCTCCTGCTCCAGAAGCCCTATAAGTATCAATGCGAATGTCCTGAGGTTGGATAACTATTTCATTAATCTCATCCAACTCAGGCATTACAGCAACTGTGCACGCTGATGTATGTATTCTTCCTTGAGTTTCTGTTATAGGAACACGTTGAACACGATGAGCCCCAGATTCGAATTTCAGCTGTGAGTAAACATTGGAACCTATTATCTTTAATATAACCTCTCTGTATCCACCAGTATCCGCTGGCGATTCAGAAACAATTTCTATTTTCCAACCACTGCGCTCGGCGAATCGGCAATACATGCGTAGCAAATCTGCTGAAAATAATGCAGACTCATTCCCACCCGTTCCAGCTCTTATTTCTAGATACACATTACAGCGATCATTCGGGTCATGAGGTATAAGCATGGCACAAATTTGCTTCTCTAGCTCGTCCTTTTTGTTTCTGAGTAACGTAATTTCCTCCTCTGCAAGAGCCTTCATTTGATTGTCCAACAGCATTTCCTCTGCCTCGACAATTTCCTGCTCTGCCTTTACGTATTTTTCATAAAGAGAAGATATATGCTTTATCTCAGCATGCTCTTTATTTAATGATTTGTAGCGATTTATATCACTGGTGATATTCTCCTGTGTTAGGAGTGCATTTATTTCCTCAGTTCGCTTGCACATTTTACGTAGATGATTACGTATAGACTCTTTCATACATTATTCCGTAGATGTTAAGTATTCTTTTCTATGTCAAATATCTTCGCAACCATGTCTCTTGCGGCCTTATCTCCCAGACGGATGTTATCACGTAACGCCATTGTTGGATGATGGAGAATTTTGTTTACTATCTTTTGGCATAAATCCTGTATGACTATCTCAGATGGTACGCCACGACCTAATTTCCTAACAGCTCGTTGACCCTCCTGTACTGCAATGTGGTAATTTTTTTCTCTAAGTGTCTTTATGATTTTCGCAGACGATCTAGTGGTTAGCCAGTGCAGGTATATTGTCAGATTTTTATCAACTATTTTCTCTGCTTCCTGTATTGCGGAACATCTTGATATAAAGCTTGATGTTACGAAACGAGACAGATCATCTATTGTATACAGTTTGACATGATTATCATGATAATCTCCAGGCTCTATACTGCGAGGAACCGATAAATCAATCATAATTATAGGCTTGCCTTGTCTTTTGGATATAGCATTACTTACCATATCATCAGATATAATTGGAGGTGAACTAATTATTCCGCTTACTATGACGTCGTACTCATGCAAATGCTGCCCGAATGTATCAAATGGTATTTTGCTAGCATTAAATTTGGCGATTAACGGAGCTATACGTTCCTCAGTCCTATTTGTTATTCCAATTGATTTAGGGGATCTGCTTTTGAAGTGAGTCATGCAGAGGCTAATTATTTCTCCACCTCCTACAAACAATACCCTTTGCTCCTTTATTGGGGCAAAACTTTTTTCTACCAAGTATGCTGCACAAGCAGCAGTTGAGATTACGTTTCTGCCAATTCCAGTGGAGCTGCGTACTTCCTTAGCTGTTGAAAATGAATAGTGAAACAATCGGTGCAGGACCGTACCACATCCATTTGAGGACTGAGATATAGAGGCAGCTTTCTTTAGTTGCCCCAAAATCTGAGACTCGCCTATTATAATGGAATCTAGGCTTGATGCTACACGGAAGATGTGCCTAACTGCATTTCCATCGTTCCTATATACCATGTGTCTGTTAAGTTCTTCGTATGGTATACCCTTTTCATGTGATAGCCACTCGCATATGTCAAAGCTTTCATGAGTAACTAAGTAGATTTCCGTGCGGTTGCAGGTGGATAATATCGCTGCTTCACTGATGCTAGGTAAAAGTACAAGCTCACGTATAGACTGTACAATTTCATCATTACTGAACCACACCCTTTCTCTAAATTCTACGGGTGCCGACTGATGGCTGATACTTGCAGTCCGTAACATAAGCTATCTATCTCCAAGTCTTGGTAAAGAAAAGAGAAACCAGAGAGTCGAGGTATACTAACACATAGGCTGCATTTTCTCGATGGGCCCATATCCGTGGCATATACCCTTGCCTACGTGTTGACGTTGCGTTGACACGTTACCGTGTTATCTAGAAATTGCTGAGATTCTATAGCTTCACGGACGAAGTGAGCTGTTATGTTTTTCTTTTGTGATAAAGACAATAAATCAAGGCGATTCAACCAATCAATGAGATTAGAAAGATTCCTATCAACATGATTAAGAAGGTAAGTGACCGTGCTTTCCTTTAAATTAATACCTCTTTCCTGAGCGTAGTTTTTAACTACTTCTATTTTTTGTTCGTCGGAAAGGGTATGTATTGTAAATGCCAATAATGTCGCAACACGTGTCCTAAGATCCTCACGTAACTTTAGGAAGAGAGGCGCTTTAATGCCAGATAATATAAACACAATAGGCCTTTGGCTAGCGCTATTGAACCAGTCAAATAATACAATCTGTCCTTTTGGTGAAAGCATATGGATGTTGTCAATAGCTAGTAATTTGAGTCCTTTTATGTTTACTTTCAGGGTTTTGTTAGTAGAGGCATCCACATATACGGCATTCTCAACACCATGCACTGCAGCATGTAGTAAGTGAGTTTTACCGCATCCTAGGTTGCCAAACAAGTATAATCCCAACCCTGAGATTTTTCCATCACGGACTTTATTAATAGATTCAATGAGCTCTTTGTTTTTGCCGATAACAAAATTGCCAAGAGTTAACTGATAAGCTGTTGATAGGTCTAGGACACTCTGTTTCATATTGTTTGGTACAAGACATAATTTGGCAAGTTTACCAAAAACACAGACATAAAATCACTCAAAATTGATACGCTTTGCTATAAAGTTGATTGTTTTGTGGAAAAAAATGTATCGTATACCCAACTATAAGCAGCCTAATTGAACAGGAGGGGCAATGCGCAGTGCTACGTATCTTGATTCTGGAGTTAACATATGTGCCGGTGATAGGTTTGTTCGTTCCATAAAGTCAATCTCCAAATGTACCCACGTGCCAGGTGTCTTATCTGGCGTTGGAGGTTTTTCATCCCTTTTTGATTTGGGTAGTCTATCGTACCAAGATCCTATTTTGGTTTCAGGTGCAGACGGTGTTGGTACAAAGTTGAGATTGGCTATCGATTACTCCCGACATGATTCCATAGGTGTAGATTTGGTAGCCATGTGTGTTAACGATGTACTAGTCCAGGGTGCTAATCCTCTCTTTTTTCTCGATTATTTCTCTTGTTCTACTCTGTGTGAGGAGTTGGCTAGATCTGTTGTTTCCGGTATAGCAGAGGGTTGTAGGCAGGCATCATGTGCTCTAATTGGTGGAGAAACAGCCGAAATGCCAGGTATGTATAGTGGTAATGACTACGATTTGGCCGGATTTTGTGTGGGAGTAGTTGAAAAATCTAAGATGATGAATATCAGTCGTGTATCTGAGGGAGACATAGTTGTGGGAATTGCTTCTTCTGGTATTCATTCTAACGGCTATTCCTTGGTACGCTATATTTTGAACAACAATAATATTGATGTTTATCAACCGTGGGAATCTGGTTCCCTTCTTGACCGATTGATGGTACCTACAAGGATTTATGTATCATCTGTGCTCGGTCTTTTGTTAAAGTTTGGACCCTTGGTTCATGCTATGGCTCATATTACTGGAGGAGGTTTATTGGGAAATATACCCCGCGTGTTGCCAGATGGCTTGACAGCACGATTGTTCCATTCTTCGTGGGTGTCTGATCCCATATTCTATTGGCTGAAGGAGCAGGGTAATATTAATTCCAATGAGATGTTTCGCGTTTTCAACAATGGGATAGGTTTTGTGCTTATTGTTTCCCCAGATTCTGCAGCTTCGGTTATCAGGGCTTTGAGAGATTGTGGCGAAGAAGCCTATGAGATAGGTGAGATAGAGGTTTCATATAGCGAGGAACGGGTTATTATCTTGCCTTAAGTAGGAAATTGCTTAACTCTTGGTTAAATCTCGTATCTACGTCCTGTTTTTCATATGGGAAAAGTACGGTGTCGCAAGGGGTTTTTTTGAGCCACGTTAGTTGTCTTTTTGCCAGCTGTCTTGTTGCTATAACGCCGGAAGTGATTAGTTCCTCTATGGGCTGTTTGTTCTTTAGGTACTGTATGACTTGTTTGTATCCTATGCATCTCATTGAGGGGGTATTTTCGTGTATCTCATATTTTTTTAGCAGATTTTTGACCTCATCTATTAATCCATTCTCAATCATGCCTTGAAACCTATTTTCTATTATTGTTTGTATATCCTGCCGATTATTTACGTTTAGGCCACAAATCCAAAAAGGCGTATTACCTAATGGTTTTTCTATCGCTTGGAAATACTCTGACATTTTAGTACCAGTTGCATAGTAAATTTCAAGTGCTCTTTGAATGCGCTGCCTATCATTTTTATTTAATTGTGCAGCTCGCTGTGGGTCTACTTTTTCTAATTTTTTGTGAAGCGCTAGCCATCCCTTTTCTTGTGCCTCCTCTTCTATTTTTTTTCGTATCATAGGATTGCCATTCGGTATAGCGTTGATCCCATAGTAAATGCTATGTAGGTACAAAAATGTTCCTCCAACTAGTACTGGTATGTTTCCTCTTGACCAAATTTCTGTAATCAGATTTTTGGCTAATGAAATAAACTTCGCAGCTGAAAAAGACTCAGTTGGTGGTATTATGTCAATCAAGTGATGCACAAGTTGTTGTTGTTCAATAATATTTGGCTTGGCTGTTCCTATATTCATTCCAATGTATACTTGTGCTGAGTCCATACTTATTACTTCAATTGGCCAATTTCTAGCCATAGAAAATGCTAAGTTTGTTTTGCCTATTGCAGTTGGTCCAACAATAGCCGTTACTATCTTCATTTCATTGTCCTCGTAAAAATAGCTTGTTTAATTCATTAATAGTAAACTGGTGCCATGTTGGTCTGCCGTGATTGCAGTAGCCACCATTTGGTGTTTTTTCCATGTCCCGTAATATTTGGTTCATTTCTGTAATTGTTAGTTTTCTGTTTGCTCGTATAGCTTGATGGCAAGCTATAGTTGATAGAATTGCGTTTATTTGTTCTTCTACTGCATGGCTTTCGCCAAAGTCATATATGTCATCCAATACCTTCATTATTAAATCATCAACTGTATTTATATTAAGTATTTGTGGTATAGAATGGACAGATAATATGTTTTCTGCAATTAATTTGGCATTAATTCCAACCTCAGTAAGTTGATTTTTATATTCCTCGAAAGTTTTAGTTTGTAATAAGCTTAGTCTGAGAGTTGTAGGTAATAACAGATTTTGAATAACTAGTTTTCTATTGTGTACTTGATTTTTGAGTTTCTCGTACAAAATTCTTTCGTGAGCAGCATGCATGTCAATTATAATCATCCCTATATCATTTTGAGCAAGTATGAAGCATCCATGTAGTTGTGCTATTGCCTCTCCAAACATGTATGTATTACTGTTGTTTGTCGTTTTGTTATTATTTGTATCGCATTTTATTGTTCTTGCATGTAATTTTTCTCTACTCCCATCAATATGGGGTTTATTTGATCGGATTTCCACCATTGGCGGATTATCTTTTATTACTGTTTGCTTTTTTACAGGATTTGCATTTTCTTTATAGGTTGGTTTTTCATCATTTATACTATTTTCTGTTTCCGTTTTGAGAGCCTCTTGATCTGTTTCCGTTTTGAGAGCCTCTTGAATAGGCAACAATGGATATACAGTAGTCTCAGGAATAGTGAGTGAAATTTGTTTGTTTGGCAGTGTAGTTAAAACTTCCTTTACGGCATGATAAATTAGTTTATATATCGTTTGAGCTCTACGAAAACGAACTTCTAGTTTTTGTGGATGTACATTTATGTCAATTTCCTGTGGCGGTATTTCTAAAAAAAGTACGTACTCATAGCACTGATGATGGTGGTGTATATCTTTATACGCATTGCTTATGCTTTGGCTAACTAATTTGTCTCGTATAAATCGGTTATTAACATAGAAAAATTGTTTTTCTTTAGAGGATTTTTTTAGGGTGGGATTACTTATGTATCCCCATATCTTATATCCATCTAGTAAGTGACTTAATTGCTTGGCATTTTGCCAGAATTCATCCCCCATAACTACAAGTATACGCTCTTCAGGAGAATTTTTTTCAAACTGGAAGCGTACAGCCTTTTCATGGAAAACATGTAAGCGTATTTCAGGATGAGCAAGAGCAACTTTTCTTACTATGTCTTCACAGTGAATTAATTCTGTTTGATCTGATTTTAGAAATTTTCTTCTTACCGGGGTATTAAAATAAAGATGAGATACCTCTATTGTGGTGCCAATAGGTCGTGAAGCTGCTTTTATTATTGCTTTTTCATTTCCCATTATCTGTATACTTGTAGCTTTCTTACTATGTTCTGTGCGACTAATAATTTTAAAGTGTGATACAGAGGCTATAGACGCCAACGCTTCGCCTCTAAATCCAAATGATCTGATTGTTTCCAGATCTTCGAAGCGACATATTTTACTGGTAGCATGTCTTTGAACAGATAGTATTAAGTCATGTTCTGAAATTCCATGGCCATCATCATCAATTTTTATTAACCTGCTACCACCTCCATCCAGTCTTATTGTGATATTCTCGGATCCTGCGTCTAGGCTGTTTTCTAGTAGCTCTTTAACTACTGCAGACGGTTTGTCAATTACTTCTCCAGCGGCAATTTGGTTTATGAGTTGATTGGGTAAAACTTGAATTTTATTCATGGTTCTTTTGATATCCTTATGTTTGATTGGAGGTGATGTCTTGTTTCACTTGGATTTACTTTTAAATGCTGAAAGCCTATTATCTTGGCTATTGAGAGAACGTCCCAATAGTGTCTATTTTGCCCTATTTGTTACTTTTTTTTTAGAGAGTGGTGTTTTCTTTATGCCATTTTTGCCTGGGGATTCTTTGTTGTTAATAGCTGGTATGGTTTTACCCAGGGGAGAACTACACATAGAATACCTATTGACAGCTGTCGTTTTAGGGGCTTCCCTGGGTAATATTTTTGGATACATGACAGGATTTCTACTGAGAAAGTGGTTGGGCTTTGAAGAGACACTTGCTCTAGGGTTTTTTGATAAAAAGTTGTTGGTACGTGTTCAAAATTTCTTTACTGTTTATGGTAGTTTTTCAGTTTTGCTTGTTCGCTTTATGCCGTTTTTTAGGACATTTTTCCCATTTCTAGCTGGAGTTTTTCGTACTCCTATTTATTCTTTTTCAGCTTTTAGCTTTTTGGGGTCGGTTATCTGGGGCTGTTTTTTTGTTTTTGTTGGAAAATTTCTAGGCAAATGGTCATTTATTCAAGAATTTTTGGGAATTCTAACCATTTTTGTGATTTTGCTATCTGCTTTTTCTTTTTTCCTATGGTTGTATAAGAGACGTAAGTAGGGTTTATATTATCGAATGGATGGTACTAATGGTCCTTTTAAGTTATAAGATTGTGTATCCTGATTCTTTTGGGGGGTTGAATGTCGATTGAATTGACTTTATCTATAATCAAGCCTGATGCTGTTCGTAAGAATTTAATTGGAGCTATATACCAACGTTTTGAGGAAGCTAATTTAGAGATAATTGCTGCCAAGATGATATGTATATCTGCAAAGCAAGCAGAGGAGTTTTATTCCGTACATAGGGATCGTCCTTTTTTTAATGATTTAGTTTCCTTTATATCATCTGGTCCAGTTGTGGTTCAGGTCTTAAGGGGAGAGTCTGCGGTTATCAAAAATCGTGACATTATGGGAGCAACTGATCCTAAGCAAGCTTTGCCTGGGACTATACGTGCTGATTTTGCTTCTAGTATTGACGAGAATGCGGTACATGGTTCTGACTCTCTGGAGAGTGCTAAGATTGAGATTAACTATTTTTTTTCTCAAACGGAGATTTGTGAGCGTTCCTGATAGGACCAAGTCATGAATTTGTTTGATTTTAATCGTCATGATTTATCCGTTTTCCTTAAAGGGAAGGGTTATCGTGGGTACTGTTCTGATCAGATTTTTCAATGGCTTCATCAGCGTCTGGTTAGTGACTTTTTTTCTATGTCTAACCTTTCTAAGGCTTCGCGCTTGGAATTTTCCGGCATTTTTTCTTGTCAGGTTCCAACTGTTGTACGTGAGCACTGTTCACTTGATGGTACATTAAAGTGGCTCTTATCCGTTGGTGAGGGTAACGCCGTTGAAACTGTCTACATTCCGGAAAAGCGTAGAATTACCTTATGTGTATCATCTCAGGTTGGATGCGCCTTGGATTGTGCGTTTTGTGCTACTGGAAAGAGTGGCTTTAACCGGAATCTTACAACTGGGGAAATAGTTGCCCAATTGTGGTTGGCTAATCGTTATTTGAGTGACCGCTATCCTGGGGAAAATAGGCGTATTACTAACGTTGTTTTTATGGGCATGGGCGAACCACTGGTTAATTTTGAGGCTGTTATGCGTTCTGCTAGTATAATGTTGGATGACTTTTCTTACGGATTGTCTAGGAGGCGGGTTACTATATCAACATCTGGAATTGTGCCTGCCATAGATCGTATGGCGGAACGTTGCCCAGTTGCTCTTGCCGTTTCACTTCATGCCTCAGATAACGAGTTGCGCGACAAGCTAGTTCCAATAAACAGAAAGTATCCACTGCATCAGCTTATGGCTGCATGCGAGCGCTACATAGAGCACTCTCCTAAGAAATTTATTACTTTTGAGTATGTTATGCTAAAAGATGTTAATGATACTACTAGTCATGCAGAGAAATTGATTAATTTATTGAAAAATATCCCATGTAAAATTAACCTTATACCATGGAATCCGTTTCCATCTGTTTCTTTTAGTTGCTCTACCAATCAGTCTATTTTGCGTTTCCATAACTGTTTATGCGATGCCGGACTAGTATCTACCATTAGAAAAACACGTGGTGATGACATAGATGCTGCGTGTGGGCAGTTGTCAGGAGAGGTAAAGGATTGTACACGTCGTGGTGTGCTTAGATTGCAGAAGAATCATTAGAAAGGTTACATATTATGTATCGTTGGTGTGTTCGTCTGATCGTTTTTCTTTCTATACCATTTATACTGGTTGCTTGTTCCGGCTTATTTGGTAGATCTGCTGATATTAATGTCAAGGATAGTTACCTCCCCGGGGTAGAGCCTGTAAATGGCCCCCTGTATAGGTCGAAGATACACGTTGACCTAGCTTCCGCGTATTATGAGAGGGGTAAGTATGGTATAGCATTGGAAGAAATTGGTAGAGCAATTAAGGCTCGATCTAACTATGCTCCTGCCTATAGTTTGCAGGGTGTGGTTTATGCACATCTGGGTGAGTGGACAAAGGCACGTAGATCTTTTGTAGTTGCCTTTAGAAATGATCCCAGAAATCCGGATATACAGAATAACTATGGTTGGTTTCTTTGCCAGACTGATCATCCTCAGGATGGACTTCGCTTTATCAAACTTGCTTTACAAAATCCTTTGTATGAAACTCCAGATAAAGCTTATAGCAACATGGCCTACTGTAACCTGGAGTTGCATGAATATTCTGCTGCCCTAAAGGCTGCAGGTAGGGCAATTTTGTTAAATCGTGACAATGTTCAGGCCTACTTTTATCGTGGACGTGCTTATTGGTATTTGGCAGATTATGGTCGTGCTCAGGCCGATGTTAAGAAAGTGCTTGGGCATTATCAACTAATTACTCCAAAGACATTACAGCTTGCTATAGATGTTAATAGGAAGCTTGGGTCTGAAGGTGGAAAGAATGATGTTTATGTGAATGTGCTGTTGACGCGTTTTCCAGATTCTCAGGAAGCTAAGGCGTATGTTCAGCAGTCCTAGGTTCATCTGTTGTAGTGCGAGGGCTTATGTTTAATCAGGAAGATAATTTAGGTAGTTTGTCCGTATTTTTTGAGCAAGCAAGAAAAAAAAAAATATAACTATTGAGGATGTGGCTCAGTGCCTTAAGGTTAGCTGTTCTCAGGTTCGCGATCTTGAGAACGGTGACTACTCCCGCTTGCCGGGTGAGACTTTTGTACGTGGTTTTATACGTTCTTACTGTAGGCTGTTGGATGTTAGCTCTCAGGAAGCTATGCTCCACTATAACTCTTCTTTATCCCCTGCTAAGAGCGATTCTGAAAGTCTTCGTGAGGCTAGTCCGACGTTCATTTCTCGTTTTCGTGATAGGTTGTTTTGTCGTTTTGACTTCTTTCGTAGCCCATGGATTTTGTTTTCTACGATCTTTTTTCTTGCTGTCGTGGGGTCTGGAATAGGAAGATTTGTGTGGATACACAATCATCAAGATTTTTCATTAAGTAAGGTATTACCAGAGGATCCGGTACTTACCCCTACCAGCCAGACTAACAAGACAAGTGAAAATCTTTCTGAGTTGGATGTACGTGCCTTTAGGCAGACTTGGATGATTGTGCATGATTCTCAAGGACATGCCGTATTTTCTGGAGATTTGTCTACTGGTAAAGTATACAAATTGCGTGCTTTGTTGCCATTGTCAATTGTGGTTGGTGATATTTCGGCTATTAGTATGACTCATAACGGCAGACCTCTAGGTCATCCTAAGCACATTACTAAGAGCTATTCTAATAATTATGTGCAATTCTACTTAACCTAAGTTTTTGTAGTGGGGGAGGGTAGTTATGTCGAGTAGTGGTATTAAATTATGTAGCCGGCTGAATACGTACCCTGTTTTCGTGGGGCCGGTGTGTGTTGGAAATGGCTCACCTGTGCGTGTTCAGTCTATGACCAATACTGATACTGAGGATCCTATTGCTACTGCCATTCAGGTTGCAGAGTTATCACGCGCTGGTTCAGAGATGGTTAGAATTACTGTTAATACCCCAGCGGCTGCGAGATGTGTTCCTGATATCTATGAGCACCTAGACAAGATGTCAATTCGTGTTCCTATAATTGGGGATTTTCACTACAACGGACATACCTTACTCTCTAACTATCCCGAAATGGCCAAATTACTAGATAAGTACCGTATTAATCCTGGTAATGTTGGTTTCGGTGCCAAGCATGATAAAAATTTTTCTCAGATAATTGATATAGCAATAAAAAATGAAAAACCTGTTCGTATAGGTGCTAATTGGGGCAGCATGGATCCTGCCGTTTTGGCACGTATGATGGATAAAAATTCTAAATCTTCTAATCCATTGCCTTCTGGTGCAGTTTTACGCGAGGCACTAATTACCTCTGCCCTAGATTCTGCCCATTTTGCTGAAAGCTTGGGACTACCCAATAAAAAAATTATTATTTCGTGTAAAGTTAGTTCTGTGCAGGATTTAATATCTATCTACAGAGATTTGGCACGTCGCTGTCACTACCCCTTACATCTCGGTTTAACTGAGGCTGGTATGGGTTCAAAAGGAATAGTGGCATCAACTGCTGCTTTATCGATACTCCTGCAGGAGGGTATTGGGGATACTATTCGAATTTCTCTTACTCCTGAGCCTGGAGGCTCCAGAACACAAGAGGTGATTGTGGCCCAACAGATTTTGCAGTCCATGTCCATAAGGGCATTTTCTCCCATGGTTACTGCTTGCCCTGGTTGTGGTAGAACCAGTAGCGACTTTTTTCAGCACCTAACCGTAGTGGTTGATAAGTACCTGCGTGAGAAAATGTTGGTGTGGCGCAAGTTCTATGATGGTGTTGAATCTATGACCGTCGCTGTTATGGGGTGCGTTGTTAATGGCCCTGGAGAGAGTAGGCATGCTAACTTGGGGATTTCTTTGCCAGGAAGTGGGGAGGATCCGTTTTGTCCAGTTTTTTGTGATGGCGTAAAGGTGGAGACGCTTAAGGGCGATCATATCGTTGAGGACTTTTTAGCCATTATTGATAGGTACGTAGAGAACAATTATCCCAAAAGAGCTATTATCTAATAACATTTATTGGTTGGCTGTTTATGTCATCTGGTTTGTATTCTATTCGCGGTATGAACGATCTTTTTCCTGATCGGGCCCGTTTATGGGATTATCTTTTAGGCTTGACTGCTAGAGTATGCGGTGAATTTTGCTATGATAGGATAGATTTTCCCATTGTCGGTCCGACTGCTTTATTCTGCCGTGCTATTGGAAGTGATACTGATATAGTTGAAAAGGAGATGTACTCTTTTACTGACAATCTTAATGGAGATAAATTGGCACTTAGGCCAGAGGGAACAGCCTGCTGTTTGCGTGCTGTTGCTGAAAATAATATGACCTATGGTAGACAGCAAAGATTGTGGTACCACGGGCCGATGTTCCGTCATGAACGCCCACAAAAGGGACGCTATCGCCAGTTTCATCAAATTGGAATTGAGTGTTTTGGTATGTCTCATGAATATACAGAGCTTGAGATATTACTTCTAAATAGCGAGCTTTGGAGGTGTTTGGGAATTGGTGATTCATTAGAATTACATGTTAATACCATAGGAACATTAGAGGAGAGGCGTCTGTATCGCAGGGTTCTTGTAGATTATTTTTCCTCTCATATAGATTCATTAGATGATGATTCCAGGAGACGTTTGTACAGTAATCCATTTAGAATCTTGGACACTAAGAATAAGGGTATGCAGAGTATCGTTTCCAATGCTCCCACTTTTTTCAAAATGTTAACTACTGAGACGCAGGATAGATATCATGAGTTTCTATCTACTTTGACAGAAACTGGTATTCCCTACATTTGGAATAATCGTTTAGTGAGAGGATTAGATTATTACAACGGTGTAGTGTTTGAATGGGTTAGTAATCAACTTGGAAGTCAGTCGGCAGTTTGTGCTGGAGGTAGGTATGATGGGCTTGCTAAACAATTAGGCTACAGTAACATATATGCTGTTGGCTGTGCTATTGGTATTGAGCGTATAGTAGAGTTGTGCTCTGATAAAATATTGCCTGGTGGTGCAATTCGTTTGTATGCTGCTCATGTAGGTATAGAGGCTTTTTATAAACTTCACAGTTTAGCGCGTGACCTAAGGCTTGCTGGGTGGTCGGTTATTGTTCATCCTGGTGTAGACCCGCTAGGTGCGCAAATTAAAAGAGCTGATCAGTTTGGTTGCTCTGCTGTTTTAATTATAGGTGAGTCGGAGTTAAAAGAAGCTTCAGTATGCATTAAGTTTTTAGCTAGTGGTCAACAAGTAAAGATTTGTTTTGAGAAGTTACAGCAATTCTTGATAGACTCATTGAAAGGATAGATTTTTATGGCTATATGTAGTCAAGAAGAGCAAGAGCACATTGAGTTTTTTAGGGATTTGTTTCAAAGATACTCACCTCTTATTGTTTCTATGCTTGTGATGTTGATGCTAATTTTTACCGGGCATTATCTTTTCCGTTGGTACCATAACAAGAAGGATTATCAGGCTCTTTCCTATTACTCGTTGTTTCAAAAATCCCTTAGAGACAATAATCTTTCTCAGTCTAGACAGGCCCTTAGTTACTTGCAGAGCAACTTTTCTTCATCTCCGTATACATATTTGTCTTCTCTTAGTTTTGCTAGTGAAGCAGTGCGCGATGATAAGCCCGGTGACGCTATGTCTATACTATCTTGGGTGGTAAGAAATGGCGGGCAGCCGTGGTCTACTATAGCTATATTGAGGGTCGTTCCAATTGCTATTGATTTAGGTCAATATGGTAAAGCGAAGGATTTTTTGTCTATGTCATCATTGCCAGAATTTAAGCCCCTTATTTTGATGGAAAGAGGAGATGTGGAAAGTGCTATGAAGAACTATAGTAAGGCACGTGATTTGTACAAGTCAGCCATTGTTCTCATTTCTGATAGAGCATCTGTTCATAATAAGTCGAGGGGTGTTCATGATGCGGAGCTTCAGAATACTTTAATTGATTTGCTTGAAAAGCGTATACGTTATGTAGAAAGCGTTAAATGAATGTTAGTCGGTTTGTATTTATTGTATTGCTGTCGTTGCCATGCTACCAAATTTTCAATGTAGCACACGCAAATGGCCCTTCTACCTTATCTTACATGCATAAGGGGGATAATAATTCGTACTCTAGCTTACGCAAGGGAGTAGTGGCTCGCAACGTTGGTAGCTTATCTAATAACACAACGGTCCCCCATAAAAAAAGTGATGAGTTTGTAGACACTATCAGTAAAAGCGGTGGACCCAATAGCAGCGTAGATATACCAAAGACTAATGCTGATTTGTCATATGTGTCTAGTAATGATGAATATTCGTCAAATGGTGATAAACATGTCAAGCCATCTCTTAAGCATATTTCTAGTGGCGGTAGCAGTGTCTCAAAGTTTTTATTGTCTTGGACACAGACTGTGCCATATGTTTCTGGGCGTGTTCTTACTCTGGTACCTGCTATTACGGATGATGGCACTGTAATTGTTTCTTCCTCCAACGGGCGTGTACGTGCCTTTTCTATACTTTCTGGGTCCAACAAGTGGGGTATAGATTTGCCTGATTTATCTGCTGGTGTTAGTGCTAGCGGTGACCTGTGTTTTGTAGTATCTAATACGGGTACTGTGTATGCTATTTCTATTCATAACGGACATATTGTTTGGAGAAATTCACTTGGTGAAACAATTACTTCCTTACCTGTCGTTGATGGTGGTAGATTGTTTCTTAGGGCAATTAATGGTTCAGTTTTTTCTTTGGATAGAAGCACTGGAGAGACTATCTGGACTTTCTCTGGTACTCAGACACGTGATTTATTAGTGAGAGATTCTGCCCCATTAACTATCTATGCTTCCTATATATTTGTTCCCTCTCCGCAGGGACAGCTATTTATATTGGATAAGCATACAGGGCACCTCAACACTTCTCTGATTTTATTTCCTGCCCAAGGAATTGATGATGTAGAGCGTATGACAGATTTGGTAGGAGACGTTTTTTATCTTGACAATGATACCGTGTGTGTTGCCTCTTTCCGCCATGCCGTGGGTTGTTACAAGCTTAAGGAGAGAAATTTTTCTTGGGTAAGTAATATTAGCTCGTTGTATGGAGGTGTTTTTAGGGATAGGAATATTTTTTTCAGCAGTGATGATGGGGTCGTGCATTCTTTTGATTTGGAATCGGGTAACCAGCTGTGGAAATCAGAGTTTTTGGGAGATACTCTTATAACCAAGCCGGCTTTATTCAAGGGCTATTTATTAGTTGGTGATCGTTCAGCTCATATGAATATATTAGATTCCACTACGGGATTATTAGTGCGTCGCTTACAGTTTTCTCGTAGTACATCATTTGTAAGTGCACCTAGTGTTTGGAGGGACTATATAGTTGCTATATCCCAAGATGGCCATGTTTTTTGTATCCACTATGTTAGTTGACGGTTTTATTTTATGAGTTATCCAGTGGTGGCTTTGGTAGGATCAACAAATGTTGGTAAGTCTACCTTGTTTAATCGTTTAGTAAGGTCTAGAGATGCTCTGGTCGGAGATACTCCTGGACTGACTCGCGATCGTCATTATGCTCGTGTGGCGTGGAGAGGGCGTAACTTTATTATTGTTGATACTGCGGGAATCCTCTCTAGTGCTTTTTGTAATGTTGATTATCTATCACGAGATCAGTCATGGTTGGCAGTAGATGAGGCTGATGTGGTGCTTTTTATGGTGGATGGTCGTTGTGGTTTGACTACAGAAGATCATTACGTTGCGGATAAACTTCGTATTAGGGGCAGTAGTGCGTTGTTGGTTGTTAATAAAACAGAGGGTGGTGTGGGACATGTTATGTCTTCAGACTTCTTTTCATTGGGGATGGGAGAGTTATTTGCTATTTCAGCCTCACATGGAGAAGGAGTTGCTACCCTTATGGACCATGTTGTACAAAATTTATTGCCACCAAATATTGATTCTTTATCAGAATCTGATTCCGTTTCTCCTGGTGTAGCTAAAGTTCCCCGTATAGCTGTTATAGGACAGCCTAATACCGGCAAATCAACATTTATTAATGCTCTGTTGGGTGAAGATCGTGTTGTTGTAGATAAAGAGGCTGGTACAACTAGAGATGCTGTATGTATAGATTTTTTTGATAAAAATTATAGATTCCAGTTAATAGATACGGCAGGAGTTCGTAGACGTAGTAAAGTAACCGATAAAGTAGAAACACTTTCTGTTGTTAAAACTTTGCAGGCGGTTCATAGTTGTGATGTGGCCGTACTTTTTATAGATGCTGTTAGGGGTGTTGCTACTCAAGATTCTCATTTGTCAGGGTATCTGGCTGATGAAGGGCGAGCAGTAGTTCTTGTTGTAAATAAGTGGGAGTTGCTTGATGATTATCAACGTAAAAAATTGAAGGAATCACTTAAACATCATATGTCTTTTTTTTACTTTGCTCCCGTATGCTACATTTCGGCTTTGAATGCTAAAGGCATTTGGGATGTTATTAAAAAAGCTATGCTTGCTTATGAATCAGCTAATCGTAGTTTTTCCACATCTCAGTTGACTAGAGCTTTGTTAGATGCAGTCTCTCGACATAATCCTCCTAGAGCAGGATACAGTAGACCTAAGCTAAGGTATGCGCATCAAGGAGGGCACAATCCTCCTGTTATAGTTATACATGGCAATTCTACAAAGTTTATCTCTGATGGCTATAAGCGCTATTTATCGAGGTTTTTTAGTAAACAGTTTTGTGTTGAAGGAGTACATTTGCGAATCGAGTTTAAGGGGAACAAAAATCCATATGTATCCTCTATAATTAAAGAATAAAAAAATACATATTTTTTAAAAATGGGTAAAAGTAAGGGACTTTATGGATAGGATCCTGTATATTATGTTTTTTTTCAACGAATGCTATCTTTGTGGTTAACGGAGTGACTATGAGCAATAATAAAGGCCAGACGCTACAAGACCCTTTCTTGAACGTTTTGAGGCGTGAGCATGTTCCCGTTTCGATCTATTTAGTCAATGGAATTAAACTTCAGGGGCAGGTTGACTCTTTTGATCAGTATGTTGTTTTGTTGAAGAACACCGTAACTCAGATGGTATATAAACATGCCATTTCGACGGTTGTTCCTTCTCGGGCAATTTGCTTTGAATCAGAAAAGGTTCAGGATTTGGGTGATTCAGCCCTTTCTTAGAGGGGGCTGGATCATTAGGGTTGTTGATGTCTTTGTTTTCTGTTTTTTGTCTTGTCCAATGTCCTCCCATAGATTTGTATAGGGAGATGATGTTTTCCAGCTGCTCTTCTTTTCTTTCTTGAAGGGACGCTTTCTCTTTGAGTTCATTTATCTTCTGTTTTGCCAGTGTTAGGTAGTCTATATTGCCTAAATAATGCTCTTTTTCCAGCTTATTGTAACTTTCCTGGGCCATGGAGGATATGCTTTCTTGTTTCTGTGCTGCCAGCATGGATGCATGTAGCTCTATGTAGGCACGTTCAACGTCTGCTAGGGCCTTAATGATAGTGTCTCGGTATTTTTCTTTATGACGCTCTACAGCATCTTTTTTGGCACTAACCTGTCTTCTCAGAGTTTCAGAAAAGAATGGTATTGAAAGGGAAAATCCAAGATTGTAAATCGGACCAGATAGACTATTACCGGATATATTAATGCGTTGTTCGTTTATGTCATAGGCAAACATTAGTTGAGGATATAGAGATGCTTGTGCTGCACCTACATCATGCATTGCAGACTTGAGTATGTGGTATTGAACAGCAACATCCCATCTTCTATTTAATACATCAATTGGTAAAGGAGCAGTAGGTATAGGAGCCTTTCTAATTATGCTATCAATATAAAATTCTCCTTCATGGTTAAACTCAAATTTTTCTGGCAATTTACCTAAAAGAATTGCAAGCTTCATCGTATATAATTCTATAGCTTTTCTAATCTCAGATTTCTTTATCTCCAAATTTTTATATGCGCTTGCAATGGTATTCCTATTTTCTAAATCTAAAAAACCAATTGCCCATAGTTTTTCAGAAAAAGATAACGCCTTATTTTGCCATTCAATCATTTCAGAAATTATTTTTTCTCTATAGAGTAACGACATAATATGAATGTACGTCTTTGCTACTTCTGTACTTAAAAGAAGTTTAGAAGCATGTTTGCTACTGTTAAGAGATAAATATTTCTCGTATGCAGAAAGTTCTTGGCTTTTTTTGACACCAAACAGATCCATTTCCCACTTTATTCCAAATCCTTGCTGCACTCCAAAATATTCAATATCCTTGGGAAAGAGAATTTTTTGTCTTCCAACTTGAGCAGAAGCTCCAATGTTTGGCCAGGACTGTGAGGATCTAATACCCATTAGATCCCTACTTTCTTTTATTCTTGATAAAAGCTGGCGATAATCAGGATTACCATCTAGTGCTTTATTTATAAGATCAGATAATCTTGGATCGTCCCAAAAAGTCCACCAATCAGATCTGTAAACTAAGGTTGTGCCCTCAGGAATATCTACATTTTCCTGATGTGAAAAATGTGATGGTGGTAATACTGGGTAATCAATATACATATCACGCCTTAGGCATCCTGAAGTGATAAGTACAGCAACAATGAAAAAATTTTTCGATTTCATGGCTTAGGCTTATTTTTTGTAAAATAATCGAATTCGATTTTACCATCAACCGCTGTATGATTGTCAGTTAAATCTAATCTAATTGCATCCTCAGCATTTTCTTTTACTTTATTAGGAACATCTAATGCACCTAAATTTCCAAAATCAAATGTAATTCTGTCACTATCATATTTTTTCGTCTTACTACTCTTACTTTTATTAGGATAAGATTTAGTTTTCTTTCTTGATACATGACCATTATGTTTTGTTTTATTAGCATTATTAATGCCATCAAATTTTATATCATCTGAAAAACTATCCTTTTTTAATTCAAGTTTACCCTTATTTTTTACTTTTGTATCTTCTTCATCAATATCAGACTTCGATTTAGTACTTACTTTTGTATCTTCTTCAGATAGATCAGTGTCTGTATCACTATCAAAACTATCTTCTTCATCAATATCAGACTTTGATTTAGTACTTACTTTTGTATCTTCTTCAGATAGATCAGTGTCTGTATCACTATCAAAACTATCTTCTTCATCAATATCAGACTTTGATTTAGTACTTACTTTTGTATCTTCTTCAGATAGATCAG
>NZ_FKII01000054.1 GCF_900078745.1 Candidatus Ichthyocystis sparus | reverse complement strand
TAACTAAGGATAAATTACTAACCTTTGCAGCAACCCTAGACACAGCTAACAAGGTATTAGCTCAAGCCTAGATTTTCCATCAGAGCTATCAACTAGATCTATACAATGCCAAAACAATAGGTAGTTTCATTATGTCATATTAGTATTTTCAATATATTATGCAGGTACTTATATACAAACTGTGTTTGTTACTTGCTACTTATTTATTAATAATAAATAACCAAGTTATTAAAATAATTTTCTATTTTCGATCGTGAGATATTGTCTATCATTATGCAAAGAAATGATGGAGATATTTCATCATAAAAACAATAAACATGGGCTACTAAATTCATTGCGGAATAATACACTGTGCTTCTGATAAGATAGTTAAAAAAATATAAAATCAAATCAATAGAAAATCATATGTTACGAAGGATAAACATATATATCCTTATAATAATCATTCAATATGCGTAGTAAAAGTAATAGAAAAACTGGTGAAATCTTTAACAAACTACATAAGGATGTAAATTAGGTGCAATGATAGAAGCAAGCGCAACAAAATGCAAAAAACCAGGTTACAAGAAAAGAAAAAAGGTAGTGCGATGTATTTTACATACCATAATCTAAGATCAGAAAAATCTTTAAATGTGACACAAAAAACTACCGCTTATCACAATGCTAAATCAAGAAATATTAGCCATAATTATATTGGAATGCAACGAACACGCAAGGACTAAGAACTAGTGTTGCTAGAGAGAAGAAAGTATCTATAATTTCAAACAGCAAAACAATAATTTTTGTCAACAATAAAACCAAATTTTTCTCCTGAAACAAACTAACTCTTAATTCTAGTCTATGCAACATTATTCGATTACCATATATCACAAAATGATAATACTTAATCCTTCAGGCATATAGTCAAATTAAATTTAGATACCTAGATCATTTCAGTTATTTTTAGATGTTATTTTCAGACATCATCATACCTATTATCACCACACCTATTGGATTTTTCAGGTGTGTTTAAAAATTTCTAGTATGGTACAAAAAAGATCAGATCTGTGGTGTACATACACCTGTACATTATTCTATCAAGATAAACAGAAACGCACGCATATTATGTCAATCACTTATTAGTGCTTGCATGGTTATAAATAAATATAATATATGTCTTACTAAGTATAGTTACTATTCATGTTTAAAGTTAAAAAGTTAATAGAAACTATTCTTCTCACCCCATACCTTGAGTGTAGGTGCGGCGGTACATTGCATAAGCTATAGGAAGGTAAGAACAGGCAGTATGAATCCTGGCTGTAGTGTGTGCGTGTGCGTATAGATAATAAACATAATAAATATGTAAAATATAAAAAAGGGGAAGTTGCATGTCTGATAAAAGAATACATATGGTACGAAATGGTGGCAGCGATTCAGAAACCAGTGAAAGTAGCGGTGAAGGTGAGTCACCTCCTCTTGGTGGAGTGGGTCAAGATGGGTCTGGGAGAACGGAAGATCCTCCTACTTTAACACGTAGACCCATAAGAGGAGGTGGTGCTGGAGAGGGTGGTGGCGCTTCATCTGGTTCTGGTTCTAGTAGGTCAGGTGGCACTACTACTAGGGAAGAAGAAGAATCGGCAAGGGCTGCCGATCGTGTTGGCATGTCGCTTGTAGAGGGGAGAAGACTACACCTTACCGAGGCTGAGTGTCATGTCTGCCAACGAGCCAGAATAGATGCTTCTACTCATTGTGCCCTTGCAGCTATTGTAGGATTTTTATTTCTTCTACCGCCTACACTCATCTGCTTGTGTGATCGACTGTACGCGGACTGGAGCGAAGAACCGGTTAGCTTAATTGGATTGACACAAGGAGCCAACAATTCGATGCTTAATGGTCTTATTGTGATATTGGTATGTTTTATTATTGCTTTATGCAAATATGTAGAAGGATTGCTTGCTGAAATTCATGAAGAGCACGAAGAGCAGCACGATAGGAGGCAATAGGATGAAGTAGATAAGAAACATGTAATAAGTAAAGTTCTGTGTAATTTGCTGCTAGTTAAATATCCATCTGGCGGAGGGCGTTCGGAATTGTGCTCTAGCAGAGGGCGTGTGATTGGCTGTTGTAGGCAGCAAGCTTGTCTTTTTCGTGCGTGCCGTGCTTTATTACGCTGTTAGTGGATATGTGATCTGAATATGTGTGATCGACTGTACGCGGAGACTGGAGCGAAGAACCGGTTAGCTTAATTGGATTGACACAAGGAGCCAACAATTCGATGCTTAATGGTCTTATTGTGATATTGGTATGTTTTATTATTGCTTTATGCAAATGTGTAGAAGGATTGCTTGCTGAAATTCATGAAGAGCACGAAGAGTAGCACGATAGGAGACAATAGGATGAAGTAGATAAGAAACATGTAATAAGTAAAGTTCTGTGTAATTTGCTGCTAGTTAAATATCCATCTGGCGGAGGGCGTTCGGAATTGTGCTCTAGCGGAGGGCGTGTAATTGGCCGTTGTAGGCAGCAAGCTTGTCTTTTTCGTGCGTACTGTTTTGCTTTATTACGCTGTTAGTGGATATGTGATCTGAATAGTAGTATTTGCTTGGTATGAATTGTCTGACTCTACGGATTAAGTTAGTTAAGAATTTTTCAAAAGAGTGAATCTTCATTTTAGGTGGGGCGTGGCTTGGTGTTATGAAAAATATATTAAGATAGGTATTTGCTAATAAGGGTATCAGGTTCTTGGTCAACACGTACGTACGGTAGAAAGATATAAAATAGTGTTTCAGGTAGCAGCAGAGGTGGGGCAGAAGTTAGGTGGGGTTGACGTTATTTATTCATGATTAATGTGCATACCGCAGGTTGGAGCTAGTAGGTCAGGGTGAAGAGAAAATATGAAGGTGATGGTGGTAAGTAAGGCTGTGTAAAAGTGAGAAGGTCATCAATAGCGTTTTTGTCACCAGTATCTTAAAATGGTGTGTCTCACCGTTTGTAACAATAACACTGTAAGTACGTGAAGGTGTCACATTAATACAAAATCCCATTGGTAAATACAAAAACAATAAGCGGGGGCATCTGATAAAAAAATATGCGATGCTTCAAGCGGTCATAGTAGTTCAGAGACTAATGAACCTGGTACCAAGTAAAAACGGATCTACCGTTGAAGTAGTGTCGGGGTACCAGAGATGGAAAACTGGAGAGTAAGTACTATGTAGTTCATGGTCAGGTGCATCATTAACAAGTCCTAGTGGCTCTGGATTGTCTAAAGAATTAACTGCAAGACCAAAAATAAGACACGGGAGAGGTTAGGGAAAGGCATTGGAAGAAAGAAAATGATGTGTGGGCATGATCCTGCCAGAAAATCGGCAAAATATTTGAAATCTCAAGGACTAATTCTAGCTGCTTCTGTAGGTGGAAAAGGTGATTATGTAATGACTGAATAATCTGCCAACAGTGAGAATGTTAGGTAGCGCCCTGACTCAGGTGCGGGCCGGGAAAAACGGTCCTTATTGCAAGAAAAAACACCCTCACGGATAACGTAGGAGATGGTTTTAAGATGTGTTACGTTGCCCCAATTAAGCCATTTGTGGATTTTTTATATTGCGAATTGTTAATAACCACCAAAGGTTTCGATAAATCATCAACTGATGAAATGGTTGGGGCCTTTATAAGACAATCCTTGCGAACCTGTTAGCTGAATATTGTTTGCCCTCCCCCATGCTGATTATCGTGATGCTTTGTGGTTATAATGTGTTAAATGAGAATAAAAGATCTGGAAAAAAAGCAACCAATAACACAGAAAAACAGCAACCCTTGACCAGTTCCCTTTCTATTACGAATAAGTTGATTATATTTGAAAGTGCAATCTAAACGATAGGTGCCCTAGTCTTGATTTGGACAACACTCGAAAAAACTAACAAATCAACAGTAAAACTGTCACTGGCATAGAAAATAAAATGGTAGAAAATATCTTATTTATTATAGCTCATACAATAAAACAAAGAGCTTATGTTGCACGTGCATGTCTAATAGTAGATAACACTTTAGAACGTTGTTGTTGCTAATCTGTACTATGTTTACCAAGCACTGCTAAATTGGTAAATTGGTTTGTAGCTCGTACGGTTCAGTGGTGTAAATTATCTTTGTTCGACTATAATAGTGATGGTGTGGCAATACTCATCTACGTATAATACCAAAAAGGTCGAGTCATTAGAATTTTTAACCCTACTTAATAAGATGCAAATACCAATCTGCTCTATATAAAAATTGAGGTTTTATCATATATGAGATAAATAATTTTTTATGTAGTGATTGATTAATTTTTGTCAACTTGTAGTAGCATGTGATAGTAATGCGTGACAAGTTTAAAAAGATTCATAATCTAACATGCGCCATCTTGTACGGAATTATGTTACAATACTTAATTCTATGACATCCAAAACTTATATTATTACGTGTACTGCCATCTAACTTCCGCAATTAAAATTTAACAGTAACATTGTTTTCTTATCAGTACCCTGTAAGAATGTTCCATTGTTTGTGGAAACACCACAGTAAGAATGAAAATGTTCCATATTATAAGAGAACAATACACGAGGGTAATTTTATGTTTGATAAAAGAATATGCGGTGCTTCAAGTAGCCATAGTAGTTTGGAAACTGACGGAACTCGCATCAGTAGAAGTAAGTCTCCCCTTGTAGCAATAGGTCAAGATACTAAATATGAAAAATCAGAAGATAAAGGTAATGGTTGTGGATCAAATGTACCATTAACAAATCCTAGTAACTCTGGACCATCTCATAAATTAGGTACTAGATCAAAAGTAATACTCAGTGGGGATAAGAAAAAACTTGGCAATAAAAAAGATAATGTATGGCATAATCCCACCCGAAAATCAGCAAAATCTTTGAAAGGTCAGGGGCAATTTCTAGCCACTTATGAAGAAAAAGATGATGGTGAAGACAAAGAATGCTTATCGGGTTTGATGGCAGTAAGAGCACATGAAGAAGGACCACGATGTATTCGCCATGGTCGTGGCATGAGGGCTAAATTACGTAGTAGCACTAGTTATGATTTGAGTAATTACAGTTGCCTTAATTTGTGTATTTTCCTCGCACTTGCCGTTGTAATAGGAGGACCAATTTCAGCAGTGCTAATTTCTTTCAATGATATTGCAGAATCAGGAAATTCTGATCAAGGAAGTGCACCTGTAAATAAATCAACCATGAGCAACTATTGTCCCGTAATTGGATCCCTTGTATATCTATTTCTCGCAATGTGCATTGTTATTGTGATATATGTATCTCCGAACAAAGATAAAAAACGAAAAAGATAAGAAGATGTAGTGACTTTAAAAATCTTGCTAGTGTGCATTGATGCCTGTAGTGTGGTTTACTCTAGAACATTTTTGTTGCCACCCGCTCGTTTATCAAGGGGTTTCTAATAAGATCACATTGTATATCTCGATCTAATTGTAGATACCTTTGTTCATCCGCGACAACGGGTTAATGCTGTTTCTAGTATCTAGAAAGTTAGGTCATTGGAATTTTTTAATTTCCGCATCACTTAGATGCAAACTCAAGGTTTTATCATGTATAAGATCTTTTTAGGTGGCGGCTTGCAGGTTTTTGTCAGTTCGTAGGAATCACACAATGAATTCAAAAAATTTATGGCATGCATCACCCTGTACAGAATCTCCAATTATACAGAATATGAGGCTTTTTTACTACGCACCGATCCGGTAGCTTTATTACATTTCCTTCTACATAAATTACTTATTTATTGTTATAAAAGTAAAAAATTAGTATAGCAATATTTAAATCATTCCATAGACGGGCATAATCTCACCGATACAAATGCAACATATAATGGTAGAAGGTAATAAGTAGTGGTAATTGTACGTTCGATAAAAGAAAAGAACGCAAGTTGCCTGCTGAATCAATATCAATTTATTAAGTTTAAAACACTATGACATTATAAATAATAACTAGATTTTGTTTAATATAAAATATATAGCCTTTCGGAGGATAATTTATTAATAATTTTATTGAATTATATGGATAACAAATTATAAATGTAAAAAGATCTATCACCTCTATTGTTGAACATCTTGTATAGGAACTATATAGTCATAACTAACAATGAGACATAATATTTCATCACGTACTAAACAATACTTACATCATTATATAAAATATTTATTATTTACCATAATGATGGCAGATAAGTTAGCAATAGCATTATTCTCTTATCAATATCTTAGAGTGTAGTACACCCCCTATTTGAACAGTACTACTATGGTAAGGAGGCGTATAATTATCATAAAAACGATAAACCAGGATGGTCCTGTCTGATAGAATAATATATGCTGTTTCGGGTAGTGATAGTAATTCAGAGACTGGCGGGCTTGGTGATAATATAAGCAAATCTACACTTAGGGAGATAGGTCAAGATACTAAAGAAGAAGGCAGTAAATCAGAGGGTAAGTCTGGTGGTCGTGGATCGGGTGCTCCTTTAACAAGTCCTGGCGATTCTGGACCGTCTAGGGAATTGGGTGCGAGACCAAAAGTAGGACACGAGGGAGGCAAGGGAAAACATCGGAAGAAAAAAGATGTTGTATGGCGTAACCTTACCCGAAAATCAGCAAGGGCCTTGAAAGGTCGAGGACAACTTCTTGCTTCTAATGAAGGAAAGGATGGCGATAAAAAAGAAGGAAAGGTGTCATCATCGGGTTTAAGAGTAGTAAGATGTGATGGTCCGAGGAGTTCTCATCATACTCGCGGTAGAAGAAAAGCAGATAGCACACTTAGTTTACGCGGTGAATTGCGTGGATATAGTTGCCCCGAATTATTATGTATATTGTTCTCGCTTGCTATTGCAGTAGGAACACCAATTGTGTTAGTGATACTTTCACTTGGTAATACTGTAAAATCGCTAATTACCGGACAAGAAAATACATCTGCAGATGAATCACCAAAGACAGATTATGGTCCTATAATTGCATCGGTTACATTTCTACTTATCGCAGTAATGTTCGTTGCTCTTGTAATACACGGCAGTAGATCGTCTTTGGAAAAAAATAAAAAAAGAAAAAGATAGAAGAAATAGCTGACTTTAAGAAGCTTGCAGGTATGCGTGCGTGTTAATACCAGCAAGTAGTTTACTCTAGAACATTACGTTGCTGTGATCCACTTGATGTTCACCTGTAACTAGTGAGCCCATTTGTGACTCGATGGTATGGGTATTTTTTTGTTAATCTGTAATGACAAGGAATCGCCTTTTCGTTTCTAGTATTTAAGAGATGGGTCATTGATAATTTTCATGTATAAAATCTAATGATTCTTGGGATGGCCGGTTTTTATCGGCCCGCAGGAATCGCATAATCAATTTAAAAAATCCCTGATTCTCCGTATGTAGCACATCGTACGGCTATCAAGTTATACTACAATATTTAGACTCAAAGTCAAAAAATATAGGCCGCCATTTTTTACCTTTGATGTAAGTACTGTGACATCTTGTAATAAGAATAAGTACTAATCCTTGCTAAAATATATGCATATAAACAATAAAAATTAATAAACAAGGCAAGATTACGTGTTTGATAAAGGAATACAAGATGCTTCAGCATGTTAACAATTCAGCGAAAATAGTGGCAATGAGGATGATTCACCTCCTCTTGATGTGGTAGATCAAAATAAATCTGATAAAACAGGAGGTGTCACCTCTCCTATTTTTACATGTCAACCCATGAGATGGAAGTGGTCATGGTAATGGTGATGCTTAAGCTTCCAGTGCTAGTGCTCAGGGAGCACCAGAAAAGAAGAATTTGCAGAGGCTATCAAACGACTAGGTAATGGTGAAGTGCGCTTGTATAAAAGAGATTACCTCTTGCAGAGGCTAGGTGTACTATCTGCCAATTAGCCAGGGTGGATTTATCAACTCAGTGTATCCTTGCAGCTGTTGCAGAGTATTTCTTTCTTCTAATAAACCCTACTCATCTGCTTGTGTGACCGCCTGTACACAGGCCAGAGCAAAGAATAAGTTAGCGCTCGATTGTATTGCAAGAATCTAACAATTATTAAGGTTCTGTTGGGATATTGATATGTTTTATTATCGCCTTATGCAAATATGATTGCTTAATAAAATTCATTAAGAATGTAGAGGGCAGCACGGTATAAAATAATATAATCACAAATAAGTAAAACATATAATACAAGTGAAATTATGGGTGCTATGATGGTTTATTAGTGAAATATTCATGGTTAGTACTTTTGAGGAGGAATGTGCTCTTGGTTGTTGCTTAACAACGGCTTGTATTTTTTGTGTGCTCCATTTTTAGTGGATTTGTATTTGTTTGGTTTGTGTAATGTTTGCTTGATATGGATTGTGTGGCATTGCAGATTAAGAACAATGAGGGAGTTTGTTATTTCAGACAGGCTTAACTTGACGTTATAAAAAATGGATTAGGACTGATACTTACCACATTGTCTTCTTACCGGTGTCTTGCAAGGATATCCCTCACTGTTTGTGATAATATCATAGTAGGTATAAAAATGTCCCAGTCCCTAATACGAAAACAATAAGCGGAGGCGATTCTGTGCCTGATAAAAGAGTGTGTGGTACTTCAGGTGGTAATAGTAATTCAGAAACTGATGAGCCTTGGTACTTGCGAAAGTTAATCCCCGCTTGGTGCTATAGGTCAAGGCAATGAAAAATCAAAATTAGAGAGTAAAGTTGGTGATAGTGAATCGGGTGTATCATTAACAAATCCCAGTGACCTCGGTTCATCTAGAGGGCTAGGTGCGAAACCAAAAGCAGGACACAGGGGGCAGGGAAAATCAGGCAATAAAAGGATGACATATGGAATAACCCTGCCAGAAGATCAGCAAAATCCCTGAAAGGACAAGGACAAAAGCTTGCTGCTGTGAGGGTGGCAAAGAAGATACTTGTAAAGCGGATATGCTTATGATAACAGCAACAAGAACACTCAGATCAGGTCCTAGACTCACATGGTCTAGGTGGTGACCAGTCCCAAAGAGGAGAAAAAGCCGGTAGTGAACGGCGCGGTGGTTACGCGGCATTTGATTTTGCTGTTGCGGCGTTGATATTTATGCCATGTTCAGCGATTTTAATTTATGATTTATTAAACCCTGAAGCCTCTCATGAAGAAAATGGCAAGGCACGTAGTTTTCTTCATGCATCGCAAAGAAGGATATTAGTAATCTGTGGCATCATCTTCCTATCACTTCTGGCATTAGCTGTTGTGTTGTATCACATAGGCTAAATAAGAACATGGGATCTAAAAAATAAGGTGGCACACGCGGTAGAATCGTATGTGTATACGTTGCTAGAAAAATAGTGGAAGTGCAGTGACTGTTTGCTATGTAGGTGTAATTTGTGCGCACCGCACGACGGTGGAAAATTATGGTACTGCCATCACCTTTAATATGAATCAGGTGATCGCGTTTTGAAGTGCCATTACTATATGTGATCATGTATTAGTTTGTTGACAAATACACTCCTACTACGAGTACACTACTACTCTAAAATCAACAATGAAACTGTCACTGGTCGCTCAAGAATTAGAACAAATCACTATCCTACAACTAGAAATACTAACCCTAAAAATGTTTAAAACGTTTAGTATGATTATAATTACATCTCTGATTAATAAAATTGTTACCAGCATAATCCAAGTACAATATGTACATACTCTAATGGAGAAGAAACCATATTCATTACCAATATGACAATAAAATATAATCCATCGCTTTTTATATCATAGAATAAAAAACTAACAATAATTCTAATAATGGCTAGAATTGTTACTACATACTTGGATCAATCTCAACGTATTAAACTTAAAACATTATAAAAACAAATAAATTTTGTCTAATATAAAATCAATAACCTTTAATAGGTTAATTAATTAACAATTTTATTAATTTATATGGAAACGCATAATAAATGTAAAAAGACCTATCGCCTTGTATTGTGGAATACACCCTATGTGAAATCTACGCCATCATAAATAAAAGTACAAGGTTCTATAACGTATCAGCCAATTCTTGCACTATTACGTATAGCTCTATACATAAATTAAATACACATAAAATTATTATTGTTTATCATAAAAAAACAATACCAGAATAACAGAGTATGGTTGTATCTCTGGTAGGATAACAAGCTGCATTTCAGATAATAGCAGTGATTAAAAAATCGGTGAATCTGATGTTAATAAATGAGATAACTCTTCTCTTGTGGCAGTCGATTAAGATAGGAATCGGAGTAGCAAATCAGGAGATTATGTGGTGAGCCCAGTAGGGGCTATTTGTCATCTCTCAGCCACGTCCAACCAAGGGAATTGGGTGCAAAACCCATAGAAAAACCAGAAAGAAAAGAGAGAAAATATGTAAAGGAGGATATTGAATAGAATAAAAAGGACAGAAAGGCAGTGAAACTTTATGAAAGATGAAGAACAAAAACATGCTGTTGCTCAGGAGGCCAAGGAAGAAGATACCATCACATTGCACACTGCAACAGCAACTAGGGGTAGGCGTGATCCTGGCAGTAATCAGCTCTACAGGAAAAGAACCAGGACCTAGGGTGATATTATTAGTGCATGTGAAATAGCTACTAGTTACAATATGCATGCCTATTAGTGCAGTTTACGCTTACTATTTGCCTTATTAGGATAAGTAGAAGAGTTGCTTAGTCAAATTAATGAAGAGCACATAGAGTAACACAGTAGAAAGGGGTGAATGTGTCCATAGTAGTGGATAGTAGGCTAGTAAGCAAAGTTCTGTAATGATATTTGTTAGTGGAATATTCATGATATGCAAGTCCTGGATCGTGCTCTAACGAAGAATGTAGCTTAGTCGTTGTTGGACGGCAGCCTGTCTTTTTTGTGCGTGCCATTGTTGGTGGGTTTGAGTAATATTTGCTTGATATGAGTTATCTATATTTGTGGTACTGCCACGGTGAGTATGAAGATGTCCCTAATTCTGAACAAATACAAGTGCTAAAAACAATAAACAGGAGTAGTTCTATGTCTGATAAAAGAATATACAGTGCTTCAGATAGTGGTGGTAGTTCAGAAACTGGTAAACCTGGTACCGGTGGAAGTAAATATCCACTTGGAGCAATCGGTTAGGATACAAGGTGGAAAATCAGAGAGTAAAGATGGTGATTGTGGATCAGGTGCACCACTAACAAGTACTGGTGACTCTGGATCAATTAGAAAATTAGGTGTTATAACAAAATCAGAACACAGGGGGTTGGGAAAATCAGCTAAGAAAAAGAATAATGTATGGCATAGCCCTACCCCAAAACTAGCAAGATCTTTGAAAGGCCAAGAACAAATATTTGCTGCCGCTTGAATAAAAGGTGACGCTAGAAGAGAAGAAGACGTATTGTGTTTATCAGCAGTAAGGGCACATGAAGGATCGCGGGCCAGCCATGGTCACAGGAGAACTAGGTTAACATGGTACACTGGCCGTGGATGTAGGTTAGTCAGTTTATGTGCTTCGATCATGATTACTACTACAAGTGGTAGGACCAATTACAGCAATATTTGATACTAATTACATCGCAAGACCAGTAAATGATACTCAATGAAGTGCATCTGCAAGTAAACCAATCGTGAGAAATTGTTGCTATCCTGTGGTTGCATAGATTGTATATCTATTTGTCTTGATGTGTGTTGTTGCTTCAGTATCTATCTGTGGATCTTCGAACAAAGATAAAGCTGACAGATACAACATCAGAGCAACAATATCATCAAATGCTTTTGTGTGATATATGGAATGGTTGTTACGTTTTTTGGGAGCTGTATTAGTACGATATAGAACTCTAGGAGGAAATATAGAATGGCGTGGTATCTGTGTTGGTTCGTTAAAAAATACACCTCGCATGTTATACTTATAGCGAATTTCCTGGATCTTTAGTAAAACTTACATCGATATATATTTTAATGAAAGCGTAAACATTTCATAAAAATACCAACCTTTGCCTAATTTGTATTAAGCTGACTAATCGTACTATGAATATGCTATAGGGAACATATTGCGTATTTATTTAGCAAACAAATTCGCAACAATTGTAAATAAAGACTCTAACTTACTGCCTTGTAACTAAATCTACTCATTCCAAAACATCTTCAAAAATTCTCGAAGCATTTTGTAGAATTAAAAAATCCATCCTGATTTATAAAATAATTACTAGCGACAAACTAATATGCACATACTCCAATAGAGAAAAAACATCTTCTAACTATCAAATGCACACTAACTAAAATATAATTTCAAGTACTTTACTTCATAGTAAAACGCAAAAAATAACCAAAATTATCAACATACGCTGAAGCAGTATTTCCTAATTTATTGAGTTTAAAACATTATAACAAATGATTATGTCTCATCTAAAATAAAATCAACAATCGCTACACATAAAACGCTTGTTATTTATCATAATAAATGTAAAAAAGTTGGAAATAATACCGTTATCTTGCTAGTATCCCATGAGCGCATGCTTAACTATTTAGATACTGCTACAGTAGATGTGGTAATATCCCATCAATATAAAAACAATAAGCGAGGATGGTCCATGTCGGATAAAAGAATATGTGGCACTTCAGTTGGTGACAATAGTTCAGACAGTGATGAAACCAGTGTTAGTGGAAGAGAATATCTTCTTGGGGCAATAAGTCAAGATACTAAAGGAGGAAAATCAGAAGAGAAAGGTGCTGGTAGTAGCCGTGGTGGTGCATCAGCAGGTGCACCATTAACTAATCCTAGTGGCTCCGGATCGTTCCAAGAATTGCATGCAAAACCAAAAACAGGATACAGTAGAGAAAATAAAAAGTTAGACAAAAAAAATGATATATGGCATAACCCTACCCGAAAAAGAGCAAGAACTCTTAAAGGTCAAGGACAAAAACTAGCTGCTACTGACAAAGGAAGAGATGGTACTGAAAGTGGAGAAGAAGACTTGTCGGGTTTGGTAGCAGTAAGAGCACACGAAGGACCACGAGATGCTTACTATGGCCGCGAAGGTAGGACTCGTTTACGTATCATTAGTCGCGGTAGATTAAGTTACCGTGATTTATGTAGCGTACTAATATTCAGCACTGCGATAGTAATACCAATTGCAGCGGGGTTACTCCCGCTATTCCTTAGTATTACAAAAAAATTAAGTAATTCTGATCAAGCTAGCGCACCTGCAGACGAGTTGACTGCGAGGTATTATTGTTATTCTTTTGGGGTATTAGTATATACATCTATCTTGATAGGATTCGTTGCTATTGTGACATGTGTGTATTTAAGCAACAATAATAAAAATAAAAGGAAGAAATAGCTGTCTTTGTTTGTTATTCTACAGAGCATACGATAAGAAGTTTGTGTATGTATTAAAGTGCATTAATGCCATTAAGTAGTTTATTATATAACATGATTGTTACTACTAAATCACATCATTTATACTAAGAGCTGATATACCAGTGAACGGTTTGGTCATATACAATAAGAACTAGATGCTGTTTTTATCACCTTATAGTTCATCTCATTCGAATTTTTTAATCAATTTGCATCATATAAAAATTGAGATTTTATTGTGTATAAAATCGGTAATTTTTTATATTATAATCAGCAACTAACTTTTGTTAACTCGTAAGAATGTACATAATAAATTCAAACAAAACCTAGCATGTATCATGCTTGTCTAAACATGCGTAGTTATGACGAAGCATAAAATTCTATCATGTGCCATCTAGCACTTATATTATCACGGATATCATAAAAAAATCTTAGTGGCTCCGGATCATCTCAAAAACTGGGTGCAAAACCCAAATTGGGACAGGCTGCAGGTAAGGGGAAAAAATGCAAGAAAAAGGATAATATATGGCATAACCCTATACGAAATCAACAGATCTTTGAGAGTTCAAAGACAAGTTCTAGCTGCTGCTAGAGGTAGGGAATATGGCAAAGTGATGGTCTAAGAATCTGCAATGACAGTAAGAATATTAGGTAGCGGTACCAGACTTATACACGGACCAAGCAATGATCCTTCTCGTAAAAAATGCGCTCATGGTAGCGGTAGCGTCCAACTTGGTTAGGCTTAATTAGCAAACTTAGTTTCAATGCCCTTACGTAAAAATGAAGACTGGGTCACAAAAAGATCATCTCGTACCGACTATAATCTATCCCCCAAATTTTTGGTCAACAATTGCCAGCTACTCCAATCATCTTCCGCCATGCCATACTCTATAGATACTATTGGAAAATAACCACACAAATCATCCAAACAGGACGAAAAATCATCCGAATTCATAAATTAGTTAAAAATCTTGTAGTCCATCTTAATAAAACTGACTACCGGTACAGTTTAAAGCAATAATACACATATCACCTCCAGAGAATAAAAACCAGCCAAATAAATGGCATCTACCAATAACTCTAAGCCCTGCCCAATACCACTTAGGTTCAGAGCAAAACCACCTTTATCACCAACTGTGCAAAAAAGTACAATTTCATGTAGCTTTTCCCTTAGTGAATGAAAAATAAAAATCTTCCGTTAGTAGCATATATAAATAAATGCAACTAGAAAATAACTATTTAGCATAAATACCATAGTATCACTTATTTTTAGGATTCTTTATGCACAAAATATCTTTGCTTACTACTTATTCATCATTGCAACAATAAAAAGTTCATACAAATAATACTTTCTCATCTTTATAACGGATGGCACGGGTGCTTTTTGCCAAATATTTGATACCTTATCAATCATCGACACCAAAGTAAAAAATAATAAAAAGGCATAATTGTATGTTTGGTAGAATAACGCGCAGCGTTTCAAATGGTAGCAATGTTTCAGAAATTGATGAGTCTGGTCTTAATAAGTGAGGTGGCTCTTCCATCGGGGCGATCGATTAAGGTAGAGATGGGGGAGTAAATCAGGAGGTGATAGTGAGCACAGAGACTCTTTTTCAGATCTCGGTTATGTTAAAACAAGGTTGTTGTGTGAGAGGATCAGAGAAAAACCAGAAAGAAAATAAACCTTTTAATAAGGGTGTTGAATAGAAT
>NZ_FKII01000053.1 GCF_900078745.1 Candidatus Ichthyocystis sparus | reverse complement strand
GGACGCAGAAAGAACACCTTCCGCAGTTAATTCAACTTCTCCAGTCGATACAGGTGAATCTGGACAGGAAGAGGAAAAGGAAATATCTCCATCCAATCCCGCCGAAGATGGAGATGAAGATAAAGATGAAGATAAAGATGAAGGTTCAATCGAAGGTGAAGAGGGAGGAGAAAGTGAATCATCCTCTGCCCCCATAGAAGGAGAAACAACATCAGCTGCGACCAACCCTTTAGCTGATGGTGACAAAGGGGGAGGAATATCAGAGGCTACTACCAGATCAGATGCAGGTGCAGGCAAAGGTAAAAAAGAAGATGAAGGTTCAACAGATAATTCACCTTCAACTACCAAATCAGAAGCAGCACCTTCCGCGACCGAGACTAAAACATCCTCACTAATGATCAAAAAAGAATCGCCAGAGAGAGTTGGCATATCAACAGACTCAGTAACAGAAGGAGATTCAGCACCAGGTAATACTACAGAAATAGAGATAGTATCAGTCACAGATACACTACCAGATTGATCAGAAATAGTTGGCATAGCAACAGACTCAGTAACAAGAGTCAAGGAAGATTCAGGTTGAATCTGGAGCTGTAAAGTTAATTCAGGCTGAGACTGAAGTTGTGAAAGAGAGGCAGCTGAAGAATGAGTAAGATCGGCAGTATCAATCACTGCCACCTTACCCTTCACGCGTTTACTACTACTCTCTGATGTTTTACTCTCACTTATCTCACGTCTTTTCGCAGGTACTTGAGCATTTCTTCTACTGTGTACTTGATAAATTGAAAATGCTGCTACAGGAATACCAGCAACATCGAGGACTCTAATAAAATCCCCACAACTAACATCACTCAATGATCCATCTTCTAGTTCGGCAAAAATTGTATCAGTTATTTTATTCCATGATGAATCAAATACATACTCTACCGTCTTATGAACGGTGCAATCTAGTTCTGATAAAAAACCTAGCAACTCACATCCACTTAATGGCACTAACCCACAATCAGAGGAACTTGATAATACTCGAACACCATCAAGAGCACGTATAAAGCTAGGACGATACCTAGAATGATATATACAAATGGACCTATGCATAAATCTATGTAAATGCTGTTCCCTATAGGTTTTGCACCAGATAGCTTTCTCAACCACCGAAAGTTCACTATCCAAAGTCTCTAGGATGTAATCTCGCATCGAACATGAGAAGGACATTCTGAAAGATTTATCAATGTCACAAAGAAGCTGAAGAACTAATTTAGCACTATCAGAATGTAACTTAACACCCAGCAAGTCAACATATTGATTAGAAGAAGATCCGTCAACAGAAGAAGACAGGATTAATTCAGAAGATGTGCCCGAAGCCTCCCCCAATGGCAAAGAAGGACCTAATTGTGACTCAGATTGAGAATGGGCACGAGGTGACAACCCAGAGTTAGACTGAAGTGATAATGATTGAGAACTGGAAGGCAGAGAATGCTTAAGTCCTGTAACATTAATTTCTGACGTCGTACGTTTATCAGTGCCTTTATTTCTTTCACGTTCTGCGCTAGCTGCTATCATTGCCTCCAATACCAATGGAGGAATGGCATTAATTTCTGATGTCGTACATTTATAAGTGCCTTTACTTCTTTCACGTCTTGACTTGGTTGCTGCCACTGCCGATAGTGCCAATTGAGGAATGCCGGCAGTGTCTAGAACATCTATAAGATCTTTGCAACTAACAGCGCTCAAGCCCCCCTCTTCTAGAGAAACAGAAACTTCACTCCAACAAGAGTTAAAAATAGACTTCACCTTACTACGAATAGCACAATCTAGTTTCGATAAAAAATATAACAACCTATCTCCAGCTAATGGCACTACACTATGGTCAGGAGAATCAGGCAATACTTGAATGCTAGGAAGAGCGCGTATAAAACTAGGTCGATGCTTATAATGATATTTACCAAGGCACTTGAATAAAAAACTATCTTCACACATCACCTTATAGGTCAAGTACCAAATAGCCTTTCCAGTAACAGTAAGTTTGCCACTCACATCTGATGGTAGTTGTTTGGCTACCATACTCTTGTAAGTAAGTATAGCAAATTCATCCATCTTAAAAAATAGATCTTCAATTACTAGAACACTCTCAGGAGATAGTATGACACCAAGTGAATTCAAAACGTCAGAATCAATATAAGTGCCACATTTCAGGGCAGGAACTTTACCTTTACTACTAGTATGCACCACCCCCTTGCCTGTAGTAATAGTAACAGTAGTTGAAGCAGTTTTAGTAACAAGCAGAGAAGATCCCGTACCTTCAGGTGGTGTTACAACTGTAGAAACAGTACTAGTCGCAGACACACTACTAAATTGATCTCTATAAAAAAGCAATCTAACAAATCTAGAAGAAGATTGATCACAATCCCCCTCTAGCAGTAACAAAGATCCTGACTTTGTACCATCAACTGCACATTCACTACCACTTCCCAACCCCTTTCTTTTACTTACCATAGGTCTTATGTATCCGTATCTTTGAGAAGTCGAAAACGCTACTACAGGAACACCAACAACATCTAGAACATTAATAAAATTTCCACAACTAACATCGCCCAATGATCCATCTTCTAGTTCAGCAAAAACTTTATCAGCTACTTCATTCCATTCCAAGTCAAATATAGACTCCACTTCCTTACGAATAGCACAATCTAGCTTCGATAAAAAATCTAGCAACTCAGCTCCACTCAACGGCACTGGTCTACTGTCAGAGGAACTTGACAACACTAAAATACTATCAAGAGCACGTATAAGATTGGGATGATGCCTATAGTGATACATACAAATGAACTTACACATAAATTTAGATAGATGCAGTTCCTTATAGGTTTTGAACCAAATAGCCTTCCCAATAAACGGAAGTTCACTATTAAATATCGTTAAAATGTAACTAAATATCGATTGCAAGAAAGACTGTTTGACAAACTTACGGGCTTTATTAAAAATTTTATCAATTAATTTAGCACTATCAGGATGTAACTCAATACCCAGCAAATAAACACACTGAACAGATAGTGAAACACGATCAGAGGGGGGAGAAATTGTAGAAGAAGGTGGCATCCAAACAGGAGCACGAACAACAACTTTCTCAGAATAAGTAGGCTCAGAAGAAGGTGGCGCCCAAACAGGAGCACGAACAACAACTTTCTCAGCACAAGTAGGCTCAGAAGAAGGTGACATCCAAACAGGAGCACGAACAAAAACTTTCTCAGCACAAGTAGGCTCAGAAGAAGGTAACATCCAAACAGGAGCACGAACAACAACTTTCTCAGCACAAGTAGGAACAGGAAAACTACCATCATCCTTGCGTCTTTTTACTGCTGTCGTATCAGAAGAAGATTCACCATCATGATCTCCAACAGAAGAAAACTGAATAGATTCTGATGCTGTACATTTACCCGTGCCTTTATTTATTTCACGCCCTGCGTTGGCTGATATCATCGCAGATAATGCCAATGGAGGAATACCGGCAATGTCTAGGACATCGGTAAAATCTTTACAACTAATGGCATTCAAGGACTCTTCTTCAAGATTAACAGAAACTTCACTCCAACAAGAGTTAAAAACAGACTTTACCCTACTATGGATAGCGCAATCCAATCTCGATAAAAAATCTGATAACCTATCTCCATTTAATGGAATTAAACTACGGTCAGGAGAACTAGACAATACTTGAATGCTAGGAAGAGCGCGTATAAAACCAGGGCGGTGCTTATAGTGGTACTCACCAATACATCTGGACACAAAACTACTTTCACACATTGCCCTATAGGTAAAGTACCAGACAGCTCGACCAGTCGTAGTAAGTTTCTCACTAACACTCGCTGGGAGCTGCTTGGGTACCATACGCTTATAAGTAAGCCTAGCGAATGCATCAGCTTTAAGAAAGATATCTTCGACTACTCGAGCGCTCTCAGAAGATAATACAACACCCAGCGAACTGAAAACATCCAAATCAGCGGCTAATTTTTGAGCTTCACCACTAGTACTCCCCCCCTTACCTACAGCAGCAGATAAAGTAGTAACCTCAAATTGCCGCAAATCACCACCCTGTACAACTCCTCCATTGGTTTCATCATCATCCCCACTATCTGGGGCACCAACAAAAGCAGCGTCACTACTGGTCACAGATGATACAGGATACATAACAAACTCTCTTTATATTTGTTATTTGTCATCTATATTATTTTTAGTATCGACTTACACACCAACTCTACAGAAAAACAGTTACATACAATGTATAAATATGTATTAACATGCAGACATAGCGTGACCATTATTTAACTGAAAATTGAACAGAAGCACACCAGCAGAATGCACATAACAACACTATTGCTAGCAAACATCAACAAATGTTCTACGTTAAAAATAGCAAAACAAATTCAAGCAATACAAATAAACATAAACAGAATAATATACTGCAGTTAAACATCAACTAACATGATACAAATACGGTACTTACATGCAATACAACTTACGTAGAACAATCCACTACACACACCCGCACTCGCATGAGTGTTTTAAAACATTGCTTACAAACTCAAAACCTAAATTCTATCAATTCAATAAAAAACAAAAAAAGACAAATATCAACCCACGTTACGTACCATACAGTACCATTAAGTACCATTAAGTACCATTAAGTACCATTATATTTGGTACAAAAGCCATACAAACTTAACAATCACGCACCGCATGCAAAGCAAACGCTTAATGTATCTCCTAGTACACAATTATGTTATGAATGATTGCTTCACCAAATTAGTATAAATTACGTAAATAAAAAAATTCACAAATGAAAAATCATGAGCTTAGCAAATAACGTGAAATTTATTATTTCACAAATCTTACTAACTACTGGTCAACCAATGTTAAACACACCATGAAGCACTAACTACAAAAAAACAAGCTACTCCTATTTAATCATGGGAAATATAAAAAAACTAACCGAACCAAACATAACAAAAAATAAACCCCTGCTCACAGCAAACTCATAAAATTACGTGATGCTAATAATAAGAAAGTAAGACCAATTCTTAGCAATTAACTATTCCTTTTCCTTCTACGTCCTCTCAATCTCTGAGCACCACCGCGACGTGAAGAAGATAACCCTCCTCTGCCACCTCTCGTAGTCCCACTAGATTCACCAGCAGGTGGTGGTGAAGGTGGCAGGACTCGATTCAACAATGCTGCCAATCTCGCTCCCACATCCTCCTCAGCAGTAGTATCGGTAACAACAGCCACTAGCGGAACATTACCAATATCCACGGGTGTAGAAGAGGAAGGTCCAGCAGAGATAACACTACTCATGGGTACCTCAAAAGGCTCATTAACCAATTGCATAATAAATGCTCTTTCTTATATACGCGAACATAACTAGAAGAACTACTACTAGCTGTCATGGAAGATTCCCCAATAGCAGCAGAAAAAGAAGAAGATACAGGGATTGGAACTATTGGCTGCTCAGATGAGGACACAGGAGTCGATTCACCCACTGAAGCTCCCAACGGACGCAGAAGAACACCTTCCGCAGTTAATTCAACTTCTCCAGCCTATGCAGGTGATCCTGGAGAGGAAGAAGAAAAGGAAATATCTGCATCCAATCCTGATGAAGATGGAGATGAAGATAAAGATGAAGATGAAGATGAAGGTTCAATCGAAGGTGAGGAGGGAGGAGAAAGTGAATCATCCTCTGCCCCCATCGATGCAGAAACAACATCAGCTGCGAACAACCCTTTAGCTGATGGTGACAAAGGGGGAAGAACATCAGAGGCTACTACCAGATCAGATGCAGGTGCAGGCAAAGGTGAAAAAGAAGATGAAGGTTCAACAGATAATTCACCTTCAACTACCAAATCAGAAGCAGCACCTTCCGCGACCGAGACTAAAACATCCCCACTAATGATCAAAAAAGAATCGCTAGGGAGAGTTTGCATAGCAACAGACTCAGTAACAGAAGGAGACTCAGCATCAGGTAATACTACAGAAATAGAGATAGTATCAGTCACAGATGCACTAGCAGATTGATCAGAAACAGTTGGATCAGAAACAGTTGGCATAGCAACAGACTCAGTAACAAGAGTCAAAGAAAATTCAGGTTGAATCTGGAGCTGTAAAGTTAATTCAGGCTGAAGTTGTGAAAAAGAGGCAACCGAAGAATGAGTAAGATCGGTAGTATCAATCACTGATCCCTTACCCTTCACGCGTTTACTACTACTCTCTGATGTCTTACTCTCACTTATCGCAAGTCTTTTCGCACGTCTTCGAGCATTTTTGTTGTTATGTACTTGATAAATTGAAAATGCCACTACAGGAATACCAGCAACATCGAGGACTCTAATAAAATCCCCACAACTAACATCACTCAATGATCCATCTTCTAGTTCGGCAAAAACTTTATCAGTTATTTTATTCCATAACGAATCAAATATATACTCCACAGTCTTATGAACGGTGCAATCTAGTTCTGATAAAAAACTTAGTAACTCACCTCCAATTAATGGCACTAACCTGCAATCAGGGGAACTTGATAATACTCGAACACCATCAAGGGCACGTATAAAGCTAGGACGATACTTGGAATGATATATACAAATGGACCTATGCATAAATCTATATAGATGCTGTTCCCTATAGGTTCTGCACCAGATAGCTTTCTCAACCGCCGAAAGTTCACTACCCAAAGTCTCTAAGATGTAGCCTCGTATAGAATGCAAGAAAGAAATTCTGAAAGATTTATCAATGTCATGAAGGAGCTGAAGAACTAATTTAGCACTATCAGGATGTAACTTAACACCTAGCAAATCAACACATTTATTAGAAGAAGATCCATCATCATAATCTACAACAGAAGAAGGTAGGATTAATTCAGGAGATGTACCAGCAGCCTCCATTAATGGCAAAGAAGACCCTAATTGTGACTTAGATTGAGAGTGGGCACGAGGTGACAACCCAGGGTTAGACTGAAGTGATAATGATTGAGAACTGGAAGGCAGAAAATGCTTAAGTCCGGTAATATTAATTTCTGATGTCGTACATTTATCAATTCCTTTATTTCTTTCACGTTCTGCGCTAGCTGCTATCATTGCCTCCAATACCAATGGAGGAATGACACTAATTTCTGATGTCGTACATTTATTAGTATCTTTACTTCTTTCACGTCTTACATTGGTTGCTATCACTGCCGATAGTGCCAAATGAGGAATACCGGCAGTGTCTAGAACATCGATAAGATCTTTGCAACTAACGGCGCTCAAGCCCCCCTCTTCTAGAGAAACAGAAACTTCACTCCAACAAGAGTTAAAAATAGATTTAACCTTGCTACTAATAGCACCATCTAGTACTGATAAAAAATCTAACAACCCATCTCCAGCTAATGGCGCTGCACCATAGTCAGGAGAATCAGACAATACTTGAATGCTAGGAAGAACGCGTATAAAACTAGGGCGGTGCTTATAATGATATTTACCAAGGCACTTGAATACAAAACTACCTTCACACATCACTTTATAGGTCAAGTACCAAATGGCTCGTCCAGTCACAGTAAGTTTGCTACTCACATCTGATGGTAGTTGCTTAGCAACCATACTCTTGTAAGTACGTCTAGCAAAAGCATCCATCTTAAAAAAGAGACATTCAATCACTCGAACAACCTTAGGAGATAGTATAACACCCAGTGAATTCAAAACATCCGAATCAATATAATAAGTGCCACATTTCAGGGCAGGAACTTTGCCTTTACTTTTACTAACAGTACGCGCCACCCCCTTACCTGTAGTAATAGCAAGAGTAGTTGAAGCAGTTTTAGTTTTAGAGGAAGATTGGTCACACACCCCCTCTGGCAGTGACAAAGATCTTGACTTTGTAGCATCAACCGCACATTCACTACCACTTCCCAACCTCTTTCTTTTACTTACCACAGGTCTTATGTATCCATATCTTTGAGAAGTTGGAAATGCTACTACAGGAACACCAACAACATCTAGAACATTAATAAAATCTCCACAACTAACATTGCCCAATAATCCACCTTCTAGTTCAGAAAAAACTTTATCAGCTACTTCATTCCATTTCAGGTCAAATACAGACTCTACTTCCTTACGAATAGCACAATCTAGCTTCGATAAAAAATCTAGCAACTCAACTCCACTCAACGGCACTAGTCTACTATCAGAGGAACTTGACAATACTCTAATACTATCAAGAGCACGTATAAGACTAGGATGATGCTTATAATGATACATACAGATAAACCTACACATAAATTTAGATAGATGCAGTTCCTTATAGGTTTTGAACCAAATAGCTTTCCCAATCACCGGAAGTTCACTATTAAGTATCGTTAAAATGTAACTAAATATCGATTGTGAGAAAGACCGTTTGACAAACTTACGAGACTTATTAAAAATATTATTAATTAATTTAGCACTATCAGGATTTAACTTAATACCCAGCAAATAAACACTCTTAACAGATAGTGAAACACGAGCAGAGGGTGAGGTAATTGTAGAAGAAGTTACAACATCAGTCTCATAGGAAGGTGGCATCCAAATAGGAGCACGAACAATAACTTTCTCAGCACAAGTAGGCTCAGAAGAAGGTGGCATCCAAACGGGAGCACGAACAGTAACCTTCTCAGAACAAGTAGGAACAGGAACACTACCACCATCCTTGCGTCTTTTTACTCCTGTCGGATCATAAGAAGATTCACCATCAGGATCTCCAACAGAAGAAAACTGAATAAATTCTGATGCTGTACATTTACCCGTGCCTCCATTTATTTCAAATCCTGCACCAGCTGCTATCATCGCAGATAATGCCAATGGAGGAATACCGGCAATGTCCAGGACATCGGTAAAATCTTTACAACTAATGGCATTCAAGGACTCTTCTTCAAGATTAACAGAAACTTCACTCCAACAAGAGTTAAAAACAGACTTCACTCTACTATGGATAGCACAATCCAATCTCGATAAAAAATCTGATAGCCTATCTCCAGTTAATGGAATTAAACTACGGTCAGGAGAACTAGACAATACTTGAATGCTAGGAAGAGAACGTATAAAATCAGGGCGGTGCTTATAGTAGTATTCACCAATACATCTGGACACAAAATTATTTTCACACATTGCCCTATAGGTAAAGTACCAGACAGCTCGTCCAGTAATAGTAAGTTTCTCACTAACACTAGCTGGGAGCTGCTTGGCTACCATACGCTTATAAGCAAGCCTAGCAAATGCATCAGCTTTAAGAAAGATACCTTCAACTACTTGAGCGCTATCAGAAGATAATACAACTCCCAATGAACTGAAAATATCCAAATAAGCGGCTAATTTTTGAGCTTTACCACTAGTACTCACCCCCTTACCTACAGTAGCAGGTAAAGTAGTAACCTCAACTTGCCGCAAATCACCACCCCGTACAATTACTCCATTTGTGCCACCATCATCCCCACTATCTGGGGCACCAACAGAAGCAGCGACACTACTGGTTACAGACGATACAGGATACATAACAAGCTCTCTATATATACAGATGACACAGGATACATAACAAGCTCTCTATATATTTATTATTTGTCATCTATATTATTTTTAGTATCGACTCACACAACAACGCTACAGAAAAAAAGAAGTAAGTACAGTCAACGACTAAATGCACTCAGCACCACCAATAGGAACATAACCAGAGACAAAGTCGTACATCATCACTCTTGTGCCCCAAGTTATTGTACCTCAATCAATGCACACGAACTCCCACATACGCAGCCACTCACCCGCAATGCGCGGCTTGCATATAGCTTAAAAATGAACATTTACATACAATAAATATCAATTAATTGCATAAATATACATTAATTAACATGCAGACACAGCGTGGCCACTATTTAACTGAAAAAGAAGCACACCAGCAAAATGCACGTAACAACACTATTGCTAGCAAACATCAACAAATGTTCTACGTTAAAAATAGCAAAACAAACCCAAGCAATACAAATAAGTATAAACAGAATAATACACGGCAATTAACCATCAACTAACATGATACAAACACGGCACCTACATGCACTACAACTTACGTAGAACAATACACTGCACACAAAACCCGCACCCATATGAGTGTTTTAAAACATTGCCTACAAACTCAAAACCTAAATTCCATCAATTCAATAAAGACAAAAAAAGACAAACATCAACCCACGTTACGCATAATACAGTACCATTATATTTGGTACAAAAACCATACAAACTTAACAATCGCGCATCACATGCGACTCAAACGCCTGATGTATCTCCTGTCATACAATTTTGCTATGGAATGATTGCTTCATTAAATTAGTATAAATTACGTAAATAAAAAAAATTTACAAATCTCCATAACTACTGAACTACTGAACTACTGAACTACTGAACTACTGAACTACTGAACTACTGAACTACTGAACTACTGAACTACTGAACTACTGAACTACTGAACTACTGAACTACTGAACTACTGAACTACTGATGTTAAACACTAGCACCAAAAAAACAAGCGGCCCTATTTTATCACGGAACATATAAAAAACTGACCGAACCAAACATAAAAAAAATAAACCCCTGCACACAACAAATCCATAAAATTATGTGATGCTAATAATAAGAAAGTAAGACCAATTCTTAGCAATTAACTATTCCTTTTCCTTTTACGTCCTCTCGATCTCTGAACACCACCGTGACGTGAAGAAGATAACCCTCCTCTACCACCTCTAGACCCACTAGATTCACCGGCAGGTGGTGGTGAAGGTGGCAGCCCTCGATTCAGCAATGCCGCCAATCTCGATCCCACATCATCAGCAGTAGTATCGGTAACAGCAGCCACTAGCGGAACATTACCAATATCCACAGGTGTAGAAGAGGAAGGTCCAGCAGAGGTACCACTACTCATAGGCACCTCAAACGGCCCATTAACTAATTGCATAATAAATGCTTTCTTAGGTCCATGAGGGTACCTAGAAGAACTACTACTAGCTGCCGTGGAAGATTTACTGACAGAAACAGAAGAAGATACAGGGATTGAAACTACTGACTGCTCAGATGAGGACACAGGAGTTGATTCACCTACTGAAGCTCCCAACGACGCAGAAAGAACACCTTCCGCAGTTAACTCAACTTCTCCAGCCGATACAGGTGACTCTGGATAGGAAGAGGAAAAGGAAATATCTGCATCCAATCCTGACGAAGATGGAGATGAAGATAAAGATGAAGATGAAGATGAAGGTTCAATCGAAGGTGAGGAGGTAGGAGAAAGTGAATCATCCTCTGCCCCCATAGACGCAGAAACAACATCAGCTGCGACCAACTCTTTAGCTGATGGTGACAAAGGGGGAGGAATATCAGAGGCTACTACCAGATCAGATGCAGGTGCAGGCAAAGGTGAAAAAGAAGATGAAGGTTCAAAAGAAGATGAAGGTTCAACAGATAATTCACCTCCAACTACCAAATCAGAAGTAGCACCTTCCGCGAGCGAGACTAAAACATCCTCACTAATGATCAAAAAAGAATCGCCAGAGAGATTCGGCATAGCAACAGACTCAGTAACAGAAGGAGATTCAGCACCAGGTAATACTACAGAAATAGAAATAGTATCAGCTGCAGATACACTACCAGATTGATCAGAAACAGTTGGGATAGCAACAGACTCAGTAACAAGAGTCGAAGAAGATTCAGGCTGAGACTGAAGTTGCGAAAGAGAGACAACTGAAGAATGAGTAAGATTAGTAGTATCAATCACTGCCCCCTTACCCTTCACGAGTTTACTACTACTCTCCAATGCCTTTTTCTTACTTATCGCACGTCTTTCCGCACGTCCTTTCAGACGTACTTGAGCATTTCTTCTACTGCGTACTTGATAAATTGAAAATGCTACTACAGGAATACCAGCAACATCGAGGACTCTAATAAAATCTTCACAACTAACATCACCCAATGATCCATCTTCTAGTTCGGCAAAAACTGTATCCGTTATTTCACTCCATAACGAATCAAATATACACTCCATCTTCTTATGAGCAGCGCAATCTAGTTCTGATAAAAAACTTAGTAACTCACCTCCAATTAACGGAACTAACCCATGATCAGAGGAACTTGATAATACTCGAAAACCGTCAAGAGCACGTATAAATTTAGGACGATACTTAGCATGATATATGCAAATGGATCTATGCATAAATCTATATAAATGCTGTTCCCTATAGGTTTTGCACCAGATAGCCTTCTCAACCACTGAAAGTTCATTATCCAAAGCCTCTAAGATGTAATCTCGCATCGAACACTTGAAGGACATCCTGAAAGATCTATCAATGTCACAAAGAAGCCGAATAACTAATTTAGCACTATCAGGATGTAACCTAACTCCCAGCAAATCAACACATTTACTAGAAGAAGATCCATCATCAGAATCTACTTCAGAAGATGTACCAGGAGCCTCCTCCATTAACGGCAAAGAAGAACTTAATTGTGACTCAGGTTGAGAATGGGTACGAGGTGACAACTCAGGGTTAGACTGAAGTGATAATGATTGAGAACTGGAAGGCAAAGGATGCGTAAGGCCTGTAACACTAATTACTGATGTCGTACATTTACCAATACTTTTATTTCTTTTACGTTCTGCGACGGTTGCTGATACCATCGCCGATAATGCCAATTGGGGAATGCCAGCAGTGTTTAGAACATCGATAAGATCTTTACAACTAACAGCATTCAACCCCCCCTCTTCTATAAAAACAGGAACTTCACTCCAACAAGAGTTAAAAATAGACTTAACCTTGCTACTAATAGCACCATCTAGTTTCAATAAAAAATCTAACAACCTATCTCCAGCTAATGGCACTACACTATGGTCAGGAGAATTAGGCAATACTTGAATTATAGGAAGAGCTCGTATAAAATTGGGGCGGTGCTTATAATGATATTTACCAAGGCACTTGAATACAAAACTATCTTCACACATCACCTTATAGGTCAAGTACCAAATAGCCTTTCCAGTAACAGTAAGTTTGCCACTCACATCTGATGGTAGCTGTTTGAGTACCATACTCTTGTAGGTACGTCTAGCAAATGCATCCACATTAAAAAAGAGATCTTCAATCAATCGAACACTCCTAGGAGATAACATAACACCCAGTGAATCCAAAACATCCGAATTAATAGCAAAAGCTGAAGAAGAAATAGCAATAGAAGTACCATATTTCAGGGTAAGAGCTTTGATTTTACTACTAGTATGCACCACCCCATTGTCTGTAGTAGTAGCAACAGTAGTTGAAGCAGTTTCAGTGACAGGCAAAGAAGATTCCGTATCTTCAGGTGGTGCTACAACTGTAGAGACAGCACTAGTTGCAGACACACTACCAGGTTGATCTTTATAAAGAAGCAATTTAACAAATCTAGAAGAAGATTGATCACAATCCCCCTTTAGCAGCAATAA
>NZ_FKII01000052.1 GCF_900078745.1 Candidatus Ichthyocystis sparus | reverse complement strand
TGAAGAAGACACCCCAACTCTACCACCTCTCATAGACCCACTCGGTTCATCGGCAGGTGGTGGTGAAGGTGGTAACCCTCGATTCAGCAATGCTGCCAATCTCACTCCCACATCCCCAGAATCAGTATCGGTAGCAGCAGGCACTAGTGGAACATCAGCAACACCCACAGGTGCAGAAGAGGAGGGCCCAGCAATGACATCACCACTCGTAGATATATCAAAAGGATCCTTAGCTAATTGCATAATAAATGCTTTCTCAGGTCCGTAAGCACAACTAGAAGAACTATTGCTAGCTGCCATGGAATATTTACTGATAGAAGCAGAAACAGAAGAAGTGGTAGTAATCGGTACTATTAGCTGCTCATATGAGGACGCAGGAGTTGACTCACCTACTAAAACTTCCAAACCAGAAACAACAACTTCCGAGGTTAATCCAAATTATCTAGACAACACAAGTTAATCTGCAGAGGAAGAGGAAACATCTGCATCTAATCCTGATCCAGATAGAGATGAAGATAAAGATAGAGATGAAGGAGCAATCGAAGGTGAGGAGGGAGGAGAAAGTGATTCATCTTCCAACCACCAAAATGCAGGAGTAACATCAACCAAAGTCGATTCAACTACAGCTTCCCTAGCCAACGGAGAGGCAGAGTAAATATCAGCAGCTGCTCTCGACTCGTATGTAGGTGAAAAAGGTGTAAATGAAGACAAAGGAGAAAGCGAAGATGAAGGTTCTTCAATAGTAGGCAATTCATCTTCAACTACAAAGGCAGAAGCAGAAACATCTTCAGTTGATGCTAAAACATCCTCACTAATAATCGAAGAAGATTCGCCCCAAAAAGGTGTAGATAAAGATAAAGGAACAAGCGAAGATGAAGGTTCTTCAATAGTAGGCAATTCATCTTCAACTACAAAGGCAGAAGCAGAAACATCTTCAGTTGATGCTAAAACATCCCCAATAATAATTGAAGAAGATTCGCCCCAAAAAGGTGTAAATGAAGACAAAGGAGAAAGCGAAGATGAAGGTTCTTCAATAGGCAATTTGTCTTCAACTACCAAAGCAGAAACAGAAACACCTTCAGTTGATGCTAAAACATCCTCACCAATAACCGAAGAAGATTCGCCCCAAAAAGGTGTAGATAAAGATAAAGGAACAAGCGAAGATGAAGGTTCTTCAATAGGCAATTTGTCTTCAACTACCAAAGCAGAAACAGGATCAGTAACGATAGGCACTGAATATCCAGTACCTCCAGTACCTCCAGTACCTCCAGTACCTCCAGTACCTCCAGTTAATGATATGTCAGCAGGGAGAGTATCAGTCACAAATACACTAGCAAGAGGTACAGAAAATACAGGCTGAGATTGTGGTTGAGGAAGAGGGACAAGAAAAATAATAGGCAAAGAGGACCCAGTGTCTACAGGTGATTCTACAACATTAGAGACATTACCAGCAGCAGATACGCTATCACGTTGATCAGAAACTCCAGGACTAGGCTTGGGCAAAATTTTTCGAAAATTGATGCCACAAGAACTGAGATCTATTGTAGCTGAAGCATTATTTTCTATCGCACGATTTCGACTCAGATTTGATGTATCACGTCCAATTGAAAATCCTACTATGGGAGCACCAACGTTATCGATGGCTCTAGAAAAATCTTCAGAAGTAACTTCTCTCAAATTTTTCAACCCATGTTCCCGACTCCGCTTTGATATATCACTTCTAATTGAAAGTTCTACCATGGGGGTAGCACCAACAGCATCGGCGGCTCTAGAAAAATCTTCAGAACTAACATCACTCAATTTTTTCAACCCACTTTTCCGAATTCGCTTTGATTTATAATTTCTAATTGAAAACTCTACTATGGGGGGAGCACTAACAGCATCGGCGGCTCTGGAAAAATCTTCAGAACCAACCGCACTCAATTTTTTCAACTCACGTTTCTTACTTGGTTTTGGTGTACCATCTCTTTGAGATACAGTAGCAGCTGGAGGAGAAACAACAGTAGAAGTAACAGGTTTTTGGGCAATAGCTCTACCCCTACCCCTACCCCTAGTACTCACCTCCTTACCTACAGTAGTAGCAGTAATCGAAGTAGTAGTGGTTGAAGAAGAACTTGGCTGCGTCTTAGATAACGACCCAGGTTCAGATTCAATTATAGGTGATAAACCTGTAGCCGCAGCTGAAGAAGAAACAGCAACAGAAGAGACATGCTTTTGGGCAGGAGCCTTACCTTTACTCTTAGTACTCACCACATGACCTACAGCAGTAGCTGAAGTAGTAACACCAACTGGATGCAAATCATCACCCTGTGCAGTATTCACATTATTACTAGTATCATTTCCACTCTCTGTGACAACACTAGAAGCAGCGACACTACTAATCACAGATGATACAGGATACATAACAAGCTCTCTTTATCTATCTTAATATTTATTAAAAGTTATTATAATTTGTTATTTCTAGCATCAGATCACACACCAATACCAACATCATCAACGTTACAGAGATAAGATAAACTAGTGCACCCTAGTGACTAAATGCATGCAAAGCCACAAATGTGCTAACAGTAAAAAATAAAATCTGTACACTATCACTCTTGTAACTCTATTCATGAAATAAATTACACACATACAAAAGATCCCACAAACGAATAAACCCCTCATCTGCTATGATATATAACTTAAAAAAACAAATAACCACACCCAATAAATAACGATTAATTGAATAGACAAAGTATTAACAATAAGTATTAACTGGGCAATTATTTAACTTAACTAATGAATCTGTATAACAACCTCTCCTTGCTCATTACTTATACTTTATATTTATCATTTCTTGTTTTAACATCCTACCATTAACCCACACACCAACATTACAGGAAAGAAGTAAGTAAAGTCACTCAACGAAACACTCACAACATCACTAGCAGGCCAGCAGCAAATCGTGTGTCTTGTAGATCAATTCATAAAATTAACACGCACATCCACAAAAGTAGTAGTTACCATGTACAAAGACAAATGGGAAAGACACCCCTTGCAAACTACAGTATCCCACATATAAACTTAAAAAAAACAAATATTTACATCCATTAAATAACAATTAATTGCATTAATAAATTGTTAATATATAACGTATAAGGTATAAATTATTTAACATTAATTAATATACATTAATAAAACAGATAAAACAGAATACAACTAACGATTCACTTGATAAGATCAACTAATATTTTACGATGTTGTGTTAACTAGAAATTCAATAAAACTACCCGCTTTGCATAGCTATAACATATTCATATTTAGTATGAAAAAATCATGTAAACTCAACAATAATTTATCATGTATGATATAAATATCCAGCATAGATTCTCGTATGCAAATTTTATGATTGATTGATGGTATTCCAATAAAAAACTCAAAAATTAAGAAATTAGTTCTATATGTACGATATTAGATTTTCAATGAATCTTTTTATTTTAATTAATTTACAGTGGGTAGTATTAGTACCACATAAAAAAAATCTTACATATTTAGCCATTGATCATATAACAAATACATCTTGCTCCATTATGGGACGAATAAATTAGTACTACTGAGCAACATTTTACTCAATACACTTCGTATTACAAAGTTGCAGCGCTAAGATAAAAGATCATATTTTTGTATTATGTTATATACAATCATTCACTGTACACGAGAAAAAAAAATAAAAAAACTTAATATGTTAAGGACATTAAATTAGCAATCAACTGGCAGTAGGAATATTTAATAGTACACAAATTGCATAATTTATTGTATTGGTATAAAAAAGTTATTAACTAAACCCAGCGGTAAATTTATCGTATCAAAACAAACATCCCTTACAGCAACCACATAAAATCATGTAGCACTAATAGTAAGGAGTAAAATTAATTCCAAAATTAACTATTCCTTTTCCTTTTACGTCCAGGCCCTCTCTGAGCACTACTACGATGTGAAGAAGCCCCCCCCTCTAGTACCCCTCTAGACCCACTCGATTCACCGGCAGGTAGTGAAGGTGAAAGCCCTCGATTTAGCAACGCTGCTAATCTCTCTCCCACATCCTCAGAAACAGTATCGGTAGCAGTAGCCACTAGCGGAACATTACCAACATCAACAGGTGGTGCAGAAGAGGAAGGTCCAGAAACGGCACTACTACTCATAGATGTCGAAGAGGAGGAAGGTTCAGCAGCGACATTACTAGTAGTAGATACCTCAAAAGGCCTCTTAAATTTCATAATAAGTGCTTTCTTAAGTCCGTAAACATAAACAGAAGAACTACTACTAGCTGCCGTGGAAGGTTCTCCAATAGAGGCAGTAAAAACAGAAGAAGGGACAGTAATTGGCACTATTGGCTGATCAGACGAGGATACAGGGGTTGATTCACCTACTAAAACCCTCGACTCAGAAAAAATGACTTCCGTAGCTAAGCCAACAATTTCTCTATTCGATACAGATGACTCTGTAGAGGAAGAGGAAACATCAGCATCTAATCCTAATTCAGATGGAGATGAAGATAAATATGAAGATGAAGATGAAGGCCCAATAGAATGTAAAGAGGAAGGCGAAAGTGAATCATCCCCTGAACCCTTCAACGCAGAAACAACACTTTCCTCTGTCGAGACCAAAAATCCTAATTGCATATCAGATTGAGTGTAAGACTCATGAGTAGATGGAGATGAAGACAAAGGTGCTAATGAAATCGAGTGTGGTGATAAAGGTACAGGAGATGCTTCACCTGCTAAAGCTCCAAATTCAGAACAAGCATAATCCTTAGTCGAGGCTGAAACACCATCATCAATATTCGAAGAAGACTTGTCAGAAGTGGAAACAGTAGCAGTAGCAAATAAACTAACAGGTTGATGTCTATAAAAAAGCGGTTTAACAAATCCAGAAGAAGACTGACCAGAATCCTCCTTTAATGGCAACGAAGACCCTAATGTCGTCCCAGACCGAAGATGATGCTTAGGTAATGGCTCACGTTCAGGTTGAGAAGATAGTTCATGCTGAAACTCAAGTCGTGGAAGAGAGACAACCAAACGACGAGTAAGATCAACAGTGCGACTTTCTGACTCCGTAACCTCCGCACATTTACCACTATCCCCTGATGTCTTGCTCTTACTCATAAAACGTTTTTGGGGAACAGAGCCAGTACCCTCCTCCGTACATTTACTACCACTTCCTGATTTCTTTCTCTTATACATCACACGCTTTTTTTCATATTCTTGATAAGTTGAAAATACTACTACGGGAGCACTAACAGCATCGAAAATATTAATAAAACCTTCACAATCAGCACCACTCAACGATATATCTTCTAGTCCAGCAAAAACTGAATCAGCTATGCTATCCCACTTCAAGTTAAATATAGACTCCACGTCCTCGCGAACAGCACAATCCAGATTAGACAGAAAACTTAGTAACACTTCTCCACTTAGTGGCACTGGCCTACAATCAGAGGAACTCGAAAATACTCTAATACCAGCAAGAGAACGTATAAAATCAGGGCGGTACTTGGAATGATAGAGACAAAGAAACCTAGCCATAAAACCAAGTAAATGCAGTTCCTTATAGGTTCTGCACCAAATAACAGCCTGCCCAACCATCGAAAGTCCATTACTCACGGACCTTAATAGGTTACCCAGTACCACCGAGCAAGACGTTTTGGCAGATTTACGAATGACAAAAAAGAGATCGTAAATTAGTTTAGCACTATCAGGATGTAACCTAACACCAAGCAAATCAACATATTGAACAGATAATGAAGCACTATAGGAAGAGATCGAAACTGCAGAAGCAGTTGAAATACTCGCTTCAGTAGAAACAGGCAGCACCCCAACATCAGTAGTACAAATGGTCCCTGCAACAGGAACACTATCGCTACTCTTATGTCTTTTTGCTACAATCGTATCAGAAGAAGAACCGCCCATAGGACCCCCAACAGAAACAGACAACAGGGTGGTCAATTCATGGGGTGCACTAGAAGCCTCTCCTAATGGTAACGAAGAACTAGATTGAGATGGTAATGACTGAGGGTTTGGGAGAGAAGAACGCGTAAGGTCTACAACACTAATCACTGGTGCTACACCATCACCTTTACTACCTTTTTTCCTTATATAGGCCTCTACCTTTGTTGATAACGCCATTGCGAGAATGCCAGCAATGTCAAGGACTCTAACAAAATCTCTACAACTAATAGCACTCAAGGACTCATCTTCCAGAGAAACAGAAACTTTACTCCAACAAGAGCTAAAAACAGACTCCATCTCTCTACGGATAGCACAATCTAGCCCCAATAAAAAATCTAGCAAATCACCTTCGGCATCCAATAATACTTGAATTTTAGAAAGAGAACGTACGAAATCAGGGCGGTGCTCAGTATGGTACTCACCAAAACACCTGGACACAAAACCAACCTCACACGTTTCCTTGTAGGTCCTGTACCAAATAGATCTTTCAGTCACCGAAAGCTTGTCACTTATTCCTGGTGGAAGCTGTTTGCTTACCATGTCTTCATAAATACTCCTGGCAAGTGCACCAACTTTAGAAAAGAGACCTTTAATCATTAGAGCACACTCAGGAAGTACCATAGCACATAGCGAAGCACAATCTAGAGCAACGGCGGATTTTTGAGCAGAAAACCTTCCCCTAGCACTCTCAGCAGCCACCACCTCGCCTATGGAAACAGCTGAAGAAGAAGAAACAGCAACAGCAGAAGTACCACGTTTTCGGGCAGAAGCCTTACCCTTACCCCTAGTACCCATCTTCTTACCTGTGGCAGCAGCAGTAGTTGAAGTAGTAGTCGCTGAGGAAGAACCCGGCAGCGTCTCAGATTGAAGATGTGGAACACTGCTACTTCCTGACCCCTCAACTGCAGACCTACTACCACTTCCCAACATCTCTCTTTTACGTATCGCAAATCTTCTATTTCTTGTTGTGTAATATCTTTGAGAAATTGGAAGTGCTACTACAGGAACACCAACAACATCGAGGACTCTAATAAAATCTTTACAACTAAGAGTACTCAATGATTCACCTTCCAGTACAGAATCAGAAAAAACTTTATCAGCTACTTCATCCCACTCCGAGTTAAATGTAGACCTCACTTCCCCACGAATAGCACAACGTAGCCTCGATAAAAAATTCAGCAACCCAACTCCACCTAGTGGTACTAGTCTGCGATCAGATGAACTTGATAGTACTCGAACATCATCAAGACCACGAATAAAATCAATGTGATACCTATAGTAATAAATACAAGCAAACTTAAACATAAACTTAGATAGATGCAGTTCCTTATAGGTTTTAAACCAAATAGCTTTCTCAAGCGGAGAAAGTTCACTACTCAATATAGTTAAGATGTAATTGATCATCGAACTCGAGAAAGACTTTCTGGCAGATTTACGTATTCCCTGAAAGAGTTTATTAATTAACTCAGCACTATCAGGATGTAGCTCAATACCCGACAAATCAACACACTGAACAGACAGTGAAACACAAGGGGAGGAAGAAGAAATTGCAGAAGAGGTTAGGGTATTCGCCTCAGAAGAAATAGGTGGCACCCCAACAGCAGAAGGAATAACCACTGCATCAGTACCAGTAGGAACATAAACACCACCATCCTTGTGCCTTTTCGCTGCAATAAGATCAGAAGAAGACCCACCACCAGAATCTCCAACAGAAAATGGTACAATCAATTCAGAAGATGTATAAGAAGCCTCCTCTGATGGCAAGGAAGGCCCTGCTCGTGACTCAGATTGAGAATGCACACTAGATAAGAATTCAGTATGAGGCTGAGGCGGTAATGACTGAGAACCGGAAGGGAGAGAGTGTGTAAGATCCGTAGTACTAACCCCTGATGCCGCACACTCAACCGTGACTTTACTTCTTGCACGAACTTTACATCTTGCCGCAGCCACCGACGCCAGAGACATTACCACTGGAGGAATGCCGGCAATGGTGAGGGCATCGATAAAATCTTTACAACTAACAGCACTCAAGGACTCTCCTTCCAGAGTAACAGAAACTTCACTCCAACAAGAGCCAAAAACAGACTTTATCCTATTATATATAGCACCATCTAATCTCGACAAAAAATCTAGCAACCCACCTCCAGTTAACGACACTAGACTACCATCAGAAAATACTTGAATTCTAGGAAGATCACGTATAAAACCAGGGCGGTGCTTGTAATGATACTCACCAATACACTTGGACACAAAACTATCTTCACACATCAGTCTATAGGTAAAGTACCAGATACCTCGTCCAGTCACGGTAAGTTTCTTACTCACATGTGACGGGAGCTGTTTGGCTATCACGCTCCTATAAATACGTCTAGCCAATGCATCAACTTTGATAATAATACCCTCGACTATTCGAGTACTCTCAGGAGATAGCGCAACACCAAGCGAACTGAAAACATCCAAATCAACATTTTTGGCAGGAGCTCTACCATTACCCTTAGTACTCACCCTCTTAACCACAGTAGTAGTTAAAGCAGTTGAAGTAGTTGGGGTAGTTAAAGCAGTTGAAGTAGTTGGGGGAGTAAGCTCAGCTTGCTGCAAATCATCACTCTTTGCAGTGGCCCCCTTGTTTCCGCCACCATCCTCACCATCTGGGGCGCCAACAAAATCAGCGACACTACTGGTTACAGATGACAAAGGATACATAACAATCTCTCTTTATTTTATTATCTTTGGTTCCAACTTTTACTATTTTTAGTTCCAACTTACACCACAACATTACAGAAAAAAGTACACACTAACAAGTAAATACGGAGAACCGCGAACGGGAATATAATCAGAAACTTATCTACACATTATCACCGTATCTCAAACTATTTCATTCCAATTAATAAAATAATTCACACAAAAATCACCACGATACACAAAGCACACCGCCCTGCCCTAATGGTAGCTTACACATAAAAATAATTTAAAAAAAACAAACATTTACACACAATAAATAATGATTAATGACATAAAAACATAGCGCATCAACTGGTTATTATTTAACTGAAAATCAAACAAAAGTACACCAATAGAATGTGCATAACAACACTCTTATTAGCAAACATCAACAAATATTTTATGTTAAAAATAGCAAAATAAATTAAAGTAATATAAATAAGTATAAACAGAGTGACATGGCAGATAACCAACACAACTAATACAATGCAAATACGTCACGTACACATACTATGAACTACACAAAACAACCTACTGCTACAAGATTAGCACTGGTATAAATGTTAAAACACTATTTGCAATATACTTAAAATGTAGAAATTCCGTCAATTCAATAAAAAAAGACAAGTATCAATCCAGGTCACGTGACATACAGTACCTTTGTATCTTATTATACAAGGGCCATACAAACCTTGAAAATCATGTATTACATGCAACACAAATGCCCGATATCCAATACGTATCCTGGTATACAATTCTATTATGAACAACTCCTTCGCTGAATTAGCATAAATTACGCACAAAATAAAAATTCACAAATTAAGAACAGTGTGCTTCGTAAGTGACATTAAATTTATTTAATTTCACAAATCCACCTAACTACTGAACAACCAACGTTAAACACGCCATCAACCACCAGCTATAAAAAACAAGCAACTCCCATTTTATCATGTACCATATAAAAAAAATTAACCGCACCAAACACAGAAAAAAACAAAACCATGCACACATCGGGCTCATAAAATTATGCAATGCTAATAATAAGGAAGTAAGATCAATTCTCTCAATTAACTATTCCTTTTCCTTTTACGACCACGTCCTCTCTGAGCACTACCACGATGTGAAGAAGACAACCTTCCTCTACCACCTCTCATAGACCCACTAGATTCACTAGCAGGTGGCGGTAAGGGTGGAAGCTCTCGATTTAGCAATGCTGCCAGTCTCACTCCCACATCCCCAGTGGTAGTATCGGTAGCAGCAGCCACTAGCGGAACATTATCAACAACCACAGGTGCAGAATAGGAAGGACCAGCAGCAACATTACTAGTAGTAGATGCCTCGAAAGTCCCCTCAAATCTCATAATAAGTAATTTCTTAGGTCCATGAACGTAACTAGAAGAACTACTACTAGCTGCCGTGGAAGATTCTCCAATAGCAGTAGAAACAGAAGAAGAAGTGGTAATAGGTACTATTAGCTGCTCAGATGAGGAGGCATGAGTTGATTCACCCACTAAAGACGACGACGCAGAAGCAATACCTTCAGTAGTTAATGCAACTTCTCTAAATAACTCAAGTGACTCTGGAGAGGAAGAGGAAACATCGGCATCTAATCCTGATTCAGATGGAGACGAAGACGAAAATGAAGATGAAGATGAAGATGAGGGTAAAATCGAAGGTGAAGAAGGAAGCGAAAGTGATCTATCTCCTAACCCCCAAAACGCAGGGGCAACATCGACCGCAGTCAATCCAACTCTATCTTCTCTAACCGACGAAGCAGAAGAAGAAAGAATATCAGCAGCCACCTCCAACTCAGATGAAGGTTCAACAGATAACTCATCTCCAACTCCCAAAGCAGAAGCAGAAACATCTACAGTCGGTACTAACACATCCCCACTAATGGCCAAAAAAGAATCGCCAGATAGAGTTGGCACGGCAACAGAGTCAGTAACAAAAGGCAAAGAAGACTCCTTCTGAGACTGAAGTTGTGAAAAAGAGGTAACAGAAGAATGAGTAAGATCAATAGTACTACTTCCAGACTCCGTAGCCTCAACCGCACATTTACTGCTACTTTCTGATGTCCTATTTTCAGCAATCGCACGTACTTTAACGCAACTTTGAGAAATCGAAAACGCCACTGCAGGAACACCAACAACATCTAGGACCGTAATAAAATCCCCACAATTAACATTACTCAATGATTCAGCTTCCAGTTCGGCAAAAACTCTATTAGCTACTTCATCCCACCACAAATTAAATACAGAATCCACTATCTCATGAATGGCACAATCTAGTCTCGATAGAAAACCTAGCAACTCACCTCCATTTAATGGCACTAGCCTACAACTTGATAATACTCGAACACTACCAAGATCACGTATAAAGTCAGGACGATACTTGGCATGATACATACAAATGGACCTATACATAAATCTAGATAGATGCAGTTCCTTGTATGTTTTGCACCAAATAGCTTTCCCAACAGCCGAAAGTTTACTACTCACAGTAGTTAAGATGTGATTAAGCATCGACATCGAGAGAAATATTCTGGCAGATTTACGAACATTAAAAAAGAGCTTATAAATTATTTCAGCACTATCAGGATGTAACTTAACATCCAACAAATCAACACATTGATCAAAAGAAAATCTACCAGCGGAATCCCCAACAGAAGATAATTGTGACTTAGATTGAGCACGAGCACGAGGTGACAATTTATGATTAGATCGATGTAATAGTGGTTGAGAACTAGAATGTAAAGAACGCGTAAGGCCTGTGAATGCTAATGAAGGAATACCGGCAGTGTCTAGGACACCGATAAGATCTTTACAACTAACAGCATTCAAGGACTCCTCTCTTAGGGCAACATAAACCTCACTAACTGCTTTATCCCAATCAGATTTAAAAACAGACTTCACCTTACTAAGGACAGCACAATCTAGTTTCGATAAAAAACCCAGCAAACTATCTCCAACTAGTGGAACTATATTACGATCAGGAGAATCCGATAATATTTTAATATCAGGAAGAGCACGTATAAAACCAGGTCGATGATTAGCATGATACTCAGCAAGGCACTTGAATACAAAAATATCTTCACACATCACCCTATAAGTACAGTACCAAATAGCATATCCAGTCACAGTAAGTTTGTTACTCACGCTTGATAGGAGTTGTGTTCTTACCGTATTACTGTAAATACATCTAGAGAATTCATTAACTTTAAAAAAGAGACCTTCAATGACTCGAACACTCTCGGGAGATAACGTAACACCCAGTAAACTCAAAATATCCGAAGTCAAGGAAGAGCCCGTACCTCCAAGTAAGGTTACAATGGTAGGGACATTAGCAGTAGCAGATACACTATCATGTTGATCAAAAACTACAGGATCAGGCTTGGGCAAAATTTTTCGAAAACGGATGCCACAAGAACTGGGACCTATTGTAGCTGAAGTATTACTTTTTATCGCACGTTTTCGACTCAGATTTAATGTATTACTTCCAATTGAAAATTCTACTATGGGAACACCAGCGGCATCGATGGCTCTAGAAAAATCTTCAGAACTAACATCGCTCAATTTTTTCAACTCACGTTTCTGACTTGGTTTTGATGTACCATATATTTGAGATACAGTGGCAGCTGAAGGAGAAACAACAGTAGAAGTAACAGGTTTTTGGGCAATAGCCTTACCTATAGCTCTGCCCATAGTACTCTCCTTACCTACAGTAGTAGCAGTAATTAAAGTAGCGGTGGTTGAAGAAGAACTTAGCTGTGTCTTAGATTGAAGATGCGTCTTAGATAACGACCCAGGTTCAGATTCAGTTGTTTCAGTCATAGGTGATAAATATGTGGACGCAGCTGAAGAAGAAACAGCAACAGAAGTGACATATTTATTGGCAGAAGTCTTATCTTTACTCCTAGTACTCACCACATGACCTACAGCAGTACCTGAAGTAGTAACATCAACTGGCTGCAAATCATCACCCTGTGTAGTACTCGCATTATTACTAGTATCATTTCCACTCTCTGTGACAACACTAGAAGCAGCGACACTACCGATCACAGAGGACACAGGATACATAATAAGATCTCTTTATCTATATTAATATTTATTATAATTTGTTATTTCTAGCATCAGATCACACACCAATACCAACATCATCAACGCTACAGAGATAAGATAAACTAGCGCAACCTAGTGACTAAATGCACGCAAAGCCACAAATGTGCTAACAGTCAAAAGAAAATCTGTACACTACCATTCTTGTAACTCTATTCATGAAATAAATCACACACACACAAAATATCCCACAAACAAAGCCAAATAAACCTATCATCTGCTATGGTATATAACTTAAAAAAACAAACAACCACACCCAATAAATAATAATTAATTGAATAAACAAAGTATTAACAATAAGTATTAACTTAGCAATTATTTAACTTAACTAATGTGAATCAATAATATTCATAACAACCTCTCCTTGATCATTTCTTGTTTTAACATCCTACCATTAATCCACACACCAACATTACGGAAAAGAAGTAAGTAGAGTCACTTAAAAAAACACTCACAACATCACTAGTAGTCCAGTAGCACATCGTGTGTCTTGTAGATCAATTCATAAAATAACACACACATCCACAAAAGTAGTAGTTACCATGTACAAAGGAAAAAACACTTCTAGCAAACTACAGTATCCCACATATAAACTTAAAAAAACAAATATTTACATCCATTAAATAACAATTAATTTCATTGATAAATTATCAATATATAACGTACAAAATATAAATTATTTAACATTAATAAAACAGAATACAACCAACGATTCACTTGATAACATCGACCAATATTTTACGATGTTGTGTTAACTAGAAATTCAATAAAAAACTACCCAATTTGCATAGCATATAACATATTAATATTTAGTATAAAAAATCATGTAAACTCAACAAGAATTTATCATGTATGATATAAATATCCAGCATAGATTCTCGTATGCAAATTTTATGATTGATTGATGGTATTCCAACAAAAAACTCAAAAATTAAGAAATTAGCTCTATATGTACGATATTAGATTTTCAATGAATCTTTTTTAATTAATTTACAGTGGATAGCACTAGTACCACATAAAAAAATCTTACATATTTAACCATTGATCATATAACAAATACATCACGGCTCCATTATGGGCCGAATAAATTAATATCACTGAGGAACATTTTACTCAATACACTTCGTATTACAAAGTTGTAGTGCTAAGATAAAAGATCATATTTTTGGATTATGTTATATACAATCACTCACTGTACACGAGAAAAAAACATAATATGTTAAGGAAATTAAATTAGCCATCAAATGGCAGTAGGAATAGTTGATAGTATACAAATTGTATAATTTATTGGTATAAAAAAGTTATTAACTAAAACCATCGGTAAATTTATCGTATAAAAATAAACATCCCTATACAGAAAACACATAAAATCATGTGGCACTAATAGTAAGGAGTAAAATTAATTCCACAATTAACTATTCCTTTTACGTCCACGTCCTCTCTGAGCACTACCACGATGTGAAGAAGACATCCCTCCTCTACCACCTCTCTATTCTATACAGATGACTCTGTAGAGGAAGAGGAAACATCAGCATCTAATCCTAATTCAGATGGAGATGAAGATAAAGATGGAGATGAAGATAAAGATGGAGATGAAGGCCCAATAGAAGGTGAAGATAAAGGCCCAATCGAAGGTGAAGATAAAGGCGAAAGTGAATCATCCCCTGACCACCCAAACGCAGAAACAACATTAACTGCAACCAACTCTTCAGCCAATGGTGGCGAATAGGGGGGGATATCAGAAGCTACTACCGCAGGTGCAGGTGCAGCAGGTGCAGGTGCAGGTGCAGGTAATTCATCTTCTCCCAAATCAGAAGCAGCACCTTCCTCTGTCGAAACCCAAAATCCTAATTGCGCACCAGATTGAGTACGAAACTCAGAAGTAGATGGAGATGGAGATAAAGATGCTGATAAAATCGCAGGCGTAGATGAAATCGCAGTAGATGCTTCACCTGCTAAGGCTCCAAACTCAGAACAAGCACTATCCTTAGTAGAGACTGAAACATCATCACCAATTTGCGAAGAAGACTTGTTAGAAGTGGAAACAGTATCAGCAGCAAATAAACTAGCAGGTTGATATCTATAAAAAAGCGATTTAACAAATCCAGAAGAAGATTGATCAGAGCCCTCCTTTAATAGCAACAAAGAACCTAATTCCGTACCGGATCGAGGATGACTACTGGGTAATAATTCATGTCTTCCTGACTCCATAACATCAGCACATTTACCACCATCCCCTGATGTTTTGCTCTTACTTATAAAACGTTTTTGGGGAACAGAGACAGTACCCTCCTCCATACATTTACTGCCACTTCCCAAAGTCTTGCCTTTATCTACCACACGTCTTTGATATTTTTTCCTCTGATAAAGTGAAAACGCTTCTACGGGAGCACTAACAGCATTGAAAATACTAATAAGATCTTCACAACCAACATCACTCAATGATCCATCTTCTAGTTCGGCAAAGACTGAATCATCTACTCTACCCCACTCCAAGCTAAATACAGACTCCACTTCCTCGCGAATAGCACAATCCAGCTTCGATAAAAAACTTAGTAACTCACCTCCACTTAATGGCACTAGATTACGATCAGAGGAACTTGACAATACTCTAATACCAGCAAGAGAGCGTATAAAATCAGGACGGTACTTGTAGTGATACAGACAAAGACACCTGGCCATAAAACTAAGTGAATGCAGTTCCCCATAAGTTCTGCACCAAACAGCCCGCCCAACAGCAGAAAGTTCACTACTCACAGTACTTAAGAGATGACCCAGTACATTAGAGTAGGATTTTTTAGCAGATCCACGAAGAACACAAAAGAGATCGTAAATTAGTTTAGCACTATCAGGATGTAACTTAACATCCAGCAAATCAACACACTGAACAGATAATGAAGCACCAGAGGAAGAGATCGAAACTGAAGAAGAAGTTGGAGTACTCGCCTCAGTAGAAACAGGCGCCACACCAAGAGCAGTGGTACAAACAGTACCTACCTCAGCATGAGTAGGAACAGGAACACTATCGCTACCCTTATGTCTTTTTGCTGCAATCGGAGCAGAAGAAGACTCACCCATAGGATCTCCGACAGAAAAAGACAACAGAGTCAATTCAGGGGGTACGCTAGAAGTCTCTCCTGATGGCAACGAAGAACCCAACTGCGAACTAGATTGAGATGGTAATGATTGAGAACTTGGAGGAGAAGAATGCGTAAGGTCTATGACACTAGTTACTGATGCTACTCTCTTACCTTTACTACCTATTTCCTTTGTAGAGGACTCTACCCTCGTCGACGATAACACTAATTCGGGAATACCAGCAACATCAAGGACTTTAACAAAATTTCTACAACTAATAGAACTCAATGACTCCTCTTCCAGAGAAACGGAAACTTCACTCCAACAAGAGTTAAAAATAGACTCTATCTCTCTTCGAACAGCACGATCCAGCTCCAATAAAAAATCTAGCAAATTACCTTCGGCACCCAATAATACTTGAATTTTAGAAAGAGAAAGTACGAAATCAGGGCGGTGCTCAGCATGGTACTCACCAAAACACCTGGACACAAAGCTAACCTCACACGTCGCCTTGTAGGTCCTGTACCAAATAGCTCTTTCAGTCACTGAAAGCTTATCACTTATTTCTGGTGGAAACTGTTTGCTTACCATGTCTTCATAAATACTTCTGGCAAGTGCACCAACTTTAGAAAAGAGATCTTTAATCATTAGAGCGCACCCAGGAAGTACCATAGCACATAGTGAAGCACAATCTAGAGCAGCAACAGATTTTTGAGCAGAAAACCTCCACCTACCACTCTCAGCAGCCACCACCTTGCCCGTAGCAACAGATGAAGAAGAAACGGCAATAGAAGTACCTCGTCTTTGGGCAAGAGCCTTAAGTGTCTCACGTTGATCAGAAACTACAGAATCAGGCTTGGGCAAAATTTTTCGAAAACGGATGCCACAAGAACTGAGACCTGTTGTAGCTGAAGTACTACTTTTTATCGCACGCTTTCGACTCAGACCAGAGCCCTCCTTTAATAGCAGCAAAGGACCTAATTCCGTATCAGATCGAGGATGAACACTGGGTAATGATTCATGTCTTACTGACTCCATAACATCAGCAGCACATTTACCACCATCCCCTGATGTTTTGCTCTTACTTATAAAATGTTTTTGGGGAACAGAGCCAATACCCTCCTCCATACATTTACTGCCACTTCCCAAGGTCTTGACTTTACCTACCACACGTCTTTGATATTTTTTCCTTTGATAAATTGAAAACACTACTACGGGAGCACTAACAGCATCGAAAATATTAATAAGATCTTCACAACCAACATCACTCAATGATCCATCTTCTAGTTCGGCAAAGACTGAATCAGCTGCTCTATCCCACTCCAAGCTAAATATAGACCCCACTTCCTCGCGAATAGCACAATCCAGCTTCGATAAAAAACTTAGTAACGCACCTCCACTTAATGGCACTAGATTACGATCAGAGGAACTTGACAATACTCTAATACCAGCAAGAGAACGTATAAAATCAGGACGGCACTTGGAATGATAGAGACAAAGACACCTAGCCATAAAACTAAGTGAATGCAGTTCCCTATAAGTTCTGCACCAAACAGCCCGCCCAACAGCAGAAAGTTCACTACTCACAGTATTTAAGAGATGACCTATTACATTAGAGTAGGATTTTTTGGCAGATCCACGAAGAACAAAAAAGAGACCGCAAATTAGTTTAGCACTATCGGGATGTAACTTAACATCCAGTAAATCAACACACTGAACAGATAATGAAGCGCCAGAGGAAGAAACCGAAGAAGAAGTTGGAGTACTCGCCTCAGTAGAAACAGGCGTCACACCAAGAGCAGCGGTACAAACAGTACCTACCTCAGCATGAGTAGTAACAGGAACACTATCGCTACCCTTATGTCTTTTTGCTGCAATCGACGGAGTCAATTCAGGGGGCGCACTAGAAGTCTCTCCTGATGGCAACGAGGAGCCCAATTGCGAACTAGATTGAGATGGTAATGATTGAGAACTTGGAGGAGAAGAATGCGTAAGGTCTACAACACTAGTTGCTGATGCTACTCTCTTACCTTTACTACCTCTTTCCTTTATAGATGACTCTACCCTCGTCGATGATGACACTAATTCGGGAATACCAGCAACATCAAGGACTTTAACAAAATTTCTACAACTAATAGAACTCAATGACTCCTCTTCCAGAGAAACAGAAACTTCACTCCAACAAGAGTTAAAAATAGACTCTATCTCTCTTCGAACAGCACAATCCAGCTCCAATAAAAAATCTAGCAAACTACCACTGGTATCCGATAATACTTGGATTTTAGAAAGAGAACGTACGAAACCAGGGCGGTGCTCAGCATGGTACTCACCAAAACACCTGGACACAAAACTAACCTCACACGTCGCCTTGTAGGTCCTGTACCAAATAGCTCTTTCAGTCACTGAAAGCTTGTCACTTATTTCTGGTGGAAGATGTTTGCTTACCATGTCCTCATAAACACCCCTGGCAAGCGCACCAACTTTAGAAAAGAGATCTTGAATCATCAGAGCACACCCAGGAAGTACCATAGCACATAGCGGAGCACAACAATCTAGAACAACAGCAGCAGATTTTTGAGCATAAAACCTTCCCCCACCACTCTCATCAACCAAGACCTTACCTGTAGCAGAAGCTGAAGAAGAAACGGCAATAGAAGTACCACATCTTTGTGCAAGGTCCTTACGTATAAGTCCCCTACCTCTACCCAACCTAGTACTCACCCACTCACCTACAGTAGTAGTAATTGGAGTAGTAGTGGCTGAAGAATAATCAGTTAGTGTCTCAGATTGAAGATGTGGAACAGTACTACTTCCCGACCCCGTAACATCGACTGCAGATTTACTACTACCACTTCCCGACATCTCTCCTTTACGTATCGCACGTCTTCGATTTCCTGTTGTGTAATATCTTTGAGAAACTGTAAGTGATACTGCAGGAACACCCACAACACCAAAGACTCTAATAAAATCTTCACAACTAAGAGTACTCAATGATTCACCTTCTAGTTCAGAAATAATTCCACCTACTGATCCATCCCACTCAGAGTTAAATGTAGACCACACTACCTCACGAATAGCACAATCCAGTCTAGATAAAAAATCTAGTAACCTAGCTCCACTTAACGGTACCAGCCTAGGATCAGAGGAACTTGATAGTACTAGAATACTATCAAGAGTACGTATAAAATCAGGATAGTACCTATAGTGATACATACAAGAGAATTTACGCATAAATTTATATAGATGCAGTTCTCTATAGGTCTTGAAACAAATAGCTTCCACAACCACCGTAAGTTCACTACTCGATATCTTTGGGATGTAACTGATCATAGAATGCGAGAAAGAATTTTTGGCAAACCTACGAACTTCTCGAAAGAGTTTATTAATTAATTCAGCACTATCAGGATGTAACTCAATACCCGGCAAATCAACACACTGAACAGACAGTGAAACACAAGGGGAGGAAGAAGAAATTGCAGAAGAGGTTAGGGTATCCGCTAGCTCAGAAGGAATAGGTGGCATCCCAACAGCAGAAAGAACAACCCCTGTATCAGTACTGGTAGAAACACCATCATCCTTGTGCACTTTAGCTGCAATCAGGTCAGAAGAAACTTCAACAGAAGACAACAGAGTCAATTCGGAAGTTGTACCAGAAACCTCTCCTGATGGAAACGAAGGTTCTGCACGTGACTCAGATTGAGAATGCATAGCAGATGACAATTCAGTATGAGACTGAGATGATAATGATTGGGAACCGGAAGGGGAAGAGTGTGCAAGACCAGTAGCACTAACCCCCAATGCCGCACACTCAACCGTGTCTTTACTTCTTGCAAGACCCTTTCTTCTTGCATTTCTTGCCACAGCTATCAACATCGGCGACATTGCTAATGGTGGAATATTGGCAACGTCGAGGACATTGATAAAATCTTTACAACTAACAACACTCAAGGACTCTCCTTCCAGAGCAACAGAAACTTCACTCCAACAAGAGCCAAAAACGGACTTTACCCTATCATATACAGCACCATCTAATCTCGACAAAAAATCCAGCAACCCACCTCCAGTTAACGACACCAGATTACCACCAGAAGAATCAGATAATACTTGAATTCTAGGAAGATCACGTATAAAATCAGGGCGGTGCTTATAGTGATACTCGCTGATACACTTGGACATGAAACTATCTTCGCACATTGCCCTATAGGTAAAGTACCAGATACCTCGTCCAGTCAAGGTAAGTTTCTCACTCACTCTTGATGGGAGCTGTTTGGCTACCGTACTCCTATAAGTGCGTCTAGCCAATACATCAGCTTTGATAAAAACACCTTCGACTATTTGAGTGCTCTCAGGAGATAGCACAACACCCAGCAAACTTAAAGCATCCAAAGTACCAAATTTTTTGGCAGGAGCTTTACCTTTACCCCCAGTACTCGCCCCCTTACCTACAGCAGCAGTCGAAGCAGCTGGAGCAGTAGCCTCAACTTGCTGCAAATCACCACCCTGTACAGTACCTCCCTTGTTGGCGCCATCATCCTCGCTATCTGGGGCACCAACAAAATCAGCGACATTACTGGTTACAGATGACAAAGGACACATAACAATCTCTCTTTATTTTATTATTCTTAGTAACAATTTACACACCAACTCTACAGAAAAAAAGAATTAAGTACATACCAACAAGTAAATGTGGAAAACACCACGAATGGAAACATAATTGGAGACCGGGCCACATATTATCATTCTTGTATCTCAAATTATTGTATTTCAATTGATGAAATAATTCACACAAAAACTACCACGATACACAAAGCACACTACCCTCCACTAATGGTAGCTTGTACATAATTTAAAAAAAAAACAAATATTTACACACAATAAATAACAATCAATGACATAAAAAACACAGCACATCAATTGGTTATTTAACTAAAAACTAAGCAAAAGTACACCGATAGAATGTGCGTAACAACACGCTTTTAGCAAACATCAACAAATATTTTATATTAAAAATAGCAAAATAAATTCAAGTAATATAAATAAGTATAAACAGAGCAATACATGGCAGCTAACCAACACAACTAATACAATGCAAATACGCCACTTACACATACTACTAACTACACAAAACAACCTACTGTACAGAAGATTAGCACTGGCATAAGTGTTAAAATACCATTTGCAATGTACTTAAAATGTAGAAATTCCATCAATTCAATAAAAAAAGACAAGTATCTACCCAGGTCACGTGACATACAGTACCTTTGTATCTTATACAAAGACCATACAAAACCTTGAAAATCATGCATTACATACAACACAAATACCCGATATCCGATATGGATCCTGGTTTTATTATGAACAACTCCTTCACTAAATTAGCATAAATTATGCACAAAATATTCACAAACTAAGAACAGTGTGTGCTTCGTAAACGACATTAAATTTATAATTTCACAAATCCACCTAACTACTGAACAACCAATGTTAAACACACCATCAACCATTAGCTCTAAAAAACAAGCAACTCCTATTTGATCATGTACCATATAAAAAAACAACCGAACCAAACACAGAAAAAAAACAAAACCATGCGCACATCGGGCTTATAAAATTATGTAATGCTAATAAATAAGGAAGTAAGATTAATTATCACAATTAACTATTCCTTTTCCTTTTACGACCACGTCCCCTCTGAGCGCTACCACGGTGTGAAGAAGACAACCTTCCTCTACCACCTCTCATAGAACCACTAGCAGGCGGCGGTGAGGGTGGAAGATCTCGATTTAGCAATGCTGCCAGTCTCACTCCCACATCCTCAGCGATAGTATCGGTAGCAGCAGCCACTGGCGGAACACTACCAACACCCACAGGCGCAGAAGAGGAAGTCCCAGAAACGACACTACTACTCATAGATATCGAAGAGGAAGGTTCAGCAACGACATTACTAGTAGTAGATACCTCAAAAGGCCCCTTAAATCTCATAGCAAATGCTTTCTTAAGTCCGTGAACATAACCAGAAGAACTACTACTAACTGCCGTGGAAGGTTCTCCAATAGAGGAAATAGAAACAGAAGAAGAGGCAGTAATTGGCACTATTGGCTGCTCAGATGAGCACACAGGAGTTGATTCACCTACTAAAACTCCCGACTCAGAAACAATAACTTCCGTAGCTAAACCAAAAATTTCTCTATCCGATACAGATGACTCTGTAGAGGAAGAGGAAACATCAGCATCTAATCCTAATTCAGATGGAGATGAAGATAAAGATGGAGATGAAGGCCCAATCGAAGGTGAAGATAAAGGCCCAATCGAAGGTGAAGAGGAAGGCGAAAGTGAATCATCCCCTGCCCCCCTCAACGCAGAAACAACACTAACCGCGACCAAATCTTCAGCTAATGGTGGCAAATAGGGGGGGATATCAGAAGCTACTACAGGTACAGGTGAAGGTGCATGTGCAGGCGAGGGCGAGAGCGAGGATGAAGGTTCAACAGATAATCCATCTCCAACTCCCAAAGCAGAAGCAGAAGCAGAAACATCCACAGTCGATACTAAAACATCCCCACTAATGCTCAAAAAAGAATCGACAGATAGAGTTGGCACAGCAACAGACTCAGTAACAAAAGGCAAAGAAGATTCCTGCTGAGACTGAAGTTGTGAAAAAGAGGTAACAGAAGAATGAGTAAGATCAATAATGCTACTTCCCGACTCCGTAGACTCAACCGCACATTTACTGCTACTTTCTGATGTCCTATTTTCACCAATCGCACGTACTTTAACGCACCTTTGAGAAATCGAAAATGCCACTACAGGAACATCGACAACATCGAGGACCGTGATAAAATCCTCACAATTAACATTACTCAATGATCCAGCTTCCAGTTCGGCTAAAATTCTATTAGCTACGTCATCCCACAACAAATTAAATACAGAATCCACTATCTCATGAATGGCACAATCTAGTCTCGATAGAAAACCTAGCAACTCACCTCCATTTAATGGCACTAGCCTGCAATCAGAGGAACTTGATAATACTCGAACACTACCAAGATCACGTATAAAGTCAGGACGATACTTGGCATGATACATACAAATGGACCTATACATAAATCTAGATAGATGCAGTTCCTTATATGTTTTGCACCAAATAGCTTTACCAACAGCCGAAAGTTCACTATTCACAGTAGTTAAGATGTGATTAAGCATCGAATTCGAGAAAGACATTCTGGCAGATCTACGAACATCAAAAAAGAGCTTATAAACTAGTTCAGCACTACCAGGATGTAACTTAACACCCAACAAATCAACACATTGATCAGAAGAAAATCTACCAGCGGAATCCCCAACAGAAGACAATTGTGACTCAGATTGGTCACGTGCACGAGGTGACAACTCAGGATTAGACCGATGTGGTAGTGGTTGAGAACTGGAAGGTAAAGAACGCACAAGGCCTGTGAATGCTAACGGAGGAATACCGGCAATGTCTAGGACATCGACAAGATCTTTACAACTAACATCATTCAAGGACTCCTCTCTTAGGGCAACATAAACCACACTAACTGCTTTATCCCAATCAGATCTAAAAACAGACTTCACCTTACTAAGGACAGCACAATCTAGTTTCGATAAAAAACCCAGCAACCCATCTCCAACTAGTGGAACTATATTACGATCAGGAGAATCCGATAATACTTTAATGTCAGGAAGAGCACGTATAAAACCAGGTCGATGATTAGCATGATACTCAGCAAGGCACTTGAATACAAAAATATCTTCACACATCATCCTATAAGTAAAGTACCAAATAGCCTGTCCAGTCACAGTAAGTTTGTTACTAACGCTTGATGGGAGTTGTTTGCTTACCGTATCATTGTAAGTACGTCTAGAGAATTCATTAACTTTAAAAAATAGACCTTCAATGATCTGAACACTCTCGGAAGATAACTTAATGCCCAGTAAACTCAAAACATCCGAATCAGCAGTAGAGGCTGAAGAAGAAACAGCAATAGAAGTGCTATGTTTTTGAACAGGAGACCTACCTCCACCCCTAGTACTCACCCCCTTACTATCAGAAACAGCTGACACATCAACGGGCTCAGTAACAAGAGTCAAGGAAGACCCTGTACCTCCAAGTGATGTTACAACGGTAGAGGCAGTACCAATCACAGATGCACTACCAGATTTATCCTTACAGGAAAATAATTTAACAAACTTAGAAGAAGATTGATTGTGATCCTCCTCCGATCGCAATAAAGAATTTGACTGAGTCTCAGATTGAAGATGCGTCTTAGGTAAAGTCTTTTTTTTACTTACCGAATATCTCCGTCGACTCTTTAATTCATTGTATCTTTGAGAATTTGAAAGTGCTACTGTAGGAACACCAACAACATCGAGGACTCTAATAAAATCTTTACAACTAACGGCACCCAACAATCCATCTTCTAGTTCAGAAAAAACTCCATCAGCTGCTTCATTCCATCCCAAGTCAAATATAGACTCCATTTCCCTACGAATAGCACAATCTAGCTTCGATAAAAAACCTAGCAACTCAACTCCACTTAATGGAACTAGTCTACTATCAGAGGAACTCGACAATACTAGAATACTATCAAGAGCACGTATAAGATTAGGATGATACCTATAATGATACACACAAATGAACTTACACATAAATTTAGATAGATGCAGTTCCCTATAAGTTTTTAACCAAATAGCCTTCCCAATCAACGGAAGTTCACTACTAAATATTGTTGAAATATAATTAAATATCGAATGCGAGAAGGAATTTCTGGCAAATTTACGAATTTCACAAAAGAGCCTACAAATCAATTTATCACCATCAGGATGTAACTTAATACCCAACAAATCAACACATTGAATTGTGGGAGAAGGTATGGCACTAGCCTCAGAAAAGGATGGTACACCAACGGTAGAACGAGTAACACCTATCTCAGCATGAGTAGGAACACTATCACCACCCTTGTGTTTTTTTACTGCAGTAGGATCAAAATAAGATTCACTATCATAATCTACAACAGAAGAAAAAGTAGCCAATTCAGAAGGTACACTAGAAGCCTCTCTCAATGGCAACGAAGGTCCTAAGAGTGACAGTGACTCAGATTGAGAATGCGTACGAGACAACAATTTGTGATGAGACTGAGGCGGTAATGATTGAGAACTGGAAGAGGGAGAGTGTGTAAGATCCGCAGCACTAACTCCTAACGCCGTACACTCTACAGCGCCTCTTCTTCTTGCGCTTGTTGCTGTGGATATCAACATTGGCGATAATGCTAATTTAGGGATACCAGCAACTTGGAGGACATCAATAAAATCTTTGCAACTAACAGCATTAGAGGACTCTTCTTCCAGAGCAACAGAAACTTCGCTCCAACCAGAGCTAAAAATAGACTCCACCTTATTGTGAATAGCACAATCCAGTCTAGATAAAAAATCTAACAACGTATATCCAGTCAATGGCACCACATCACGGTCAGGAGAATTCGATAACACTTGAATGCTAGGAAGGGCACGTATAAAATTAGGGCGGTACTTGAAATGGTACTCGCCAATACACCTGGATACAAAACTACCCTCACACATTAACCTATAGGTAAAGTACCAAATACCTTGTCCAGTCGAAGTAAGTTTATCACTCATGCCTAATGGGAGCTGTTTGCACACCATATTCTTGTAAGTACGTCTAGCAAACAAATCCATTTTTAAAAAAAGATCTTCAATTGTTCTAGCACTCTCATGGGATAACGTAACACCGAGTGAACTCAAAACACCTGAATCAACAGTTAAAGGCGAAGAAGAAACAGCAACAGAAGCTCCAAGTTTTGGGGCAGGAGCTTTACCTCTATTCCTAGTACTCACCCCCTTACCTGTAGTAGTAACAGTGGTTGAAGTAGTAGTAAAGGCCTCAACCCCCTGCAAATCTCCAACCTGCGCAGTACCTACCCTATTACCACCATTATCGTCAACTGGAGCAACACCAGAAGAGGCACTACTGGCCGCGGATACAGGATACATAACAACCCTCTACTTATTGTTTTTATTATTTGTTATTACTATTCCTACTATCAACTCGCACAAAAATCACAGAAGAGGAGTGAGTACAATCACTGAACTCACACAACACCACAATAGGACCATAGCCAAAATAAAGAATCACAATCATACACTAAAATCGCATGAAAAAAGCAAAAGAAGTCACTCAACGAAGCGCACACAACATAGCAAATACGCATAGTCTCACATCATTACTCTTGTAGCCCAATTCATAAAATAACACTCAACTCAAATCACCAAAAAATTAACTTCTCCTTTTCCTTTTACGTCCTCTTACTCTCTGAGCACTACCAGGATGTGAAGAAGACAACCTTCCTCTACCACCTCTCATAGAACCACTAGATTCACCGGCAGGTGGTGGTGAAGACGGAAGCCCTCGATTCAGCAATGCTGCTAATCTCACTCCCACATCCTCAGAGACAGTATCGGTATCAGTAGCCACTAGCGGAACATTACCAACACCAATAGGTGCAAAAGAGGAAGGCCCAGAAACAACACTACTACTCATAGATATCGAAGAGGAAGGTTCAGCAGTGACATTACCAGTAGTAGTAGATACCTCAAAAGGACTCTTAAATTTCATAATAAGTGCTTTCTTAAGTCCGTAAACATAAACAGAAGAACTACTACTAGCTGTCGTGGAAGGTTCTCCAATAGAGGAAGTAGAAACAGAAGAAGAGACAGTAATTGGCACTATTGGCTGCTCAGATGAGCACACAGGAGTTAATTCACCTACTAAAACTCCCGATTCAGAAACAATAACCTCCGTAGCTGACCCAACAATTTCTCTATTCGATACAGATTCTGCAGAGGAAGAGGAAACATCAGCATCCAATCCTAATTCAGATGGAGATGAAGATAAAGATGGAGATGAAGTCCCAATCGAAGGTGAAGAGGAAGGCCCAATCGAAGGTGAAGAGGAAGGCGAAAGTGAATCATCCCCTACCCCCCTCAACGCAGAAACAACACTAACCTCGACCAACTCTTCAGCTAATGGTGGCAAATAGGGGGGAATATCAGAAGCTACTATCGGTGCAGGTGCATGTAATTCATCTTCTCCCACCAAATCAGAAGCAGCACCTTCCACTGTCGAAACCAAAAATCCTGATTTCATACCGGATTGAGTATGAGACTCAGAAGTAGATAGAGATGAAGATAAAGGTGCTAATAAAATCGCAGGCGTAGATGAAATCACAGTAGATGCAGTAGCAGTAGCAGGTTCATGTCTATAAAAAAGCGATTTAACAAATCCAGAAGAAGACTGACCAGAACTCTCCTTCAATAGCAACAAAGACCCTAATGTCGTCCCAGAGCGAAGATGACGCTTAGGTAACGATTCACTTTCAGGTTGAGAAGATAGTTCATGCTGAACCAAACGATAAGTAAGATCACTAGTGCTACTTCCTGACTCCGTAACCTCTGCACATTTACCACTATCTAATGTCCCGCTCTTACTTACAAAACATTTTTGGGTAACAGAACCAGTACCCTCCTCAATACATTTACTGCCACTTCCTAAAGTCTTGCCTTTACCTACCTCACGTCTTTGATATTTTTTTCCTTGATAAATTGGAAACGCTACTACGGGAGAACTAACAGCATCGAAAATATTAACAAGATCTTCACAACCAACATCACCCAATGATCCATCTTCTAGTTCGGCAAAGACTGAATCAGCTACTCTATCCCACTCCAAGCTAAATATAGACTCCACTTCATCGCGAATAGCACAATCCAGCTTCGATAAAAA
>NZ_FKII01000051.1 GCF_900078745.1 Candidatus Ichthyocystis sparus | reverse complement strand
AGAAGAAACAGCGACAGGTCTTTTGGCAGGGGCCTTGCCCTTAGCACTTACTCTCTTACACACAGCAGCAGTAGCTGAAGCAGGTATAGCTGAATCGGTGGCAGAAGGAGCCTCAACTTGCTGCAAACCACCCACAGAAGCACCACTTTGCGCAGCGCCACCTTCACCACCACCATCCCCACCCTCCGAGGGTCCACTAGGAGCAGCACCACCAGATACAGGATACATAACAACCTCTCTGCTTATATTTTTATTATCATTTCTATCTTATTCTTTTCTTATCAATTAATTTACATTAATTTGCTTACTTATCATACTAACATAAATTCACATACCAAAATTACACAAGAGAAGTAGGCACAATAACTCTACAAAACACGTACAACACCACAAATAGGCAGAGTCGCATTGTGCCTCAATTCACAGAAGCGATAGCCAGACACACCACATAAAGGCAAAGAAATAAAATATACCACCCATCAACTATAGGAGATAAATATAAATAGAACAACACAAAACAGTTAACCAATAATTAATATCAACTTAAGCAAGCCACACACATATGCATAAAACTTACATGAAACACATCTACAGTACAAAAAACCGACACGCTTATGAATATTTTAAATATGTTAACCAGTTTAATCAGTATCAGCAATACTTAAAAAAATAACTTATACTCCCACTCCACGTATTTCATCAATTCAATAATGGAAAACAAATACAGACCCACTGCACATAACATGCAACACCTTATTTGATACAAAAATTAAATTACTGTATAAACTTAACAATCTAAACTCAACAATCGTGTATCATGTGTAACATAAATATCTAGCATAGGTTATCGCATACAAATCTAGATATATTTAATTAATCTACAGTAGATAGTATTAGTATTTACAAAAAAACAGCTTTACAAGTTTAACAGTTAACTATCGGAACTATGATTCTCCATTATAGCTGTATACGCTAATACTACTAGGCGCTAATTGATTCAATGTACTCTGTGTTATAAGGTCGTAATGCTGAGATGAAAAAATCAGATTTTTGGATTACGTTATTATTTACGTATAATCACACTCTGGGTACACGAAAACACATAAAAAAACTTAATGTTTTAACGTCACTAAGTTATCCATCAAAAAGTAGTAGCAGTAATTAATAGTGCACAAACTATGAACAATATGAAGTACGAATCAACACATTAATATAAAAAAATTAAATTATTAACTAAGTATGGTATTCACTAAAGATTGTAATATTTGTTGAATAATAAGGTAGGCAGGCCTCAAAAAAATCACCCATAAAACCTGAATAGATGAATAAACATAAAAAAACAAAACACAGCCTTTATACAAGCTTAGAGGAAATGCAAGGAAGAAGCTCTATCGTATAAAAATAAACTTCTGCGCACAACAAATGCATAAAATGCATGTAATACTAATAGCAAGTAGTAAGATCAATTCTTACAATTAACTACGCCTTTTCCTTTTACGCCCACTTCCCCTCCTAGCACTACCTTGATATGATGAAGAAGACGCCCCATCTCTACCACCTCTTATGGACCCACTTGATTCACCAGCAGGAGGTGGTGAAGGTGGCAGCCCTCGATTCAGAAATGCTGCCAATCTTGCTCCCACATCCTCTTCCTCAGCAGCTGCTCTATTGGCAGCTACTAGTGAAACACTACTAACCTCCATAGACACAGAAGATAAAGGAGCGGCAGCAATATTACTACTCATAGAAACAGAGGAAGAAGGTCCAGCAGCGGCTCTACTACTCGTAGGTACCACAGAAGGCCCCGTACCTAATTTACCCATAATAAATGATTTCTTGGGTCCGCGAAAATAACTAAAGGAACTACTACTAACTGTCGTGGAAGATTCTTCAATAGCAGCGGAAGAAACAGAAGAAGTGGCAGTGGCTGACATTATTAGCCGCTCATCTGAAGATACAGGAGGTGATTCTCCTGCCAAAACTCCCAACGCAGAAACAGTACCTTCCGTAGTTAGCTCAGCTTCTCTAGTCAATACAAGCAACTCTGAAGAGGAAGAGGAAGAGGAAACATCTGCATCTAATCCTGACGCAGATGGAGATGAAGATAAAGATGAAGATAAAGATGAAAATTCAACCGAAGATGAAGATGAAGATAAAGGTTCAATCGAAGGTGAAGAGGGAGGAGAAAGTGAATCATCCTCTGCCCCCATAGACGCAGAAACAACATTAGCTACAACCAACCCTTTAGCTGGTGGTGACAAAGGAGGGGAGATATCAGAGGCTACTACCAGATCAGATATAGGTACAGGCAAAGGCGAAAAAGAAGATGAAGGTTCAGCAGATAATTCATCTTCAACAGAAACAACACCTTCCGCGATCGAGACTAAAACATCCCCGCCAATAGTAGTCGAAGAAGATTCTTCAACAGCAGTTGATACAGCAACAAACTCAGTAATAGGTGGCAAAAAAGGTCCAGTACCTCCAGGTGATGCTACAACAGCAGAGTCAGTACCAACAGTGGATGCACTACTAGGCTGGCCTCTATAAAGAAGCAATTTAACAAATTTAGAATAAGGCCGATCAGAATCCTCCTCTAGCAACAGCAAAGATCCTGACTGTGTCTCAGATTGAGTATGCGACTTAGGTAATGATTCAGATTCAGATGATAGTCCAGGCTCAGGTTGAGACAGTGATTCTGGTTCAGGTTGAGGGGGTAATTCAGGTTCAGATTGAGGGGGTAATTCTGGTTCAGGTTGGGGGGGTAATTCAGATTCAGGCTGAGGTTGCGGACTGGAAGAAGAATGCACAAGAACTGCGACACCGCTTCCTGAAGCCTCACCCTCATTTGTAACTCTACTACTATTTTCTAATGCATTTCTTCGATCTACCGTACATCTTTGGAAAGCTGAAAGTGCCGCTACGGGAATACCAGTAACATTAAGGACATTAATAACATCCTCACAACAAATATCATCCAATGATTCATCTTCCAGTTCAGCAAAAACTCTATTAGCTACCCCATCCCACTCCGTGTTAAATATAGACTCCACTTCCTCACGAATAGCACAATCTAGTTTCGATAAAAAATCTGACAAACCAGCTCCACTTAATTGCACTAGCTTATCAGAGGAGACTGATAATACCTGAATACTAGAAAGTGCACGTACAAAATCAGGACGGTACTTGTAATGATAAACAGAAAGACACCTAGATACAAAACTATACAGGTGCAGTTCTCTATACATCTTGCACCAAATAGCTCGCCCAACCACGGAAAGTTTACTATTACCTACAGCTTCCAAGAGGTAATTAACTATAGACCTCGAATAAGAGGTTCTGGAAGCTTCACGGAGATCAGAAAATAGCTTATAAACTAGTTTAGCACTAGCAGGATGTAATTTAACACCCAGCAAATCAACACATTTAATAGGCTGTATTCCCCCAACATTACCATGAACAACTACTGCTTCAGAATGAGTAGGTCCAGAAGGTGCACCAGAACCATCTTCTGATGGCAATGAAGATCCTAACTGTGACTCAGACTGAGATGGTAATGACTGAGGACTGGGAGGTGAAGAATGCGTAAGATCTACGACATCAACTTCTCCTGAGAATACCTTATTATACTTCTTATACTTTTCAGTACTTACATGTATTTTTAAATGCCGTACTGAAGACATTGTCATTGGTGGAACACCAGCAATATCTAAGACATTGGTAAAATCTACACAACTAACATCACTCAAGGATTTACCTTCTAGAGGACCGAGAATTTTACCAGTTGCTTCATTCCAACGAGAGTTAAAAAAACTAACCATCGTGCCAAGAATAGCAGAATCTAGTTTAGATAAAAAATTCAGCAACTCATCCCCACTTAATATTATCCCCACATCACTTTCAGAAGAATTAGATAATACTTTAACAGTAGGAAGAGAACGTATAAAACCAGGTCTGTGCTTAGCATGGTACTCACGGAAGCATTTATATGAAAAATCAACTTCACACAGCATCCTGTAAGTACGTTGCCAAATAGCTCGCCCAGTAACCGACAGTTTATCACGCACTTCTGGCGGGAGTTGTTTTCCTATTACCCTCCCGTAAACACGTGCAGTGAGTACACTAGCATCATAAAAGAGAACATTAATAGCTCCAACATTATCTGGATGTAACTTAACACCCAGTGAATTAAGAACAACAGTGTCAACATTAAAGGAAGCAAGCTTTTTGGCAGAAGCCTTACCCCTAGCCCTTTTAGCACCCCCTCCTTCTTTAGCAGTAGTTAAAGTAGCGGTAGCTGAAGAAGAAACAGCGGCAGGCTTTTTGGCAGGAGCTTTGCCTTTGCCCCTAGCACTTACTTCCTTACCCGCAGTAGCAGCTGAATCGGTGGCAGGAGGAGCCTCAACTTGCTGCAAACCACCCACAGAAGCACCACTTTGCGCAGCGCCACCTTCACCATCATCCCCGCCTTCCGAGGGACCACTAGGAGCAGCACCACCAGATACAGGATACATAACAACCTCTCGCTTATATTTTTATTATCATTCCTATCTTATTCTTCTCTTATCAATTAATTTACTACTTACTGATTACTTACTGATCATCCTGGCATATTATCATAAATTCACATACCAAAATTACACAAGAGAGTAGGTACAGTAACTCGACAAAACATGTACAACACCACGAATAGGCAGAGTCACATATTATATTATAGCCATTGCACCTCAATTCGCAGAAGCAATAGCCAGCCACCACACATAAAGGCAGAGAAAAAAATATACCACCCATCAACTGCGGTAGCTTGAACATTATTTAATAAAGAAAAAACATTTACATACAATAACCATTAATTGTATAAATTAAGTATTAATACTACTACGCTACTGTGAAGATACAACATATTAACTGATCATTACTAAACTTAACAGATAGGAGTGTACTAGTAAAATACACTCAGTAGCGCACAATTGACAGGCAATATAGGCGATAAATATAAATAGAACAATACAAAACAGTTAACCAATAATTAATATCAATACAAGTAAAACACGCACGTATGGATAAATACTTACATGAAATACATCTACAGTACAAAAAACCGGCACGCTTATGAATATTTTAAATATATTAACCAGTTTAATCAGTATCATCAGCAATTCTTAAAAAAATAACTTATACTCCTACTTCATATATTTCACAAATTAAATAATAAAAAACAGACCCAGACCCACTACACATACCATGCAACACCAAAAATTAAATTATTGTATAAACTTAACAACCGTGTATCACGGTGTAACATAAATATCTATTATAGGTTATCGCATACAAATTTAGATATATACTTAATTAATCTACAGTAAATAGTATTAGTATCTCCATAACAAAAAACAGCCTTCTTACTTTTTGGATTGCATTATATTTACATATAATCACACTCTGGGTACACGAAAACACATAAAAAAAACTTAATGTTTTAAAGTAACTAAGTTATCCATCAAAAAGTAGTAACAGTAATTAATAGTGCACAAACTATGAACACGATAAAGTACGAATCAACACATTAATATAAAAAAATTAAATTATTAACTAAGTATGGTATTCACTAAAGATTGTAATATTTGTTGTAATAAGAAGGTAGGAAGGCCCCAAAAAATCACCCTTAAAATCTGAATGGATGGAATGAATATAAAAAAACAAAACACAGCCTTATCCAAGCTTAGAGGAAATGCAAGGAAGAAGCTCTATCATACAAAAATAAACTTCTGCGCACAACAAATTCATAAAATCATGTAATGCTAATAGCAAGAAGTAAGATCAATCCTCACAATTAGCTACGCCTTTTCCTTTTACGCCCACTTCCCCTCCTAGCACTACCCTGATATGAAGAAGACACCCCATCTCTACCGCCTCTTATAAACCCACTTGATTCACCAGCAGGTGGCGGTGAAGAAGGTAGACCTCGATTCAGCAATGCTGCCAATCTCGCTCCCACATCCTCCTCCTCAGCAACTGCTCTATTGGCAGCTACTAGTGGAACACTACTAACCTTAACGGACGCAGAAGATAAAGGAGAAGCAGCAACATTACTACTCATAGACACAGAGGAAGAAGGTCCAGCAGCGGCCCTACTACTCGTAGGCACCACAAAAGGCCCTATACCTAATTTACCCATAATAAATGATTTCTTGGGTCCGCGAAAATAACTAAAGGAACTACTACTAACTGTCGTGGAAGATTCTTCAATAGCAGCGGAAGAAACAGAAGAAGGGGGAATGGCTGACATTATTAGCCGCTCATCTGAAGATACAGGAGGTGATTCTCCTGCCAAAACTCCCGACGCAGAAACAGTACCTTCCTTAGTTAGCCTAGCTTCTCTAGTCAATACAGGTGACTCTGGAGAGAAAGAGGAAACATCGGCATCTAATCCTGATTCAGTTGGAGATGAAGATAAAGGTGCGGGTAAAATAGAAGGTAAAGGTGAAGATGATTCATCTACTAAAACTCCTAACGTAGAAACAGCACCGTCTACAGTCGAGACTAAAACATCCCCGCCAATAGTAGTCGAAGAAGATTCTTCAACAGCAGTTGACACAGCAACAAACTCAGTAATAGGTGGCAAAAAAGGTCCAGTACCTCCAGGTGATGCTACAACAGTAGAGTCGGTACCAACAGTAGATTCACTACTAGGTTGGCCTCTATAAAGAAGCAATTTAACAAATTTAGAATGAGACAGATCAGAATCCTCCTCTAGCAACAACAAAGATCCTAACTGTGTCTCAGACTGAGTATGCGACTTAGGTAATGATTCAGATTCAGATAATAATTCAGGTTCAGGTTGATATGATAACTCAGGCTCAAGTTGTGGAGAAGAGATAACCGAAGAATGAGCAACATCAATAGTACTACTTCCTGACTCCGTGCCATCAACCGAATATTTACTTCTACTTCCTGATATCCTACCCTTACTCATCTTACGTCTTTGAGTACGTCTCTGATCATCTCTTTGAGAAATTGAAAATGCTACCACAGGAATACCAGCAACATCGATGACTCTAATAAAATCTTCACAACTAGCGGTACTCAATGATCCATCTTCTAGTATGGCAAAAACTTTATCAGTTACTTCATCATCCCACCGTGAATTAAATATAGACTCCACTACCTCACGAATAGCACAATCTAGTCTCGATAGAAAACCTAGTAACTCACCCCCACTTAATGGCACTAGCTTGCAATCAGAGGAACTTGATAATACTCGAACACTATCAAGAGCACGTATAAAGTTAGGACGATACTTAGCATGATACATACAAATGGACCTATACATAAATCTAGATAGATGCAGTTCCTTATATATTTTGCACCAAATAGCTTTACCAACAGACGAAAGTTTACTATTCACAGTAGTTAAGATGTAATTAAGCATCGAATGCGAGAAAGACATTCTGGCAGATCTACGAATGTCAGAAAAGAGCTTATAAATTAGTTCAGCACTATCAGGATGTAACTTAACACCCAACAAATCAACACATTGAACAGAAACATCACCGCTATCAGTTTGTATTTCTGCTGCAATTGGATCAGAAGAAGATCCACCATCAAAATCTTCAATAGAAGATAGCATGGTTAATTTGGAAGATGTACTGGGAGCATCAACTAATGGCAATGAAGATCCTAACTGTGACTCAGATTGGTAATTCGTATCAGGTAACAATTCAGGACGAGACTGAGATGGCGATGATTGAATACTTAAAGGGGCGGAATGCGTAAGATCCGTAACACCAACTCCTAATGCTGTACACTTATCAATGCCTTTACTTTTTGCACAACCTCTACTTTTTGCACTTGGTATAGCTGCTATCATTACCGATAATGCTACTCGAGGAATACCGGCAATATCTAGAACATTAATAAAATCTTTACAACTGACAGCATTCAAAGCCCCGTCTTCCAGAGAAACAGAAACTTTACTCCAACAAGAGTTAAAAACAGACTTCACCTTACTACGGATAGCGCAATCTAGTCTCGATAAAAAATCTAGCAATCTATCCCCAACTAGCGGCAACACATTACGATCAGGAGAATCTGATAATACTTTAATACTATGAAGAGCACGTATAAAATCAGGGTGATGCTTAGCATGATACTCACCAAGGCACCTGAATAAAAAACTATCTTCACACATTACCCTATAGGTCCAGTACCAAATAGACCGTCCGGTAATCGTAAGTTTGTCATTCACGATTGATGGTAGTTGTTTGCTTACCATATTCTTGTAAATACGTCTAGAGAATGCATTGACTTTAAAAAAGAGATCTTCAATTATCAGAGCACTCTCAGAAGATAACATAACACCCAGTGAACTCAAAACATCCGAATCAACAGTAAAGGCTGAAGAAAAAACAGCAGAAGTAGCAATAGCAGATTTTTGGGCAAAAGACTTACCTCTATCCTTCTTAGTACTCACCACCTTATCTATAGTAGCAGTATCAGCCGTAGATACACTGCCTACCGCACGTCTTTGGGCAAATGAAAATGCTACTACAGGAATACCAACGGTATCGAGTACATCGATAAAATCTTCACAACTAACATCACTCAATAATCCATCTTCCAGTTCAGAAAAAACCAAACCAGCTACTCTATCCCACTCCAAGTTAAATACAGACTCCACTGCTTTAAGAACAGCACAATCTAGTTTCGATAAAAAATCTAGTAAATTAACACCACTTAATGGCACTAACCTATGATCAAAGGAACTTGATAATACCCGAATATCAGGAAGAGAACGTATAAAATCGGGACGGTACTTGGAATGGTACATACAAAGGGACCTAGACACAAATCTAGATATATGAAGTTCCTTATAAGTTTTGAACCAAATAGCTTTACCAATCGCCGTAAGTTCACCATTCAAAATCTCTAAGATGTAACTAAGCATCGATTTCGAGGAAGACCTTCTGGCAGATCCACGAATGTCAGAAAAGAGTTTACAAATTATTTTGGCACTATCTTGATGTAACTTAACACCTGGCAAATCAAAACATTGAACAGATAATGAAACACAAGAGGAAGGGGTAGAAATTGAATCAGAAGAAGATCCAGCAACATAATCTACAACAGAAGACATCGGAGTAAATTCGGAAGGTGTACTAGAAGCATCACCTAACGGCAACGAAGATTCTACTTGTACCTCAGATTGAGAATGCATATTAAGTGACAATCCAGGATTGGACTGAGATGGTAATGATTGAGAAGCAGAAGATAAAGAATGCGTAAGACCTGTAACACTAATTCCTGCTGGTGTACATTTGCCCGTAACTTTATTTCTTTCACGTCTTCTTTCCCGTGTTGCAGTGCCTGCTAGCATTACCGATAATGCTAATACAGGAACTTCGGCAATGTTGAGAACATCGATAAAATCTTTACAGCCAACCGCATTCAAGGACTCCTCTTCTAGAGCAGCATGAACCGTATCAACTACTTCATTCCAATCAGATTTAAAAACAGACTCCACCTTACTACGGACAGCACAATCTAGTCTCGATAAAAAATCTAGCAACCTATCTCCGGTTAATGGCACTACATCACAGTCAGAAGAACTCGGTAACACTTTAATGCTAGGAAGGGCATGTATAAAATCAGGACGGTGACTAACATGGTACTCACTAAGACAGCTGTACACAAAACTAGCTTCACACATTACTCTATAAGTACCGTACCAAATAGCTCGTCCAGTGACCGTAAGTTTGTCGCTCACGTCTGGAGGAAGTTGCGTGCTTACCATACTCTTGTAAATACGTCTAGAGAATGCATTGACTTTAAAAAAGAGATCATTAATTATTTGAGCACTATCAGGATGTAACTTAACACCTAGTAAAACATCAGAACCAGCATTAAACACAGCAGCAGTGGTAGTTGAAGTAGTAATAGCTGAGTCAGTAGGAGACTCAATTTGCTGCAAGCCACTGCCATAAATACCACTCTGTACAGTGTCCTCTTTATTACTATCACTATCATCCTCAACATCTAGGACATCACTATAAGCAGAAGCACTGGTTACAGGTACAGGATAAATAATAACCTCCATGTCTATTGTTTATATTTTATTATTCTAACATCATAGTATCAATTCACACATCAACATTACAGGAGATAAGAAGGTACAGTCACTCGACAAAAAGAATATAACACCATGATAGACAGAGTCGTACATTATTACCCTTGCATCTAAATACTCATATCACCAAAAGTAGTAATTTACACGTACAAAGACAAATGCCAAAAACACCTCTCACCATCTACAGTAGCTTGTATATAACTTAAAAACCAAGCAAATAAATAATAAATTAATTTGTATAAATAAAGTATTAATATACAACTTATTAAGTTTACTGGGTCAAAAATGCACAACCAATAAAAATAGGTAACAATCAGCTTGTTAGTAAACTCCAGCAAATTTTATTTTTATGTTAAATAATATATAGGCAAGTATAAATAGAATAATACATAGCAATTAATCAATAATTAATACGAATAATGAATCCAAGTACATACACTAAAACTTACGTAAAACAAAAAACAATCCATCATATACAAGACCAAACACTCGTATGAATGTTTTAAAATATTATCTGCAATAACTAAAATATAGATTTTATCAAATTCAATAAAAAAAATACATACTGACCCACATTACATGTAGTACATGCATCTTTATATCAATATAAGCATACAACATTAATCATTAGCCCCAAAAAATAAGGAACCGCTCTAAACGCGGCATATAAATAATCACCTTCCCACAACAAACGCATAAAATTACGTAATGGCAAGAATCAAGATTAATTCTCACAATTAACTACGCTTTGCCCTTTACGACCACTTCCTCTCCTAGGACTAACCTGATATGAAGAAGAAACCTCACCTCTCATGGCCCCACTGATTCATCAACAGGCGAAGGTGAAGATCATAGCCCCCCGATTCAGCAATGCCGCTAGTATAGCTCCAACATCATAATAATCTGTAGAGGTAGAAGTAGCTAGCAGTGAAATACTACTAACACCAACAAACGCAGAAGAGAAAAATCCAGCAACAGCACCACTACTCGTAGGCAATTCCAAAGGACTCATACCTAATTTACCCATAATAATTAATTTCTTATATCCATAAAAATAACTAGAAGAACTACTACTAGCTATCGTGTAAAATCCTCAGTAGCAGCAGCAACAACAGAAGAAGAGACAGTGGTTGGCGCTACTAGCTACTCAAATGACTTAGGTGAAGTAACAGGAGGTGATCCACCATCTAATACAGAAACAGCATCGTAGTCAGTCGATACTAAAACACCCTCATTAGTAACAATAGAAGAAGACTCGCCAGAAACAGTTAACACAGAAACATATTAATAAATAAAGAAGTCATGAAGAGAACACTTATTGCTTAACATCATCAAGAAATGTATTTTAATCAATTGCACAAAAAATAGTCAATAACATGCCTTAAGAAAAAATCAATCAGTACATTTGATTACAAAAGAACAACAATATAAAGTTTCTGCATAACATTGGCAAAAATTAATCCATGCAATCAATAAATCTATGTATTATAAATGCAATAAAATAAATATCTAAGCTATAATTGTGTAGCTTATTTAGCTTTGATATAGAGGACGTTAGAATTTAGAAATTATTTATTTTAGGTAAAATTAATATTTATTACATCTTCTTGTATACAGATTTTATGATTAATCAATAATGCTTTTTATTACATAGGTGATATTAGATCTATTAACTCTCCCTTTTTCTTTTGCGCCCCTTTCCTCTCTGAGCACCATCATGATGAGAGGAAAACGACCTACCTCTACCACCTCTCATAGCCCCACTTAACTCATTGGCAGATGAGGGTGGAAGCCATCGATTCAGCGACACCGTCAATCTCACTCCCATATCCTCCTCCTTAGCAGCAGTACCAGTAGCAGCCATTAGTGAACTACCAACATCTACAAGTGCAGAAGAAGGTCCAGCAGCGGCACCACCACTCGTAGGTACCTCAAAAGTCCCCTTATCTAATTCACGCATAATAAATAATTTTTTAGGTCCGCGAAAATAACTAAAAGAACTATTACTAGCTGCAGCGGAAGATTCTCCGATAGCAGCAGTAGAAACAAAAGAAGAGGCGGTGGTTGGCACTATTAGCTGTTCACATGAATGCGCAGAATGTGATTCACCTAAAGCCATCAACTCAGAAACAGTATCTTCCGTAGCTAATCCAACGACTTCTCTGGTCAATACAGGTGACTCTGGAGATGAAGAGGAAACATCTGCATCTAATCCTGATTCGGATGGGGATGAAGATAAATATGAAGACGAAGATGCGGGTGAAATCGAAGGTGAGGAAGGAGGGGAAGGTGACTCATCTCCTGCCCCCTTAAATGCAGGAACATCGGCAACTGCAGTCAACCTAACCGGCGAAGAAGAGAAAATATCGGTATCTACTCCCAATTCAGATAAAGGTAAAGACAGGGGTGAAGATAAGGATACAGGTAAAGACGCAGTGGAAAACGAGGATAAAGGTAACGGTAATGCATCTTCTAGAACTCTCAAAGCAGAAGCAACAACGTCCACAGTTGAGACCAAAACGTCCTCTCTAATAGTAGAAGAAGATTCGCCAGAAACAGTTGATACAGCAACAGACTCAGTAATAATGGGCAAGGAAGATTCAAATCGAGGCTGAGGATATAATTCAGGCTGAGACTGAAATTGTGAAAGAGAGGTACCCAAAGAACGAGTAGAACCAATAACACTACTTCCCGGACCCATACCCTCAAACGCACACTTACTATTACTTTCTGATGTCTTGTTTTTACCTATCGCGCGTCTTTGTCTTTTTAAGGTACGTCTTTGGGAAATTGAAAACGCCACTAGAGGAATACCAACGGTATCGAGGACACTAATAAAATCTTCACAACCAACAGTACTCAATGACCCATCTTCTAGCTCAGAAAAAACTCTATCAGCTACTCTATCCCACTCAGAGTTAAATATAGACTCCACTATCTCACAAATAGCACGATCTAGTCTCGATAAAAAACCCAGTAAATCACCTCCACTTAATGGCACTAGCCTGCTATCAGCGGAACTTGATAATACTCTAATATCAGAAAGAACACTTATAAAATTAGGACGATACTTGGAATGATACACACAAAGACACTTAGAAATAAAGCTATATAGATGAAGCTCTCTATAATTTTTGCACCAAATAGCCCGACCAACAGTCGAAATTTCACTACTCACAGCCGCCAAGAGGTAATTGAGTATCGAACTCGAGAAAGATTTTTTGACAGACTTACGAAGATCAGAAAAGAGCTTATAAACTAGTTCAGCACTACCAGGATGTAACTTAACACCCAGCAAATCAACACATTGAACAGATGATGAGACACAAGAGGAAGGAATCGAAAAAAGTGTAGTATTCGCCTCAGAAGAAATAGGTGGTATCCCAACAGCAGCACTAATACTCCCTGTCTCAGCATGGGTAGAAATAAAAACACTACTGCTACTCGTGTGTCCTTCTACTGTAAGCGTATCAGAAATTACCGATGATGTGCACTTACCCATAACTTTACTCTTTGTACGTGTCGTGGGGCCCACCGTTACTGATAATGCTACTGCAGGAATATCGGCAATTCTGAGGACATCGATAAAATCTTTACAATTAACAGCATACAAGGATCCTTCTTTTAGGGAAGTAAAAGTTTTGTCAACTATTTCACTCCAATCAGAGTTAAAAATACGCTCCACTGTATCATGAACAGCAGAATCTAATTTCGATAAAAAACTCAGCAACCTATCTCCAGTTAATGTCACTACATCACTGCCAGAAGAATTAGATAATACTTGAATACTAGGAAGAGCACGTATAAAATCGGGGCGGTACTTGGCATGGTACTCACCGAGGCACCTGGATACAAAATTAGCTTCGCATAGCATCCTGTAGGTACCGTACCAAATAGCTCGTCCAGTCACTGAGAGTTTGTCACTAATGTATGGTGGCAGTTGTTTGCTTACCATACCTTTGTAAATACGTCTAGCAAGTGCATTGGTTTCAAGAAATAGATTATCAATTATTCTAGCGCTCTCAGGAAGTAATCTAACACCAAGTACATCAAAAACATCAGTATCAATAGTACAAGCTGAAGAAGAAACAGCACTTTCCACAGGAAAAAAAGGAGCTGTAGCTGTATCAGATTCTCCAACAAAAGGTGATCGAATGAATTTGTAAGGCGGGCCAGCAACATCCGCTAATTCAGATCTATGATGCAATTGAGGAGATAATTCAAGTTGAAACTTAAGTTGTGGAAGGGAAGTAATCAAAGAACGAGTAAAATCAATGATGCTACTTCTCGATTCCGTAGCCTCAACCGCACATTTACTACTACTTCCTGATGTCTTGCTTTTACTTATCGCACGTCTTTGGGAAATTGAAAATGCCACCAAAGGAACACCAACGGTATTGATGACACTAATAAAATCTTCACAACTAACAGTACCCAATGACCCATCTTCTAGCTCAGAAAAAACTCTATCAGCTACTCTATCCCACTCCGAGTTAAATATAGACTCCACTATCTCACAAACAGCGCAATCTAGTTTCGATAAAAAATCCAGTAAAATACCTCCACTTAATGGAACTAGCATACGATCGGGGGAGCTTGATAATATTCGAATATCAGCAAGAGCACGTATAAAATCAGGACGATACTTGAAGTGATATACACAAAGAGACTTAGACATAAATCTAGATAGATGCAGCTCTTTATAGGTTTTGCACCAAATAGCCCGACCAACCGTTGAAAGTTCACTACTCACAACCGTTAAGAGGTAATTGAGTATTGAACCCGAGAAAGATCTTTTGACAGATTTACGAAGGTCAAAAAAGAGCTTATAAATTAGTTCAGCACTATCAGGATGTAACTTAACACCCAGCAGATCAACACATTGAACAGATGATGAAACACAAGAGGAAGAAGCTGACATTACAGAAGAGGATAAGACATTCACCTCAGTGGAAACAGATGATATCCCAACGGTATCATGAATAACTCCTGTCTCAGTATGGGTAGAAACATAAACTCTACTGCTACTCGTGTCTCTCTTGGGTGCAATAGAATCAGGAGAAAATCCACCACCAGAACCTCCAACAGACGGTAACAGAGTCAATTCATAAGGTGTACCAAAAGCCTCGCCTGATGGCAATGAAGATACTAACTGTGACTTAGATTGATAACGAGTACGAAGTGTCAACCCAGTGTTGGACAAAAGTGTTAATTGAGGATTGGACCCTGACGATGTACACCTATCTGCACCTTTACTACTTGTATGTGTTCTTAAAGCTACTACTGCTGACGATGATGCTACTGCAGGAATACCAGTAATGTCGAGTACATCAATAAAATCTTTACAACTAACAGAACTCAAAACCATCTCTTCCAAAGTAGTAGAAACTTTACTCCAATCAAAGTTAAAAATAGACTCCACATTACTACGGATAACACAATCTAGTTTCGATAAAAAACCTAGTAACCTATCTCCAGTTAATGCGACTACATCCCTGCCAGAAGAATTTGACAATACTTTAATACTAGGAAGAGCACGTACAAAATTGGGGCGATACTTAGCATGGTACTCACCAAGGCACCTGGATACAAAACTAGCCTCATACATTACCTTATAAGTCTCGTACCAAATAGCCTGCCCAACCGATGGAAGCTTGTCACTCATGTCTAATGGAAGTTGTTTACTTACCATGCACTTGTAAATGCGTTCAGCAAATACATTAACTTTAAAAAAGAGACCTTTAATTATTCGAGCGCTCTCAGGAAGTACCATAACACCCAGTAAATTAAAAATATCATGATCAGCAGTAAAAGCTGAAGAAGAAACAGCGGCAGCAGTATCAAATTTTGTGGTACAATCTTTGCCCTCAGCACCAACCTCCTTACCTACAATGGTAGCTGAAGCAATAACGGGAGAAACCTCAACTTGCTGCAAATCACAGCCCAAAGTATTACTTTGTAAAATGCTGTCTTTATTACTATCGCTATCATTCACACTCTCTGGAACACCACTAGAAGCAGCAGCACTGGTTATAGATACGTGACACATAACAACCTCTCTGCTTATTGTCTATAATCTCTGCTTATTGCTCATATTTATTACTCTAACATCATACCACCAACTCACACACCAACATTACAGGAGATGAATAAGCACAGCCACACAACGACACCGATAGACAAAGCAGTACATTATTACTCTAGCACTTCAATTCATAAAATAACACTCACATCCCTGGAAGTAGTAGTTCTCACGTACAAAGACGAATGACATTACTCATCAGCTACAGTAGTTCGTGTATAATTTAAAAATAGCAAAAATTTACATCCAATAAATAACAATTAATTGTATAAGTGAAGTATTAGTATATAGTGCATTAATTGGTCATTATTCAACTAAATGTACATTAATGATAACAACACGCTCGGTAGCAAACATCAACAAATATTATATGTTAATAAATAACAAGACAAATTTAAATAATATAGATATATACAAATAGAATAGTATATGACAGTTAATAATAGGCAACACAAATAAGGCACGTAAGCGGGCCAAGTACATATAATAAAACTTATGTATAACATATATATAGTATACAAGAATAACATTCGTACGAGCATTTTAAAATATCATCCGTAAATTCAGGTTACGCTAATAAAGAAAGATAAACACTGATTCAAGATACTTGTCATATATTTGATACAAAAATCATATAAACTTAACGTATGTATCATCTACAACATAAATATCCAGTGTATATTCTTGCGTGCAATTTTATGATAAATAATTCTTTCATTAAATAAGCATAAAATAAAAATTCGCAGCTACATTATTGGTAAATAACATTAAATTTACTTTAAACTTCACAAATCTTCCTAAATACTGCTCAATCAATGATGGGCATACATAATTAATCACTAATCAGAAAAAACAACACACTGCACTAAACATAGTACAAAAATAGCCATCTGCTCACAACAAACGTATAAAATTAACCAATACCAAACAAGATTAAATTACTTATAATTGAATCCTCCTTTTATGACCATTTCCTATATGATCACTGCCCTGATGTAAATAGGACACTCCACCTCTACCTCCTATCAAGACCCAATTGATTCACCGACAGGTAGTAGCGAAGGTATCTGTTCTTGACTTAGCAATACCAGTAACATACTATTATGTCTAGCAGCAACACTATTACTAGTAGGTATCAAAAAAGAATAATAAAATTTAGTTCAGATAAAATAAGATCTTTATCAGCTATTAAGAAACTAACTACCAAGTTAAAACAGCAATGCTTGATTTTAACTGCAGATAAAAACCTAACAACTTTTATCAACTAACTTAGTACCACCTTATATTGTACTTGTAATAGTACAAATATGATTTTTTAATAGTGTACAAATTATAAGTACTATAAAAAATATAGATTAATGTATCGGTATAAAAAACTGTTAACTAAGTACATCCACTAAAGTGTCATGATGCTCATTAAATACGAAAGGTGGGGTGAAAAATACGGACCAATATCCAATCATTAAAACACAAAGAACTAACTTTATTGTACAAAAAAACAACTACTTGCAAACAACGATCGCGTAAAATTATGCAGTACTAGCATTAGGAAGTAAGATCAATTCTAAAAATTAACTCCTCCTTTTACGCCCACTTACTCTTTGCACATCACCCCGATGTAAGGAAGACGACCTACCTCTACCAACTCTCATAGACCCACTTGGATTCACCCGCAGGTGATAGCGATGGCGGAGGACCTTGATTGAGCAATGGCTGCCAATTCTCGCTCCCACATCCTCCTAATCAGCAGCAGTACCAGTAACAGCCATCAGTGGATCAGCAACATCCACAGGTGCAGAAAAGGAAGGTCCACAGCAACAGCGTTACCATTACTCGTGGAGTACCTCAGAAGACCCTTCAACTAAGCGCATAATAAATGATTTCTTAGGTCCGCGAAGATAATTACTACTAGTTGCCATAGGAAGTTCCCTAACAGCAGAAGTAGAAACAGAAGAAGAGGCAGTAGTTGTCACTATTGCCTGCTCACGTGAAGTCACAAAATGTGATTCACCTAAAACTCCCAACGCAGAAATTGTACCTTCCATATCAGCAGCAGTACCAGTGATACCCACCAGTGGACCAGTAGTAACATCCACAGGTGCAGAAAAGGAAGGTCCAGCAACAGCATTACTACTACTAGTAGGTATCTCAAAAGACTCCTCAACTAAACGCATAATAAATGATTTCTTAGGTCCGCGAAGATAATTACTATTAGTTGTCGTAGGAAGTTCCCTGGTAGCAGAAGTAGAAACAGAAGAAGAGGCAGTGGTTGTCACTGTTGCCTGCTCACATGAAATCACAAAATTTGATTCACCTAAAACTCCCAACGCAGAGATTGTACCTTCCATATCTAATCCAACAACCTCTCTATTCGATATGGGCAACTCTGGAGAGGAGGAGGAAACATCCGCATCTAACCCTGATTCAGACGGAGACGAAGATAAATATGAAGATGAGGATGCGGGAAAAATCGAAAGTGAAGAGGGAGGCGAAAGTAATTCATCTTCCAACCCCCAAAAGGCGGGGGCATCACAAATCGTAGTCAATCCAACTCTATCTACTACGGCCGATGAAGAAAAAGAGAAAACATCATCATCTATCCTCAACTCAGATGGAGGTGAAGGTAAAAGCGCAAGCGAAAATGAAGATGAATGTTCAACAGGTAATTCATCTTCCAAAACTCCCAAAGCGGGAGCAACAATATCCATAGTTGAGGATAAAACATCCCCTCTAATAATTAAAGAAGACTCGCCAGAAACAGTTGGTATAGCAACAGACTCAGCAGCTATAGGCAAAGGAGATACGATACCTACAGGTGATGCGACAACAGTAGAGTCATTATCAGCCACAGATACACCATAAAGCTGATCAGAAATATTTGACGCAGCAACAGAATCAGTTACAAGAGGAGAAAGTTCAGACCGAAGCTGAGTCTGAGAAAACAATACAGGCTGAGATTGGGGTTGAGGAAGAGAGATAAGCGAAACAATAGGCAAAGAGGACCTATCATCACCAGGTGATGTTGCAACAGTAGAGACTGTACCAATCGCAGATACACTACCAGGTTTAACAGAAGAAACAGTTGACGCAGCAACAGACTCGGTGATAGGGGGCAAAGAGGAACCAGTATCACCAGATGACGCCCCAATAGCAGAGGTAGTATCAGTCACAGATACACTACCAGATTGATCAGCAACAGCTGACGACTCAATACTACCATTACTTCCCAATGTCTTGCTTCTCTTCATCACTCTCTTCGTTGGGGCAGACTTAGTACTCCCAACTGGACATTTACCACCATTTCCCAGCTTCTTGCTTTTATTTATCAAAAGTCTTTGGTACCTTTTGTATTGTTGAGAAATTGAATACGCTACTACAGGAATACCAGCAATATCTAGAACATTAACAAGATCTTCACAACTAACGTCATCCAATGACCCATCTTCTAGCTCAGCAAAAACTTTATTAGCTACTTCATCCCAATTCAAGTCAAATATAGACTTCACTTCCTCACTAGCAGCACAATCTAGTTTCGATAAAAAATCTAATAACACATCTCCACTTAATGGTACTAGTCTATGATCAGAGGAACTTGATAGTACTCTAATATCAGCAAGGGAACGTATAAACTCAGGACGGTACTTGGAATAATACAAACAAAGATATTTGGCCATGAAATTAAGTAAATGCAGTTCCCTATAGGTTCTGCACCAAATAGCCCGCCCAAGAATCGAAAGTCCACTACTCATAGCACCCAAGAGGGAATCAAGTACAATAAAGCGAGATCTTTTGGCAGATACACGAATAGTAGAAAAGAGATCATAAACTAGTTTGGCACTATCAGGATGTAACTTAACACCCAGCAAATCAACACATTGAATAGATAATGAAACACTAGAGGAGGAGGTAGAAATTGTAGAAGCATTTAGAGTACTCGATTCAGTAGAAACAGGCGGCACCCCAACAGTAGCAGTACAAATAATCCCTGTCCCAGCATGAGTAGAAACAGAAACACCATCGCTACCCTTGCGTCTTTTTGCTGAAATCAGATTAGAAGAAAAATCGCCCCCAGAGTCTCCAGCAGAAGGTGGCGCAATCAATTTAGAAGGTGCACCAGAAGAACCTCCTAGTGGCAACGAAAGGTCCAACTGTGAATCAGACAAAGAATGATGCGCACAAGACGACAACTCAAGATTAGACTGAGACAGTGGTGATAATTGAGGACTGGGTGGGGGAGAATGCGTAGGGTCTATAACACTAGTCGCTGATACTGCACCCTTACCTTTTTTGCTACCCCCTGCCTTTATGTAGGATTCTACATTTGATGATAACGCTACTGCGGGAATACCAGCAACGTCAAGGACTCTAACAAAATCTCTACAACTAGTAGTACTCAAGGACTCCTCTTCCAGAGAAACAGAAACTTCACTCCAACAAGAGTTAAAAATAGACTCCACCTCTCTACGGACAGCACAATCTAGTCTCAACAAAAAATCTAGCAAACTAGCTTCATCATCCGATAATACTTGAATTTTAGAAAGAGAACGTACAAAATCAGGGCGGTGCTTGGCATGATACTCACCAAGGCACCTGAACACGAAACTAGCCTTACAAACTTCCATGTATGTCCAGTACCAAATAGCTCTTCCAGTAACAGAAAGCTTGCCACTTACTTTAGGTGGGAGCTGTTTACTTATCATATCCCCGTAAATACTTCTAGCAAGTACATCAATTTCGTAAAATAGACCCCTAACCATTGCGGCACACTCAGGAAGTACCATGGCACACAGTGGAGCACAATACGGAGAAGCAACAGCTGGTTTTTGAGCAGTAGCAACCGAAGTGGCAGTTGAAGAAGAACCTGACTGCATTTTAGATTGAAGATGCAAATTAGGCAACGATTCAGATTCAAGTGGAGATAATAATTCAGGCTGAAGCTGCGAAGAAGAGATAGCCGAGGAATTAGCAACAGCAGTGGCACCGCTTCCTGACCCAGCATCATCCGCACATTTACTACCACTTTCCAACGTCTTACTTTCTATACATCTTCGCCTTCGCCTTCGCCTTGTTAAATTAGGTCTTTGAAAAATTGGAAATGCTACTATAGGAATATCAACAACATCAAGAACTCTAATAAAATTTTCACAACTAACATTACTCAACAATGACACATCTTCTAGTGCATAAAAAGCCTTATTAGCTAGTCTACTCCACTCCAAGTCAAACATAGATCTCGCTACCTTGCGAGTAGCACAATCCATCCTAGATAAAAAATCTAGTAACCCAGTTCCACTTAATGGAACTAGTCCACGATGAGAGGGACTTGATAACACTCTAATACTACCAAGGGCACGTATAAAATTAGGATGGTACTTATGATGGTACATACAAACGAACCTACACATAAATTTAGATAGATGCAGTTCCCTATAGGTTCTAAACCAAATAACTTCCTCGAGAGCTGAAAGTTCACTATTCAATGTCTTTGAGATGCAACTGAGCACCGAATGCGATAAAGACCTTCTGATAAATTTACGAATTCCATCAAAGATCTTACCAACTAATTCAGCACTATCAGGATGTAAATCAATGCCCGGTAAATCAACACACTGAGAGGAAGATAGTAAACTCAATTCAGAAGGTGCACCAGAATACTCTCCTAATGGCAACGAAGATCCTAATCGTGATTCATATTCAGTATGATGAGACTGAGAAGGTAATAATTGAGTACTGGAAGGGGAAGAGCGTGTAAGATCCGTAGCAACACCTAATGTCGTACACTCATCCTTGCCTCCACTATTTCTTGTCCTCGCTGTAGCTATCAACATTGCCGATAATGCTAATTGAGGAATACCAGCAGTCTCGAGAACATCGATAAAATCTTTACAACTAACAGCAGTCAAGGACTCTTCTCCCAGAGTTACAGAAACTTCGTCCCAATTAGATTTAAAAACAGACCTTACTCTACTATAGATAACACCATCTAGTTTCGATAAAAAATCTGACAAACTATTGCCAGCCAATGGCAGCACATTACGGTCAGGAGAACTGGATAACACTTTAATTCTAGGAAGGGCACGTATAAAATCAGGGCGGTGCTTGCAATGGTACTCACCAATACATCTGGATACAAAACCATCTTCACACATCAGCTTATAGGTAAAGTACCAAATAGCTCGCCCAGTCACGGTAAGTTTGTCACTCACGCCTGATGGTAATTGTTTGTCCACAATGTTCTTGTAATTACGTCTAGCTAATGTATCAACTTTAGAAAGGAGATCTTCAACCACTTGAGCACTCTCATGAGACAACACTATACCCAGTGAACTCAAAACATCCGAACCAACAGTAACGGCTGAAGAAGAAACGGCAGCAGAAGCACTACGTTTTCGGGCAGAAGCCTTTCCCCTAATCCTAGTACTCACACTCTCGCCTACAGTAGTGACAGCATCAGTTAGAGTAGCAGAAAGAGGAAAAACTCCAACTTGCTGCAAATCACCACCCTGTGTAGTGCCCACCTCATTACCACCGTCATTTCCACTTTCCGTAACACCACTAGAAGCGGCAACACTACTGATTATAGATGATGTAGGATACATAACAAGCTTTCTTCATCTCTCTCTCTTTATATTTATCGAAAATTACTTATAACTTGCCATTTATCATTTTTATCATCGGCATCAACAATGCTACAGAAAGAAGATAATCGAGCATAACCTAATAACTAAATGCACAAATACCATATATGTATGATTATGCCCAAAAGTAAAACCGTACACCATAACTATTGTAATTAGATTAACGAAATAATTCGCACGTGCACAAAATACCCCACAGACAAAGCCAAAGTAGAAATACTCCTCTCATTTACGATAGTAGCTCGTATATAAATTAAAAAAAACAAATAACCACACCGTAAATAACGATTAATTGAATAAACAAAGTATTAGTAATAAGTATTAATTGAGCAATTATTTAACTGACCTAGTGCGCACCAATAATATGTACGGCAGTATCTCTCTGCTCACTGCCTACATTTATTATTTCTTACTTTAATTAATTTACACATCAGCATTACAGGAGAGAAGTAAGCACAACCACACAATGAAAGCGCACAATATAGCAAATAAGCATAGTCGCACATTACTACTCTTGTAACTCAATTCATAAAATAACACTCGTATCACCAAAAGTAATAGTCCCCACAAAAGCAAAAGGTACCACTCATAAGACATAGTAGCTTGTATATAACTTAAAAAACATAACATTTAAATTCAATTAATAATAATTAATTGTATAAATTAAGCGCATTAATTGGTAATTATCCAACTTGATAAAAGTAAATTAATAAAATGCACGTAATGACACGCTTGTTAGCAAAAGTCAACAAACATTTTATGTTAAAAATAGCAAAACAAACTTAAGTGATGTAAATAGGTATAAGCAGAATAACATAGCAGTTAATCAACAACTAATATAATACAAATACACCACGCACACATACTATAACTTATGTGGAACAATATATCATGCACAAGAGCTACACACGTATGGATGTCTTGAAATGTTAGTCAGTAACAATAAAAAATTCCGTCAATTCAATAAGTAAATACAATGACCTGCCTTGTATAGCATACAACATATTCATATTTAGTTTAGTACAAAAAATCATGTAAACTCAACAAGCTGTATCATGTGCAATATAAATATCCAGGATAGATTATCCGTATACAAATTTTATGATTAATCAATGATGTTACCAACAACAAACTCAAAAATTAAGAAATGAGTGCTATATATACGATGTTATATTGAGATGATTCTTTTTATCTTAATTAATTTACAGTAGATAGTATTAGTACTGTATAAAAAAACAAATCTTACATATTTAACCACTGATCATATAACAAATACATCATGCCCCATTATAGACTAGTAAATTAATACTACCGAGTATTATTTTCCTCAATACACTTCGTATTACAAAGTTGTAGCGCTAAGATGAAAAATCAGACTATACAAATTATAAATACGATAAAAACGCGGATTAATGTATTGGTATAGAAAAGTTATTAACTAAATACAGTGCCACCAAAGGTTATAATATTTGTTGAATAAGAAGGTGGGAAAACAGTAGAAGTAAGATCAATTCTCACAATTAACTTTTCCTTTTCCTTTTCCGACCACTTCCTCTCTGAGCGCTACCCCTATGTGAAGAAGATACCCTTCCTCTACCACCTCTCATAGACCCACCCGTTTCATCGGCAGGTGGTGGTGAAGGTGGCAACCCTCGATTCAGCAATGCTGCCAATCTCACTCCCACATCCTCAGAATCAGTAGCAGCAGCCACTGGCGGAACGTTAGCAACAACCACAGATGCAGAAGAGGAGGATCCAGCAATGACATTACTACTCATAGGTATCTCAAAAGGCGGTGCCTCAACTAATTGCATAATAAATGCTTTCTTAGGTCCGTAAACATAACTAGAAGAACCACTACTAGCTGCCATGGAAGATTTACTGATAGAAGCAGAAACAGAAGAAGTGGTAGTGATCGGTACTCTTACCTGCTCAGATGAGGACACAGGAGTTGACTCATCTACTAAAACTTCCGACTCAAAAACAGTAACTTCCGAGGTTAATCCAGCTTCTCTAGACAACACAAATGAATCTATAGAGGAAGAGGAAACATCTGCATCTAATCCTGATCCAGATAGAGATGAAGATAAGGATAAAGATGAAAATGAGGGTACAGAGGGTAATGAAGAGGGAGGCGAAAGTGAATCATCTCCTGACCACCGCGACGCGGAAACAACACTGACTGGAACCAACTCTTCAGCTGATGGTGGCAAAGAGGGGGGAGTATCAGAAGCTACTACCGGCTCAGGTACAGGAGAAGATGCAGGTAATTCACCTTCTCCCAAATCAGAAGCAACACCTTTCTCAGTCGAGACCAAAACACCATCACCCTCATTAGAAAAAGACTCACAAGAAACAGTTGATGCAGCAACAGGAACAAATTTAGGAGAAAATTGGCTAGAATCCTCCTCCAATAGCGATAAAGAACCTAACCGCGTCCCAGACCGAAGAGGACGCTTAGGTAATGACTCATGTTGTTTAGGTTGAGAAGATAGTTCATGCTGAAACTTAGGCCGTGGAATAGAGGCAACCGAATGACTAATAAGATCAATAGCACAACTTCCTGATTGCGTACCCTCTGCACATTTACTACTGTCTCCTAATACCTTGCTTTCACTTATCACACATCTTTGAGGAGCATTCTCAGTAACAGGAGGCAAAGAAGATTTAGGTTTGGGCTTGGGCTTGGGCTTGGGCTTGGGCTTGGGCTTGGGCTTGGGCTTGGGCAGAACTTGTTGAAGAGAGGTGTCCAAAGAACAAGCACCACTTCCTGATTTCTTGCTCTTACTCATTAAACGTTTTTTGGAAACAGACTCAGTACCCTCCTCCGTACATTTACTACCACTTCCTGATTTCTTTCTCTTATATATCACACGCTTTTTTTCATATTCTTGATAAATTGAAAATACTACTACGGGAGCACTAACAGCATCGAAAATATTAATAAAATCTTCACAATTAGCACCACTCAATGATCTATCTTCTAGTCCAGCAAAAATTGAATCAGCTATGCTATCCCACTTCAAGTTAAATATAGACCCCACGTCCTCGCGAACAGCACAATCCAGATTAGACAGAAAACTTAGTAACACTTCTCCACTTAGTGGCACTGGCCTACAATCAGAGGAACTCGAAAATACTCTAATACCAGCAAGAGAACGTATAAAATCAGGGCGGTACTTGGAATGATAGAGACAAAGAAACCTAGCCATAAAACCAAGTAAATGCAGTTCCTTATAGGTTCTGCACCAAATAACAGCCTGCCCAACCATCGAAAGTCCACTACTCACGGACCTTAATAGGTTACCCAGTACCATCGAGCAAGAAGTTTTGGCAGATTTACGAATGACAAAAAAGAGATCGTAAATTAGTTTAGCACTATCAGGATGTAACCTAACACCAAGCAAATCAACATATTGAACAGGTAATGAAACACTAGAGGAAGGGATCGAAACTTCAGAAACAACTGCAGAAGCAGTTGAAGCACTCGCTTCAGTAGAAACAGGCAGCACCCCAACATCAGTAGTACAAATGGTCCCTGCAACAGGAACACTATCGCTACTCTTATGTCTTTTTGCTACAATCGTATCAGAAGAAGACTCACCCATAGGACCCCCAACAGAAACAGACAACAGGGTCGATTCATGGGGTGCACTAGAAGCCTCTACTAATGGTAACGAAGAACTAGATTGAGATGGTAATGACTGAGGGTTTGGAAGGGAAGAATGCGTAAGGTCTACAACACTAATTACTGGTGCTACACCCTCACCTTTACTACCTTTTTTCCTTATATAGGCCTCTAACTTTGTTGATAACGCCATTGCGAGAATGCCAGCAATGTCAAGGACTCTAACAAAATCTCTACAACTAATAGCACTCAAGGACTCATCTTCCAGAGAAACAGAAACTTTACTCCAACAAGAACTAAAAAAAGACTCCATCTCTCTACGGATAGCACAATCTAGCCCCAATAAAAAATCTAGCAAATCACCTTCGGCATCCAATAATACTTGAATTTTAGAAATAGAACGTACGAAATCAGGGCGGTGCTCAGTATGGTACTCACCAAAACACCTGGACACAAAACCAACTTCACATGTTTCCTTGTAGGTCCTGTACCAAATAGCTCTTTCAGTCACTGAAAGCTTGTCACTTATTTCTTGTGGGAGCTGTTTGCTTACCATGTCTTCATAAATGCTCCTGGCAAGTGCACCAACTTTAGAAAAGAGAGCTTTAATCATTAGAGCACACTCAGGAAGTACCATAGCACATAGTGAAGCACAGTCTAGAGCAACGGCGGATTTTTGAGCAGAAAACCTTCCACTAGCACTCTCAGCAGCCACCACCTCGCCTATGGAAACAGCTGAAGAAGAAGAAACAGCAACAGCAGAAGTACCACGTTTTCGGGCAGAAGCCTTACCCTTACCCCTAGTGCTCACCTTCTTACCTGTGGTAGCAGTAGTGTTTGAAGAAGAGCCTGGCTCCGTAACCTCAACCGCACATTCACTACCACCTCCCAACTTACCCATTTTACTTATCTCACGGTTTCGCCTTTTTCTTATCGTTTCATATCTTTGAGAAATTGAAAGAGCTACTACAGGAACACCAACAATACTAAGGACTCTAATAAAATTTTCGCAACTAACAGTGCTCATTGATCCATCTTCTAGTTCAGAAAAAAATTTACCAGTTGCTCTATCCCACTCCGAGTTAAATATAGATTCTATCTCCCCACGAATAGCACAATCTAGTCTCGACAAAAAACCTAATAACCCTACTCCGCTTAATGCCACTAGCTCACGATCAGAGGAACTTGACAATACTCTAATACTTCCAAGAGCACGTATAAAATTAGCATGACGCCTGCAGTGATACACACAAACTAACCTACACATAAATTTAAATAGATGCAGATTCCTATAGGTTTTGAACCAAATAGCTTTCTCAAGGTCCGAAAGCTCACTAATGATTACCGTTGAAATGTAATCTATTGTCGATTTTGAGAAAGACATTCTGGCAGAAGAACGAACTTCGCGAAAGACACTACAAATTAGTTCAGCACTGTCAGGATGTAATTTAACACCCAGCAAATCAACACACTTAACAGATTCGGAAGGTGCACTAGAAGAATCTCCTAATGACAATGAAGGGCCCAATTGTGAACCAGATTCAGGATGGGACTGAGGTGGCAATAATTTAGAACCAGAAGGGGGAGTGTGTGTAAGATCTGTAACACTAACTCCTGATGCCGAACACTTACCTGTACCTTTACTTATTGCAAGGCTTTTACCTCTTGCAAGTTTCAGTTCTATCACTGCCGATGATGCTAGTTGAGGAATATTGGCAACTTCGAGGACATCGATAAAATCTTTACAACTAACAGAATTCAAGGACCCTTCTTCCAGGGTAACAGAAACTTCACTCCAATGAGAGTTAAAAATAGACTTCACATTATTATAGACAGCACAATCTAGCCTCGATAAAAAATCTGACAACCTATCTCTAGGTAATGGCACTACATTACGTTCAGGAAAATTAGAGAGTACTCGAATGTCAGGAAGAGCACGTATGAAGCCAGGGCGGTGCTTGTGATGATACTCGCCAAAGCATCTGGATACAAAACTATCTTCACACATCAACCTATAGGTAAAGTACCAAATAGCTCGCCCAGTCACAGTAAGTCTGTCACTCACATCTGATGGAAGTTGTTTGCTTATCATATTCTTGTAGGTACGTCTAGAAAATACATCCACTTTAGAAAAGAGATCTTTAATTATTAGAGCACTCTCAGGAGATAACGCAATACCCAGCAAACCCGAAACGTCAGAATCAGCAACAGTGGCTGATTTTTGAGCAGAAAAACTTCCTCCTATACCACCACTACCAACTTCTTTGCCTATAGTAGTAGCTGAAGAAGAAACAGCAACAGAAGTGCCATGCTTTTGGGAAGAAGACTTGCCTCCACCCTTACCAACAGTGGTAGCAATGGTTGAAGTAATAGAAGGAGAAGGAAAAACCTCAGCTTGCTGCAAATTAGCACCCTGTTGTACAGCACCCCCATTACCACCGCTATCATCCTCATTATCTGGGGCACTAGAAGCAGCACTACTGGCTACAGATGATACAGGATACATAACAAGCTTTCTTTATATTTATTATCTGTCATTTAATATTTTTAATATCAACTCACACACAACAGCACAGAAAGAAGCAAAACGAGTGAAATCCAATAAATAAGTGCATATAACACCACAAATAGGTAAAGGGCATAATAAGAAAGGGGCTCAATCGAAGGCAGAGTCGTACATTACCACTCTTGGACCTCAAATTCTTGTATTTCAACCAATGAAATAATTCACATAAGGAGACAAACCCAAGGAAAAAAGCACACCCCTAGGTGGCAATGGTATCTTGTATATAAATTAAAAAAAACAAACATTTACATGCGAAAATAATAATTAATTGTACAAATAAAATATTAATACTTAACACATTAAACGATAATTTCTTGCTTAATAAATATGCATTAACTGTGCAACAACACCTCTCTGGTCATTGCTCATATTATTTTTGTTATTCCTTAATTTAACATCCAACCATTAATCGACGCACTAACATTACAGGAGAGAAGTAAGCACAGTCACATAATGCACAAC
>NZ_FKII01000050.1 GCF_900078745.1 Candidatus Ichthyocystis sparus | reverse complement strand
GTACCTATCCGTCCTTTTAAATCTGAAAGAGCTGCTCTTGATAACTTACCTTTTACCTTACATCTCTTTAAATCTGAAAGTGCTGCTCTTGATAACTTCCCTTTTACCTTACGTCTTTTTGAATCTGAAAGCGCTACTACAGGAACACCAGCAACATCGAGAACATTAATAACATCCTCACAACAAACACCTCTCAATGATCCACCTTCTAGTTCGGACAAAACGCCACTAGTTGCTTCATCCCACCGAGATTTAAATATATTCTCCACTCTCTCGGCAATAGCACAATCCAAATTCGACAAAAAACCTAATAAAATACCTCCACTTAATGGAACTGGCTTACAATCAGAGGAACTTGATAATACTCTAACATTAGGAAGTGCACGTACAAAATCAGGACGGTACTTGTAATGGTAGATACACAGACACTTGGCTATAAAACTAGATAGATGCAATTCTCTATACATCCTGCACCAAATAGCTAGCCCAACCGTAGAGAGCTCACTACTCATAGCCGTTAAGAGGTAATTATCCATGGAACACGAATAAGACATGCGCGCAGATTCACAAACATCATGAAATAGCTTAGAAATTAGTCCATGACTATCAGGGTGCAACTTAAAGCCCAGCAAATCTACATATATAACGGACTGCACATCTCCAACAGTAGCACAAACAATTTCTGTATCAGAATGAGTAGAAACATGAACAGGAACACCACTGCTACTCGCGCATTTTCCTTCTGTTACTTCCGTTCTTTCTGTTCCTTCTGTAGTAGGAGCAGAAGAAGATCCATCTCCTGATGATTTACACTTATCAACATCCTTACTATTTGTCTTTGTTTTGGAATATCGTGCTTTCAAATGCGATGCTGAATACAATGCTATTAAGGGAATACCAGCAATGTCGAGAACAGCAATAAAATCTTCACAACTAACAGCATCCAAAAGCTCCTCTTCTAGAGTACTAGAAATGCCGTCAAATACTTCATCCCAACTAGAGCTAAAAATACGCTCCGCCCTACCGCGGATAGCGGAATCTAGTCTCGATAAAAAACTCAGCAACCTATCTCCGGTTAAGGTCTCTAGAGCACCGTCAGGAGAATCGGACAATACTTTAATGTTAGGAAGAGAATGTATAAAACCAGGTATATGCTTGCCATAGTACTTAAAAAAACATCTGTGCACAAAATTAGCCCTACACAGTACCTTATAAGTATTAAACCAAATAATCCGCCCGATCTTCGTAAGTTTATCACTCACGTTTGGTGGAAATTGTTCGCTTAACCTACTCTTGTAAGAAATTCCAAATAGTCCATCAGCTTTCGAAAGAAGATCGTTAATTATTTTAACACTATCAGGATGTAACTTAACCCCCAGCAAATCACAAACATCCTGATCAGCAATAATGGCTGGAGAAGAAACAGCAGCAATACCATATCTGGAAGTAGAAGCTTTGCCTATATCATCACAAGTACTCAACCCACCACCCACAGTGGTGGGTGAAGTAGTAACAGTAGAAGCCTCAACTTGCTGCAAATCAACACTAGAAACATCACTCTGTACGATGCACCCTTTACCATCACTCTCTGAAGGACCACTAAAAGTAGCAGCACTACCAGTCACGGGTACAGGATACATAACAAACCCTCTGTTTATTGCTATTATTATTCATTTATTATTTTTACCAACTACCAACTCACACACCAAGCTTGACATGATATCTTGTATATAATTTAAAAAAACAAACATCTACACCCAACATATAACAATTAATCATACAGGTGAAGCATTAATATAATGAATTAATTGCTAATTATTTAACTTAATAAACGTGCATTAATAAAATTAAAATTCAACAACCTATTTGATCGTCATTTAGGTTTATCATACTTTAACACCCTTATCAACCACTCACCAAAATCACAGAAGAGAAGTAGAATGGCCACATAAATGCAACCAAATGTACATAACACCACAAACAGGATCAGAAGCAAAACCCTACGTCATCACTCTTGTATCTCAGTTCATGAAATAAACTCACATCCAAAAGTAGTAATTCTCATGTACAAAGTAAGGAAAAAATCACTACCTGCAAGCAAAGAGTGTACTGTATTTATGTAAAAAATAACAAGATAAATTAAGTACCTACAAAGTACTAAATGAAAGTTAATCAATACAAAATACAACAAATAAGCCAAGTGCATATAACTCATATGGAACAATATATCGTGTCTCAAAAATCAAAACTAGCATGAGTAGTTCAAAATATCACCTGTGATACTTAAAAACATAGATTCCATAAATTCAAAGTAGGAAAGATAAAATAGAAACACGCCTTCAGTAGTTGACACTGATCGATGTTATAGTAATTGACGATGTTTCTAAAATTAGGTTTTTAGTACGGATCATGATCGCAACAACACTCTCCGGAATCATAGGTTAGCTATTCATTGTTCTTTGTCAAACTGGAGTTAACATTAGGATAATTTATGCTATGTGGGTAATATAAAGTTCATTGTTTCATTATTAGTATAATTGCATAAACTACTTTAATTGCCATTTAATCAATATACAATAGATAGTATCAATCCTACCCCTTGCATCCTTACCGTATAACAAACATTTAGAGTACACATATTGAAGCAACGATAATAGCATACAAAGAAAAACTCAATATTTTCACTTATGTATCAGCAAAACAGTAGCAATAACTACTACAAGAACATGATCAAGATCATACTATAAAGAGATTAGAAATCTAATGACACAATCACCTAATGATTACAATCAACAAATAATTTGGACAAACAAACCTCGCTGTGCCAACACAAGAAACATTATTGGACATAATTGCTTCAATACACTCCCCATACTACATTCATGATTCTAAGGCTAAAAGCAGGGGAACACAGATTAAGAATATCTCCCAATAAGATCGGACATAAAATAAATAACATTGGATTCAATATGACAAATAGCTATTGAAGCAACAAATAATAGTAAAACCATGTAGAATTCAAACCTTTGTCAATATACAAACAACTAATCCCCAGCAAGCAACCCAATAGTACTCTTCCATGAGTAATCCATAGCCTTAAGCTGCGAGTTATCAATATCAAAAACACAGCACCTTATAATATCAACTATTTCCTGTAAGTATGCCTTTCTAACCTTACCAGAATCCAGTATAAAAACGGAGTCTGACAAACTCTTCATACTTGGAATAAATTTTTCACAAAAAACTTCAGCACATTTTCTTCTAGCTATAGAAAATGCCTTATAAGAACAATAATATAAAGGCAAGGACTTCTCATCCCCAACATTATCAGACAAACAAGATGAGACTAATTTGTCAAACGAATAAGAAATACAATATTTAGACTCCATAAAAAAAACATCTTTAATATGGCTAATAATACCTGCTGTTAATTTGTCTATGCAATATCCATACATACAACTAAAATCGCCACTATTAATCGGTACATTGTCTAAGTATTTAACACTGTCTGTAGCACCACTGCAATTTTTGAGTATATTATCTATAAAGTCTTTAATATTTCTATTAACGATAACATCAACGTTATAAAACAAATCAGAAATAAAGGCATAAATAAATTCTATATCCTCTGACAAATCAAGTTTATCACTATTATCTGAATTGCTTACCAATCCTAGATTACTCAGCTTAGATGAAAAATTTCTGTCAAAAATATTAACAGCCTCCTCCCATACTTCTGATTTTAATAAATAAGAATTTAATTCCACATCAACTAAACATGAATAGATACCACAAGCATCTAATCTTGTTTGGGTAGATAGGCTAATGCCGTCAATCCTACGCATAACCAAATAATCAATAGCACTAAGAAAATCATCCTTGAGGTCATGTAGTAAGCAATTATCATCTCTAGTCATATTAGGACTAAATATCATTAATTTTTCTCTATTATAATTGTAATAAGAATCAGAGCATAATCCCAACCTAGAAGTAAAATGAATATTATTATCGCTCAAAGAAACATTATTTGAAAAGTTCAATATGAATCTAGATGCAAAAGCTGCGGCGGCACAATATGAAATAATATTCTCTCTGTATTCTTCACAAGTAACAACATCATCGGGCAATAAAATAACTTTAAGATAAAAAGTATATCTATCAATAGCGGCATCAATTAACATACGTTTATTGCTAGAAATAACGGCATTAAAGCACGATTCTAGTACACTAAGCTCATCAGGAAGCAATACTCTTATTGTGCTACCATCAAACAAGCATGACTTTACTAATATTTCCTTTAGTTCTTTACCAAATTTTGAACAAAAAAACGTGAAACATCTACTCTCAATTTCGTCCACGATATCATTCATGTTGTCTCTAATGTACGATACCATCCCATGAATCAAATTTTTTGTGGAAGTATCACTATGCCCTCTTGATATTAGTATGTCAGAAAATTTTTCTCCAAAACTAGATAATACATCCATAATATTTATGTATAGGCAATTTGTAAAAGAACTCTCAATATCACTCATACATCCTAAATCTTGGGACAACAGTTTATGTCCGAAGACGGTACAGCAACTACCAATCATAGAATTCAACAATACACCATAACTATTCAAAGAATTAAATGGAGTAAACATATCTTGACAAAAAACTGATTGATGTAGTGTAGAACTTCGACCTACAAGCGACTCTCCACCTGTTCTGCATATATTATATTCATGCAAAGGTGTAACATTGTCATCAAGCACTAAAGTAGGAGCAATACTGCTTGCACCATTATCTAAAATCTGACTGTCAACTAAAGAAGCATTCAAAGAATCAGTATGAAACATGCCTTAATCACCCATGCAAAACTAACTCATATGTATTAATCATTATAAATATAATGAAGATATTAATAGTGTACAAAACGTACACGTTACTTAATTATGAAGAATAAACTGCCTCAAGAGCAATAAATAATACATACAATTTAACTTTATAATCAAAAGTATTTGCATAGACATGTAAATACCACTTACATAATATACGTATAATTTTTATTATTACACTTCATACAAGATGATTTAAAAATAACCTGTCATTATTGATTAATACAAATTGTTATGTAACATGCTATGGATATAATAAAACGATTGTTTGTCGCATAGATAATATGAAGCTTGTATTTGACATATATACATTATCTATCAAACAACATGTCTTGTGTACTGCCAATGGAATATTTAAGAAATTCCCACTAAGTAAAACTTAGTGTACTATAAAAACATGCGGGAAACACTTAGAAAATGAGATAAATGGTGCTTATTGTTCAAAAAAATAGCACTCAATTAACAATAGTATGGATATGACATATAAAAATCAAGGATGTAAATTTACACAAAGCCCATACCAATGCAGTGCAGATATACTACACAAATTCGGACCCACCTATTACAGTGCAACATCACACATTACAAAATTATTTTAGCAAACAACATCTCAAAAACCACTCATGCAATGTATCACAAGCACTCTACTCAATTATCATACAATGTAAACAAGGCCAATACTCATCACTTAACTTTTACCTTTGCTGTCTTGATGTAAAGGAAAAGATTCACCTGCACTTGACTCAATTACAGGAGGCGGTGGTAGCCCAACATTCGACAATGCTACCAATCTCACTTCTACATCCTAACTCTCACAACTAGTACCAGTGTAGCTGCTACTGGCGAGAAACCACTCATCCCCACAGGCGGTGAAGATAGAGAGATCCAGCAGCCTACGTTATCACTGGAGGATCAAGAAGAAGGCCCACCAGTACTACTACTATTACTATATCTATTCATAAACAACTTCTTAGGCCCAATCAAACCACTAATAGAACTACTTATAGGTATTGTAGGAGATTCTTCTACCTTAGCAGAGGTAGTAACAGAAGAAGCACTAGTTGCTAGCACTACTATCCGAGGAGAAGCAGTGCCAATCGTAGACAATTCCACTTCCTCTTCTCCAGCCAATTCTGATGATTTCGCGGAATCTGGTGATTTCGCAGAAACATCAATAATCAATTCCCCCTCCTCAGATGAAAATGAATGTACAGATAAAGGGGCCTCATCCCCTGAACTTCCGGATACAGGAACGGGACCAGCGGATACAACAACTTCTGTAGAAACACCCTCCGCAGTAAGAAGGTCAACTTCTTCAGTAGATAGTTCCTCAGAAGGTTCTTCTAGTACTACTATTCCCAATTCACATAATAGTGGAGACAAAGGAGAAGATTCACCGTCTGAACCTCCTTGTACAACCACAGAACTGACAGATTCAACAACCTCACTAGACACACCCAAACCAACAGTTGGTGGCCTCTCAACAAAAACAGCTTCTTCTAATACTCCAGATACATGCGAACTACTTACAACATCTGCAACTCTTGTATTAACAACAACCTGTCCCTCCTCTAATAATGAACTCTCAGACTGATCTGTCGCAAGTTTAGCTTGTCTTCTTCTCACAGATTTAGCTTGTTTTCTTCTCACAGATTGAGATGCAGAGCTGCCCTCAAGGGCTTTAGCACTATCTGTTGTTTTGGAACGACTAGTTCTTCCACTCATTCCACTAGTAGTAGGGGCTGAAATTACTAATGTAGGAACACCAACAGTTTCGTGAGCACTAATAAAATCTATTCCAGAAAGAGCAATAGACGACGATTCCACTTGAAGATCCACTTCAGAAAAAACACTTCTGGTAGATCCTTCCCACTCCAATGTGAAAGCCTGTTGTATGGCATCTTTAACAGCTCCATCTGTGGCTACTAAAAAATCTCTTAATCTAGATCCTATTAGCGGCACCAGCCTACGGCTAGAAGAATCCAACAACACTCTGACACTGGAAAGAGCAGCAACAAAAGAATCCCTGTGACGGGAATAATACCCAGCAAGACACCTGTGGATAACGCCAGATTCAAAGAAAGGCTTATAAGTTAGGCACCAAGTATATCCTTGAATAGCAGAAAGTTTAGTAATATTAGCAGAGAGTTGCTGGCTTATCAGAGCCCCAAAAACACGCCTAGTCATGACACGAACTTCACGAACCATAGTGCTAACCATTTCATAAGTCTCAGGTAACACCAAAAATCCAAACATATCAACACATTCAGTAGAAAATGGGGCACAACAATAATCCTCGTCATGGGTAGTAGCAGATTCAGATGAACAAACATCACCTCTTACAGAAGAAGAATCAGCTGTAGAGGCTTTTAAAATCTCATTGTTCCATTCATATGATAGATGATCTCTAACTTTAATCATCACATTGGCGGAAAATGACTTCATAAATTCCGCAACTTCTGCTTCGTTAAATTTCCTTCTCTCCCCCTCACGAATATGCGTAGAAGCAACAGCCCTATGAAGAACCCTAGTAAGGTATACATTTTCAAGAAGAGTTCTTGCAGTCTCTAAGGAGGAATTCAACAATTCATTGTGTAAAGAAGAAATTCTTTCCTCTTTTTTTCCTGCTTCGGGAACACCGTGCACGGAAAAACATTCTCTAATACTAGTACTAAAGCTAGAACGAGCGCGCTCATTAACCGTACGTAAAAAATCCCCTTCTATAGCATACAATGTTAATAAATCTTGAAAATAGATCACAAAACCACAATAACTGAGGGCATCAAAAGGAACCACAGCAACAGGTTCGGCAGCAAATTCTACTAAAGTAGGACTTGATATTGTCCTAACGAGAGCAGTTCCCTCAGCAAGGGTAGGAGCAGTAGAAGAGCTAGGAGCAAATCTCTTAGCAGAAGTAGTAGTGTAACTAGGGACAAGAGCAGTTCTTTTAGGAGCAGGCCCTTTACCCTTTCCTCGACCTTTACCAACACCCCCACCTACAGTAGCAGAAGGGGCAGTAGTAGCAGTAGTATAGGTAGGAGCAGTATCAACAGTAGTAGCTATAGTAGAAATAGGGACAGCGGTAGTTATATCAGGATTGTCAGAAGATGAAACCTGAACTTGATGTAAACCACCATCTTGATCAGTATTATCATCCCCCTCAGCACAAATATCAGCATCACTAACTCCTGCACCACCAGTTCCAGTTACGAGGGACATTTACAACCTCTTGAACATTGCATTTATAGTTAATATAATCATGTATAGCTGTGGCAACACTGTTCATACAACAAAAACAAACCTATGTAGACATATATCACTTACACCTAAAAATTCACAGATCACGTAGAAGAAACGTCATACATGTCACAACCGTAGGTAAAGTCGCAAGCTGCAAAAACTCCCGTTCATCAACTAACAAACCTGATGCACACCCGCTACTAAAGTATCTCACAACTCACAAACGAAACATAAGTCCTAAGGGTAAGTTACAATTATCGCTCACCATACGTAAATGTATGTTGTACCATACATAAAAACTCATCTATGAAAAAATTACGATCTGTATTAATAGAATTTTTTTTACAAAAGATCACAATTAATACGCTATAAAATCATTGAAGTGTGAGTGCGGGTTAACCAGTCAATAATGACTGGTTATACTTTGTCACTAACCTTACACACAGACTCCAAGTACACATAGTTTTCATTACTGTTTTTGGATATACCATTTATCAATCACTCATATTTATATTATATATGGCAAAGATAATAGAACCTGGATAAATTGATAAACAAACTCTTTATGTTATTAGCATAATACAATTACCTCAACCATTAACTACTAGCATAAACTAAACCCATGCAATCTAGGAAAAAGCTTCTATTAAAAATTTCAAATGCATCTTTAGATACATGCATCTCAGTTTATAAGAATATAAATTCAATAAAACCCAAGCAAACATTAGAGTATGTATACTATTTTTATATAAAATAATTATATTTTTTACTCAATTAACCTAGTTATAGAAAATAATAAAATCACCATTATTTGATAGGCATCAAATTCGTTCAAACTTAGCTTAAGTAACATAAATTTTTCTACAGAATACATAAAATAATAATATTATCTTATATGTGAAGTAAAACAGTTATGATTATTTATGCCAATAATTGTTTTTTAGGAAGAATAAATAGCCTACAGCTGGGCAATATGAAATGCATACGAGATAATTCTTTATGAGTGATTATGTAATGTTTCATGCTGATTCTTTGTGTTCCTATTTAGTTAACTAGTTAACATTCATTTTGATAATGGTGCAAATAATATTGCTCCTGTCTTTATATTGCAAAGGCATAAACAATTTATCTAGATATAATACATGCATAACACAGGTATAGGATCTTATAGGTAAATATTCTACACTATACCAATCATCTTTTTTATCAAGATATGCTTACTTCAATTTCATTCTTTGAATAATTATGAGATATTGTTGAATTCTATTATTAATGGTTTCTGTACTATATTTGAGCATAAATTACTATCCCAAGAATTGTACTACGTGAGTAATACTGAGAGTTCTATTACAAATTTCTGACGTGTTAACATCAAAATTTTAAATGATAACAAAAGTGCAAGTACTATATTCACCCCACAAAAAGTTGATCCATGGGTTAGTGTAGTACATTAGGAACGGTATGAATAATGTTGCGGATAAGATTGAACATAAATGTTTCATGTTTTTTGTCCAAAATTTGGTAAAAAAACCAAGGTACATATTAGTGAGTTAAGTTGGTTTGATGGTAGTATCATTACCTCCTGATGAGACTGACGTATCGGAACTGTGCTTTAACAATGTTGTTTCCAGCAATAAATGTATATCAGCCAATGCCTCTATTGGATAGTCACACTTTTTAATTGTTTTACTTTCTATCAATATCATTGTTTGCAGAGACGTGCACTAGTCATTACAGATATAACAAGGATTATAGTTATAAATGACAATTTAGTATAAATTACCATGCCTATTACAATATGAAAAAATCAAAAATTATCCGCTTTCATTATTTTAGAAACATTCATTGATAATATCCTCGTTAGTAATGAGTAAAAAAATAATAGTTACTGCAAACAATATAAGTTAATAAAGCAACTTGTAGCACATACATTAGATCTTACTTGTTTTAAATTTAAGCACAAAAAGATTGATATTTTTATTTTATCACTTTATGCCAACAAATACCTGCACATTCACAATATAATAAGCTCTATCTTTATAGAAACATAGAGAATAAATCTTTGTTTTTCGGTTTCCCTACAAAGGTCTGTGCTAGTCAACAACTAACATAACTATAAGTATCAATTAAATTTATAAGAAATGTAAGTAATAAACACATTATTAAATAATGCCCTGTAATATATATTATTTATAACATAACATGTAAGATATAGAAAAAAACGCTATCGCTATGTTTGCCAACTAAATAAAAAAATGTGAAGCACATAATTATATTAGAATAAATCTTAATGTATTGGTGACATCAAACCGTCTATTATGTATTACTGCTGTGATCCTCACTAATCGATAGAGATGAGGATATTTAAAAAATTCCCATAAAACGAGGCGCAGCATACATATATAAAACTCAAGACATACTTAAAAATGAAAGAACGGACAATTCAAAAAAAAACAACATATAACTAACAGAAGATGTAGATACGGCACATAAAAAAATCAAGTAGATAAATCTACACAAAGCCCATATCAACGCAGGCACACAACAATCTAAGACTAATCTACTACAATGCAACACAAACAAGAACAATACTCAATACCTAGCTTTTAGCTTTTCCTTTTCCTTTTCCTTTTCCCACCTCCCCGATGTGAAGAAGAAGCACCTCCACCTGCAGGAGTCGATTCACTAGCAGGTGGTGGTGAAGGCGGCAGATCTCGATTCAGCAATGCTGCCAATCTCTCTCCTATATCACCACCTTCCCCAGAACCAGTGTCAGTAGTAGTTGCTAATGTTGAAATACTACTCATCCCTACAGATACCGAAGATAAAGGAACAGCAGACACAATACTACTGGAGAGCACCGAAGAAGAAGACACACCTGAAGAAGAAGTACCACTACTAAATCTACTCATAAATGATTTCTTAGGTCCAAGACCACTAAGAGGATTTCTTCTAGTAATTGTAGAGGATTCTTCTATTTCAACAACAGCAGTAGTAATGGAAGAAGCACTTACAGAACTACTACTAGCCACAGAACTACCGCTAGCTTCTTCAGCAACATGAGATACTTTCCGCGCTCTTCGTGCCCTCATAATTGAACCAGCCCCTGAAATTGCCAACGCAGGAACACCAGCCTTAGCACGAGCATTGACAAAATCTCTACCACAAAGAACAGTAAATGATGATTCCTCTCCAGGGCCTAAAGAAGCAAAAAATGGCCTAGTAAATTTACCCCACTCCGCCGCAAAAATATCCCCTACAACTTCCATAATAGCCCTGCCCAAAAGCATCCAAAAACTTCTTAAGCGTTCTCCCGTTAATGACAAGAAGCTACTACCAGGAGTATCCCATGCTCTAACACCAAAAAGAGAGTCAATAAAAACAGGACGAAACTCAGCACAATACTCGGCAAAGCACTTGGCCATAAAGGCAGTTTTATAAAGCATCACATTAGCTACAAGCCAAGCATGTTGTTCAGAAGATGAAAGCACACTCAGAGCATCCAACATTGGAACTCTTACTAAAGATGAATAAGTACGTCTAGCCAACGCACTAACCCCACAGATAAGAATATTAAACATTTCGCTAACCTCAGGAGGTACTTTAAACCCAAACAAATCTACAGAATGACCATCAGCTACAGAACCACCACCATGAGGTACTACTTGTGCTCTCGTTCCTCCAGTAATTAAACCAAATCTTGAAACTGATAACGAAGGAACACCAACCTTATCATAAGCATTAACAAAATCTCCTCCACAAAGAGCAGATGACCCCTCTCCAGGTCCTAATGGAACAGAAAGGTGCCTAATTAGTGAATCCCACCTTGCCGTAAAAAAATTCCCTACAGCTCTCAGAACAGCTTGATCTAAAGATACCCAAAAATCTCCTAACCTGTTTCCCATTAGTGGTAACAAGCTACGACTAGAAAAATCCCATGCTCTTACGCTGCAAAGAGGATCAATAAATTCAGGAAGGAACTTAGCATAATACGCAGCAAAACACCTGGCCACAAGATTGGTCTCATAAAACATCATATTATCTATACACCAAGCAAATTGTTCAGAACCTGAAAGCTTACAAAGGACATCTGTCACTGGAGCTCTTACCATATGTGGGTAGATACGTTTAGCAAATGCACAAACCTCAGATATTAGTCTATTAACCACTTCACTAAGCTCGGGAAGTACTCCAAACCCAAATAAATCTACAAAACCAACAAATCCTGGATCAAGGGAAGAAGGATCAGGAAGCAATGAAGGTGTAGAAGAAACAGTAGTAACAGTGGTGGTGGTGGTAGTGGGATCGTCAATGGAAGCGGGAGCAGCAGCGCGAGTGCGAATGTTAACACGTCGAGTGCAATCAGAAGCGGGAGCGGTAATTGGATTGGGAGAGGTAGTAATAGCAGCAGCTCGAGTGTGATCGGTAACGGTAGCAGGAGCAACAATGGCAGCGTGAGCGCAAGTGGTAGCACGGCGAGTGCAATCAGAAGCGGGGGCACCTAGAACGCTACCCAAAGTCCGGGAAATATCTGAATTCCACGTAAAAGCTAAAAGCTCTTCAATTTTAGTAACTGTATCAGCAAAAAACAATCCTCTAAACCTACAGGCCTCCTCGCTACTAAATACAATAATCTCTCCATCAACGAGATGCGAAGAAGAAAGAACTCTGCGATAAACATCCGCAAGGTACATTTCAGTAAAGTCACTCATATGTAATTCAACAGCAGCAAACGATCCATCACGCAAATCAGAAATCTCTCTTACTCCAAAATTACCATGAAATAAAGTGGATTCCCCAATCCGAGATCTAAAAATTGAACCAGCCACTTCTTCAACTGTGCATAAAAAATTACTTTCCATTGCACGTAATGCTAACAAATCCGGGGTACAAACAAGAAAACCGCAACACCTCATAGTCTGAGAAATAGTCTGATAAAAAGTAAGATCGGTTAACTCCAGAAAATTTGCGCCAGCAGTAGCGGTGGCTGTGGCGGTGGCAGTAGCAGCAAAATGAACAGCAGTAGCAGGAACTACAACACCAGTAGCACAACTCTTAGGAGCAGGTCCCTTGCCCTTCTTACTCCTACTACCACTACTACCCTTACCTACAGAGGTAGTGGCACCAGCGGAGGTAGTAGCAGCAGCGGTAGTAACAGCAGATGAAGTAGTAGCAGTAGTAGAAACGGTAGCCGCAACCAATCCATCACCAAGCGAAAACTGAACCTGCTGCAAGCCACTACCGTCAGCTTGATCAGCATCGTCATCACCCCCAATACCAGAACTAGCACCACCGAGTCCAGTTATAGGATTCACACCAAACTCCTTTTTCACTGATTATCAATCGTTGTTACTGATTTTTTATCATCGTTGCATCATTGTTATTAATTGCTAACACACATCACCTCTACATCAGAGACACAATCTAAGCACAGACACCAGGCACTTACTTACAACTATAACAAAACACAGAGCGCGCAGAAAAATCACCCACACTACTACCTCTATGTTCAGGAGTAGCGCAAGGTGCCAGAGCGAACAACCAAGAACACCAGCAAGAAACACATCAATTGGAAGAGGAAGTCAAGCTGGAAGAAGTTAAGCAGATCAAACATAAATCAACATACGAACAACTAGTTCGTTCTGTCTTAGGCATAACACTCTGTCTTGTGCATCACACACAAAACTACGGAGCTGATGCTATGCTGAACAACAAAAATCTCCTATTAAAAATAGCCAAATACATATACCAACTAATAGTCATATCTGCATCATAAAATATAAACCTCAATTTATGCTAAAACCAGACAAATCTGCACAAAACCAATATCAATGCAGATACACTAACAACAATCTAAGATTAATATATTACAATGCAATATAACATTACAAAATTACTGTTAGCGGGCAATATTTGAAATATATCATTCACACAACACAAAATGAACACAATCCCCTCGCTTAATCAACATATCAAGCAATACAAACAAGACCAATACTCATTACTTAACTTTTCCTTTTACCACTTACCAGATGTGAAGAATAGGCTTCACCTTCCATAAGAGTTGATTAACTTGCAGGTGGTGGCAAGGTGGGCAGACCTCGATTCAGTTATGCTGACAATCTCACTCCTATATCACCCCCCAGATAAGTATAATAAGCAACAGTAGCTGCTACTGTTGAAACGTTACTGTAAAACACCAAAGAAGAAGACATACCCTAAGAGGAAGTGCTATCAACGTTTAATCATAAATGATTTCTTGAGTCCTAAAGAATAATAAGTATGACCACCACTTCCAGCTGCTACAGTAAATTCTTCTACCTTAACATAAGTAATAACAGGATACTCATTAGTTGTTAGGACTACCATCAACTAAGATGATTCATCTCATAAAAACTCCCAAGAGAGCAGAAGAAGTACCAACCATATACAATTTAACTTCTTCTCTAGCTAAAATTGGTGGCTTTGGAAAATCTAAGGCAGAAGAAACAGTGCTACCCATAGATAACTAAAATTTCAGTTGTGGCGCAGAATCAGCACCAACTACATAACTACCACTAGCTACTTCAACAACATGAGATACGGCCCGTACTCTTCATTATCTTATAATTGAAGCTAACCCTGAAATTTCCAACTCAAGAGAGACAGCCCTAGTTAAGCATTAACAAAATCTCCTCCGCAAAAACAGTAAATGATGATTACTGCCCAGAGACTAATGAAGCAAAAAAGCGCCTAGTAAATTCAAACCTCTCTCCCATATAAGCTCACATAAGCACTAAACACTATCTAACCATAAAACTGTATTGGCAAAAAATAATTCCCTAAATTTAACAGTTTCCATGTCACTAAATCCCTTCCTCTCTTCACCAAAAAGATACAAAGAAAATTCTATGATGAACCTTCTCAAGGTACACTTCATTAAGACAGTGCACAACCACTTCAACAGCAACAAACAATTCGCAATGTAAAATTGAAACAGCCATTTCTTAAAGTGTACGTAAAAAATCATTTCCATACTACATAATTCTAATAAATCCGGAATATAAATATACAAACCGCATTACTCAATAGTTTGAAAAGAGTGAGATTAACTTCCTCTAGAATAACACTAGTGCCAAAAAGGGAAGGAGCAGGAGCAATTCTTATAGGAATAGAATAAACAGAGCAGTGACAAATATCAGCAATATAGCGGGAACACATCCGTTACTCTTCTTATTCTTACTACAGCTATCATAAGCTTACACACAGAGATAATAACGTCAGTGGAGATAGCAGCAGCTAAGAAAATAGCAACAAAGATAGAGTAGCAGAAGTAATACACGGTACACCTAATCACCATAAGGCAAAACCTGAACCTGCCGTGAGCCTCCAATATCAACTTGACCGGCATCATTATTACCCCAGAACAAGAACCACCGATTCCAGGTGGAACCCACAATCAACTCTTTTTTTACTTATTATTATTGTTGATCTTTGTTATTGATTTTCTATCACCGTTATTATTAATTTATAGCTAATACACACCACCACCATATCAGAGGCACAACCTGATCATATACAACACTAGGTACTCACTCATAACCAAAGTAAAGCACAAAGCATACAGAAAGAAACACTACATTATCATCTCTATGCACCGGATGGTGCATGCTGGAGCAAACAACCAAGAACAAAATAAAGCAACACACCAAATGAAAGAAACTAAGCAGATCAAATATAAATCAACATACGAACACGAGTTTATTCTGTTTTACACATTAGACACAAAACTGATAGTATGCTGAGCAACAAGTATCACCTATAAAGAATAGTCAACAAGCATAACCAACAGTAGCATCCACATTTGTATTGTCAAACAAACCTCAATCCGTGCCAAACCAAATAAATCTAAACAAAACCCACACAACGCAGATATGCAACAATCCAAGACTAACCTATTGCAATACGACATCATATTCCAAAACTATTACTAATGAGCAATGTCTGAAAAATCACTCACGCAACCTAAAATGAACACAAACCCCTCTCACCCAACGTTATAGCGCAATACAAAAACTAGCCACTCAACTTTTCTTCTTCCTTTTTCTTTTACCTATACCACTTTCCCGATTTGAAGAAGAAGCTTTGCCTTCAGTAAGAGTTGATTCACTAGCAGGAGTCGGTGAAGGTGGAAGACCACGATTCATCAATGCCGCCAATCTCACTCCTACATCCTCCTCCCCAGAATAAGTATAAGCAGTAGCAGCAGCAGCGGTAGTAGTAGTTACTAATGATGAAGCACCAACCATAGCAGATACCGAGGATAAAGATCCAGCAGCTACACTACTACTGGAGGACACCGAAGAAGTCATACCAGAAAAAGAAGCACCACCGCCAGCACTATATCTACTCATAAATGATTTCTTAGGTACACTAAAAGGACCTCTTCTAATAATCGCAGAGGATTCTTTTACCTCAACATAAGTAGTAACAGAAGGAGCACTTACGGAACTACCACTAGCCACAATACTAACAGCTACAGAAGCGGAACTACTACCAACTACAGAACCACTACCGTCTGCTTCATCACTACGAGACGCTACCTTTACTCTTCGTCCTCTCATAATTAAACCAGTACCTGAAGCTGCCAACGCAGGAACACCAATCTTAGAATAAGCATTAACAAAATCTCCACCACAAAGGACAGTAGATGATGATTCTAGCGAATCAAAAGATCGCCCAACGAGTTCACTCCACCCTTCTACAAAAATGCCCTCTATAGTTTCTACAATAGCCTTACTCAAAGATACCCAAAAATCTCCTAACCTGTTTCCCTCTAATGACAATAGGCTATCACTAGAAGCATCATCCTCTCCGACACTAAAAAGAGAGTGAACAAAATCATGACAAAGCCCACCACGGTACTCAGCAAAGCACCTAGACATAAAGGAAGTCTTATAAAGCATCATATTAGTTACAAGCCAGGCACATTGTTCAGAAGATGAAAGTTTACTCATGGTATCCAACACTAGAAGTCTTGACATGGACGAGTAATTACGTCTAGCCAGTACACTAACCTCACTGATAAGAACACTAACTATTTCGCTAACCTCAGGAAGTACTTCAAACCCAAACAAATCTACATGATGATCACCATGAGGCATTGACTGTGCTCTCATTCTTTCAGTAATTGAAGCAAATTTTGATGCTGACAACGGAGAACCAACCCTAACATAAGCATTAACAAAATCTCTTCTAGAAAGATCAGATAATGAAGCAAAACAGTGCTCAGTGAGTGCATTCCACCTTGCCACAAAAAAATCCATTACAGCTCTAAGAATAGCTCTATCTAAGGATACCCAAAAATTTCTTAACCCGTCTCCCGTTAATGGCAACAAGCTACGACTAGAAGAATCCCATGCTCTGATACTGGAAAGAGGATCGATAAAAACAGGAATGGCCTTAGCACAATGCGCAGCAAAACACCTGGCCAAAAATTTGATCTCATAAAGCTTCCTATTAGATAAACACCAAGCACATTTTTCAGAATTTGAAAGATTACGCAGGGCCCCTGACATCGGAATTCTTACCGAACTAATGTAAATACGTTTAGCCAATGCACAAACCTCAGATATGAGATTGCTAACTACTACAGTAATATCAGGAGGTACTCCAAACCCAAATAAATCTACAAGACCAAGACAACCTGGCTCAGGAGAAAAAGGACCAGTAGGCAATGAAGATATAGAAGAAGCAGTAGCAACAGTGGTAGTGGTAGTGGTAGCTATTCTAGTAAGAGCGGGAGCTGGAACAGGAGCGGGAGCTGGAATATTAGTGGAAACAGTAGTGGTAGTAGGAACAGGGGAGGAAGCACTTAGAGCTTTATCCAAGGCCCGGGCAATCTCTGAACTCCACGTAATCGCTAGGCGCTCTCTAATCCTATCAATTGTATTATCAAAAAATAATTCCCTAAACTGATTGGCCTCCTCACTACCAAACATCACAATATCTTCACCAACCAGATGAAAAGAAGAAACAACCATACTATAAACATCCGCAAAATACGAAACAGCAAAATCACTCATACCTGATTCGACAGTGGAGAACAATTCATCACGCAAATTAGAAACATCTTCTGCCACAAAAGCACCACCTAAGAAAGGGAACTCTCCAACCCGAGATCTAAAAATTGAAGCAGCTGCTCCCTGAACGGCACGTAAAAAATTATCTTCCATTCTACGTAATTTTAACAAATCCGGAGTACAAACACGAAAACCGCAACACTCCATAGTTTGAGAAGAATTAAAATCAACTGCTTCTATAACATTTGCGCCAGCAGTAGCAGGATGAACAGCAGTAGCAGGAACTGCAACAACGCCAGTAGTATAACTCCTCTTAGGAGCAGGTCCCTTGCCCTTATTACTCCCACCCCCACTAATACCCTTACCTACAGAGGTGGTGGTGGAACTAGTGGAAGCAGCAGCAGTGGTAATGAAAGCAGAAGCAGTAACAGCAGAGGGAATAGTAGTGGTAGTGTAAACAGTAGCAGTAGTAGCAATGGTAGCTACACCTAATCCACTAACAGGCAAAGTCTGAAGCTGCTGCAAGCCATTACTGTCAACTTGATCAGCATCATCATTACCACCACCAGGACCAGAACTAGCACCACCAACCCCATATACAGGATTCACAACAACCCCCCCCCTCTTTATTTATTACTGATTGTTGTTACTGATTTTCTACCACCATTACTATTAGATTTACAGCTAACACATCACCCCCCACATAAGAAACACGATCTGAGCATATTCGCCAGGTGATTACCTACAACAAAACGCAGAGCACACAGAAAAAGCTCTTACACCATTACCTCTATGTACCAGAAGGTAAAGCGTTGTAGTAAACAACCAAGCACACTAGCAAACAACGCACCAACTGGGGGAAAAAGTTAAGCAGATCAAATATGAATCAACACAGCAGATAGCGACATCAACATAAGAACACACTAGTTTATTCTGACTTACTCACCATACACACAAAACAGATAGTATGCTGAACAACAAAAATTACTTATAAAGTCAAATACACATACCAAAAATAGTCATATTTATGTCGTCAAATAAACCACAATCTTGTGCTAAAAACAGATAAACCTAGACAAAACCTATATCAACACAGACGCACTAATAACAGAAGTAGTAACAGAAAGAAGAAACATTAGTCGTTGGCGCTACTATCTACTCAGATGATTCCATCTCCTAAACATTCTCAAGACAGAAGAAGAAAAAGTATGATCATATATAATTGACATCTCAATTTCTCCTACTACCTACACCAACTAAATACAAAGAAGAAATAACTCCACGATGAACATTCTCAAGGTACACTTCATTAAAACCGTACACACACTTCAACAACAGCAAACAATTCACAACGCAAAATAGAAATCCCTCTTTCTCCAAAAGCAACACCTAAGAAAAACGGAGGTCTAAAAATTGAAGCAACCACTTCTTCGATAATAAGTAAAAAACCATTTTCCATGCTACGTAATTCTAATAAATATGGAATAACAGAAATAGCAATACTCCATAGTTTGAAAAGAGTGATATTAACCCACTCTAGAAGAACACTTGTGCCAAAAGAAGTAGGAGCAATTCTTATCTCAGCAGGATAACAAACAGAAGTGACACGAACAATAATATCAGAGCAACAGCAAATAAAATAGCAACAAAGGTAGAAATAGGAGAATTAATAGCAATAGTAACTACACCTAATCCACCATAAGGCAAAACTTGACCAGCACCATCATTACCACCCAGGACCAGAATCACCGACTCCAGTTACAGGATACACCCAACTTTTTTTTACTTATTATTGTTATTAATGAAGTTTACCACCGTTGCTATTAATTTATAGCCGATACACATCACCCCCTCATCAGAAACACAATCCGATCACAAACACTAAGCACTTACCTATAATCATGACAAAAACAATAAAACCCGGAGGGTGCAGAGTACTAGAGCTAACAACCAAGTACAAACAATAGAAAGCAACACACCAAATGAAAGAAATTAGGCAGGTCAAATATAAACCAACACGAACACGAATTTATTACGTCTTACTCATCACACACAAAACCTTACGAATCACACAAAACTGATAGCGTGCTGTAGTGTAATGAACAATAAAACTCACCTATGAAGAACAGCCAAACCAGGTATTGTACCAACTAACAGTGACACCTACACTTATATTATCAAACAAACCACAATCGTGCTAAACCAGGAAAATACACACAAAACCTACACCAACGCAGACACACAACAATCAATCTAAGACTAATATACTACAATGCAACACCACATTACAAAATCAACGTTAACGAGCAGTACCCCAAAAATCACTCACTCAGCATAAAATGAACACGAACCCCTTACTCAGCCAACAAGTGTAATACAACACTAATCATTTAACTTTTCTTCTTCCTTTTTCTTTTGCCCCTACCACTTCCCCGACTTGAAGAAGAAGCTTCGCCTTCAGCAGGAGTTGATTCACTAGCAGGTATCGAAGATGACAAACCACGATTCATCAATGTTGCCAATCTCGTCCCTATATCATCATTTCCATAATAAGTGTAGGCAGTAGTGGCAGCAATAGCAGTTGCTACTGATGAAACACTACCCAGCACTACAGGAGGTGCCGAAGATAAAGATCCACCAGCTACACTGCTACTGGAGGACACCGAAGAAGAAGGCATACCCGAAGAGGAAGGCATACCCGAAGAGGAAGGCATACCCGAAGAAGAAGGCACACCTGAAGAGGAAGGCATACCCGAAGAAGAGGAAGGCATACCCGAAGAAGAAGGCATACCCGAAGAGGAAGGCATACCCGAAGAAGAAGGCATACCCGAAGAAGAAGGCATACCCGAAGAAGAAGGCATACCCGAAGAAGAAGGCATACCCGAAGAGGAAGGCATACCCGAAGAAGAAGGCATACCCGAAGAAGAAGACACACCTGAAGAGGAAGACCCACCAATACTTCCTCTAATCATAAGTGATTTCTTTAATCCCAAAGAGTAATCAACACGACCACTACTTCCAGCTACCATAGCAGATCCTTCCACCACAACAGAAGTAGTAACAGAGGGAGCACTAGTTGTTACAGGACTATTACCAACCGTAGATAATTGAGGTCTCCTCAATTGAACCTCAGAAACATCAGCAGTTACAGAACCACTACCAGCTGCTCCAGCACGAGACACCGCCTGTGTTCTTGGTTTTATCACCTTCATAATCACACCAGACCCTGAAGCTGCCAATGCAGGAACACCAACCCTAGCATGAGCATTAACAAAATCCCCTCCACAAAGAACAGTAGATGATGATTCTAACGGGACAAAAGATTGCGTAATAAGTTTACTCCACTCTGATACAAAAATTTCCTCTATGGTTTCTTCAATAGTCCTACCCAAAGATAACCAAAAATTCTCTAACAACTCTCCAGTTAATGACAACAAGCTACTACCAGAAGCATATTCCGCTCCGACTCTGACTCTAAAAAGAGAGCGAGTAAAATCAGGATAAAGCTCTTCAAAATACCTGTCAAAGCACCTAGACACAAGGCTAGTTCTATAAAGCATCATATTAGATATAAGCCAAGCACATTGTTCAGAAGCTGAAAGCCTACTAATGGTATCCAAAACTAGAACTCTTACCATAGATGAGAAAATACTTCTGGCCAACTCACCAACTTCACGGATAAGAACATTAACCATTTCTCTAACCTCAGGAAGCACTTCGAAACCAAACAAATATGCACGATGACCATGAGGCATTGCTTGTGTTCTCATTACTCCAGCAGTTGAAGCAAATTTCGATGCTGACAACGAAGAATCACCAGCACAAGCATTAACAAAATCTCTTCCACAAAGGCGAGATAACGGAACAAAAAGGTCCTCGGTGTATGCATTCCACTTTGCCATAAAAAGACCCATCACAGCCTTGAGAATAGCGCCATCTAAAGATACCCAAAAACTTCTTAACCTACCTCCCGTTAATGGCAACAAGCTACGACTAGAAGAATCCCATGCTCTGATACTGCAAAGAGGGCCAACAAATCTAGGGAGGGCCATAGCGAAACACGCAGCAAAGCACCTAGCAACAAATCTGGTCTCGTAAAGCCTCGCATTAAATAAACACCAAGCACGTTGTTCAGAATTTGAAAGATTACGTACGGCCCTAGACACTGGAATTCTTACCGCATTAGTGTAAACACGTCCAGCAAATACAAGAACCTCAGCTATTATACTGTCAACCACTTCACTAGACTCAGGAAGTACTCTAAGCCCAAACAAATCTATAAGACCAACACCCCCCGGTTCAAGGGAAAGCTGTGTAGTAGTAGCAACAGTGGTAGTGGAAACGGGATCAGAAACACGAGTGGTAGTGGAAACGGGAGCAGAAACACGAGTGGTAGTGGAAACGGGAGCAGAAACACGAGTGGTAGTGGAAGCGGGAGCAGGAACACGAGTGGTAGTGGAAGCGGGAGCAGGAACACGAGTGGTAGTGGAAGCGGGAGCAGGAACACGAGTGGTAGTGGAAACGAGAGCAGGAACACGAGTGGTAGTGGAAACGGGAGCAGGAACACGAGTGGTAGTGGAAGCGGGGGCAGAAACACTTAGTAGGGCTTTATCCAAGGCCCGATAAATCTCTGAACTCCAGGTAACAGCTAGGAGTTCTTTAACCTTATTAACTGTATTATCAAAAAACAACCCCCTAAAACAATTGGCTTCCTCAATGCTGAATGCAATGCTCTCTCTGGAAACGACACGAAGAGAAGAAATAACTCTACTATAAATACCCTCAAAGTACGACAAAGCAAAACCACTCATAGCCAATTCAACGGCAGCAAACAATTCACCACGCAAAATAGAAACATCTTCTGCCACAAAAACACCGTGCACCAAAGGTAATTCCCCAACTCGAGATCTAAAAATTGAAGCAGCCACTCCTTGAACGGTACGTAAAAAATCATCTTCCATTCTACGTAATACTAACAAATCTGAAGTATAAACAAGAAAACCGCAACACTCTACAGTTTGGGCAGAAGTGAGATCAGCCAATTCCATAACACTTGTGCCGGCAGTAGCTGTAGGAGCAGAAACAGCGGCAGCAGAAACTAAAACATCAGCAGTGGTACAACTCCTCTTGGGGGCAGCAGGTCCTTTACCCTTATCACTCCTACCACCACTACTACCCTTACCCACAACAGAGGTAGCGGCACTAGTGGCAGCAGCAGAAGTAGTAGTAGTAACGGCGGCAGAAACAGTAACAGTAGAGGAAATGGTTACGCTAGAGGGAACAGTAGCAGTAGTAGAAGCTATATCCTCACCCAATCCACCACCAGAAGAAGACTGAGTTCGCTGCAAACCACCAGTGTCAACTTGATCAGCATCATCATCACCCCCAGGACCAGAACCAGCACCACCTACTCCAGGTATAGGATTCACACCAAACTCCTTTTTATTTTTATTTAGTATTGATTGTTGGTATTGACTTTTTATCATCATTGTTATTAACTTATAGCTAGCACAGAGTATGTACACTGGGTGCTTACCGACAGTTACAACAACAAAATGCGAGGCACGTGGAAAAGTCACTTACACTATTCGCACCAGAAAGCAATACACAGACAAAAATTAATCAGATTGAATACAGATCAACACACAAATGCAAGCCGCCCGTTGTATCTTACGCACCTCACAAAAAGACCAATGGTACATAGTATGCTGAACAGCGAAACTCACCCATGAAAAATGGCCAACTGTATATACCAACTAATCATATTTTTATCATCAAATAAATCACAATATATGCCGAAAACACACAACAATTTAAGATTAATCTATTACAATGCAACATCACATTACAAAATTACTGTTAACGAGCAATATCTCAAAAATCACTCATGCACCACAAAATTAAAACAAACACCCTTCTCAATAAAAATATCGTGCAGTACAAATAAGAATAATACTTAACATTTAAAACAATTAATTTTAACTTTTACTTTTACAACTTCCACGATATAATGGAAAAGCTTTATCTCTTCCATAGGAATTGATAAGTGGTGGTGAAGGTGGCAAATCTAGATTCAGCAAAGCAATGACACTAATCTCTCCCCTATACCACCGCCCTTCCCATAATCAGTATCAGTAATGTGCTACTACTGATGAAACGCTACTATAAAACACCAAAGAATAATACATACCAGAGGAGGAAGGACTACCAATAACTTGTCTAATCATAAACGATTTATTGAGTCCTAAAGAATAATAAGTATGATCACTGCTTCCAGCTGCTATAGTAAATCCTTATATCTCAACAGAAGTAATGACAGAAGAAGCACTAATTGTTAGCACTATATACACTTAGATGATCATCTCCTAAAAAATCCCAGGATAGCAGCAACAGAAGCACCGACCATAGACAATTCAACTTCTTCTTTCTAGCCAAAATACCGGCGGCTCTGAAAAATCTAAGGAAGAAGAATCAGTGCTAACATAGATACATAGATAACTGATATCTCTTCATCAACATGAGACACTGCCCATGCTCTTCGTTCTCTCATAATTGAACCAGAACTTAAAACTACCAACGAAGGAACACCATCCTCAGCATAAATATTAACAAAATCTCCCCTCACAAAGAACAGTAGATTATGATTCCTCTCCAGAGACTAATGAAATAAAAAAGCTTCTATCCAACATCCACTCCTCTGCTACAAAAACATCCTCCATAGCTTTTATATGGGCTCTATCTAGAGATATCCAAAAACCTCTTAACTATTTCTCGCTGATAACAAGCTAAGAACATAAGTATCCCTTGCTCCAACACTAAAAAAGAGTCAATAAACTCAGGACTAAATACAGCTCAACACGTGGCAAAAGACCCGGCAACAAGGACAATTTTATAAAGCTTCATAAACTTACAAACCAAGTATGTTACTCAGAAGGCTTACTTATCTTGGCATCCAACACTAAAATTCTCACAATAGACCGAAAATAAGACTAACCAATGCACTAATCATCTCACGGATAAGAACATTGACTATTTAGCTAACCTCAGGAAGCACCTCAAATCCGAACAAATCTACAAAAACAACAAATCAATGAAGGTGTAGAAGCAGAAACAGTAGTAACGCTTTTGATACTACAAAGGTACAAAAAACCTCTGAATTTCATGTAAGAACCAAACACTCTCTAGCCCTATTGACTGTATCGGCAAAAAATAATTACCTAAAACAAGCGCTCCCACGCCACCAAATCTCCTACTCTTTTCACCAACGAGATACAGGGCTACGATGATACGTTATCAGGACACACTTAATAAAAGCAATACATTCCCACTTCAACAGCAGCAAACAATTAACAACGTAAAAGAAAAACCCATCTTTCCCCAAAGCAACACTTAAGAAAAATAATTATCTAATCAGAGATCTAAAAATTGAAACGCCCACTTCCTCAACAGTACGTAAAAAATCATTCTCCATACTACGTAATTCTAGTAAACCCGGAATATAAATACGAAAAACGCAATACCCCACCGTTTGAAAAGAGTGAAAAACTCCCTCTAGAAAAACTCCTGTGCCAGAAGAAGCTATACTTATCTCAGCAAGATGATAAACAGCGGCTGATAGGAACTATATATCACCAGCATAACTCCTAGAAACACATCCATTGCCCCTCATTCCTATTGCCCCACCACCATATTACCCCTCCCACAGAGGCATCAGAACCAGTGGAGGTAGTGAACAGCGAAGGAAGTAACAACAGAGATGTAGCACCAGAAGTAGTAGCAGGGATAACTATATCAATCTACAACCAGGAGAAAACTTTAGCCCACTGAAGCTACCATTGCCAACTCCGGCATCATCACCAATCCCAAGAATCAGAACTAGCGCATAAACCCAGTTGCATAGTTCACACCTAATTCCTTTTCTATCTACACAAAAAGCACAATCTGGGAACAGAAACTTACTTACAACTAAAACAAAACACAAAGCACGTAATATAAGAAGAGCAACACTCCAAATGTTTATTTATATTACGAGTCACATAAAATCGATACTCACCACTTAATTTTTACTTTTCCTTTTCCTACCTCTCTTGCGAGAAACAGAACCACGACCAGCCGCAGCAGAACTACCACCAGCCGCAGCAGAACTACCACCAGCCGCAGCAGAACTACCACCAGCCGCAGCAGAACTACCACCAGCCGCAGCAGAACTACCACCAGCCACCGCAGAACTACTATCATCTACTTCGGAATCACAATAAGATACTAATCGTGATCTTAGTCTTCTCGTTGCTAAACCAGCCCCTGAAATTGCCGACGCAGAAACACCGCCCCTGCCACTAGCAGAAGAAGAAACGGCAGTAGTGACAGTCGTAGTTGGAGTAACAGTCGTAGTTGGAGTAACAGTGGTAGTTGGAGTAACAGTGGCAGTTGGAGTAACAGTGGTAGTGGGAGTAACAGTAGTAGTGGGAGCGGCGTTGGTAGCGGTAGCTCCTGAAACACCGCCCAAGGCTTGGGAAACCACTGAATTCCACAAAACCGCTAAGAGTTCTCTAACCCTAACAACTGTACTATCAAAAAATAATCTACTAAACTGATCGGCTTCATCATCACCAAACCTAAAACGCTCCCCAGCAGCTAAATGCAAAGAAGAACTAACTCTAAGACGAATATTTCGCAAGTACACTCCAACAATATCAGCCGTATCTACTTCAACAGTAGCAAACAATTCATCACTTAAACCAGAAATATCGATTCCTTCAGAGGCACTAAGTAGTAATAAACGGCATTCTCCAGCCCGAGATCTAAAAATTGAAGCAGCCATTCTTTCAAGGGCACATAAAAAATCATCTTCCATTCTACGTAATTCTAACAAATCCGAGGCAAGAACATGAAAACCGCAACACTCTAAAGTTTCTTCTTGAGAAGAAGTGAGATCAACTACTCCTAGAACGCCTGCGCCAGCAGGAGCAGGAGCAGGAGCAGGAGCAGGAGCAGGAGCAGGAGCAGGAGCAGGAGCAGGAGCAGGAGCAGGAGCAGGAGCAGGAGCAGGACGAACAATATCGGAAGAAACTACAACAGAAGCAGAACCAACCCTCACAGGTGTAGGACGAATAATAGTGGGAGCAACGGTAGGAGGAGGAGTGGTAGTAGTAATAGTAGTAGCAGGAGCGGCGGTGGTAGTGACAGTACCTGAAACACCACCCAAAGCCTGGGAAACCACTGAATCCCACAAAAGCGCTAAGCATTCTCTAACCCTAGCAACCGTACCATCAAAAAACAATGTACTAAACCGATCGGCTTCATCATCACCAAACCTAACACGCTCTCCAGCAGATAAATGCAAAGAAGAACCAACTCTAAGACGAACATTCTGAAAGTACCGTCGAGCAAAACCAACCATCTCTACTTCAACAATAGAAAGCAATTCATCACGTAAACTAGAAATCCCGCTTTCTCTAGAAGCACCAGGCAGTAACAAACTGCATTCTCCAGACCGAGCTCTAAAAATCGAAGCAGCCCTTCCCTCAACGGCACTTAAAAAGTCACATTCTATTCTACGTAATTCCAGCAAATCCGGGGTGCAAACATAAAAACCGCAACACTCTACAGATTCTTGAGAAGAAGCGAGATCAACTACTTCCACAACATCTGCACCAGTAGGAGCAGGAGCAGGAGCAGGAGCAGGAGCAGGAGCAGGAGCAGGAGCAGGAGTAGGACGAACATTACTGGGAGGAAATAAAACAACAACAGGAGCAACCTTTACAGGAATAGGACGAATAACAGTGGGAGCATGATTAGGAATAGGACGAATAACAGCGGGAGCAGCAGTCGTATCGGGAGCAGCAGTCGTAGTGGTTGTACCTGAAACACCACCCAAAGCTCGGGAAATCTCTGAATTCCACAAAGCCGCTAAGCGTACCCTAAGCTCACCAACTGTATGATCAAAAAACAGGTCACTAAACCGACCGGCTTCATCATCACCAAACCTCACACGCTCTCCAGCAACTAGATGAAAAGAAGAAGTAACTCTACAACTAATATTCTGAAAGTACCCTCGAGTAAAACAACCCATATCTACTTCAGCAATAGCAAACAATTCATCACGTAAATTACAAAACTCTCTTTCCCCAGAAGCACTAAGTAGCAATAAACGACATTCTTCAATCCGAGATCTAAAAATTGAAGCAACCATCCCCTCAACGGCACTTAAAAAGTCACCTTCCATTCTACGTAATTCTAGCAAATCCGAGGTACAAATATGAAAACCGCAACACTCTACGGGTTCTTGAGAAGAAGTAATATCAACTGCTCCCAGAACGCCTGCGCCAGTAGGAACAGAATGAACAGCAGCAGAGGTAGGACTTACAACACCAGCAGTATAACTCCTCCTCCCCCTCTTAGGAGCAGGTTTCTTGCCCCTATCACCAACACCCTCACGAACAGGACGAACAGTAGCAGCGGCAGGACTTACAACACCAGCAGTATAACTTCTCCTCCCCCTCCTAGAAGCAGGTTTCTTGCCCTTATCACCAACACCCTTACGTCCAGAGGTGGAAGTAGCGGTAGCGGTAGTAGCAGCAGAGGAAGTAGCAGCAGTGGTAGTAGCAGCAGTGGTAGTAGCAGCAGTGGTAGTAGCAGCAGTGGTAGTAGTAACAGTAGTGGTGGTGGTGGAAACAGCAGCTACACCCGATCCATCACTAGGTAAAGCATCAACCTGCTGCAAACCGCCACCGTCAGCTTGATCAACATCATCATTACCCCCAGGACAAGTACCACCGGCTCCAGCTACAGGATACACATCAAGCTCCTTTTTTATTTATTATTAATCGCTGTTGTTGATTTTTTATTACCGTTGTTACCAACTTACGGTCAACACGCACCACCACCGCGTCAGGAACACAATCCGAGCATAGACACTTGCTACAACCATAACAAAACAGGCAGAAAGAACACCCTACACTATTATTCTATGTCTACGAGAGCGCAAGGCGCTGGAACAAACAACCAAGAACACCAGAAAGCAACACACAAGCTGAAAGGAGTCGTGAGCAGATCAAACATAAACCAACGTACGAACACGGTACCGCCATGCCCCACGAACCACACACAGCCAATAGTATGCCTAACAACAAAACTCACCAATGAAAAATGGCCAACTACACATGCCAAATAATCATATTTACATCGCCAAATAAACCACACCAAATAAACCACAATATGTGCCAAAACCAGACAAATTTACACAAAACCCATATCAACTCAAACACACAAGAATTTAAGACTAATCTACTACAATGCAACATCACATTACGAAACTATTGCTAACAAGCAATATCTCAAAAATCACTCTCACAACATAAAATCAACACAAGCACCTTACTCAATAAAAATACCGTGCAATACAAACAAGAGCAATACCCAGCACCTAATTTTCCCTTTTCCTTTTTCCCCCACCACTTCCTCGACTTGAAGAAGAAGCTTCGCCTTCAGTAGGGGGAGTTAACTTACTAGCAGATGGCGGTGAAGGTGGCAAACTACTATTCATCAATGCTGCCAATTTAACTCCTATATCCTCATCCCCAGAATAAGCGTAGGCAGTAGTAGTTGATACTGACGGAACACTACCCATCACTGCAGGTGCTGAAGATAAAAGTCCAGCAGCAACATCACTACTGGCGGACACCGAAGAAGAAGACATACCCGAAGAGAAAGGCTCACCAATAGCCCGCAGTCTAATCATAAATGACTTCTTGAGTCCTAAAGAATAATCAGTACCGCCACTACTTCCAGCCGCCATATCAAGTTCTCCTACCCCAACAGAAGTAGTAACAGAAGGGACACTAGTTGCTACCACTGTTACCAATCCAGATGAAGAAGCAAGTAACTCACTCCCTAAAATTTCCGAGGCAGAAGAACTAGCATCAACCGTAGCTAACTGAGGTCTCAATCGAGACTCAGAATTACCACCAGCTACAGAACTACCACCATCTACTTCAGCAATACGAGATACTGCTTGCGCTCTTCGTTCTCGTATCATTGAACCTCCCCCTGAAATTGCCAACGCAGGAACACCAACCTTAGCATAAGCATTAACAAAATCTTCCCCACGAAGAACGGAAAATGCTGACTCCTCAGGGCTTAATGGAGCAAAAAACCGATTAGTAAATTTACTCCACTCCGATGAAAAAACATCCTCCGCAGCTCCTATAATAGATCTACCTAAGAATGTCCAAAAAATTATTAAATCGTTCCCACTTAGTGACAACAAGTCACGACCAAAAGTATCACGTGCTCCGACACCAAAAAAAGAGTCAATAAAACCGAGACGAAACTCAGCACGATACCCGGCGAAGCACTTAGCAACAAGGGCAGTTTTATAAAGCATCATATTAGCTATAAGCCAAGCACATTGCTCAGAATCTGAGAGCTTACTCAGAGCATCCAACACTTGAATTCTTACCACAGACAAGTAAATATTCCTAGCCAGTGCACCAACATCACAGATAAGAACATCAACTATTTCCCTAACCTCAGGAAGTACTTTAAACCCAAACAAATCTACATAACCATCATCACCATAAGGTACCACTCGTACTTTCATTCTTCCAATAATTGAACCAGATCTTGGAACTGACAACGAAGGAACACCGGACTTAGCATGAGCACTAACAAAATCTCCACCACAAGGAGCAAATAATCCCTCTTCAGGGCCTAATGGAACAAAAAATCTCCTAGTAAGTGCAGACCACCTTGCAACAAAAAAACTCCCTAAAACCTTGAGAATGGCTTTATACAAAGATACCCAAAAATCTCCTAACCTGTTTCCTGTTAATGGCAACAGGCTATGACCAGAGGAATCCCATACTCTGACACTGCAAAGAGGGTTAATAAAATCAGGAAGGAGCTTAGCATAATATACAGCAAGGCATCTGGCCAAGAAATTGGTCTCATAGAACATCATATTATCTGCACACCAAGAGCGTCGTTCAGAATCTGAAAGCTTACGCAGGACACCTGACACTGGAGACTTTACCATATAGGGGTAAATACATTTAGCCAACGCACCAACCTCAAATATGAGTCTGTTAACCACTCCACTAAAATCAGGAGATACTTCAAACCCAAACAAATCTACAAGACCAACAAATCCTGGCACAGGAAAAGAAGAACTAGGAAGCAATAAAGATGTAGAAGAGGCAGCAGCAGTAGTAGCAGTGTCAGTAGTAGCACTTCGAATACCACCCAAGGCCCGAGAAATCTCTGCATTCCATATAGGTACCAGGCATTCTCTAACCCTAGTAACTGTACTAGCAAAAAACAATCCACTAAAATTATCTGCTTCCTCGCTACTAAACCTCATCCTCTCTCCATCAACAAGATGCAAAGAAGAAATAACTCTACGATAAACATTCTCAAAGTACACTAAAGTAGAATCACTCATATCTGCTTCAAAAGCAGCAAACAATTCACTACGTAAGCTACAAATATCTCTTTCTTCAAGAGCACCAGGTAAAAAAGTGGACTCTCTAACTCGAGATCTAAAAATTGAAATAGCCACCTCTTCAGCGGTACGTAAAAAATCATTTTCCATACCACGTAATGCTAACAAATCCGGAGCATAAACACAGAAACCGCAACACTCCATAGTTTGAAAAGAAGTGATACTAAATACTTCTGGAAGAACATTTGCGCCAGTAGGAATAGGATGAACAGCAGCGGTAGAAACAACAACGCCAGCGGTATAACTTCTCTTAGGAGCAGGTCCCTTGCCCTTCTTAGTCCTATCACCACTACCACCCTTACCCACAGAGGTAGCAGCACTAGTAGAGGCAGCATCAACAGTGTTAACAAAAGAGGAAACAGTAGCGGTAGCAGAAACAGTAGCAATAGTAGAAACAATATCTACACCCCATCCACCATCAAGCAAAGTCCGAGCCTGCTGCAAACCATAACTGCCAACTTGATCAGCACCATCATCACCCCCAGTACCAGAACTAGCACCACCGATTCCAGCTACAGGATTCACACCAACTCCTTCTTTATTTTTATTTATTGTTGTCGTTGATTTTTTATCATCATTGCTATTAATTTACAGCTAACATGCATCATTACTACATCAGAGACACAACCCGAGTGTACACACCAGGTACTTACCAAAACGGCTACAGAAAAACGCAGAGCACATCACATATAAGAATCGCCACACCGTTACCGCTATGTTCCGGAGGGTTCATGGAGTTGAAGCGAACGACCAAGCAAACAGAAAGCAACACACAAACTGAAATAAATTAAGTAAAAATAAATACATAAATCAACGTTCTGACGCGAGTTATTCACTACATCTCACTCATCACACACAAAGCTAATGGTACGCTTAACAACTAAACTCGGCTAAGAAAAATAGCCAAATGCACATACCAACTAATAGTCACATTTGTATCGTCAAACGCACCACAATCTGTGCTAAAATGCTGCCAATCTCTCCCCTATACCACCCTCCCTATAATCGATACTAGTAGAGTAGCTGCCATTGATGAAACACTGCAGTAAAATGACGAAGAAGACACGCTCAATACACTAATCCCACAGATACATTATTATTTCGCTAACCTCAGTCAAACCCAAACAAATCGACAAAACCAACGAATCAGCGAAGATATAAAATCAACAGCAGCAACACCCTCCAGCTCTAATAAATGTATTGGCGAAAAATAATTACCTAAACTGAGCATCTCCTTCATCACCAAATCTCCTCCTCTCTTCATCAAAGAGATACAAAGAAGAAAACTATACGACTATACAATTAACATTCTCAAGCTCAAGGTACACTTAATCAAAACCATGCACATCCACTTCAGCAGCAGCAAACAATTCACAATGTAAAATAGAAACCTCTCTTTCTCCAAAAGCAACACTTAAGAAAAAATATTTATTATCTAATCTGAGGTCTAAAAATTGAAACAGCCACTTCTTCAATAGTACGTAAAAACCATTTCTATTCTATGATCCCGCAATTCTAACAAATCCGGAGTATATACACAGAAAGATCAATACTCCATACATAGTTTGAAGAGAAGTAAGATTAACTCCTTCTAGAAGAACACTTGTGCCGAAAATGGAAGGAGAAATTCTTATCTCAGCAGAATGACAAACAGCAGTGGCATGAAATATGATATCATTGATGTAACCCTAGGAGCACTTCCATTGTCCTTCTTATTCATGCTGCCACCAACTACCCTTATCCACAGAGACAGCGGAGCCAATGAAGATAGTAACATCACGAATAAAGTAGCAACTGTAGCTACATACAACCCTCAATCAGATAAAACCTGAATCTACTTCAATCAGCCACCATCAACTAGACCAGCATCATCTTACTCTACAACCTACATGATCGGAACTAGCACCACCGACTCAAGTTACAGGATCCACGCCCAACTATTTTCTTACTTGTTATTGGCATTACTGATTTTTTATCATCGTTATTATCAATTTACAGCTAACACATACCACCTTCACACCAGAGACACAATATAAGACACAATACAACACCGCATCACAAAACTATTGCCATCGAGCAATACATCAAAAAATCACTCTCAACATAAAACAAACACAAGCCCCTCACTCAAATAACATATAGTGCAATACAAAAACTAATCATTTACCTTTTCTTCTTCCTTTTTCGTTTTCCTCTAACACTTACACGACTTGAAGAAGAAACTCCGCCTTCCGTAGGAATTGATTCGCTAGCAGGCGGCGGTGAAGGTGGCAGACCTTGATTCAGCAATGCTGCCAATCTCACTCCTATATCCTCATTCCCAGAATAAGTAAAAGTAGTAGTAGTTGCTGCCGATGAAACACTACCCATCCCTACAGATGCCGAAGATAAAGATCCAGCAGCTACACTACTAGTGGAAAACAGCGAAGAGGAAGACACAACTGAAGAAGAAGGCACAACCGAAGAGGAAGACTCACCAATACCTTCCCTAATCATAAATGATTTCTTGAGTCCCAAAGAATAATCAACACGCCCACTAACTCCACCTGCCACATCAGGTTCTACTACCCCAGCAGAAGTGGTAACAGAGGAAGAAATCACAGAACCACTACCAGCCAAAGAAACACCACCAGCTGGTTCGGCAACACAAGATACTCCCTGTGCTCTTCGTACTTTCGTAATTGAACCAGACCTTGAAATTGCCAATTCAGGAACACCAACCTTAGAATTAGCATTAACAAAATCTCTCCCACAAAGAACGGTAAATGGTGGCTCCTCTCCAGGTCCTGGAACAAAAAATAGCCTGGCAGATTCACCCCACTCTGCTAAAAAAATATCCCCTACAGCATCTACAATAGCACTGCTCAAAGATATCCAAAAAATTCTTAAGCTGTCTCCCGTTAGTGACAACAAGCTACGACCAGAAGTGTTACAGTCCCTGACACTAAAAAGAGAATCAATAAGACCGGGACGAAACTCGGAACAGTACTCGGAAAAGCACTTAGCCATAAAGGAAGTTTTATAAAGCATCATATTAGATGTAAGCCACGCAAATTGTTCAGAAGGAGCTAAAAGCTCAAGCAGAGCATCCAACACGGGAGCTCCTACCATAGATGGGTAAGTACGTCTAGCCAACGCACTAACCTCACGGATAAGAACATTAACTATCTCTCCAACCTCAACAGGCACTTCAAACCCAAACAAATCTATAAGATCACCACCGGCCACATAAATATCATCATGAGGTACTGCTTGTGCTCCTATTTCTCCAGCAACTGAAGTACATCCCGAGACTGCCGACGAAGGAACGCTAATCTTAGAGTAAGCACTAATAAAATCTCCTCCACAAAGAGCAGAGGATCCCTCTAAAGGGCCTAGTGGTAATGGAACAAAAAAGTTCCCAATGAGTCCATTCCACCTTGAAATAAAAAAATTCCCCACAGCTCTGAGAATGGCTTGGTCTAAGGATAACCAAAAATCTCTTAACATGCTTCCCATTAATGGCGACAAGCTACGACTAGAAGAATCCCATGCCCTTACAGCACAAAGAGGTTCAATAGATTTAAGAAGGAGCTTAGCATAGTACACAGCAACACATCTAGACACAAGACTGGTCTCATAAAGCATCACATTATCTACACACCAGGCAAGTCGTTCAGAAACTGAAAGCTTACACATAACATCTGACACTGGAACTCTCACTACATAGGGGTAAGTACGTCTAGCAAATGCACAAACCTCAGAAATGAGCGTGTCAACCATTTCAGCAAATTCAGGAAGTACTTTAAACCCAAACAAATCTACAAAATGGGTAGTAGAAGGGGAAGCGGGAGCAACAACAGCGGGAGCAACAACAGCGGGAGTAGCAGTAGCGGCGGGAGCACGAAAGCAAGAAGAGGTAGCGGGAACAACTGGAGCTCCCTCCAAAGTACGGGAAATACCTAAATTCCACTTAATTGCTAAGCACTCCTTAACCTCAGCAACTGTGTCAGAGGTAGCGGGAACAACTGGAACTCCCTCCAAAGTACGGGAAATCTCTGAATTCCACTTAATCGCTAAGCACTCTTTAATCCTAGCAACTGTACCAGCAAAAAATAATCTTCTAAACTTATCGGCTTCCTCATCACTAAATCTAACACTTTCTCCACTAATAAAATGAAAAGATGCAACAATTCTACTATAAATATTAGCAAAGTATACTCCAACAAAATTACTCATATGCGCTGCAACAGAAGCAACCGATTCATCACGCAAATTAGAGATATCTACTCCAGCAGCACCACGGAATAAACGAGATCCTCCAACCAGAGATCTAAAAATTGAAAAAGCCACTTTTTCAAAGGCACATAAAAGATCATTTTCCATCCCACGTAATGCTAACAAATCCGGAGTACAAACATGAAAACCGCAACACTCCACAGTTTGAGAAGAAGTAAGATCAACTAACTCTAGAGCACTTGCGCCACCAGTAGCAGTAGTAGCAATTCCTGTAGGAGCGGAAACAGAAGCGGCAGAAACTACAACACCAGCAGTACAACCCCTCCTAGGAGCAGGTCCCTTACCCTTATTACTACTTCTACCACCACTACTACCCTTACCTACAGAGGTAGTAGCACTAGTGGAGGTAGCAGCAGAAGTAGTAATAGCAGAAGTAGTAATAGCAGAGGAAGTAGTAGCGATAGTGGGAGCATTAGCAACGCTAGCCTCACCCAATACAACATCAGAAAAATCCCGAACCTGAATTTGCTGCAATCCACTACTGACAACTTGATCAGCAACATCATCACACCCAACATCAGAACTATCACCACCTACTCCAGCTACAGGATTCATACCAAACTCCTTTTTTATTTATTATTATTGTTAATCCGTTGTTATTTGTTATCAATTTTTCACCATAGTTGCCATCAACTTGTAGCTAGCACACACTGCTTTCTACAATCTGAGTACAGACAGTGGGTGCCTACTTACAACTGCAGAAACAACAAAATACAAAGCACGCAGAGAAGTTACCTTACACAGTTACCTCCAACGTCACGTAGAGCACAAGGCGCTGTGGCGAACAAGCAAGCGTGCTAGCAGGCAACACGTCAACTATAAAAAGTCAAGGAATACCAACACGCGAAAACTAGTTTATTCTGCCTTAAGTATCATCACAAACAAAATTACAAAGCTAATGGTATGCTGAACAACGAAACCTACCTATGAAAAATAGCCAAATACACACAACAACTAATGGTCATATATTGTCAAATAAACCACAATCTGCGATAAAACCAGATAAATCTACACAAAACCTATATCAACATAGACACACTAATAACATAAGTAGTAACAGAAAGAAGAAACACTAATTGTTAGCACCACTATCCACTCAGATAATTCATCTTCTAAAAATTACCAAGACAGCAGAAAAAGAAGTACTGACTATGGACAATTCAACTTCTTCTATAGCTAACAAAGGGCTCTGAAAAATCTAAGGTAGAAGAATCAGTGCCAACCATAGATGATTTATATATCAATTTAGAAGTAGAACCAATATCGGCCACAGAACCACCACTAGCTACTTCATCAACATGAGATACTGCTCGTACTATTAATTCTCTTATAATTAAACCGGGCCCTGAAACTGCCAACGCAGGAACACCAGTACTAGCATAAGCATTAACAAAATCTCCCCCGCAAAGAAGAGTAAATAATGATTACTTCCCAGAGATTGATGGAACAAGAAAAGAGCCTATTAAATTCCCACTTTGCTACAAAAATATCCTGCGTAGCTTTTATAAAAACTCTACCTAGAGATATCCAAAAACCTCACCTCTTACCATATTTACCGCTAATTACAATAAGCTTAAGCTACGACCAGAAGTACCCCATGCCCTAACACTAAAAGAGAGTCAATGAAATCAAATAGCACAAAACCAAGCATGATAAGCATCAAAGAACTTGTCCACGGCCAATTTTATAAAGCATCACAGCTATAGCCAAACATGCTATTCAGAACCTTAAAGCTTACTCATGGCATACAATACCGTATTCTCACAATAGACGATTAAGTACGTATAGCTGATGAACTAATCTCACAGATAAGAACATTAACTATTTCGCTAACCTAAGGAAGTATTTTAAAACCAAACAAATCTACAAAAACAGTAAACCCTGGATCAAGAGAAGGAGGATCAGAAAGAAATGAAGGTGTAGAAGCAAAAGCAACAGTAGCAATAGCACTTTGAATCCTACCATAACCAAAAACTCTGAATTAATCTCTAAATTCCATATAAAAGCACCAAACACTCTCTAACCATAGCGACTGTATTGGCAAAAAACAATTCCCTAGATTGAGCAACTTCCATGTGACTAAATCCCCTCCTCTCTTCACCAAAGAGATACAAAGAAGAAATAATTCTATGATGAACATTTCTCAAGATACACTTCATTAAAACCGTGCACACCCTCTTCAACAGCAACAAACAATTCGCAACGTAAAATAGAAATATCTCTTTCTCCAAAGGCAACACTTAAGAAAAAGGTGGTCTCCCATAAGAGATCTAAAAATTGAAACAGCCATTTCTTAAAGTGTACGTAAAAAATCATTTCCATACTATACTCAATAGTTTGAAAAGAATGAAATTAACTCCCTCTAGAAGAGCACTAGTACCAAAAAGTGAAGGAGCAAAAGCAATTATAATTCTTATAGTAATAGAATGAACAGAGCAGTGACAAATATCAGCAATATAGCGGGAACACATCCGTTACTCTTCTTATTCTTACTACAGCTATCATAAGCTTACACACAGAGATAGTAACGTCAGTGGAGATAGCAGCAGCGAAGAAAATAGCAACAAAGATAGAGTAGCAGAAGTAATACACGGTACACCTAATCACCATAAGGAAAAACCTGAACATGCCGTGAGCCGCCAATATCAACTTGACCGGCATCATTATTACCCCAGAACAAGAACCACCGATTCCAGGCGGAACCCACAAGCAACTCTTTTTTACTTATTATTATTGTTGATCTTTGTTATTGATTTTCTATCACCGTTATTATTAATTTATAGCTAATACACACCACCACCATATCAGAGGCACAACCTGATCATATACAACACTAGGTACTCACTCATAACCAAAGTAAAGCACAAAGCATACAGAAAGAAACACTACATTATCATCTCTATGCACCGGATGGTGCATGCTGGAGCAAACAACCAAGAACAAAATAAAGCAACACACCAAATGAAAGAAACTAAGCAGATCAAATATAAATCAACATACGAACACGAGTTTATTCTGTTTTACACATTAGACACAAAACTGATAGTATGCTGAGCAACAAGTATCACCTATAAAGAATAGTCAACAAGCATAACCAACAGTAGCATCCACATTTGTATTGTCAAACAAACCTCAATCCGTGCCAAACCAAATAAATCTAAACAAAACCCACACAACGCAGATATGCAACAATCCAAGACTAACCTATTGCAATACGACATCATATTCCAAAACTATTACTAATGAGCAATGTCTGAAAAATCACTCACGCAACCTAAAATGAACACAAACCCCTCTCACCCAACGTTATAGCGCAATACAAAAACTAGCCACTCAACTTTTCTTCTTCCTTTTTCTTTTACCTATACCACTTTCCCGATTTGAAGAAGAAGCTTTGCCTTCAGTAAGAGTTGATTCACTAGCAGGAGTCGGTGAAGGTGGAAGACCACGATTCATCAATGCCGCCAATCTCACTCCTACATCCTCCTCCCCAGAATAAGTATAAGCAGTAGCAGCAGCAGCGGTAGTAGTAGTTACTAATGATGAAGCACCAACCATAGCAGATACCGAGGATAAAGATCCAGCAGCTACACTACTACTGGAGGACACCGAAGAAGTCATACCAGAAAAAGAAGCACCACCGCCAGCACTATATCTACTCATAAATGATTTCTTAGGTACACTAATAGGACCCCTTCTAGTGATCGCAGGGGATTCTTTTACCTCAACAGAAGAAGCGCTTACAGAACCACCACTAGCTACAGTACTAACAGCTACAGAAATAACATCAACTACAGAGGCTGAACTACTATCAGCCATAGAGCTACTACCAGCTGCAGAGCTACCACTAGCTACTTCAGCGACATGAGGTACCGCTCTCCGTGCCACTCGTCCTCTCATTCCTGAAATTGCCAACGCAGGAAGACCAGCCCTGTCAAGAGCATTAATAAAATCTCTCCCACAAAGAGCAGTAGATGATGATTCCTCTTCAGGTTCTAGTGGAACAAAAAATCTACCAGTAAACTTACCCCACTCTGCTAAAAAAACAGCCTCTACAGATTCCGTAATAGCATCATTCAAAGATAACCAAAAATTTCTTAAACTGTTTCCCGTTAATGACAACAAGCTACAACCAGAATCGCCCCCCACTCTGACGCTAAAAAGAGATCTAATAAAATCGGGACAAAGCCCACTATGATAATTGGTAAAGCACTTAGCCATAAAGCCAGTTTTATAAAGCATCATATTAGCTGTAAGCCAAGCACATTGTTCAGAATCTGGAAGCCTACTCATGGCATCCAACACTTGATCTCTTACCACAGAAGAGTAGGTAAGTCTGGCCAACGCACTAATCTCACATATAAGAACATCAAATATTTCTCTAACCTCAGGAAGTACTTCAAACCCAAACAAATCTACACAATCACCACGTACTACTTGCACCTCCACTCTTCCAATAATTGAAGCAAATCTTGAACCTGACAACGAAGAAGCACCAGACCTAGTACTAGCACAAGCATCAACAAAATCTCCTCCACAAAGAGCAGATGATCCCTCTTCAGGGCCTAAAGGAAAAAAAAATGGAACAGAAAAGCGCATAGTAAGTGCAGCCCACTTTGCAACAAAAAAATCCCCTACAGCTTTGAGAACGGCTTGATCTAAGGATGCCCAAAAATCTCTTAACCTGTTTCCTACTAACGGCGACAAGCAACGACTAGAGGAATCCCACGCTCTAACACTGCAAATAGATACAATAAATTCAGGAATGAGCTTAGCACAATACGCAACATAGCATTTGGCTGCAAATTTGGTCTCATAAAGCTTCATACTCATTAAACACCAAGCACGTTTTTTTCCAGAACTTGAAAACCAACACAGAGTATCTGACACTGGAGTTCTCATCGTGTATGGGTAAGCACCTTTAGCCAATGCACACATCTCAGATACGAGCTTATTAACCAACTCGCTAACCTCAGGAAGTACTCTAAAACCAAACAAATCTACAAATCCTGGATCAATATGAGAAGAAGCGGGAAGCAATAAAGATGCAGAAGGACCAGCAGTAGTAACAGTGGCAGTGGCAGTGGTAGCACGAGCGCGAGCGGTAGAGGGAACTCGAATGCGAGCAGTAGAGGGAGCAGTAGCAATAGCTGGAGCAGTAGCAACAGTAGCGGTAGTGACAACGAGAGCGCTAGAATCAATAGGGTCAGCAGCACAACCTCGAATGTCAGCAAGAACAAGATCGAGACCAAGATCAGGACCGGTAGCAGGAGTAGCGGCAGCGGCAGCAACACGAACAGCAGGATCGGTAGCAGGAGCAGCGGCAGCAACACGAACAACAGCAGCACGAGCACGGGCGCTAGCGTTAACATTAGCGCGAGCACGGGCACTAAAATTAGCGCGGGAGCGACTGGTAGCAGGAGCAGCGGAAGCACCTAGAGCTCTATCCAAAGCCCGGGAAACCTCTGAATTCCACGTAAGCGCCAAGCATTCTCTAACCTTGGCAAGCATAGCAGTAAAAAACAATCCTCTAAATCGACAGACTTCCTCACTACTAAATTTTGTAACCGCTCCACCAAGTATATGAGAAGAAGAAGCAACTTTACTACAAACATCCTCAAAGTACTCCTCAGAAAAATCTCTCACATCTACTTCAACATCAGAAAACAATTCACCACGTAACCTAGAAATACCTTCTACTACAGAAGCACCACGTGAGAAAGAGAACTTCCCAAGCCGAGATCTAAAAATTGAGGTAGCCACTTCTCCAACGATAAATAAAAAACCATCTTCACTCTTACGTAATTTTAACCAATCCTGAGCACAAAAATGGAAACCGCAACATTCCATAGTTTGAGAAGAAGTAGGATCAGCTGATGTTCGAGAAGAAGTGGGATAAACTAATTCTGGACTTGCACCAACAGGAGTAGTATGAACAGCAGCAGCAGAAACCGTAGAACCAACAGCATAACGCTTGGAAACAGGTCCCTTGCCCTTATCACTTCTACCACCACTACTACCCTTACCTACAGAGGTAGTAGCACCAGTGGAGGTAATGGAACCAGTGGATGTGGCAACAACAGTAGTAACAGGAGCATAAGTAGTAACGACAGAAGAAATAGTAGCAGTAGTGGAGATAGTAGCAACGGCAGCTACACCCAATCCACCACCAGGAAAAACCTGAACCTGCTGCAAACCACCACCGTCAAATTGATCAGCATCACCATCACCACTACCATCAGTACCATAACTAGCACCAACGCCTCCAGTTACAGGATTCACATCAAACTCCTTTTTTATTCATTGCTGATCGCTGCTATTGATTTTTTATCGACATTACTATTGAAAAGAAAAACACAAAACATACATAAAAGAAGAAACAATACACTACCACCCATATGCCCCGCAGGGTGCATACTGGAGCAAACAACCAAGAATGAAGAATAACAGAAAGCAACACACACCAAATGAAAGAAATTAAGCAGATCAAATATAAATCAACACACGAACACGAGCTTATTATGTTTCAAGCATTACATACAAAACCGATATTATGCTGAGAAATAGAACTTACCTATGAAAAATAACCAGATCAAATATACACACCAACACCAACTAACAATCATATCTACATTCATATCGCAAAATTAAGCCACAATCTGCGCTAAAACAAATAAATCTACACAAAACCCATATCAATGCAGACACACAACAATCTAGTACTGATCTAATCTATTACAATACACCACCACATTACAAAATCATCGTTAACGAGCAATATATAAAAGATCCAAAAATTGCCCAGAACACAAAACGAACACAAGCCACTTATTCAACCAACATATAGTGCAATACAAACACTAATATCACCTAACTTTTCTTCTTCCTTTTCCCTCTACCACTTCTCCTACTTGAAGAAGAAGCCTCACCCTCCGTAGGAGCTGATTCACTAATAGCAGGCGGGGGTGAAGGTGGCAAATCTCGATTCAGCAATGCTGCCAATCTCTTTCCTATATCACCCTCCCCAGAATAAGTATAAGCAGTAGTAGAAGTGGTAGCAGTAGCAGTAGTTACTACTGATGAAACACCAACCATGCCCACAGACAACTGAGATAAAGATCCAGCATCTGCACTACTACCGGAAGACATACCCGAAGAAGAAGTACCAACAGCGCTATTATATCTACTCATAAGTAACTTCTTAGGTCCAGTAGGACCGCTAAGAGAACCACTTCCAGGAACTATAGGAAATTCTTTTACCTCAACAGAAGCGGTAACAACAGAAGGAGCGCTTACGTAACCACCACTAGCTACAGTAACGCCAGCCATAGAACTACTATCATCCACCTCAGAAACATTATACACCACCCGCCTTGCTTCCCTTACTCTCATATTTGGATCAGCAAAATCAGGAATACCAACCCTAGCAAGAGCACTAATAAAATCTCTCCCACGAAGAACAGTGCACGGCGATTCCCCCCCAGGTCCTAATGGAACAAAAAATCGCCTGGTAAGCGCAGACCACTCTGTTGCAAAAATATCAACCACAATTTCTGCAACTATCTCACCCAAAGACATCCAAAAAACTCTTAAACTATCTCCTGTTAATGACAAAAAGCCACGACCATAAACATCCCCCGGTACGACACTAAAAAGAGAGCAAATAAAACCAGGACAAAGCCCATCACAATACTCGGCAAAGCACCTAGCCATAAAGGCAGTTTTATAAAACATCATATTAGCTATAAGCCAGGCACGTTGCTCACAATCCGAAAGCCCAATCAGGGCATGCAATACTTCAGATCTTACAGTATGCGAGTAGGTACTTCTAGCCAGCGCACTAATCTCACAGATAAGAACACTAACCATTTCCCTAACTTCAGAAGGTACTTCAAACCCAAACAAATCTGCAAAATCACCACCGTGAGGTGCAACCTGCTCTCTCATCCCCGTAATTGAAGCAAATCTCGAAACTGACAACGAAGAAGTACCAGCCTTAGCACAAAAACCAACAAAATCTCTCCCACAAAGAATGGACGATCCCTCCCCAGTATCTAAAGGAGCAAAAAAGGGAACACGAAGGCGACCAGTAGAGTAACGCCACTTTGCCATAAAACAATCCACTATAGCTCTGAGAATGTCCTTATCTAAAGATACCCAAAAATCCACTAACCTGCTTCCCATTAATGGCACAAAGCTACGACTAGAAGAATCCCATACTCTGATACTGCAAAGACGGTTAATAACATCAGGAAGGATCTTAAAACAATAATTAGCAAGGCATTTGGTCACAAATTTGGCCTCATAAAACTTCATACTAACTAAACACCAAGCAAATCGTTCAGAATTTGAAAGCATACTAATGGCATCTGAAACTTGAGCTCTTACCGTATACTGGTAAATAGCTTTAGCCGCTGCACGAATGTCAAATATGATCTTGTCAACCATTTCACTAATCTCAGAAAGTACTACAAATCCAAACAAATCCACAAAAACAGCAGGTCCTAACTCAAGAGAAGAAGGATCAGGAAGTGATGAAGATGTAGAGGAACCAGCAGTAGCAACAACGGTAGTAGTAGAAACGGTGCTAGCAGGAGCGGGAACAATAGTGGGAGCAGGAACAGCAGCGAGAACAGAACAACGCTTGGAAGCAGGTCCCTTGCCCTTCTCACTCCTACCACCACTACTACCCTTACCTACAGAGGTAGTAGCACCAATGGAAGTAGCAGCAACAGTAGTAACAGCAGCATAAGTAGTAACATCAGAGGTAGTAGTAGAAGTAGTAGAGACGGCAGCAACGAGGGTAGCTACATCCAATCCATCATAAGGCGAAGCCTGAACCTGCTGCAAGCCACCACTGCCAGCTTGATCAGCATCACCACCACCACTCTCAGGGCCAGAACTAGCACCACCGACTCCAGTTATAGTATTCACAACACCCACCCCTTTTTTATTACTGTTGATTATCGTTATTGAATTTTCGCCGTTACTATTAATCTGTAGCAGCACACATAAAGACTACACAAGAGGAACAACCTGAGCGTACACACTAGGCACATAACATCAACTACACAAAATACATGCGCGCATAAAAATCATCCCAAACAACCGCCTACATGCCCCGGAAGATGCAAAACTTTGGAGTAGATAACCAAGCACACTAGAAAGCAACACACCAACTGAAAGAAAACAAGAAGACCAAACATAACCCACGAACATCGATACACACTAGCTTATTATGTCTTACGCATCACACGCGAAACCGCGAGTCTAATACTATTCTGAGCAACAAAACTCAACTATGAAAAATATCCAAATACACATACCAACTAATATTCATATAGTCAAATAAATCACAATCTGTGCTAAAAACTAGACAAATCCGCACAAAACCTACATCAACCCAGGCACACTAATAACAATCCACAAGACTAATCTATTGCAACGCAACACTACATTACAAAATCACTGTTAAAGAGCAATATCTCAAAAATCACTCGCACAATATAAAAATTAATCATTTAACTTTTCTTCTTCCTTTTTCCTTTGCCTATACCGCTTCCCCCAACTTGAAGAAGAAGCTTCGGCTTCCGTAGGAGTTGATTCACCAGCAGGTGGCTATGAAGGTGGCAGACCTCGATTCATCAATACTGCCAATCTCACTCCATATCCTCATCACCGGAATAAGTATAGGTAGTAGCAGTTACTGCTACCGATAAAACACTATTCTTACCACTACAGGTACCAAAGATGAGGATCCGACAGCCACACTACCAGTAGTGTAGGACACAGAAGAAGAAGGAATAACCAAAGAGGAAGACCAATTAATACTTTCCCTCGTCATAAATGATTTCTTGAGTACCAAAGAATATCAGCACGAATATTACTTGCAGCTGCCATAGTAGGCTCTTATATCCCAAAAGAAGTAGTAGTAGTAACAGAAGGAGCATTTGCAGAACTATCACTAGCTACTTTATTAGGAACATGAGGTACTACACTCCTTGCTCTTCTTAATCTCACTGTTGAACCGGCCCATAAAATTGCCAACGCAGGAACAGCAACAATAGCACGAGCATTAACAAAATCTCTCCCACAAAGAACAGCAGATGGTGATTCTTATATAGGTCATGATGGAACAAAAAATCTCCTGGTAAGTTCGAGCACTCTTTTAAAAAATACCATCTACAGTCCCTAAAATATAACTACTCAAAAATATCCAAAAACTTCTTAAACTTTCTCCCGTCAATGGCAAAAGGCTATAACCAGAAGCATTACACGCACTAACACTAAAAAGAGAACCAATAAAACCAGGACAAAACCGGGCACAATACTCGGCAGAGCAACTAGCTAGAAAGCCAGTTTTATAAAGCATCGTATTAGCTATAAGCCAAGAACATCATTCAGAAGTTGAAAGCACACTCATGGCACCCAACACTTGAACTCTTACAACAGACGAGTAAATACGTCTAGCTTCATGGATGAGAACACTAACCACTTGGCTAACCTCGGAAGTACTTCAAACCCAAACAAAAATACAGAATCACCAGTATGAGGTGCTGCCCACACTCTCATTCCTTAAGTAATTGAACCAAATCTTGGAACTGATGACGAAGAAGTACCAGCACTAGCAAGTACCAACAAAATCCCCTCCACAAAGAGTAGATGATCTCTATTCAGGGTCTAATTGAACAAAAAATGGAACAAGAAAGTACTTAGTAAGTGTGCGCCAACCCACTTTTCCATAAAAAACTCACCACAGCTCTGAGAATGGCTTCATCTAAATGTAACCAAAAATATCTTGGTCTATCCAGTTAATGGCAAAAAGCTACGACTAGAAGAATCCCGTGCCATAGCACTGCAAAGGAAAACCATAAACTCAGGAAGGAGTCTAATACAACACAGAGCAAAGCACCTGGCCACAAATTTGGTCTCATAAAGATTAATATTAGCCATACACCAAGCACGTCGTTCAGAATTTGAAATCCTACTTAGGATATTTGACGCTGGAACTCTTGCTCATTATAACCCCAGATATGAGCTTATTAACCACTTCACTAAAATATGAGCTTATTAACCACTTCACTAAACTCAGGATGTACCTCAAACCCAAACAAATCTACAAAACATGGTGACACAAGAGAAGAAAGATCAGGAAGCAATGAAGACGTAGAAGAACCAGCAATAGAAACATTAGTAGTAACAGCGCGGACGTGAATGATAGTATTGGAATCGGTGGTGGGAGCAGCAGAAACAGCGAAAGTGGTGGTGGTGGCACAAGCGGTAGCAGTAGCGGCAGCCCAAGCACGACTGGAAGCACCTAGGGCTCTATTCAAAGCCCTGGAAACCTCTAAACTCCATACAAGCGCTAAGTATTCCCTGATCTTAGCAACTACAGCGGCAAGAAACGATACCCTAAACCGACCGGCTTCCTCAGTAATAAATTTCTTAATCTCTCCACCAACGAGATGATAAGAAGAAGCAACTCTACTATTAACTTTCGCAAAGTACTACCTAAAAAATCACTCATACCTACTTCAGTATCAGAAAACAATCCACCACGCAACCGAGAAATATCTGCTATTACAAATAGTACCACTTAATAAAGATGATTCTTTAATCCAAGATCTAAAGAATTTAGCAGCTTTTTCTTCAACGGCACATAAAAAATTATCTTCCATTCTACGTAATTCTAACCAATCCGAAGTAAAAACATGGGAACCTCAATAATCTGTAAGTTATAGAAGAAGTTAGACCAGCTAATTCTGGATTTGCGCCAGAGTGAGCAAAATTAACAGAAGTGGCGTAAGTACAGAACCAGCAGCATAAAGCTCGGAAGCAGATCCTTTTGTCACTCCTACCGCCACTACTACACTTACCTACAGAGGTAATATCACCAGTGGAGGTAGTAGCAGAAGCAGCAAGCGCAGCAGAAATAGCAACAGCAGAGAGGAGTAGTAGTAATAGTAGAGACAGAAGAAACGGTGGGTAGCTACATCAATCCACCACCAGTAGAATCTTGAACCTGCCGCAAGTCACGACTGGGGCAGCTTGAACAACATCATCACTACTGCCTCTAGGATCAGAACTAGCACCACCAAATACAGTTATAGGATTCACAATCAAATTCTTTTTTCATTTATTATCGTTGATGGTTGTTACTGATTTTTTATCACTGCCATCGTTATTATTAATTTACATCCTAATACACACCTCGCTTACATCAGAGGCACAACCCAAGCACATACTCCAGGTACTTACACTCCTACAACAAAACACAGAGCACGTAGAAAAAACACCCTGCACCACCACCTGCATGACCCAGAAGATGCAAGACTTTGGAGTAAACAGAAAAGCACAATGTAAAGCAACACACCAAATGAAAGAAATTAAGCAGATAAAATATAAATCAACACACGAGTTTATTCTATCTCACGCATCACACACAAAACTACGGACCCATATTATGCCGAACAACAAAACTCACCTACGGAAAATAGCCAAATGCATATACCAACTAATATCGATACATATAGCAAAATAAATCACAACCAGTGCTAAAAACCAGACAAATCTGCACAAAACCCATACCAACGCAGCTACACTAATAACAATCCCAGACCAACCTATCGCAATGTAACACCACATTACAAAATCATCATTAACAAGCAACACCTAGATCACTCACACCACTCTCAACATAAAACTAACACAAGCCTCCTACTCAACCAACATATAGTGCAATACAAACGCTAATCACTTAATTTCTCCTCTTCCTTTTCCTCCTAGCTCTAACACTTCCTCGACTTGAAGAAGAAGCTTCACCTCCCGTAGGAGCTGATTCGCTAACAGGTGGTGGTGAAGGTGGTAAACCTCGATTCAGCAATGCTGCCAATCTATCCCCTATATCACCCCCTCCAGAGGCAGTACCAGTAGTAGTAGCTAATGTTGAACCGATACTCGTCGCAATAGATACAGAAGATAAAGGTCCAGAAGATACAATGCTACCGGAGGACGTAGAAGAAGAGGACATGCCGGAAGAAGAAGTCACACCAGAACGATACATACTCATAAATAATTTCTTAGGTGCAACGGGTCCACCAGAAGAACCTATTCTGGGTACTGTAGAAAATTCTTCCACCTCAAAAACAGAAATAGTAACTGGAGAAGCACTAGTTGTTGACACTACTGTCATCCCAGATGATTCACCTTCTAAAACTCCCAGATCAGCGACAGCAGCACCAACAATAGGCAATCCAACCTCCGACACTTCAACTTCTTCTTCTCTAGCCAACACTAACATCTCTGAAGAAGAAGGAGGAGGAGGAGTACTTACAGATACAACACCAGCCACAGAACTACCACTAGTTACTTCAGTAACATGAGATACTGCACTTCTCCTCGCTGTTCTTCGTACTCTCATCCCTGAAGCTGCCAAGCCGGGAACACCAGCCTTATCACGAGCACTAATAAAATCTCCCACACAAAGAACAGCAGACGATGATTCCTCTCCATGACCTAATAGAACAGAAAATTGATTAGTTAGTACATTCCACCCCTCTGCAAAAATATCTTGTAAAACTCCCATAATAGTCCTACTCAGAGATATCCAAAAACCTCTTAAACTATCTCCCGTTAATGACAACAATCTGCGACCAGAAGCATCCCCAGGTATGACCCTAAAAAGGGAGCAAATAAATTCAGAACAAAGTCCACCACAATAATCGAGAAAGAATCTGTGCATAAAGCTAGTTTTATAGAGCATCATATTAGTTATAAGCCAAGCACATTGTTCAGAAGATGAAAGTCCTCTCATGTTACTAGACACTGGAACTGCTACCACAGACGAGTAAATACGCCTAGCCAACGCACTAACCTCACGGATAAGAACATTAACCATTTCTTCAACCCTAGGAGATACTTCAAATCCAAACAAATCTACAAAATTACCACCATCTAAAGAACCACCATCATGAGATGCTACTCGCACTCTCATTACTTCAGAAGCTGAATCAAATCTTGAAACTGATGACGAAGAAGTACCAGCCCCAGCACAAGCATTAACAAAATCTCCTCCACAAAGAGCAGATGATCCCTCTTCAGGGCCTGACATAACAGAAAGGCGATCAATAAGTCCGCACCACCTTGACATAAAAAAACTAGTTATAGCTTTGAAAACAGCTTTGTCCAAAGATGCCCAAAAATCTGCTAACCTGTTTCCCATTAATAGCACCAAGCTACGACTAGAAAAATCCCACGTTCTGACACTACAAAGAGTGTTAAAGAAGGTAGGAAGTAATTCAGTAGAATACGCAGCAAAGCACCTGACCACAAATTTGATCTCATAAAGCTTCCCATTAGTTAAACACCAAGCACTTCGTTCAGAACTTGAAAGATTACGAAGAATATTTGACACTGTTTTCATTATAAGATAGGGAATAATATCTTTAGCCAATGCACAAACTCCAGATATGAGCTGGTTAACCACTTCACTAAACTTAAGAGGTACTACAAACCCAAACAAATCCACAAAACCTGGTGGCATAAGAGAAGGATCAGGAAGCAATGAAGATGTAGAAGAACCATCAACAGCGGTAGTACAAGATCTATTGGAGATGAAATCGGAACCTGGGTCTGGACTAGGAACGCGGCTATCAGCAGCACGAGCTTGAGCAACAACACTACTGGAGGCAAAAGCACGAGCTTGGGCAACAACAATATCGGCAGCGGCGGCAGCAGCGCGAGCAGCGGCAGCACGAGTAGCAAGAGCGCGAGAGTAGCTCTCCGCAGAGCTGGCACGGGCACGGGCACGGTAGGCACAGGTACGAACGGCACCAGGATCGTTATCTGGGGTAGAAGAGTCAGCACGAGCAACATCAAGAGCACGAGCAGCATCATCAGCAGCAGAGTTGGCGCGAGCAGCAACAGCAGCAGCAGAGTTAGCTCGGGCATCAGCAACATCAGCAGCAGCGTGGCAATCACGAGCGGTGGTAATAACACTATCGAGAATAATATTGAAATCGGCACCTCCTGGACCAGGAACTAGACTATCCGCACCTCGATCTTGAGCAGCAATGAGATTAGCAGCGAAAGAACGAGCCTGATCAACAACAAAATCGGCATCGGCAGCGGCAGCGCGAGCAGCGGCAGCGCGAACAGCAGCATCGCAAGCATGTCTATCCTTAATGCGAGCACTGACACGAGCACGGGCACGGGTTAGATCAGGATCAGTATCGGGGATGGAGTCAGCATAATTATGGGCACGAACAGCATCAGCAGCAGTAGAGCTGGCGCGAACAGCAGCAGCAGCAGCAGCAGCGTGGCAAGTACGAGCGGTTTCAATAACGAAATTGAGAACGATATCAAAATCTAAATCGGCGGTGCGAGTGCAGACAGCAGTAGTTACAGAAGAAGTGGGACCAGATAATTCTGGATTTGCGCTAGAGTGAGTAGAACTAACAGAAGTGGCAGAAACAACAGAAACAGCGGCACAACGCTTGGGAGCAGATCCCTTGCCCTTGTCACTCCTACCGCCACCGCTACCCTTACCCACAGAGGTAGTAGCAACAGTGGAAGTAGTAGCAAAAGCAGTAAACACAGTAGAAGTAGTAACAACCGAGGAAATGGCAGCAATAGTGGAGACAGCAGTAACGGTAGTAGCTACATCCAATACACTACCAGGTAAAATATGAACCTGCTGTAAGACACCACTGTCAGCTTGATCAGCACCATCTTCACTAGGACTAGCACCACCTACATAGGGACCTGGACTAGAAGAAACGCTACTATCCGCAGCGAAATCTTGAGCAACAACACGACAGGCAGCAAAAGCACGAGCTTGGGCAACAACAATATCGGCAGCGGCAACGGCAGCGCGAGCATCGGCAGCATGAGTGGCAAGAGTACGAGAGTAGATATCCGCAGCGCGGGCGCGGGAACGGGCACGGCGGGTACAGGTACGAGCAGCACCAAGATCGGTATCTGGGATAGAAGAGTCAGCACGAGCAGCAGCAACAGCAACAGCAACATCACGAGCACTAGCAGCATCATCAGCAGCAGAGTTGGCAAGAGCAGCAGCAGCAGCAGCAGAGTTGGCGCGAGCATCAGCAGCATCAGCAGCAGCGTGGCAATCACGAGCGGTGGCAACAACACTATTGAGAATAATATCGAAATCGGCACCTCCTGGAACAAGAGCTAGACTATCCGCAGCTCGATCTTGAGCAACAATAAGATCAGCAGCGAAAACACGAGCCTGATCAGCAACAAAATCGGCAGCGGCAGCAGCAGCGCGAGCAGCGGCAGCGTGAACAGCAGCATCGCAAGCATGTCTATCCATAGCGCGAGCACGGGCACGGGCACGGGCACGGGCACGGACACGGGTTAGATCAGGATCAGTATCGGGGATGGAATCAGCATAACTATGAGCACAAACAGCATCAGCAGCAGCAGAGCTGGCGCGAGCATCAGCAGCATCAGCAGCAGCGCGGCGAGTACGGGCAGTTTCAATAAGGCTATCGAGAATAACATCAAAATTTAAATCGGCAGTGGTAGTGCAAGCAGCAGTAGTTACAGAAGAAGTGGGAACAGATAATTCTGGATTTGCGCTAGCGGGAACAGGATGAACAGAAGTGGTAGTAGGTACAGAGCCAGCAGCATGACGCTTGGGAGCAGGTCCCTTGCCCTTGTCACTCCTACCGCCACTACCACCCTTACCCACAGAGGTAGTAGCAACAGTGGAAGTAGTGGCAGAAGCAGTAAGAGCAGTAGAAGTAGTAACAACAGAGGAAGTAGCAACAATAATAGAGGCAGCGGTAACAGTGGTAGCTACATCCAATTCACCACCAGGTAAAATATGAACCTGCTGTAAGACACCACTGTCAGCTTGATCAGCACCATCATCACTAGAACTAGCACCACCTACTCCAGTTACAGGATTCACAATCAAATTCCTTTTTTCATTTATTATTGTTGATTTTTTATCACTGTCATCGTTACTATTATATATCCTAACACGCTCCACACTTACATCAGAGACACAACCCAGACACGTACTCTGGACACTCAACTACGGCAAAATACATAGCGCATGGAAGAAACACCTCACACTACACAAATACCCACACGGCCAGAAAAGCGCAAGACTCTGGAGTAAACATCGAAAAACACCGTAAAACTGCATACCAAGTGAAAGAAATTAAGCAGATCATATAGGTCAAACATACGAACATCGACGTGCACGAGCTTATTCCTTATTAAGCATCGACTCACCGCACACAAAACTAAGCAAT
>NZ_FKII01000049.1 GCF_900078745.1 Candidatus Ichthyocystis sparus | reverse complement strand
TTTAAACCCGTAATAGAAGGAGTATGTGATTACTTAAGCCATGAGACATTGCTTAGAACTACTTCTAGGAAGAGGGTTTTTAGGGACAGATTCAGAATACGTGATTTTGCTGAATTAGATGGTTCAGATGGGGGTAGTGTTGGTTTTTATAAATCATTAGATGGTGTGATTCTTGATGGCAAAAATTATATTGGTAATGGATTTAGTTGCTATCTGATGAGGATTTTTACTCCTGTATGTGTATCAATGGCGCGCGATTTTAGTAAAATTTTTGCTTCTAGTGTAAGTGGCGAATTGAGCTCACTGACCTGTTTTAGGTTAGAGTCCGCCATGCGTTATGGAGTGTTTTATTTTATTTTTTCTTTTCTTTCAGGTATACATTTTCTGGGAGAGATAGACAACAAGCTTGAAAAAATTTCTCCTCATGTAGGTATGAATGTTTGTGAATTATATGACGATATATTTTCTGTAAATTTAATTGAAATTTTGAAGGAAGATGTTATTAGCACATTCACTGTTACGTTGTTTAAAGGTTTTCTCCCTAAAACAATATCAACTATTGATAGTGAAGGTAAAAGTATAATTACGAGTCTTACTGAAGATATGATTAATTATACATTTGAAAGTTGTGCCAGTATTTTTTGTGAGAAAATAAGAAACATTGTAATAGAAAAAGATTTTTTAGTTTTTTATATTAAAAATACACTTTTTAAAGAATTTGGTGAATGCTGTTTTACTATATCAAATGTAGATATATCGAGACTTTATCCTGTAAAATTGGATTTAATTTGTAAGATTGTTGATAAAATTGATAGCTTATATTACATGAGTAAAGTGTTTCATGCAAAACCAAGTTTTTTTATGCCTGATTTTAATTATATATGCATATATCAAGTTATGCGGCATTTGCAAGATTAATTTTAACGGTACTTTTTAAGTTGTTGCATTGTTAATTTGTTGTGTACTACTTGTCTTCCATAAGTATAACTTTTTGTAGATATAGTCTATTTACAAGCAGTTTTTCAGTGACAGTGCTTTGTTGTTTTTATAATTTTCAACTCTTTGAGTAACGTTGTTACTCCTTTTTTTATGTGTGACAGATGTTTTCTATCTTTAGAATTAGTAATTGAGTTTATTTGTTTATTGATCCATATTATCAACTGTAAACACATTTAATAAATGTGAATCTATCCTTATAAAATTTATCATCTTTAATTGATTTTTAAGAAGACTTTTTTAAAAGTGATTTTTGTTGTAACACTAAACTTTTTTCTTTGGCACTACAAAAAATATTAGATTTTAATGGAGTTTTTTTGTGATATAGGTTTTTCTAGTATAGATATTTGGTAAGTATGATTTTGAAGTATATGATGGTTTTTCATATATTTTGAATTGTATTTTGATTGATTTGATTTTTCTCTATCAAATGTTGAGACATCAAAAAATAAATTATGTAAAATTATTGATAAAAATGATAGATTCGAGAAAGGTATTTTGTATGAAGTTTCAGATTTGAGATCTAGTATAGGAGTATCAATACTAGTAAACTTATGCTTTGGTTGGATTATCAACTAAGAGCAGTAACGGAGGGAGTCAACTTTGGTTAAGGGATATAATGGAGTTGTATTATTATCTCAATTAAGTAATTTAATTACCTATACTTTAACTATTACTTTATTGTTTTATTTGCAGTATTGGTTTTGTGATATCGCATTTCGATACAGAGCTCATGATATAGAATATATTTATTTTTCTGATAGTGGTGATAGTATTTATTGGGTGGTGTAATTAAGATATTTGTTTTCGCTGAGCTGATCAAATAAAATCTAAGATCCTATTTCTTATATTCTTTGCCGGTCTACTTTATCATCATTAACATAAAATAAATCAATAGATTAAACAATATTTTGAATATACACTGGAGCGGCAGGGTTGGGTACTTGTAGCGGTTGTGTGTGTTATGGATTTTGTGTTTATGGGTTAATATTGTTCCTAGAGTTTGCTATGAGTTATTGTTCCTTATTGTATTTGGTATCAAGGGAGAAGTTGAAGGGGAAATTAAAGGATCGGTAGAGGTGGTAATAAATTTTATAGAAGAAGAGAAAATAGAGGCTGCCGAAGCGCTGGCTATGCTGTCGTCGTCCTGCGAGTTAAGTTGTGACTTACAACAATTGACAACAAATGCAGATGCTATAGAAGAAGGGAAAATGGAGGCTGCGGAGGCGCTTGCTTTGTTGTCGCGTCCTGTTAGAGAATCTGAAGCTGCGGAAGCATTGGCTATGCTGTCGCTATCCTGTGAGTTAAGTCATGGCGTACTACAATTGACAACAAATGCAGATGCAACAAATGCAGATGCTATAGAAGAAGGGAAAAGAGAGGCTGCAGAGTCGCTTCTTTCATTATCATTGTGTTCTGTAAGTGAAGCTGAAGCCACCGAAGCGTCTTCCATGCTTTCATCATCCTACGAAGTAACTGATAACGTACGACATGCAGATAGTTCAAGTTGTGAGCGTGAATTACGATCACAATTTTTCTTGGAACATTCTTATAATAGTTTATCCACATTTTACTGTTTTGGTCACAAGTTCAGTATTAGTGTTGATTCCAGTTGTAGTGTTGATTCAAGTTGTAGTGTTGATTCCAATTATAGTGTTGAGCCTAGTGCTAGTGTTGAACCAAGTGTTGGCGTTGAATCAAGTGTCAGTGTTGAACCTAGTGGTAGTGTCAGTGTCGATTACAGTTTTTTATCGGAACATTCTTATAGTTTATACAAATTTTCCTGTCCCAGTGGTAGTGTCGAACCTAGTTGTAGTATTGAACCAAGTGTTGTCGTTGAACCAAGTATTAGCGTTGAACCAAGTATTAGCGTTGAACCAAGTGTTGTCGTTGAACCAAGTATTAGCGTTGAACCAAGTATTAGCGTTGAACCAAGTGTTGTCGTTGAACCAAGTATTAGCGTTGAACCAAGTATTAGCGTTGAACCAAGTGTCAGTGTTGAACCTAGTGGTAGTATCAGTGTCCATTCCAGTTTTTTATCGGAACATTCTTATAGTTTATACAAATTTTCCTGTCTCAGTGGTAGTGTCGAACCTAGTTGTAGTATTGAACCAAGTGCCAATGTCGAACCAAGTGCCAGTGTTGATCCAAGTTCCAGTGTCAAGCCAAGTTCCAGTGTCGAACTAAGTTATAGTACCGAACCTAGTGGCAGAGTAGAACCTAGTTGTAGTGTTGAACCCAGTTGTAGTGTTGTAGAACCTAGTTGTAGTGTTGAACCAAGTATTAGTGTAGATTTTGGTGGTAGTATCGATTCCAGTGGTAGTGCCGAATCCAGTTGTAGTGTTGTAGAACCTAGTTGTAGTGTCGAACCCAGTATTAGTGCAGATTCTGGTGGTAGTATTGATCCCAATTGGGGTATCGACTTATCTATTGAGGAAATATATGCATATGTAACACCCGAAAAAATGTATAGTGATTCTTTTAATTTGGGCCTGTTATTTAGTGCGTTATTTGAACTTTATCGTGATAAGTTATTGTTGCGTATTAATGAAAATGTTCCGGGACTAGTTCCTAAGTCTAAAGCTTGTATGGGGAGAGTTGTCAAAGATGCTTTTAGTGTTATTTTCGATATCTGTGTTAATAACGTTTTTTCGATTGGTGCAGTTTATAGATTTCTGAAGCGTCCAGATATCCACCTTTCTGGATACACTGGGGATAAATTTTTATCAGAAGGTAGCATTGCTTTACTTAGGGCAGAGCTTGAGTTGTTAACTCCCCATTTCATAGAAGGTATTGCAGAAACTGTTTTAGCTTTGTCTAACAGTGAAAGTATAGGAAAAAGAAAAAATAAAAAAGCATTGCTTACAGATGATTTAATATCCTCAATCTCTTCTTCAATTACAGGTGCATTTCATAAATGTGTACCTATGTTTTTAGGACTGATTACTTCCAGTGAATTTTTAAGGAGAGTTTTTTTCAAGAGCGTTCCTGGATTTGACAGGAAAATTTTTTCTCCGCTAGCGCAAAACATATTAAATTTAAATAGGAGATTTTTCTGTGAGGTGTCTCTTTTAGAGAACAGATATTTGGTGAGTATGGTTTTAGGTACCGTTTTTGGTATTGGGAAAGAGGTTCCAGGAGTTATGAGATTATTAGATTCTCATGTAAAGAATCTAAGATATACAATACTTGATGGTGCATCTAAGGGATTGTTTTTTGCCTTGGGTTCGTCAGCTGATATTGTACCACTTAAAGATTTTATGCCTGTAATAGAAGGAGCATGTGATCATTTAAGGCATGAGACATCTCTTAGAATTACTTCTAGAAAGAAGATTTTTAGGAAAAGATTACAAATACTTGGTTTTTGGGAATTAGATGGGCCAAGTGGGGGAGGTGATGATTTTTATAAATCATTGGATGATGTAATTCTTAATAGCAAAAATTATGTTGGTAACGGATTGGGTTACTATCTAATGAGGGTTTTTACTCCCATATGTGTGTCAGTAGCGCGCGATGTTAATAAAATTTTTGGTCGTAGTGTGGGTAGTGAATTGAGTTTATCAACCTGTTTTAGGTTAGAGTCCAGAGTACGTTATGGTATATTTGATTTTATTTTTTATGTTTTGTCAGGCATGGATATTCTGAGTGAAGCAGACAAAAAACTTGAAAAAATTTCTCCTCATGTAGGTATGAATCTTTGTGAATTGTGTGACGATATATTTTCTGAAAATATGATTTTAGCTGTCAAGGAAGCTGTTATTGGATCGTTTACTGTTGAGGCGTTTAAAAGTTTTTTCCCTAAAACAATATCAACTGTCGGCAGTAAAAGTAAAAATAGAAATGAGAGTATTGACGAAGGTATAATTAATCATACATTCGAAAGTTGTGCTAGTGTTTTTCGTGAGAAAATTGAAAACATTGTAATAGGAAGAGATTTTTTAAATTTTTATCTTGAAGAGACCCTTTTTAAAGGATTTGGTGAGTGCTGTTTTGCTGTATCAAATGTGGATGTATCGAGAATTTATCCCGTAAAATTGGATTTAATTTGTAAAATTGTTAGTAAAATTGATGAATTATGTTACATGAGTAGTGTGTTTCATAGAACACCAGGTTTTTTTATGCCTACTAGAGGAGTAAACTTTGAATTGAGTTCTGATCAATTTGAAACTGGAGAGCTTATGGGGTGGTTACGTGGTAAAATTAAATTACTAATTACAGAGTCGACTTTGGTTTTGAGTTCAGATGGAGTAATATCAGAGTCAGGAGAGTCGCTGGAAACTTTGTTGGAAGCGATTGCTAATTCTTTAATGGATGAATGCTTATTGATCGCTAGAGATGTAATTTGTGTTGATGTAAATCGTGTTACAGTTGATAGGTCTAGGAAAGCAGGTAAGCAGAAGAGGAAAGCAGGAGGGGAATAAGAGAGTCATAAAATGTTATACATACGGAGGCATAGTTTGTGGTTTTGACTTTATGATTTTTTTGTAATTATGTGTGCATATATTAAGTTAATGACATTTGCAAGACTAATTTTCACGGCACTTTTTAAGTTGTTGCGTTGTTAATTTTCGTGCAGTCTTTATCCTTCATAAAAGTGTGACCTTTTGTAGTTTGAAGTTATTTCTTAATGATAGTCCTTTGTTTTTTTATAATTTTTAACTCTTTGGGCAGGTTCATTGCTTCATTTGTAGATGTATTAGGTATTTTCTACCTTTCTAATTGGTAATATGATGCCTGTTTGTTTTTATTAGTACATCTATTAACTGTAGACACACTATACATATTATTGAGTATTTGTTTGCATTTACAAAATTTATCACCTTTGATTAATTCAAGACTTTTTTCAAAAGTGCCTTTTGGGGTGTGGCATGAATTTTTCTCTAGTACTACAAAAAATATCAGATTTCAATGTAGGTTTTTTTAGATGTGTTTTTTTACAGTATAGATATTTGGTATATAACTGGTAAAACGTAAGTATTTTTCATCTATTATCTATTGTGAATTAGATTTATTTTAGCATTTTTTAACTGCTTGTTTTACATGTAAAAAGTATGCAGGGGGGTGTTTATCGATACATCTCGGTACGCTATTCTTGTGGAATAGGATGGCAACGCTGTACCTTTGAGTAAATTTGCTCCCATATATATTCGGGCTACACAATCAACTACTTGAACATAGCTTAGAACGTCTTCCCCAAAAGCCTCCCGAAAAGAGGTTTTCTAAGTCAAGATGCAGGTCAGGCTGATATTTGGGGGGGGCTAAATCAAAGTTAAGTTATGGTACTTACATAGTTTCGTTAGGTATTACACGTAAATAAATCCCGACGTCCGGCATTATAGTACACATCTTTCTAAATTACAACGCATCGTATGGTCATTATTTTTAATGCTTTGTATGCTACGATTGTATCGCCTGTATTTACAATGTATTTAGTACTAAAATGTGTTTATCTTTGCTTATAATATATTGTGTTGCGTATTTGTTGTTGTAAATAAGCGTATAATCGTCGCTTCAATACATTGTATGTGTACGCCTGTGTTCGATTTTTGTGTAATTATGTTCACTAAATTAACTTGGTCTTATTGTCGTCAACTTTTATTATAAGTTCTTTAGTAGTAGCTTTGGTCATACTATGAACCCATCAGGTGTTTTGTCTTGTGTAATACATGATTGTTATGGTTGCGATTGTTCAGTAAGTGATAATTATCATAGTATACGTGAAACGGAGGGTATTGTTGATACAGCTCTAGGAGCTATTACAGAAGAAGAAAATGAAATCAACGAAGCTGCAGAAGCCCTTGTTTTACTATCGTCACATTCAAGAGAAAAAGAAATTGAAACTGCGGAATCACTCATTTTATTATCGTTATGTTCTGAAAAAAATGATGAATCGCAACATCCGAGCAGCTCAAGCTACCAACAAGAAACGATTCTTCCAAAGCATCACTCTATATTGTTAGCATCATCCTATAGTAATTATAAACTAAAAGTTAACATTAATTTATTACACGAAAAAATTTATAGTAGTTTTTTTAATTTAAAATTGTTGTTACGCTCGTTGATTGAAATTAATAGAAATCAATTAATATCATTATTGTTTAAAAAAGAAATACTCATAGTAAGTAAATATTATATTATAGGCATCATAAATAGTGCCATTGATAGAATTTTTTGTGATCATGTTGATACTATTTTTTCGATGGATGAAGTTGATAGGTTTTTAAAATGCTCACATATTTGTGTGATTAATTCAAATTTCATGGGAGATATGTTTTTAGATGAGAGTGGGATTAATCTACTTAAATTAGAACTTGAATCGGCCATGATTTGTTGTAATAAAAGTATCAAGAAAGCTGTGTTAGAGCTTGATAGTAAACATTTATTTACAGCTCACTTAAGTAATACTGTCAACTGTTCAATTGTGAATTTATTTAATAACTGTGTGAGTAAATTTATAGAATTGATTACTTCTAGTTCTTTTCTAAAGGGAGTATTCTTCAAAGAGGTTTCCTGGTTTGATATGAGAATATTTTCTCCAATTGCACAAAGTGTATCAGATTTTAGTAGGAAGATTTTTTGCGATATATGTTTTTTGGAAAATAAATATTTAGTTAGTATGCTTTTTGGGGCAAGGGCAAGAAATAAGAGTTGTTTTACATTTATCAAAATAGATATTCCAGAAGCTTTTGAATTGGTAAATTTACGCATAAAGGATTTGGAGTGTTTGTTTGATGACATGTTTAAGAAAGAATTTCCTATTTTGGACCAAGACGGAACCGTTGTATCTTTGCCTGTTTCTGCCAGGGATGAATTAATAACAAGAGTATCGTATTCTTTAAGATGTGAGGTGTGTTATAGGATATCTGCTAGGAAGAAAGTTATTAAAAGGAGAGTGTATAAGTCAGATAAATTTTTAGAGTCGACAACTTTAAATGAAGGTATTCGTAGTAATAGTTGTTATGAATTACTAAATTATTTAATTAATGATAGTAATAATTATATTGGTAACGGATTTGGATACTATCTTATGAGGATGTTTGCTCCTATTTGTTTATCAATGGCATGTGATATAAAAAATATGGTGGTTAATAATCTAGGTACAAGTGCACTAGTCATGAGTACACAATCGAGTTTTACGTTAGAGAGTAATGTGCGGGCTGGAATGTTTGATTTATTTCTTTCCGTTATATCAAGTATAAAATTTTTGGAAGTAATAGATAGTAGAATTAGTTCAATTTATCCTTATGTAGGAATGAACATTTGCGAAGTGTGTTCTGAAATATTTTCTGATAATGTAGTTGAAAATGTAAAGGATGCTATTAGTCGTTTAGTCACTATTAGGAAATTTAGAGATATTTTCCCCAGGAGGATATCAGTTATTTGTGAAAATAAAAGTAAAAGTATGAATCTTTCTAGATGCATGATTAGGGGCATATTATCAAATTCTATTGATGATTTTCGTAAAAAGGTAAAAAGTGCCGAGATGGAGTTGGGGTTTTTACTTTTTTACTTCAAAAATACCCTTTTTACAAAATTTGGTAATTTTGATTTTGCTGTATCAAATGTAGATGTATCAAAAATTTATTCTGTAAAGTTGGATTTGCTTTATAAAATTGTTAGAGAAATTGATAAATCATGTTACATAAGGGTTATGTCAGGTGACTCAACGAATTTTGTATCTAATTCTAATATTTATGAATCAGTAGCGGATGAATTTACTCCATGGGTGTATGACAAAATTAAAGTGTTTATTACCAAATCCATTTTGGTTTTGGGTCCTGATGAAGTGGTGTTAGAGTTGGGAGAGTCAATAGATGCCTTATTGAAAGCAATTTCTAGTTCTATAATGAACGAGTGCGTTGAAGCCGCAAGAGATATAATTTCTGTTGATAAAACTCTCAAAAAAAATAAAATCAAGCAAGAAAGTCAAAAAACAAATCATGATCTTGATCATTGCTATGCCATATGATCATTACTCATCAAATCAGCCTACGATGTATGTATTTATGTTGCCGTTGTCGATTCCAACAAATCTTTAATTATATATACCATATATACTTAAAATAGATATTAATCTATACTAGGCTGATAATTAATATTAGAAACTATTGTTTTATGCTTCATTTAACTTTTCTGACAATTCGCAACTACCTAAATACAAGCAGTTATACAGATAATATTTTTATGGATGTTTTTTTAAGTACATTGTTAATCCTAACTTTTAAGTAGGAGATGCGTTAGTAAGGATGTAAGGAAAAACATTAGCCTATAAGCCTACCCTTGATAGGAGAATTATGTGTTATATACTATAAGGAACAAATGCTTAAGTGTACTCTATGCAACTTACGTTGTATTCGTGTGCAGTCATACTAGACAAAATTTATATAAGGCGTGACTATATGTTTGTTGATTTATAGGAGTGTATATTCATGCCTACATTGAAAATAGTAACTTGGAACGTTAATTCACTTAGAGTGCGAATGCCGTATTTGTTAGAATGGTTGGACGAGCACAAGCCGGACATTATTGGTCTGCAAGAACTAAAAATGCAGCACGAGGATTTTCCAGTAGATTTGTTTAAAGACAAGGGTTATGAGTCTGCTTGGTATGGACAGAAGACTTTCAATGGTGTTGCAATTCTTAGTAAATATCATATTTTACGACAATACAATGGACTTCCCGCATTTAATGATGAGCAAAGACGTGCAATAAGCATAGAAACTGAATATGGATGTTTTATTAATCTCTATTGTCCTAATGGCAAGGAAAGAGGTACTCCATCTTTTTCGTATAAAATGCTCTGGTACAAGCACCTAATCTTATATCTAAAGGAAATAAATAATTATGGGAACAGGTGTGTTGTATTTGGAGATTTTAACATAGCTCCTGATGAAATAGATATATATGATCATACACTCTTCGAAAACAGAATTTTATGTACTTCAGAGGAGAAAGAGTGTTTTAAATCAGTGTTAGATGCAGGTTTTATAGATATTTTTCGCAGATTACATCCAACAGAAGAACAATACTCATGGTGGGACTATAGAGGTGGGTCTTTTAGGCAAAACAAAGGGGCTCGCATAGATCACATACTAATAGACACGAAACACGAATCCGATGCCGTATCTTGTTCTGTAGACCTTAAACTACGCAAGGAAGAGCGTCCTTCCGACCATGCCCCAGTGGTTGCTGAAATAAAAGCCTAAATGAACTCAGCCGTTACTTGTGGGATTATCATTATTATGAGTAATACCGCTCTTCTTAATGTTTTGCCCCAGGACAATTTGTACCGCTTCCGCAACGCTACGAGCACCTAATTTGCTCATAACATGGGAGCGGTGAGCCTCCACGGTTTTTATGCTTATTCCAAGCTGATCAGCAATCTGTTTATTTAATTTTCCAGCCACTACACAATCTAAAACTTCACGTTCGCGAGGGGTTAACTGATCTAATAAGCGGGCGCTTCTTGCCCTAGTTCCTCTTTCCTCCCAGTTAGACATGGCACGCTCGATGGCTCTGTCTATGAGACCGAAAAGATCCTTGTCCTTGAATGGTTTTTCGATGAAATCTATGGCACCCCTTTTCATCGTTTTAACTGCCATCTGGATATCACCATGTCCAGTGACAAATATCACTGGCAAAGGAAAGTCCTCTGGCTTCATTCTAGAAAGCAAAACCTCCTGAAGTTCCAAACCACTCATGCCTGGCATTCGAACATCCAATAGCAAACAACCAGGCTTAGAGGTGTCATATTTTTCCAAAAAAGCATCAGCGGAAGTGTAGCAGGAGACGTTGTATCCAGCCCCTTCTAATGTCCAGGAAAATGAATCCCGAACCGCCTCATCATCATCAACAACGAAAATCGTTACGTCGCTACGCATATCAAGTCACCTTAGTGATTAAAAATTATTATCAAGTCTTGACTACTCATAAGCCATAACTTTCGATTTCGAAGAAATATATGTATCTATGGTATATGGTAAACGAATAAGACACCGTAACACCAGTTACTCTATTACGCAAGGAAGGGTAAAACGAAAAGTACTTCCCCCACCCGGATTATTTTCAGCCCACAGCCTACCCTTATGGTATTCTATTATGGACCTGCATATATTGAGGCCCATTCCCATTCCCTCTGTTTTTGTAGTGAAGAATGGTGCAAATAATTTATCTACTATATCAGGGTTAATCCCATGTCCTTTGTCTATTACTGAAATCTCTAATACTTCGTCATGTGAGGTTGCTATAACACGAATAACACGATCAGTACTATCCTGCATTGCATCTGAGGCATTTTTAATAAGGTTAATTAAAACCTGCTGAATTAATATAGGGTCTACACTTATTCTAGGTAAACTACCATCTATAAGTAAATCTATGGATATATTTTTCTTTGATGCATCAACTTCAGTAAACTCAACTGCTTCTGCTAAAAGTTCACTCATGTTGCACAGAAAAAACCTCGGTTCATTTTTCTTTACAAAATCCCTGATGCTACGGATAATTCTACCTGCTCTTTCCGCCTGAAAGGCAGTTTTACGCAGTACCTTTAGTACTTCTTCCAAACTCATTGTTCCAGACTCAAGTCGAGAAATTGACCCTGTACTGTAGTTGGAAATGGCAGTCAGTGGTTGGTTTAGCTCGTGAGACAGTGATGATGCCATTTCACCCATAGTTATCAAGTGCGATGTTTGTTGAACTTTTTCTTGTTGTTGTTGGTACAATTGCTCAGCAGTTTTTCTTTTAGTTATATCAGTTGAAACTGACATAACTACGTTCTTATTGCCATCTACCCATGGAATTAGTCTCACCCTAACTTCAAACCACCGCTGTAGCTGTTCCAGGTATACTTCTCCTGAGGCACATTGATCTGATCCTGATCTTGCAGCCTTAGGAATGCCCCTAGACAATTGTAAATGCATATCAGGAGATGATCCAAAATTTTTATAGTAATAAGCATTATAAAATAGTACTTTTGGCTTTAGATGATCAAAAACACAAACCGCGGCCTCTAGGGAGTTTACTACTGTAGTAAACTGTTGGTGACTGCTCTCAAGTATACGACGAACACGGTTTTTTTCTGTAACATCAATAACTGAGACAATCCATCCGAAAGTTTTTTTATTCTGATCTGTTAATGGAGATACGTATAAGTGTGCCTCAAAGCTAGTGCCATCCTTTCTTATTACCCGTACTTCTAAACTGTTACCAAAGGAGGATTTGTTACATCCTTCATTGATAAATTCTTCAAGAGAGAATTGTCCTTGGGTAATCTCATATGGAAACGGTAGAGAAGTTCCTAGGCACTCCTTTCTTGAGTATCCAGTCATAGCTGAGAATGCGGGATTTACATACGTAACAGTACATTTCATGTCTGTTACCTGAACCCCAGTGATCATTGAATCTCCTATAGCTTGCCCGAAAGCTTTTTCTTTTTGTAGTGCTTTTGCGATTTTCTTGTGAGCTGTTAGGTCTTGAGCAATAGCGGTAAAGTATTCTCCACAACTAGATCTATGTATTTCCCATACTAGCCAGTAAGTGTCATTATACGTATCTTCAGAATCTGATGGATTTTTAAATATAAACTCAGCCTCAAAGAATACACGGCTTACTGGTCCTGATGAAATTTTTGACAATTTATCAGCAACTAATTCCTTATATTCTTCTGACACAAACTGAATTAATTTCTGTCCTATTACCTGTAGTATTGATCCAGCATAGCTGGTAAAAATCTCGTTTACTTGACGGAACCGAAAGTCTTTATCAAATACACACAACGCCGCCATTGATAGACTCAATATATCTTGTTTCTGAGACTCAATGTATTTGCTTTTACCCCTATAAAAAAGTGAAACAGATAAAATGATAAATAACATTAACCAAATTGACAGGCGCACATAATCTTCCCGCAAAAAGTATGTTATTTCTTGTTCTTTAACAAGAACATTTATTGATTGCTCATTGTCTTTTACGGTAGTTATCCTTTCGTATGGAAAGCTAGTATTTTTTCTGCCTACGCTTATAGAGCAATTGCTACTCGCAGCTAGTACGTAATTATCAAAATCGCTAATTATTTTTATACATGCTCTATTATTTATGTAGGGTGAGATAATCTCTGAGAAGAAGTTTTGTGTGTGGTACAAGAAGGCAGATGTGCCTACATAATTACCGCTATCGAAGTGAGGATAGTAGACAACAAAATAGTATGATTCGGGAAAATTTTCTATCCTACCCATAACTATGCTAGTTCCTGGTTTACGTATGACTCTAGAATTCTTTTCAGAAAAATCAGATATTTTATTTTCGATTTCACTTTTATGCTGGGAGAATGGACCGCACGATAGAAATGTTTTATTATTCTTATCAAGCTCTATGATCCTTAATAGATCACTTCTGAGTACAAATTGCATCTCTATCCTTTTACACATACCTTCATTAGTGCTATTAGCTGAAGTGGTCTCGTTTGTGTTGGAAAAAATAGAATATGATAATTTTTGGTCATTCAGCAGTTGTCGGTGAACCATAGAAGTATATATAAGAGCGTCTCGGTCAAGCCTGCCATCAACCATTTTGCGATGAAAGTTTTCTGACGCAACTAAGAAAAGGAATACAAATGATAAGGATGCTGCTGACGCAGGGGATAACCTTAGGTACCGCCGTGTATACCTAATTAGAATAGCGCGTATTTTACTTATCCTGCGGGTGTGATTTGTATTGTTCAACTGTATCTACCCTTTATAAAAACACTTTTATGCTTTTCTAAAAAAAGAGATTTAAACAAAATTATGGTACCTCTTAAAGTTTTCTATATTCTCACTTGCAAAGACTGTCCTGTAAGTGTGATAATGGCTAGCTGCTCCTCATGCGCCCGTAGCTCAGTTGGATAGAGTACTTGGCTACGAACCAAGGGGTCGTGGGTTCAAATCCTGCCGGGCGCGCCAAATTTCCCCACTTACTGACTACTCGCTGTCTAAATACTCTTGTGATATGATCTCGTAGCACTCAGTTTGGCGGGAAATATCCACCAGAGCATAAGTGATTTGGGTTATTTTCTAATGATTGACAGAGTTGTTTATCGGTGCCTGCACTATGGGAGTTTCGGTTTATGACGAGTAATGATGGAGACAGCAGAGCTATCAATGATCATAAAAAGAAGAGCGATGATACCATTATCACTGAGGAAGTTCTGCTTAGTATGACTGAGGACGAGTATATGAATTCTGAGCAGATAAAGTTTTTTCGTCACAAGCTTGAGAAAATGCGTTCTGAATTGCTTGATAATGTTGATAAGACTGCTGAAAAACTACGAGATACTCCTGTGCTTCCTGATATTGTGGATAGAGCTACTATAGAAGAAGAGTATGCCTTGGAGTTGAGGACACGTGATCGAGAAAGTAGGTTGCTTTCTAAGATTAATAATGCTTTAAAGAGGATTGAGGACGGTTCCTATGGTTGGTGTGAGGAGACAGGTGAGCCCATAGGAATTAGGCGTTTGCTTGCTAGACCTACTACTGCTTTGAGCATAGATGCGCAGCATCGTCGTGAAATACGTCAGAAACTGTACAATGGCTAGATTAAGGTTAAGGTTTTGATTTTTTGCTTTATTTGAGACCCAAACCGTGGTAGTGGTTGTTGCGCATTTATTTGGTACACGACTGTTATTTTTGAGGTTATTAATGCAACCATACGATCAGCAAAGGCAGAAATATCGAGTTGCTCTTGGGGTGACTGCTGGCATTGCGGCCTATAAGTCCCTGGAATTAGCTAGGATTATGGTGAAGAATGGATGGGGAGTTGAGGTTATTATGTCCCCCAATGCTGAAAGAATGATTCATCCATCTATGTTTAAGGCTGTTACACATCAAAATGTATGGGTGGACGATTCTGGTAGCTATGAGTCGTATTCTGGTATGCCTCATATTCAGCTGTCGAGGGATGTCGACGTTATCTTAGTTACTCCAGCAACTGCAGATTTTATTGCAAAATTGGCACACGGTATTTCTGACAACTTGCTCTTGACAACCGCTTTGGCAAGGAAGGTTCCTCTGATTGTTGCTCCGTCGATGAATTTACAGATGTGGTGCAATTCTGCCACACAAAGGAACGTAAGCGTTCTTGCAGATGATGGGGTACATATTATAGATCCAGATAACGGCGAGCAAGCTTGTGGTGAGTATGGTATGGGTCGTTCTCGCGAGCCTAGAGACATTTTCTCTTACGTGGAAAATACTATTTTTGCCAGGGGTATTTTTAGTGGCAAAAAAATTATGATTACGGCTGGTCCTACTGTAGAGAAGATTGATGCTGTTCGATGCTTAACAAATCGTGGTTCGGGTAAAATGGGGTATAGACTAGCTGAAGCAGCTCGTGACATGGGTGCCGAAGTTACTCTAATATCTGGGCCGGTTTGTATTTCCCTTCCTACATCTGTTTCTACGATCAATGTTAGCACCCTAGAAGAGATGTACAGTGCTGTAATGAAACATGTGTGTGAGCAGGATGTGTTTATATCTGCAGCCTCTGTTTCTGATTATGTTCCCGTGGATTATTCGGATGTAAAGCTTCCTAAGCAGGATGAGCTAACCATTAGACTAAGGAGGGGCGTTGACATACTTGCTTCTGTTGCAAAGGAGTTTGCTAATTTATTTTGCGTTGGTTTTTGCTGTGAGACTAATGATTTAGATGAGAAATCTGAGAGAAAACGTGTTAACAAGAACGTGTCGTTAATAGTGGGAAATTGGGCTAGTGACTCAATTGGTAAGGATAGCAATATCGTAGTACTTTATGACAAGTATGGTAGAACACCACTTCAGGAGAACTCTAAGATAGTTGTAGCTAGGCAGATTATGAGTCATATACATTTCCTAATGACGGCAACGGATGATTGTCATAAGATTAATGAGGGTCAATATGCTATCGATAGATGTTAAAATTTTAGATGAAAGAATTCGCGACTGCATGCCTACGTATGCTACGGACGGTTCTGCTGGTATGGACATTCGTGCCTGTATCGATGCTCCGATAATTTTAGGTCCTAGGCAGTCTGCACTTGTTCCCAGTGGTATAAGTTTTAGTATTGATGATAGTCAGTATGCTGCAGTTTTGTTACCAAGGTCTGGCTTAGGGCACAATCACGGCATTATATTGGGTAATACTATAGGTCTTATAGACTCTGATTATCAGGGATCTTTGCAAGTGTCTTTGTGGAATAGGTCTGACAAAAGCTTTTCCATTGAGCCCATGGATAGGGTTGCTCAGCTGGTCATAATTCCAGTGATTAGAGCACAATGGAGAGTTGTTGAGGAATTTGGGGCCGTATCAGGTCGTGCTGCTGGTGGGTTTGGATCTACTGGGCAGTAGGTTTTTTTTTGCTCTTAGGCGGCGTATATCCTTGGGGTCTACCAAAAGTTGGCGATATATTTCTATTCTATCGCCATCCTGTACGCTGGCTGCAAGGTTTGATAGTTTTCCATATACCCCCACCTTTTGTTTGCTGAGATCTATTTCAGGAAATCTATCCAGGATTCCGGAGAGCTTTATTGTTTCTTCTATACTTGTTTTAATGGGCACTGACAGTTCAATGATTACAGCTTCTTCTCTGAGTGCGTAGGCGACCTTCACCTTAACTTTCTCTATAGACATCGTTTATTCTCTTCACAAAAGAGTCTACAATACTATTGGTGATATGTTTGAACGATGCACCTATGATTTTTTCGAGCATAGTATTGGAGAATTCGTACTCTATGTCGAATGATACCATACACCCTTTTGATGAATGACCTTCTATAGGGCTTAAGAGCCACATTCCATGTAACTTACTGAATGGCCCATGCAGCAAAGAAAGTTCTACTGACTGGTCTGTGATCATGGTATTTTGTGTTTGGAATGACTGTTTTATGCCATGGAAGTTGATACCTAGGGTTGCGTAAACTACGCTTTCGCTGGGTTTTTCATCTATCTTGGCTTTATCGCACCAATCCAAGAATAGGGGGTAGCTTGGTATATCAGTAATAACAATAAATACCTGGTGTGCTGAATGAGTGAGTAAGGCTTCTTTGTGAATGTGTACCATATCTGCATTTTTCCATTTCGTTAGGAGATTATTGTAGTCATGATTATTGTCCATAATAAAAAGGCTCTTCACGACTATTTTATAGAAGAAAAGCATGAAGCAGGTATAGTTTTGCTGGGTTGGGAGGTCAAGTCAATACGAGCAGGTCGTGCTCAAATAAAAGAAGCTTATGTAATAGTAAAGAATATGGAAGTATGGCTTATTGGTGCTCATATAAGCCCGCTTTTGTCCGCATCTACCCACGTAAAAACTGATCCAACCAGAGTGCGAAAGTTGCTTTTAAGCAAGCGTGAAATAGGAAGGCTTATAGGTTTGACTGAGCGTAGAGGATACACTATGGTTCCCTTGAATTTTCATTACAGTAAAAGGGGGCATATTAAAATAGAAGTTGGTCTTGCTCGTGGTAAGCAGCAACATGATAAAAGAGAGAGTGAAAAGAAGAAGGATTGGGAGAGGGAGAAGGCACGCCTTATGAGGAGGCCTAACTGAAAAAGCTATATGGGTGTCAGTTTTTCTTTATAGTTGTTCTATAGCAACATGTTTCGATATTAGTGCTAGGTTTATATGCAGAGACATGCATGCATAAGTTGAGGCGCACTTGGTTTTGTTCATAAGTTGCAGCATGCCTAGTGATGGGACAAGTATCCCAAAAAGCTTTCTTTGTGTATGTAGTAAGTATTTAGATAAGGTTAAGCGAGAGTGATTTAGTTTTTTTTCATCTGTACAACAAATATATCTGTCTTTTAAGACTAAGCAGTTGCCGTTTATGCTACTAATCATGTTACTAATGGGGCAACCTATTGGAAAATCAAAATGGCGGTTGGTGAATGTTATTTAATTTTTTCAGTTTTTAGAAAATAGGTAGTTTTTGGAGAATAAGCTTTCTATGTATCCAATATAAGAAGATTTGTTCATTCTTAAGAAGAGCAACAGCATAGAATACGAATATAAACTATATTAAGTAAAATTTTTACTATAATTGTTAAAATATTGTACTAATGATAATTTCTAGAATAACAAGCTTCACACCTCCATCTCGCATCCAAATAAGCACACGCTAAAAACTATGTGCGCTATAGTTATAGATGCAAAATAATGTTGAGCACACATGGTAAGCTGGGGAGTAACCACAACCCTAAAACACTTCCCACCTTATATGCGTCAAAGTTTTCGATAAACGGCCCACTCAAATTTATTGCTAAATTACAATAATTAACATTTATCAGGGCTATGACAGATTTTAGTGCACCATGACATGTTCTTACAATGGTTCTGTTACTTCTTTTTCTTATATTACAGAACATTCCCATATATAACATGATCCAGTAGAACTTATTTTCGTACCAGAAGGTAACTTTCTTTCCAGCATCGGCACTACCTTCATGGTAGCAAGCTTACCGGTATTAGTAGTAGCTTTGATACAGCAACCTATAGAAAAACTCTGTTATTTTGTATCCGTATATGGCAATGCAACTTGTCCTACACATTCTTGACCCAATACTGAGGTGCAACTATTGCCACTACTAAGATGCGACAATGCTTTACTCACATGGTATCTTAACTCTTCCAACAAACTAAGATTACTACATTCTTTAGGTTGAATATACCCACGTGGCAGTACGCTTATCCACAATAGTTTAAGTATTTCTTCCAACCTTGAAGCACTAGTAAAATTTTTAAGCCATTTACTTGAATGGTAATGGAACTCCAATTGATATCTATATACATCTTTCCAGATTGCACATACCTCTTCCTCACGTGTGCTAGGTCCATGATATATTGATGAGATTAAATGTGGCAAACATGACATTTTTTCCTTGGCTTGACGGCAATTTTCCAAATGATTGCCCCTACACGCAAGTATGCCCATTGACCGAAGTACTATTTGCTCCAATACACCACCTCGTACACCTTCAAACATACCAGAAGAGTCACTTTTTGATCCCATATTAGCTATTCTATTTATGATATATGAAGCCTCTTCATCAGTGTCAGTATCAAGATCAGGACCATGACCAGGACCACGATAAGAATTTTTCCTGATACTCTCCTCTTCATCAGATTCAGTTTCACAACTGTTGCTATCACTAATAAATTTATAATTTTTACCTAACAGACGACAACGCATATTTTCCATATCATCAATACCTATAATTTATACAAAAGTTATTTTTTTCTACTCTCTCTATATACATGTTGATATATTGTTTTCGTTACTTCTTAGATTTCATCGATCTAGGTGACACAAGGTATATATAATAATAAACGCTGCCAATGTATGCTTACCAATAACCTAACAAAAAAGTTAACAATGTCAACCAGCACTCAACAATCACTCTAAAACAATGTTACGTTTCCAGTTAGCGTGAATTATATTCTATTCAGTACATACTGACGCAAGCAGAACATTGTCTCAAGAGCAGGTATCAATTAACAGTGTTGCTAGTCAGATTTTTGTTGACGATTTAATTGTTAGAACAATTAACAACCAGTTCCATTTTGATGTGAGGCCTACGGTAGTATTAGCAGAGACAGAAAAAAGCATAGCCATTTTTACATACCGCTACCGCTACTAGTTGCAACAGCTCTCTCCTTAACTAACTGCGCAACATGTGTAATAGTGCAACTAAAATATTAGCCGTCTTTTCCATGGAGCTTTACTGATTTTTTACATGATTGTCTTAGTGATTATACTCTTCTACATATTATATAACGACGAGAGTGGACTACACCTCAATTTTCTCTATACACACACAGATGCACAGTTTTACATATGTGCTTCTGCATACGCTATGCAGTACTACCACCTTTAAAGGTAGTATAGCGATACTATGGTTAAATCATGTGCCAACATTTCATGTACCAACATTTTTTCTTGAGCGCAGTATGAATTAGAGCCGTACGTCTAATAGTGCCATATGCTATTGCTTATGAACTACTTTTCATTTACGACCTCATAGTTCATGTAACTCACTTAATTTTACCTTAAAAATAAGTATAGACCATTAATTGTTGTTTTGACGCATCATAGAGGTTTATAGGAAACAAATTTTGCACTAACAAAACCAAATTACACTCGCAATAATGATGCGATGTCTATGGAACACAATAATACTAAAATATCTCTGCTGTTTGCCTATATATTGGTGCTAGAGCAATACCTGTTAAGATAAATGATCTTACTTAAGCTTATACTTAAGCTTATATATATCTGGTAAATTATTTATATTTACCACTGTAAAATCCCTGTAATCTGGAAAGTACGCTAGCCATTCTGTAACTCATTCTTTTATCAGAAGATAGTTTTTCCTCAGAATAATTATTACTTTTATCATTAGTAGCAGTTTTGGCAACATTACAAGCTCTGGAAGCGGAAGCGGAAGCGGAAGCGGAAGCGGAAGAATAAGTTAAGTTAGTATCTGTTTGAGTTCCAATGCTTGAGTATCTATGCGTTTGAGTTACGATATCCGAAGAATTATATGTTTGGGTTTCAACATCTGAGGTGCTGTTTGTTTGAGTTCCAACATCTGACGAATTATGTGCTGGACTATTGCTGTATGATGCATTACATGTTTGAGTCTCAGCACTACATACTACAGGCATAAATGTGTTTAAAGATGATAACACTTTCCTTATAGAACTTCTGAACTCTTCTAAAAACAAACAGACATTCCCTGCAGTAGATGTATTATCAGCATTTTCATTGGGCAGTATACTCTTCAACAACCTCCTGAGTGCAGATTCTATACTCAAGACGTTATCAACCTCCGATGACATGTTCTCTAAAAGGAGTGCAGATACGGAGTAAGCCATTGAAACATTTCGGATATGTTGATTCCTAAAAGCTAATGGAATATCAGGTACTTGGTTTCCTACAGAAATTAATGAAATTGAATTCATCAAAGATAATACTTGCTCACGCATCTTGGTATATTCTTTAAAATGATAACCTCGGAGCATAACCATAGCTTTTGCTAAGAGCATTACATGATCCAACACTGCCCATGAGCAATGTTGGAACATGCCTGTAGTGTTACAATCATCTTCCATATTAGTTACCGTGCTAACTATATGTAAAGCTTCCACATCAGGATCAATTCCTTCTACGTGACATACTTCCATAGCTAAGTTGACCCCATCTGGGGGAGATTCTATTTCACAAGTATAAGTGTCACTGCTGTAACCGTAAGAACTACTTTCTATATTACTCATTCCAATACCTATAATTCATATCAAAATTTTTGTTATTTTATTGCTGTGTACTTAGCGTTATATTATTTCTTTGCCATGATTTTTTAACCATGTATCTAGTTATAGATGTAGCTATATATATAGCATAATATTATAAAATTAGGAACTCCGTATGTGTATATTTAGAAGAAACTAAATGAAAATATCTAGAGTTATAGTTAATATTATCATCCTATTTTATTTTTAATTATTATAAATTGCACTTGATACGATACATATTGATGTAAGTAAAGTATAGCTCCATGAATGTTATGTGTTAATGGCATAACTGTTGATTTTTATTAACAATATAAGTTACTGTAATTTATAATGAGCTATATAATTATTAAAATAATACAATGCTAAAATAGTTAGTGATAAATTGCTATTTTTCTGAGTAGTTTATGGTTATAGTAATAGAGATGGAGCGTTTTTCGTATCTGTATATGACATATATCATATACGCTATATGGTGTTGTATTATAGATATTTTATTACTTGCTGTAGAGAAGTTTAATTAGTATTTTTGTTTGCTCCTCATATATGCGGATATTTGTGATAGTAGTTATGAATTTTGCTGCCATGTACAATGGTGTGACTAAAGTATTTGGTGCCATTTATTCGGTTTTATTGTTTTTTTTCTGTACTTTTTGAATGAATTGAATGGCAGCGCAATGGTCACATAATTGGTGTAGTACGCCTGCACTTTAACTTTTTCATAGACATTGGTGATATGTTCGAACATATCTATATATGGTCCCCTAGGTCCACAGTATTTGTGAATTAGTACTCTCTACATTTAATGTGTACTATATGCACATTCTGGTGAATGATAACTTAATATATATCTACACATACTCCAGTAGCTATACTCAATAGCACATTATAAAGAAGCTTATAAGTGACAAATTTAGCATTTGCGAAACTGACGGTATATATATGAAATCAATCTGTGAGAGAATATACTAAGATAAGCATGAGATTATTGTTACAGCACTAATTGTTGTAACATGACCATAAGCAACAATACTAAATATTCTGCTACCATTTTTTCACACTTTCAGCAACGTTTGAGTGGAAGTGGTTGCTCAGTTAAACTTGTAACTGGGAAACTGTTATAGAGGGTAACTAGTTTTTCTAGTCTAATATTTGACCCGTGGTGGAGTGAGTGTTTTTGTGTTTGCAGTACGACATCTATGGCGCTATATCTTTGATATCTACTATCGCAGGTTACCAGTATGAACGTGTTTGGTTATTTTAGAGATGATGGTGTTTTTCTTATCTAACTTTTGGGCTCGTATAAAAATAAACTTCCGTTTGGTGTAGATATAGGTGGGCTGTTATTATATTCATATAGCAGAATGTCCTTTAGCAATTTTTGGAGTGTTATTTCTATGCCAAAAATTATATCAATCTAAGAAGTTGTTATATAAGTAATAACAACAACAAATATCTTGTATTACTAATGAGTAAGTGCTGTATTCTTTGTTAATGTATATCATATCTTCCTTTCATTTCGACCATTTTATATAAGAAAAGAATGAAATAAGCATAGATTTGCTATGTTGGCAGGTCAAGTCAATACAGGCAGATCGTACTCTAATAAAAGAGGATTATCTAATTAGGGTGTGTTTTTTAATTGAGCATTTCTTTTTCACCAATCAGTCATTGATCGATGCAAGGCCATTACGGTAGAGTACGTCGATGAGTTTTCTATAGTGTATTGCTTAGGGAAAAGACGATTTACATGAGCACCGTCATCTAAAAAGTTGTTTATGCAAGCATTACAAGTAATACAGTTGCTAATTGAAATACTCCACTTGACTGATCGAAGGCACTAGGGGAGCTTTCTTATTCAAAAGGTTAAAGGATAAAGCCACCGATTACTTTTATCGTGTCTTACTACAACACTAGTCTTAATTGTGGACATAGTGTGTCTGTGTTTACGCACACAGCACCAACAAGGCTTTAATTCTATCATTATAACTCCAGCAATTTTACGCTCATGCATTTCTTTAATCCATGAAATACACACACTATGGCACCACACACCAGGCCTTGTTGACCCCAAGCCAACCCAAACAAACTTATGATGAGCATTGTCAGGCTGAACATAGTGACAGGGACAATACCACATACGAGAGAGAGCGTTAGTAAGGGGGGGCATATCTCACAAAACCCCCACCCACAAACTCCCTATCACACACGAAGTCAACATTCGTATACATTGCTTGGTGGCCGCGCACCGCTACCTAGTCATGTGTTTGTAAAATCCTGGGACTTTCGAAGTAGTAGAGGCATGTTCTCTAGAAGAACTTCTTCTTACAAGAGCACCTACCCTTTCTTCTCCAGCATCAGCTTCTCCGGCAGCAGCTTCTCTGGCAGCAGCAGCTCTTCTTCTAGCTCTAGCAGCAGCAGCAGCTCCTCTAGCAGCAGCAGTTGTTCTTCTTCTAGCTCTAGCAGCAGCAGCTCCTCTAGTGGCAGCTCCTACTCCCGTTCTAGCAGCGGCAGCTCCTCCCCTTCCTCTGGCTGCTTCACCGTCTGATGGTCGCCATTCATCATCACTACCATGCACGCTACTATCATTGCTGCGGGGGCCACTATCAGCAGGAGAATGTACACTACTACTATCACTTCCAGTTTCAAAATCTTCCTCTTCCTCTTCCCTTTCAGCTCCGGCTAATGGTGGCCGCCATTCATCACCACTAGAATAATGGCTACTATCAGTAGGAGAATGTACTACACTACCTCCACTTTCAAAATCTTCCTCTTCCTCTCCTCCTGCTCCGCTTCCTGATGGTGATTGCCATTCATCATCGCTATGACGACCACTGCGACTGCTGCCCGCAGGAGAAGATGCACTACTACTTTCAAAATCACGAACTTCTTCTTCCATTACTTCTTCCATTACCTCTTCCATTACTTCTTCCATTACCTCTTCCATTACTTCTTCCATTACTTCTTCTGATGATTGCAATTCATAACTACTACCACTGCTGGTACCACTGCTGCTGGTGCTAACAACGGTAGAAGATAAATCACCTTCACGAGATGAAGTTCCAGTAGTTGATGTTGGAGGTTGTCGCCAATCATGACCATAGTCTCCAAGAGGGGAAGGTGTACCAGCACCGCCTTCAGAAGCGCTACCACCTTCCTCACTAGCAGCAGATGATAATGGTGGCGTCGTTGTTGAGTGTCGTTGAGATTGCCTACTATCTCTGCCGTGTGCACTGTCAACAGCTGAGATGGTAGAAGAAGATGTACTATCACCTCCACCCCCCACATCTGCAGAATCTTCTCCATGTTGTGTTGGCTGTGGGGCTCCCCATCCAGCAGCCGATGTAGATGCCATTGCTAACATCATCAATCCCGCCAATCCCGTCTCTACTGCAGGCGCTCCCGATGATGTGGACGCAGTTGCTGTTGCCGCAGATGATGTGGACGCAGTTGCTGCAGCCGCAGCCGCCGTTGCTGCAGTTCCCTCCAGTGATGCAAGTCTTTCCTCTACAGAAACAACTAAATGTCCATATGCTGCACCTCTAGCACCTCTGCTACTTGCATCGGGAGCTATACTAGACAACAAGAGTCTAGCGTCGTGCACTAAACCAGAAGCGCGATCTGTATTCGAAGATGCCTCATCTATGAGTGCACACATCCTAAGTTGTCTTCCTAATATGGAAGAAAAATTACCCGCAGTTGTCTGCGGCATTGAAACTTGCAATTGACGTACCTGACCCCAAATCAAGCCATTTCTATGTACCAGAGCACCTCTTTCAGCAAGCATTGATTCTACACGCCTCAACATAGCTTCTATAATGCTCCACGGTGAGTCCCAAAACATTCCCCTTACTAATCCAATTGATCCTATGGCCATTACTGTATCAGCCATACGCTCAACTTCCTCCTGCAATCCTGTCGCAGGAGAAGATGCAGCAGCCCCAGACGCCTCAGCCGCTGCAGAATCTACTGCATCACCAACATCATCATCAGATGATGAGGATCCAGTTTCGGGATTCTGCCACGACCTACCACTGCCCAAATTTCTCATAATTCACTTACTCCCTTGTTGTTGTCACTCTTTTGTTATTTTTCTACCAGTAGCCCAGTAGCACATTATTCAACTAGCACCCACTACTCGATTTAGCAGCCACTTAAAAAAAACAAACACAATCACCGTAGACTCTTGACCAGTGATAACCACATAATAAACACCTATGGTAGCAATTACTGTAGTAGCAATTCATATTACTATTAACTACTAGCTCACGTATTTGCTATTCCATGCATCTATGGCAACAACGAGCGCAACAACGAGCCCACAACTTATCAATTAGCGTAAACCACTACGTTATACTGATGTAGGACGAATAGCGCTTCAGGAAGAGGTATCCATTAGTGGTGAATTTGAATAGTGCTAGTTTGAGTTTTATTTTCAGTTTTAAGCTCAACTAAATACTCCAATTCCTTTACTGCTCTTATCTACCCAGTGCCACAACGCCAACCAGTAATAAGTAGCGATAAATTGCCATATTTATGAATAATTTTCTATGCATATGTGCAACCTATACGCCTATACATTGCATAAAACTATCTAAACGCCTTTAGGCTTCGCTTTGGTATGTTTGAAGATATTGTAAACTGAAATTTAGTTAATGGATACTATTTGTTTTGCTCTACGGTGGGGGTTAAGTTGTCTATTAATAATAATTTATTACATTATTGCACTTGTTAGTTGCGATATAGCTATGGATTTGTACACACACGATTTACCAAAAATACTATTTAGAATGTAAGCGCACATAGAATTGTTAATTAACGATGTTTTTAATTACGTAATATAGGCAATCAAGTAGTAATAGCAGAGTGATAACCATATTTATCTGCTACCAGTTCATTGAACCTAATTTCACTAAAACCCAACTAAATTTTGTATGAAGCACCTTGTCTTAGATTGCCTATCACACAGCATCTATTTATTGTTATGGGTAACTTCACATGAATGCTACTAATTCTACCGTCTCCCTATTTTTTTAATTTGCTGTTACACCTTTAACCTAGCAAAGTTGTATTACTGGTATTTAATGGTAAAGGGCAACAATAAGCTGTGTAAAGGCATTAGATATTATTGTTATATGGTTGTTGCTAATTTAAGTTTGTTGTATTTGTCAACTCAAACTGACTAGAATATTTTTCTACTCTTGCATCTCATGTTTGCCGTTACTGCACAATTATCCTAAAATAGGTTTCTACTAATTAAGACTCGGATATTTTCTTTTTCTGTTGCTCTGCTATGCTACATATGACGGAAGTGTCAATTCTATTTACAATACAGCATAGTAAATATTATTTATACCCATCTCAGTGATGCACTGCATGCATTTTAGGAAGTGTTGCGCTAGCGACTTCGTGTGATTTATTTTTGTTCCATAGTAGTGCAAATTCACCGTCTGTACTTTCATAAATTTACTAATTGTTTGAGGAAAACATCATTGAAATCCATTGTCGTCTAACATTATTTGTGACAGTATTTCTAGTTCGTCTACGCACGAGAGTAATTCTGTATTGCCAGAGATTTAACTAAAGGAATAAACAGTAGTTTCGTCTTGTACTTCTCCTTGGATGACGTCGACTCTGGCATTAGGAAAATAAATTGAGTCGTTACTAGTATTTCCATAAGTATCAGTAGCAGCAAAATCTTCTATTGGCAGACCAAGTTTTCTCTTCAACCTATAACTATTCTCTTAAGTTCAAGTTTTTGATAGATTTCATATTCAATAAATGTACCTTCACTTGTTTCAGTTAAGTTATATTATTCAATAATTAGTCCCAATGGGCATACCCTAATATTACTATACTGGGTTTTGGTGTCCGGTGAATTTATTAATGGTACCTGTGGCAGAAAAGATAGATCTTGTTCATTCTTGATTAAATAGGTTGCCTGCTACTTTGGGATCATAGAACTGATAATTTTTTGGCAATCTAGATCGATGCTGTAACGGCATTTATCAGTAACACTATCCTTTTTCCTATAGCAAAGACTAGGAGTTGTCTTACTTTTTTGCTTATACCCAGCTGTTTGTTGTCAAAAAGCTCCATGCGGATTTGCATATACTTTAGTTAATTATGCCAATTATATAGCATATTTACTGTAGTTGATTACGGATTGTCTACTTCTCTGTCGCAATTTTATCTATGTGTATGTATATTGTGGTTTCTTAGTGGTTGGTTTTTTTATTGTATTTTTTCCCTTTTCGCCAGAATGCAATCTTTTTCCAAGACTATTATTGTTTCTTTTAGCAGCAGCTCTGGAAGCAGCAACAGCAGCACCTTTGGAGGCAGCAGCTTCGATAGCAGCAGTAGCAGCAATTTTGGAAGCAATAGCAGCAGCCCTAGAAGCATTATTAGCAGCACCAGAAGCAGCGGCAGCAGCTTCTGCAGCAGCGGCAGCAGCTATGATGGCATCGTCATTATTGGCGGCAGCAGCTGCCTCTACAGAAGCATTAGCAGCTTCGATAGCAGCAGAAGCAGCATTTCTAGCAGCGGTAGCAGCAGCTACTATAGCATCAGCAGCAGCTTTAACAGTGGCGGCGGCTTTAGAAGTAGCAGCAGCAGCTTTTTCAGTTCGAGATTCTTCAGTAATTTTTACGGATTCTCTATCCTTAGGATCTTGACCAAGAGATGCTAATATTTTACGTGCAACTGATTCTGAATATGGTGATAAACCAGATCCTGAACTGATTGTTACACCTGTAGATGTAGATGGATGATAATTACTTGTTATATCTGAAGTGTCACTATTATCAGGTGGCAGTATCCCTATTAACAATCGTCTAAGAGTTGCTTCTAATGAAAGAGCTGAATCAGCTGCGTCCAACATCTTATCTAAGAGTACTGCCCGTACAAATTCTGCTCTTACAATATTGGATACTACACTGCTAGAAGCATCAGAAATATTTTTAGACATTGATTCAATTAATCTATTCAAAGGTGGAAGATTCCTCAGCAGTTCATGATTTCTATTCCAATAACTATCTCTAGACTTTAGCATGTCTTTTACTCTATCCATGGTGATTTCCAAGACTTCACTTGAGCAATATGAAAACATTCCTGCGAAGTAGCTACCATTTGTCATATTGGATGCTGTGCTAATAATCATTGAAACTTCTGCTTCATAGGCGGGATTATTATTGATTACTATAAACTCTCCTGCTGATATTTTTCCTTCAGTAGGATTGCTTTTATAATTTCCATTATTACATTCATGTTCATATATTAGATCATGACTATATCCCAGACCTACGTTCTTCATGACAACACTCCCTAACTCCCGATTTTACATGATATTTAGTACCCATATAGAGCTCAAGACTAAAACACAACATTCATTAATGTCTACCTAATATCTAACTTACAAACTACAACTAATCTGATCATATTGATTTAAGTAAAATAGTGCTTAGATAAATGTTATGTATTAATAACTATTATCTGAATATTAAAGTCATATAGATGCAAAAATTATTAATAATCAATCGCTATTTTGGTCACCAGTTCATGATGTAAGCAATATATTAATAGCATAATTTGCACACTGTATCCTAAGATATTTTTTTATTGACCGTTATTATTTTCATAAATATATCAAATCATCATATGGTAACATTAATTTGTGTATTTCATGCTAAGCAAGTAACAAGTGATAGAGGTTTATATATAATATAAAGTTTTTTATGCTGAGTAATCATCTATGTAGTAAATTAGATATAATTACATATCAACTGATTGCTAGATAATCAATCTGAAATGTGTTTGGATAAATTTAAAAACTGACATTTTTTGTTTAATTACATCATAAAAGCATTGATAAAAATTTGGTATATAAAATATTTTTACGTATCATATATGATGTGCTACATATGAATCATAAAGTCTGTTAATAGCAACTTAATGTGATTTTATTTTGTGCCAAAGTAGAGTTAATTAGCCATCTGTATTTTTTATTCATAAATTTACTAACTGTTTGAGGAGGATATTGTTAAAACTCATTGTAATTATCACCAATTAACATTATTTGTGTCAGTATTGATAATTTTTTATGTACGATAACTATTTTACATAATCATAAATTTCTCTAAAGTAATAAAAAATAGTTTAGTCTCGTACTTCTTTTTAAACTATTTGTGTTGATTATAATACTAGGCTAATAAATTTAGCCATTACTCTTATTTATACAAGACCTATTAGCAGCTAAATTTTCTACTTGTAAATCAAGTTGTTACTTATAAAATTATAATAGTTTATCATGGGTTCAAGTTTTTTATAAAGCGCATACTCAATAATATATATCTACACTTGTTTTGGTTCTGGGCTATATATTTGTTTATTGGAATTTTATCTACATAGATATCATGTTTATGATTAGATATTTTTTGCCCAGATGTTTTTCTTTTTTTACCAGAAGATTATTTTTTATCAGAACTATCATTACTTCTCTTGCCAATAACTATTGAATTGGCCAAGTAGCAACGTTGGAAGCAGCATCTTCCATAGCAGCAGAAGCATCGTTGTAAGCATTATTAGCAGTACTGTAAGCTATAGTAGCAGTTTCTACAGCGGCAGAAGCTAAGATAATAGCATCATAATTATTGGCAGCAGCAGCAGCTTCTACAGCGGCAGTAGCAGCTTCGATAGCAGCAGCAGTAGCATCTACAACATTAGCAGCAGCTGCTTTGACGGTAATTGCAGCTTTAGAAGTAGCAGCAATAGTTCTCTTAGTTCGATCTTCTTCAGCACTTTTTACAGATTTTTTATTCTTATGAGATTTGCCAAGTGATGCTAACATTGCACGTGCAACTGACGCTGAATATGATGACAAACCATATTCTTCTCTGATTGTTACACCTGTAGTTGCAGATGACTTATTATTACTTGTCATATTTGAATTGTTATTATTTTCAGATGGCAGTATTCCTATCAATAAGCGTCTGAGAGTTGTTTCTAACGAAAGAGCTGAATCAGCTGCGTCCAACATCTTATCTAAGAGTATTGCTCGCACAAATTCAGCTTTTACGATACCGGATAGCACACTACTTGGAGCGCCAGAAATATTCTTAGATATTGACGAAATTAACATATTCAATGGAATAATCTGACCCAGAAGTTCATGATTTATATTCCAATAAGTATCTCTGGACTTTAGCATATCATTTGCTCGAATCATGACATTTTCCAATATTTTGTTTGAGCAACATGAAAACATTCCTGCAATGTAGCTACTATTATCCGCGTTGGCTGCTATACTAATAATGGTTGAAATTTCTTCTTCATAAGCAGGATTATGATTTACTACCACAGGTTCTACTGTCGATCTTTCTTCTTTAGAGGGGCTGGTTTCATAATTTATATCCTCAGCATAATCACACCCATATTCACATCTTAGACTTACATTATTCATAATAACACTCCTAAGTTCCTAATTTTAAAAAAGATATTTTTTGTTATCTTTTACATGGTATTTAGTACCTATGTAGTTCAAGATTAAAATACAATCTTTATTAATGTTTGCTCAATATCTAATCCAATAATAGTAAATAGTGATTAATATTCCTAACTTATTTATAACTTACAAACTATGAACTAATTAGATCATGTCAAATACTGACCCAAGAAATATTATTTATTAGTAGTATTAGTTTTATTTTTTTGTTGCTGATTGATATAGATGAAAAAACAATTAATAATCAATTGCCGCTTTGACTGTTAGTACATGTTATAAAAAGAGCATAAAATTTGCATGTATACACAATGCATAACTTACACGTTGTAACCTACAGCATTTTTATTGATTATTTGCTATTTTTGTGAATATATTAAATTATTATTCGATGATACTATTTTATTTATGTGTTTCATATTAGACAAATGGCAAATAGAGGTTTGCGTATGAATTAACTAAGTTTTCCCATACTAATTAATCCTCTATAGAATAAATCAGCTATAATTCCATATGTGCTGGTTACTGCACAATCAGCCCAAAATGTGTTTGGATGAATTAAAACTTGGCTATTTTTTTTGTTACTTAGGTATATGATGGCAGCGTTAGCTTTATAATCTAGCATAGAAAATGTTCCTACCCACCCCGTGTGCCACACTGCATTTGGCTTAGGGAGTATGCCAGTAGCGATTTCGTATGGTTTATTTTTGTGCCAGAGTAGTGCAAATTCACCATCTGTACTTTTTTCTTTCATAAATTTACTAACTGTTTGGGGAGAGCACCACCGAAATCCATTGTAGCTACCACCGTTTAACATCATTTGTGATAGTATCGCCAGTTCGTCTACGCACGAGAATAGTCCTGCACTGCCGGAGATTCCATCAAAGGAATAAAAAGTGGTTTCGTCTTGTACCTCTCCTTGGATGGTGTTGGTTCTAATATTAGGAAAATAAATTGAGCCGTTACGAGTATTTCCACAAGGCTCAGTAGCAGCAAAATCTTCTATTGACAGGCCAAGTTTTTCCTTTAACCTATATTTAGTTCTCTTAAGTCCAAGTTTTTGATAGAGTTCATATTCAATAAATTTATCTTCACTTGTTCCAGTTATATTTTCAATAATTAGTCCCAATAAGCATACTCCAATATCACTATACTGAGTTTTAGTGTCTGGTGAATTTACTAATGGTACCTGTGGCAGAAAAGATAGAGATCTTGTTCGTTCTTGACTAAATAGGTTCCCTGCTACTTTGGGATCATAGAATTGATAACTTCCTGGCAGTCCAGAGCGGTGCTGTAACAGCATTCGTACGGTGATACTGTCCTTTTGCCCACAGCAAAAGCTGGGAACGTAGTAACTTACCTTCCTGCTTATATCAAGCTGTTTGCTATCAAAAAGCTTCATGCAACTTTGCATAGTTGCATATATTTTAGTTAATGATGCTAAATCATATAGCGTATCTACTGTAGTTGGTTCTGGATTATCTATTTCTTTATCGCAATTCCACCTATTTTTGTACCCATATGCTTTCTTCCACACAACAATTCCATCCAGCATAAGAAGCAATACCGCACCGGTTAATCCCTGCGTTACAGATAAATCAAGGGTGCGATCTATGCAAAGCAGCTCCTTTGGTGGATATACTGTATTAGCGCAATGTTGCACCACAACATCTTCTCTTGAAAAAATATCAGTTTCCATGAAGCTTGGTCTCGAATACTTAATTTACAATAATCACCACTCTTTATTGCCAAAGTTTTCTATACTATGTCTTCAGATTCAACTATTTTTTGAACTTTAACTAGTATGTCCCCACCCGATAAATTTATAAGAGTAACACCCTGCGCGGAACGTCCAACTGCACGAATTTCATTTGCATATAGACGAATTAATACGCCAGAAAAAGTTATAAGCATAACTTCATCATCTGGTGATACAAGAGCAGCAGATACAACTCTACCATTGCGTTTAGATTGTTGAATTGCAATAACACCCTTGGTTCCGCGCCCATGCTTCGGATATTCCTCAATCAAGGTTCTCTTGCCAAATCCATTTTCTGTGGCTGTCAAAACTGCTAGGTTTTCTTCCGTATTAGTGACCAACATAGTGATCACCTTTTGATCCTTAGCAACTGTTATACCACGTACTCCTCTTGCCGTACGCCCCATTTTTCGTACATCTTGTTCTGAAAATCTTACTGCCTTGCCAGCATCTGAAAACAACATGACATCCGAGTTTCCTTGCGTAATAGCTACACCAATTAGATGGTCACCATCATCAAGGTTGATTGCTATTAATCCGGACCTTCTTTGATTATTAAATTCAGATAATGAAGTTTTTTTAACAGTTCCCATAGAAGTTGCCATGAAGACAAACTTATCCTCAGAGAACTCCTTAACAGATAAGATAGCTGTAATTTTTTCTCCTTCTTGTAGTTGGAATATATTCACTATAGGCTTACCCCTGGATACACGATTGCCCTGTGGTATTTCATATACTTTTACCCAATAACACCGCCCACGGGTCGAAAAACATAAAACGTAATCGTGAGTATTGGCGGTAAATACATGTTCTATAAAGTCTTGCTCTCTGGTTTTTGCAGCAACCTTACCCTTACCTCCACGCTTTTGCGAACGATAATCAGATAGTGGCTGTGATTTTATGTATCCAGCATGTGACATAGTTATCATCATGTCCTGAGCAGGTATCAGATCCTCATCACATAGGTCTTGTGTAGTGGTTAGTATTTGTGATAGGCGCTCGTCCTTAAATTCTGCTCTGGTGCTAATTAGTTCGTCTTGGATTATTTGATTTATACGCTCAGGCTTTTCTAACACATCAAGTAGGTCACAAATGGTATTAACTATATTATGGTAGTCGTTGAAAATTTTGTCTTGTTCTAGTGATGTCAGCTTAGACAGCTGCATATCTAAAATAGCCTTGGCCTGGGGGTCAGAGAGAAAGTAACCATTCTTCGATAATCCATGATTATCTTTAAACTCGTCTGGTCGTATTAATTTCTTGTCAACTTTGCTTAACATTTTTTCTACTAAAGACGATGGCCACGATTTTTTCATTAATGCTTCGTGTGCATCTTGGCGTGATGAAGATGACTTTATCAGTTTGATGACCTCATTAATGTTTGATAGCGCAACAGCTAAGCCCTCTAGAAGGTGGCCTTTTTCTCTAGTTTTCTTTAGATCAAATATAGTGCGACGAGTTACTACTTCCCTTCTGTGTTCTATGAAGTATTGAATTAGATGTTTAAGGTTAAGTAGCTGCGGTTTTCCTTTAACCAATGCTACAATATTCATCCCGAACGAGTATTGTAATGATGTGAAGCGGTATAAGTTGTTAGTCACAATTTCTGGGTTTTCTCCCCTTTTTAGCTCTAGTACCACCCTCATTCCATCTCTATCTGATTCGTCACGTATATCAGAAATTCCCTCTAGTTTCTTGTTATTAACCAGGTCAGCAATTTTTTCCAGAAGGTTTTTTTTGTTTACTTGGTAAGGCAGTTCGTCAATTATTATAGATTGTCTGTTGCCCTTATCTAAATCTTCAAAGTGCACCTTGGCTCTTATTACTACTCGTCCTCGTCCTGTACGGTAGCCTTCATGTATACCATGTACCCCATATATTATCCCCCCTGTTGGAAAATCTGGGGCCGGTACTATCCTTATTAGTTCTGCTATGTCTATTTCAGGATTATCCAGATACGCCAAACACGAGTCTATTACTTCTGACAAGTTGTGAGGCGGTATGTTGGTTGCCATACCTACAGCTATTCCCGATGAGCCGTTTATTAGCAAATTAGGTATTCTGGTAGGTAGTACTAGTGGCTCTGTTTCAGAATTATCGTAGTTTGGACCAAAGTCAACTGTTTGGCTACCAATATCATTCATTAGTTCTTGGCCAATGCGCGATATACGTATTTCTGTGTAACGCATAGCAGCAGCATTATCTCCATCTACGGAACCAAAGTTTCCCTGTCCGTCAATTAGGGTATACCTAAGAGAGAATGTTTGTGCCATTCTAACAACTGTATCGTAGACTGCAGAATCCCCATGTGGGTGATATTTACCTATAACATCACCAACTATACGAGCAGATTTTTTGTGCGGCTTGTTCCACGAATTACCAAGTTCGTTCATGGCATACATAATTCTACGATGAACTGGTTTTAGACCGTCCCGTACATCAGGTAGTGCGCGTCCTACTATTACGCTCATCGCGTAGTCCATGTAGGAAGACTTCATTTCTTCCTCAAGACTGACGGATATCATTTCTTGTGCAAAAGGTTTCATGGCTATCAACACTTTTTCGAAGGTTAGTGTTACATCACCCTGTGTGAGTTACATATGATCAAGTGATGATCAAGTGATGGGTTTTTGATTACAATATTTCTAAACTGCACCGATACGATATATCATACGTTAACTATGTTTACTAGAAAATGGTTATGTTTGAGCAGTCATTAAGGTTGTGGGCGATTGTTGTTGCTGCTGGTTCTAGCTCTAGGTTTAAACATGGCTCGCCTTTTGGCTTGAACTTACCCAAGCAGTATTGGGTTGTTGGTGGCCACCCTATAATAGCTTATTCTTTGTATACTGTGTCTCGTTTGTTTGGCATACAGGGCATTGTTTTGGTTTTGCCCAAGGAAGGAGATTATGCTCGAGTATCATTTACTTGGGAAGACTATGTTGGAGATGTTCCACTAATTACTTGCAGTGGCGGCGATACCCGTTGTGAGAGTGTTAGGTGCGGTTTACGCTTACTTTCTACTATGGCCAATGATGATGATTGGGTTGCTGTTCACGATGCAGCTCGTCCCGCACTTACATTTCAGGATTGTCAGTCTCTAATGATCTCTCTGGTTAAGCCAGGCATTAAGGGCTCTTTTTTGGTATTTCCAGAGGTGGATGCTATAAAGGAGATAGATGATGGCGGGCAGTTCCTAAAGTCTGTTCAGAGATCCGGGCTTTATAGGGCTCAGACTCCGCAGATTTTTCGCTACAAATTACTTTATGAGGCTTTGTCTGTCTGTAATGATGCATGCGATGAAGTTTCTGCTGTTGAATTTGTGTCAGGAAGCGAATTTATCCGTGCTGTTCTAGGCGGTTCACACAATATGAAGCTTACCTATAGCCACGATTTATCAGCGATTAAGTCATATCTAGAAACGCACCCACTCTTTAATTGCCTTTCTTCTCTTTCTCTACGGGTGGGGTACGGCTACGACTCTCATCGTTTACTAGAAGGGTTGCCGCTCGTAATAGGAGGAGTTTCTATCCCGCATTCAAGTGGGTTGGTTGGGCACTCAGATGCTGATGTTTTACTGCATGCACTTATGGATGCTATGCTTGGTGGTAGTGGCAAGAAAGATATAGGATATTACTTTCCATCCACCGATAGTAGGTACAAAAACGCCGATTCCTTGAAGCTGTTGGGTGAAGTGTGTAGTAAACTTGTTCCTATGAGGGTTGTCAACGTTGATGCTACCATCATCGCCCAGGAGCCTCGTATCTCCTCGTTTATAGATAGAATGAAGCAGAATATTTCCATGATTTTGGGCATAGATGTATCTAGAATAGGTATCAAGTGCAAGACAGCTGAGTTAATGGGAGCAATAGGTAGGTGTGAAGGTATTGCTGCTCAGGTAGTAGTTTCTCTAAAAGGTTGACATCCTCTGAGGTAGTGATGTTGTTCTACTCTGTGACCACGCTTTCGTAGATAATGATAATTATATTGGCAACTTGTTTTGCATATATTTTGTGTAAAAATCGGTTGCGTTCCTGTGATTTTTAAGCAACTAATCTTTTCGGGGGAGACAATGACAAAGGTAAGTTTGGTATATTTTGCTGCTGTTTTTTTGTCTTTATTGTCTTTTTCGTGTGTGTCATTAGCATTGACCAAAGAACAGAAAGATGCTTATATTATTGATTCTAGTGGAAAACATTTTAGGGATTCAAATCACAATTGTGTTCGTTCGTCTTCATGGACACCAGGTGCGAGTATTGCTAATTGTGAGGAAGAGGGAAGAAGTAAGTTAAAAGAGAAAATTATTTACCGTAAGCTTGTCATTTCTGCCAGCACTTTTTTTGATACTGCTTCACACACGATACGTAAGTCTAGTTATAAGGTCTTGGACTCTCTGGTTGATTTTATTTTTAAAAAAATTAAACTCAAAGCTGTGGTAGTTACTGGATATACTGATGATCGTGGTTCTGATGAATTTAATTTGAAGTTGTCACAGGATCGTGCTGATTCTGTTTCTTCTTATATAGCTGATAAAGGTATTAAAGATTCTTACATACGTGCAGAGGGTAGGTGCAAGTCTGATCCTATCGGTGATAACAGAACTAAAGATGGCAGGGCTAAGAACCGTCGTGTTGAAATAGAGGTAATTGGCACAACAAGTTCTGGTGCTCCTGATGTCGGCCGTAGCATGTTTGTTGATGATGATAATACTAGGGATTATATGTCTGACAGTTCTTCCAGTAAGCTTATGGTGCTACATAAAAAACGTGGAAGTGGAAAAGCGTATGCAATTTGTAATAAAAGGAGACATAATACCGTTTCTAGTCCTATCAGTAAGACTGCTGATCACAGTGCTACCTCTATCCAATAAAAGAGCTCTTCTTGGTACTCGGGGAGGGCTTTTTCATTTTTCAGGAAAACACATATGGGAGTTTTTGATACTCTAAGTTCTGCTTGGTGGGATCCAAATGGTCCCATGAAGGTTCTGCATCATATTAATTCTCTACGTGTTGATTGGATTCGTTCGTTTGGTTCGCTTCACGGTAAGAAAATTTTAGACGTTGGATGTGGTGGAGGTATCCTGGCGGAGAGTTTAGCTCGTCTTGGCGCCGATGTTGTAGGAATTGATGAGTCACCGTCATTGATCAATGTTGCTAATTTACACGCATCTTCTGAATCCATCAGTGTAGATTATCGCAACATAGATGTTGCTAATTTTTGTGATACTCATGAGCATCAGTTTGACTGTGTAATGTGCCTCGAGGTTATAGAGCATGTTTCATCACCTAGAGAATTTCTTGGACACTGCATAAAATTACTAAAAGAAGGTGGGTATTTGTTTTTGTCTACAATAAACCGCACTGCCAGATCGTATTTTTTAACTATCTTGATGGCTGAGTATATCCTGGGTCTTATACCACGTGGCGTGCATAACTGGTCTTTTTTTATAAAGCCCAGCCTACTTTCTAAGTGGATAGAGGAGTATGGGTTATTGGTTAGCGATATTAGGGGTATGAGTTATAATCCTTTGACCCGGTCTGCTTGTTTTGCGTCGTCTGTGGATGTTAACTATTTTATGGTTGCGCAAAAATGAGTCGAGGTTGGGATGCCATTTTTTTTGATTTAGATGGTACTTTAGTTGATACTACGACTGACCTGCGGTTGGCACTTAATAGGCTTTGTGAAGAACGGGGCGCTTTGCCGGTAGCTCAGGGAGAGTTTCTACCATACACTGGGCAGGGGGTGAATAAGATCATTGAGAAGTTTTTTTCTCTTGATCAGAGAAGTTTGGAATTTAAAGCCGCTAAAACCAGATTTTTGGATTTCTACTATGCTGCTAGTCATGTAAACAGCGATTTTTTTCCGGGGATGTTGGATATAATAAGTGCCATTGAGAAACTTTCTATTCCTTGGGGTATTGTTACTGGTAAATGGCGTGCTCCTACCTTATCTCTTCTTGACCACCTCAAGCTAAATTGTCCCTGTCTTGTTTGTGGTGATGACGTTTCCCGTCCTAAGCCTTCCCCTGATCCATTGCTTAGGGCAGTTTCGCTTTCAGGTGTAGACTCATCCCGGTGCGTTTATGTTGGCGATGCTTTATGTGATTATGAATCAGCCAGTTTGTGTGGGATGGAGTTTGTTGGTGTTTCGTGGGGATATCAGCCAGACATGTTGTTTAGATCGAAGGTGTCCCATGTAGTATCTTCAGTTGTAGAACTAAGAGATTATCTTTTTAAATAGATAGTCTTGTATTTATAGTGCTACTATATTAGTTGTATATGTATTTCTTGTGGTAGAATGAGCTTTTGTTTTTTTTGAAATTGGGGGCGACCTGGTTTCGACGTGGGTTGCGAAGCAGTGTAGGGCATGCCGTGGGCCGGTTATCCACGTAAATACAGCCGGAGGCAAATATAACTGCCAACGATGAATGTTTTGAGTCATGTGAGGAATTAGCCGCTTAATAACCGGCTTTCCTTCCGCTGCACCACCTTGCGTATGAGGTGGGTGTGTGGTTGCACATACAGCAGTGTCATTTTAGTACGATAAGGTAGGTTGAATCTGTGGCTCCCTACCCGACAATCTAGCAGATAGCGTGGTCGGTGTTTGCGCGTCAATGCCGGGTACGTGATTTTAATGGCGTTGCTAAGCATGTAGATCTTGCTGTGTAGGACTTGCGGACGGCGGTTCGATTCCGCCCGTCTCCACCATTTTGGTTTTCATCTTTTGAGTTGCTGCTCTGTCTGTGTTTGAGCATGGCGTGAGTTTGCTGCAGTTATGTTTGCTGCAGTTATCTATCTTTTTTATATCATTGAAAGTACAGAAAAGATTCGGTATATCCTACCCATACTCCAAATAATGTATGGACTTCTTCATAATATGTTAATTTTTTGGCAATATTGTGCAGTTACTGTTCTTCTTATTCTGAGGGGCTTGTATGTCGGTTAGAGGTGGTTTCTCTTTATTTTTAATTTCTTTTGTATTTAGCATTAAGAGTGTTGTGGCTTTTGCTTCCTTATTTCACCTTGAGAGCAACGATGTATCAAACAACAAAAAGCTTAGTATAAAGCAAGTCTACAATGGCTTTGGCTGCCATGGTGGTAATTTGTCTCCGCAGCTTTCATGGTCCCATGAGCCAGAAGGTACCAAGAGTTTTGCTGTTACTGTTTATGACCCAGATGCCCCCAGTATCAGTGGTTGGTGGCATTGGGTGCTTGTTGATATCCCGGTTTCTGTTCATCATTTAGATACTGGGTCCTCTTCTATGGGTAAATTACCTGATGGGTCATTTGAAGTTCGTAATGATTTTGGTACAAGACACTTTGGTGGTCCTTGTCCACCAGTTGGTGAAAAAGCTCATCGTTATTTTGTGACTGTGTGGGCCTTGAAGGTTCCCAAGTTGCCGTTAAGTGTTGACTCTACAGCTGCCATGGCTGGTTTTATGTTGGTGTCTAATGCATTAGGCAAATCAGAGGTGGTTCCGTACTATCAACGCTAAGCAAATATTTTAGTTAATATTTTTATAGATCAAGCTTCATCTTGTTTTTTTTATAGTAGCTGTATTGACTGTTAACGGTTCTTTTGTTGAATTTAGATTGGAGATGCTGGATGTCACGTAATAAAAATGAGAAGTTGATGATGACTACAACAACTGGTTCGCCAGTTACTGATAATGATAACTCTGTTACCGCTGGTCCACGCGGTCCCGTTCTTATTCAGGATTGGCACTTGCAAGAGAAGTTAGCCCATCAAAATAGGGAGCGTATTGCAGAGCGTGTGGTTCATGCTAAAGGCTGGGGTGCCCACGGTGTATTTACTGTAACGAAGGATATTACATCCTACACATGTGCTGATTTTTTGAGTAAAGTTGGTCTTAAAACGGATGTTCTTGCTCGATTCTCCACGGTTGCTGGTGAACTTGGGGCAGCAGATGCAGAGCGTGATGTCAGAGGTTTTTCCCTTAAGTTTTATACAAATCAGGGAAATTGGGATATGGTTGGTAACAATACACCAGTATTTTTTATTCGAGATCCCCTTAAATTTCCTGATTTTATTCATACTCAGAAACGTCACCCACGTACTAATCTTAGATCTCCAACCGCTATGTGGGATTTTTGGTCCTCTTCCCCTGAGAGTTTGCATCAGGTAACTATATTGTTTTCTGATAGAGGACTGCCGCAGAGTCCTCGTTTTATGAATGGATATAGTTCTCATACTTTTTCGTTTTGGAATAAGAAAGGTGAGCGTTTTTGGATAAAGCTACACTTCAAGACACAGCAAGGACATAAATTTTTTACTAATGCCGAGGCGTCTGAGGTTATAGGCCGTTCCAGAGAGAGCTATCAAGAAGATCTCTATTATTCCATTGAAAAAGGTGATTTTCCTAAATGGATTATGTATGTTCAGATAATGCCAGAAAGGGACGCCGAAAAGCTTAGCTTTAATCCTTTTGATTTGACTCGTGTGTGGTATCACAAGGACTATCCATTAGTTGAAGTTGGTGTATTGGAATTAAATCGTAATCCCGACAATTACTTCTCTGAAATTGAGAATGCTGCTTTTTCTCCGTCTAGTGTTGTTCCAGGTATTGGATTTTCCCCAGATAAGGTATTACAAGCGCGTTTGTTTAGCTATCCAGATGCACATCGCCACCGATTGGGTGTACATTACAATATGTTACCCGTTAACCGTCCGCGGTGTCCTGTTAATACGTATAACAGAGATGGTCAGATGTGCTTTTTTGAGAATGCCCCTCATGGAGATGCATATTATGAGCCAAATACCTTTAATGGTCCGGTGGCTGATCCGTCATTTAGTGAACCACCATTGAGGATATCTGGTGATGCCTATTCTTATGATGGTTCTGATGGCTGCAATAATTATGAGCAACCAGGCAAGCTCTTTTCTTTGATGAGTAAGGATGAGAAAGAACGCCTTGCCAAAAACATAGCTGAAGCTATGTGTGGTGGTGTGTCCAAGGAGATAATTAGACGCCAGCTAGAACACTTCGACCGTGCCCACAAGGACTATGGTTCCATGGTTAGGGACGCTCTTGGTAAATTGAAGGTAGCGTTTTGATGCACATGGAGACGTCGGCCCAGTTGTTACACATGAGCCGACGTTGAAGAAATTAGCTGTGTTTTATTTGGTCTTTCTGTTTGACCCAGAACCAGATGTAGATTTGTCTGCTTTTGTTGACGTTTTATTATCCTTTACTTCACTACCTTTACCAGAGCTATCTCTGCTGCTGTTAGGTTTTTCATAGGAAGAATTATCGTCTTGCTGCTGGTCATAGTACTGCGCTCCGGAGGATGCTACATTTTGTTGTCCCTCGGTTGAGGAAGAACCACCCGTCCAATCGCAACCAGCAAGAGCAAGAACTGCAGCCAATAAAATAGATATACCAAAGGCCCTTTTCATTACAAATACCCTCCTTTTACGCGGATAAACGCTTAAGAATGCGTCCCTAGCCTTGTTTTATGCACAAAAAAGCAGCGTCAATGGTATAAGCTGATTGGTAAAATGTAAAGACAGAAATTCTTGTATATAAGGTGGAAAGTTTTAAAAAACTGCTAATCTACACATGATCTACCTGATCCACCAGCACCTCCTATAATTGAGGGTGGGGCAGGGGCTGGCATTGGTTTGCCACCACCGGATGATGGGTACGACGGTACTGTTCCTTCGGTTGTTTTTTCTGGGGCACAGGATATTCCAACAAAAAACGCACATGCTATAAGTGAAATGCAAGAAAAAACTCTGTGTAATTTCATAATTTTGCAAAAACTCATGAGTAACTTGTGGGTGATATTTTCGCCGATGCTATCACGCTCGGTCTTTATTTAAGCCAATGTCTCAGCTAGGGTAGGGGCTTACGCATTTCTTCTTGCCATGTTTTTAGCAAATCTAGAGATTCCATTGGTGTTATATTGTCTATTGATAGTAACTTTATATGATCTATTACACTGTTATAGTTACTGCAAATTTCATCTTTGCTTTTATTAAACGAAGACATGTCATTTCTTGTTAAGTAGGAACCAGATTCACGCTGAGTTAGCAACTCTTGGGCATAGTAAATTACTTTTTCTGGTATTCCAGCTATACGTGCTACGTGTATACCATAGCTTTTTTGTGCTACGCCATCTTCTACAGTGTGTAGAAACGTGATATCGCTGCTGCTCTCGTCTACGCATAGGTGAATATTAGTGGCATTCTGGTAGGTCGATATAACCTCTGTTAGCTCGAAGTAATGAGTAGAGAATAAACACAGTGATTTGTTTGTTTCTATGATGTGCTTCATTATGGCTTGAGCTAGTGATAATCCGTCATATGTTGAAGTTCCACGGCCAATTTCGTCTATTAGAAGCAGGCTTTCCGCCGTAGCTTGTCTTAAGATTTTGGCCATTTCGGACATTTCTACCATGAATGTAGATTGACCCTGAGAAAGATTGTCCGATGATCCTATGCGGGTCATGATACGATCTATTGTTCCTACCTTGGCGAATTTTGCCGGTACAAAGCTACCGCAATAAGCTAACAAAACAAGTATGGCCGTTTGACGCATGTAAGTCGATTTACCACCCATGTTGGGTCCGGTGATCATGGTAAACTTCCTTTTTGAAGACAGGTTTACATCATTTGGCACAAACTGAGTAACATGCTGCTCTACTACTGGATGACGCACCTCTAGTGCTTCCAAGTATGGTTCTGAGCAAAATTCTGGGCGTATGTACCTATTGTGATGGGCTACATACGCAAATGAGCAAAGACCGTCCAATAGAGATAGTGATCTTCCACACTCCTGCAATTCCTTAACAAATACCTGACATGACTCAAGCAATTCACAAAATATTTCTAATTCTCTTTCTATTGATTTAGTTTGCGCTAAGGATATTTCGCTTTCAAGTTTCATTAATTCTTCAGTAGTGAAGCGTTCCGCATTTTTTAGGGATTGCTTTCTTTGGTAGTAGGGAGGAACTTTACTGCTGTGAGATGGTGTAATCTCAATGTAATACCCACATATACGGTTATACGCAATCTTAAGAGAATTAATCTGAGTTTTTTCCCTTTCACGATCGCGTAATTCCTGAATGTAATTTTGGGCATTTTTGTACAAATTGTAATAATGATCTAATTCTTTATCGTACCCCTTACGTATAACGTTTCCGTCTTGTACACATTGTGATGGTTCTTCTGCAATAACATTATCCAACAAATTTACTAATTCATCAGGAAGTAAAAAATGCGAAGACATGTCTTGCACTAGACGGGGGGAATCTTTGTGTTGGTTAATGTATCCAAAAAGCTTGGGTAGTACGTGTCCTGTATCCCTCAGGGAAGCAAGTTCTCTAGGGCGTATCGTCTTTATAGATAATCGTGCTGTTATTCTCTCCATGTCAGCCGTGCTTTTTAGGAAAGAATGAACGGTTTCGTAATGTTTTTTGTGTGCTGCATTAATCTTTAACAGCCAATCGATAGCATCATGGCGATCAGAAGCTAGGGATTGTTCACTAAATGGATGATGCAAGGCATGTCTTACCCATCTGCTGCCGGATGGAGTTACGCAATGATCGAATATGGATAATATGGTGTGGCTATTCTTCTTATGCAGGCTGTCAGTTATTTCGAGATGTATCCTAGTTTTTTCATCAATGGCAATGTATTTATCCGAGCTTTCTTTTACTATTTTATTGATGTGTTGGCCAACCTTTTTTTGTGTTTTGTTTATGTAGCACAGTATTGCGTAAGCTGCTCCAGTACTAATGTCCTTACGCCCAATGTCAAAGCAATCTAGTGAAGTTAGCGAAAAGTGTTGGCATAAGCGATCATATCCATGCTCTGAATCAAATGACCATTCGTCCACCTTGGTTATTAGGTACTGAGAAGGATCAATTGAGATATTAGAGTGTTCTGAAATAATTATTTCAGCCGGCCTTATGATATTTAAGTAGTCATTTATATTTTTATATGTAATTTCAATAACATTTATGATGCCTTGGGTTACCGATATCCAAGCCATGCCGAGTCGGTCATTTTTCTTATGTAAGGCAAGCAGGCAGGAATCAGATTTAGATTCTAGTAATTGAGAATCAGTTACAGTACCGGGGGTGACAATCCGTGTTATTTCCCGATCAATTACAACTTTGCCCTTGACCTTTCTTTGTCCAACTTGATCACATATTGCTACCTTGTACCCAGTTTGTATTAGCTTTGCCAAGTACTGCTCTAATTGGTGAGCTGGTATTCCAGCCATAGGTATATTGGATCTGGCAGTTAATGTTATTCCCAATATGGATGAGCACTGTACAGCATCATCAAAGAAGAACTCATAAAAATCACCCATGCGGTACATTAGGAAGGCATCTGGGTGATCATTTTTTAGACTGACGTAATGCTGCATGGACGGAGAGAGCACCACTGAATCTTCGGCAACGGGCATATAAATTACCACAAGCAACCTATTACGAGCTAATAAAATGCCATTCTTCTCCACTAAAGTAAAGTACAGTGTTAACGCTATTTAATATCGTTAGTGATTGCATTTATTTAGTGCGGGAGAAGAATGCAAGTAGGGAGGGTCTATACCTGATTCGCTAAAATGTGGAGAAGGTTTATGCGCCCTTCAAGTTCATCTGGTAGAAATAGTTCTGTTGCTAATGAAGCAGTTGATAGCGTTGATCATCATAAAGGCGAGGATAGAGGTAGGGTTTCTGTTGCTAGTGATGATGGTAACTCTAGGGCACAGCGTTCTTCCTCCCATGGGAGATTCTCATCAGGAGAGGGACGGTCACTTCTTCGTTCATTGAAGCAAATGTTTTCTTCTACAGGTCGTAGAGGAGATAGTGGTCCTAATCCCGCGGAAGGGAATTTTGTCAGAAATGGTCCGGGACGTCGTGCTGTTTCAAGAAAACGCAGTGGTCATAATAGATCAGTTGCTGCGGGCGCTGCAGGAGCTGCGGAGGCTATTTCTAGGAGTGATTCTATCAGATCTGAACATTCAGTTAGGTCGATTTCTAGCGATGATTCAGTAAGGTCAGATCATTATTATGATGACATAGAAGAAGGTTATGCTGGTGATAATGATACTTATTCTGTAAGCTCATTTGGTTCAGTTTTTACTGATGATGGTTCGATACACTCTGACGATGACGACGTATATCTTGATCCTTTAGGCGTAAGGTCAAGGAGTGACTACGATTCAGACGATGAAACTATGGAGGCTATGTATCTCTATGATAGAGCATCTGAGGGGGGCTCCGGAACAATCGGAAGAGAGAGTTATTCTTCTGAGGGTGTAGTTAGTTCTTCTGAGATTGACAACTACGATGAAGGCAATGAATTGCCTACAGTACTTAGTGAGGATGAGGAGGAAATTTTAAGGCAGATCATGTTTTATGAAAGATTAGGCAACTTTGATGGCAGAGAATAGCCTGCCCGATGGTCTTCCGTACTATACGTACACCTTGCGGCATAGAAACCCCGCAAGCTGTACAGATATAGGCACGAGCTAGATTTATCATCTATATCAGGACTTAATGATATATTTCGTGGTTGATTTTTGTTATTGGCTAGATAGGTTGTTTTGTACAAAATCCCAATTAACCAGTGACCAGAATGATTCAAGATAGTTTCCTCTTACATTTCTATGATCAATGTAGTAAGCGTGTTCCCATACGTCACATGTGAGTAGTGCCTTAGAATCGGTAGTCAATGGAGTACTGGCATTACTTGTTCCAAGCATTTCTATTGTGTTGTCTGGTGTAATTACTAGCCAAGACCATGCAGAGCCAAACAAAGCAGCAGCAAAGTCGGTAAATTCTTTCTTGAAATTGCCAAATGATGTCCAGCGTTTTTCTATAGCTGCTAATAAGGTTCCAGAAGGTTTATTGTCTTCTAATGGTTCACGTAGGCATTCAAAATAAAAATTATGATTCCATACTTGAGCTGCGTTGTTAAATATCTTGCCACTAGATTGGCGGATAATATCCTCAAGTGTGGCGGTTTCAAACTCAGTTCCAACTATGAGCTTGTTAAGATTATTTACATATGCAGCATGATGTTTATCATGATGAGTAATCAGTGTTTCCTTTGATATAAGGGGTTCCAGGGCATCATAAGCATAAGGAAGTGGTGGTAGCTCGTGCTTCATTTACGGTCCTTTCTATGCCAATTTTAAACTCAAAAAATATCAGTACTACGCATTAATTATTACATGATACCAATGTTTTTGTAGTATGAGTAATTTCTATAAATTAAAGTTTGTGTATTGTATTTATAATTAGCAATGAGGCGATAGTGTCCTATAGTAGTGTTTGCACCATGCCAATAGGTGGTTTCACATTCGTTACATTGGGCAACTACACTACCATTACATCAAGTAATATTAGATTATAAAAGCTATTAGTTGTTTCTGCCGTATGGTTTTTATTATTAATTCTCATTCTCAATAAGCGACAATGGCAATCACTACAACCGAAGTTTAAGTAACGTTTTTATAGGTTCCTGTCTGTAGAGGGAGGCTCCAATTTGTAGAGGATCTATAACTTATAGAGAGGAGTCAAATAAAATTGACAAATGTTTTCAGTTTATCCCATGTCTATATTTCTGCATTTTTAAAGTTTATTAGCTTAATTGGAATCATGTAAAAATTAATACTTAAGATCACCCTAATTTTTTATCAATGATTTCTATTTATAAATAACGCTAGCAAAAATTGTATTTACCTAATTATGAAGAAATTGTGTATTCATTTATGTCAATATATTGCAGATAATTTTGCAGGTGATTTGTTGCTTAAATTTCTAGTTACTGCATAAACACATAATGTAAGTTCTTGATACTTAGTTTATGTATTCTTTTAATGATTTTTGGTTCTCTTATAGCTTATACTGCATTGATTATGCTTGGTAATTTAATTTCATAATTATTAGATGATGAAGTACGGGTAAATAGATATTCAAAGGCATTGTCTGATTTTTAGTGATTTACCTTTGTCTATATTGGATTGTATTCATAGATTAATTATTAATGACATTGATATTTATCATCCATGATTTATTTGCTTTTATTTATTATAAAAAATAATAGTTAGGAGGCGGACAATGAGTGGTCCGATTCACAGCAATGGTATGCCACCTAATGTTTCCTATCCCCAAGATATTTATTCTAAAGAAGATGAAGTAAGTACTGCAAGAAGTGGAAGTCGTACCTTAACTAAGATTATTGGAGGTAAATTTTCTAGAGCGAGGCGTGAACATGTTGGTATGGGAGATAAATTAACTAAAGTTAGGAGATCATGGAGCAACTTTCGCTCATTATTTACTAAAGCTAGAGCTAAACCTAAATCTGCTAAGTCAGGTGTTGTTGAAACATCCTCGAAACATACTACTAATGGAGAGCAGGTGATTCGTAGCGGGTCGTTCGAAGCCTTTGAGAAGGCGCGTTCCAAATTTGTTAGTGAGATGCGCTCAGGGCATAAATTTGGAGGCGTTGATAAATCTAGAGCATATGCGAAAGAGGGATTTAAGAGAGGGTTAGCTGCTGGATACAAAAAAGGATTGGCTAATGAAGGTAAGAAATTATCTGCCTTTATTGAGTCTTTGGGAATTTCTGATATTAGTGCTGCAATCAGAAAATCTCCCAAAGACGCATTCAGTGCTGCTTATAAGGAAGGATTTAAGAGAGGCTTCAAAAAGGCTTCTTCCAGGGAGGGTTTACCTGCCTAATTATAGATATCACCTTATTTCTTATAACTAGTAATCCGTTTATTACCTTAGGTGGGAGGTGCATAAAAATGAATAATATTAATAATAGACCTACAGTAATTAGACATACGGAAGGAAAAAAATCTTCAACGGAAGATAATTCTGGAAGCTCTGGTGCTATCAGTAGCGGTTCTGGACCCAAGCCTACCTTGAAGGTACGAAGAGTAATTTTGAGTAACAATGCATCGAGTAATGCTTCTTCTGGCAGCAGAGGTGTTATTGTTAGAACACCTAAGGAAAGATCTCTCGTGAGCGATCCCGATTCCTATCCTGCTCCAAAATTGAAAAGAGTAGAACACGATCATACTTATGCGAGACCTGGTGTTTCTGATATGCAAGAAGGATCAGTTGGTGGTTTGAAAAGAAAAGGAGCTATGCGGCACCATGGTAGTAGCTCAGGTGCTAGTGTTTTGGAAGCTGCTAATCAAGTTTCTACTGGCTATGATACTGCTTATGGCAGTAGAGCAGCTGGCGGTACAAAAAAACCTGTTAAAGGTATTTTAAAAAATGAACCTCATGTTTTTCGTAAGAAACATGCCGCTGTTTTTCTTGATAAAGTGGATGATTTTTTAGGTAGAAAAAATCGTTCTAATGGTGCGAAGAAAAAGGTTGCTATTTCCAATATACACCAAGTTCATACATACGATCGCCATTTAGATCCTGATGATGTTGGTTATGCATATGATGAAATAGACAACAAATATGCTAGATACATAAATGATCCAGATAGACAGGATGATTCAGATTTCGAATAAATAGTATTTGGATGATATTTTTTACATTTAGTATTTATTGTTACAGGAGGCATTTTTTCCCATAACATGAATGAATTAGGTTGCTAAAGCTATAACCATATGTAATTTTTGATTAATTATCTGTAATTATTTAAGTGATAAAATTTATTAACATGATTTTTTGTACAGATAAAAATAAGATGATGGAGGGCTTATGATACCTGTTAGCGGCAGTGATGATAAGGTTAAGGTAAAGAGGGTTAGTGTTGCTGGGTTGGGTGATAATGTCTCCGGTACTTCTGATATTAAGGTAGGAGTAGACACACCTTCATCTTCTAGGGCAGACAATACACTACCTGATGTTCTTGCAAAGTTAAGATTGCTTATGATTAGAAAGAAAGATGTTGATGCTTCTGTTAGGTCTAATGAGACTAGATCCATCGTTAAGGGCTCTAGGCTAGGTTACTTATCCGGAGGCAAAGACAAACCGTATACTAACACCACTGGATCTTTCAGTAGAAAAGGTGCTTTTCGTGCTAAGGGTAAGCGAGCAGATAATGTTAGAGGTACAATTTATAAAGAAAGTGCTAGTGCTTCTCTTGCTACCAGTGTCTCGGTTTATGAAAAAGAGGATAATGTTGGCAATTTCACCAGGGCATCACCTCAAAAGGGAGAAGCACGCTCTAGATGTGTTAAAAATAAGAGTAAATTTTCTGATGTGGAAGGTATTGCTGCAACATACAAGGATGTTGGATACTAGTGACATTAAAAAGTCTGCTAATAAAATGGGTAAAATGTACTATTTGTCGATACGTTTTATATTGCCAAGGCCTAATATAGACATAGTACGACTGATGTTTATGATTATGACTTAGTTCTTGATGATGACTGTTAGAGACAGTTAGTTTAAGGTCTGCTTCCTAAATTAAATTCAGTTCTTCTAAGAAGAGATTCAATAGAGCTTATAGTGTAGTAATAGCTTTGCAGATTAGGATTATCACCCGCATAATTAGGATGTGTAGGACTAGAGATTAGCAAATAATATGGCTTCTCTGTTTTTCCTTCTCTTTGTGGTAAAACATGATCTGTAATAAATTAAATATCCTGATAGACAATTGTATTTGTCTGTTCTTGTTTATACTAGCTACGTACTGTGGTTTTTTATTGCACTTATTTAGTATTGTCATCATTGTCTGATGGTGGGCAAGAAAGTGTTACTGAGGCTTCCAAGTGTCCAGACCCGAGTATAATTTTTACTTTTTTAGGTGGTGATACTTCGGAGAAGCTGCTAATTACACGGCATTCGTTATCCATGGTCATGCTATATCCTCTTTCAAGAACAGCCTTAGGGTTGAGGTGCATCAGTGACTGAGATATTTTTTGTACACGATTTTTAGTTGTTTCAAATGAAACACGTAAACATAACGACAGACGGTGCAGGAGTTTCTCGTAAGTCCTTCTTTGCATATTGCAGCAGGGGATAGACCTATCAAGGCGCTGCGATAGGTGGTAATAATATTTAGTTATTACGCTCAATTTATTATGAACCTGTCCAGTCATCTTGTGGCACAGGCTTTGTAGCTGTTGCCTGAGTTTGTACAGTTTGGTTATGGGGTGCTGGAGCTTCATTTGAGCACGATCTAGGTGTTGTTGTTTTTGGTGCCACAGGCTGGATACATGTTGATTCATTCTTTGGTAGATATGTAGCAGATTTTTTTTCTCTTGTGCTGTATTGCCTAGTAGATGGGCAGCAGCGGTTGGTGTTGGTGCTCTAGCGTCTGCTACGAAGTCAGATATTGTAAAATCAGTTTCGTGTCCTATGCCGCTAATGGTAGGGATGGGTGATTCAAATATTGCACGTGCCACTACCTCTTCATTAAAAGCCCACAAATCTTCCATGGACCCGCCACCTCTAACCACTAAAAGAACGTCTACCTCATAACGCTCGTATATGATGCGCAGAGTCTGCGCAATTACATCGCCAATTCCTTTGCCTTGCACAGGTATAGGGTATATTATAGTTTCTATATCTGGTCTGGTTTGTCGTATAACATACATTACGTCCATAAGTGCAGCAGCTTGCAGAGATGTTGCTATCCCTACTGATAACGGGTACCTGGGCAATTGGCTCTTACGTGTGACATCAAATAATCCTTCTTTCTCTAGTTTATTTTTGAGTTTTTCAAAAAGAATGTATAACTGCCCGCTGCCACGAGGTATTATTTTTTTAACTTGTATTTGATAATCCCCACGTGCTTCGTAAACCGTTAAATTTCCATATACAAGGAATTGGTCGCCATTTTGAGGTATGGTTTCGAGAGTACCTACTATGCCGCGCCATAATATGCACCTAACTTGCGCTAGGTCGTCCTTGAGTGAGAAATAAATGTGCCCAGACGATGCACGAACGCAATTTGAAATCTCACCTTCCACACATACAAGACTTAAGTTCTTTTCCAATGTGTTTTTTATTAATCTATTCAGTGCGCTAACAGTAAGAACATCTTGATCCGGCAACATTCGTAGTGATCCTAATTTTCGCTCCTAGTATGATGGCAATTATAGATTACTTTTACTTACATGTGTAAATGAGGTCCGTTCTAATTTAGGTTCTTGATAATTTTTTCATCAAAGCAAGGACAATGGAATAAAAACGGCTCTTGAGGGATATCATACAAGTCTAGCCCACAAACTTATCCACAGTCTTTGTGGACGTTTGGGGACCTCTTTTTTAAAAGTTGTATGTTTGGCATAATGTTTGTATTACATACTTTATGTGCTTAGAGACGATGTCTATATTTCGCTTGATCATTGCCGGTGGGTGGCCGATTTTTTTGTTGTTAAGCTTGTCCGTGGCCTCTCTTTCCTTTATTGTTGAGCGTTTCTTGTTTCTTCGCAGGTCCCGTGTGCTTCCACCGGAGTTGCCCGAGCAGGTGCTCAATGAGTATAGGCAAACATACATGCTTCCTGACGTTACTTTGGAAAATTTGTCTTCTCACTCCCTTTTAGGGCGTTTCCTCTCATTGATAGTGCGGCATGCCAATTCCTCACCTGAAAAAATGCGTGAGCTTTTGTCTGTTGAGTCCTTACTTGTGTCACGTCAGCTGGAGAGATTCTTGAATGCCATTGGAACTATAGCGTCTATAGCTCCTCTCATGGGTTTATTTGGTACCGTTATTGGTATGATAGAAATTTTTGCTGCACACTCTACTGATGGATCGTATGATCCTCTTGTTCTAGCTCATGGTATATCTGTTGCACTGTACAATACGGCTCTGGGACTGGCTGTGGCCATACCTTCGTTGATCTGCTATCGCTATTTTCGTTCCGTTGCAGATGGCTTTTTGTCTGATATGGAGCACATATCCATGAATTTTTTTTATGCTGTGCAAGAAGCTTACGCTGAACGATGATTTTTTCTACTACTACAATTGCAATAAGGCATTTTGTTATGTTTTTCCGCCGTCGCAATCGCGATAATCCAGAGATTAATTTGATTCCTATGATAGATTTGCTACTGGTGGTTCTTATATTTCTTATGTTATCAACTACATATAATCGTTTTTCCCACTACCATATAAACTTGCCTACTGCTATTAAGCGGGATCATCTGCATCCTTCTTCTGAATTCGAGGTTTTGGTTCTTAGAAATGGGAATTATGTTGTTTCATCGCATCACATTTCTTCCAAGTATGTTGGTAACCTTGCTGATTCGATTCTTGATATGATTAAAGATCGGCAAGTTTCTCCTTCTGAGGCGATTGTAGTAATAAATGCAGATGCACAGGCCCCCACTCAGTCTGTAGTTGGTGTTATGGAGGCTATTGAAAAAATTCACGTTGCTCATTTAGCTTTTACTGTTCGTGATCCTTTTATGTATAAAAAAGATTAGATTGAGGAGATAGTAGATAGTATGAGTAGGCTTGATCCTAGGCTTATTGATCTTCTTGTTTGCCCACTGTGTAAAGGCCCACTGAAATTTTTTTCTAGTGAACATAGTTTGGTTTGTTGTGCTGATGGTCTATCATACCCTGTCAGAAATGGTATTCCAGTTTTGATTCAATCTGAGGCCGTACCGTTTGATGGTGAATTTGATGTGCCGCATAAATAAATTCGCTGGCTATTTTAATGATTGAGATTGACAAGGATGTACAGTAATGCGTCTTGTTTTGTTAGGTCCACCAGGCGCAGGTAAAGGAACCCAAGCGGCATTGATTTGCCAGCATTTCCGTATTCCTCAAATATCGACTGGAGATATGCTTAGATCTGCTGTTAAGGACTCTTCCTCTGAGATTGGTGCCAAGGTTAGTGACATAATCCAGAAGGGTTTGTTGGTTCCAGATGGTTTGATTATCAGCATAGTTGAGAGTCGTGTTCAGCTTCCAGATTGTGGCTCTGGTTACCTGTTGGACGGTATTCCAAGGACCGTATCTCAAGCTATGGCTTTAGTTAGCGCTAGTGTTAAGTTGGATGTCGTGGTGGAGATACATGTTCCCGATGCAGTGGTTGTAGAGAGGTTGAGTGGTCGGTTATTACATCCAGCATCTGGACGTACTTACCATACTCACTACAATCCCCCTCGTGTTCCAGGTTTTGATGATGATACTGGAGATCCTTTGGTACAACGTGATGATGACTCAGCAGAGGTAGTTTTAAGGCGTCTAAGTGTATACCATGAGCACAATAGGCAGTTGGTTGAATTTTATAAGAATTTAAGTGGAGACTCCTTGCCTTTGTTTTTTTGCGTTGATGGCATAGGTTCGGTAAACATAGTTTTTAGGAAAATTTTGTCAGTATTAAGGGAGGTTGCATGAACATGCCTTTTTTCAGGGCCGTACTTTTCTTCTTACTTGTACTTGTTTTTAGTGCTTCTTATGCAATTGTCCCCCGTATGCCAGAGGCGCACACCGGCTTCAGTATACATGATGTTGCACATTCAAAGAAGGCAATGGTGGTTACTGCTAATCCTGTGGCTACTAATGTTGCTAGGACTATTCTTATCAAGGGTGGTTCAGCCGTAGATGCTGCGATAGCTGCGGAACTAGTACTTAATTTGGTGGAGCCGCAAGCATCTGGTATTGGTGGCGGTGGTTTTATGACGATTTATGACCCAAAGTCTAGGAAAGTGATATCAATAGACGGCCGTGAGGTGACTCCAGCTAATTTTAATATCAACAGGTGGAGGGATGATAGTGCTAATTGGCACGAATTTGAACATCTAATTCTTTCTGCAGATGGCGTAGGTGTGCCGGGTGAGTTATCGATGTTGTATAGTGCACATAAGAAATTTGGTAGATTACCTTGGGCTAAGCTATTTGAACCAGCCATTAATATGGCTCGCATGGGGTATCCTGTGGCTCACCGCCTAGCAGTTCAATTGCAAAAAGAGGATATGTTATGGCACGATCCAAGCGCGAGTGCTTTGTATAGACCAAAGGGGCATGTTGTAAGTGAAGGTATGGTTTTGCGTAATCCTGCTTTAGCAGAGGTTTTTGAGGATTTAGCAAAAAATGGGATTAATAATTTTTATAAAGGTCGTTGGGCTAAGGATATAGTTGCGGCAGTTAATAATCGTGCCGGAGATAATATTATCTCCATGAAAGATTTAAGTTCTTATCGCGCCAAGGAGTATGCGTCTTTGTGCGGTAGATATCGTGCATGGAAGATTTGTAGTACCAGGTTGCCGTCCTCAGGTGCTCCTATGATTTTGGAATGGCTTGGCTTGTTGGAGAACTCTCCTTTCTTGAAATTTCCTCCTCACTCTGTTAGTGCTTGGCATTGGTTTATTGAGACTGGGCGTGCAGCTTATATTGACAGATATGCTTACGCTGGAGATACAAATTTTGACAAAGATTTTACTGATGTCTTGTTGTCTAAGGAATATCAGATTTCTCGTTTACACCAGCTAAGTCCTGATAAAGCCTCTGTTGATCTTAAGCCAGGTAACATTTCTGGTGTTGGTAAATACAAGAGTACCTCAAATGAGAGACCATCTACATCTCAAATTTCTGTGGTTGATTCCTATGGTCAGGTGGTCTCTTTGACTAGCTCTATTGAGGATGCTTTTGGTTCACGTCTGATGGTTGATGGATTTTTGTTGAATAATCAACTATTGGATTTTTCTAGACCAGATCCTAAGGAAGAGGTGTCAAACTTGCCTGCTCCCGGTAAACGTCCAAGAAGTGCCATGTCACCTACCATTGTTTTTGATAACCAGGGTTTACCGTGTTTAGTTTTGGGTTCATCCGGTGGTTCTGCAATTCCTGCTTATTTGGTTGGATATTTGGTTCGTTCCATTGATTGGCATGAGGATCCAGATAGGAATATTGCTGAGGCTCATATTTTTTCAAGGGGATTTGAGACTGAGGCAGAGGAGGGTCTGGTATCGCTCAATCTTGTTAGGCACTTAAGATCTTTGGGGCACAAAATAGTTCTGGTTCCTGAACCTAGTGGCATGTCGGTTATTGAGAGGGTTGGTGGTGAATGGTTGGGTATTCCTGATCCTAGACGTGATGGAGAGGCGGCAGGCATTTAGATTTGGCTTTCATTTCTAAGAAACTTTTTTATATCTATTCCTGTAGCTCTCAGGGATATAAAGTATACGACGCACCCGCTAAGGCACATAGCGGTGATGATTGATATTCTCTTAATCGCAGACCATTGAAACCACATTGGGGCCTCTGGTTCTACCATCTTTAGATATATAAGCATTATTGACGATCCAATGATTGTTTTTATTATGAGATTTTTCCATCCAGGCTTGGGCGCATATGATCCTTTGCTCTTAAGCTTGTAAAATAAGAAGGTGGCATTGAACATTGCCCCTAAGCTTATTGATAGCGTTAATCCCATTTGTTGATAGAGCCTAACTAGTAGGATGTTTCCTGTTTGCGTGATTACTAGGACCAGGATAGCTAATTTTGCCGGTGTTTTTATATCTTGTTGTGCATAAAATGCCGGTGCTAGTACCTTAACTGCTATTATGGGTAGTAAACCCACAGAGTATCCAGACAGCGCTCTTTGTGTTTCTATTGCAGCTTGAATTCCGAACTTTCCGTATCCGAATAAGCTTACTATGATGTCGTACCCTATTGCGATTATTGCAACGCTTGCCGGTATGGCTAGCAAGAATGTAAGTTTCAGTCCCCAGTCAACTATGTTTCCATACCTTTCTAAGTTTCTCTTGGCTTGGGCTGTACTCATCTCCGGTAAAAGTACCGTTACTAGAGCTGCCCCTAACATTCCTGTTGGAAACTCCATCAGTCTATCTGCGTAGTAAATCCACGATATGGAACCAGTTTTTAGAAATGATGCGAATAAAGTGTTCAACAAAATGCTTATTTGTGTAACAGACACCCCAAGAACAGCCGGAGCTATTTGTTTGATAAGTTTTTTTACTAGTTTATCACCAAAATTGATATCCCAACTTGGTAGTAGGTTTCTAATTTTGAGAGAAGGTATCTGGACTAAGCACTGTACTATACCGCCAGTGAGAACTCCCCATGCAAGATAGATAATTTTGTTACTTCCTGACATCAGTTGGGACAAAATAGCTGCGGCTATCATGGCGATGTTAAGTATAGCTGGAGTAACTGAAGGAAGAGCAAAGTGATCATTCACATTTAAGATTGCCGCTGATAGCGTGGTAAGTGAAATACAAATAATGTACGGAAACGTTATTTTTAGTAAAGTTACACAAAGATCGAAACTGGGCTTGCCTATGAACCCAGGAGCTGAGATACTCACTATTTGTTTGGCAACGAAATACTCAAATATTGTTACTGATACAGTAGTTATTACTAGGATTGTGAAAACACGATTTATAAGTTGCTGAGTTTCTTCTACAGAAGAATAGTTTTTTGTGTGGCTTAGTAGCGGTATGAATGCCTGTGAGAAAGCGCCCTCCGCAAATATGCGGCGTAGTAGGTTTGGTAACCTAAAAGCTACTACAAAGGCGTCTGTGCTAATTCCTGCACCGAATATGTGTGCTATGCATGTGTCGCGAATTAGTCCAAATATTCGAGATACCAGGGTCATGCTGATTACTGTTGCCAGCGATCGTAGTCGATTAGTTGACATGATTGAATACACAAATTTGTTGAATAGTGATCATAAAATATCCTAGAATGCTTTCCTCTCAGTGAGATTTTTTGTTGCCTGCTTCAAGGAGGAGATCATTTTATGGCAAATTCAGCCTCAGCAAGGAAAAGAAGTATTCAATCAGAGAAAAGACGTAAGCGCAATGCAAGTCTTCGTTCGTCATTTCGTACGGCAGTAAAGAAGGTACGTGTTGCTATTGGTTCCGGTGATACAGATAATGCCTTGCTAGTCTTTCGATCTGCATCTTCCGTGATAGATAAGGTCTGCTCCAAAGGAATTATTCATCAGAATAAGGCAAATCGCTACAAGAGCAGGCTCAGTCAACGTATTAAGGCTATTGCTTCTCCCTCACAATGACCCGTGTATTACTACCTCTGGCTGTATTAGAACCCCTGTATCTGTTAGGATGTCTTTCTGGATCTCTGAGGAAAGTTCCAGTAGCTCCTCTGCTTTTCCTTGTCCGTTGTGCACTAGCACTAGTGCGTGTTCTTTGGATACTCCTACGTTTCCTCGCGCGTGCCCTTTCCATCCCCTCTTTTCTAGCAACCACGCTGCCGGGATTTTTGTGTCGGAGAATATTGGCACGTCCGGGTATTTACCCTTAATATGTTCAATCTCACTCTGAGATACCACCAGGTTGCGAAAAAAACTTCCAGCATGAAATTGTTTATCGGTAATTGCTGGTATTTTTTTCTTTCTAATGGCACAGATAGCATTTCCTATCTCACGTGGAGAAGGATTGTCTGGGAGAATTTTTCCCAAATTTTGGTATTGTAGGCACGGTGCCCATTGTTTTGGCAGTTTGAAGATTACATCTGTTATCAGTAGATCTTTTTTCCACTCCGTTCTTTTAAATTTGCTCCACCTATATTGTAAATCTAGGTCATTAGTTAACAAATAGTGGAAAGATTCTTCTTTATAATTAAAAACTATTACTCCATGTATAAATGGTTTTATTTCGACACCATATGCTCCTATATTTTGTACGGGTGCAGCGCCAACTGTACCAGGAATCATGGACAAGTTTTCAAGTCCGGGATAGTTGTTTTCTAGTGTCCAATCAACAAAACACGGCCAGCTTTCACCAGCTGCTACTTGAATCATGACGTATGACTCATTTTCTGTGAGAATTTTCTTTCCTCTAATAGCCATATGTATCACGCAGCCATTGTAATTTTTTGTAAATACAGTGTTGCTTCCCGATCCCAGAAAAACTTTTGAATTACATGACCTGACGATAGGGAGGCTGTCAATAATGTCGCTGTGTTTTTCCAGTCTTAGTAATACCTTAGCTATTATTGGGAATCGGAATGAATGAATATCGCGGATATCTACATTCCTTTTTACATAAAATGGCATGAACCTCTTGCTTTGTTTTAAAGTTAATCTAATTCTAGCCTAACATGTTTAGAATAAAAAATAAAAACTGTATTCTTTCTGTAGGAAGTTCTTACCTAATTACTCAAATACTGATGTTAATCTTAATTAGCATATTAATGCTATATTTGCTATATTTTTTGTTAATTGCCTACATGAAAGGAGCACACTTCAATACGTTCAAACAATAATAACTTTAAATAAGTTATTTTTAATAGAACTAGTTTGGTTAGTATAATTTTTAGTACAGATGAGTTAATTATTTTTTACAAAATTAATTAAATTGGTTTATGTTAAACTGCGGTGGTGTGTAGAGTACTTACTCATCAATATTAGCTTCTGGTATTTGATGTGTGGTAATTTTTATAATTTGCACTATAAAATTTTATTATATTATTATCTTAGTTGAACACAAATGATATTGTGGGAGATAATGAAATAGTTTTTACTATATTAAATTAGAGACTTTTTGGGGTTATTTTTAGATCAATTCCAACTTTACAATCATGATATGATAATTGTTGCTTTACCCGGTGTGAAAGTTAATGTCTGTTCAAGGTTTAAATTATTTTAATTCTTACGTAGTTTTGATGTTATCAGTTATTTTTTTCTCTGGCCATGTAAGTGTTAAGATGATTATTGATGTCATATAATCTGTGGCATTTTGTTATTGGGAAACTGCTTTATAACAATTGGCTCAATAAATGCCTGCATTAAGCGAATGTAGGTATCACAAATTTGTAAATTGTTACATTCTAGTATTGTTCTTAGCTATTTTTGTGACTCTATTATTTTGAGTCAAGTAAGAAGTATATTCATTGGCAATTTCTTCAATTATGTGTGGCACAATTGATCCTTTCGATGAATCATCCAAAGCACATATTTTTCCGCTCAGATTTAGGGCGAATTGGCAGTCATTAATAGCCTCCATAATCATATTTGGTAAATTAGGAGCTATGTCTAATAATTCTTCTTTGCAAATACCATAATAAGTTTTTTCACTAATATTAAAACATCTAGTTAATATTGAGAATTTATTTTCATATAATTTTTTTCTATGAAATGTAGTCATATTGGTAAATAATTCTACTTGTATTTTATATATTTTATCAGCATATTTATTAGGTAATTTTAAATTTTTATTGATGCGATCTGAAAATAACAATTGTTCTATATACTCTAAAAAGAATTTAGAATTTAATTCCAGTGATGTTATTTCATTATTATAAATTTTACGATACTTTTCCAAGATAATTTCATTTTCAGTTGATGACAATCTAGACATACGTCTTCCTATTTTTTGAGGTAGCGCTGTTTTTAGTTCTTCCATATATATAACAGATGATTCTTTGATCTCGTCTAATATTTCTTTGGTAAAAATATTACTAACATAATTATATGTGTAATCTCCATCTTTTAATTCTATATTAAATATTTTTGATTCTATAAGAGCTATATATTTTTGAGTCTTAATTTTTTCTAATATTAATGTGAAAATACCTTTGTATGTATTTTTTTCAAAAGTGTAAAGAGTTTTAGTGGTTTCAGGATTATCAAGTTTTTTGCATATACTTGAGATAAGTTTCGATATTTTATTTATAGATGTATGCAATGCTTTCATTATATATAAATGTAACCCCCTATAATAGTAGGATCCAGTATCATCCATAATTTTTTTTTTACTATGAGTCTGCGTACATAATCATTTTTAGTCTCATTTATAATATTAGAAGTAAATTTTGCAATTTGCCTTTTACTAATTTGGCAAATATTCAAACTATCACTTATAATAATGGCATTTTCTATTAATTCATTACTAATAAATTCTGAAAAACTATCTAAATGTTTTACCAATCTGCTAGATATTTCTGGCAGTGATTTTATTATACTCTCAAAGTTGGAAATCCTACATACCATAGATATAGATTTGAAATAATAATGTTCTACAGCATTTAATTCATAATAAATTTTATCTCTAAAATTAATAATTTTATTAAATACAGATAGTGGTACTTTGTTAGTATCTTTATCTGTTAAAGATTTCATTATGATTGACCTACAGAATTGATCTGTAGCCAGAGCATTAAAAAAATCATCAGCATATCTGTTAATTGTTATAAAAATAGCATTAGATGTTTTTTCTGAGATATTATAATGTTGTGGAGTAGGAAAAATTAATTTATTATCAATAGATAATCTAATCTCTTTAATTATAGATGCTATTTCTGATTTAAGATTTATTCTAGTCTCTTCAATTATGTTTTTAGGAAAAATTGATTCCGATAAGTTTTTTATTTCTATATCTGTAGTTAATTTAAAATTTTCCATTAATCTATCTAGTAGTGATAATGATTCCATTTTTCTATCGATAATGGCTTCTATTTCTTGTGTTGATTTAAATAAAACATTTTTTTTTGATACTGCGCCTTTTTTTAGTCCTATTATAGTAGCAGATGCTTCAGATATATATTTATTAATTACACTTACACATTTATCTTTAATAATGCTATTAAAAATAGCACTTATTCTAATTGGATATGGATTAATATAATTAAGAACTTCAGTATAAGTAAGTCGTTCTTCTTTTTGCATGCATTTTTCATATAATAATGTACCACACTTGCTGGTACTTGCCTGCTCTGGATCATATATGCTAGTGTCCAGCTTGGATTTTTTTGCAGCTCTATCAGAGTGTATTATATTTTTATCCATTGATTCTATTGTATAGTCATCCCTTTGACTAGTATTTGAGAGTTTTTTCCCATCGCTAGAGAGCGTTTTTTCACTATGGAATGAACTAGTAGATGGTTTCTGGAATACATGTATGTTAGATGATAGATCATTTTCTAATTTTTTTTCATAGATTACTTTAGTAGTTATATGTGATGGTGTATCTTGCTGTTGCTTTGTAATATTGTCATCCTCAAATAATAAGTCTGGCAGATCTTCATCTACACTAACTTCATTATAGTAACTATGGTTATATTCTCCTATATTCACACTGTTAAGTGTACCTATATGTGGTGTATTTAAAGAATATTCATCATATTGATACATATCGTGTTCAGAAAGTGGATATAATAGTGCCGTAGTATCATCTTGTTCTGAATCCATGGCGATATAAGATAAAACCTGATCATAACTACAATGTTGGTTTATTGATGTTTGTTGCAATGGTATATTATGACTGGTTGATGGAAAATACATTCCACGCATTTCTTCTTTTTCTACGCTTAACGTAGTGTTGTCTTCTGACGATACTGAAGTACCATCAGTATTTTTATTTTGCTGCTCCTGCTGATCAAATGATGACAATCTACACGGTGTCATGACTAAATCCTATGATATATACAATACTAATTCAACTATACATGATACATTAAATAAGTTTCATAGTATGTGTTGAGTTTGTTTTATTTATAAATTGTCTGACAGCATCTATCTTTACTAGAATACAATCTAGCGCATAAAACATGTGCTGTTTATTAGTAGATGGACACATATGCGTCAGAAGTTTAGATGTATGTATAGTCTTTTTAGGTGTATACAGAGTCATATGGAACCGCAAAGTAAATATGCAAGCACGATGAACATCAACAATATTGGCTAATCTTTATTAGCAAAGCTGCTAGTATATTTCTATGTCTATGGTATATTCTAGGAAATATTTGCTATTTCTATATAAGATGCTATTAATTATTTAATGTATGGGACAAACTTAGGGGCATAGTTATTGCTAAATAAATATATGCACAATTTAATTATAATTAACTGCTTATACATAATTCACTAATGACTTATATACAAGTTATATTCATTGATAATTTTTTAAAAACTGCATATATATTTTTTTCTATGCCAAAATAATGGCATTGCTAGGAAATAACTTTGATGATCTTACCTCATAGTTGCAAATTTTACGGACTTTGTCTAATTTAATTATGGTGTTTTTCTATTTATTTTTGACCTAAGAAAGTTTTTACTTTCAAGTAATCGCATCAGATCTTTTCTTAACTTTGATATTTTGATTCATATACAGGTTATATTCGCTGACAGTTTCCTCAATTATATCTGATACAATTGTTTCTCTAAGTGAATTATTTAAGCTACATATCATGCCCTCATTATTTAGAGCAAATGAGCAATTATTAACAACTTCCATTATCATGTTGGGTAAATTTGGAACCATATCTATTAATTCTTCTTTAGAAATATCATTATTATCTTTTTGGGTAGCATTATAGATTCTAGTTAGTATTGAAAATTTATTTCTATATGATTTTTTCCTATGAATAATAAGCGCATAAACAAATAAGTCTATCTTAATTTTTAATATTGTATCTGAATATTCTTTAGGTAGTTTCAATTTATTACTAATATTTTCTGAAAACAGGAAACTTTCTACATATTCTGAAAAAAAGTCGAGTGTTAATTCTAATGAACCTATTGAATTGTTATAAATTTTACAATAACTCTCTAAATCATTTTCAGTTTTAGTGCTGTATGAATGTGGTAGCAATTTGGATTGCCTGTTTCCTATTTTTATAGGTAATATTTTTTTTAGTTCAAACATATTAATAGTAGATGATATTTTTATTTCATTTACTATTCTACTGGTAAAAATATCTGTAACGTAATCATCTATATATTTTCCATCTTTTAATTCTATCTCTGTTATTTTTAACTCTATAGCACCTATATATTCTCTATACTTAATTTTTTCTAATAATAATGTAAAAATGCCCTTATACATATTTCTTTCGAAGTTTCTAAAAGATTTTTCGCTGTAACTAGGATGAAGTTCTCTACACGTAGTTAGGATAAGTCTTGATATCTTCTCTATTAATGGATCCAGTGCTTTCATTATATAGAAGTGTATTCCTCTATTAGTATACAGTTCATTTCCACCAATAACAGCTCTTTTTGCTCTTATTCTGCATAAATAATCATGTTTAGTTATAGCTATAAAATTATTAGTAAGTTCTGAAATTTTATTATTTCTAATTTGACAAATATTATTTTTATCTACCATAAAGATATAGTTTTCTTCTAATTCATTATTAATAAATTGAGAAAAAACGTCTAAGCATTTTCTAAAGTTAATAGCTATCTCTGGAGATAATTTTTCTATACTATAAAAATCATTAATTCTACATAGCATGTTTATAGATTTTAAGCATTTTTGTTCTACATTATTCAACTCGTAATAAATTTTATCCCTAAAGTTAATAATTCTATTAAATGTTGCAAGTGGTATTTTGATTGAATCATCACCTGCAAAAGGTGACATTATGATTGATTCACAGAAATAATTTTTAGTTAAGGCACTAAAAAGTTCATTTTTAGACTTATTTATCACTGAGAGTATAGAGGAAGAGGCTTTCTCTGCAATGTCATTATTATTTGTTATGTTGGCAATAATTGATTTAATTTCCATAGCAATGGATGGTATCTCAGATTCAAGATTTTTTTGGGCCTCTATAATTGTATTTTTAGGAAATATTAATTCTGATAAGTTATTTATTTCTATATCTGTGGTTAATTTAAAATTTTCCAATAATTTATCTAATTTAAATAAACAATTTGTTTTACTGTCCATTATATATTCTATTTTTTCTAATGAATCAGATAACATATTTTTTCTCAGGAAGTAATCTGCATTAGATTGTGATAATAAATTAATATTTTCTAATACAGAAATACTGATCAGTTCTATAGATCTATCTTTAATCATGCTACTAAAAATTACACTTATACTTATTGGATATGTTCCGACATAATTAAGAACTTTGTCACAAATTTTGGTTTTATCTTCTCTTGGATCTTTTTCAAAGGTGCTATTTTCGCTATGGAGACATGTATTTTCTACCATATTAGTTTTGCTGATATCTAATGCAGATTTTTTATTAGTTTTTTGATTAAACTCTGAATATTGTTCTTTATCTTTATAGGTAATTTTTTGTTTATGCAGTGAATTAGCATACGGTTGATGTAACGAATATACATCATATGAGAAATCTCTGTTTTGTTCTCCTGTAGAATTCATCATTGATGATATATCTTCATTTTGTTGAGTGACCTTATCGTTACATGAGTATGATTGTGCTAGCTGAGATGAGAGTAAATCATATGGTAAATCACTAGCATATCCAGTTTCAATAGTTGTTATTGATGGGATATTACTATATTGTTGAGTGGCATTATCGTTATATGAGTACGACTGTGCTAGCTGAGATGAGAGTAAATCATATGGTAAATCATTGGCATATCCAGTTTCAACAGTTGTCATTGGTGGGATATTGCTATATTGTTGAGCGGCATTGTCGTTGTATGCGTATGATTGCGCTAGCTGACACGAACGTACATCATATGGTAAAGCACTGGCATATCCAGTTTCAACGGTCGTTATTGATGGAATATTACTATATTGTTGAGCTGCATTGTCGTCGTATGCGTATGATTGTGCTAACTGACACGAACGTACATCATATGATAAATCACTGGCATATCCAGTTTCAATAGTTGTTGATGGAGTATTATATTGTTGAGTAACGTTATTACTGCATGCATATGATAATTCTGATTGATTATTAGTTACATGGCCTGGATTATAGTTATTACTATTATGTGTTGCTGTGTTTGTGCATGGTTGCTCTGAGTAGTATTGATCGTATTGATAGACATCATATTCGTAATCTGGATGTAATAGCGACGTAACTATATCTTGCTCTGCACCTGTATTTATAGGGGGTAAAAGAGGATCATATCTATGGTGTGGTTCTACATATGTTTGTTGTGGTGGTAAATTTGTGCTAGCTGACTGCAATTGCAAATTAGTTTCATATAATTCTACTTTTTCTGAATGTGGTTCCGCATTTTCTTCTGTAGATGATGTGTTGATGCTTGTGTTTTTATCTTGTTGTTCCGGTTCATAAAATGATGACGATCTGTAAGATATCATGATTAAATCCTGGAATGAAGATAATACTAGTGATTTTGTTTACCTTGATACAATACATTAAATATGCTCTATAAGTTGTGCCGAGATTGTTTTATTCACATAAATTTATTAACATATTACAACATAATTTATATTTTCATGTATTAATGTACAAACTAGTTTCGTGTATTCTTATACACCATACTGGTATGGCAGTATGTTACTTTCTTAAAAGAAATGATTTAATTAAATATATACTTATTTATATGTCATCTTACATCTGTACTTAAATATGCCCAATATATTAACATTAATTAAAATCAATATCCATTGATTTTATAAGCTACCTGTTTGTGGATATAAATAATGCTTACTACTAGATAGTTGCTATACTAAGAAATCCCGGAAATTATATTTTATCGGTAATATGTATAAATAGCGATCTACATTGGCTTATATGTGTTGAGATAATTTAGGGGGTAGTATGCACGGCGCAGGATAGCACTAAACATTTTTAACAAAGATGCATGTGTGACTAACAATTTTAATTATAGTAACTAGTTAATTTGTGGTGTTTTTGGACATTTTCTTGACAACTTTGGCCTCTTGATTTATGTACAAGTTGAATTCATCTACCATTTCTTCAATTAAATCTAATATAAGTGTTTCCCTCAGTGAATCACTAAGATTACATATGGTGCCTTCTTTATTTAGTACTACCACGCAGTCAGCAATAGTTTGCCTAATCACGTCTGGTAAATCTGGAACTGAGCGTACTAATTCGCTGGCAGAGATATTACTGTAGGCTCCCTCATGACATTCGAAATATTTACGTAATATTGAATATCTGTTATTGTATAACACCGTCTCGCTAAGGGAGCGTGCACTGTCAAATAGTTTTATCTGTATTTCACGTACTCTGTGAAAGTGCTTCCTAGGTAACTTGAGTTTTTTACTTACACTATCTGAAAATAACGAATGCTCCACATAAGTTGAAAAAAATCCAGAAGTTAGTTCTAATGACCTTACCTCATCGTTGTAAGTTGCAATATACCCTTCCAACATATCTTTAGTTTCGTCTGAACAAGGTAATATCATAGAACCAACAGTTCCTATTTTTGAGGGCAATGACCTCTTTACTTCTTCTAAAGTAATAGTAGATAGCTCCTTTATCTTACTTATTACCTCACTAGTAAAAATACTATTACTATAATTATCTATAGTATTTCCTGACTCTAATTTTGCACCTATTATTTTTGATTCTATATCGTTTGTATATACTTCAGATTTAAGTTTTTCTAGTACTAACGCAAAAATACCTTCATATGTGTGGATTTCAAAATTTTTGTAAGTTTTTGGTCCCTCTTGGGGATGTGCCTTTTTACATAAGTCAAGGATAAGTTTTGATATATTGCCTATTGGTGCATCCAATGTCCTCATTATGTAGAAGTGCATTCCTCTGTTGGTATATTCTCTATTACCCTGCATAATAGTTCTCTTTGCTATTATCCTATGTAGATAATCACTTTTAGTTCCATTTAAAAAATCGACAGCAAACTCTGAAATTTGTTGTCTATTGATATGGTAAACGTTCCCTTCATCCCCTATAACAGGGGTATTTTCTTTTAATTCATTGCAAATAAATTCAGAAAAAAGCTTCAAGCGTTCGTCTAATTTAATATATATCTCCGGAGATAGCTTTCTGGTACAGCAAATGCCATATATCCTCGGTATCATGCTAATAGATTTGATGCAATCTCGTTCTACATGTTCCAATTCGTAATAAATGCTATCCCTGAAACTCATGATTCTATTAAATATTGGTGTCGGTATCTTTGGCATTTTTTTACGTGATAAGGATGAGGTAATTATTGATTCACACGACGAATTTGTAATCAATGATTTAATTAAATCATCTTTAGATTTGCTCATTATTGACATGATAGAGTCAAAAGTTTTTTCAGCAACACTATCAACACCAGATATTAGTTCGAGAGCAAATTTAATTTCGGTAGCTCTGCATTCTATTTCTTCTTCAAGTCCAATTCGTGTTTCTTCAACTACAGCAGAAGAGAATATTGTTCTTGATAATTCACTCATTTTTACATCTGCAGTTAGCTTAAAATCTCTTAACAATGTGTCTAGCTTAAGCAAACAATCTACTTTTCTGTCTAGGGCAGTTTCCATTTTTGATAATGATTCACGTAACTTATTTCTTGAATTTTCTTCTACGTTTGCTTTTCTTGAGAAGGATACAATTCTACGAGTTTCAAATACATACACATTAACTGGCATCATACATTGATCTTTAATCATGCTATTAAACATAGTATTTATGCTAATTGGACATGGATTAATGTACTTGAGAACTGCGTCATAAGCACTTGTGTCTTTCTCTTGCAGATTTTTTTTATTGTACTCACTATGATTTTTGCGGGAACAAAGCATTCCTATCTCATCAGTCTTTTCATCACCTAATTTGGCTCTTTTTGCTTCACCAACATGTGAAGCATCTTTTTTTCTTGATTTTTTTTCACTATTATTGCCTTTGCCTAATTCTTTCCCAGCAGTTACTGGTGACGGTGTATTGTTTTGTTGTTGCGCAATATCATTGTCTACACACGATAATTTTGGCACTGCAGTGCTAGCTGTACGGCCTTTATTATTAACATTACAACCATACATTTCTGTATTTAGACTGCTGGGTGCACTTGTAGGTGGTTGCTGTGTACATACACGGGATAAATTACTGCATCCCATTTCTTCTTCAGAGGTTATCGATAATGATGTGTTTCCTGGTTTCTGTGTGATGCTGCTATCTTCGTATAACAATCCCATCAAATCTTGAATTTGAATAGTATTCGTGACATCGACATTGCTACAATCACATTCGTCTGTTGTAATATTAGACGTACTGGTGTGTGGCTGTTGTGCAAGATCACGTGCACATAGTAGTTCCAGCATTTCTTTAGTTTCGCTGGGTTCATTGACGTCTATAGTGCTGTAATCATGCCCATTAGTTGAACCACTACAATCACGTTCTTCTGTTGGAACACTACTCGCACTTGTGTGTGATTGCTGCAGTGAATGCGCACAAGATGATAAACAATCATAACGTTCCGCTGCAGCAGTCGTTAGTGGCTCGGCACTATCACATTGTGTACGAGGATAAGCTTCACCTAATTCAAGCAACAGATCAACAATTTTGCTGGTTTCCGCACCGGTTACGTCGTTATTGTGCTCTATTGCGTCCGTGTTACTAGCCGTTTCTTCATCCTGTTCTGCGGCTGCGCATGCGCCCTTTTCTTGGTTTTTCTGTATGTAACTACGCGGCAACATTATGTGTAAACCCTCAAACAAAGACAATTCTAGTTATTTTACCTATACCCACACACAGTAGGTGTATTGGGCGCTGCTTTATTCGACAATGCTACCAACTTTTACGGTGCAGTGCAGTACAATTAATGTAAGTGGTTGTTAATTGTTCCTATCTTTTCTGTCGTGCAGTTAGCACATTAACCGTACCCAACGGTGCAGCGATGGCTACATTGTACTAACACTGTACGTGTTACCCCATTCTCATCATCTTTGATACTTTACGCTTTTGTGTTGCCTTGTATCACGTACATTGTAGGTTCGTGATTTGTTGTGATCTATGTAATGTATTATGTGATCCATGTAATATATTACCTGATAGATCTAAATTATTTTATAACATTTGCAGTAGTTATATTCTATACTTCTATACCGCCGTAAGTTGCATTCGTCTGAGATTGATGTGAATTTTGTGGACGGAAGTGTTAAATTTTTTTGTCCTGTGGCACCGGAGTAATTTGTAAGTACTATGTTAGGCCCCTTAGAGGGCCTTTGTCTTTATTTCGGTCACGGTTGCTCCAACCAGATGGGTTATGTTTTCCTATTTGGTACCCTATTTTTTGAGCTGCAAGGTACACTACCCCTATTAGTTTTTTCATGGCTATGTCTCTATCCAGAGTGAGGTTTTTTTCTTTAGGAAGAAACTTTCTAATTACTCCTGTGTCTCTGTCTGTGAACGATAGGTTATTTTTCTCCTTATAGTAAGATACTCCCCTGGCTATGCTTTGTTGGAAGTACTGTTTTATTGATGGTGTAGGCGAGCGCAACACTGCCGCTTTAGGGCAATAATCTATAGTTTCTTGATTTTTCAGTAAGTGATCCATGACTATTATATCATCTGCTGCTATGACTTTGTTTGGAAGGTTATAGTTAAATTTTAGCAGTTTTTTTCTGAAATAAGCTGCGAAGGCATGATAGTATACGCACAGCCTCATTGCCGCTGGAAGTAGCTTCTCTATTTCATTAATGTTGAGATTGTGCGTGGGGAAAAAGCTTTTGTAAATTTGCTTTATGTTAGGTGGGGCATCATGGCCGCATTTTTGCCTGCCATATACCATGTATGAATTTTTTGATATTAGTTTGTCAACTAATTGCTCTAATGAATAATAGTCATCCAGGATGCAGTCTTGACTTAAGTACACTACTATGTCCGATTCCTTGGTTTGAGATGCGGCCCATTGTCTAGTGAACCATGGGTCCCAGTCTTTTGCGAATATTGGGATGACTCTTGCAAAATGATCTTCTGCAATATTGATTGTTGAGTTTGTAGATTCTATATCTAGAACAACTATTTCTTTGACTTTTATGGATTGTTTCTGGATGGCCTTTAGTACTAATGACCAGGTATTACCCGCATTATGAGTGGGAATAACAACAGCGATAGATGCCATTTTTAACTGTACCTTACAATTGTCGTAAGAATAATTTTATGTAGAGGAAGGTTTGTTATCCAGATTTCCCTTTGGGTAATATCGGATTTGTTCATACATGAATACGAAGCTATGATTTTTGTTAAGTACAGGTTTTAATTAACTAAATTTGGTGAGTTCTACAGTAGGGGAATAATATGGTTAGTCATAGTGATTTATCGCCCTTTGTGGGTTTGCTCAAGCTGCAGTTAGAGAGGTCATTGCTTGCTTCATATAGGAATAGCTATTCTGTTTACAATGGCAATGATGCGGATAATTTTCCTAATGTGCACGAAATGATGAGTATGAGTAGGTTGGTTGAGTTTTTTTACAGTAATGGTGTGGTTTCTGGTGTAAGTCTTACAAGCTTATCTAAGCCCGTTTTGGGGAATTTTTGTTACGTTATTTCTCATGCACAAAGGGTGTTAGCTAATCTACCACCTCAGTCAGAATTAGCATTGATTGACCTATCCTGGTTACGTATGCAACTAGACTGTGCTTATTCGCAATTTTTTCCAGAAATTTGTGATCCCCGCGCCAACTGTGCTGTTTTCTGTTTTTCTCTTAGGGGTATAGTCCAGGCCAGTCTTATGGTAGAGAAGCTTATTTCTATGTTTAAGCGTATGAACCGTTGGTCCGTAGAGCTTATGGCTGCATGCGACAAAAAATTCCTATCCAACTCTGCGTATTGGCAATCCCACCTGTTTGGTGATATTTCTACGTGCTCACCAACTGCGGTATCTCGCAACTTGCTGATAGAATACACTAGCTTTTGGGGGTGTTTAGAGAGCCTAAGATCAGAGCTGGGGGTTTGTCCGCACATAGCGCGGGAGGAAGTGAAAAGGACCAAGCATGAAGGACTTAGACCACGCGAACTGTGCTGCCACCTTCACGTCACCGTCAAACATGTCAACAAAGTCATAAGACCACATCAAGAGCACGGGAATAAAGCCCACTAGAAAAATTTTGGCATAATTAAAAAAACAACAACACCAGCGAGGCCCCTAGAAGGCCCCGCTTTTACCTCAACAAGAATACCTGGCGTCAGACCGTGGAGGGACAGGCACAGTGGCCAGTTTGCCTGATTCACAGGGTATCAAGTTTCAAGCAATGCTATTAAACAGGTAGTATCGCCATATGTCAACAAAAATTTTGTTATTTTCTCACATTAGGATAGTGTTAGCATTGGATCGTAAATAGCCAACTATTCACAAATTAATGGTGGGGTGGCTGATGGGGCTCGAACCCACGACAACCGGAATCACAATCCGGGACTCTACCAACTGAGCTACAGCCACCAAATAACATTGGCGCGCCTGGCGAGACTCGAACTCACAACCCCCGGCTTAGAAGGCCGGTGCTCTATCCGCTTGAGCTACAGGCGCCGAAGAAACGCCGACTTGTTTTATGTTAGTCAGGCAAAACGGGTCACGCAATAATTGTCACTCTAAGCTTTTACAGAGTTTACCTTGAGCTAAATTCGATGAGTAAGATCCTATACACATAACAAGACAAGTCTCGCGAGCAGGTGGTCGGGGTGAGAGGATTCGAACCTCCGACCTTCTGATCCCAAATCAGATGCGCTACCAGGCTGCGCTACACCCCGGCCAAGGCGTCCAATCTTATTACGCTTCATCCATCTGGTCAAATATAAATGCTCAGGTGTTAAGGTTCATACAATTTTTGCTAGAGCATGCTTTTCGGGCAAAAAGACGGCACGGCTATGGTTGTGCTAGTAGTTTCGTGTATAAGATTTTGCTTTATACTTTATTTCAAAGTAGGTTCATTATTGCTAGCGCTATGTCGTACTAGCTTGTACCAACTTCATAGTATTAACCTGTACTGGTTTCCTAGTACGTAGTGTTTTGCCACCTTGACTCTATCATTTTCTTTCTTTTACCATCCGTAGGGAGTAGAATAGTACGTGGTTTACTTTGTTTGGAGCGAGGGAGTTATGCGTAATTCTTCTTTTGTGTCAACTAGGACTTTATCGGGATCTTCTGCTAGGGTCCTCAGGAATGCCTATGTTTTGCTGGCACTGACCTTGGTTCCTACCGCCATTGGTGCTTGGGTTGGTATGGCCATGAGTTGGCAGTTCTTCATGAGCAGCCCTATTTTTGCATCTATTCTTCTTATGGCCGCCTTGTTTGGCTTGAGCTACGCTATTCAGAGGAATAGCAACAGCGTTATGGGAGTTTATCTTCTTTTCGCTCTGACGTTTGTTATGGGGGTTACCCTGGGTCCGTTGTTAACATTGGCCTTGTCTCTAAGGAACGGCCCAATGTTGATTTCGTATGCTGCTATTGCTACGTCTTTTACACTGTTTGGATTGTCTACATGGATTACTTCCACCGGTAAGGATTTGTCCTCCATGGGGCGTTTTATGTTTGCAGGCTCTATAGTTCTTATAGTCGCTATTTTTGCTAATTTGTTTCTTAACATTCCTGCATTTTCTCTCGTAATAACGTCCTTGATTGCTATGTTTTCAGTTATGGGTATTGCGTATTCATTGAGTGCAGCTGTGAATGGAGGTGAAACGAATTACATAATCCTGGCTACCTCACTGTATATCAATCTATTTAACCTATTTGTAAGCTTGCTTCGCCTTTTGATTGCTTTTTCTGGCCAACGTGATTAGGTATGTCTAGTTTACTTGCCGTTTAGTCAGCAGAGTTTTGTTACTCTGCTGGTCTCTTTCTCTTGTTGTTTGAGGGGTAGTGGTTCTCTCCCAGAAGGTAAGATAGCGATGATGTGAAGTTTTGTTCTGGCTTCCATGGTGTTTCGGTGGTGATTTTTTGGTTGTCTCCTATTATATTGTGAGTATCTTCTAGCTTCTCCCTTAGTACGTCCACGTGTAGTCCCACCGTTAGTCCGGATATCTTTATCAGTTCACTTACTAAATCAAATAAGCAGGATGCCTCACCTGAAGACACATTGTATATCTCTACTTGTTCTGATTTTTTTTGTATAAGTGTTAGAAGTGCTATGGCTACGTCCTCTATTGCCAAGAAATCGTAGTAAGAGTTTAGATTTCCTACCCATATCTCCGGAGGTCTAATGCCCCATCTTATGGTATTAATTTGGCTGCAATAGTACTGAAGAGGATGTTTGCCAAGGAAGTTTGGATACGTACTTTCAAACAACCTAGCAATTGTTGCTGTAAGATTATGTTTTGAAGAGTATGATTTTATGATATTCTCACATGATATCAGACAGTTGGATTCTTTTTTTTGCTTGTCTAGTTCTGAGTTTTCTCTTACGATATTTATGCTTGCCTTGGAGTTATATATGTCTACGCTACTGCAATATAGGTAGTGCGGGTTGTAGTTGGGTGCTTCTGTAATTATTTTTAACAGCTCCTCAACCTCATCTATGTGTTTTTTGTAGTGCTCTTGGACTTGTTCTCTCCTACCCACCTCTGAAAGAGGCCGTGGAAGTCCCAGATGTATTATGTACTTTGGTTGGCTTTGTTTGATTATGGCTGTGGCCTTGGGCATGGTTTCTATGTTGCTTTGCTCTTGCCCCCATTTGAGAATACGAATATCCTTGAACCTTTGTTCGTTGGCTGATGCCGTCTGTAATGCTGTTCTAAGTTGTTGGTTTAGTCCAACTATGATGATGTCGTTGTTCATTGCTCGCTTGGTTACTGCAAATTAGCTATTCTATTAGCTAAAGATTTTTATTAGTAAAAGTATAGTTTTTTCTAAGGTTGTTTGGGGGTTTACTGCTTATGGTTGCGAGGTAGTCTCTATGCTCATGAGAAGTTTTATATGTAGGTTCTTGTTGCCTTGTCTTACTGCCGTGGCCTGGCCTGTTATGCTCTTAGCAAACGATGTAAGCAGCTTGTATGAGTTAGGATCATATCCCGTACTTGTTAATTTATCCATTATACCTGAAGAAAAATCTGGTGAAGCTGTAGAAAACTATGGAGATACTCGAGTTCGTGTTGTTGTGAAATCAGCTATTTCAGGATTGTTTCACAGAAGAGGCCTCCTTAATGATGCTCGTGATGTTTATGCCCCGTTTTGCTCTACTGTACGTATTGTCTCTTTTGTTGATGGCTTGTCTGTGGCTCCCATTTTTAGGGATAATCTTCAAACTTATCTTATGTTGGATCGCGTAAAACATGCGGAATTTTTTTACGTTGAACCATTATTTTACCCCGATCATAGTAGTGTACAGCTTGTGTTTCATTTAGCACGCGATCCATCGATAGTTTTATCTTCTCCTACTAATGTAAAGCAAAGTGGCTTGCTTTCTTTGGATCAGTACCATGCCTATGACAGAACACAGATGTGGGTTTTGCATTCTAATATCAACGAGAGCGTTTCTATTTTGTCAACTGCTGAGCCTGGGTACTCTGTTAGTACTAGGGGTAGGGATTTGGGTGGAAATTTGTTTCTTAGCTTAAATGGTGCATTGGGTTTTCAGCAAGCATGGCTGCTGGTTGATTCCAGGACCAGTGTTGATTGTACTCAGTATTTACTTAATTTGTTTGCGCAACCGTATTTTTTAGATATTCGTTGGGGTAAAATGGATAGATGGTTGAGGTTGGATTTTTATGACCGTAAGCCATTTTTAAATTGGAGACGTAAATCTGATTTTATTGATGAAACAATTCCTCAATTTGTGTTTTCATATGACGATCGCTATACAAATATTTCTTCGTTTTCTAAAAAATTGCGATTGAGCAGTGGAGATTGCTTAGTTCCAGCTTGGAGACGTGGTTCTCAGGATGTTTCTCTATATAGCTTATCTTGTGCCGATGGGCATGCTTCTGTTTGGCGATATGGATCGGAACCTGGAGAGGATTTTTCTAAAACTCAGGTTTGTGTGAAGCATCTGCGGCGTGTGTTTTGTTTAGGTGCTATGCCGGATCCTAAGGATTCTTCAGTGCATTGGTTGCGTGAAAAGGTTGATGGAAGACTTAATCCTTACACAATTTTGTACTTTGGCCATGCTTCACCACAGATGAGTCTAGGAAGTAGGGGCATAGCTCTTTTTGATCGAGATAAAACAGGTTGTTCGCATGGAAGTAGTATAGATGGTGCGATATGTCAGGTTGTTTCTAAAGGCAGCTTAGGGTGGTTTTCGGGTGATTACTACTCTAGGTATTTTATGTCAGGTGGTGGTTTGTGTATGCCAGAATATTTTATTGATGATTTTTCCCCCTGTTGAATGATGCTTGGATATTCTAGTGTAAGTTTTAGTTGTTGTTTCTTTAGTATTCGATAAGTATCCTACCAATTTGTATTTAAAGACATTACGGAATTTTTCTATCTTGTTTACGTGGATGTACATTTGTTGATGAATGACGAAGTTTTATCGGTTTGTATTGAGTCAATTGACAATAGAGGGCGAGGTGTTGGGCGTCTTAATGGTAAGACTATATTTGTAGATGGGGCTATAACGAGTGAACGTGCTTTATGTGTTCCCATTAAAAAAAGGAAATCTTACGATGAGGTACTATGCAAAAAATTAGAGACTGCTAGCCCCTATCGTCAGGAGCCACGCTGCCCTTACTATGGAGTTTGTGGTGGTTGCTCAATGCAGCATATGTCTTCGGCTCTTCAAGTTTCTTCTAAGCAACGTGCGCTTGAACAGACAATGTTACGTATAGGTAATGTTAGGCCTCGCCGCATTTCTTCTCCTGTATATGGGTTGGATTGGTTCTACCGCAACCGTGCTTCGCTTTCAGTTCGCTTTGTTGCTAAGAAAGGCCGTGTCGTTGTTGGGTTTCGTGAAAAAAATGGACGGTATGTAACTGATATGGGAAGTATGGGATCCTGTTGTGTTCTGGCTAAGCCCATATCAGATCTGTTGCCTCTTCTTCCTGACCTAGTCCATTCATTAGATGCCTATAAGAACGTGCCTGTTATTGAAGTAGCTGTGGGACACGATTTATTAGCATTGTTATTTCGCTTCATGGTTCCTTTATCTGATCATGACCATCAGATTCTTCTCGATTTTTCTAAGGAGCATGGTGTGCAATTTTGGATACAGGAGAAAAAATCTCCTGATTCAGCATATCTATTGGATCCAAATGATTCAAGAGATTTGTTTTACCGCATATCAGATTTTAATCTAGACATTAGATTTCTCCCCTACGAGTTTACTCAGGTTAACCATGTAATGAATGCTGTTCTCGTACGTTTGGCCATGATGTACCTGGATGTTTGCGATACTGACCGTATCCTTGATCTGTTTTGCGGTATAGGAAATTTTACTTTGCCTATAGCTAGATTAGGAGCAGAAGTTGCAGGCGTAGAAATTAGTGAATGTTTGGTTAAAAAAGCAATAAAGAATTCTGAATTGAATGGCTTGAGTGATTTGGCAAGATTTTTTGCTATGGATCTGTATAAAACTCCACTGAATGAGGTTTTTAACCTAGTGGGGGAATGTGACAAAATTTTGTTGGATCCTCCTAGGTCTGGAGCGTTTAGCATTTGCCAACAGCTTAACTACTACAAGCAGCCTAAGCGTATAGTTTACGTTTCCTGTCATCCAGCTTCTTTAGCACGTGATGCTGGGGTTTTGGTTCATCAGAATAACTATGTATTATCTGAAATGATGTTGTTGAATATGTTTCCTCATACATCACATGTTGAGGTGTTGTCAATTTTTGATTTGGACTCTTGATATTCTTTTCTGAGAGTCTATTACATATATGTTGTGGTTATAAAATGGATTTTCTTCAAACTGGCATTTTGGATACTATTTGTAAAATCTCAGACATTGATTTGAGAGGTAAAAGGGTTTTTATTCGTGCGGATTTTAACGTACCGCATGATAATTACCACAGGGTAACTAATGATGCCCGGATTCGCGCTGTTATCCCAACGATTCAACAAGCACTTTCTTCTGGGGCTGCAGTAATGCTTTCTTCTCATTTAGGTCAGCCAGAACCTGGTGTTAATGAAGATAAGTATTCACTAAATTCAGTGGCCCTTGTGTTGGAAAGGTTATTGGGTAGGAGTGTTGTCTTAGTTAAGAATTGGCTTGATGGAGTTGATGTTAGCACTGGGCAGGTTATAATGCTTGAAAATTGCAGGCTTAATATCGGAGAAACTTCTGATGATTTAGTTTTGGCAGAAAAGATGTCATCTTTGTTTGATGTATATGTTAACGATGCTTTTTCTGTATCACATAGACAAGAGGCAACTGTTTCGGCATTGGCTCGCTGTGCCCATGAAGCTTGCGCTGGTTTGTTAATGTTGAGGGAATTGTCAGCATTGTCCTACTTGCTTCGTTCACCTCAGCGACCAGTGGTTGCTGTTATCGGTGGCTCCAAATTAAGTACTAAGTTAAGAGCTATTCAGTCTCTGTCGCACTGGGTTGATGCTCTTATTGTTGGCGGAGGAATGGCTAATACTTTTATTTTGGCATCTGGTTACTATGTTGGGTCTTCTTTGGTCTCTGAAGATATGCTTGATCTTGCACATGCCGTTTTTAAAAATATGTCCGAACGTGGGTGTTCGTTTCCAATTCCTACTGATGTTGTGGTGACGGGGAGTATTTCCGGCGGGGAACTTGGTAGAATCAAATCTGTTAGCGATGTTGTAACAGGAGAAATGATAGTTGATATAGGACCAGATACACAGTCTATTTTTAAGAAATTTATTGATAATGCTGGTACTGTGATTTGGAATGGTCCGATGGGGGTTTTTGAATATGATGCCTTTAGTATTGGCACATGTGCTATTGCGCGTGCTATTGCTGACTCTAGGGCTCTGTCTGTCGCTGGAGGAGGGGATACCCGTGCTGCTATTTCCAAGGCTGGTGTAGATGACCTTATTGATTATATTTCTACCGGTGGTGGTTCCTTCCTGTCGCTTTTGGAGGGTAAAGGGCTACCTGGTATAACGGCTCTGATTGACAGACAGAGACGATAAAATACCAGCAACTTTTGCTAAACTGATGATTTTATGCTCAAAAAAGTAACTGTAGTCGTCTTATACTGTGCGGGTATGCTTGTACTGTGTGCAATCACAATTCTTAAGGATCTGGCCACTACTCAACGAGCTCCTCGTTAATAGCTAATACCAGAGCCTCTCGAGCTTGGCTGGCGTCTATCTTTCCAGAAAACTTTTTCATTATTTTCCCCATGAGGGCATTGATGGCCTTTATTTCACCCGCTTTTACTTGTTTTGCAATATTGATATTATCACGAATAATTTCTTTGGCAGCATCGTTTAGTGAGCTCAGTTCGTTTATTTGAGCTAGGCCGCGCTCCTCTATAATGTTGCCTATTTCTTTGTCTTGCTCTTCTATTGCATACTTGAATAGCTCGCGTCCGGACGATTGACTGAGGTTTCCATTGCTGACATTCTTTATAATCTGTGCGAGTCTGCACGGAGATATTGGTGGTTGCTCCCAAGATACGCTATGTTCGTTTATGTAGGCTTGAAGGGGCCCATTCATCCATTTTATACACTGCTGGGCTTGTATGCTGCTACATTCTTTTAGGACGCTTTCAAAATACAAGGTATGTGCTAATGATTGAGTTATGAATGTGGTCTCATCAAGATCCAAGTTATGTTCCCTAGAAAGAGTTTCTTGTACTGTCCATGGCATAGGTGGCATTGATCTTTTGACGCTGTCTATCCACTCTTGTGAGACTATTAAAGGTGGGAGGTCAGGGTCAGGCAAATATCTGTAATCTATAGCACTTTCTTTTTGTCTCATGCTAAATGTTTTGTTTTTGTTGGCATCATATAGTCTAGTTTCTTGTACTACTTTTTCTCCCTTTATGTAGGCATTGATGTGCCTGTTTGCTTCATACTCAATGGCTTTACCAAGAAAGCGAAAGGAGTTGAGGTTCTTTATTTCGCACCTAGTACTAAGTGACTTTTCTCCACTTGGACGGACCGATACGTTTGCGTCTATACGAAAAGAACCATTTTGTAAATTGCCATCACATATATTTATCCACTGAACTAGGTGGTGAATTGCTTTTGCGTACGAAACAGCTGCTATAGGTGAGTGCATGACTGGATTGGATACTATTTCTAGCAAAGGTATGCCGGCCCTATTTAAATCTATTCCGGTATGAGAATTTAAGTTTTCATGTATTGACTTTCCAGCATCTTCTTCTAGGTGTGCGTGATCTATTCCTACCGTGATAGTGTTTTTACCTACAAGTATAGCTATATGGCCACCTAGTATTATTGGGTCCCTGTCTTGAGTGATTTGGTATCCTTTTGGCAAATCAGGATAAAAATAATTTTTTCTTACAAAAATACTTCTCTTATTTATATCTGCTTGTATTGCAATTCCAAATCTTAAAGCTAGTTCTACAGCTTCTTTATTTAAGCTTGGTAGAATCCCTGGTAAACCGGCATCAACATAGCTAGCCTGAGTATTACTGCTTTTACCAAAAGCAGTTGAAGATCCTGAGAAAATTTTAGATTGTGTTTTTAGTTGAACATGAATCTCCAAGCCAATAACTATCTCCCAATCCATAGGTAATCCCCTTATCTTTAGAAAAATTGACTTGAATACTACAAAGATACATAATATCCGCTAATGGTCCGTTGTGTGCAGTCATTTTTGTAACGTATTGAAGGGTGTGGGGTGGTGCGTACCGTATTTTGCAAAAAACTTAAAAAAGAGGCCAAGGGTCTTGACTTTCCGCCGTATCCTGGTGCTGCTGGCCAGCGCATTTTTGAAAATATAAGTGAAGAAGCATGGCAGATGTGGTTGTCCCAGCAGACTATGTTAGTCAATGAGTACAGGTTGAGCTTGGCTGATCAGAGGGCTAGGGCGTATCTAATGACTCAGATGGAGAAGTATCTGTTTTCAGATGACATTGTTGATACACCTGAGGGGTACCGTCCAGTAAATACTTAGTTTTTGCTCTGTTATTTTGTTAGGCCTTTGTTGTTTCTGGTGCCTGATGTTGGTTGCTTCCTCCGTTCTTTCATATAAATACTTCTAAAGTAAGTTTATCCCAGGCACTTCTGGTTGGTGTTTTGCTATAAAAATAAATATGTTGTGCTAAGCATCCGCAACTTATACATAAGGTATGTTTTGTTGGGAATAAGTTTTTATTTAAGGATTTGTATATTAAATTTGGGCTGTATCCTATGCAGTTGCATGTGTGCTTCATACGTTGTACATGCGTTGGGTAATGGTAACATTTCTTCGGTTTAATAACATAAATGATATGCTAATTGAGCAGCAGACAGTTCTGTCTTACTAACATGGCATTTTTATTAGTATTTAATATTAGCTATTACAAAAAATTATAGCAATGCCACCGCTAATTTAGTTACTTGCATAAATAATATGATGATCATATAAGTTACCAAGAATTTTAATTAATATTAACTACAACATAGGTCCATACGATTAATTACTACGCTAACAAATAGCGCTGTTGTTTGAAAATTTTTTGAGTTGACATTGGATTATTTTGTTCGATTTATGTTAGGTACATGCTATTGTGTTTGTGCATCACGTGTATTAAACACTGAACATCACAACATAATTTTTGTTACGCTTGGTTACATTTTACATTGTATTTTTTATTAATTATGTGGCATATAATTACTATGTTATGTTATTTGAAGTGGTTTGTTTATGCCAATTAGAAATAGAGTTCCTTTTCTTGCTGGTCCTAATTCAAATTTACATACAGGGGATCGACAGCAGCCTACCTTCTTGTTTCGGAGGTTACGCGACGAGTCTGCTTCACCAAGTTGGAGAAGAATTGTTACCGGAAACCGCTTTGGTATGGCTGGTTATTCTTTAATGGCAGTGGGTGCTGGTGGGTATGTAAATGTTATTTATAGGCAGAATCACGAATACAGTGAGGACAATGAGGTTTCATATTTCATACAAACTTTTATTTCTGTTTTAATAGTTTCTATAGGGGTGCTTTTTATATCTTTTTCTGAGTTAATAGAAACTAATAAAATGAAGTTGGAAGCTGAAAGAGATCTGGGATGATAACTAGATTGTTTTTATTCGGTATTTATTTTTTGTTTGACCTTTATGGGATAAGTTAATGAGGCCTGTTGCTAGCTTTGGTGCTTACGGAGGCGACCATAATAAGGTCGCCGGTATGCGTCGTAAAAGAAGGAGGGGTGATTCTTCCTTGAGAACAACTCAAGGTGGGAATATGCTAAGTTCAATTAGGGGTAGGGGATACTGTTCCGCTATTCTTAAGTCTGGTGCTTTTATGGTTTTAGGATCACTTCTTACTGCTTTTTCTCAGTCGTGCATTATGAAAGGACTGCACCAACAACGGCGTAGATCACTGGAGAACCCTGAATCAGATAATGATCCTATCTTTGGTGAGGCAGTTATGTATTTTCTTGCCAGCTTTTTTACTATATTTATCGGTTCACAAATGCTAACTTACTCCCAGCTACTTTCAATTTCTGTTTTCTTTCCAGATCAATCTGTGATAGATAACCCAGTTGCATCAGGTCAAGGAAGACGCAATGCTCACAGGCGCTGAATTATGTGGCTTATGTAGCGGTGGTGAGAAGGCTTCATTTGCATATCCTGCACCACATATTTTCCTAGCCGCATACAGGCTAGTACCCACACTACTTGAGGTGTAATGTGTCTTTGTTGTTTGTTTTTTTTGCTACGAAATATCTCACCTAGAATTATGTCTACCGACTCCATAATCTCAACATCGGAAATAAAGCGCCTACCATTTTTAGAGTTACTGTCCCACTCCGAACAACCGCATATATGCGAAATGTGGTCGTGCAAAATTCTCAGTTGACTAAAGATTTCATCCACATATTTCTTCTTTTGTAGAGCTATTCTGGGTTTGCCTGGTAAGCTAACCCCCTTTAGAAAATCTATATTGCGAAATCTTTTCAGAGCATCACTCATGCTTATATCAATGTTTAGTATATCCTGATTGGATTTTTCTATAAAAACATGATTTTTGGCCTTCTCATCTTCAATCTGCACTATTATTTCATTTATAGCGTGCAAGTGGTTCAGGATGTCTCTGGCCTTTCTAGATAAGGATAAACTTTCATCATCAACAATGCGATTTATCTCATGACTTTTTACTATAGCAGACCGAAGCACTTCTGCTAGATTACAGTCTTCTAACTTTTCTTGGTTGTGTGTACGTATCGTGTAGTTTGCAACCGTGCCGTTGGTGGAGGGGTAGTTACCACCATCTTCTTCTATTTTTAAGTACATCACTATCCCCCTCATAGTTACAAAACATCAATATAATATGAGGGGTTAGTCATTTTTGAGGAAGGCTAATTCCAGAAATTTTTTTAAAACCGTTATTTACTATCAATGCTTATTATGTGATAGTTAGTTTGCTTGGTACGTTCTGCGATTCATCTATGTCTTATCTCAACTTTAGTTCTACTCTTCTTTTTCAACATAAGCGCTTTCCGGCACGTGTAATGAGAGTAACCACCCCTCACGGGACCTTTGAGACTCCAACGTTTATGCCAGTTGCTACACGGGCAAGTATAAATGGTCTGCAGTGTGGCGAGATAATTCAAACAGGTACAGATATAATACTAGGAGGCAACACATATCATATGATGTGTTCCCCAGGAATGGAAGTTATACGTACCTGCGGAGGTATGCACCGCTTTATGAATTGGAGCGGTCCTATGCTTACCGATAGTGGAGGTTTTCAGGTATTTAGCCTATCTAGAAGGTCCCCACGTACTTGTATAGTTAATGATGAGGGTGCGCATTTTCAGCACCCCAACACAGGGCAGATCATACGTTTGACACCCAAAACGTCAATAATGTCCCAAAAAATTATTGGCGCCGACATAATAATGGCCTTCGATGAATGCACTACACATTCCTATGATCGCAATGTCGCCATAAGAGCTATGGATCGTACGCACATATGGCTTAAGAAATCAAAGGAAATTCACGAATTTAATCCTTGTTCTGAATACGGCCACAGGCAAGCATTGTTCGGAATTATTCAGGGAGACTATTTTCGTGATTTACGTGAACAATCAACTAATTTTGTTCTTAGTATGGAAACTGACGGTATAGCAATAGGAGGAGAAATAATTGGACGTGATATGAGAGCAACTGATGAGATAATAGATTGGGTGGTTCCTAGTTTGCCACGTGATAAGTTGCGCTACACGATGGGGGTAGGGTTGGGTCCTCAGGACTTGATCTCTGTTGTACAAAGAGGTATAGACATTTTTGATTGTGTTTCCCCCACTCGTAATGCACGCCATGGATCTTTGTACCATGGTCATCCTAGAATAGAGAATGATTGGTTAAAGTTTGATACAGAAGATATTCCGGGAGGAAAATTGTTAATAAAAAAGGGAACTTATGAAAATGATGATCGCCCCATACTAGAGGGGTGCGAATGCTTTACTTGCAAGACTTACAGCAGAGCGTATCTTCGCTATCTGTTCAAAAGCAGGCAGATGCTGTATGGTGCTCTTGCTGGTATTCACAACATACGGGTTATGCAAAACGTTTGCGATCATATGAAAACAGTAATAAAACAAAATCATGCTACGACTTAATTTTAAAGTTCCCATAGTTCATCAAACGCTTCATTCTCCTCCTCTTAATATCAGCTAGGCTGTGCTTTCTGCATTCCCGCAACTCATCAACTAGCGCCTTCTTCAAGTTTTTTGACGCCTGTTCATGGTCTCTGTGAGCTCCGCCCAGAGGTTCTGGGATTACACGGTCTATTAACCGCAAAGATTTTAGTCGCTCAGCTACAATTCCAAGGCTGTTTGCTGCTACGTCTGCCTTCTTCTGATCCTTCCACAAAATGGCTGCACATCCTTCAGGAGAAATTACTGAGTATATTGAATATTGAAACATCATAATTACATCGGCTACCGATATTGCTAATGCCCCACCAGATCCACCTTCACCTATAACGGTTGTTAATATAGGAACGTTTAAATTACTCATTTCATATATGTTTTTTCCAATAGCTTCAGATTGTCCTCGTTCTTCCGCTTCAATTCCTGGATAAGCACCTGGGGTATCAACAAATGTAATTATAGGCATTGCAAAACGTTCAGCCAATTTCATTATGCGTAATGCCTTACGGTAGCCTTCTGGACGAGGCATGCCAAAATTTCTTAATAATTTCTCTTTAGTGTCACGTCCTTTTTGATGCCCTATAACTACCACTGGTCTACCAGATAAGCTAGCTAAACCACCAACTATTGACAAATCATCAGCAAATTGTCTATCTCCGTGCAATTCTTCAAATTTATCAAATATGGATGATATATAGTTAATGGTGTAAGGACGGTTTGGATGACGCGCTACTTGAGTAATTTGCCATGGTGTAAGCTTGCAGTAAATTTGTTTAGCTAAAACAGACGCTTTCTTTTCTAATCTAGCAATTTCTTCAGAAATATCAACTGCAGACTCACCTTGCATGTACCTAAGTTCGTCTATTTTTTCTTCCAATTCTAGTAATGGACGTTCAAAGTCTAGCGCTACCCATTTAGATGTAGAAGACATAAAGATCCTTAACCATTATTTACACGGCGCCTAAATTCACCCGTCCTGGTGTCAATTTCTATTTTGTCACCAATTTTACAGAATGAGGCAACCTGAAGTTCATGCCCGGTAGATATCTTAGCCATTTTCATTAACTTACCAGTTGTATCCCCACGAACAACAGGTTCTGTGTAGACTATTTCTAGTACTACTGTTTGTGGAAGCTCAACCGATATAGCCATTTCCTTAAAAAATGTTAGAGAGCAATCTATTCCCTCTACAAGAAATTTGACAACACCTGATAATTGAGATACCGGAATTTCGTGTTGGTTATATTCACCATCAATAAATACATATATATCATCATGTATATATGAAAAAAGACAAGATTTTTTCTCCAGTATTAGTACCTGTAGTCTTTCATCAGCTTTGTAAACAGACTCAGACACTGCGCCAGTTAACAAATTTCTAAGCTTCATCTTTACTACAGACGCCAGACAACCAGGGCTATGGTACTCAGTTTGTTGTACCACTAGCGGGACATCCTTAACAAGTATTACATTTCCAACACTCAACTCCTGGGCCATTTTCATCTCATACACCTACCAAATTAAGTTTCAATAATTATTACTAACCCCAATAACCTGCTCAGTATTAACCAAATTTTGACTAGTATGGTATGTAGCTGATCACAGATTTACTGCCACTCGCTATTTTTCCTTTAAAACCCACAGTATTATCATAAAACTCGTTATCATCCGCAATAATAGATGGTAAGTAAGAACAATAAATTATATGAGATGATTTTAGCTATTTTAGGTGTTGCAGTTCAAGACGATAAGAACCAATTAAAATTACTCTGGTAGATTAATACAACTCAATAGTGTCAATATTTTTGACTAAGGTAATTGGTACTTCAAATAGTTATGGCATAGCTATCAAGTTAAATCGTAGTTATATATTGCCACCAACGGTACATATTGTAGTAGCATGTGCGTATATTTGCATTATATTATCTGAGACAATGGCAGGTTAGTGAAGAATAGATTTCCGGATCGTGCTTTTACCTATAGGTGATGGTAGTTTGTGATTTATGGGGAATCTGCCTCTTCAGTTACATTTTAGTTTTGATCTAACAAAATTTACTGCTCAAGTATGATAATGAATTTGATGCTATACTGGACCCATGAAGATACATTTGTCCACGTATTGTTGATTACACGTTTGTCATAAGTTGATTACATGATAATGTTTGTACTGATATTTTCGTAATTAATGTGTACATTCTCGGAATTAATTTTTTCTGTAGAGCTATCATTGGTACTAATAACACAAGTGCTAGGTATAAATTTGTGGATAGCCAATTAGTATTTATATTTTTAATAAGAGTGCTTAGTTTTTTTATTATTAAAGCATAAAAAATGTATAATTGCCCCATAAATATTTTTTATATATCATTAATCGTTTAATTCTTGATCTTGTCTATGTCTATTTAAATTATCTTGGGTAGAATGCAGTAGTCTTTTATATCAATAGAGCAGAGTAGCGCGGTTAGGTGTATAAAATGTTCTCTTACAATAGCGCAGGGTAACTTCGACATGATTATTGAAATTTTTTTAAGTGACTAAAAATTTATTAATCAGCACAAATCTGAGTTTTTACTGGCCCAAAAAAACAAGTTCGACTACAGATGATTATAGTATATTTCGTAGTACTATTTGCCATTTTTTCTTGAATACGTAAAATTCGTACGGATAAATAATTTTTTTCATGTATAGCAAAAGGTATAATCAGTTGTACTTCGTACTACATAATTAATGTAGTGTATGGTGGCTTTTTAATGTGACATTTTGGCAGAGTAAATATAGGATGAGCTGAATGCGCGTCAAGTGATTGCTTATGTGAGGCAGTAGATTTATATAAATATCAACTGTATAGAATTCTTCATGGTGGGCATTTTAGTTTAAATTGCCTTAACAGGTACATTATCAGTTAGTAGATGCAGTAAAATTATAAAGTAGCGATTTTTAATCATGTGTATCTAATGTATTATTCTATTCATAATCTAATTACAAAGTGGTTGCTTGTGCTTGTGAGTGATTGCTTACGTTATTTAGTAATTTATTGAAAGGAAAAAATAACTAACAAACTTTTGTACAAGATGGGACGGTAGCAATAATTTTATGAAGAACTTAGCAATAGGAAATAGTAAAAATTTAGGTAACAATATGCTTAAATAATACGGCTATTTTTCTTTGACAGGACAACGAGTCTAGCAAATTGATTTTGTCCTTACTAATTTTTTATGGATGATAACGACTTTATAGAGCTTAAATCCTCAAGCACTTTAAGAAATATTTATCGTCTAGTGACCATTTTGTGATAGTAAACGGTGGTTAATGATGAAGTTATTATTTTACCTTATACATAAATAAAATTGAAAGATTACGTACGTAATGTGTAGAGTGTATATGTTATTCCTCGTCAAAAAATATTTTTGGTCCAAAAATAGCAAATCCTTCTTCTGACATTGTGTAGCTATTATTTAGGTAAGCTCCGTTAATTCTTACTACTAATAGAGTTTACTAATAAAAATTTGGGACATATTTCCACCAATTTACAAAAAGACATATTCTAGAAATATATATTTTATTTACAGGGTATTTTCTATTAAGTTACCATTGGAGTATGAACAGTCTGTTGGAGTGGTCCTATGTTGCGTCGAACAAAAATAATAGCCACCCTTGGCCCTTCCTCTAATACGGAAGAGGCTATAACTGCGCTTGTAAACTCTGGAGTGGATGTATTTCGTCTTAATTTTTCCCATAGTAGCGCAGAGGAGCACATAAAAACTGCACAAATCATTCGTTCTGTGGAAAAAAAACTTGGTCTTGAGGTTGCCTTATTAGGAGATCTTCAGGGTCCTAAAATAAGGATAGGCGAGTTTGAGAATGGCAAGATCCTTCTTAAGGAAAATCAATTATTTACTCTTGATGCTGGAGACAAAAAATTTGGAGATGAGTCTCAGGTACACATAGGTTATCCCAAGCTTCCACAAGAGGTCAATGTAAACGATGTCTTAGTCCTTGATGATGGCAGAATTACAATGGTCGTTGAAAATGTTGAAGGATGTCGTGTTATCTGTAGGGTTAAAAATGCAGGGGTGTTGTCTAACCATAAGGGTTTGAATCGTCATGGAGGAGGATTATCTGCTGCAGCTCTTACTTCTAAGGATATTGAGGATATTAAGATTGCATCTAGTATCGGTGTAGATTATTTGGCCGTATCTTTTCCTAAGAGTGCGGCTGATATGTATATGGCTCAGCAGTTGATGCGTACATCCGGTGGTGATGCTCTTTTAATCGCAAAAATCGAAAGGGCTGAAGCAATTGAGATGTTGGAGGAGATACTGTCTGCATCGGATGGCGTAATGGTAGCCCGTGGTGATTTGGCGGTTGAAGTTGGTGATGCTGCTGTTCCAGCACTGCAAAAGACCATGATACGTATGGCTAGGTCGCACTATAAGATAAGTATTGTGGCTACGCAAATGATGGATTCTATGGTTGAATCTCCCATACCAACTAGGGCTGAAGTCTCTGATGTTGCCAATGCTGTTTTAGACGGTGCGGATGCTGTTATGCTTTCAGCTGAAACAGCTTCAGGAAAGCACCCTATAACAACAGTAGTGAGTATGGCCAAGGTTTGTGTAGAGGCTGAACGTTTTAGCTCCCCCTCTTTTGAAAAGCAGATTATTGATCGCAGATTTACACGTTTAGACCAATCTATAGCAATGTCTGCATTGTTTGCGGCCAACCACCTTAGTGTTAAGGCTATTGCTACATTAACGCAATCTGGTTTTACCGCTATGTGGATTTCACGCATAAATAGCGGAATACCTATCTTTGCTCTCTCACCAAGACTTTCATCTCGCAGAAAAATGAAACTTTTTAGAAGCGTATATCCTCTTTCAATACCTAACGACATCAGTGATACACAGCATTGTATTATTGAGACGGAAAAGGCTTTGCTTAGAGAAGGGGTGGTCTCATTTGGGGATACTATTATTATGACTTTCGGTGAGCCGTTAGGTATCGTCGGGGGTACTAACACTATGAAATTGCTACATGTTACAAAGAACAATAGCTCTTGAGGCCTTAGGAGGCGGTTGTGCCACCTGCATTGTCGTTGGTGGGGGCGCTTCTTGCTTACAGACCCGCCCATATCATAATTTACACTTCTACTGAATTATACCGCTACCGTTCAGGCTGGATTGTTTTCACCGAAAGTAAATTCATCCACACTGAAAACGTCCAACCCACCTAGTTCCCTGTTTAGAGAAAATACAACAGGGTTTGTAGTTTTACCGAAATAATCACTGCCTATGACTAATGCTGACACAGGCGATCTTGTACTTGAAATAAGGGTAGACACCGGATTACGCTTGTTACTGTCAAATTTTATCTTGTATATGGAACCAACAGAATTGGATGTAGAACTAAGCTGCGCAACCAAAAATATTTTATCAGAGTACTGAACCATAGCAGTTGGAGTGGTAGCGATCGTGTCGGAACCAATGGCCTGAGAGGCAGTTACTTTTCTTGTAGCTAGTGTGGTGACTATGTTGTATATCCTTGATCTTTTAGAATCAACAATGTAGTAAGAGATTTTGCCAGACGGTTGAGATTTTGCAGCTTTAATGTCAGTGACCAAATTACTACCTGTTAACTCCGCCTGGGTATAGTTTAAATCGCGTCCATATAAAACTTGAGGGATCATGGACGTTTGGGCATGTAGATTGTTAGCGTCTGCGTATGCTACTGCAAAGGAAACAGCAGGATTTGCTCCAGCAACAGAATTTGTTGCTAAAACAGAGTCACCAGCGCGAATTACAGAATAACAATGGCCCTGGGTTTGTTTGTTTGACGGAAAATTAATTGCATCTGTCCAATTGTATGAACCAGTATCCTCCCTTTTGAGAACAACAACACTAGGAGGTATTCCGGCTACAGTTGGATTAGAGCAGACATATAGATAATTATTCGGATCATAAAACATGCTTCCACCGAAAGAAAAACCACTGAGAGCTACGCCAGTTAAGTTTTTCTTACTCATTTGCGCAGATCCATAAGGAACAGACCACACCTCTCCTACATTTTTGCTTCCTAGTGCTGTAGATATAAGGTTATTTGTTGTGTCTCTGGTTAGCCCAACAGGCCTAGCGCTAGCATCATCAATAGTTATAGAACCGATATACGGAGAGTTATTATCGTCGTCATCTTGATCGAGGCAGCCTGATAAAGAAAGCGAAAGCGACACCAGCACTAGTAAAAAAATAACATGCTCTTTTATCACTTGTATATCCCCAAAACAATTGGCACCTGGACTCACTGTACCATAAGTATTTGGGCAATGGAAAAGCCTTTTTTCCACTATACTAGTTGCTATAGAGAAAATTCATCAACGTAAAAAATTCCTAATTGGCTTTCAGTACGCAGGGCAAATACCACTGGACCCTGGACTTTCCCAAAATAATCAGACCCGAAGCTAAGTGCTGATACCGTTGATGAAACTGACGCTAAAACTTTGTAATGTGGCTTGAGGTAACTGTCGTAATATACCTCGGTAATTCTTGGATCCCCATAATTTTTTTCAGATATGGCAAATAAGTTATCATTCATTTGCGCCATTGCTATCGGCTCCTGCAAATTCATATCTGTCCATACTTGTTTGACTATTGCCGTGGACGGCATCATAATAAAATTCACATAAAGCAGTTGATTTCTTTTAGTGTCTACAAGGTATAAATTGTTACTGCCAGATTTTTCCTGGCTACCTTGCACGTCTGTTATCAAATCACGATTAAGTAACATATCACCCGATTTGTAGCCTATGTCGGCATACGTTAGAGATTTATTCAACGTTGGTGGCAAATTACTACTGGTGCCGGATGTGGATGTTATATTTACCGAATATACGGCTATTTCTGTTAATTTTGGTGTTTGAGGACGAGAGTTGGTAGCAAATAAATATCCCTGAGTTTTAGCAAGTGAGTGACAGTAGCCGTTAGAAGTAAAATTAGACGCTGTCTTCCATGTAAATGATCCATTCGCAGACCGTTCAAAAACTATCACGGCTGGCATTACACCTGGTACCTTGGAATTGGAACAAGAATAAAGTAGGTTATTTGATGGATCGAAAACGCTTCCTGATAATCCAGCGTAGGTTTTTCCTACTGCTGCTGAAATTGTTGCTCTATCAAATGCTTTTCCTGTGGTGCCAACGGTAAATATGCGTCCCAGAGGATCTGCAATTGTTTCTGGTCCCAGAGCAGTAACTATCAACCCATTACTTCCGTCTAATGTCATTCCAACTGGGAAAGCCGTGGAATCTTTTATTGGTAAGGATCCAATATAATTGTCTGACGGTGTGTCATCGTCAAATATTTTACAAGCAGTAAGTAACAGTACTGATAACAATAACCCTAATTTAAGGGGGGAGATTAGTGTTCTAGTTATGCTCATTGCGTTTCTCCTTACCAGTTGCTTAGTTAGTGTATACGCACGTAAACTCTAACAATTTTTTTAATGTACAAACAAAAAATATCAATCTACGTGGATTCTGGGCATGTTTCTAATGAGTAGTTCCTATCATGAGTTTGGTGTGTTAAAAACGCACCAGGTAACACTAACCTAACATTTTTTAACTCTGCAGCCAATATGTATTGATTGGTCCACCATAAGTAGTGGAGGTGCCAGATTGCATGAATTTGGTAATTTCATCACGATCCTTACCTTATATTGCCAACTTTGCTGATCTTTAGCCTAAATTTTTGCCATCTGATTTTGTGGCGTGTTAATTGCAAATAAATAACCGTTAACTATGCTTAAATTACCATATATATTGTTGTGATGATGGCGCTCAATATCCGTTGAGGTGGGTAGAAAAAATTAGTCATCTCGAAAATAAAATACTATTACTTTTGCTACTCTTGTTTATTTATTTTTAGAATTAGCATATAAATACAAGATACCATGGGCCCCGACATACACCTTACCTACTATTTTTCATAGACTGTTATGGTAGTTATCGTGGAACGAAGTATAAGTTAGAGGGTATGTTTTCTTGCAAGCTAAACTTTTTCTAATTCAGTGGGAGGTAGTAGATTATTTAGTTGCTAGCAGAGCCTGTTCTTTCATGAATAAAGGATAATACAATAAGTGTTTGGTTGTACATACTAAGTTTGGGGTAATGGGTTTGTTTGCCATTCTTGTTAGTTCTCACATAGACGTAACAAAATTGTTGATTTTACTACCGGATTCAAAACATCCAGAGGCACAATATAAAGTATTCTAGCAATATTTTCATTAGCATATTAGTAGAAATTTTTTCTCATACGTAATTTATTCTGCTAAAAATTGAGATTATAAGCAAAATAGGTATGATATTGATAAAAGATGATATGACATAATACCTTCGTTATTGTGCTCAATAGCTGTTTGTATACTTATTCAGCCCATTACTTTAAGAGTTACTGTTGACGTACGTATGTATTAAGCAAAAAACCATTTATCACAAGTGGTTACTGAGAATTTCATGGCCAATTGATAGCGTTTTTATTACGTATTATTTGGATTAAAAGCATACTCAATGACATTGGAGTACTTTAACCCTGCAGGGGAAGATAGATAGAATAACACCGGTAGCGATGTTTTATTGAAACGATCTTCACCAAGTACCATTGCAGAAGATCCACTGGCAAGAGGAGCAATACGGGATGACTTTACCAATTTACCATTATCGTCAAAAAATGACTTATATAGGGTGTTCCTGTCTATTAGTAGAAAGAGTTTGTCAGTATACGGAATCATTGCTTGTAGTAGTTTTTTGCTAGTAGCAGAACCACCTGGTTGCATTAATTTAGGATTTTCAACACGAGTCATTGTGGCACCAATTAAGCCGAATTCTAACCCAATAATTCTCTTTGTACCATCTGATAGTACCCACATACCAAACTGTTCCTTAGTTTGTTCCACTTTAGGCTTAAGGTCAGTTAGCATGGGTACGTTCGGTTGTATTTGTGCTGCTTTGTACCCCAGATCTGCATAAGTTTGAAGTGGATCCATTTTAGTAGGCAAGTTACCTGATACATCAGCATAAAAAATAGCGATATCCGTTGGAGCGGTTGGGGTACTGTTAGTTGCAAATAGGTAATCGTTAATGAGGACCAAGTTAGCACATGTCTTACCAGCTTGGTTATGGTTAAGGCTCATGGATCCAACTTGAAAAAATCTATTGCTACCTAGACGACTAAATGCCAATACTTTTGGTACTCCCTTTTGTTTATTTTTAGGATTGGCGCATACGTATAGCCTATTAATATTTTTGTCATAAATGTTACCTGTAAACTTGCCATAGTTTGCGGTAGTGGCTAATATGGTACGAATTACAAACGATGATTCACGTTTTGCTGCAAGCCAAATTTCTCCCAATTCAGCCGAGGGGTTTCCCTCTGCTGTTACTAGAAGCGCTTGTTCTTCAGGAATAAAAGATAGTCCGGTTGGTTTGTTTGCGTATACATAGCTTAGAGGAATAATTCCTATTTCTCCCTCAATTGGCGGTAGTTTTGCAATCGTAAAGATGTTCCTTATTTTGCCACTATGTTCATCCTCGAAACATCCAGCGCACAGTACAAGGGCACTAAGTAGTGCACCTGCCAGTAAAAAATTCTTCCTCATAATATGGATATTCCTTTTATTAAAATAATAACTACGAGAACAATGCTAGTAAGCCGGTGCTATCTCCCCCAATTTTATTACACGTCATAACTAGTACCTACGCACTTATATTAGCCCCTGATATTAGGGTGGGAATAATAGATTAGGATGATTTTTTAATATGTATCACTACTGCTTACAATCTAGTGATTATATTTTTATCTTTGTTATTTATAGTAGTAAACGTACCTATGAAATGATTATTTGTTATTTTACCGCTTCTAGTTATTTTACCTAATTCGAGCCTTTTTATGTACTTGCCTAATTTTAAGTTTGGATATTGTATGACATTTTCCTTATATTACAAGACTATTAGGCAAGGTTAGGTCCGGATGTTTATATTAATGGTGTTTCTTGCCCGTCCATTAGTTCTAACAAAACGCAAGTGCCCTTGTTATCAAGAATTTTACAGGCACTGAGATAGGAAGAACTATACTGCAAAATATGGTATTAAAATTTCGGGTGCATGATTTATGAACTTATATTTACTAACTCTTTTATCCTATATCAATCTTTTACATTATTAATTACTATTGGTACATGCAATTCATAAAAATGTCCAGCACATGCATTAGCTGGACATTTATATGGTTAATCAATACCTTTCTGTTGTGTATTTTTTGGATCAAAAGCATATTCAATAACAGCAGAGTTTTTTAACCCTGCAGGAGCAGACAGATAGAAGAACACCGGTAGTGATGTTTTGTTGAAACGATCTTCACCAAGAACCATTGCGTAAGAGCTGTTGGCAAGGGGACCAATGCGAGATGATATTACCAATTTACCCTTATCATCAAAGGTTGATTCATACAGGGTGTCCCTGTCTATTAGTAGAAAGAATCGGTCAGTATATGGGATCATTGCTTGTAGGAGTTTTTTGTTAGAGATAGAGCCGCCAGGTTGCATTAATTGGGGATTTCCAACACGGGTCATTTTGGCGCCAGTTAAACTGAACTCCAGCCCAATAATTCTTTTTGTACCATTTGATAGTGCCCACATACCAAACTGTCCTGCAGTTTGCTCTACCTTAGGTTTAAGGTCAGTTAACATAGGTACGTTAGGCTGTATTTGTGCTGCCGTGTATCCTAAATCTGCATAAGTTTGGAGCGGTTCCATTTTAACGGGCAAAATACTAGAGGAGACATCGGCATAAAAAATAGCAACATCCTGGACATTCTTTGGGGTACTGTTGGTTGCAAATATGTAACCATTAATGAGCACTAAATCAGCACATGTCTTTTCAGTTTGAGCATGGACAAGCTCCATTGATCCAGCTTGAAAAAATCTGTTGCTATCTAGACGACCAAATACCAACACTTTTGGTGTTCCTTTTACTTTATTTTTAGGATTAGCACATACGTATAGCTTCTTGTTATCTTCGTTATACACATTACCAGCAAATTTGCCATATTTTAGAGTAAGGCCTCTTAGTATAGTACGAATGCCAAACGATAGATCACGCTTAGCTGCAATCCAGATTTCCCCTGTTTCGGCGGAGGGGTCACCCTCTGTTGTTACTAGCAGAGCTTGTTCTTGAGGAATAAAAGATAATCCGATTGGCTTGTTTGCGTATATGTAGTTTAGAGGAATAACTCCTATTTCCCCTTGAGTTGGCAGTGGTGTTGCAGGCACAACAATATCTTTTTTGGTATCACTACATTCATCAAAGCATCCAGAGCACAATACAAGGGAGCTCAACAGTGCGCTTATTAGTAGAAAATTTTTCCTCATCAGATATTCCTTTTACCCAAAATATAAGCACAGGATCAGCTAGTTACTCCCCGATTCTACTATACGGCATATCTAATATCTACTTGCCTATATTATCTACTAGTAGTCAAGTGGGAACAATAGATTCAGATAACATTTTTAATGTGTACAACTACTGATCTCAACTTGTTGATTATATTTTTATCTTTGTTGTCTGTAGTAATGTCTTTGTTTATAGTAATAAAAATACCTGAGAAATAATCATTTGTTTTCAATTTGTATGCCTTATGACATTTTGCTATAGCACTGATAGGATTAATTTTAATTGTCTCTATTGAACGATTTTATTTTGCCTATCAACGAGTTCTAGTAGTGCCGTAACCTTTGTCAACGTAAAAGGTTTTACAAGTAGAATAGGTAATATTTGTATGAAGAACCATCTAAAAGATGTTACAAAATTGGATATCATGTCAATTATATTTATGTTATCTATGCCTACATAGGCTCCTTACGTTAAGAATTATGCTGATATATGTACTCACAAAAAAACGTCCAGCACACACGAGTTGCCGGACGTTTTCATGCTAACTGGCGCCATACTATTGCGTATTATTCATTGGATCAAAAGCAAATTCAACAACATTAGAGATTTTTAATCCACTGGGTGCAGATAGGTAGAACAATACTGGTAGAGATGTTTTGCCGAAACGATCTTTACCAAGAACCATCGCACGGGAGCTATTGGCAAGAGGGGCAATACGAGTCGTTTTTATCAACGCGCCCTTATCGTCAAAATATGATTTATATAGCGTGTCTCTGTCTATTAGTAGAAAGAATTTGTCAGTATATGGGACCATTGCCTGTAGGAATTTTCTGCTACTAGGAGAGCCACCTGGTTGCATTAATTTGGGCTTTCCGACACGGATCATTATGGTACCATTTAAAGTGAACTCTATCCCGATAATTTTTTTTGTGCCATCCGACAGCAACCACATACCAAATTGGCCTGCAGTTTGTTCTACCTTGGGTTTAATGTCGGTTAACAAAGGTGGGCTCGGCTGTATCATTGCTGCCGTGTATCCCAAATCTTTATAAGTTTGGAGTGGTTCCATTTTAGTAGGCAAAGCACCGGAAACATTAGCATAAAAAATGGAAATATCCTGCGGAGTTTTTGGAGTACTATTAGTCACAAATAGATAGCCGTTAATGAGGACCAAGTTAGCGCATGTCTTACCAACTTGATTATGGTTAAGTGTCATTGATCCAACCAGAGAAAATCTATTGCTCTTTAGACGATCAAACACCATCACTATCGGTTGACCCTTCTGTATGTTTTTGGGATTAGAGCATACATATAGGAGGTTGTTGGCTTCATCATACGTGTTACCCGTAAACTTGCCTGCGGGGGCATTTAGCAAAGTACGAATACTAAACGAGGTGTCACGCTTTTGTGCAAGCCAAACTTCTCCTACTGTAGCGGAGGGATTTCCCTCTGCCGTTACTAGCAGAGCCTGTTCTTCAGGAATAAAAAATAGCCCACTAGGCTTGTTCGCATATATGGAGTTTATGGGAACGATTCCTATTTCCCCTTGATTTGGCAGCGGTGTTGCAGGCACAACAATATCTCTGGTGTCGCTAGATTCATCAAAACATCCAGAGCACAATACAAGGGAGCTCAGCAGCGCGCTTATCAGTAAAAGATTTTTCCTCATAGTACAGCTGTTCCTTTTGATAAAAATGAAAACTATGGTCTTAACTACTCAATACATCCAGTCTTTGCTATGTATGCATATATCTAAAAGGTTCCTATGATGCTCCTATGACTCATAGCAAAGTATGAGAGACAGTTTCAAAGATCCCTATATTGCATTATCAGTAAGTGCACTCTCGTAAATTAGTTTATATATGGTTAAACATGTATACGACATATGGTACTTTTTGTCCCATTATTTTTTCACAGCTTACTGTTAGTACGATTTTCTCATATGATTACATTACTGCGTACAATAATACGGAGCATATTATGGTTTCATAAATAACCGTACTATCATATGAGATATACATAATTAATTACAATAGTTCATGTATCTGCAGAAATTATACTCCCAGCACATTTTTTACAAATATGTCAAAGTAATCGTACATACAACGCTTTTTCCATATAGGTATTTCCTTGCTCTCATTTGACAGTATGTACTGCTATAATATCATTTGCATTATACTTTGTTTTGGGCTAAGAATAAAAAGCCCAATATAATTAAGTAGATGAGATAAATTATCTGTAAAAAAACCAAATTACTAACTTATCATGCTACTCATGTACCCATATATATATATACTATTAAGCATCTAGATTAGAAGCGTATTTAGTAGCTTGAATATTTATTTTTTGAAGGAGGAGGTAAGCAGAAAAACCCATAAAGGAACAAGGTATTAGATCGTGCGCCTAATATCGATTACTTAATGTGAAGAAAGAGTGACCATCCGTATACAGCATTTAAGGCACCCTGGTTGCCAAATCTTGATGAGTACAACTCACATGATCTTGGGGTAGCACTGAACTTCATGCCAATAATTTGCTTGGTTATTGATGATAATATCCATACGCCAAATTGATTTGGGGTTTGTACAATCTTGGACTTAATGTTTATTATCATATTGTTAATAGCCATTAACAATAAGTGTTAAAATGCATATTTCAAGTTTTTATGCTCGAGCTTTAGATTTACGCATACGTACAATATAGAATTATCCCTGTTCATAAGCATGGTCGGGAAAATTAACATATGTGGCTGTGGCGCCTGAAATTATATGGGCACCAAATTAGTTCTCCATCATTGATGCCATTTAAACCTTACTTTTCTCAAGTTCAGAATTGTCCTCAGTAGTTACGAAAATAACTGCTCCTTTATAAAGATAGTGCTCTATGCGTATTTTCATCTGGAAAGCAAAGAGAAATTGATTCTATTTCTCTTTTTTATAGAAAGCAAGTTATGCGGCAACGGTAAGAATGTTGTTTGCATGACATTACTACCATCTGAAGACTCACTTATTTTTAATACACGAAAATAGCGCTAATGGAGCAACAAATATGTGTTTCTTTCATGATACTGTGCTGCTGTGCCACCTTTCTTAAGCAATACCATGCACTGTATTTTACGCATGTATTAAAACTATGGCATTGTATATATGATACTAACTATGAAAACAATAAACAAAAGCTAAGTCTACAATTAAAGAAGCAAGCGCAGTTGGCATGCTACTTCATATATACTTAATATAGCAAGTGCACTAATTAGTATTAAGTTGCAGGGCAGTAATATTTATTCTTACAAAGAATGCTGTACATTGCAACTTGTATATATGTAAATACAATGTTGCGATTTACGTAGAATAATAAAGGATAGTGGAGTAGGGCGGGGTGGTATCCTTATTCCTTAGCTAATAATACATTTTGCTCCTTCTCAATTTGTGAGTAGCAAGATGTACAAAGATAGCAGCAGTTGTAGCAACTCTACAATAAAACGTTTTTTCCCTATAGTTGTGTTTCTAGCGATGCGTTGTTTTCTGTTGATGATTTAATATCTAATTTGCCTCTGCGTCGGTTAATTAATTTCGATATTGCAAGCACCAATGTTGCCAAAAACATCATAGCAGATATGCATAGTATTAAGGTATAAATTCCATTATTGCTGGTGATCCAATTTTCTTCTTCAATAAAATACGGATTGTCAGTTGTTAGTGAGTAGGTAGAGTTTGCGCTTGCAGTTTCAGAGACAAATGATGATAAAGTGTTTATCGTAGTATCAGAATATGATGTATTTTCATACATGGCAGTTATATTATCGATAACTGATGTTGTTGGTGTATCCGTTGTGGCTGGTTGGTTGCATATCAAAGAATTAATATGATTTAGTGTTGAGCTTACCAATGTCATGTTGCAGTTACTATTTCTTGCACATTCTAGTGCTCGCCCCCTAAAGTCTGCTACTGATCCAACCAAATTAATACCAAAATTTTCTCCGTACCAGTTGGTGCCTCCAAGTTTTTCTATAGTATCACCTATGATGGATGATATATTAGAAGTCATTTCGCTGGAGTCGTGTGTACGCACAAGAGATCCTAAAAATTCACCTACAAATTTTCTTACATGATCGTATGACAAATCTTCGGGACGAAACACGTGAGTGCATGGGATGGCAGTTGTAGTCGGTACTGACGTTGTAGTTGGTAAACTACATACCAAATCATTGATATAGCTAAGAGTTGAATTTATTAGTGTTATATTGCAGTTATTGTTTTCCACACATTTTAATGAAAGATGCCTAAATTCTGCCATAGATCCAGCCAAATTAATGCCAAAATTTGTTCCGTATAAGTTAGTACCTCCAAGCTCTTCTATGGCATTGCCTACCATGATAGATACGCTGTAAGACATCTCGGGAGAATTGTATTTATCTACAAGCATTCTCGAAAGTTTATTTATACATTCCCCCAGATCTTTTTGAGAAAAGCTTTTGGGAGGGAAGACATTATAGCACGGTGCGGAAGTTGTAAACGTAGTTTGGGTTAGCATTTCCATTACAGAATTAGCATATTCTAGAGCGTCGGACAGAGCCCGAGTACTGCATGGTTTTCCGCTTTGGAAACATTTACGTACAGAGTCCTTTAATTGTAGCATTGATCCACCGAGATCAACTCCATCATTACCGCTTTTATACCTACCAACCTTAGTCCCAAGAGTTCTGGTTGCTCTGTGAATCTTTGAAAACAGTACTCTTACATAAGGATTTCCATTGCTAATATCACCGCACTTACTCAAAATATCACGAACAATTGGCATTCCATTCGTTAGGAAACTATTGTATGTGGATACGTTAATCGTTGATCCATGTGCCACATGTATTAGATTAAACAAGGATCCCATGGTGTAGGCATAAGATACCATTGAACACCGGCGCAGTGTCCCACCTGCTACGTGTAGTATTGAAGTATGGTGAACTATGTTGGATCTTTGTTGGGTATGTGCCAAACCTTTCAAGGTGCTGCTTTTTCTTCTTTGGGTGGTTTTTTCAGGCAACATACCTTCTAATTTTGGTCTAATGTGCACTTTTTTACTTCCTTATAAAAACTTTATCAGCTACAAAACCCTGTTTTGGGAACGTGAACCAGGACCTATGTCCTGTATAAAGCGTTTTATGGCCAAGATGTTGCAAACAAAGTAACGTACATATTGCAACTGAAGAAAGCTATTGCAAATTACCATAGACATTTACCACATGCTACAGCATGTCACCCCATACAACCTCACAACCTCAGAAATAACTTAAGTAGTGTAGTAAAACAAACTACAAAACGAAGTACATTCACATATTTTGGCACAACAAAGATGTACTCAGCTGCGCCAGAAATTCATGACCATACCTCCACCTAGGACTGCGTAAACAGTACAGTACAGGCAATCCCTGATGTCCAGGTATTATAATTATTGCGAATGCAGTAACACCTGTCCTGCCATATCGGCAACGTACTAGAGGGAGGATTGGCAGTGTACTAGTATTCATTATTTTTATGTTAGGAACTATAATTATATTATTTAGCCATATATATCATATTGTTATTAAATTTATTTTTAGTGGAAGGTAGTATTTGTAGGGTGTATAGCATCTGCTAGCACAAAATTGTTTTGTCCTGTTCTTTCGCCTGTTCGTATACTAACTTCATTTTCACTTTATTTTTATAAGTTTTACATATTTGTAATTGTATGTGTGAAATGGATTATCAGGGCAAGGCATGCGGCAGTTTATTTCAAGGCTTACCAATTGTATGGATGATACAATATTTTGTTCTAGTATTCTTATAATTAATAATAATGCATTAAGTTATGACTATTGTACAAGAATGTAATATATTTGATGATAAGTTATAACTGTATATCTATTATTTTGTAATTTTAATTATGGTGCGGTAAATTTTTAAAGCAAGTATAATGTTTGTGCATATACTAGTAACTTAACATGTATATATACGACATAGGGTGTAATCATACAATTATTACTGTATTGCTAATTAGAGTAGTAGCTATGAAAAATCTTCTCCTAATATTAGACGAGAGCGTAGTTTTGCATATTATAGGTCCACTATTGAAATCAATGATTACTCACTAATCATTGATGTTTATATTAACAAGTCTAATTGAGTTATTGTCATTTTTATTATTTGATGATCTACTTTCTCTTTGCTGTTTAATTTGTTTCGACACAGCATATGATAAAGCTAAAATAAATAATATTACTGCTACTGCTGCCTTAATAAATGCACATGATTTTTTGCCACTAACATTAGTGGGTTCAATGATTGTTAAGTTAGTAATTACAGAAGTATAGCCTTTTATATCTCCTGCTGTTGTACTGCTTATGTTTGTTGTTGTTATCGACTGTTGTTGCATTGAAATAGTTATCTGATGTTATTTATAGAAGTGATGTTGTTGTTTCTCTTGTTGTTGTGTATGGCAATGTGGTACTTTCCAGTATACAGGTGGTGTTATTTACTACATTAAGATATATTATTTGCAGTACCTTCACTACGACAAAACATTTGTTGTTTCTACTATAGTTAAAGCTAGAAATACATTCTACTAATTTTTTGATAAATTATTTTACAATTTTTGTCATGTTGCTTGACGTAGTACCATTTGTTTTATTGTTCAATGAAACATTTTCCATGTTAGAAATGACATCACTAATAATTATCAGTACATTCTTCTTAGTATCCGCTTTTATGTAAGTATTATCTAGGTATTGCATAGTTTAAGTAAGTTCTGATATAGAAAAAGAGGTTGTATTCGCTTTATCAGTAAATTTGAATTAACTACCTTCCACATCTGATAGTAGTAAACTGCAAGCAAAAATTACCTATTATCGTGACAGGTGTTGGCATAAGCAATGAGATTGTTCTTGAAAGTGCTAATTGATGATCTTTCCTGAGTCATTTCAGAGGTAACAGCAGATTATAGAATTATTCTTCAGAGATCACAATTTTCTTGAAAATAACTATTGTATTTGGCGTTATTGATGTTCATACGACTTTTACTTTAAAATATTTAGTTAGTATGGTGTAAATTACTTACAATATTGAGGGGGGGGGGGGTATTGATTGATTTAGTGATATTGTACGAAGGTTTTTTGTATGCAGAGTGTGACACGTACGAAGAAACGGTAAATAGCAATATTTTTATTTAATTACTAATTTTTAAAATTAGCAAATATAGATATGCTGAGAATTACTGTTTTTTTGGTGTGCCCTCTTTTTTATATACAGGACGATTTATTATTTCACAAAATTGGGCCAAAAAAAAGGCTCAACTATGCGAGAATTGAGCCTTTTGTTATATCTAATGTCGATCAGATTAGAAGTCTGCTGGATCGAAGGCAAATTCGTCCACCAAAAATTGGTCACCCGACACGGTAGTAGCGCTAGTAGTGAAGAAAACCGGGAGCGAGGTTTGTTGGAATCTGTCAATGCCATAAGTCATTCCAGTAATACTTTGCTGATATCCAGTCAAGTTTGCAAATATTTTGTTGGAAGCTATCCCCCCTTGTGCAGAGTAAACTACGGAATGTATTGCTGAGCTACCTGCAACGAAGAAAGTAAAATCGTTATAGTTTAAGAATACTCTTGGGTAGTTAATATCAGTAGGCAGATTCATAGTTTTTATATTTGCAACATCTGGAACTAGCGGTCCTGCAACTTGTGGTATTAAGAAATCAACTCCCACAATTTGCTTCTTATCTAAATTTAAGAAAAATAAACCCCAACCGTTTTCCTGTACAGACTTAGGCTGCGATCCTGTTAAGAGCTCCTTACTTGTCATTTGATCATTTGGTGTATAACCTAAATCACTATATTTTAGTGATACACCTAGAGTTGCTGGTAGAGGGTCGTCTACATTCAAAGAGTATACAGCCGCATATGTACTGTCATCAGCATATTTATTTGTGACAAATAGGTATCTATGAACTATAGAGAGCTTGTCACAAAATTCGTGATCTTTGGATTCGAAATTTATGGCAGCATGCCATACAAAATTACCTTGAGAATCACTATCAAATACTACAACAGAAGGTATGACTGAGCTCATGCGATTGGCTGGGTTAGAGCACACAAAAAGTCTTTGATTAGCCATGTCGTATGCAATTCCATAGCCTCTAAGGAACGTTTGAGCAGCAGTGATTGTTAGAGGAACGTTGCTAAAGGTGTTCGTACCGTCGTCCTTAGATTCCCATACTTGTCCTCTTTCTAGAGTTGGGTCTCCAGAACCAGATAATATAAGTGAATCTGATGCTTGTTCGAAAATAATATCCTGAGGCACAACAGATGGATCAGGAACAACTAAAGAGCCAATTAATCCCTTTTTACTGGTAGGGGCAACGATACCACCATTATTGTTGTTATTTCCAGAGTTATTATTGCCAGCGTTATTGTTATTGCCAGCGTTATTATTATTGCCAGCGTTATTGTTATTGCCAGCGTTGTTGTTATTGCCGCCAGTAGAAATAGAGGATGAGCTTCTCAATCCTTCTGTATCAGAGCTATTAAGACACCCAGAAATGATAATGGCACTTAAAGCACTCAGGATAGTACCTGTTATCGAAAGAGTTTTTTTCATACATGTATCCTTTGTTTGCACCTCTAAAGTACCTTGCTGTAATTTTGCGAGGTCTACGACTGCCCTTAACATCAGTTTTTAGGCGGATCCTATAGTCACGCGCTACTTTCTCTTGGTAAAGAGGGTATATAACCATGGTAAATGCCTATCATATATGAATATCGCATTCCATGTTAGATTACCTTACCGCTAAAAATGATATCCATTCATTAGGTGCAGAATACGGAAAGTAACTCCTACAGATCTATAGTCGGGAATGAGAACTTGCTTATCACATATTTGTCCTTAACTAGTACAGGAGAAGTAGTGTATACCGTACGCACAGGTTCTTCTCCTTCACTTGATTTTTCTGATCCCACCGTTATACCTGTTATTAGAGATGGTGAGCTAGCTGTCCAGATAATCGTTGCCTCTCCCTCAGGGCTATATCTTATCAGGTAGATATTTATGATTTCTGCAGCTACAAAGAAATTACTATCATCATAATTGTAAAAGGTAATGGGAAGGCTCATGTCTTTAGGTAAGAGTAACTCAGTAATTTCACCTGATCTCTCAATGACACCTGATTTTTCATCTTTCTTAAAAGACACCTCCATGATATTTAAACGAGCAGAGTCAAGTAAGTAAACAGACCACGAATCTTCTGATTGATGATTTTTTCCTCTAACGCTTGTAATTAGGTCATATTTTTTTATTGTTTGTTCAGAGGTATAACCTATATCACCGTAAGTTTGTACTACTGGCATGGTTTCTGGTAATTTGCTAGTATTGCCTATGTCTGTTGCGTATACTGCAGGGTATGTCGTGTCTGTGGCGTATTTATTTATTGCAAAAAGAACTCCCTTTACAATTGCTAATCCACCGCATATTTGCCCAGGTTTGTCCGTAAATTTTGTCGATCCAGCCCATACGAAAGAACCATCAGGAGAAAGCTGAAATGAAACTACGGACGGCGCTACTTCAGAGGAGGATTTCTTGTCAGTTTCCATCTTGTTTGAGCAAACGAACAACCTGCCTGATGCCTCGTCATATACGTGAGAACCAAGTGACAGATACCCTTGGCCTTCACTGGATTCTATCGAAATTCTACTTGTGCTTCCCTCCTCAGGTTGTGCTTCCCATATCTGCCCATTTTTTTCTGCCAAAGAGATATCCCCTAATCCCGTTATAGTTATACGGCCAGACTCTTTGGAAAAAGATAAATCCCACGGCACGGCTTTGGGGTCATCTATTGTAATTTCTCCTACAGGTAATTCGGGATGAATTAGTCTATTACTTAGCTTCTCCTTAGCAAATGCATTCCCGTATAATACTAGAGTAGAAAAAAAAATCGCGTACATTCTCATAATTGCAGGAGACTTTTTCATTTTGGGGCCCCAAGATTATGTTAATCATTGCTACCTAACAGTTGGGAAGGATAACAACTTTCATTTAATAAGTTAAGTTAACTAAATAATTTTCTGTTTGCAATTTTTCACTTGCATGAGATACAAAAGAGCCCAACTTGTTGTTGGGCTCACTAAATTATAACTACCTATAAGTAGCTACTTGGACGAGGCATGATTTGTTTTTTCGTTTGAGTCTATTCTATATTCGGCAACGTTATAAACACCCTTACTGTCTTGAGTAACGAGTGTTGCGAACAAGGAATTTCCTATTCCCTTATTAAAGCGGTCTTTTGATATTATCATCTCAGCTATAGTTGAGTATTCCTCTCCAAGCAAAGACATTTTGGGGCTTGGATTGTTGTCCCTGTAAGTGAGCTTATATATGGTAGCCAACTCATGATTTACAGCATTGTATCTGCTAACGTCAATCGACCCTGATATGAAGAAATTCTTGTTATCTAGAGAAGCCAGAGCCGTTGGGCTCTTGATAGTGTCACCATCAAATGGCATTTGTTCAATGCTAATACGATCCATATCATCCACGTTTTTACCCTTGCCAAAAACTACAGAGTCAATTTTGGAATGAGTTACATCAAGCAAATACAGATGATAGTTACTATCTTTTTGTGGAGATTTAGAGGTTGTTATGTCAGAAATGGCCATGGATAATGGGCTTTGGTCCCACGTATCATCATCAGAGAAACCAAGGTCCCCATAAGTTTGAATTACAGCGAGCTTGCGTGAGCTTTCGGGTTCAGCTAGATCTGCTGCATATAGGGCCGGGGTTTTGGGGCTAGAGTACAATGGATTAAGAGCAAACAAGGTATTGCCAATGATAGAAATTCCCTTACAGCACTGTAAAGTACCTTCCTGAAAATTCATGACAGAGGTCCATACATATTCACCAGCTTCGTTTTTCTTAAATTCTATGACTGCAGGAGCTATGTTGGTAGCAAGTTCAGGAGCTGGGATTGAGCAAACGTACAGAGAGTCATGAGATTCACTATATGCACTAGAAGTAAGTATGTTTATTTCGTGTGTTTCAGGCGATATCACGTTTTTATAAAATTTTGTTGAACCAGGAGATGCTGTCCAAATTTGTCCAGAATCGCTTTCCTGGAACAGATCCCCTGCAGCTGTAACTATCATAGTGCCATCTGATTTTACTGATATTCCTATGGGCCTTACTAATGGATCTTCTAAACTCATGTAACCAACTAAGTTATCGCTAGAAGAAACAGCTCCAGCGAAGGAGGTTGGTGAGATAATAGAGCCAAGCAATACTAGAGCATTAGCTAAAAAGGTTTTTTTCATCATAAACAAGTCCTTTTTATTAAAGATGTACACATATAGTGGATGGGGTATAACTGATATTCCACATTTTGGATGGTAACACTTATTGTAGGACAATGTTATTTTTTTGTTATATCACACGGAGGTAAACGGCTATCAAGAGATAAGACCCGCTAGACAAAGCAAAAACAAACTGATTGCCCCAATTAAGGAGCAATCAGTATGACCTAGTAAATAGCTACCCAGTAAACGTATACTCCGATACATAGAATTTGTTTGAAGTAGTTTCTTTATATGGAATTGCTGCATACAAAGATTGACCACTGTTATCCCTGCTTTTTCCCATTATCATGGAGTAAATGGGGGCATAAGATTCAGCAAGTAGATATTGTTTTGGAAGGACGGCAGGGTTTTGACTATACAGTAGCTCATATATAAATGATTTAGATGATGGATTCAATCCATTTGCAACTAAAAATTTACTGTTGTTTAAGTTAACTAATGCAGAAGGCTCATTAATGGAAATAGGATCATATCCCATAGGGATAACATCTCTTAATTCCATGACATTTAAGGTGGTGTTGTAAACTAACGACACCTTATCTATAGAGTTTCTTCCCCTGTCTAGGAGGTAGAAGTTATACATGTTGAGAGGCATATCTTTTTCTAAAGCCATATCCATTAAGGTGAATCTCAACAACTGAGAGCGTTTAAGTCCTAGTTGACTGTATTGGAATGCCATTTTCATATTTGCTGATGGCGCGGCCTTGTCTGGTAGATCAGCCCAGTACATGGCCGGGTATCTATCATCAATTGCAGAAGCGTTTATAACAAAGATCCTATTTTCTATAACTGCTAGTGACTTACATATTTGATTAGGCTGAATACCGGGAGTGCCAAGATTCATTACTGAGGTCCATGCGTACTCTCCAGCCTGGTTAACCTTAAACTCCACAACGGTAGGCAGGGATACAGGACTTGCTATTTTGGGATTTGAGCAGATAAAGAAAGAATCTCTTGTTGGGCTATATGTTAAAGAATGGAAACCAAAGTAAGTCTGTATCCCGGTAGTTTTTACAATTTTAGCAACAAGATCGGAGCTTCCTGGATCAGCTACAAAAATTTCACCCGATTTAGTACCACCAGACCCTGGCCCAACTGCTACTAACGTGCCATCGTCTTTGATGTATAACCCCGCAGGCCCAGTATTTGTGGCGGAGCCATACTCAATAAGCTGTTTCAAAGAGAGACTGTCAGTCTTTTTGTGATCGTCTTCATTATTGATATCAAAACACCCTGCAACAAGCAGCGTGCTAACAACGGCAGCTACAATGGATAACTTCTTCTTCACGGCTCAGTCCTTTTCAAGTAAAACCTCGGAGTTGAAACCCTCATGAGGCAGCAGTATAACGACACCAACTAACATATGTTAATATACATTGTTTTTGTACAACATTAACCGACACCACGCAAATGGTATCCATTCCTAGTTTATACAAGCGATCTTCATTATCATTTAAATAAATGCCTATGTAAAATGATGCAAAAACAGCGACTAGCAGAGTAATTTATACTTCCTACTAATAGTCTAAGTTCCATTATAAATTATGCTAAGTAACAATATGTGTTATTACCCTTATGTCATGTCTGTCTTTGAAAGATCAATGGAATTAAAGTTCTTGCATAGCTTACGGTATGTACAGAATCTCTGTCTTGCTAAACTCTTCTCTTTATTGTTGTCTATCGATACTATCTCTACTATCTTGGTGGCTCTTTCCCAATTTTCTAGTAATTGATCCATGATACTTATGACTAATGTACCACCTTCAAAGACGTCAATTCGATGATGTATTATTAATACGTTAGTATAATCTGACACGGGTGAACCATAGACTGAGTGTGGCACAAACGACATTTTCTGAAAACGCCAAAGAAGGTTGTCTAGATCGTTTGCTAAAGACTTGCTAGGACAGAATACGAGGGTTCTTCTATCAGGCATTTTTTGGTAATGCTCACAGATGATCTGACACGCACTAAAAATGCGCTTAGGTGCGTTAAAACAAAACAAAACCTCAGGATAAATCACAGCGCTAGGATACAACGTTACTTTGTGAAATTAACCACTGACTTAACATAGCTACAGGTCTACCTGTAGCCTCTGCTGTTCCTTGTCCAGATACCCAAGCCACACCAGCTATGTCAAGATGAGCCCATTTGTAGTTTCTAGTAAATCGTGACAGAAAACATGCAGCAGTTACTGATCCGCCCCACCGTGTTCCTATATTTGCGAAATCAGCAAATTTGCTCTTAAGTTGCTCTTGATATTCTTCCCATAGAGGCATAGGCCATGCTCTATCCAATGTTTTTTCTCCTGCAGAAACTATATCATTTCTTATAGAATAATCTTCAGGACGCGTGTAAATTGCCGCGGCCTCATTTCCCAGAGCAACAACACACGCTCCAGTTAGGGTGGCGATATCCACAACTACCTTAGGGCTAAATCTTTCTACATACGTTAGGGCATCGCAAAGAATAAGCCTTCCCTCAGCATCAGTATTAAGTATCTCAACTGTTTGCCCACTCATAGTTTTAACTATATCACCCGGCCTAGTTGCACAGCCACCTGGCATATTTTCAGTTGCTGGTATGATTCCTACAACGTTTATAGGCAACTTCAAGAGAGCAACTGCTTTCATGACGCCAAGGACTGCTGCTGCCCCACACATATCAAATTTCATTTCATCCATGCATGCAGATGGTTTTATAGATATGCCACCACTATCAAAAGTTACACCCTTACCAACTAACACATAAGGCGAGTCATTCTTATTGGGGGAATTTTTATAGCTAATCTCGATCAGGCATGCTGGTTCCTTAGATCCTTGAGATACCGCAGCAAACGCTCCCATACCCATTTCCTTTGCTTGTTCTAAGGAAATGGTGTTCGCGGTCATTCCCATTTCAGAGGAGAGAGCTTTAGCGCGTAATGACAAATAGTAGGGAGTGCAGATATTAGCAGGGGCATTTCCTAAATCCTTTGTAAGACTTATACCAGCTGCTATCGACATGGATTCTTTAAGCACCCCATCGAGGGAATCCGTTTTAGGACCTTGTTTGCTAACAAACAACCAGGCTTTACTAAAAGTAGATGTATGATCATCGCTGATTTTAGAGCGCATATCATTGTAGTTGTACAGTACATGTTCCCCAACTAAAACTATTTGTCTAACCATCCATACACAATCATCGCTGGGAAGGATAAATACTGCATCCTCTATCCGTAGCTCAGCAAGTTTTTTCCATGCTTCAGTTATCGCTTTATGATAATCATGATGAGTTTGTTCTTCCTTGTTTTCTCCAAGAGGTACTATTAGTACATTTTTGACCTTGGTATCCTCCCCCCATAAGTTGATCAGAAATGATGATCCCACTTTACGAGAAAAACGCGATTCCCGTTGAGCAGAATGAGCAACGTGTGCCCATTTTGCATTTATGTGAGTAAATTCTTCCTCAAGGGATGATGAGAAGAAAACTGCACAAGATGTTTCTAGAGCAGATATGTCCTTGTCAGCTACATATTTAAAATCTAACGCCACACTCTTCTCCCAAGGTCAGAAAGTTCAATTTTCCGTGTCAAGCTCAACTGTACCCGGATTTTATACTAAAATACTGGAGTATAGCCAATCAAAATATTCTGCATATTTAAAAATGATGTGTCCCTACATTTCCGAAATGACACTACTGAATGCACTATTAATTACAGATAGTATGATAACTCTCCCGTTACCACGATTATTTTCATCCATGCTTATTTGGATATCTGCTTTTGGTATTACTGGAAGTCCATTTTCTGCCCATTCAATAGCTAGAATGGACATAGGACGCTCGTGGTAAAGTTCCAAGTCTAGTGTGGCAGCGGCTATGGGGTTGGTTATACGATAAAGATCAACGTGCGTTGCTTCTATAGGAGGTATAGAGTATGTGTGTATAAGGTTGAAAGTCGGGCTTTGAATTGCCCCAGTAACTCCTAATTTGCTGAGTAATCCTTGTACAAGGGTGGTTTTACCACTTCCAAGATCACCACTTAAGTAAATTGTTGCTCCTCTTGTGATAAAATACTCGTTCTTCGCTATCGCAGTAGCTAGCTTTCCTCCCCATAGTTTTGTTGCCACTACCCCAGGGAGCATATACTTTCCGGTGACTATTGACATGGTACCTGCTAATAGTAATGTCCTTACGGACCGTGTGATATAGGTATTTTCTGCTATTCTACAATTATTTATTACCTCGTAGCGAGGGAAGAGAAAAGTTATGCTGAAATCTTCTACTCATAGTGCGGTTCGGGCTTCTGTGGGGCGTTGTTTTTTGTCAATTTTGTATGAGCTATTGTTTTTGTCTTCAGTGTTAGTAGCTCTAGCTATTTGTTCTACTGTCCTAGAGTACTTGTTTGGTGTTGTTCCTACCCATGGAAGTTTGCACCTTGTACCACTTGCTGATTGGGCTTCGCTGTCATTGCAGCTGGTGTTTTTATTTGTTGTTGGTTTTTACTATACCTACTGCTGGCACAAATCCGGACAAACTTTGGCCATGAAATCTTGGCGCATTCGTTTAGTTTGTCGTAACGGGGACGAACTAACTTGGAAAAGACTCTGGATGAGATATTTTATTGTATTTATGACTTTTCCAGTAAATTTTATTTGGTTTCTGGTAGACAAAGATAGACTGTTTTTACATGATCGCTGGTGTAAGACTATGTTAATTTCTGTTGATCGTGATTCTTAGATTTGGAGTGATTATATGATGTTGTTTTTTAATAGTATGTATGGTGCTTTTAACGATTTTGATGATGTTGGTTGGGTATTGTCTCTGCGCTACGGGAAGGGCCGAAGGTACATTTTTAGGAGACTTTTACTTTATGTTACATCTATCATTTTCTTTTCTACAGAATACTAAGAATAGTTTAAGAGCTGTTTCTGATTTGCTAGTTTTACCTCACTTGAGGCGTTTTTTTTCATCGGGGCTTACTCCCACTAATCGCTGCCTATCATTTCTAAATCAATTTCGTCGTAGGCAGATTGGATCGTTTCTCTACCTATCTGAGCTTGATGGATCTAGGGTTAATGATGCAAGGAAATTCTTGGATTCTTGCTCTTTTTGCCCGTTTCCACAATCTGCATTTACTTGTGTTGAAGATAATTTTCAATACTTGACTTCTCAGTGGATTGTATCCTCGGACGATAGGGTTGTGCTGTATTTTCACGGTGGTGGATTGTTTTTTTCCACAGTGGAGAAATGTTTTCCTCATGTTCTTTTATCTTGTCTAAGGGCTAGGGTTTTTATACCGCGATATCGATTAGCCCCAGAGCACAAATTTTTGGCTCAGTACGATGATGCACTTATGTCCTATCAATATCTTCTAAAACAGGGCATTTCTCCCTCGAAGATTATTGTTATAGGACAATCCTGGGGAGCGTCGTTGGCACTTTCGTTGTTGTTGAACATAGAAAAAAGATCGCTACCTCATCCTTCATGTGCCGTACTTATGAGTCCTTTTATTCCTACATCTTGTGATAATCTTTTTCTTGGCAGCAACGAACGTAAGGGTGATTGGTTGCTGCCCGATCACGTTTCTTCATATATGCGCTTGATGGGTTTTCCTGATAGCTTTGATGTTGATAGATCATGGTCTAAATTACCACCGATACTGATTCAAATCGGCCAAGACGATATCTTTGTTTCTTCTATGCAAGATATGTTTGATCGTGCATCGCATTTTAGTGAAAATCTTAGGTTGCGTACTTATCCTAACATGACGCACAATTTCCACCATCTATATTCCTTGTCGACAATTTCTGAACAGGCATTTAGTGATATGTCTGGCTTTGTTGATGTTCAATGTTTGCTGTAAAGAATTGAGGTATTTGTGTCGTTATTATCTAAGGGTTATGACTCCGCTAATATAGAGTCATTTTGGAGCAATGAGTGGTCTAAGCGCGGCTACTTTAACATGGGTTGTGATATCTCTAAGAAAGGCAAGCAGTTTTGCATATTGCTTCCTCCCCCTAATGTAACTGGTACATTGCATATGGGCCATGGCTTCAACCAAACCTTGATGGATATTTTAGTTCGGTATCATCGCCTTTGTGGGTATAACACTCTATGGCAGCCAGGTACTGATCATGCTGGTATAGCAACACAGATTGTTGTAGAGAGACAGTTAGCCCGTGAAGGAAAGACGCGCTACGAGATAGGTCGAGAAGGTTTTTTAGAGAAGGTTTGGGAGTGGAAGGATAAGTCTGGCGGTATTATTACTTCTCAGATGCGCCGCTTAGGTGTCGGCTGTGACTGGTCTCGAGATATTTTTACCCTCGATCCAAAATTATCACAGAATGTGATAGCTGTGTTCGTGCGTTTGTACCGCGATGGATTAATTTATCGCGGCAAAAAAATGATAAATTGGGACCCTTTTTTAAAGACGGCTGTTTCTGACTTGGAAGTTGTTAATTCTGAGGAAGATGGATCAATATGGCACATATCTTACAATGCTGTCGATGGTAACGGTAGGATTGTTGTGGCTACTACACGTCCTGAGACACTATTTGGTGATATGGCAATTGCCGTTCATCCCGGAGATAATCTATATAAATCCTGGATAGGTAGGAAAGTAGTTGTTCCATTATGTGGTCGTATTATTACGATAATTGCTGATGAGTCGGTCGATCCTCATTTTGGAACAGGATGCGTAAAGGTAACCCCTTCTCATGATTTCGAGGATTATGAGAGAGCCATTAAGCACTCGTTGCCGTTTTTATCTATTTTTGATGATGAGGCTCGACTTAATGATGAAGTTCCAGAAGCTTACCGTAACTTGGACCGTTATGAAGCACGTAAGCTTCTATTACGGGATCTTGAAGATTCAGGATTGCTCGTGGATAGTAAACCTCATCGTCTTGTTATTCCTAGGGGGGATAGAAGTGGTGTTGTTTTAGAACCACGTATTACTAACCAATGGTTTGTTGATTTAACTAGAGTCGCCCAAGATGATGGTCGTCCTGGCGGGTGGGCTGTGCTATCTGAGCCGGCTCTAAATTTATGCAAAAATAAGACAATAAATTTTATTCCAGAAAATTGGTACAACACATACCATCAGTGGCTGTCAAATATTCAGGATTGGTGTATATCACGTCAGCTTTGGTGGGGACATCGTATCCCAGCCTGGTTTTCTGATGATGGTCGTGTTTGGGTTGCCCATAATTTAGATGAAGCTACTCAATTAGCTAAGCAAGATGGGTATTATGGAGACTTAAGTCAAGATGATGATGTTTTAGATACATGGTTTTCGTCTGCTCTTTGGCCCTTCTCTTCATTAGGATGGACCCCAGGTTACCCTGATGTTTCAAATATTGCTCTGGACCTGTATTTGCCTTCTTCTGTTTTGGTTACTGGTTTTGACATTATATTCTTCTGGGTTGCCAGAATGGTTATGCTCACACACTATATTACTGGGAAGGTTCCGTTTCATGATGTCTATGTTCACGGTCTAATCCGAGACAGTGAAGGTCAGAAGATGTCCAAATCTAAGGGTAATGTGTTAGATCCCATAGATTTGATAGATGGTATTTCTTTAGATGATCTTTTGAAAAAAAGAACATCTGCCCTCATTAATCCTTCTAAAGAAAGAGAAATTGTAGAAAGAACATTGAAACTGTTTCCACAAGGTATTCCATCTTATGGTGCTGATTCACTAAGGTTTACTTTTGCTTCTCTTGCCAGTCCTGGAAGGGACATAAAATTTGATTTGGACCGATGTTATGGTTATCGAAACTTTTGTAACAAGCTTTGGAATGCTTCTCGCTTCGTTTTGATGAATGTTGAAAACAAGTCTGTTCGTTGCGACTTTACTTTTTCATCTTGGGTAGATCTGTGGATTGTTTCGTCTCTGAATCGATTAGTTGATACTGTTCATAAGTCTTTTAAGCAGTATCGTTTTGATTGGGCTGCGCAAGCCATTCATTCTTTCTTTTGGGATGAATATTGTGACTGGTATATTGAGATGTCTAAGGTACAGCTTGCCAGTGATAGTTTTGATATTGTTTCGCACACAAGATATGTTCTGTGTCTCGTGCTTGATATTGGATTACGTATAGCTCATCCGATTATTCCTTTCTTAACTGAGGAGTTATGGCAAAAGATATCACCATTTGTTCATAGGAATTCTTTGCCTTCAATACTGGAGATTCCCTATCCAGAATATGATCCATCATGCAAGAAAGATGAAGCTGAAGATATTATGGCATCTTTTAAAAAAATGGTTACAACCATTAGGAATCTTCGTTCTGAAATGAATGTGCCCCCTTCTCAAAGGGTGTCGTTATTGGTTGAAAGAAAGGGATCATGGCCATACGATAGTCGGTACCTGCTAGAATTGGCAAAATTAAGTAAGCTAAGCTTTATAGATGACATGGATGCCGTAATGTTTCCTAAGAAACAGGTTGATGGGTTGATTATTGCTATTGATGTTCCGGTTGATCATGCAGATGAGGAAAAAAAACTAGAAAAAGAACTTGCTAAACTAAAGTCTACTAGTGACTCCATACGAAAAAGGCTTGATCAACCGGGCTTTCGCGCAAAAGCTCCAGAGCATGTTATCAGGAAGAACGAGGATATGCTTAGGAACATCGAAGACGAAATAAGGGTAGTAGATGACAATCTTAAGAAGATCAGAATATGGCTCCTCGAGTTGGACTCGAACCAACGACCCACGGATTAACAGTCCGTTGCTCTACCAACTGAGCTATCGAGGAACAAAGTCGACATTATGTATAATTAGGCTACCTCGGTCAAGACTGTTAATTGTACATTTGGGTATATAGTGGCCATACGGGTAAAGTTGATTAATCAACTTAATGACCTAGATGTATTTAATTCCTTCTCCAAGGAGAGCATTTGGGAAAGGACCCATCGCTTTATTGTTCCAAGTAGAGGACACGCAGATTTTTTGTCTTACCAAGTAACTAAGAATAGTGGTGTTTGTATTGGTTTTTCCTTTGATTTTCCGGCTACTTTTTTATGGTCAATGGTAGGTTACTTTGATGGGCGTGTTGATGAAAAAATCATTAAAAAAAACCAAAGTGAGCGTCTTTATAAGCTTTGGTGTGAACTCGCTAATCATCACGAACACGATTTTGCTCCTAGTGAAACTTTTACCGATGTTCATAGATATCGTTGGGCTTTGCAATTACTTAACATATGGGAAAGATATGACAGGTATAGACCAGATTGGCTAGCTATTTGGAAAAAAGGAGAGCTTTTTTCAAGTAATCCAGATGAAATCTGGCAGTCGTCTCTTTGGAACAAGGTCGTATCTAATGATTTATTGTCATCAGAAATTTTATCTAGTTGGATACAACACCTTTATAGCACTAATGTTTATCCCTTGCCGGATCATGCTCCTAAATCTATCACCTTATTTTGCTTGTCCACATTGCCTCCACTATATTTGTCTGCCTATTATGCTTTATCTTTGTGGATGGATGTTTCCGTCTGGGTTATAAATCCATGTGAGCATTACTGGGGTGATATCTGTCATAAGGGAGATATGACCCCCTCTTCTATAGGTAGCAGTATTGAAACTGGTAATTTTCTTCTTGCATCATGGGGTAGGGCGCGTTGTGAGTTAGTTGAGTGGCTACTAAAAAATGACCTACCAGTAGAAGAAAATTTTTCTGATATTACCCCCGATACAACATTACATAGTATGCAAAGCGATATTTTAACCTGGTCTAACAAGGGAAATTGGTTGCCAGATGATTCTTTGCAAATACATAGATGTCATAGTTTTGTAGATGAGCTACACGTTTTGCATCGTTTCCTTCAAAAACTTTTCCATGAAGACAGATCACTGTGCCCTGCTGATGTATTGGTTTGGATTCCAGATCTAGCCTCAAATGCAGCTTGGGTGGATGCAGTGTTTTCCAATGCACAATACTCTATACCTTACACCATAACAGGATTGCCAAGTACGGAAATAGTAGATATGTATGTTGCTATTACCCAATGGCTTAGTGTTATAAATTCTCGTTATGAATATTCTGTAGTTTTATCTTGGCTTAGATTGCCAGTAGTAAGGCTGGCATTCAATATTGAACAAAATGAATGGCAGGAACTAGAGAATATTATTTACAATCTTGGTGTGCGTTGGGGCTTAGATTCATCACATCGAGCAGATTGGGCTGTTGATGAGCATAGACATACATGGATGTTTGCCTTAGAACGATTGTTTAGAAGCTTTTGTTGCGGGGAATCTGAGGAGTTAGGAATTTCTTTTAGTACAGAACAAATGGAGGTACTGTCACTTTTAGTGGATTTGTTAAAAGATTGGCCGGATAGACTAAGACGCAAGCATCGTATAGTAACCTGGGTTGCCTGGATTAAAGATTCCATAACTAAGTGGTGTCCCGCAAGAAAAAATGATATTTTTGAAGAGATCTCTGTGCAATGGAATCAAGTTTTATCTTCATTTTATGAGGGATCGGAGCTTGTAGAATTTCAACTAATTGTGGAGATGCTAAAGGATACTTTCCGTGATCCTTTAAGGGGTGGGGTTCCATCTGGATCTGTTACATTTACTTGTTATGGTTCTTTGTCTGGGTTACCGTACAAATTTTTGGCGTGCTTGGGCTTGGAAGAAGGGGTATTTCCACGCTCGGTTACTAAGTGTCGTTACGATCTAATGTCTTTGTTTCCTCGTCCTGGAGATGAGCATTGTACTAGGGACGATAGAGCGGCGTTTTTGGATGCTTTGATGCATTTGGACTACTTACACCTAAGTTATGTTGCATGGGATCAAACTACAAACTCACTACGTGTTCCATCGAGTTTGATAGAAGATATTATGCGTTACTTGTCAGATAAGATGCCATTTTGTAACAGCTTATCTTCAAGTGATGAGGTAGAGAAGTATTTTGTTCACGAACATATGCCGTATCAGGTATGTTTTTCTGCTAGCGCAGATGAGGCATCCTGCAATGTTCCTTGTAGTGGATCTGATTCTCTTGACTATATTGTATCATCTTCGCTAGAAGATATTTCCCTAGATAAGGTAGTGAGCATACTTAATCACCCAGTGCGCTATTTCATGACAAAGATAGCTAATATACGTGCTAGTAATATGTACTACCCAAGGAATGATTATGAGCCTTTTTATCTTAATTTTTCTAGCAAGAAGAAGTGGATCATGTCTTGCCTGACGTCTGATGTTTCCTTTTTAGATGCTAAACAGAGTATAGATTTTCCTTATGGTATATATGGAGAGAGGGAGTGGGGCTTGCTCTGTCAAAGTGTTGCTGCAGTTCGTCAATATCTCTCTGCAAGTGGGGTTTCTCACATTGATTTAGGTGAAGAATCATATGAGATTGAATCAGGATGTTATGGCTCTGTTATTACTAATAGGAAGCGCATGATTAAAATACTTCCATGCTTATCTATTTGTGATTACCTAAGATTTTGGATTGAGCACGTTTTTTATTGTATTGCTTCCTCTCCCAAATATCCAAGCTTGCTTGTTGCACCAGATGATGCTATTAAATTGGAAGTAATTGAAAAGAGTAGTGCTAGTTGCATTTGGGAAGACATAATTTCTATTTGCATGCAATCTCAAAAAGAGCCAATTCCATTTTTTCCCAGAACATCATATGAATATACGACCAAGGAAAAGGATTTAGCATCAGCATACCGCATTTGGAGAGGAAGTGAGTGGCATCATGGTGAGCAAGACGATCCATACTACCATCTCTTGTACGATTTTGGCAGAATAGATGCCCTATGTAATCCAAATTTTGAATATTATGCTAATTTAGTTTGGTCATCTTATTTTAAAATGTTGGTGTGATGCACTTTGTTTGGTCTATTCCTCTTAACGGTCGTTTTTTAATCGAAGCAAGTGCTGGTACTGGAAAAACATGGAGTATCGTGTCACTATACCTGCGACTATTAGTTGAGAAGAATTATACTGTACAGTCTATATTGGTAGTAACCTATACACGTTCCGCAGTTGCGGAATTAAGCCATAGAATTCGCTATAGATTAACTGAAATATCACAATATTTAGCTACTAATAAAGAAGAATTACTTGTTGAATATGAATGGTTAAAATCACTCCACTCTATTAGATCGCGTGATGATTTGCTATCCTCTATAAGATCTGCTCTATATGATTTTGACCAAGCGGCAATATATACAATTCATGGTTTTTGCCAACGTGTATTGAAAGAATTATCTATTGATTCAGGATGGATACTAGAACAAACTGTTGTTTCTAATAGTTGTACTATTTATGAATCTGCTGTAATACAAGCTATGCGATTATTCTTTAGCCCCAAATATTGGCCCACACAATATAATGAGTACTCACAGTGGGCATTTAAAACGCTATTAGATAGCTATTATAATACTAAAAAAGTAATGTCTTTCATGAAAAATTGGATTTTTCGCCAAGAGATTAAATGGTGCTTTCCATCTATTCCAGAAATACATATCTCGGATATATATAAGGATATTATAGAAATCAGGAAGGTAATTGCACTTATTATAAATTCCGAAAATGTTATACAGGGAATAATAGAAAATCTTTGCAGTGGATCCTTCAATTTACGAAAGTATAATAATGATAAACTGCAAGAAGCTTTTAATTTATTAAAAGCTTATATTTTATCTTCTGATATTTTTAATTGGGAAAATGAATGGGATATACTAACCTATCCTTCTTTAGAAAAATCACTAAAAAAATCAGAAAAAATGTATTACCACCCATTGATTGATGCAGTTTCAAAACTTAAACACCTTTCTAGTATTGTAGATAAGTGGTTTAAATATGATAGTTCACATTTTTGGTATTTTATAACCCAAAAAGTTCATCATTTTTTGACAGAGGAGAAGGGTAGACAAAAGGTAGTTTTTTACGATGATCTATTGAAATTGTTATATAACTTACTTAATAAAAAAGAAGATGTGGTTTTATATTTAGCTGGGCAATTTCCTGCTGTCTTAATTGATGAATGTCAAGATACAGATTTTTTGCAGCAAGAAATATTTCGTCGTATTTTTTCCCTACCGAATCAATTTATTGCTCATGTCGGAGATCCAAAGCAGGCGATTTATGGTTTTCGTGGTGCAGATATAGATGAATATATGGATATATCTAATGACAAAAATGTTACTAAGTATACTCTTACTGATAACTATAGATCTGTTCCTTACCTGTTAGATGGTATTTTTCATCTTTTTAATAACAAAACTGATCCATTTGTTTCACATGGAATTAAATTATATCCATTAAAATCAATGAGAAAATCTGTTTTGTTGAGTGATAATGAAGATAGTCCTATACAAATTTCTTGCTTACCTCAATCTTTAAATAAAACTCAATCATCATATTGGTCAGCAGAGCATGTTGCCGACAAAATTTTAGACCTTTTACTTAAGGTACAGAATAAAGAACTTGCTTGGGCAGATAGAGATTTTAAACTTAGGGATATAGTTGTTTTGGTGCGTTCACATGCACAAGCCAATCTAGTGAGTAATTCATTAAGAAAGCGAGGAATTCCTACTATTCAAAATCATCAATCAAGTGTTTTTATGTCTGAAGAGTTGCAATGGATAACTCTTTTTTTATGGGCATTATATGATCCTAATGATGCTTACAAGTATAGGGCCTTTTTAATGACACCCATGATGGGCCTAAATATAAATAATTTAGATTATAAATCACCTTTATATAGTAAATTTTTACATAATTTTGCGCGTGAAGCAGAACTTATACATATATGTGGGTTAGCAAGTGTGTTTTACAAATGCTGTTATAACTACGGCATAATAGATCGCATAATAAAACTTGATAATGGAAAGAGACATTTAGCTAATTTATTTCATTTAATGGATATTATTCAATCATATTGGATAAAATATAATGACCTACTTACAGTAATAGATGAAATTGATAAACGTCGTTACGAAGCCATTCAGGGCAGTATACCAGAGGATAGCCAGTTACGTGTTGAAAATAATACTGACGCAGTTTCCATTGTTACTCAGCATTCTGCTAAAGGTCTAGAGTATCAATTTGTATTTTGTCCATTTGCTTGGTCATCTTCTGCTATATCATCTATATTTCCATTAATAGTTAGAGACAAAGGAGGATATTGCTGTGATTGGGGTTCAGAGCAATATGATAATAGGTTGTGTAGCTATGAACAGGAGGTACTATCTGAACAGGTTAGGTTACTATATGTGTCACTTACCAGAGCGTGTGAAAGACTGTATTTAGTTGTAGGTAGCTATAAGTCACGGCAATCTAGGGAGCCTTTGTTTAATGCAATTAATTGGTTGCTATTTGGTGGTTCTAGTACTTCTAGAGAGTGGTTGTTGCGTGATAAATTTGATTGGTCTGATAATCTATTACAGGAATGGAGTGATACTTGTTCTGGAGTGTCGATAGTTGGTAACATTAATTTAATCAACGACAATTTGCAATTAACTACTAAAAACGATTTGCCAATAAAATTTACTCTTCCAGGTGATCGTTTTCTAATTAAGGAAGTGTGGCATAGCCTTAGTTTCAGTAGGCTATTTGTTAAAAATACTTATACACCAATTTGTAATGCCAAATGCTCTTTGCCTTTTTCACAGGAGGATTCATTTATATCAATTCCTGGGTCTCGTTTTTTAGGCATTATGGTACACAAAATACTAGAAACTATAGATTATACCGATTCTTCACTTTGGTACGAACAATGCTCAATTATACAACGTGATATGTTGCAAGATGTGTTTTTTCACCCTCATCAAGTTGACATTATTTTTCGTTCCCTTAAAGCTTGGGTGTCAGCACAGCTTGTTCCCTTAGACATATCACTTTCATCAATTAATAAACGTGTGCATGAATTAAACTTTATGTATCCATGGACTCCTGGAAATGTTGTCAATACTATGGAATTTTTGAGAAATCAAGGATGGCCTGCTAAATCTACCTCTACTGATTGGCAATTTGGTTTTTTGCGCGGTGCAATAGATATGGTTTTTGAGCATGATGGAAAGTTTTATATTCTTGATTGGAAAACTAATGACCTAGGATTAGATATAGAAAATTATGAATTTGATGCTTTAGATAAGATTATGCTTGATGAAGGCTATGGACTGCAGGCAATGTTATATATATGGTCAATTCATTTGTGGTTGAGGCAAAGTTTGCCTAACTATTCTTACGATAAACATTTTGGTGGGGTGTTTTATATTTTTCTTAGGGGATTTGGTGAGAGAAGAGGTGCTGGCATTTGGTTCAAGAGACCATCAGAAGATTTAATTATATCTTGGGAGAGGTTTGTAAGCAGTGATGGAGGGGAGTGATATTAAAGTTCCACTATCAGAACAATGGATAGGGGTATTTGTTGATTGGTCTTGTAGGCAGGTACCTTCTAGTTGCTCAGAAGATGTTAAGCCTATTCTGGCAAAGTATATTCGATCATTTTGCAAAAATTGGTTGTCTGGTAGGGGCGAGGTGTGCGTTTTGCCAGATGATGTTGAGTTCCTATTAGCAACTGGGATAGTTTCTGATAATAAGGAAAACACGGATGCATTGTTTTTGCTAGATGGACTTAATTTTTCTACGGCAAGTTTTGTCCGCGATAAATATTTTATTTGTGAGTTTTTTGCAAAGAAAGTAGTGTTTAACCCTGTTTGTGATCTTAGTGCAGCAGAGTCTGTAGTTAGGCTAGCTTTTACAGAAGAAGAGCAATGGACAGATCAAATGCAGGCTGTGTATACGGCACTAATTATTCCATGGGTACTGATTACTGGTGGTCCTGGTACTGGCAAAACTACAACCCTAGTAGGGTTATTGACTGCATTGCAGCAATTAAAAATGGTAAGGTCAGTGGCCCTTTGCGCTCCTACGGGAAAAGCCACAATGAATCTTGTTGGTGTTTTGAACCAAGTTAGCTTGTTGCTTAATAAAGATGATGGGAAATCATGTGAACTAAAATATTCTGTAAAGACCATTCATAGTCTACTGGGATATCCTTATAACAATAAAAAAAATAGTCTCCTTGACTTCGATGTCATTATTGTAGATGAAGCGTCTATGATGGATATTTCTCTCATAAAATCGCTGTTAAACAGGATAGGATGTGATTCACGGCTTGTATTAGTTGGTGATAGCAGGCAGCTTGGGCCTATACATGGTGCTTCTATTTTTAGGGAACTAGTTAGAGAAGGCAAGAAGTTATTGCTTCCATCAGGCCTATGTCTATCTTCTGTAATTAATTTACGTACAAATTATAGATTTTTGTCTCGGGAAATTCCTGTCTTGGCAGAATCTATTATTTCTAGCAACATTGAGTATTGGTCACATATAGAACAAAATTTTAAGTCGGATGTTGAGATAGTTGATTATAACGGTATGTCATTTGATGAGTGGTGGGTTCGTATATGTGATGGGTATAGTTTTTATGAAGATGCTCTGCGTAGCAGTGATGACGTTTGTGAATGGTTTTTTGCGCTTTTTAAGTATAGGGTATTGTGTGCTGTTGTTGGTGGCATGCATGGAGTAACTAATGTAAACAAGGTTATAGGCAGCATAATTTCTAGGCGTTTGAACAGGTCAGACAGGGGTTGTTTGTTTTTTTCTGGAACGCCTTTAATGGTTGTAAGTAATACACCTGATAAGGGATTATATAACGGTGATGTTGGAGTTTTTCATTGGGAAAGCCAGGGTCCAGGCGTGTCTTTTATGTTTAAGGGTGGCAGGAAATTTATCCCCTGGAGAGATATGCCTCCTTGTAAGGAGGCTTGGGCGGTTACGGTTCACAAGGCGCAAGGTTCACAATTTTCTTCTGTTGCTATTTTGTTACCAGATTCAAAAAAAATATTACTTTCTAGAGTGTGGTTATACACTGCTGTAACTCGTGCTAAGGAACATGTTTTGTTGTGTGGTTCGCGTGAGCAATTATCTAAGTTTTTCTTATAGATAGTTGGGTGTGGAGCTTAGTTTTTTGGGAGCTGTAAAAATAACTTCTTTTTACATAGATTCGATGTTTACAAAACAGATTAATGTGCCCATAATGTTGCTTGGTTAGTCACTGTAACTTTATCAGTCAGAGCATTTTAGTGAAGAGTTCTTTTTGGGGCAGAATTCTTGCTTTTATCAGAGCCAGTGTTTTTGTGGAGCTTTGTTTTTTGGACCGTTATGTCACTGTGATTTCGGGAGGGGTTTTGTCAATAAATCTTGTTTATAATAGCCCTAAATATTCTATAGTTGAATACCCTAAACACGAGGCCTATGAAATCTTGAATAAGGATGTAGGATTGATAGGGTTTATTACCGGCAGTGTTGCCATAAGGTTCAGGCGAGAGCTGGAGGAGGCTTTTGACTCCAATAGTGCTATTGAGAACTCCGAGGAACTTTTGGAAAATCTGCTGCTGTCGTTCGATATTTTTATGAGTCTGCCTGCTGTTGTACACTAGTGTCACTCTTAGCTTATTAAAACGTCTCCATAGGGATACGTGTTTTTGTGATGGTAGTGTGCGATTGTATTACCATTGTGTACTGCGCCAATTATATAATATAACAATATAGAATCTATATTTGGCGACGCTTTTAGATACATCTACAAGACTAATAATAATATACCTGGTGTAGCTTTATGTCAGTTTTATCTTACAACAGTGCAAGTGGCCTTGTGCGTCTATTGCCCTTTTATTTTTTCCTCTTCTTAGGAATAGCTTCAGCTGGTGATATATATGCTAATGGTGGGCAGGTATGCACTGTTGAACAAGTTTTACCTAAAAATAGAGTACCTAACGCTCCTGTAAACTCTGACATAGTTATAGTTTATATGTCTAGAAAGCCTAACGTCTGTTTTGATCCCACATTAATAGACAACAATGGTAACACTGTTCCCCTTCGTATTTTATTACATGATGAATATGAGTCAGAGAAAAAAAATATATTTTATGGTGATATTACGCTCCGTCCATTGCAGAACCTGCATGCTGGTGAACGGTATAATATATTTTTCAATGGGAGTAAAATTTCATCATTTACTACCTCAAGAATTCGTATAGATACTAGAGGTCATCTAGTGTCTATTTTACCTTTGAGTATTGTTGTACCCCATATTAATCGTACTAGTAATTTCAGTAGAGATGAACTCAATACATTATTTATGAGGATTGCCTTTGATGTTCGCGAAATAGATCTGCCGATTGATTCTGGTCCATGGAGAGCGATAGTTACTATGGGTAATGCTATAGGGAGAGAAACCCTCCGTAATCTACCGGTACTAGCACGAGAAAATTTTAGTGGCTCAGCATTATCTCTAGTTATGTCACTTTATTTTCCTCATATAATCTATCCAAATTCACTTTATGGAGTTTCTTTTTACTACGCTGTTTATAGAACTATCGACCCCCATGGAGCTCCTGTCTCACTTAGTGCAGTAGTAATTATTCCCAATGGTGAAAATATTGATTACAGCAATATTCCAGTTTTTTCATATCAGCATGCTACCATTTTAAATGGGGTTGCACAGACTGAAAAAAGTAATTTGGAGACTATAGTTGGAGCACTTATTGCTTCACGTGGCTATGTTGTTGTTTCCTCAGATGGACTAGGATTTGGGTTAACTAAAAATAGGGTAGAGCCATACCTTATGCAGGTAGCAGAAGCTTCAGAGTACACAGATCTCATTACAGCCATTAGGGGTTATTTTGAGAATCGACATAATATTTCTCTAAAAAATGTTAATTATCTCATGGGTATTTCCCAAGGAGCACATACTAGTCTAGCAATGGCGCGCTACATGCTGTCTATAGATCCATCTTCCGTTAAAGATGTGTATGCTGCTGATGGACCATATAATTTGGAAAAAACTTTTTTTTCTTACGCTAGTATGGTTAATTCAACAGACTCAAAAAGTAATCCATATCTATATTATATTCGTTCTCACCAGTTTTTTTTACCAGTTTTCATGAGAAGGTACCTAAGATCAGTAGCAGCATATAATAATATGCCAGCCAATACTTTCGAGTCTGCTTTTTACGACATAATAGGCTTATTAAAAAAATCTTTTGTACAAGATCTTTTTGAAGGAAAATATGGATATGTTGATGCGGCACTATCGCTTGATACTATAACTAATAAACTTTCTTCACTAAAATTTATAGCCCCTAAATCTTCTATGGTTGTTAATTTATATCATGAGGAATCTGATCCAATTGTTTCCTATCAAAACACTGTGGATTTATTTAGTAAATTAAAAGAAAATGGCTTCAAACTGGTAAATAAAGGTAGTTGCAGAAAGAATTCACCATTTTATAAATCTGTAGTGTCATTTGTTAAAGCTAAAGCACACCCAGAGTGGATGCATGCATCGTGTGTGCCATGGTTTATAGAGGATATCATGAAGGACATACCTTCTCACTAAGGTGAGTAAGGGTAGATTTTCTACATGTTGCTTCTACTACTTCTTCTACTTCTACTACTTCTTCTACTTCTGCTATTTCTACTACTCCTACTACTCCTTCTACGCCGTCTATTAGTAGTAATATCTTCCATTGAACGATTTTGTCCCAACTCTGATCCTGTTTCATTATTTACTGAACGCATTCCAAGTTGCATAAGACTGGTTAGTGGGGAGAGCGAGCCTACATTATGTGGGTTGATTGGAGTCATAGTGATTACTTGAGAGCTATCAGCACTAGATGTAACCCTAATTACTCTATTTGGATTACAATCGATTCCAAATCGTGCAGGTACTTTAGCAGAGCATATTATTGCCGGAGGTGAAAATGCTAAAGCTGCTTCGTCAGTAGATATAGATCTGCATAACAGTTCAACACTTTTAATTATTGAAGCTAGATCCCTAGTATCTAGAGCATAAATTTTAATCTGCATTCCTAGTACTGTGTGGCTGTACATATTTCTACCAGAAGTAATTTCCCCAAGCATAAATTCATATAGTTCATCGTTTGTAAGTACAAACTCATCGTGATCTCTATGTACAGTTTCTTCATCTGATATACTGCCGCTATAATGACGCCTTCTATCTGCATTTGCTGCTCTACCTCTATTAGTTCTAGGTCGTACTACCTGATCTAATGACGCCTCTAAATTAGCACCACTGCTTCTAGATGCGAATACATCATCATTACTACTATCAACATCAAAATTTTCTCCACCTCTCATTTCTGCTCTAACAGAATCTTCAATTCTTTGAAAACGTCCAAGTAATTCTGGATCTGACTCTACAGAACTATCGTTACTTTCAGTCATTTCTCTTTTAATGATCTCCTCAAGTCTTTTGAGCTCTCCCTCTAGTTCACTGTCCGTCATTATTTCTGGGTGGTATACCGCCGCTGCTCCAAGGGGGCTGTACGACCTTAGTGGGGGGGGTGATCTATGATCTACTTGATCCGTTGCGGATTCTGATAATTCGGCATCTATGGATGATACAAGATCTGTAAGTGATATGTTATCATCTTCATTTGGTATCAGTGAATCTTGTGCACTAATTGTTAAGTCTTTGATTACTCCACCTCTAAGTATAGATTCCAACTCGCTAGAGTTTCCTTCCTCTTCTCTTCTAAGTTCTGCAAGCGCTGTAGCTAACGGTATGTAATTTGATACCGCTTCCAAGTTAAGTATGTCTAATTGTTGCCGTCTATATTCCAATAACTCTCTGCTAATATCAGAATCTAATTTTTCCTTTTCTTCTCTAAGTAATTTCTCTTTTTCTTCTCTTAATTTAGCTAACTCTTTCTGTAGTGATAATCTTTCACATTCAGCTGCTTCTTCTATGGCATCATCCAATTCTTGGGCACATCCTTCTTGAACAGCAGCAATTTTTTCTCTTAATTCTTTATTATACTTTTCTTTTTCATCGTCAAACAGTTCTTTCATATCATTTTTTGCTTCTTCTATTTTAGAAGCATACGAAGAACGAATTTCAGACATTCTATCTTTGAATTTTTCTTCTTCTTCCTCACTACATCTTTTATATGCTAAGAGAAACTCACTTTCTAGTTCCTCTTTTTTGTTCTCCATCTCTGTGTTTTTTTGAGAAGTAATTTCAGTGAGTTTTCTATCATAATTTTCCTCTAATTTAGCTATACTAGTAGTTAGTTCTTTCTCTAATCTTGACACTTCTGCATTCAGTTGTTCTTCTTGTTCTCTGCGCAAGATGTCAATTTTTTCTTGTGTATTTGAAAAACATTCTGCTTTTGCCTCTTCTAAAATATTTCCTTGTCTGGCTTCATATGCATTAACTTCTTCCTGAGTTTGAACTCTAATTCTTTCTTTTTCTTCTTCTAGCTTTTCCATTGCTTGATAAATAATATGTTCCTCTTCTGCTATTGCTGCAGTCATAGCTTCTTGTAATCTACCTAAAGACTCCGATTTTATTTTTTCAAGCTCTTCAAGTTCTTGTGAGCGTAATTTATCTTCCTCTTCATTAATTTTTTCTTCGCATGATACTTTTGCTGCTTGTATTTTTTCTTGGCAATTTTCTTTTATACAAGCAATAGCTGCTTCTAATTTTTTAGATTCTTCTCTTTCTATTTCTTTTAGCATATCTTCAAATTTTTCTCTACTAGAAGCAGAGGCAGCTTCTAGTACTTGTTCTTTCTCTCTAATCTCTGCTATAGCTGATTGTTTTTTTTCTTCATACAATAATCTTTCTTTTTGTATTGACTCCTCCTGCTCCAGTCTGCATCTATCTAATTCTGCATTAAGTCTGGCAGATAATTCTTCTTTTAGTGATTGTATTTGAGATTGAGTACCTCTTGTTAAATTATCTTTAGCTTCTTGAAGTAAGTTCTCTTCTTTTTCTTTTATCAATTGAACGCTAATAGATAATCTGTCTTGTGATTCCTTTTGTAATTCTGCAAGTTCTTCTTCCTTACCAGCTACTATACTTATAGCTTCTTCTTCAAGTGCAGCAATTCTTTTGTCTGTAGATTCTTTTACGGAAGAATTAAATTCAGATAGTTCATTATGTGCTGCCTCTTCTACTTTGGCACACTCTTCTAAAAAGTTTCTCCTGCATTCTTCTTTTTTGATTCTTAATTTTTCTTCTGTATCATTTTCAACTTCTCTTATTTCTTTAGATAATTTTTCTTGGCAAAGACTAATATCTTCCCTTAATTTTTCTTCTAGTCTGTTTATCTCAGCTTTAAGCTCTTTTTCTTTACTTGCTCTTAGTGCAGAAATTTCATTTTTTGTTTCTTCATTAATAAGTTCTTTTGTTTCTAGTGCTTTACATTCTTGTTCTTCTTTGTATTCTGAAACTTCTCGCGCGAGTTTTGTTTCACACTCTGCCTTTAATAAATTCAATTGTTTTCTTGAATCAGCTTCCAGTTTTTCCGTAGCTTCTTTTAGTAATTCTTTTTCTCTTTCTCGTATTTTATTTACTTCTGCAGCTAGTCTGACATTTGATTCTGCACGGGCTTTTATTATTTCTTTTTCTACTTCTTCTAGTATTGATGCCATTTCTTCTAACAGTATATCTCTACTTTCTTTTACCGCTTTATCTGATTTTCTCTTGTACTCTTCTTTAACCAATTTTCTAATTTGTTCTGTTTTTGAGTCATCTTTATAAATTTCAGTTAGATTTTCATCGTCTAGTTTAATACCTGCCAGCAGTAATTTAGTTTTTGCGCCTGCTTCGGCATATATTTCTTTTTGTGTTAAGAGAATCTCTTTTTTTGCTTGTGACTCAAGTGCCCTAATTTTTAAGTAACACTTTGATTTTAATGAATATTCTCTAGAGGATAGTTCTTTTTGCATTTCACTTCTTGCCTGATCTAATTCTTTTTGCAATTCATCATCATCATCATCACCAAGAGAGGCATGCCTAGATCTGATTTCAGCTTCTTTGCTTCCTAGTTCTACCTCCATTGAGTTTCGAAATTGTTCGATTTTATTCCGTAATTCTTTTAGCAATCTATTTTTTTGATTGCCAGTATTTTCATTTATTATTTCCTCAAATTCTGCCACTCTTTTTTCTGCTTCTAATCTTATTCCATCAGCTGCAGAAACTCGTGCACTTATATCTCTGGAAATTTTTTCTTTTAGTGTTTTAACATCATCTGATATCGATGTTAATCTTGATTTTACTGAAGTATCACTTTGTATATCCTTAATAATACTAGCTTCTTGTTCTGCTGATGCAAGATCTCTCTCTATTATCTCTAACAATGCATTAAGGTTTCTAATGTTATCTCTGTTATCAAATTCATCATCCCACCACTCAACATCTTGAAAATCAAATTCGGTGAGTTCATCTCCACCAGATGCATTTGCTTCTGCCCCTGCCTCTTCTTCCTTGGATTCATCACCATCCTCCTCCTCACCTGTGGTAGAGAGGAGGTCGTATGGGTCACCTAAATTAGTGCCAACTCCACGTCCAAGCTCCATTGGCTCTGCGTCCTTTAATTATGTGGTTATACCGATCCAATTTTTATTTATACTTAATCTTTGATTTACTGGATTAATCTAACGCATAAACGAAAGTCAGTATGATACCAATAATATATGCATAATGATATTGGATACCAGCCTATTGCAATAACATCCTAGGCCTGTAAACCAATGATTAGAGCGGGTTTCAGGTTGTATTATCCATATATCATTATAGCCGTATTCCCTACTATAATTTTTATTTAATGGATTACACTTACTACTAATCTAATTCATCTATTTCAGCAACGGAGTGTACTTGAGCCTCTACAGTTACGATATTTCCTGCGTATTTTTGTTTTGATGCTACGGCTGTAGAAGTATTTGTATCATCATCACCATCGATAGTTTTTCTTTTTCTAACTTTAACAGGTTCATTAGGTATCTCTATGCTTCCTTCACTTTCCGATTCTTCTTCTTCTACTTCATTTTCAGTGCGTCCTGGATCTTCGTTAAACTCAAATTCACTTATGTCTTCAGTAATATCTGGCTCCATACTATCGTCTTCACTATCAATATTACTTCTTAGAACCGGACTGCTAATTTGCGATAAACGAGAATAATACGACCTTTCATCATTTTCTGGATATTCATTGTGGCTACTTGATGTTTTTGATTTTATTAATTTTTTAAGAACGGATAGTATGTCTCCTGGGTCTGATTCACTCCCAGGAGAGGTTCTATTTTCTTGTCCAGCTCTTACGGATGAAGTAGGCATTCTCTGTTTTGCAGGAGAAGTGGGTGTTCCTTGGAAATCTATTCCTATGAATTGCAACATAATAGGTTCACACGTAGAACTCTTATGTATGTACATACATCTTGCTTCATCAGGAACCGTGATTCCGTGATCTTTGATAATTGATCTGGAGCATATTATGCCCCCGTTACCAAACATTTTTTCTATATCCTCAGGAGAGAAAACAGAGAAGGTTTTTCCTATACCTGCGATTATAGAGGCCAGTTCTTTTGGTGAGCGAGCAAATATGTTAATGCTCAAGGATGGGGCTGGAGAGTGGGTATACAAACAATCTGTTTCAGAAATCATAGAGTGGAGTTCTGGGCTGTTGATACGGTAGACTCTATTACCACCAACATCAATAAAATCACCTGATCCCATATCCTGATTTATCTCAGGTAGACCAGAGAAGCTTGTTCTCCCGCTACCTATATCTGGTGTTGAATTAGTGCTACTTCTTCTAGTAGCTTGTGCATATTCCTCATCTTGCTCGAGGTCGCTACCTACAGCGGAGCGATCTCCAACAGTAAGTGGAGACAGTTCTTCTACAGTAGTTATAGAAGGGGAGGGCGTATTAGATACATGCACAGTCACTATACCTACCAATTAGATTGATGACACCAAAACTACCACTAACACCACGTTTGTTACAATGGGTAAAGAAAGAGAAACGGCCACACGATACACAGCACAAGAGTAATCCCACAGCTCTTATTCTATAGATCCTATTAGCAATAATCTGTTAGTAATTAGTCATTTTTAACAGTATGTAGTACGGATTGTTTTTTCATTGGGAAGACGTAGAAGAGTAAATACTATTCATCATATTTCTGACAACGCCACCCGGCGGCGTGCATTATTTTGTTTTAACGACAAAATTACAATACACACGTACTACAGTAAAATATAGTAGCTAATTGCTCAGGGTATCATAGTTCTATTATATGATTGTTATTTTTATCTATTACTTTTCTCTATACTTCTCTTTGTCTCCTTTTTGCGTTTTCCTTTTCTATACTTACATCCTCAGATTCTTCTCTATTATTTCTTACATTGTATTTATGTAGATCTGCTACTTCTCTATCCCTCTGCCTTTGTACAGTTGATGCTTTTGTTGATGAGCTATTACCCCCACGACTTGCAGTTGCTAACTGCCTAACTAAGGCAGAGGTAGGTGATTTTTTTTGAGTCATTACGTCAGTAACTGTTGATATAAGTGAAGATGATGCACTAAAGGGGTTAGTTACATTTTCCGTAGGATCCACAATAGGTGCGTGTACAATCATAGTTTCACCTGATGAGCTTTTAACTTCGTTTCTTCCCGGTGATGTTCTTATACCAAGATGCTCTAGGGTTTTGCTTGGGAAAACAGTAAATGTTGGATCTGTACTATATGCTTCAGCATAGTTAGCTAATATATTGTTTCCTGCTTCAGATTCACTTAATCTAGTTAATGTGTTCATTATTAACGCAATTTCTCTTTGATTGGCACCTGTGATGGGGAATCCGAAACCCGAATCTAAGGTCAGTGCACTTGCAAACCACAAATCAAGGCGTTCGAAAGAGTTATCTCCGGTCGTATTAGCTCCACCACTTACGGCAGTACTTGGTATTGCCGATCCAGGAACATTGACTGTAACGTTAACATTGCTAGTACCACCAGCCCCACCCATACCACCAGCTCCACCTATGCCACCAACTCCACCCATACCGCCGACTCCACCCATACCGCCAGTGCCGTTGTTACCTACAGCTCCATCAGCGATATCTACGTCTCCAGCACTCCTAGTGATGCCTGATGAGCCTGATGTATTTAGTACATCTTGTGTGACCGGTGAAAAAGCATGGCCTGTTTGGAATTGAGTGTCAGTATGGTCTGTTGGTGTTTTTGTTGTAGGCTTTGTTGATCCTTCCTGAATTCTTGTACCACCCAATCCCCCGAGTCTTTCTGATTCTTTTTGCATTTTTGCAAGGAGTTCTTTGGATAATTTTCCAGTCTTTGCATTTCCAGTAGCTGTTTTTGTAGGCATAGGAGGTACTGTCAATCCCGCTGGTAGCCTTTTACCACCCAATCCTCCGAGTCTTTCTGATTCTTTTTGCATTTTTGCAAGGAGTTCTTTGGATAGTTTACCAGGCTCTGCATTCCCAGTAGCTGGTTTTGTAGGCATAGGAGGTACTGTTAATCCTGCTGGTAGACTTTTACCCCCTAATCCCCCGAGTCTTTCTGATTCTTTTTCCATTTTTGCAAGTAGTTCTTTTGGCAATTTACCAGGTTCTGTACTAGCAGCTTTATTATTCTCCTGTAGTCCTGTATTTCCGAACTTATCTAGCAATGCCTTTGAAAGTTTACCAATATCTTTGGAATCAGCATTACCATCACCACTAATTGATTGTTTTTGGAACATTGATAGCAGGTCTTTTAGCAATTTTCCATGTTCTGCATTAGCAGTTTTGCTATTTTCCTGTGGTTTCGTATTTCCAAACTTATCTAGCAATGCTTTTGAGAGTTTGCCAGTAGTTTTGGAATTGGCATTACCATCAGTAGTGGTTTCTTGTCCTTGGAAGATTGATAATAGTTCTTTTAGCAATTTTCCAGGTTCTGTACCGCTAGTTTTACCACTATCCTGTGATCCTGTACTTACGAACTTGCTTAGCAAGTCTTTTGAGAGTTTGCCAGTAGTTTTGGAATTGGCATTACCATCACCGCCAGTTGATTGTTTTTGGAACATTGATAGCAGTTCTTTTAGCAATTTTCCAGGTTCTGTACTGCTAGTTTTATTATTATCCTGTGATCCTGTATTTATGAACTTGCTTAGCAAGTCTTTTGAGAGTTTGCCAGTGGTTTTAGAATTGGCATTACCATCAGTAGTGGTTTCTTGTCCTTGGAACATTGATAATAGTTCTTTTGGCAATTTCCCAGGCTCTGTACCAGAAGTTTTACTATTCTCCTGTGGTGCTTTATTTTCAAATTTATTCAGTATTTCACTTGATAGGCGTCCTTTTTCATGGGCACCATCTTCCTCAACATCTACTCTAATAGCTGTGGCTGTTATAAAACCATCATTATCCGGCATAGGAGATTTTTCTTCGCTTACATTTACTCTATGATTACCCATTGCAGCTTTGCTGGATAAATTGGGAGAATTGTCTATGCTGATAGACATTTTTCTCGCACCACTAACATCCTTGTGAGAGTCATTTCTCGATCTATGGGTGCCATTACTTTCAGATGTTTCTATGGACTTATTACCCAATTTTCCGACATCTGCTTTGACATCTACGTTACTAGTGCTAGATGTACTATTTGACACCGAGTTTTTAGATAAACTTTCCATTATTATTCTCTTTGTGGATATAGATTTTAGAGTAGTAGTTTTATAAGCATTGATTTTTAACTAATTTATACTGTGCAAACACAGTCACGTTCCAGACAGGGTAGGTTGTAACCAAACACAGTTACCATCTAGATTACTAGCGTATATTGATAAAGTCTGATAAACCACAATTTCAACGGCCGAGCACACCGCTGCTTATGACTTTAAAAGGCAGAGATAAGTTTATTATTATCTTCATAATAATAATTACATTAAATGTATACAATAATACTATTGAGGTTATTCAATATTATGAATATGTATTATTGCTTATTTCTATTAGGAAATAGTTTATTGTCAGGTATTAGTATTGAAATAATTCAAAGAAGATTATATTGCTACCTGCTTTATAGTATTAATAGAATTTTTTTAAGATATTAATTTTTTTATTCTATTGGTATTTTATGATAATGTAATATTACATGCACCACTGTTTTAATTAGCATGGTTATTTTTAATAGTTATGAATGTGTTGAATTAATTAGCATTAATAGCGCTTATTCTTTACTGCGGGAAATTTTGTACCATACAACATCACCAACCATACTCATGATTATATACAAATTTTATCACCATTTTATGGGGCCATAAAAAATTGCCAGAAGCCCTGCAATGCAAGCGATTAGTAGTAGTAATAAAATCAACAAAAGAATATTGCAACCGATAGGAACACTAAGTTGCATGTCTGTTTTTATTATTCTAATGCAATCTTGGCAGATATTATTGCCATTATCAAATGAATAAATTTCATGTTGTCCGGTATGACAGTGTGACAAAAATGTAATTTCTGCACGTCCATGACTTACTTCAGAACTTTTTCTTACAGCTTCTTCTAGGGAAGAACATAATTCAAATATTTTACCATCAACCGACACAACAAATTTCTCTCCTACGGAACATTCAAGATGACCTAGTTCTTCATGTCTTGATTGTATGTGAGAAGACATACATTCCATAACATCTTTAATTTTGACTGTATTTACAAGCCCATATCTACCTGAATTAAGCGTGACTCGAGTAAGGCAGAAGCAGCAGCAACATAAATCAGTTTCTAAGTTACTTAAAATGCAGGTTGATATACTACTACTACTACTACAGGAAGAAGCTGGTCTAGCTGCAGTACTACAAGTGCTCACATCACGATGATTTTTATCAAGCACAATATGACCGCCTTGTTATATTTATATGCCAAATTAATTAAGAGTACTAATTAATACTCACCCATTTGAATATAGTAAAGCTTAACATACCTAGTACTTATATTTACTTTGGCAGGTTGCACACCTCCTTTTACTACTACGATACCCACACCTATGCCCACAACATTGTAATGTTAATGATAGGCACTATCTTGATTAAATGACAACCAGGATAAAACCCATAGAGTTTACCGCATTAAGATCAATCATAATAGTAATTTACCTAGGAATAATATGTTCTAAGTAATTTGGTGTTACAAACTTCCCACGTATTTAATTAATAAAAATAACCATATTACGTATTTACTTGCAATCTACGTCCTGCAGAGAAACAAATTAGTACATGTAGTAACAAATTTTATATCGCAATGTACTAAATTATATGGACTAAGGCAATATGGTATTAACTAACAGTAACACGAGAACTCATAGCTATTATTTATCATCTCATATTTACTATGCTATGCATAAACAATATTTTTTAAGTGTAAATTTATTACAATATTATATGATTATTATTGCTGGGTTTATTTTACTAATAACATAGGATATTTATCTGATGTGTATGAAATTGTAGTAATAATGGCACCATCTCCTTATACCTACTTTAATCTATGCTCGTAATTTAATAAAAATATATAAAAAGTATTATTTTTAAATCAACTATGCAAGTTGTGTAGCATAGAAATTGCATGTACGCTCAATACTATTGTAGATAAATTGTTAGCTGTATTTTTTATAAATACAGTGAAAGTGTACTTTTTATTACTATTAAATATCAACGCTTTTCTATGTTCAGTTTATTATTTAATATATTTGTATACTATTGATTACATCGAACCGTATAATATTAAGAAATCAATTGAGTTGTTGTGCTTAATATAAAGTAGTATCAAAATAAAATATATGGTTATAAAAATAATCATATGTATTTAAGTAAATGTGAATATTAGATGCTAATCTATTAAGAATAGGTTAACTATCCAAGATCACGTTTTTTTGATGAGTATAGTTGATGCTAATATTATGTTTCATAATGTGTTTTTATTGCTACTATAAGCAGTTAATTTATTAATAACATCTATTGCAAAGAATATTAAATATAATTTACAAGCATTAACTGTTGTTAATATTTTCTACAATTAGCTAGTATGTATAGAAATGTACTGCATATCATTATGTTTAAAGTTATTATTCAGTACTTGTCAAGATCAAAATTGGTAGTTGATATGCATATTGTGTAATGCCAAGTAATTATAATTTTTTTATATGGATAAAGATGCAACTAATTTTAGCTTATAATAAAAGCACTGTCGCTATTATATGACATTTTATAATTTATTGAAGCAAATTACATTAATGAACCATATACAATTTAATGCCTAAAAACATGGATAGGTATTGTGGCATTTTATTAGTAATAATTCATGATCATCAGTGATTAAATTTACGTTTGCTTGCTCAATCCAAGGAAAATTAAGTTGCTTATCATCGTTGTTAAATTTGAATATTTTTTGCTACTCACTAATCGGCATGTTGTCTGTTAAACATATCTATAATAGGAAGTAAGCGCTTTTACTATCTATGTTTACTACGTGTTTATGGTATCGTGTTGCTTAGTAATTGTTTATGTTGGTTCATGTGGTTACTTATTGTTTTGTAACATGTGAATAATCTATCAGATATCTTAATAACTTGTTACATATTAGATTAAGTTTGCACTAGATTCCAACTTTAACCGTTATGTGTAAGGTGCGGATATTTGTGCTAACCTGATCCTTTTATCGATGGTTTGTGGTGTTCGGGAGGATCCGTGGATAATGTTGAAGCAACGTTTTCCTGTATTGGTGATTCTGATTCATCCATCTGTTCTTCTTCTGTAGAGCCGTGCTCTGATAGAGATAGTTCTTTAGTTTCTTTATGCCAGTGTATGGTTTGTTCGGGGAGGCTGAAAGAGGAGGATATAACTTCTCTTGAAGTACTTACTGAGCTTGTTGAGTTTAGTATACTTCGTAGCCACATTACCTCGGGACATTCTGCTTGCTTCATGGGTTTTGTCGTATCTTGTTCTAGATCTTCATCTGTTTGCTATGATTGTGAGAGAAGTTCTCTTAGTGCTGTTACTCAAGGGGTACGTAATTCTTTAGAATATGGCGATGATTTACATTTTGTTCCATCTTGTTACCAGTATGGTGATGACGGCTCTCCTGTGATTCCGAATGGTGATGTTGATAATAGTTGGTTATTTATTTGTCGAGGTGCTATTGAGGCGTTATATGGCGATGATTTGCGTTTTGCTACATCTTGTTACCAGTATGGTGATGACGGCTCTCCTGCGACTCCGAATGATGATGTTGATAATAGTTTTATTTGTCGAGGTGCTATTGGGGCGTTATCTGGTGATTGCAGTCCCCCTATCAGTAATAACTCACAAACTCTGGTGTGGCTTATAGTTTATATTTCTTTGTTAGCAATGGTTGTTGCTGCTTTATTATCAATAATAGTGATATATTTTTGCTAACTGCTAGTTAATAATTATTGTAAAGATTGGAAAGAAGTTTTTTTTGTTATGTGTGACTTCTTCTCTACTCTATATTATTCAAGAAATTTATGATCACTTGCCCATATCTACACGCGTCACACTGCGCGCCACCGGTAGTTTGTGCCAAACCTTTTAGTTCAGTGTCAATGAGATAACAGGATAGGAACAATAATGAGAGTAAATAACGCTGTGTTGTTCCTAAATTTTTCTCCGTATGTGAAGTGATAATTTACACATTGATAGTTATAAAGGTACTAACACAGTTAATCATTAATTACATTATCAACAATATAATTTCTAAAATTACTTTCTACTGCCGAGCGTAATTCACGTAAAAACAGTACAGTTACGTAATTAATAGCTCTCGCATTAACTATTACCCCACTCATGGGAATAATCATGTTTCCTTCTGGTGATATCAAACTGCTGCATTTGACAATCAAATCAGTGGCTTTTTTTACTTCGGTAGCTACTCTCTCATTCTCAAGAAGAATGTAGTTAGAAAAAACCCTTACTAGGGACTCTATGGTTAACTCTTCTTTCCATACCCTCCTATCTATAGCCAGTTTGTTTAGTTTCAGAAAATCTTCACAAATGCCAAAAACTATATTTCTTATGCAATTAAGTTTATTACAAACTTCTGACCTTAAGTAAACATGCCCAAATTTGTAAAACATGTTTTTTTTGATATGATCTATGGCAGTTGGTATACATCTTTCTAACTGTTTTGAGTACACTAGGATTACAGCTGAAAGTATTCCTTCATAAGGACAATGAGGTCGCTTTACTATGTTGAATTTTCTGCAAACTTGAGTATCAATTAGACATGGCCAGCCGATTGTCAATATTCTATAAGCTTCAGACTTTATTGCTAAAATGTAATCGGATCCTATACTGGCTATTGCTATCGATACTGCATCTGACAAATATCCTATCTCTCCGTTTTGCGTATAGTCCACAAGTATGCCTATGCCATTATTCGCATATGACTTAAAACTATCAAAGACAGCATTAGCGTAGGTTAGTATGACGTCCATAAAATTGGTAGTTAATAAACCATTTATATCTAGACCTAGCTCATTAAGTATATCTAATTCTCTAGAAGGCTCAGTTGAATTTGGTAAGTCTAGCAGAGTATCACTAAGGTATAAGAGAGTACATTTTGCAATCATACAAGACAACATGTGCACTGTTTGTTTGCTACTGCAACTAAGAAAGTATTCACCATATTTATGGCTCAAGAGATTTATGCATGTGCTAATTTTTCTACCTGAAGCATGGCATATAGATGATGTTATTCCTTGGTATATTTCTGAGCACTCACATTCCATGGCTATGAATTCTGCTACTTCACGAGATGTGCTTAATGTTCTATCACCACTGTATCCTAAATCATCCATACTCAACTTTATATGCTCCCATATACCATTTGGCGGGAGTAATGCAGTATTAAAGTTGACCGATGGTAGATGATGATGGAGTGGTGTATGTGCACTTGATGTGCTAGCAATTTCCGCCCCTTGTTGGGGGTATGGTGCATAAATCATAGATCTCGAGTTTGATCTAGAAGAAGAGGAGGTAGATGTTTTTCCGGTTATTTCATCATTCCCATGTACGAGACGATAACCACCACGAACACCAGTAGAAATTTTACTCCTTTTTGTCTTGTTAGAGTGTGTTACTACCCGGTGTGAATATGAACCATGATCATGTTGATGCGTCCATCCAAGTTCTACTACATTTGTACTACCTTTACATGTAAGAGCTGAACTTGTTACCTGCGTACTTGTATCAGTATGTTGAGATACTCCTACGACAGTACTATCACTTGGCGGAAACTTTTCCAAAGTTGAGCTAGTGAAAGAAATAATCGACGCAGAAACCGATGTAGATGTGGAAGAATTTTCTGTTTCGTTTGTTGTTAATATTCTAACCTCACTATCGTCGACCGTTACAACATCTATCTCCTCAACATCTATCTCCTCTCTTTCCTCTTCAATCATGTGAAGTGGGACTTCTTTTGTTGTGTGCATAGTCGTATTATTTATGGACACTGCGAATTTTCCAATTTCAATTATCTGAAGGTCAGTATGGTTGACTCTCTAAAAAAGTTTCTTTCTTTATTTCTAGTATCATTTGGTGCCAAATGAAGGGAGAAGAAGCTAACCGGCTAGCTGATTCTAACCCCTAGTTTAGATAAATTAGTATAAATTTATTTACATAATAAGTATGTTATACTTCTGGTATATATAGTTGAAGTACTGCGCTTATAATATCTCTTGGACATTATTGTTGTAGTAAATCAGTATTATAACTGTACTATAAAGTGGTATTTAGGTGGAGGGGAAGCTATATATCATAGCTACTGTAACACAATCGTAGTGATGTATTGTTACCAATTGTTATTCATAGATAGGAAAACAATATCTGCCATGAATATCGACACTTTGAATAAATAAACCTTGCACCTTATAATATCGTATATAAGATTAAGGAGTCCTGTATATTATAGCAGCGACATAATCAATTATTAATAATGCACTCAATATAATTCTTGAAATACTTTTCTACTGTTGATCTTAATTCACGTAAAAACAATACGATGATGTAATTAACAGCCCTCCTATTTACAGCTGATTTTCCTCTTGAGCGTATTAACGTCATAGTGATAATTAAATTTTCTTCCGATACTAAAGTTTCGCACATCTTAATTGTATTAATAGCTCTTGTTACTTCAGAAGTTCCTCTTTTGCTTTCGAGAAGAATGTATCTAGAAAAACTTATTGCCAGTGATTCGATAGTTGATTTTTCTCTCCACGTCCCATTTGCTATATTTATTTCGTTTAATGCTGCAAAATCTTTACAGATACCAAGAATCCTGCTTCTTATATAACTAAGGTTATTACAAACATCTAATTTTAAGTAAACGTGCCCAAATTTGGAAAACATAGTTTGCCTGACATGCTCTACCGCAACAGGCAAACATTTTTCCAACTGCTTAGAGTACAGCAAAAATACCGTTGAATATATTGGAGCTCTGGGGAATACTACTGGTTGTCCTAGTTTAAATTCTGCCAAAACTTCAGGAGCAAGCAGCCCTACCCAGCGTGAAAATACTGTATATACTTCATATTCTATTTTTGGAATATGCACTAATGCTTTGTTATTTATTATTTTTGATACTACATATGACAAATATCCTACGTTTCCATTTTTAGTATAACGTAGAGTCAAGTTTGATAACTTAATATGTTTCTCAAAAAAATCATTAGCAACAGTACCAACGTGTTTCAGTATGGTCGTCATAATGCTAGTGGTTAGGTAACTTATATCCAAACCTTTATTATTAATCAAATTTAACTCTCTGGAAAAATCAGTGTCATTTGGCAGTTTTGACCTCTTATCAACAAGATGGGAGAATATGGCTTTTGCAATCAGGCAGGACAGTATGTAATGCAATTGTTCGTTACTGCAACTAACTAAATACCTGCCATAATTATTTTCCAGGTTTCTCATGCATCTCCTAATATCATGGGCTGAAGCTCTATATACTACATCCGACGCTATTGTTTCTTCAACCTTTGAGTATGAACATCCAATACTTATGAATTCATTTACTTCTTCAGCCGTGCTTAGTACAGCGTTGCCATAGTACCCTAAATCATTCATACTTAGCTCAACATGATTCCATATATTTGTAGAGTAGGAGGGAGGATTAATGACACATGATGATGGTTGTTCTAAACAATTTGAGCCTGACCAATAATGGGTAATTGGTGTTGTTGCAATTGATGCGATAGTGCTTGTAGCAGATTGAGGAGAGGGGTACAGAGCACAATATCCAGATCTTGATAGCGCAGTTATCGAAGACATTGATGCATCAGAGTATAGCATCCTGCTACTGTGAGATATTTCTGAATTATTAGTGCTCGTAGGCAATATATATGTTCTCATTTCACTAGTTTTATCAGTAATTTGAGATAATGTCATAGTACTACTAACTGGAAAATTTTTAATTGTTTTGCTTGCACAAGTAATGTCAGTTGTGAAAGAAGGTGGTACTTCATAATCTAGTGTTACAACGTCTATTATCTCGTCTTCTTCGGAACTTTGGTGAGGTGATCTTCTTTCGCATTCCACTGTACATGTAGGAGTAAACATCATAACTTTCCAATTGAAACCATAAGTAGTGTACTTTATATGAGAGAAGTACTAACTAACCTTTACTTAACACTGATTATAGACACATCAAATAAAGCGGTACTTTTGCCATCCGGTACAGCACTAAATCTCAGTACAATACTACCAACATGTGTTAATTAATATAATATTATTTACACATTAAGTATTATATTTTTCAATCCAATAGTACGATAGTATTTTTATTACATGCTAAACTACTTTTTATTTTTGGATAGTGTAGTGTCATTTTGATTGGTAAATATATTTAAGATATTGGTTGTGAAAATTTGTTAGATTTAGTTAGATGTAAAACTTAATAAATCAGGTATGCTTAAGTAATAAAAATAATTGTTGTGGATACTATGATGAATTTATCTAAGATAGATACAAATTCCCAATTAATTTTTACTGATTTATAATTCTTTTGATATGTTAAAGTGTTCGGCAAGCTAGTGTTTTGTTTTGCCTTTTAGGGCGGACTCGACAGTCTAATTAATAAGAAAATTATGATGCGTTATAGGTAGAAATACTATATTCAAAATTATCCTACGATACGCTGCAGGCTAGTAAGGCACTCCATACAAACATGTATGGAGCGAGAAGTAAATTTTAAAACATGCGATGCAAAAATGTCTACTAGTAGTGTCAATATTTATAAATTTAAACCAGATGTATTTTGGACTTTAGTAATTTTATAGTGTTACTGGAAATTGTAATTTTGCGGATTTGATCTAAAGATGCAGCAATTAAGTAAGAATTATTTATCCCTATCTTTCTTTGTATAATCTAAAAAAACTACAACCTATATAAGTATATTTATGTTTTTATATATTCTTGATTGCCTGATAGATATGTATGAGTAATAAATAAAATATCTAGTTCCTATATTATAATAATTCATAATTTTTTTACATATATAACATAATTAAAATAACGACTATAAGTGAAATTATTATACTACGGTGAATTCTAGATATGACGTAAAATGATGTGTCAGGTGTTGTTAACACCTGATGTCAAGAAGGAAGCATATTACTTTTGCAGCGGCTATTTTTTTATTTAACAATTACTTAAGGTTAATGACTACACCGGCTGTATTACCTTATAAAGATTGTATTAGTAGTTTGTTCTTGTCTGTATCTAACAGCACGTTTTTTATAAACTTGGTAAATTAGATACTAATTCATAATATTATCCTATAACACCCGTACCATCTTCCCCCTTGTATAGTATGACGATTAATATACTCCTATGCTCAAGTTTAATGCCAGTTCTTTTAGTATTAGTTACAATTTATACATGTTTTGGTCTATGACTAGTTTGGCACTTGTAAATAGTATTAATTTGAAGAAATTAGCTTACGCAAAACATACGGGAGAATTCCACCGTTTTTGTAATATTCCACCTCAATAGAAGTATCAATTCTGGATAGCACATCAAACTTAAAGGTCGAACCATCCGGCCTGGTTACGACAACCTGTAACTTTTCCTGAGGACGTATTTCTCTATCAGTTCCCATTATTTCAAAGGTGTCGTTTGGAGTTATTTTTAATGTTTCTACAGACTCTTCAGTCATGAACTGAAGAGGAAGTACTCCCATTCCAACTAAGTTAGATCTATGTATACGTTCATAACTTTTGGCTATTACAGCACGTACCCCCAGTAGCAAAGTTCCCTTGGCAGCCCAGTCCCTAGAAGAGCCTGTTCCATACTCTTCTCCAGCCAGTACTATTGTCTGAATACCTTCTTTTTGATAGTGAGTAGCTGCTTCAAATACAGTAGTTTTATTGCCATTGAGCAACGTGTACCCACCCTCTATCCTTGATCCATCAGGATTAGGTGGAAGAATTAGGTTCTTTATACGCACATTAGCAAACGTACCGCGTATCATAACATCATGATGCCCACGCCGCGAACCATAGCTGTTAAAGTCCTTATGAGAAACCCCCTCGGATTTTAGCCACTTTCCAGCTGGAGAATTAGAGTCGAATAAGCCAGCAGGAGATATATGATCAGTTGTTACAGAATTACCTAGAATCAATAATGGTTTTGCTCCCTTTATTTTAACTTGAGGTGGCAATTCCATGGAAAAATTATTAAAGAACGGTGGATTAGCAATATATGTCGACTTGGGCCAGTCATATACCATCCCCTTAGCAGCAGAAATTTTTTCCCATAAAGAATTTCCTTCTACGACCGAGGCATATATCTTTTTGTAAGTTTCGGGGTTCGTAGCATAACTCATAACTTCACTAATTTCATCAGAAGTAGGCCAAATATCACGTAGATAAACTTTCTCCCCACTTGGAGAGGTGCATATTGGATCGTTATCCATATCAATAATAACTGTTCCGGCTAATGCGAAAGCTACAACCAAAGGAGGTGAGGCAAGGAAATTGCCACGAATATTGTTATGTATACGTGCTTCAAAGTTTCTGTTACCAGACAAAACTGCACATACCACCAGGCCATTTTCAGAAATAACCTCGTTGAAAGCAGGCTTAATATCACCAGAATTTCCAATACAAGTAGTGCAACCAAAAGCAGCAACCTGGAAACCTAAGAAATCTAGATATCTTTGCAACCCAGATTGATTTAGGTACTCAGCAACAATTCTAGATCCCGGAGCAAGAGAAGTCTTTACATAAGGAGGAGTTTTCAGCCCTTTTTCTACAGCTTTTTTGGCTAATAACCCTGCAGCTAAGAGAACGTATGGATTGGAGGTATTGGTGCAAGAGGTGATAGCCGCTATCATCACATCACCATGTTTTAGGGATACACCTTTTTCTTTAGTAGGGTAAGATTTATCAATGGTATCCGCAGGCTTATTGAAGCCATCGTTTTCTGTGGGTTTTTTAAGAATGTCAATAAATTTATCTTTTATTTTGCTAAGCTCAATCTTATCTTGTGGGCGTTTGGGTCCAGCTAATGATGGCACTACCTTATCTAGATCAAATTCCAAAACCCTCGTATAGTCTATTTCACCCTCTTTGGGCATACCAAAAATTTCCTGTGCCGTAAAATAGTCTCTTAGAAGAGTTTGTAAATTTTTGTCCCTACCTGTTTGTTCTAAGTACTCTATGGTGCGCTCATCTACAGGGAAAAATCCCATTGTGGCACCGTACTCCGGTGCCATATTTGCTATTGTGGCACGATCAGCTAATGAAAGATTAGTTGCGCCCTCGCCAAAAAATTCAATAAATTTACCTACAACCTTCTCCTTACGCAGCATCTGAGTCACCGTAAGTACTAGGTCAGTTGCCGTTACACCCTCCCTTAGTTTTCCGATAATATTTACGCCAATAACATCAGGGGTTAGTATGTAGATGGGCTGTCCAAGCATGCAAGCCTCAGCCTCGATTCCTCCTACCCCCCATCCAACAACCCCTAGAGCGTTAATCATGGTTGTGTGTGAATCAGTTCCTACTAGTGTGTCAGGAAAGACAATTCCATTTTTTTCTCTAATTCCTTGAAAGAAGTGTTCTAGATTGATTTGATGAATAATTCCATTTCCTGGAGGTACAACTCCGAACGTTTTAAAAGCTTGCATGCCCCACTTTATAAACTGGTATCTTTCCTTGTTTCTCTCAAACTCAATTTCCATATTGAGCTTTAAAGCATCATCACTGCCAGAGTGGTCAATCATAACGGAATGATCAACAACCATATCAACTGGTACCAAGGGCTCAATTATACTAGGATCACTTCCAAGAGATTCTGCTACCGTACGCATGCCGGCCAAATCTACCAACAGTGGAATTCCAGATAGGTCCTGAAGTACAACTCTGGCAACGCAAAATGGCACTTCTTCCGTTCGTTCCTCATTAGGTGACCAATTTGCTAACTGAGATACATGATCACTTGTGACCTTGTCGTTATCACAGTTTCTTATTACAGATTCCAATAAAATTCTTATAGATATCGGTAATCGAGAAATTTTCTTAGATCCAGACTCCTCTAGAGCTGGAAGAGAATAGTATTGAAAATCCCTACCATCAACAGACAGTGTTTTTGATAAGTAACTAAAACAAATTGACATAGCAGTTCCTTTTGTTTTCTGTGTGGCTTTCAAGAATCAAAAAAAAGCTTGACCCTTTCTGGTAAGGCAATGTTCATGGTTCTAGCAGTCTTTAGTATCTGCCAATAGTATCGATAGCTTGCTCTATCCTTGAGTTCATTATTAGAATCCTTAATTGGCCCCCAATGATTTTTTTGAGCCGTCAGTAGTACGTCTGAGGCATACAAAATCATGTCATTGCTAGGAGCCATAGCACTTATTATCGGTTCTATTTGGGATGGATGTATGCTCCACATTCGTGTAAATCCAAGATAGCGTGCTTTTTTTGCATCCTGATAGGTAATTTCGGGATTGTTTAATTGTATTGTTACGTTGTGTGATGGCACACATCCATGCTCAGCACACGCTGTAACTATTTTTTCTTTTTGCGAGACCACAAGAGGGTGAATGAATTGTTCCGGACTTTTCATTGCACAGTCTGGTATCAAAGTATTGTAAGAACTGACAAAATCCATTATACCAAAAGACAGGCATTCAACTGCTTCTTCTGCAGCAATGGCAAAGATATCTCTTGCTCCCTTGATCGTTTCAATTATGGGATGTACAGGGATGATTCTTCCCGGCGCATACTTTTCATTTATTTCACTTACCCAAGAGAGAGCTTTTTTAAACTCAGTATGAGCTTGGACCTTAGGTATGGTAAGGTACGCTATTTTGTGGCCGCTATTTTTAATTAATGATTCCACCTCATACTCAAAGAATGCGCTGTCTGGTGAGTGCACTCTCACTCCAATTCTAGAAAATTGGTTTGAGTGGCCATTAATGACCTTTATGAAGAGATCAATTTGTTGCTTTTCTTGATTCACAACTGCGCCATCATCACAGTCTAAGGTTATGTCCATAACAGGCCCTAGCTTGCTCTGCAGTTCAATGGCCTTCTTTATGAAGTTACTATTGCCAGCATAATGGTCGCAACAGGGAATCAAGGGGCGCCCGTAGCTACTTTCAGAGTCCCAAAGTACCTCATCGGGGCTTGTCATAATGTACCCAATATTTTGTGAGCAAAGCTTCTTTCCTCCTGTAGCTCCTTTACAGTATCTTTTATTTTACTCTCAGAAAAACCGTCAAAACTCATTCCTTCAACTATCTTGTAGCTATTGCTTCCTCGGCAAATACAGGGCATCCCACAGTAAAGTCCTTCAGGAATTAGTGGGGCATAAGTTTTGTCCGTAAACACCGACATGCTAACCCACTCTTGTTCCTTGCATCCTAATGCCCAATCATGCATGTGATCAATTGCAGCAGATGCAGCAGATGCAGCAGAAGAAGCTCCACGTGCAGCTATAACAGCACTACCTCTTTGCGCAACATTTAGTATAAACTCATTTTTGTACCACGACGCTTCGACCTTATCTGTTGCTTTTTCATCGTTGATGGTAGCTAACCTAATATCAGGAAACATGGTAGGTGAATGGTTGCCCCATATAACTAATTTTTGTATGTTCAACTCACACACAGATGATCCTAAGTGAGTTGCCACCATAGACATGGCACGATTTTGGTCTAATCTAACCATGCCACTGAATTGTGTTTTTTCCAAATCCGGGGCATTACTTGCAGCTACAAGTGTATTAGTATTTGCCGGATTACCTACAACTAGCACGCGTACATTTCTGGATGCTGAGTTGTTAATTGCTCTACCTTGAGTTTTAAAGATAGATATATTCTTTTCAAGTAAATCACTACGTTCTTGTCCCTTTTTTCGAGGTGATGACCCCACCAAAAAAATATACTCTGCATCACGGAATGCTATTTCTGGGTCATCAGAAATTATTACGTCCTCTAGCAATGGAAAGGCGCAATCAAGCAGTTCCATTACTACACCCTTAAGTGCGCCCATGGCTGGAGTAATCTCTAGTAATTGCAAAATAAGTGATTGCCTAGGGCCTAAGAGTTCACCACGCGCTATGCGAAAAAGCAGACTATATGCTATTTGTCCGGCAGCACCAGTCACAGTAATGCGGGCACTCTTTGAGGTCATGGTAGAATCTCCAAAAAAGAAGTTGATGATATTACGACTACCTAAGGGCAGCGATATTCTAGCTAATTTCGCCACGATCGTAACTAAAAAGATAAGAAATTTTAATCTAAAAGGTATTAATGATAGTTATTCTTCTCTTTTTAATAAAAGATTACTAATTGCTGGAAAACTTTTTAAAAGAGAATGAGAATCACTTTTAGTGCTTTGTGGCTATGTATGAAACATACTGGTTATAAAAATGATTGGATTATTGTATGTGTTTGTTGGTCGTCCTATAATGTAGCTGGTGTTGCTTTGTAGTTGTAACGATTTACCTTGCTACTTTACTTAAAGGGATAGGGGAATGCATTCTTCCTTACGTAGTAGAAAAAAGTTCCGCAATATTAATATTTTTGATATCGTAAATTACAGGTTACCAATTCCTGGTCTAGTTTCCATATTGCACCGCGTAAGTGGTGCTTTTTTGTTTATCCTTATTCCAGCTATATTGAAATTTTTGGAAATGACTATTTCTAGTCCAATTTCTTTTGAATCAGTAACTAACTTTTCGAATAAAACTTTTGTTAGAGTAGTCATTATTGTTTTATTCTGGTCTTTTGTTCACCATATTTTTGCTGGTATTAGGTTTTTGGCGCTGGATTTTCATTGGTGTGTAGAAAAGAGTGATGCTCGCTTAACCAGTGCATTAGTTTTTATTCTGGCGATAATACTAACTCTGCTGTTTTCGTTTTGGGTGTTTTCATGAAAAATAGTGTCATGCCTGGTTCTCGTAACGCCATAAGATATTGGCTTCTGCAACGTGTTACGGCATTTTTGATGGTTTTATACACTGTTGTTGTTTTGTGTCGTGTCTTATGTATGCCTGTTTGGGACTATAGAAGTTGGGTTGAGGTGTTTTCTCCACGCTGGTTTCAAATTTTTACTCTTTTTATTTTTGCTTCCCTGTGTTTTCACTCGTGGGTAGGAATGCGTGATATTGCAATGGACTATATTAAACCCCTTTGTCTTCGTTTGGCGTTTTACATAGTTATTGTTTTCCTCTTGATTTGTTATATGTTCTGGGCGTTTGAGATTTTACAAGGAGTTAACTGATGGCTCTGCCCAAAAGAAGTTATGACGTTCTGGTTGTAGGTGCGGGTGGATCTGGTTTGCGTGCCGCATTAGAGCTGTCTAAATCTGGCGTCAATGTAGCAGTTGTTTCTAAAGTTTTCCCCACTCGTTCACATACTGTAGCAGCCCAAGGTGGAATAGGCGCCTCTCTTTCAAACATGGGAGAGGATCATTGGCTTTGGCACATGTACGACACAGTAAAAGGTTCTGATTATCTTGGTGATCAGGATGCTATTGAATTTATGTGTAGGGAGGCTGCTGAGGTTGTTTATGAACTAGAGCACATGGGGATGCCTTTTGATCGCAATCAGGACGGTACTATTTATCAGAGAGCTTTTGGTGGGCATACTGCTAATTTCGGAGAAAAGCCGGTGCAGCGCTCTTGCTGTGCGGCAGATCGTACTGGACACGCCATGCTTCATACTCTATATCAGCGTAATTTAGCCTTAAATACCTACTTCTACATAGAGTGGATGGCAATAGACCTGATTATGGATACGCAAGGTGCTTGTGTGGGTGTTTTAGCCATGGAGATGGAGACTGGTAGGTACATGATTTTGAATGCTAAGTCGATCATTTTGGCTACCGGCGGCTCGGGTAGGATTTTTCGCTCTACTACCAATGCTTATATAAATACTGGGGATGGCATGGGCATGTGCGCTCGTTCAGGTATCCCTCTTGAGGATATGGAATTTTGGCAATTTCATCCAACTGGTGTTTCTGGCGCAGGTGTGCTTATTACTGAAGGTGTACGTGGTGAGGGTGGCATATTATTGAATGCTGATGGCGAGCGCTTTATGGAAAGATATGCCCCCACCCTTAAGGACTTGGCCCCACGTGATTTTGTTTCTCGCTCGATGGATCAGGAGATCAAAGAAGGCAGGGGTTGTGGTCCCAATAAGGACTATGTTTTTCTTAAACTTAGTCATTTGGGTGAAGAAACAATTATGAAGCGCCTTCCTTCTATACGTGAGATTGCTATTCGCTTTGCTAATGTTGATCCCATAAAGGATCCTGTTCCAGTGGTTCCCACCATCCATTATCAGATGGGTGGAATACCAGTAGATATTCATGGTCGTGTGGTTTCTTGTGATAGTGATGGTCGCGATGTCCCAGTGCATGGATTGTATGCTGTTGGTGAATGTTCTTGTGTATCTGTTCATGGGGCTAATCGTTTAGGAACTAACTCATTGTTAGATCTGGTTATTTTTGGAAGATCTACTGCTCGTCATGTTGCCAAGTTTGTGTCTTCCCTTCCTGATATTTTCCCAGACCTTTCTCCTAGTGCCGGGGAGGAAGCGGTGGATCGTGTTGAGACTTTGAGGAGCCGCTCCTCTGGAGAGGGTGTGCATGATGTTTTATCCCAAATACAGAGTGTTATGCAGGATCATTGTGCGGTCTTTCGCAAGGGAGAGCTTCTGAAAGATGGAGTTATTAAGATTATGGAACTTGCTGATAAAGTTAATAATATCTTTATTAATGATAAGTCAACCGTTTTTAATACAGCATTGGTTGAGGCGCTGGAGTTGCAGAATATGATTGAGGTGGCAAAAGCAACTATGGTTTCTGCAGAGGCGCGTTGCGAAAGTCGGGGAGCGCATGCTCGTCAGGATTATCCCGACCGTGATGATGGCAATTGGATGAAGCACTCTCTGTATTTTTCTAATACAGGACGTCTTACATACAAGCCTGTTCGCTCTCGTCCATTAAGCGTTGATAGCTTTATGCCTAAACCTAGGGTTTTTTAGTTAGTATATTTTTGTTTGGTTAGTACATTTATTAGTTGCCAGGGGGCATTTTTTATGAGTGCTGATGATGTTCGTACGGTAGAGATTTATCGCTATGACCCTGAAAAGGATGATAAGCCGCGTATGGAGAGTTATGAGGTAAATCTGTCCAAGCATGGTTTGCGGATGTTATTGGATGTTATTACTCATATTAAGTCTTTGGATGATTCTCTGTCCTTTCGTCGGTCATGTAGAGAGGGTGTTTGTGGGTCCGACTCCATGAATATTAATGGTAAGAATGGTCTTGCATGCCTTACAAATATGAAATCATTACCTAAGAAGGTTGTTTTGCGTCCTTTACCTGGTTTGCCAGTAATAAGGGACCTTATTGTAGATATGACCTCATTTTATAATCAGTACTACTCCATAAAGCCATATTTGGTTAATACTGAATCTGTGGCTATAAACAAGGAACGTTTGCAATCTCCCGACGATCGCCAAGAATTGAATGGCTTGTACGAGTGTATATTATGTGCATGTTGCTCTACTTCTTGTCCATCTTTTTGGTGGAATCCTGACAAGTTCGTTGGTCCGGCTGGTTTATTGCAGGCGTATAGGTTTATTGCTGATTCTCGTGATACTGCTACTAATGAGAGACTTGATAGCTTGGATGATCCCTATCGTCTTTTTAGATGTCATAGTATTATGAACTGCGTTGATGTTTGTCCCAAAGAACTTAATCCTACTAGGGCTATAGGAAAGATTAAGACTTTGTTGTTGTCTCGTTCGATATGAGGGATGAAGAATTTAGGCGTCTTAGGTGGCGTTGTCGCCGCGGTATGTTGGAGCTTGATATAATTTTGAATCGTTTTCTGGATAATCATGCTTCTTCTCTGACCGATATACAAATTGCTGCCTTGGCTCGTTTTTTGGATTACTCAGACCCAGATATGCTGAACGTACTAATGGGTCGTTTGTCCACTAATGATGCTGAGATTGATCATCTTGTAGGAATGGTGTGTTGAAGGGCCGTTTGTCAATGTTCGTTGGGGTGGGGTATATGGATAAAGCAAAAATAGAACTAGGTAATGGAGGTCCTTCTTACACTGCTGATGTTTTAGAGGGTACTGTTGGACCAAAAGTAGTGGATGTGCGAAGTTTTTATGCACAAACAGGTGTTTTCACATATGATCCTGGTTTTTTGTCTACTGCTAGTTGTCACTCTGCCATTACCTATGTTGACGGAGAAAATGGTGAGTTGTGGTACAGGGGATATCCTATTGAGCAGTTGGCAGAGAATTGTTCCTTTATGGAGGTTGCCTATCTGCTTTTATACGGTGATTTGCCAGATGCTGATGAACACAAGGAATTTTGCCGGCTTCTGTCGGTACATACAATGATACATGAGCAACTTAGTAGGTTTTATCATGGCTTTAGGCGTGATGCTCATCCTATGGCGATTGTGGCGGGTGTGGTTAGTGCCTTGTCGGCTTTTTATCATGATTCTCTTGATATTGACGATCCGGTGAGCCGCAATATTTCGGCTATTCGTTTGATTGCTAAAATGCCTACCATTATCGCTTCAGCATATAAATATTCAATAGGTCAGCCATTTGTATATCCTCAAAATGATTTGGACTATACCTCTAATTTTATGCGAATGATGTTTGCGGTTCCTTGTGAGGAGTATGTAGTTAACCCTGTTTTGTCTAGGGCTTTAGACAGGATTTTTATTCTTCATGCTGATCACGAGCAAAATGCATCAACTTCTACTGTTCGTTTGGCAGGTTCATCTGGTGCTAATCCCTTTGCTGTTATTGCTGCCGGTGTTGCTTGCCTTTGGGGGCCTGCTCACGGAGGTGCTAATGAAGCATGTCTACAGATGCTTCGAGAAATTGGTGATGTCAGTCGTATTGGTGAGTACATTAAGAAGGCTAAAGATAAATCAAGTTCTTTCAGACTGATGGGTTTCGGGCATCGTGTGTACAAAAATTACGATCCAAGAGCTCGTCTAATGCGTCAGACTTGTCATGAGGTTTTAGATGAATTGGATTTACACAACGATCCTCTTTTTAAGCTGGCCTTGAAGTTAGAACAAGTTGCACTTGAGGACGATTACTTTGTGAGTAGAAAATTGTATCCTAACGTTGATTTTTATTCTGGCATTGTCCAGCAAGCTTTGGGCATACCAGTGGATATCTTTACTTGTGTTTTTTCCTTGGCGCGTACTGTGGGTTGGGTTTCTCACTGGATCGAGATGATTACTGATCCTGAATACAGGATTGCTCGTCCACGTCAATTGTACAAGGGTCACGACAAAAGGGATGTGCTTCCTATTGATAAAAGGAAGTGCGGTTGTTAGTGTTTTTGCTTGTGTTAGCGTGGTCTAAGGGGTTTTTCTGTGGGTACTATGAAACAGTTGGAGGAGACCGCTTATTTGAGCTCGGTTAGTGCTGGGTTCTTTGAGGATCTGTATTCGCTTTATAAGAGTGATCATGATTCTGTTACTCCAGATTGGCGATCATGTTTTGAACATTACGAAAAAACTGGGGATTTACTTCCAGTTTTTGAGGGTTGTGGCGGCTCTCTCGGTTCTGGTTTATCAGATGAGTCTTCTACTGGTGTAGTTGCTGATTCTTCTGGGTCACTTTCCTCTGAACTTATTTGGGATGCTTATCGCTCCTGGGGTTATTTTTCCGCCAAGCTTGATCCTCTGGGTCTTGTTTCTAGTTTACCCAATCCGATTATTGCTGACATAGAGTCTCGCTTATCTTATGAGTCCTATGTGCCTATGCGTGAAGCTTATTGTGGCTCAGTTGCAGTTGAATTGGCTCACATTTCATCTTTTGATGAACGTGTGTGGCTGCAGGAAAGATTTGAATCCCGTTTAAGTGAAAGTGTGTCAGTTGACTCTAAGAAGCGAATTTTGCGCTTGCTTACTGCGGCTGAACATTTTGAGGATTACCTAGCGAAACGGTTTGTTGGTGTCAAACGTTTCGGTCTTGATGGCAGTGAATCATTCATTGTGGCCTCTGATGCTTTGGTTCAATATGCTGGAGATCTTGGTATACGCGAGATTATTATTGGTATGGCCCATCGTGGACGATTGAACTTTCTTGTTAACATAATGGGCAAGTCTCCAGCTATAATGTTTGAAGAGTTTGAGGGCCATTTTGATAAGAAGCTCATATCCGGTGATGTTAAGTACCATATGGGTTTTTCATCTAATGTTTCTACTTCTAACCATGTTGTGCGTTGTTCTTTGGCATATAATCCTTCACACCTTGAGATTGTGGATGCTGTTGTAATGGGTATGGCTAGATCACGTAGAGACAGCTATCCTATGTCGCAAAGAAATTTAGTTTTGCCGTTTTTAGTTCATGGTGACGCTGCATTTGCTGGGCAGGGGGTGGTAATGGAGACCCTGAATATGTCCTTGACGAACGGCTATTCGGTGGGTGGGACTGTCCATCTGGTGATTAATAATCAGATTGGTTTTACTATGTCTAACGTTACGGATGCTCGTTCTAGCATGTTCTGTACTGGTGTTGCAAAATCTGTTGAATGCCCAATTTTTCATGTTAATACGGATGATCCTGAGGCTGTAGCTTGGGTTCTTAGATTAGCTTTGCTTTATCGTCAGACCTTTTGCAAGGATGTGGTCGTTGATTTGGTTTGTTTTAGGCGTTTTGGTCACAACGAGCAAGATGAGCCTTATATTACCCAACCGATTATGTACCAGAAGATCTCTGAGCATCCAGGTACTAAGAGTCTCTATGCAAATTGTTTAGTCGAGTCTGATGTGTGCACACAAAGCGAGGTTGATGGGTATATATCAGAGTACATAGAGTCCATGGATAAGGGTGTTACTCCTGTTCCTATTACATCTGAATCTTTACTTTTTGACCGTCCTTGTACTGGGTGGTCTGAGATATTGACTGACAAATACACCGGACATGCACGAACCTCTCTGCCAATAGAAACATTAACAAATCTTGGTAGTTACTTACTTAACCTTCCCAGCAATTTTACTCTTCATCGTGCCGTCAGCAAAGTTTTTTCTGATCGTCATAATATGTATAAAGGCGAGGATTTACTCGATTGGGGGGCTGCGGAGAATTTGTCTTATGCATCTTTGTTAAGTGATGGTTTTTCTGTGCGCTTGTCCGGTCAAGATTGTGGTAGGGGTACGTTTGCTCATAGGCATGCCATTATTCATGATCAAAAAAATGGGCAACTTTTTTGTCCTTTAGCTAATTTGGCAAAGAGAGAGGGTGTTTCGTTCGAAGTTTATGATTCTGTTCTCTCTGAAGAGGCTGTAGTGGCGTTTGAGTATGGATATGCTATGACTAATCCCAAGTCACTTGTAATTTGGGAAGCTCAGTATGGTGATTTTTGTAATAACGCTCAAGTAGCCTTTGATCAATTTTTATCTAGTTCAGAGGTCAAGTGGGGGCGCTACAGTGGTGTCGTTTGTTTGTTGCCCCACGGCTTAGAAGGACAAGGACCCGAGCATTCTTCTGCAAGGTTGGAGCGTTTTCTTCAGTTATGTGCTCATAAGAATATGGAAATTTGTGTTCCTACCTCGGCATCTCAAATTTTTCATCTGCTGCGCCGCCAAATGTTGCGTACCCAGAGGCGTCCATTGATTGTTATGACTCCTAAGTCACTGTTGCGTAAGCGTCATGCTATGTCTTCTCTTAAGGAAATAGCGGGCGCCTCCTTTTATCCAATAATAGGTGATGGCGTTGTTGATCCTTATCGTGTTCGCAGGCTTATTGTTTGCACGGGGAAGGTTTATTACGATCTACTAGCGTATAGGCAGGAACATCAGAGGGAAGATGTAGCAATTGTTCGGTTAGAACAGTTATTTCCCTTCCCGCATTCTTTATACTCTGCTGAAATGGCTAGGTATACTCGTCTCCTTGATATTGTTTGGTGTCAAGAGGAGCCTCGTAACATGGGTGCTTGGTATTTTATTTGCCACAAACTGGGTGGGTATCTGACCTCATTACAGAATTTGAGATATGCTGGTCGTCAACGTGAGGCCTCTCCCGCTGTTGGATCTCCTTCCACCCATCGTTTGCAGCAAGATGCTCTTATCAAGGATGCTTTTGAGTCTCATGTATCCTCAGAGCCCAGTGACGAGTAGTGACTTGACTGTTATTTCTTAAAGAGGTTTTTTTATGTCTGTCAAAGTAAAGGTGCCTCAGTTGTCGGAGTCAGTTTCTGAAGCAACGCTTCTTTCCTGGCAAAAGCAGCCTGGAGATCATGTAAAGAGGGGTGAAGTCTTAGTTGAGATTGAGACGGACAAGATAGTTATGGAGATTCCGTCGCCTATTGATGGTGTTTTATCTGCTATAATCGAGGATGATGGCGCCATCGTTGTTAGTGGCCAGGATATTGCTGATATTACTGAGATGTCCTCAGATTCCGATCTTCCTTCTCGTGCATCTGCCGTAGGTTCTCATGAGGATGCTGTTGTCCAACAGCATGGAGGATCGTCTGTCGCTTCCCATAGTAATGTTGCTATGCCAGCCGCCGTTTCGTTGGCTTCTAATATGGGGGTTGATTTAGGTGATGTTTCTGGATCTGGACTTGGCGGGCGCATTTTGAAAGAAGATGTGCTAAAGTCGTCTGACCTACCCGATACCTCTACTGCTTCTACTTCATCACATGCTGAGGAATCTAGTACTTCTGTATCTGTAGAGTCTGAGTCTAGCTCCAAACCTGAAGCTACCAGGGATGAGAAGGAAGTAGTATCTTCTGTTAGTGATAATGCTATTTCCGATCGTCGTGAGCCAATGTCTAGGTTGCGAGTTCGTGTGGCAGAGAGGTTATTGGAATCTCAGTCCTCTACTGCCACTCTTACGACTTTCAATGAGGTTAATATGAAGGCCGTCATTGATCTTCGCAAAAGATATGTTGATATCTTCGAAAAGAGCCACGGAGTGCGCTTAGGATTCATGTCATTTTTTGTTAAGGCGGTTGTTGCTGCTTTGAAAAAGTTTCCTGTTCTCAATGCATCTATTGATGGTTCCGACATCATATACCATGGTTCGTTTAATATAGGTGTGGCTGTAGGTACAGAGAGGGGTTTGGTAGTACCGGTTATTCGTGATGCTGATAGTTTGCTCATGCATGAAATTGAGCTTGCTATTTCAGATTACGCCAAACGTGCTAAGTCTGGGCGTTTGGCTTTGGACGATCTGCTTGGCGGTACGTTTTCCATTAGCAATGGCGGTTCCTATGGATCTGTCATGTCTACTCCTATCATTAATCCTCCGCAGTCTGCTATATTGGGCGTTCATGCTATAAAAGATCGTCCTGTTGTAGAGAATGGGGAGATTGTTATTCGTCCCATGGTTCATTTGGCACTTTCTTATGATCATAGGCTGATTGACGGTAGAGAGGCCGTTCTAGGACTGGTTGCTATTAAGGATGCTCTAGAGGATCCTTCTCGCTTGTTGTTGTGTATTTAGTATACTGATGGGCTTGTAATGGAGAAATTTGATGTTGTAGTTATAGGTGCTGGTCCTGGCGGGTATGTTGCCTCCATTCGTGCTGCACAGTGTGGGTTTAGGACAGCCTGTATTGATTCTTGGTCAGACCAATTTGGCAACCCGTGTTATGGGGGAACTTGCCTGAATGTGGGTTGTATTCCCTCCAAGGCTTTGTTGCAATCTTCTGAGTTTTATTCGCAGGTGTGCCATGATTTTTCTGATCATGGTGTTGTTGTAAGTTCTGTTCAGTTAGATTTGGACAAGATGATGCAACGCAAGAGTAAAATTATTTCTGATAATAGCCGTGGCATTGCTCATTTGTTCAAAAAGAATTCAGTTACCCCAATTTTGGGGAGGGCTTCTTTTCACAGTAGGGAAGCTGATGGTTCGTATTTACTTTTTGTTTCTGGGCAAGACAATGTGGTAGCTGCAGATAGAGTGATTATTGCTACTGGCTCCGTTCCTTCTTGTCTTCCAATGGCTCCAGTAGATAATCGTCTTGTTGTTGACAATGAAGGTGCTCTTTCCTTTGATCGAGTTCCGGGCCGTCTTGCTATAATAGGTGCAGGTGTTATAGGTTTGGAGATGGGTAGTGTTTGGTCACGATTGGGTTCGCATGTTGTACTCCTAGAGGCTTCCACCTCATTCTTAGCAGCGGCAGATTTGTCTGTTTCAAAAGAGGCAATGAAGAATTTCAAGCGCCAGGGTATGCAAATTAACCTGGGTGTTAATGTTAAATCTGTTGTTACCCATGATTCTGTTGTTACACTTACTGTACAATCATCTAGTAATGAGCTTAGGTCTTTAACATTTGATCGTTTGATAGTGGCAGTTGGAAGAGTTCCTAATACCAATGAACTGGGCCTGGACCGAGTTGGTATATCCATTGATGATCGTGGGCGTATAGTCGTGGATGATAATTTTTCTACTTCTGTTCCTGGAGTTTACGCCATAGGTGATGTTATTTCTGGACCTATGTTGGCTCATAGAGCAAGCAAGGATGCTCTGTTTGTTGTTGAGAGCATGGCGGGACTTTGTCCATACTATGATAGGGATATTATTCCGTGGGTTATATATACTGATCCTGAAATTGCTTGGGTTGGGAAAACCGAATCGCAACTTATAGATTTGGGTCGACCGTATAATGTGGGGCAGGCTAGCTATGTTTCTAATGCCCGTGCTCGTTCTATGGGCCGTAATTTAGGATTTGTTAAAATGCTTAGCTGCGGAGACACTGATCGTTTGTTGGGGGTACATATGGTTGGTCCTATGGCTTCCGAGTTGATTAATGAGTGCGTAGTGGCTATGACGTTTAAGTCTTCAGCTCAGGATATTGCATCCATCATGCATGCTCATCCCAGTCTTTCTGAGGTGACTCTGGAGGCGGCTCTTGCTACTTCTGGTGCTGCCATACACTCTTAGCTCAGCAATTTTGTGAGCTATGGTTGATTTAAAAAGAGAGTATGTTGATGCCTGCGTTAGAAATAATTACAAAGAAACTAACTCTCAGCTGAGTGCTCTCCAGGCCATTGAGTCGGTCATTAATTCAATAATTGAGAGACAAACTTTTTGGGGCAGACTTACTGTCGACAAGCCACGGTCTTTGTATGTCTATGGTCCGTCTGGACGCGGAAAAACTTTTTTGATGGACTTGGTGTATGAGCATTTTTTATTACCTGATAAAAGAAGGTTGCATTTTCATGAGTTTATGAGAAGCGTACAGGATTATCTGGGGCGTAATAGCCAAGACAATGATCCTATATCTGCAATGATTAAATCCTTAGACTATCGGTATCTATTCTTAGATGAGTTTTATGTTTCTGATATTGCTGATGCCATGATACTCGGACGACTTTTAATGAAGTTTGATGAAAGAGATATCTTTATTATGACAACCAGCAATTTTGCAATTTCTCAGCTATACATTGACGGTCTTCGTAGAGATAGTTTTATGGGCACTATTGATTGGATGCATGAGCACTATATTTCTGTAAGTATGGAAGAGGATGTAGATTTTCGTCGTGAACATAAAACATCCGCTAATAGCAGATTTTTTTCACCTCATACTGCGAAATCTGAAGCGTATTTTGAGGAATTTTTTATTGATAAAAATGAAGGTAAAATTGAGATAAATGGAAGACATATTTCATACTACCGCATAGCTGACAGCAGTATTTGGTTTACCTATGGTAGTATTTGTAATACAAGCAGAAGTTTCAGGGATTATTTACTATTATCAGAAATGTTTTCTACTTTTATAATATCCCATATTCCTGAGTTTAACGAATTTTCGTTAACCCACCTTCGTAGATTTACTTTTTTAATAGACGTATTGTATGACCGCCACAGGAGGCTTTTTATTTCTTCTAGTTTTCCATTAGAGAAATGGGATTATCAAGGTAAATTTTCTGATCAATTTGCAAGAACTGTTAGTCGTCTCTTTGAGATGAGGGATAACTTGTTCTAGATATTTTGCCAGATATATATCTGGGACTAGACATACGAATAAGATAATGGCAGTTATATGTTATTTGCTCGCTACAATTGCAGACTACGTAGCCTCTTGGGTCGTGCTATGCTGTACATATATTTGTGCTAAAGCAAGTTTTTTAATGTTATTAACAAGAAAGTTTTTGCATAATGTGTTGTACTATCCTCTTGTTTGTTTTTGTATTATTCTTTCATAGTGATTACCATCGATAGTGGCAGAGCCATTTTTTAGAGATCTTGTCTATTGATTCTATACACCCATGATATGGTGCGCATACGAAATTGTATATTTTACATACTGCTAGATTGTTCTCCATGCGTATATGCATGCACAAAAGGTTGAACTAAGAATAAGCTAGACTTTGCCCGTTTTTTCGTAGACCATTTATTGTAAAATAACTAGATTAATTAAGGTATGACCGGATTCCTATTAAGCAGGTATGTATCTGTGCTTGTTGTTTGGGTAGTGCGAGTTATTTCATTGATTGTTTTAAATTATAGTGACAGTAATGTTCTAGTAAAAGATAATTTTAATTGTGAGTTGAGATGATTATTTGTAACGTTGGTTTATGCAGCGGTTTTATAACCGAGATGGCCGATATTGGTGATTTGTTTGATCCAGTTCCAGTTCTTGGTCCCGTTCCAGCTCCCATCCCTGATCCCGTTCCCGTTCTTGAGCCCGACCCCGATCCCGTTCTTGATCCTGATCATGATCTCGGTCCCCCACCTTTGAATAATGCTGTTTTTAGGAATCTTTTCTTTTTTTCAATGCTTCTAGCTATGGGTTCAACTGCTATGACCGCTTTTATTGTGTATGAATATGGTCCGCATAGCCCAGATTTAAGTACCATGAGAACAATATCTTATTTTCTCCTTTTTTTCGCTGCTGTAATGCTCTCGCTCTGATGGTTTTCATGATTTTTGAGTCTTTGCTTTATATGTAGAGCAAAAGGGTATCCAATATCTACAGCAATTGCTGCAGATATTAGCTGAGGATTAAAATTATTGGCATACTTGAGGGAGTGTGTTTTGTTGATATAGCGCGTGGTAATTTATTTTTCTTTTTCCCTCTATCCCTCTCTAATAATTTCTCAGTTTAGCATGTGGTTTGTTTTATTAGTATATTTGCCTGCGACCATTTTTTATTTGTTGTAACATGTGTTTTTTATACATTTATGCATGTTGTTTTTGCCGTAGTCTGCTTCGCGCAGTACTTCTAACAGTTTTTTCTGAACATACTTGGTAACAAGTATAATGTGCTCTAATACCATAGACTACGTTTTTGATATGCAATAGGATGTGGTATGTAGTAACAAAAATTTTGTGTTCCTACTCTCTGTGGGATTAACTTGTTTATTTGAAGCATTAATCCATTAATAACTTTGGCACTCAACTGTTGAGCAATTATTGTATTTTTTATAGAGAAAATTACATGTTGCGATGTTACATTTTGATGCGATAGTTTTTTTGCTCTGTGGGATGTTTAATTAGAAAAAGAACAGGAATGGCTATAACAGGAGCGGCCATTTCCTTACTCTGTTTCGTATGTGATCTTTGTTTTTACCGAAACATTTTTGTTTGTTGTAAAATTTTAAAGAGTAATGAATCTTCAAGCAGTGGTGAGTAGTAAAGTTGGGAAAAATTTTAATAAAAGTTAATAATTGCAAACATATTTTATGTATAGGTGTTATCCTTAACACTAAGAAGTATATAATAATTGCTGAATATAGTGATTAGAATAATTAGTTGATGGAGAATTCTCCTTCCTATGTATGGTCTCGTGTGGAGTGGGAAGGATATGAGTTATAACCCTGTCCTTTTTTATCATTACCACAAGAAGCCAAACTAAATATTCTGCTACTCTGTTTTCTTGCTACAGATTGGGTGTTGGGTGTATTTTGTTTGGCAGTGGGAGGAGGTTATTTGATTGCTTGTTTTCGGTAGTGATTGTGGTAATAATTACTGATTATAGTAATAATAAAGTGACATTTTAGTACAATAATTTTAATTGCGAATTGGTAATAATATGTTTATTTCGGGATCTGCTTTGTGTCTATGCGGTGGTCTAGGACCTCGTGTAGATGGTTTTGATGCCTTGTTAGATGGTGAGTTGGATTTTGCAGATCCTGGTGCTGCTGCTGCTGCCGATCCTGATGGTGCTTGGTGTTGTTGCTGCTGCTGATCCCGATGGTGCTGCTGATCCAGTTGTCCTTCCGGATCAAGGTGACTTTGTTTTATTTTTGCTGATATCGTCTGCGACTTTATATGTTGCTGGTGTACTCCTTCGGTTGGATGGTCTCCCAAGTCTTGTTTTCCAATTTGGAACTTCTTTAATTGTTTGTGGGTTGTTGTGTTTTTTGGTACTGGTTCGTGTGCTACTTTTTGGCCGTAAACAACTAGATTAGTGCCTGGTTTATGGTGGTATGACTAATTTGTAGTGCGGTTATGCACTCTTTCTTGTCATGCGTATTTGTCGGTTGCTGGCCAAGGTGGTTTTGTAGTTTCTCTAATTGATATTTGATCTATGTATTAAGATATTAAATAACTAATTACAAATAAGTTCTAACAATAATTAGAATATAACTTGTACGGATAATATAACATACGGGTAAGGATAAATTTATCAGAGGTGCATTTGGGACATGCACATTGCCAGCAGATGAACAAAAAATAACGAGAGGCCTGGTTCTTGGGGTCTTACGTAAGATATTTATTATGTAAGGAACGCGCATTATAGGTGGCACGTCAATGTTTGTCAGATGATTTTAGGTTTATGGTATATATTATAAACAAATTTTAAGTACTGCTAATACCGAAGTTTTAAGTTATATTTATTTTCACTTTTATTAAGACGGTGTATGACATGTTTTATGAATGGCCAAGTTAATAGTTGCTGTATATTATATGTTTAACTTATTAGGTTTAAGTATTCGTAGTCAGTGCCTTTGGCATAAAGTTATCTAGGTATTGACCCATACTTGTGAAAATTTTAGAGAAAATTACATATATACAAGAACGATATTTTTTATGAGGTATTTAATTAAAAAAAGAGCAGTGGTGGTAATTTTTTTACTGTTGTGATTTTTATTTTTTTATGGAGGAATTTTTTTGTTTGTTATAAGGAGAGACTCTTGTAGAAAATGATTAATCCTAGAATAGCAGTTGTAAATTGTAAATAAATGTAAAGAATTTTGATAGATATAATCATTAACTGCAAACACAATATTTTATGTATTGTATAGTTGATGTTTTTATCACTAAAGAGTGTGCTAATTGCTATTCAATATGTTGTCTAATAATTGGCAGAAAAGCCTCCTATGTCCCTTATCCCCTGCGTCTTCTTTCCGGATTCTTGGCGATGGGCGGTTAATTAATAAAAAATAATTTTTAATTAGCTAACTATAATCCTGACAGTTAGTCTGTGCTCCTGACGCTTCTATTCTATATTTTTTTATCACGAATTAGGTAGTATATTGTAATTCTAATATTGTTGTTATGTTTGTAGTGTTGGTTGCTTATTGATTTTGTTTAGTAGTGCAGCAGCAAGTTGTTTGATTTCTTATTTTAGGTTATGGCTATAGTGTGTAAATAACATCTTTGGATCTTTGGTATAACGCTTCTAATTATGAGTCGATTAATAATATGATTATTTTGGGTGGTGGTTTGTATCTACGCGGTGGTTTCGCCAGATATAGGTGATCTAGGTGGTCTTGTTTTCTCTGATGATCTTGAACCTGTTCCTTTTGTTTTTAGAGATTTTAGGGAAGTTATCCGCTGTGGCCGAATTTAGGCTCCTTGTAGGCCCGAATCGTTTTATTTTAATTTTTCTATAGCGTTGTCTACGGTTTTGTTAGGGTGTTTTCTGTCTGTTTCATACTCTGTGTTAGGTAATGCTGGGTCGTATATTGAAGTTTATTTGTCATTTGTATTTGATAGTGCTATCCTTTTTATAGCACTTTATCCTATTATTAGAGACGGCTGATGTTGATGGTTTGTTAGGTGCGAATCTGTTAAGGGTCTTGTTTCTCAGTTGCTTCTATTGTCTTAGAGTGGAAAGAGGTTTTATTTTGTCTTCACTGGCGTTATTATTGGTTGTAGTGTCGGTTGTCCTACTGATTTTTATCCTCTCGGTTTTTCATTTATCTAGGTGATATTTCTTCTTTAGATATTTCTTTATTTATTATGTTATGTGATAGTTGTGTTGGTGCCTAATATATAGTGACATATCTAATTTGTAGTACTGGTTGATTATTTCCTATTTCGGCTTACATACGTGTTTGCTATTTGCATTGCTGACCGTGCTTATATCTTATTTTCATAAGCGGATGATGTGTTGAATAGAAATTAATCCAGTTTAGATGCGTGCTTGACGTATCTTGCGTGGTTATTACTGCTTGTGTATTTGTGTTAATAAATCTAATTACAGATGAATTATAACGATAATTAAAATATAATTTGCATTTTCTTAAGTAATGTAACATGCACAACGTGCCAATAAAAATAAATTTGTCATCGGTGTATGTATTGTAAATAAAAACCTAATGAGAAATACTATGCTTAGTACAAGTTTTAGTTGAGTAAAATGCGTTGTTTTTACGGTGGCGTTTATGGTACTAATAATTATAAAGAAGAATATCATTCCATAATATCTAATACTAGTTAGTGCATACTTATTTTACTAATTAAATGCAAGCGTTTATTGTGCTATCTGTATATATCCAACAAAATATTTTGTAATGTAATGTTATAATCTGATTCGTTTTTGCAGATTTCTTGCTCTAAAAAAACCAGGTAAGTTGCAACTTGGTTTCTTTTGTCACTTTAAATAGATACATATTTATGATTATTGTTTTACTTTATTAATTAATGAGAGAGTGATTTTTTTTATTTACTTTTATTGGTCGTGTGTCATACCGATAATGTTAATGTTTCGTGTTTTAATTGTGAGCTAATATGGTTATTTGCAGAGTTTTTTTAAATATATGCGGTAGTTAATCTTGATGATTTTATTGTGGCGTTCCTGATCTTTTGCTTTCTAATAATGTAATTTTTAGAAATTTTTTCTTTTTTTTAATATTTATAGATATAATGTCAATTGATATGGCTGTTAAATTTGTTTTATATACGAGTACGAGTTTTGTTACATATAAATATGGTCTACAAAAACCAGGTTTAAATACCATGAATACTGCGATTTTCAATTAAGTTTATTATTACTTTCATTAAGATAGTAATGATAGTGTGTTACCGTTAGCTATCTACATAGTTGTAGTGGGCTATCTCTTTATAACGTTTGCTATAACTTTTTTTTGAGCACTGAGCATGTTGTTCATTAAACTAGTAATAGTTGACCAATACAGTAACTAATGATTAGTATAAAAGTACCTTGTGTCTATGTGTAATTCTTATTAGATGTGAAATTGCACCCCTGGACTTTGTTTTGTTATAAAAGAATCAAGCTAAATGTACTTCTAGTACTGGTTTTTTTGCTATTGTGTTATTGCTGTTTTAGATGTGGTATTTGTTTTTGAGGGTGGTACAACGGTTGTGACTATAATAATAGCGTTTTAGTTAATAATTTAATCGTTGATTGGTTGATGATAGTATGTTTAGGATGTCGATGAACCTGCCGATGTTTCTTGCTACTCTTGATATTGCCGATCCTGATAATTTTGCTCTTTTTGATAGAAGTGATATTATTTTATTTTTGATATCATTATTTATAGTTGTAGCAGCAACTTCTTCGATTGTTAGATTACTTGTGTTGGGTGATCATCTGGATTTTTATCCTGCGATTTTTTAGGTTATCGAGGCGGCATCATTTTTTTTATACCTTATTGTACTCTACTCCGTGATACGTATATTGTTAGCTAGTTGTAGTGATATATTTTATATTTAATTTGTAGTATTGGTTTGGTGGGATCTTGTTTCTGCCTTGTTGTACGTATTTGCCAATAGGCAGCTGATCGTATTTACATTTTTTGTAATCAAATAGTCCTGCGTTGAAATTAACATAGATTTAGATGTGTGCCTAGTTTACCTTGTGTGGTTATGGGTATCTATTAGAGATTTTTTGTAAATTTGACTATATATCACTACCAACGAGTTATGCTACTATTTTGCGTCGTGATAATTTTGCAATTGCACTAATTGGTATCGTATTTGTGTGATATTAGATAATAACTCTACCGATTCTTATCTTGCTGGTTCTTCTATTATCGAGGCATGACTTATTTTGATGCCTCTTTGCTTTTTGTTATGTTTTGATCTGTGATAGTTAGGTTGCTGCTTGATTATAGGGATATATGTAATTTTTGTGGCATTGGTGGGGGGTATTTTTGTTGTGCATATTTCCCAGTTGATAACTGGTCTCGTTTAAAAATTAACACAGCTCTGGGTGCATGCTGTATTTTGTAGTTGCAACTCTTTGTAAATTTGGCTGCATATTGCTCCCAACGTTTTATTCAGTTGATATTGTTTGTAATTACAATAGGATTGGTAGGTAGTGTATTGAGTTTGCCCGGTACACTAGGAGTAGATTCCAGTTAGTAAAGTGCTGCAAGATAGTGACAAGTATTTTGTGTTTTTACTCTCTATAAGTTTAGCTTGTTAGTTTGAAACGTTCTTCTTTAATTAATGCTTGTAATATAGGATTGATGAGTAATTTTTGTAGGTATTGTAGAGAAATTAAATATTACGATAATACGTTTTTTTATATTAGGTAGTGGTAAATTATTCACAGTAATTAGTAGTTAATAAAGAGGTATATAATTCACATACTATATCTAACTCAACATTTACATTGTACACTGCGGTGTGGTTGTGAGTGCTATAAAAAGAGCGGACTAAGACCTCGCAACCATAGTTTTATTGTTGTATCTAGGTTGTGGATTATTGATTTTCTTCTTGGTAGTGCAAGGGTTGGCTGTTTGATTTCTTATTTTAGATTGTGACTGCAATAGTAATAAATAACATGTTCAGCATAATAATTTTAGTTATGGGTTGGTGGTAGTATGTTTACTTTGTGTGCTGCTTTGTGTCTGTGTGGTGGTTTTGAGCCTGTACCTGATGTAGGTGATCTTGCTGCTTTGTTGGAAGTTGGTGATCCTAATGATTTTGTTTTCCCTGATGATGATGATGATCTTGTTTTCCCTGATGATGATGATCTTGTTTTCCCTGATGATGATCCTGTTGTGGCTGATAATCCTGTTATAGCTGGTAATCCTTTTGGGCTGCGTCGATATGGGTTTATTTTGTTTTCTCTGTCAGTGTTGTTGGTTTCAGCTGCAATTTCTTCGTTTTCTTTGTTATATATGTCAAATTCTTATTGGGATGAGCATCTTCTGAATTCTGCTCTTTTCGAGTTGGCGTTGTCTGCTTGTATGTTGGTTTATTTGTTATATCATGTCCTGTAAATCGTTCCCAACGCGCCCTGCAGTTATTTTGTTCTCTATGATGGTTTTAGTTGAGCTGATTTTGTATTCAATTTATGAGTTAATTACAAATAAGTCTCTGTGGGGATTTTTTGCGTAAAGTTAATTGTTTTCGCTACGGTGATGAAATTAATTTCTAAATAATTATTCTGCAAATATACTTTTTAGTGTTGCTGCTTACCATACTTACTATTTAAGTGTAAAGTGTTTGCCCATGTTTAGATAAATATTTTATAATAGATGGTTATAATAATAAAAAACTAACACTACCTGCCTATAATCTGTTCTGTATAAGAGTTTTGTTACATATAAATATGATCTATAAAACCCAGATTTAACTACTACGAATACTGAGATTTTTAATCAGGTTTATTGTTACTTCTATTAAGATAGTAGTGACAGTATTTGTTACGAATAACTGCGATCATGGTTGCCGTGGGTTATTTCTTGTAATGTTTACTATAACTTTTTTATGAGCACTGAGTATGTTATTCATTAAACTAATAATAGTTGACCAATACAGCAAGCAATGATTGGTAGGAAAGTATCCTGTGTCTATGTACAATTCTTAGAGATGTGAAATTACTCCGACATTTTTTTGTTATTGTTATAAAAGAATCAAGCTAAGTGCACTTCCAGTGCTGGTTTTATTACTGTTGCTGTTTTGATGTTATTGTTTCAGATGTGATGTTTTTTTATTGGTAGTACGATGGTTGTGACTATAATAATAACATTATTAGTTAATAATTTAGTTGTTGATTGGTGATAACATGTTTATTTTGGGGTCTGATTTATGTCTATCTGGTGGATTCGAGCTTGGTGTAGGCAATCTTGGTGATTTGTTGGATGTTGACGAACCTGATGATCTTGTTGATCCTCTTGATATTGACGATCTTGCTGCTCCTCTTAATATTGCCGATCTTGATGCCCCTCTTGATATTGATGATCTTGCTGCTCCTATTGATCTAAGTAAGATTATTTTATTTTCTCTAGCATTATTTATGGCCGCAGTATCAGTTTCTTCTATTGTTGGATTACTTATTTTGGCTGATCCTCCGTATTTTTATCTTTCGATTTCTTCGATTGTCGGGGCGGCATCATATGTTTTGGTGTCTATTTGTTTATTGTATTCTGATCTGTGATAGTTATATTGTTGGCTAATTGTAGTGATTATTTTATATTTAATTTTTTGCTTTGTTGTACGTATTTGCTAATTGGTAGCTAATTGTGGTTACATTTTTGTAAGCAAGTAGTCCTGAGCTTAAATTAATGTAGCCTTGTATTTGTACCTAGTGTATTTCGTGCTTATGACTTTGTTGTCAATTATTAAGAGATTTGACTATAGATCATGTCAATGTGTTATGCGATCGTTTTGAGCTGTAGCTGTGATAATTTTGTAATTATGCTAATTGGTATTCTGTTTGTGTGCTTAATAAATATAATTGGAAATCGGTTATAATGATGGTTGGTGTGGTCAGCATAACATAAGAATAAAAATAAACTTGGCAAGTACATTTGGGATATGAGCATTCCTAATGGATGAACAAAAAATGGGAAGTGAGTAAGGTTTTTATCTTGGGCGTTATATTTATATGGTAACAGGATTCTTCTCATAAGAGAATTTTACTATCTATGTGTATTTTAAAGCTTAATTAACAACGATGGGCTCAGTACATACTTTAATTGCGCAAGGTGCGTTGTTTTTGTGTTTTCAGTGGAGTTGGTGGCACCAGGGTTAATTTTAAAAATATCATTCTGTAAATAAAAAAACTCTCTAGTTATTGTTTAATATTTGCTCTTTAAATGCAAAGATTTATTGTCCTATTTACCTATGTTTGACAAAATATAAGTGTAGTGTCTAGCATACTAATAGTAGATTCTAGTTAATCAAGTCAAAATAATGACAAACCAAACATTTTGTGTTCTTACTATCTATGGATTTAATTTGTTTATTTGAAACATTATTTATCAATGCTTTTGTCATAAAATATCTGTGTTATTGTCGCATATCTTGTAGATAAAATTACATATTGCGATATTATATTTTTATATGAGAGTTATGAGAAATTTAGTAAAAAATAATGATTTTTTACTGTATCTGTGATCTTTGTTTTTATGTAAATCATTTCCTGTTTGTTGTAAGTGATAGTGAATATTCAAATAGCAGTGATAGCTTGTAAAAGATTTTAATAAAAGCAGTAATTGCAACATATTTTATGTATTAATGCTTATTTTTTTACCACTAAAATAATGGTTAACCGATACATTAGCTGTTAATTGGTATACAGGTCTCCTACATTTGCTATGTGCTATGCTTGCCTAGAATCGTTAGCGGTATGAAATTACAATTCAGTTCTTCTTTTATCGTAAAATAAGCTAAACTTAGGCGCTTTGCGATTCTGGTTTTATTGTTGAGGGTGAGATATTTGTTGCTTATGGTTTTTTTATTCGGTAGAGCAATAAGGAGTTATTTGATTGCTTGTTTTATACTACTATAATAACTATTACATTTTAGCGTAGTACTATGATGGTAGGTAGTAGGTTTTAATTTTGTACTGTTAATAGTATCTTTATTTAGGTGCTGGTTCGTATCTGTGCGGCGGCTTTAGAGCTGATCCTTACACACAGATGATCTTAAGGTTTAAAATTACACCAGCCTGTTCCTGAGTGAAGAGAGATTTTTAATTTTTCTGGCATTATTTTTGTCTGCTGTAGCAATTTATTAGAATATTATGTTATTTGTGTCGGATGATTATTCTGATTTTTATCTTGGTATTTATTCGTTTGTAGCGGGTGTGTTGTCTTTTTTGATATTGATTTCCTTATTTGTTATTTAGTTATAGTCTTATCTAATTATGGGGGCATATCTAATTTGTAATACTGATTGGTGTGCTGTTGTTTTGGCTCTGTCATGCGTGCTTTCCAGTTGCTAGAGCTGATCGTGTTCTTTTCGTAAGAAAAATAATATTGCATCTAGATTAAATATAACTTTAGATGAGTGTTAGATATATCTGTTTTGCTATACGATAGTTTTGTAATTGTGCTGATTGATATCCAACTTGTGTAGTGAAAGATTAATAAATCTAATTGCAAGCAGATTATGGCAATAATTAAACTATAGCTGACTATGTTATTAACCTATATACGGTTAATTTATTGGTTTGTAACATTTGTCATTAATGTTTTTGGCATTAAATACTCTAGTTTTATCATAGTGATTATTGTAGAGCTTTTAGAGAAAACTACATACTATGATAATACTATATTTTTTATATGGAAGGTTGTATGTAAGGTTTAATTAAAATAATAGGAACAACAATTTCTTTGCTGTGCGTGGTATTTTTGTTTTTATGGAGGTGTTTTTTTGTTTGGTGCAAAGAGAATTTAATTATTTAAATAATAGTGATAAATTAGGAAAATTTTAGTAAAAGCAGTAACTTTCAACATATTTAATACATCAAGTGATATTTTTATCGATAAATATTGTATAATAATGCATACAATGTAGTAACTTAATAATTGGTAGAAAATTTCCTACCTACATACAATGCCCACTGGTTTTTATTATTACTTAGAGCCATTCTTTTGTCATGAAAATATATGAGACTAAGTGTTTTGCAATTACAATTGTATCTCTGTAGGTGTGGTGTTGGGTGCTTGTTGATTTTTTTGGGTAGTGCAAGGGGTAGTTGTTTGATTGATTATTTTCTTTCTATTTATATTGTTACTGTATCGACAATAAATGATGTTAAACTAATTTTAGTTGAGAGTTGATTTATAATACGTTTATTTTGGTTTCTGGTATGTATCTATGTGTAGGTGGGCCTGGTGATTTGTGAGATGATACTTGCTCTTGTTGCCGCCGCTACTACTGTTCCTGCTGTTGCTTTTATAGGTCTCGGTAATTCTATTATACTTTCGCTTTCGTTACTTTTGGCTATATTAGGGTTTTCTTCATGTGTTGAATTCATCATCTTAAATGAACTTACTGATTTTTACTCTATGGCATCTGTGGTGATTGCGTAGATGTCTTCTTTTTTGATCGTGTTCTATTTGTTGCCTACTACTATGTGATGTTTGGATTGATTATTGATTACAGGGATATGTTTAATTTATAGCATTTATTGATATGCTCTTGTTTGTAATTTGACTTGTTTTTTTGTAGATAGTTTAACTAAACTCTAAAAATAAGACTGGTTAAGTTGGGGCTTAATTGTTTTTGTTGAGTTAAATAAGTACATATTTATGATCATTGTTTTAGTTTTATTTGTGGCGTTAATTTATGCCTATGTAGTAGAGCCTGCGTGGTGGATCTTATGTTTGAAATAGTCAGTCTTGGTGATTTGACGAAATTTAAGTACTACTAATATTGATATTGTAACTTTAAGTTGAGTTTGTTGTTACTTCTATTGTGATCTTTGTTATGTGTGGGATGTTGGGCGCTGTTCTTAGTAGTGTAATATGGAGTTTTTTGGTTGCTTGTTTTCTATTATGATTGTGGTAACAGTAAATATAAATAGCGTTTTAGTATAATGACTTTAGTTATGAGTTGATGGTAATATGCTTATTTTGGGTGCTGGTTTGTGTTTATGTGGTGGTTTTGATCCTGATATAGGTGACCTTGATGGTTTTGCTATTGCTGATGATCTTGCTGCCGTTGATGATGGTTTTGCTGCAGCTGATGATGATTTTGCTGCAGCTGATGATGATTTTGCTGCAGCTGATGATGATTTTGCTGCAGTGGATGATGGTCTGGTTGCAGTTGGTGATGATTTTGCTGCAGTTGATGATGATCTTGTTGTTTATGGGCGAAGTGAGGTTATTTTATTTTCTATAGCATTATTTTTGGTTGCAGTGGGGGTTTTTTCGATTGTAAGATTTCGTATGTCTGATGATTCTCCGGATTCTCCGATTGTTAGGTTTCGTGTGTCTGATGATGATCCTCCTAACCTTTTACTTATTTTTTCTTCGATGATATCATCTCTTTTGATATTGCTTTATTTGTTGTCTGCTGCTACGGATAGTTAGGTTGTTGCTTAATGTATGGTGGTAGGTATATCAAATTATTAGTGACAATAGCATCTTGATTGTGACTTAGTATTATTATTTGTGGTGTTGGTTCATGTTTGTGTTATAGGTTTTTTTCTGAGATAGTCAATCTTGATGATTTGTTCGATCCTGATCATTTTACTCTGTATAGTTTTATTCCTTTAATGCTTATAGATATAGTTAGTTTCAACTGCTCTATGGATGTTAAACTTGTTATATACGAGCATGATACCTGCAAAGCTTAGACTTAAGTACTATGAATAATACCGTAATCCTCAATTATATTTTTTATTGAGATGATATATGACTTTATACTATTATGTTGTGAATAATTAAGCTCATAATTACTGTGAGTTATTTATTACAACATTTTCTCTTTTTTTTTGAGCAGTTATTCATCTGAATAATATCAGATATTATGTAAGTGTAATAAGAGTAGGTAATAGTTAGTCAAGTAGAGCAAGATAATGACAAATACTTTGTGTTCTTATTTTATTATACTCTATGCTTGTCTTGTTCGTTTGCAACATTAATTATTAATTATTTTGGCCCAAAACTGTTGGGTGATTATTGTAGAGCCTGTAGATAAGATTACATATTGCAATACTATATTTTTTTTACGAGAGCTCTATGAGAGATTTAATTAAAAGAATGGGAATAGCAATTTTTTTATTGTATCTATAATTTTTTTAGTTAAGGTATTTTTTGTTTGTTGGAAGAGTAGTTAATCTTCAGATAGTAGTGATAAATTGTAAAACTTTTAATAAAAGTAGTAATTGCAATCATATTTTATGTGTAAGTGTTATTATTTTAGAACTAAAAATGTATGATAATGGTCCGATATCTACAACTAGTGATTGGTAGAAAAATATCCTTATCTATGTAAGACTTCTTGCGGTGTAGGAGTTACAACTCTTACCTTTGTTTTAGAGTCATCATAAAAAAATAAACTAAATTTCTCTATGAGTATCTCTTACGGTTCGTTATTTCTGTTTCTGATTTTTGGGCAATAATAAACAACCTTTTAGTATAATAATTTTAATTGAGGGTTGGCAGTACTGTATTTATTTTAGGGGTTGGTTTGTGTATATGAAGTGGTTTTGAGCTTCAGGGTGATCTTGATGGTTTGTTGGGTGCTGATCCTAATGATCTTATTGTAGCCGGTGATACTGATGTAGATGATGATCATGTTGTTTTAGATCAACAAGTTGAGTTTGTTTTAGTTTGGCTGATATAATTTATTGCCGTAGTGTCAATTTCTTCGATTATTAGATTCCTTATCTCGGATAATGATTCTCCGGATTTTTATGTTGCTGGTTCTTCGACTATCTGGGCGGTATCATTTGTTTTGATAGTGCTTTGTTTATTATATTCTGCTCTGTGATGTTTAGGTTGTTGGCTAATTTGGAGGTGTATATCTATTGTAGGTATATATCTCTAATCTAATTTGTGGTGTTTGTTGGCGTATTTTAGTCTTGTTTGAGAGCATTTTTAATTTGGTAGCTGACATTGGTTTATTTTTTGGCAGGAGAATAATGCTGCATTAAAATTAACGTAGCTTTGGGTACGTACTTAGTGTGCTTTGTGTAGTTGCAACTTCTTGGAAATTTGATTGTAGGTTGCTTGTAACTTATTACGCAATTCATGTTGTTCACCGAGGGAATATCGGAAATTATGTCTGTAAGTCAAATAACATTAGTTGGTGGCGCGTTAAGTATAGTGTCTACTATGATAATAGTAGCTCCTATGATCAAGGGGTGCAAGGATAGTGAGAAACATTTTATGTCCTTACTTCCTATGTCTTTAACTTGTTCATTTGAAACATTCTTTTCTTTATTAATGCTTACTGGTATAAAATTATTGAGTGATTCTTGTAGTGCTTGTAGAAAAAATTTCATATTACGATATTATATCTTTTATATGAGTGATTTAATGGAAAGAAAGGGAATAGCGATTAGTAATGATAGATTGAAAAATCTTCTTATTACTAAGAAATTTATTTATAATAATGTGTCCAATGCGGCAACTAGCCAATAATTGGTAGAAAAGTCTCCTATCTACGTATAATCCCTAGTGGTGTGAAGTTAATTTGGCCCTTCTCTTTTACCGCAGAGAGATCCAGACTAAGTATCCCACAATTTTGATTTTTATTGCTACGCTCTACGTATAGATTGTTAGGTGCTTACTAGTTTTTTATTCGGTAGTGCAAGGCGGAAGGTGTTTGATTGCTTGTTTTAGATTATTACTATAGTAATATGAATAGCGTTTTAGTTTTAGTATGACTAATTTTAATTGTAGGTTGGAATAGTATGTTTATTTTGGGCTCTGATCTATGTCTGTGCGGTGGTTTCGAGCTTCATGTAGGTGAGCTTGATGATTTGTTAGGTGATCCTGTTCTTGCTGCTGCTCATCCTCTTGTTGCTCCTGCTCCTGATGCTGCTCCTGCTCCTGCTCCTGATGCTGCTCCTGCTCCTGATGCTGCTCCTGATGCTGCTCCTGCTCCTGCTCTTGATGATGCTCCTGCTCCTGATGATGCTCCTGCTCCTGATGATGCTGCCCATCCTCTTGTTGCTGCTCCTGCTCCTTTTTTTGCGGGTCGAGGTGATTATGTTTTATTCTTGCTGCTGTCATCTATGGCTGTGATAACAACTTTTGTGGCTGCTATACTCCTTATGTCAGATAATCCACCGGATTTTTATTTTAAGGTTTCTTCGGTTGTTGCGGGGGTGTTATCTTGTTTAATATCGATTTATGTGTTACTTCCAGCTCTGTTGTAGTTAGTTTGGTGCCTAACTATAGTGATATATATAATTGTGGTACTGGTTGCTTTGCTCCTGTTTTGGCTTTGTCGTGCGTGTTTGTCGGTTGGTAGCTGGTCGTGTTTATATTTTTCGTAAACTGATAGTACTTAATTGAGCTAATTTATGTTCAGTTTGTGTCATAAAGGGTTAGTAAGTATGATTGCAAATAGGTTATGTTGATAATTGAACCATGGCTTGTGCGGGTAACTAATATGCGAATGAAAATAAGTTTGGCAGTTGCGTTTAGGACGTGCATATTGCTAGTAGATAAAGATAAACAAAAAATTTATTGATGGGGGAGATTTATATATTATGATAATAAGTATAGGTAGTAGATCGTTTCAGTCAGACTTGCTTTCATAAAGTGCATTATTTTTGCGACGATGTTGATGGTACTTAAATTGATTCTAAAAACATTAAAACCTGTAGTAACTCATATAAAATGATTCTAAATAATTTATTACCTATAAAAATTACTACCTATGTAGCAAGTAATAAATGATTATTACTTGCCTAACTATGAAAACATACAAATTAAGTAGCTGCAAAGCACATGGTATCTACATCTTTTTTATTTGCATTGCTTATATTTTATAAAAACAAAGAAGTTTGTACTTGTCTATGTAAATTATTACATGGACAGGCGGTATCATGATATCGCTACAAGACGTGGTGATGTATGCTTACATAGAATAAAGCTAATTTGCTTAATTGCTAATTTATGAAATGTGTATGTAGTTGTTGCCTTGATTTATTTATCTACTGTCTATAAGTGGGTTGTTAATGATGTGTATAATTACTAGAAAGATATTCTTTATTTTTTCTCACAGAAGCTGGTATGTTGCTGTATAAATATTTAATTGATAGTGGACTCTCAGCTGTAGTGACCAACAATTAAGTATTGAATGATCTCCTGCATGATATGAGTATTTTATGTTAGGAGTATTTCATGTTAGGAGTATTTCATGTTATCTCATATTGTTACAAAATAGTTCTAATCATCGTATGATACTACTGATTATGTAGTATATGACTAGTGATTGTACAGAACTGTACTAATAATTTAATTTATGATAAGCAACAGTAATTATGTATTGCATTTTTTCTTGTACAATCCTACAAAATAATATGAGTAACTAGTAGTTGATTTGTTAGCATATAGGAGTGTACACAGATATAAACTGCATATATATAGCAATACCAGCAAACTGTCCAATCTAAACAAAAAATAATAATTAATTGTGAAATAAAGCATTGTAACTTACTACGGAGGCATTTTTGTTTGTTGGAAGATAGGTTAATCTTAAGATAGTGGTGATAAATCGGAAAAGCTTTTAATAAAAATTGTAATTGCAAACATATTTTATGTGTAAGTATTATTTTTAGGAATGTATAAATACATAGTAATGACCTGATACGTATAAATAGTAATTGGTGGGAAAATTTCCTTCCTGTACCTACCTATAATACATTATGGTGAGATTTCGACTCGACCTTTTATCATAACTCATTGTCATAAAAAGATCCAAACCAAGTGTCCTCAATTATAATTTTTTTACTGTAGTTTTACTGTAGGTTAGGTTTTAGGTTTTAGGTTTTAGGTTTTAGGTTTTAGGTTTTAGGTTTTAGGTTTTAGGTTTTAGGTGTTTATTGATTTTTTTATTTAGTGATGCAATGTGTAAGTTGTTTGGTTGCTTATTTTAGATTATCACTATAGTGATCATAAATAGTGTTTTGGTATAACAATTTTTTTGTGGGTTGGTAATGTTATGTTTGTTTTGGGTGCTGGTTTATGTTTGTGTGGTGGTTTCGAGCTTCATATAGGTGATCTTGATGATTTGTTGGATGTTAACGACGCTGCTCCTGTTCGTGCTGCTCCTGTCCATGATGATCCTGTTCATGATGATCCTGTTCATGATGATCCTGTTCCTGTCTTTGTGGATCGAGGTGATTTTATTTCATTTTTGCTTCTGTCATTTATGGCTGTAGTGACAACTTCTGTGGCTGTTAGACTCATTATGTCAGATGATCCGCCGGATTTTTATTTTGAAGTTTCTTCGATTATGGGAGGGGTATTGTCTCTTTTGATATCGTGTTATGCATTATTTTATAATCTGCAATAGTCAAGTTGGTTCCTAGAGCTATAGGGATATATAATTTGTAGTGCTGTTGGTGTACTCTTGTTTTGATTTTGTTGTGCGTGTTTACAAGTTGATAGCTGGTTATTTTTTCATAAACAGATGTACTGCATTGAAATTAATTTAGCTCTAGATGTGTACTTTAAATACCTTAGGTGGTTATGGCTCTTCGGTAATTTGATCGTGAATTGTTTCCGATGTGTTACGTGATTATTTTGCGCTATGATAGTTTTGTAATTGCGCTGATTTATATACTATTTCAAATAGGTTGCAATAATAATTAAAACGTGACTTATGCTAATAATCAGCATGCGAATAAGAATAAATTTGGCAGGTTTGTTTGGGATCTGCATATCACTGCTAGATGAACAAAGAATGAGAAGAGAATCTGATTTTTTTATCTTGAGTAAGATATTTATTATGTAAAAAAGGTAAGTTTTATAACAATAAATATAGATGATAGGTTATGCTAGTCAGATAGTTTTACTATAGGTGTATGTATTGTTGGGCCTAATGGACAGCAATATGCTCAGTACGGTCCTTTTTTGCATAAAATGTATTATTTTTTGCAATGATGTTGATGGTATAGAATTAATTTTAAAAGCGTTATTCTGTAAATTATAGAACTTTGTGGTGTTGTTTTTCTCGCTATTTAAATGCAAATATTTATTGTTTTATTTTCCTATGTTTAACAAAATACTCTAAAATAGAAGATTGTGATTTTATTGATTTTTTTGTAGGTACCTTACTTTAAAATTATACTATATAAGTTGCGACTAGTGATTTATTTAATCAGTATGGTCTGTTGTTTGTAGTGTTTTTTTAAGTATATATACGGGTATTGGTTTGTTTGTATTGATGTCTTAATAGTTGATTTGTTACTTTCATATCATTTTATCCCTATGTGTCGTGTTTCTGTATAATTAGTTGCTACATAATGGGTGAGTGTAATGTATTATGTAGAAGATGATGCTGAAACTGGCTGCAATTATTAATATTTATTCCATATGTCTTTATGTACAACAATTTTTACCTCTATCAAATAAAAATTATTGTGTAATTTTCTTAAAGAGATATGGTGTTTTTACACAAACACATCCAATTGTATGGAGATAGGTGCTTTGTACGGTGCGTTTTATGCGTAACGTTGCCTATGTTTTATAAAAATAAAAACAAAGTAGTTTGCACTTGTATATGAGACATGGTGATGAATGCTTACATAGAATGTAAGCTTAATTGCTGTTTGTGAAATGTGGATATAATTGTTGCCTTTCCTTATTTATCTACTGTCTATAAGTGGGTTGTTAATGGTGTGTATAAAATATTTTTACTTACTATACAATGCTATGTTATATCACAGCTGTGAGCTGCCTCCTTTAATCTGATAATATACTTATATACCAAAGGAGCTGGTAACAATAACTATAATTTCATCGTCCGTAGGACAATCGACAATCACAGGAAGCACGCACAGTAATGAAATATTACTTCTGTGCTTACACCTGTTATAGAGTAGATTATAAACACCATAACAACCCTGTAGCAAATAAAACAAACATAAAGTATAGAAGCAAGCATGATGTAATTGACTTACTGTTGGTGTTTATACTGCTATGACCAGCGTTTTGTGCGTCAGTCTTATCTTTGTCTAATGGAACCGAAGTCCGAGGTATATTTACTAGGAAGATATTCTTTATTTTTGCTCACGGAAGCTGTTATGTTGCTGTCTAAATATTTAATTGATAGTGGATTCTCAGCTGTAATGACCAACAATTAAATATTGAATTATCGCCTGCATGATATTAGTATTTCATGTTATCTCATATTGTTACAAAATAGCTCTGATTATCGTATGATACTACTGATTATGTAGTGTATGATTATTGATTGTACATAACTGTACTAATAATTTAATTTATGTTTTAGATCTTAATTAAAAACATAAAAAAGCTTTATTGCAATTGTAATTTCGTACCTCAAAAGTATTTTATGATAGATAAGCGATTGCAGCTGCTCCTGCAAATACCGCAAGTTGGCGTCTGCTTCTATCGGCTCTTATATAACTTACCTGATAGGATTGAGATGATCCTTTAAGTGGGTTATAGTGATCATGTATCTTACGCAAATAGAAACTAACGATCCCCACGGATACAAACGTTAATGATGCCCACCAGAGTGTCAACAACCACCACTGTATAGAAAATTTATTTTTGTTAGGTACCATACATACAACAACTCCATTTTCTATGCCATGTCTTAATCTGTTCCTCATGCCATCTATAATCTTGTTATTCATGATCCTAACCTTAAGTAGTATTACTATGCAATATAAATAAAATAATTGATTAATAATACATATCTACAGCAATATAGGACTATAAAATTCACGCAATGCCAATAACATAGATAGTAATAAACTTAATCCAATTACACATAATATAAGTACCGTTATGTTACTACTAAAATAATACATTAAAGTCATAAGCGCAGCTACTAACATTAGTAAAACAGTTGTTACTATGATAGATATTAGTATCTTTCTACAAGATGCAGTCATAGAAGATCTTCTACTCATTTGAGCTATACAAACAACGTCACTATTTGCGGTAGATGCTTCTAATTCTCGAACTGCACTATCATTCCCATCCACATCGCCAGAGTTGCAACCAACGTCATCATCCAACAGTCTAACATTATCTTCTCCGTAAGGTGAACTCCAACCTGGAGTAACCAAATTAGGCATAATAGTCCTCGTACTTTAGCTACAGCTATTGCATAAAAAAGAACAGTTTGTGAATGGATTACTATACCTACAGAGGCTAAGATTAATTTTTTTGTGAACCCTATCTCTCACCACCACGTACAAGATAATACTACCTGAAGAGACAAATATAAATAGACATAAACACCATCATAATATCTCTTTAGAGTATATAAACTAAGTGTAATACCTAGTATTAACAGACAAACTAAGAACCAACTTTCTTAAATTTCCAAGATCTTAGTTGCATGTTTTGCATAAATTTTGTTTGTACTAGGTAATATTACCTTTAGTTTATTGCTCATACATAATGACTTACATAAATTTATTAGTGTTTTTACTAAAAATAACTTACATTTTTATAATGTTAATAGTTATATTTTATATGAATTAATTATAATTATTTCTTTAAGATAGATTTTAATTAGTGATATATCGTTGAAATAAATCTATACCTAATTTTATAGATGGCATCTAATATAGATTTAATGTCCTGCAGTTATTTTGTATACTATTATAAAAAGGTGATTTTTATTTGTTATTGTTTTATTGCTAGATGTCACATCCTATGTTTTTGGTTGAAACTTGATGTTATGAATTATCTTGATTAGCTAACATCTTTTGATACTCATGTTTTGATGAATTATCAAAATAAATTGCTCCTGCAAGTAAAGATATTTTTATATGCATAACATGTAATTAAAGCAAATGTTAATTCCACCTTAGATATACCTGTAGTTATGTCTCTTCCTTCTGTTGTTAGTATCAGTGCTAGTATTAATATTATTGCTACAAGTGTTACAGTCATAGCTATTAAAAGATATCTGTAGATAGTGTGATCTTCTTCGGCTCTATCACAAGTTTCATTGGTTTCACATAAATTTGTGCGTGGTTAATGTACAATCAAAATCATTTGGCCTATCCGATCCGTATTGTTAACAACTTCTGGATTAGTATTTTCCTCGTTTTTGCTTGTTATAACATGATTGTAGATAGAGTTCATCCATAAAGATCTCAACGTAGTAAAGTATGACCAACATTGTAACTCGTATTACATGTGAAAGTTAGGTGATTTTATCTGGTTCATATTTTTTATATGTGATGATATTTATTATGATTTGTATTTATTATATAGCAATTGCCACAATGGTTTGATGTCACCTTAAAAATTAAGTTTATCTATGTCTGATTATTTTACTATAAACATATACGTCTTTTGTCTATAAATATCTTACTTGACGTATAATATATGAGTACATCAAGTAGATATTTCGCAACATGTATAAACATATTTTTTTATCTATAATATTTTACGTAAAATATACAACTTAGTAAGTATACAAATGTCATTATTACAACACTAAAGTTTAGGTTTGAAAAAAATGATATGCAAGAAGTAAAAGTAAATCACTAAATAGTAAAATTAGTCACCATAATTACTTTGTTGCAAATGTACTTTGTTTTGTTACTTACTATATAATTATAATTATTTATTGTTAATTTTGCTGTTGTTTGTACTATATACAATACTGTAATAACATGTAGTTCACGTGAAATTTGTTTTTTTGAATAAGATAATAATCTAATTAGATTTCTTTATTTACATTCTATTAGGGGAAAATTTACTGGATGTTGTATTTACAAAATAGACTTAAATGCGTCCATGAATACTTGGTCTCATTGTTTGAGGGCATAGCACAAAGCATTTTTAGAAGAGATACTTGGGTTAGAGAAGAAGGTGGCGGAGGTGAGTCATGTGTATTCGAGGGCTCCAAAATTTTTGAGGGTGGAGGTATAAATTTTTCGTCGGTTTACGGACGTTTTCTTCCATCATCTGCTACTGTTTCTAGAAAGCACGTTGAGGGTCAGCAATTTTTTGCAACAGGTGTATCATCAGTATTGCATCCATGGAACCCGTATGCTCCTACTGCGCATATGAATGTTAGGTTGTTTTGTGCATACCCGTATGGCACTACTTCACCATTAGATGAGAATACATGCTCATTTGCAGATGGAGTTACTTGGTGGATAGGGGGGGGGATGGATATGACTCCTTATTACGGCTTTATGGATGATGCACGACACTTTCATTCTGTTTGTAAAAATATTCTACAGCCGTTTGGTGACCTGTATCCAAAGTTTAAAGAAAACTGCGACGGGTACTTTTTTTTAAAACATCGAAAGGAGCCTAGAGGAATAGGAGGTATATTCTTTGATGACTTTAATTGTTCTACCTTAGAATCGTCTATCGGCTTGCTTGAGGCGGTGGGGAAAGGCTTTTTTGATGCCTATGCTCCTATAGTTGAGAGGCGGCATGTGCTTCCATACTCTGATAGGGAGCGTGATTTCCAACTTTATCGACGTGGTCGTTATGCGGAGTTTAACTTACTCTGGGACCGCGGTACGGCATTTGGCTTGCAATCAGGAGGTAGGATTGAGTCGATACTAATTTCTATGCCACCATCAGTAAAGTGGAAGTACGGCTATGATATACTTCCTTCTTCACCAGAGGAAGATCTATACACTACTTTCCTGAAGCCTAGATCATGGATAGATTGAATGCAATAGAGATGTAAGTGTAACAGAAAATGTGCTACTGCTACTACTAATTTGGTAGAGATGCTTTGCCTTTGTGCACATGAAGTTAGATTGCCCGTACGTGCAGGCCCTAAAAACTTTACGAAGAACAGGAGGGGGAGTGTCCACCTTACCTTTTATTGGCGCTAGCAGGAGTGACAACTCTGAGGATCTGGAATTATGCACCGATTCATCAGATTTAGGGTGTAAAGATAATCCAGTCGAAATTGTGTCACAATCACACGATGATGAAAACGCAATAATATCACGCAGTGGGTCTTTTTGTTCTATTGGATACGATAATGGTAATGGTGGGGGTATGTACGGTATTGGTTATGCCCTAGCACAAGAATGTATAAAAAGGAACGCTCGTTCTGTACAAAGCAGAATAGTCCATCCGTGTGATAGGCAAATCACCCAGGGTGCAATGTTTGTTGCTTTGTTGGTTGCTATTCTGATATTTGCTTCCATGATTTTTTCATTATGTGTGTTTTTTGACAGTGGTGGTATTGATAAGTTTTCATCTAAAGGAATCGTAGAGTGCATTGCTTTTGTTGGTACTTTGTCTGGTATCGCATTCTCGTTGTCTGTTCTAGCCTTTCTTGCTTATGAAGAGGGTAAGTACGCAGTTAATCTACATAGATTACCCGGAACAACTTAACCCAGTTAGGGAGTATGCTTTAACTTAATTTTGTAAAAGGTTAATAAAATGAGGCTTATGGTGAATGTATTTTCATTGCGACAATGACCTAAGAACATATACCATTTCATCCTACAACGACAGCACCGTTGTTGTTAATGGTTCTGAATACATCTTTCCTGTTTGTGTCTTTTCTACATGCACTCCACTAAATTGGCCACATGATGGGGGAGGTGTGCTTACTGAAAACAGCTTCCTTTTTTTAAAAGAGTATGAGTTGGAAGTATTGCTATGGGGTACTGGCAAAGATGTATCTATTGATAATTTTGATCTTGCCAATAAGATTGTTGAGCATAAACTATTTTTTGAAATTATGCCTACACAATCTGCTTGTAGAACATTTAATATTCTTTCGTCTGAGAATCGTCGGGTGTGTGCTGTGCTTTTTCCTTAGAGTTATAATGTGGTAATGGATAATTTTATTTATTATAATACCGTTTATTCATTGGCCTTTTCTCTACTCAGTCCAGGAGGGTTATAGTGATTTTGCTTAGTTTGATATCTATTTTAATGTTGTTGTGCGGAGCTGTTTTGGGATTTTTTTTTCTCACAGGAGCTATTTTTCTGTGGGCTGTTACTATAGGATCTTTGTCTCTTTTTTTGCTTTTGTGCTTTGTTGTGGGTCTGAATTGGCTATTCTTGGTTTTTGTTTCTGCTTTTGTAGCTCTATTGTGCTCTTTTTACATAATAAGATCGCGCGCATTATCACCTGATAAAATGGATGAACTATCTAAGAGATGTTTGATGTTGCTTAATTTGTTTGTTATGGTTGTTTGTGTGTCATCTTGCATTATGGTGATGTATAATTGCCCCAGATCAGGTGGTTTATTCTTAAGGGAAGGTGTTTTTTATCCGGATTATGGGCAGTACTTTTTCAGCATGTACTGGTAAGTACTGTCCAGACACCTTATGTTTGTTTTTGTGCTGATCTAGTGTGTTAGCGGTACTTTTGTTTTTTCATACTAGATGCAATTGATTTTTAATTTAAAAAATTTTATTTTTTTGTTTGGGCTTGATTTCTGTAGAATTAGGTTCTGTTTTAGCGTTTTCATTGCTATTTTGTTGCTCTATTAATTAACTCTAACTCTATACAAGTAATTGTTTGCTTATATAATAAATTTGTTTTTATTATTGTCATTGCTTTTCATCCATTATTTAATAATGTTTTCGTTTTTGCTTCATACTATTCCTATGCTATCAAGGATAGCGGCTTTTGGATTTTTTTACCATCTTTAGAATGATTTGTATTAATTTGGTGGTTTAACCTATTGCTCTTACAGAAAGAGTTGTCATCGATTGTACATATTTACTGAAAATAGATTCAGCATTTAATGTTACCTATTGATGTCATTGGTTTCTTTAATCCCATGATGCACATTTGTAATGTAGATAATAATTTTTTTCACCATACATTATTACATGATCATTTATGCTTGTTATTATTTTAGTAATTATTAAGGTACTTGATATTTAGGATATAAGCATTATAATCTTTAGTACGTACAGAAATTTTGCAAGCAGTAGCTCCAACATGGGCCTTACATCTTTTAAAATAGAGTAGTTCTTGACGCCCTAGATGTTGCTAGTCGGATATGTAGTATGACATATAAATTAATTAAATTTAATATTTGTGTAATTATTAACTATCATTATACCCATAATAGATATCACTATTTCCTGCTAAATACCATTGTCGAAGCATTAATTAATGTTTCAACTTCTGTGCATATATGATGCACTCATCTATAATGAGTGCTATAAATTCTACTGATATTATTATGATTAGCGCTGCCGTTACCCTGCATAAAAGATGTGAGATGCTACGTATGAAAAATGATCATATAATTGTGGCATATCATATATGCATTTAATATAATTTGTTATGCCTGTTGTGCTATGTGGCTAATATAATTTGGTAATTTTATTGATTTTGTAAAGAGTCTACGTTGATATTACGTCTCTCTCTATAAGGTATTTATATTTTTGTTGTGTTATTTATAGGTATTTTTACTGTTATTTATTTATAATGCTAACTTTATTTTTATCAAATTTATCATACAAATATTTTAAAATCTTGCAGCTTGTTATGGTAATGCCCTAGTGAACTAAACTACCGTTTATATGTACTTGTTTATATGGATTATTTAGCATAGAAATAATTGTTTTTTGTTTGGTGAGTTAGTTTTTATTTTAGTATATAAAAGTTGATTTTTGTTTAAGCTTTTATCATGTATATTGCCATCATGTGGGCGTGATTTTTGCGTGTCACGATTGAAATAGCGATGATGTTTTTTATCCCCGGGTGACTTGATTTTTGGGCGGTTTCGATCGCAAAGATGGTATTCTTGGCTCTGGTTGAGGTCTTGTTGCCCGATAGCTTTAGTTTTATTGTTAGCTAGTTAACAATAATGAGTGATGAGGATGTAGCTAATGAGGGGCGTTTTTAGTAGTTTGTCCTATTACGTAGGATTAGTCTTCCCCACCACCATGAGTCCTGTAAAATCCTCTGAGTTTGTTCTTAAGTCTGTATCTCAGCTGGGGTCTGAATGTGTGCCGGCGGGTGGTTTTGTTGAGAGTAAATCGAGCTCTCCTACGAGTTTCTCTGCTTCTCGCTATGTAGCCTCTTCCATTTTGCAGTCCTGTAGTGTGCCAATGTTGCTTTACTGTCTAACTAACCTAGTAGAAGGTGCTATCGGTAGTAGTGTATCGGGTTCTGGCGCCGAAGTTATTGCTACTAGCCAGTCTTTTTGTGCTCTAAATTTCTTGATAAGTGCATTTCGCTATTCTTGTGGGGTCTCTTTGGCTGATATTTGTAAGTTTTTACCTAGACTTGATTCTCAGGGTGGAAATGCTTGTGGTTCTGATGTTCCTAAAGATACTAATGATGTTATGTCTAAGATTGTGGAACAAGTTTATTCCAGCAGTAATGTTACAGATGGACACGTGTCTAGTGAGCAATCGGATATGGAACACTGGTGGATGTTCATTAATTGCTTGAGTAAGATTGCGGGTATCGGCGATATAGGTAATGAAGAAGAGGATGATTACGATGAAGGAGTTGATGCATGTGGAGATAGTGGGCTTATGTCTTCAGTGCTTGCAAGGCATGCAAGAGCTGCCGTATGTTTAAATACTGCTGTTGCAACAGCCAAAGAATTTGCCTATTCTGCCCCAAAAACGGATTCTACGAGTTATAGTGCTGTTGCTAGGAGCCTCTGTATGTCTCTGTACGCAAATTTTGTACCTAAAGCAAAGGGTTGTTTTGAAGCCCTTGAAGTTCCTGCTGTCACTGAAATTATTGCTACTGCTGTTGCTACAGCTACCACTTTACCTACCATTGATTTACTTAATGTTACTTTTCCTACAAACTCTACTGGGTTGAATATTACTGATTCAATGCTTAATGTGACTGCTCCTACTCTGCCCGTTGGTACAACTGTAGGTGATGCTGATGTACATGATGAGAGACATTTGCCGATAGTTCTGTGTATTATGTCTGCGGTGGTGACTGTTTTTTCTGGTGTTGCTTTTTATTGTTTGAGACGTTCCTATACCAAGAAAAAGTTGTACTATAGAAGTATGCAGGTTATGAATACACTCCTTCAAGAGACAGCTTTGACCTCATTGAGTAACGGGGAGTCTGGTAATGAAGATGTGGATGACGTAAGCGAGTATCTCGAAGTTTCTGTAGATGAGGGAAGCGATGGGGAGGAGATTTTTTCTAGTGAGGTGCTTGGTCGCGGTGGGATAAGTAGCTTGGACGTTACTGATGGGTCTTTTTCTTCTTCTGTGCTTGCCATGTCAACTCCTAGACGTAAAAGAGCCCTGTTAAAATTAGTTGCCGGTGTTCCGCATTTGGTAACCAGTACTCCAGTTGCAGGTTGTTCTAGTAATCAGACTCATTCAGGTGATTTTGGCGAAGAGATAGAAATGTCCGTATTTTTTGCTTCCAATGGTGGTGTAGCGCCCGATGGTGATTATGTTGTTGCGGATAATTAGTAATGGCATGATTAATATTGGATTTCATACAGTATTAACCTTAGCTTCGGTAAATGTGAGTTACTCACCACTCTTCCTTGATTAAATTAAGATTTCATGGAGTATTATCTGTTAGTTTTCTGCTAGTGGAAGACATTTGTGACTCTAATTTGAGAACTAAGCTGCTTTACCCATGTCTAATTGTACCTTCTTGAGCGCGCAAGGTGCGATTTTTTTACTCTGACGACTTTCTTATAAACCTGATAACATTACAACGTACTATTATGCCGAATTCATCGGTGATCCAATTTTGTATTTTACCTCACCTTCACCTGTTTTTTTAGGGGGAGGTGTTTCTCCATAAGATTCTGCTTAATTTAGGTTTAAGGTTGTGTAACAGCTATGTTTTATAAGCCAGTATTGCGCATTATGTTAGGCAGTTGTAGTTTGCCTTTGCCTAGCTCTTTTCCTGCCAGTTTGTCTTCATACATCAAATCTTATCCACTTTATCTTGTACTTTTTAAGGATAAAATTGATTCCAGTAAAGAAAAAAGACTACACTCTATTTTTGACATTAAGGAAGAATTTTTACCATCATCAAAAACCGATTTATGGTGCTTTGTTTTGCCACGTTTGGGAAGCATATCCCCATGGTCATCAAAGGCAACACAACTCGTTCATAATTGCGGCTTCCATGAAATAATACGTATAGAAAGAGGGGTAGTTTTATTTAAACCTGAATATCCTATTGTCGAGTTAGAACATAAGATTCTACTCTTTGATCCTATGACTCAGGTTATGCTCTATGATTACAATAGCATATTACAGCTATTCGATGCTGGTTCTCATAGAACTCTTAACTACATTGAAAATGATATCGATTCTGTTAAATATGCATCCAATAGCTACGGCCTGTGCCTGGATTCTGCTGAGATAGATATACTTTCTAAACTTTATAAATCTTGGGGAAGGTCTGCCACAGATGCTGAGCTTCTTATGTTTGCACAAGCTAATTCTGAGCATTGTAGACACAAAATATTTAATGCATCTTGGATAATCGACGGCAATCAGGATAAATATTCTCTTTTTTCCCTTATTAGGCAAACTCATGCTTCTAACCCCAATAGTACCGTAAGTGCTTATATTGATAATGCAGCTATTTTAAAGCCGCGTGAATGTGTAGATTGGTATGTTAATTCCAATTCTCAGTATGTTTCTGAGACAAAAAAAGTAGGATTGGCAGTTAAAGTAGAAACTCATAATCATCCTACACTTATGGAGCCATTTTCTGGTGCTGCTACGGGATGTGGTGGGGAAATTAGGGATGAATCTGCTTCTGGGAGAGGCGGATTTCCATTGGCCGGACTATGTGGATTTTCTGTATCTAATTTACGTATACCTAACTGTAACCGCCACTGGGAGCTAAAAGAAAGTTCTGTTTTATCTCCTCATATGTCTACAGCATGGGAGATTATGATAAATGCCCCAATAGGAGCATCATCTTTTAATAATGAGTTTGGTCGGCCAAATCTGTGTGGGTATTTTCGTTCTTTTGAGCAAATTGTATCCAATACTTACTATGGTTATTACAAGCCAATTATGATTGCAGGTGGTATGGGATCGGTAAGGGAGAGTAATTTTCACAAGAAGAATATCTCTCCTGGGGATCTAATTATTCAGTTAGGTGGTCTTGGGTACCTAATTGGATTAGGTGGTGGAAGTGCTTCTTCATTTTCAGCAGGGCAAAATACAGAGCAGATAGATTTTTCTTCTGTACAGAGAAGTAATCCAGAAATGCAACGTCGTGCTCAGGAAGTTATTAATTATTGCTCGGCATTAGAAAGAAATCCAATATTGTCTATCCATGATGTTGGGGCTGGAGGGTTAGCTAATGCAGTGCCAGAGATAGTATATTCCTCTAATAAGGGAGCTATTTGTAATATTAGTGATATTCCAGTTGGTGAGGATGGTTTGTCTCCTGCAGAAATTTGGTGTAATGAATCTCAGGAAAGATATGTTTTGGTTATTCATCCAGATGATATAGATATCTTCCGTAGCATATGTAATAGGGAAAGCTGTCCATATTCAGTTATTGGCAAGGTTGTTGACGATCAAACCATTGTTCTTAAAGATGATAATTCGTCTACTACACCGGTTAATTTTCCTTTAAAAGATCTTCTATCATCTGAAGCCTCTAAGAAGACTATTACTACATGCGCCTCTCGTAGACAATATACTGTACTTAATCCAGTAAATTGCAATGATTACTCTTTGCAAGACATTGCCACGGAAGTTTTGCGTCATCCAACTGTTGCTGACAAATCTTTTCTAATTACCATTGGTGACCGTACGGTTGGAGGTTTAGTCTATCAGGATCAGATGGTAGGTCCATGGCAGATCCCAGTTGCTGACTGCTCCATCATTACATCTTCATTCAATGACTGTTCTGGTTATGCCATGTCAATGGGTGAGCGTTCTCCAATAGCCATTATTTCTCCAGCTTCCTCTGCACGTATGGCTATATCTGAATCTTTGACCAATATTGTATCCTCTGTTTACTGTAATCTTTCTTCCCTAGTTTTATCAGCAAATTGGATGGCTGATTTTGATCTTGAGGGACAAGATTTAGCGTTAAGAGAAGCTGTAGAAGCTGCTTCATCCTTTTGTTGTAACTTGAATATATCTATTCCAGTTGGTAAAGATTCCCTTTCTATGTCCGTGCATAAGGGCGCTGATAGGGTTTCCTCTCCAGTGACGCTAATTTCTTCTGCTTTTGCCCCTATTGATGATGTAAGAAGCGCTTTAACCCCATTACTCGCAAGAGACGATGATACTGATTTGCTACTAATAGATTTAGGTCATGGTAAGAACAGATTGGGTAATTCTATTTTTGCTCAAATTACTAGCCAGATTGGAAATGAAGTTCCAGATTGTGACGATCCTGAAGATATTGTTAGACTCTTTTCAGTAATAAAAGTACTTAAAGAAAATAAACTCTTGTTTTCCTATCATGATCGTTCTGATGGTGGTCTATTTGTCACTGTAGCTGAGATGTTGTTTGCCTCACATATAGGTATAGATTTAAACATTGATCCACTATGCTATGACCATAGCATTACAGATGTTGATTGGATGGATGTAAAGCCTGATTTTTTAAAGGGTCCGTTTGAAGACAAAATAGTGTCAGCACTATTTAATGAAGAACTAGGATCAGTAATACAAACATCTAAGTCTAATAGGAAGCAGGTATGGTCTATATTGAGATCTCATGGACTATCTGTATGTACTCATACGATAGGATCAATAAATATTAATCATAACAAGCTTAGAATATATCGTTCTTCAAAATGTATTTTTTCTGAAGAGAGACCTTTATTACACAAAGTATGGTCAGAGGTTAGTTACGAGATTAGTAAGCATCGTGATGATCCAGTATGCGCTAAGTCAGCTTTAGATCTAATATTGGAAGAAGAAAGAACCAGACTTTTTATAAAAGCCAGCAATAATAAAGCTGCCACTGTCTTACCACAGACACGTCCAGCCGTAGCCATATTAAGAGAACAGGGTAGCAATGGTCAAAGGGAAATGGCCGCAGCATTTCAGTATGTAGGGTTTGATGCGTTTGATGTCACCATGAATGACCTCTTGAATTCCTCTGTCAATCTCAGAAAATATCGTGGGTTAGCTGTTGTTGGTGGTTTTTCATACGGTGATGTGCCATTTGCAGGGCGAGGATGGGCTCATACTATTCTCTCAAATGATTATTTAAGGAAAGTATTTCAGGAGTTTTTTGCTCGCCCTGATACTTTTTCTTTAGGTGTATGTAATGGATGTCAAATGCTTAGTCAAATTAGTTCTTTGATACCAGGAACTGATTTATGGCCTATTTTTGAAACTAATAAATCACGACGCTTTGAGGCTCGTCTTGTTATGACAAAGGTAATAGAGTCACCATCTATATTTTTTGATGGTATGACAGATTCATGTTTTCCTACAATTGTTTCTCATGCTGAAGGTAGAGCATCTCGCAAGGATGCTAGTATTGTTTGTCTGCGCTATATTAATGGTATAGGGGAAGAGGATGATGCTTATCCATTGAATCCCAATGGTTCTTTCAGAGGAAACACCGGGTTTACCTCTGAGGATGGTTCTGTAACTATATTAATGCCTCATCCTGAAAGGTTATTTAATCCTTTTCAAACTAGTTGGGGAAGCTCTGATTCTTCATTTGCTCCATGGGCTGATTTTTTTGCTAATGCCTATTCCTGGTGTAAGAATACACCACACTAAAAGTAGGGACATATTCTAATATTTGGCAATTATGTACCGTTTTAGGTGTTTTTTTGCAATAAATCGTCCAATTTTTAACAAACAGCAAAATGTTGCTGAATATCTTCCCCTTGTAGTTGAGAAGATCCTGATTCTTTTTTTGCTTTGCTAATGTCTATTCCTGGTGTAAGAAATACCCTTACTTAAAGTAAGGACAAATTCTAATATTTGGCAATTATGTGTCGTTTTAGGCATTTTTTTGCAAAAAATAGTCTAATTTTCAACAAACAGCATAATATATTATGCCCAGTATTCTTATAGTTGAGCAGATTCTGATTTTTCCTTTGCTCTAAATCTGATTTCAATGTTAACAACACTGTAAGTGAACTACTCCCCCTTTACTTGAGCTAATGGTAAATTTCAGTATTTGGTAATTGTGCATTTTTTTACAAAAATTACCCAATTATCTCAAGATATATAGGTATTATTGCGTATAACTATCCTTTTAAAACTTAATGAGAATTATTTGTATTATTATTTTGAAGGCTAAGATAGTATAATGAGATGATGTTATTCATCTGTTTACTATAGGTGAGGGGTTATTAATGTACAGTATGTTTATGTTGACCCTTAGAGAAGGGATAGAGTCTTTCATAATTATTGCTATTACCGCTGCTTATTTAAGGCAAACTGGTCGTTCTTGCCTGCTTCGATCAGTTTTTGCAGGTCTATTTTGTTCTGTTTTGCTTTCCACATTTTTGGGAGTAAAACTCTATAATTATGTTGTTCAGCCTGTAGCTGAAGGTGTTATGGCTATTACAGCCGCCTTCTTAGTTTTATCCATGCTTGTTTTTATGAGAAAGTTTGGTCCTAGGATGCGTCAGTCTATTTCCAATAATATAGATGAAGTCACAAGCTTACCGTGGGGCTCTCATATAGGAATTTTTTTGTTTACTTTATTGATGATATCCCGTGAAGGGATGGAAGTTGCCTTCATGGTGAATGTTCTTCTACATCAATCTGCTGGTGGTTCTTCACATATGCTCTTAGGAGCTGTGTTGGGGGTTTTTACCGCACTTTCCTTAGGAGCTCTTTGGCTTTTTTACGGACCACGCGTCAATTTGTCAATATTTTTTGGCGTGACTGCTGTATTTTTGTATATGTTTTGTTTTCAGTTATTTTTCTACTCTTTTCACGAATTTGCGGAGGCTGGTGTGTTGCCACTCCTAGATAATGAATATTGGCATAATTTGACCGAGATTTACGGTCCAGAAGGAGTATATGGTAGCTACTATACCTATCTTATGGTACTACTGCCATTTTTGTATTTGCTGTACAGTCTTTTTATAAAAAAGCATCAGAGAAGATTACATGGTCATTCCATAGCTCATTGATGAAAGCTACTAGATTTTGTAGTTAATCGTGTTCCAGTATCTACGTGCGTACTTTGTTCTTGCTTAGCTACACGAGTGGTGTTTTCATGCCTGCGCTTTTCGTATTCGTTGTAGATATCAAGTTCTCTGTCTTCTGTTGTTCTAACTTTGTGTATACTGTGTGTTTCTTGTCATAGTTATTCATACTAGATTTCTGCTCTCATATAACACATAAGTTGCTATTTCTGCAAAATACAAAATTAAATTTTTATGTTCTGTAAATTGGTGATATTTCTACGTTTGCGTACATTAATATCCCTTTGTTTAAGTACACATTACAGCTAAGATAAAAATAGTTATTGTGATTGTCATCTGGATGGTTGGTTGTTTTATTTTCATAATGATTGTTGAATTTTGTAGTTATGATATGTATGTTATGTGAATGTTTATTGCGCTCTTCAGTGTTGGGGTAATTTAATGCGATGTGTTAAAGGTTCTGAAGAAGAAGTTTCTTTGTTATTGCCTGATTCAGACGATCAATATGGGAGTATTGTTCAGTCGTCCGGTGCTTTGGAAGGCACGGATTTTGTATTTGTTTCTGATTCTGGTGCCTCACTTGCTTCTCCTATCAATTCTTCACACGTTTTGATTTCTATAGATGATTTTTCTAGAACTGAATCTACCCAGGTGATGTCAGTTTTGATGGTGGCTCTTGGGTATGTGCTTAGAGCAGAGGGTCGTGAAGAAGGTCCAACCGAAGAAGAATTGAGTTGCATATCGCGGTTGAATGAAGCCGTGTCTGACATCTTTTCTGCCGGTGCTTGCCCACAGCTATCACTAGATAGTTTGCGCAGTACACTAGAATCTAATCTATTGCCAGAATTAACTGGAGTTTCTTCAATTAGGGACAGAGTCGAGCTGATGATAGAAGTTTTTGATAAACTTCATCCAGGAAAGATTTCTAGTTTTTCCGAGCCTACCGGAAACTCCTTAAAACGAACATTAGTAAAATTGTACAGATTTTTTAGGTACTCACAAAATCCTCTAATTCGTTGTTGCTGCCAAGGTATTTTTGTATTTATGACACATACTTGCTACGAGTATTTTGCTTATGGGGTGTGTTTGTTCTTGCAACGTCACAGTCTTGATGCTCTTACTTTGTGCCAGAAGCTCTACGAATCTATCAAACGTTGCTTACTTTATAGGCACAGTCATGGGCAGCATTTAGTATAGAGAGATAAAATTATGGCTAGTGTGAATTTTGCTGATGCGAGAATTTTTGCCAGCGAAGATGTTTCTGGATCAGGAGAAGATTTTGGTGTTGCGGTTTTGCAACCCGTGTCCCAATACCAGCCATTGCATGGTAGTGCTGTGACCTCACAACCTAGGTCATCTCATAGGCTATCATCCGGATCACTTGCAAGTATGTCTTCTGTTGTTTCTTTAGAGCAAGAATTAGGTGTTGATGAACCACTACAACAGCGGCATCTTGATGATTTTCTATTAGCTGTTGCTTTAGTTAAATATTTGTCCGACAAGGGCAATAAAACGCTAGGTTTAGGTGAAAATGGAGATTCTATTATCAATATTATGTCCGGTAATGGTGATGATGTTAATTTATCCTCAAGATCCTCTTTGGATATAGCATCAATGGTTGTTGATCCAGTGTTTGCTTCTGTTATAGAGGACGAGCGTTTTACAATATTAGAGTCGGAGCTCAAGGAATTTTATCCTTCCTCAGATAATGACCAATCTGGAAATTTGTGCCTTTCGCGCCTGCGTTCCCTCTACAAAGATGTTAAGTATAGGCGAACTTTTTGTGGCGCTGCCACCAGATTTAGCTGCACCATACTTCTTCACAATTTTCTGCAAGATTGGATTTGCATGGGGTTATGTAGATGGCTTTCTATGTATAATCTAGACTCGGAAAGTGTGGGCAAAATGATCTGGGGCTTATTTAAAAGATGTTTAGGTAATGCATAGAAGTGCTTGCAAAGTTATTCGTGGCTTATTTTTGTTAATTACATACTAGTACCACTCGGTGGGTTGTGTGCACACAAATCTAGCGTTGAAGTTCGAATATATAAAACACGTTCCTTTCTGGCTGTTCTTGTATCAGCAATTTTTGTAGGTATTGCGTGCAATAGTTATGATAAGCATGTTGTAATTTTGTTAGTCCTCATCGCCGAATAATTCTATCATTGACATGCTAATTTTGTAAATTTGGGGTGCTAGAGTGGGGGACACGCTCTTCGTATGAGTAATTCTTTTTCTTCTTCTTATAACTCTTGCGTCGTGAGTAATAACGACCAAGTTATAGATGAACTGGAGGCTGTTTGTGTACAGCCACAACGTAGTAGTACTACTATAACCGGAAGAGGAATAGATCTTGTAGATTACGATTCTCTGCCAGGTAGCGAGAATGGATTTTCAAATGCTTCTCTCCCGTCAAGATTTTCCTCCTCATCTTCTCTATGCTCTCACCAATCTTTTCAGGGTAGATCAAGTTTGTGTTCTGCCAGAACTGATGAGTATGATTCTTCCGTACATGATGATTCTGCACTAGAAGAGATTATTTCTAAATTGTCTGCTGTTCCTAACGAAGATCTTCTTGGCCTGGGTGATTTTGTTATGGGACTAGAGAAAATGATTCTAGGTGTTGTTTTGCCACACAATGACGATACGTATACGGATATAGCACTGCGGATCGCTCTCCTTAGGAGACACATTGATTTTTGTGATATAGGTGAGCGCATTAACGATTTAGAGATGTTTAGAGATACTACGATTAGAGAAGGATATGATCCTTCCAGGTACTCTAATCGTAGATGCTCACTTTTCATGCGTTGTTGTTGTTTTCTTGTTAGATCTAACCTTCCACATGTCGTATGTTTGAGGAATGTTTTCTTGTTTTTTGCCTCCAATTTGTATTTCGATTGGGCTACTTATGCGCCCTGCGAATGGCTCGATAGTAACGGATATACGGCATCCAGCCTATTAGAATTACTCTGCGATTTACTTTAAAGTAAAGAAAATTTTGGCGTGGCGGAGAGTTTGATTGTAAGTTCTTCCGCGCTAGTGTACAATCTCGGGGCAAGTGTGACATTTTGGGACTGTTTATGGCGCGTCGCTGTCAAATTACTGGTAAATCTCCTATGGTTGGTAATAGAGTTTCTCATGCCAACAATAAGACTAAGCATCGATTTTTGCCGAATTTACACTACAAGCGTTTTTGGCTTGAGTCCGAGGGCAGGTGGGTTCGTTTGCGTGTGTCTTCTGCTGCTATAAGAACTATTGATAAGAACGGCATAGATGCATTTTGGCCTTCCTGTAGTAAAATGTAATTCTGCTTTTTTCTTCCCGTAGTTTGTTGCTTTGGTATTTTTTCTGGTTTATGCTGTACTTTCCTATGGGGGCTGTATGAGAGAGAAGATTAAGTTGGAGTCGACGGCTTCCACTGGGCACTTTTATTCTACTACTAAAAACAAGAGAGCTTTGAGTGCTAAGCTAGAGTTGAAGAAGTACGATCCTGTTATCCGCAAGCATGTTTTGTACAAAGAGACTAAGATGAAGTAAAAGCTGTGCAAGAGGGTGTTTTGTGCTTTCTGTTTTTTTTACTATGCGTTAGGTTCCCTTGTTCGGGTTGTTTCTAGGTTCTCCTTTCTTTGCTGTTTTTCAGAGTTGCGCTTTGTGGTGCGCGTGATTTGTGTGTGCTACGGAGTGGAGGTGCATAAAGATGTTTGGTAATTATGGTACTTTTCCCCATTTTGAGATGCCCGATGCTGAATCGAATGAGTCAGTTTCAGATTGTGAGGAGCCACTTGCAGCTTCTTCTTGGGGTGATTCTGTTTTTGTTGATGAAGTACCCACTGCTGTTATATCCTCACAGCCTCTTAGACATGCTCCCCCTGTTGATGAATTAGCTGTTTCTATGCCCGATTACAGAATTGATCGCGCTTGTTTTGCATTAACACAGGCTGTAGGCTACTTGATGTCTATAAAAGAATCAGGCAGAGAAGTAACGGTATCTCAGGTAGCTGCTATATCGAGATTAGAACAAGACCTGAACGACCTTATGGATACAAATCGAGTTCTTCTTAGCTCTGGGTCTGGACTTAGACCACTTCAGTCTAGTATTCGCGACTTGCTTGGTGTACCATCATTGAATAGGCGTTTGCTCTCCCTAGAGTCTTGGGCTGAGCATAGTAGTCCTGGGTTCCGCGGTGTGCCTGCAGTTGATCCTAACAGCAGATGTGCTTGCCTTAAGCGGTCCGCGTATACTTTTAGATACTCCGCACATCCATGTTTTAGAATGCTTAGAAGAGTCTTGGCTATATTGGGATTTAGCTTTGTATACGATTGGGTTACTTTTCCTGTGTTTAAGTTTTGTTATCAGCATGGACTAGATTGTATTTCCGTATCTGGCATTATCTGTTCCAAACTCAAGGGTTGTTTGGACGTAATATTCGGATAGGCTACCCCCCCTGAGATTCATGCGCCACCACGCCCGATACTGCAGTTTAGCTAGTGTTCACAGGTATACAGACAGACTTTGCAACCTGTGGAGGACTATGATGTTTTGGGGTGCTCACTGTGCAGGTAACTACGTGTGGCAAACCCTATGCCGTTTTCGCTAAACTCATCTACTATGTTTTTTAGTATTTCGTCTATGACGTCGCTACTGTGCTCTCTTATGTCACTTACCCAGAAACACATATTTACAACAATCCCCTCAAGACTAATTTGGGAAACTCTTGCCGAGGTCCTGTCTTTACTCGTAACATCCTTATGAGAGTTAATGGCATTCACCATTATAGAAATTGCCTTTTTCAAGTCTGCTTTGTGCTCAAGAGTTATTGATGTGTCCAAGCGATTACCAGGAGTGTACCTGTTCATATTAAAATTTTCCACAGTACCACCAGATACTATGCTGTTAGGCAAGACTATGGCTGTTCCATTGTACCTTTGAATTGTAGTAACCCGTAACGACATATCCTTTACTATGCCTTGCAATCCATTTACCATTATGCAATCACCAATTTGTATTCTGTTTTCAATCAACATTATCAGACCATTTATATAATTGCTTGCTATATGATTTAAACTTAATCCCAACCCTACACCCAAGGCACCACTAAATACATTTATTGCTGTTGCGTCAATTCCTATCAATGGTAGTGCTACCAATACCGCTAAAACAATTAATATGGTTCTGCTAACGTTTATAATGGCAATTCTGGCATTTATTCGTAAATCTGATTTATTAACCCAACTAGCCAAAATTGATGATATGTATAATCCAGTTAATAGACTCAAAAATATGATAACAATGGCGCTTATAGACTCAAGTATGCCTATTTTATGTTTTCCTATCCTGAAAAAGATACTGCTTAACAGTTCTGGTAAGACAGATGTTGTTCCAGTTACACTAAGTACAAAGTTGGCAGATATAAGAAATAAAGCAGCTTTGTTAATTATTTTTTTAAATTTGCTATCATCAAAAACACTATCAACCATTAACCACAGTATATGAACTTCCAACAAAGCTACCGCAAAATAAAAAAATATAGTTACTAAATTGGTATCAATTGACAAAAAAGATGACACCGTATCCACAAGCACAGATAATATTAGTAGCATCAATGGAAAAAATATTTTTTTTATGGATGTGAATTTAGAAAAGTAAGTACTTTTTTCTTCAAAAAATTTTGTAACTATATGTGAAAAAAATACCATCAGCACTACGGTTATAACACCAAGTATTGTTTCCAAAAAGTTCTTTTCTACATATATACTGGTAATTACCCGTCCGAGAGGAGAATGATATAAAATATCGCTTATGTTATTGACATTCATAGTAAAAGTACCTAAATAAAATTGTGCTTAGCTTTCTTACATAGTATGCTAACAAAAAAACAGTCTGTTTGGTGTTTATGTGTGTATAGCTGAATGTCTTTTATGTGCTGACTTTCTTCAATCACATCCATGCTCCAATCAGAATATGATATTCGAGTAAATTCGGGATGGCACAGCAAGAACCTATCAACAATTAGCTCATTTTCTTCAGACCAAAAACTACAAGTAGCATAGATCAACCAACCAGAATCCTTTACTAAATAAGCCGCCCGCTCCAAAATAGTAAGCTGAGTGCGTTGAAAATTAACAATGTCATTACGCAGATACTTCCACTTTAGGTAGGGGCGACGACGCCATGTTCCACTCCCACTGCACGGGGCATCAACTAGAACACGGTCAGCCTTATTATTGTACTTGCTAAGACGATCATCATTTAAATTATTAATAAGTATAGGGGTAATATTTGTAGCGCCACTTCTCAAGATTCTAGGCTTTATTTTGCCAAGACGTTTGCGTGCAGTATCAAAAGCATAAATTCTCCCAGTGGAGCGCATCAACGAACTTAGTGCCAATGATTTACCACCAGAACCACCACACAAATCCACAATTAACTCGTGACGTTTGGGTTGACACCAATGAGACACTAACTGACTGCCTTCATCTTGTATCTCGAAGTGCCCTCCCTGAAAACGATTATCCGCAGAAGCATTAAAAACACACATTGGTGGTAGACGCAATGCAGTAGGGGACCAACTAGTTTGCTTAATATCATATCCTTTTTCTAAAAAGTACTTTTTCAAAGCATTGCTATTGGTTTTTAAGGTATTGACACGTATGTCAGTTGTTGCTGGTTGATGGATGGAAAAAACAAAAGCCTCCTGCTCATCAACACTGGGCATTTTTTTTTCTAATATAGGCAACACCCAGTCAGGTAAATCGTAGCGTATTGCCTTTTCTGTTTTCATTAAGCGAGGACTTTCCCATAGAGCCTGCTGGCGTTCAATACGATTAGACCCAATTTGGCTATAGTAACTTGCTAATATCGCCGGAGCTTGTGTTCCAGTTAGAAAAGATAACGACCTTTTATGACGAATTACTCCATAATACAAATCAGATATGAAACTGCGCTCACGTGATCCCAGGTGCTTGTTTCTCAGGTAATTTTCAAGCAAAAGATCGGCAGGACTACTTGCATTATGCAAGGCCTCAAATAGAGGTTCCGAGCACAACTGGACTAGGTAGTCTGTCATTAACTAATCGTCCATGAAAAAGCCAGTACAAAAAGGTATATCAACCTTGCCTTGATCATTAACGTGAACTTTGCCCTCTATAATCCAAGAAACAACCTTTGGATATAGCCAGTGCTCCAGCTTGTGAATACGACTTTCCAACGACGATGGTGTGTCTTCCTGATAGACGCGCATCGCTGCTTGCGCCACAATAGGTCCAGCGTCTACCTCTGGAACAACAAAGTGTATACTTATACCATGAATTTTATTTCCCGCATTAAACACTTTTTCATGTGTATTTTTTCCTGGATAGCTGGGGAGAAGGGAAGGGTGGATATTGACAATTTTATTAACATATTGATTTACAAAGTATGTCGACATTATCCTCATAAATCCAGCCAGAACGATAAAATCTACTTCGTGTTGTCTTAGTGCTTCTAGTATAGTTTCCTCAAACACAGATCTGTTTACACATTGAGTATAATTGGCTATAAATAACGGTAGATCATGTTTGCGTGCATGTAATATCCCAGGTGCGGAGGTGTTGTCAGTTACACCCAGCACTATGGACGAACGAACAGGAGAGGAGAGTAACGCTTCCAAATTGGAGCCTTTTCCAGAAAAAAATACGGCTATTCTCACGAGGTAGGTGCATCCCTGTCACAATGCTCTGCCCTACAGCATAGCATTGTTGGAGCATACTGGCCAAGTAATGAATTTTTAGGCAACAGGATTATATGAAAGGGAAGCCATTGTCTGATTATACCTTGTATAATGATCTTTTTTCCACTGCGTCTGATGGTTTTTTTACTCTTAACAATCTTATACTGTTTGGCATTTTGCTTATATCGGGAATTTTCTTGGCTAGCTGTGTTTCACGTGCCAAACTTCCTATCCCGCGTATTACCTCCTTTATGGTTGCCGGGTTTGTTATAGGTCCGGAGGTATGGAAAATACTAACGCCAAACCTTCTTAATGTCTCAAAGGACTTTGTCGATGTTGCTCTGTCCCTTATCCTATTTCGCTTGGGACAGCAAATAGATTTTGAAGTTTTTAGAAGAAGTCCAAGCCTAATTGCCACCATATTGGTTGATGCTATTGTTACTTTTTCTGCTATATTTTTCTCTTTTCAGCACCTACACTACTCTGATCTTCATTCCGCTGTGATAGCTGCGGTTGCTATTTCCTCTTCACCAGCTATTCTCATACTTATGGCAAATGAGCTTGGTATATCAGGTAGATTTACATCAATATCAATGGATCTTGTTGCCGCTAATAATGTCGCATCAGCACTTGTTTTTAGCTTAATCCTTCCTTTTTTACACTACGAACACCATGCTAACTGGTCTTTCATAGTAGTACAGCCGCTATATAGTTTTTTATTGCCAGTTTTTTTAGCTTACGTTATGTCGAGAGCACTTTATTTTTTATCAGAGTGCATTGGAGATCAACATACAGATCAGTACTCATTGATGGCTGCAGCAATAATTTTGAGCTTGGGATTGTCTAAAGCTCTAAATATGTCAATGATTATGCTTCTAATGTCTCTTGGTATGTTTACTAAAAATCATTCTAAAAATAGTGATGAGGTTGTTACAGAGGCACGATATGGCAAAATAGGAGATATATTCTACGTTATTCTTTTTGTAGTTGCAGGCGCTAAAATAAAGGTTTCACATGTTGCAGATGCATTTTTAGATATAATGATATTCACGATAGTAAGGTTTATGGCTAAATTCCTTACCTTGTTGCTGTTTCACCGTAAAAACATGATTACAATTATGGAATCATTTTATTTAAGTCTTATAATGGTTCCTATGGCTGGGTTGGCAATAGGCCTGATGTATACCACCCAAGGGTTGTATCCAGAATTTGGTGACGCACTGATTCCTATTATCTTTGGTAGTGTAGCCGTTCTAGAAGGCATAGGACCAATACTTACTGAAATTGCTTTTCTCCGTCTCGGAGAGATTCCGGAGGGGAATCTTCCAGGACACTAGTTTGCACACGACCAATGTTCCGTAATTTCGGATATCCTTGTGCAATGCAGTAGTATTGGATAAATTCCGACATTTGCTTGACTATACTGTCCGATTCCTTGCTGGTTGCACCTACCTGGGAGACATTTTGTCCACTTACCGCCATGTAGCCTACTATTGATGACTTGCCAGTGCTGGAAGCCACTAAATACCAATTTGCAGACTTTGAAACATTAGGAAAATAGTTGCTAATTTCTGATAAACTACCCAGCCTAGTACGAACGTAGTATTTAGGTAGCGACTGATCGTAGATAGCTACGGGAGTGTCATTATCTACACGATCAAACAGATCAAGTACGTCTTCATCCGTCATGTTTATACAGCCCTCAGATATGTGTGGTGGCAAAGGGCTTGGCATAGTAACACCGTGGATGTATATCATTCTTTCCTTGGTGTCACAGTCACCTCCCTTGTTGAATCCAAGCATTTCACCAGATAGCCATAAAATTCTAGTAGTAATACCCTTGGTCTTATCAGCAACCATCGCCGGGTCAACTGGCTTCCTTCCAACAAAGAACCTTCCTAAAGGTTCTCCATCACCAATTTTTTGACCCACCTTGACGTAGCCACGCGGCGTGCAATAACTGTCTTTCTTTTCTCCTGACCCATTTTTAGATGTTGATATCACATAGAATTTTTCATATTTTTCTAACTTGTCATTCCAAAGACCCATACTTTGATCATCTATGCTAACCACTATAGTCATTATAGTTTTTCCTTATATTTTTAATTTTCTTTACGGCATTTGCAAAAAAAGTCTAACAAAATATCACAACAATCTTTATTTAATATTCCACCGCGGACCTCGGTGTGGTGATTTAAGTGCTTGTTTGAGAACAAATCTAAGCAGCCGCCAGCACACCCAGTCTTAGGATCGGAAGTGCCATATACTAACGTTGATACCCTAGAGTGGAAAATAGCTCCACTACACATACAGCAGGGTTCCAAAGTGACGTACAAAATAGTTCCAGGTAAACGATAATTGTTTATTCTAGATGAAGTATTTCTTAGAGCCACTATCTCAGCATGTGCAGTAGGATCAGAAGACGTTATCACTTTGTTATAGCCACGACCAATAATCTCATTATTGGCAACTACCACAGCCCCCACAGGAACTTCCCCAGACCGTCTAGCCTCTTCAGCTAAGAGTAGAGCCTCACGCATGAAATAATCATCACCGTAATGCATTAAAATATTACTCCCACTCAATCGTAGCTGGTGGCTTATTAGAAATGTCATAGACTACTCGGCTGATTCCATGTACCTCATTAATTATTCTACTGGAAACAATAGACAGAAAATCAGTAGGCAGCGGATACCACTTGGCAGTCATGAAATCAACAGTTTCTACCGCACGTAAGCAAATTGTCGCTTCATAAGTACGGGAATCTCCCTTTACTCCCACAGAACAGATAGGTAGATAAACCGAGAAAGCTTGACTTAAATGCTCATAGTATGAGCGACCATCTTCAGAATAATTGCGGTGCAATTCTTCAATAAATATTGCATCAGCATCTCGTACACATCTGAGTGTTTCTTTAGTAACCGGTCCAATAATGCGAATTGCTAACCCTGGGCCAGGAAAGGGATGGCGATGTATAAAGTAATCAGGTAATCCTAAACTCTTACCCAATTTTCTTACCTCATCCTTAAATAGGTACTTGAGTGGCTCTAGTAACTTTAGATTTAGTCCTTTAGGAATTCCACCAACGTTGTGATGAGACTTAATTAAATGAGAAGAACCAGAGGAAGCAGATGACTCTATAATGTCAGGGTATATTGTACCCTGTGCTAGCCATTTGGCATTTACGATCTTCGCTTCTTTCTCAAACGCTCTTACAAACTCCAGACCTATTATCTTTCTTTTTTTCTCAGGATCAGAAATCCCACTTAAAGCACCCAAAAATAATTTCTCAGCGTCAACATGGGATATTGACATGCCAATATTTTTAAAAGATTCTGTTACTTGCTGAACTTCGTTTTTTCTGAGCAACCCATTATCTATAAACACACAATGTAAGCGATTACCTACGGATTTATGCAATAAAGCAGCTGTTACTGACGAATCTACTCCACCCGATAATCCAAGAACAATATTGTCATCACCAACTTGTTCTCTCACCGATACTATTGATTGCTCCAAGAAATTTTCTATTGTCCAATTAGAACTACAAGCACAAATCTCATACAAAAAGTTGCAAATTATCTTGTATCCATTCGTAGTATGAGTTACCTCCGGGTGAAACTGTATTCCCCAGTAAGGTTTTTCAAGATGTTCAAAGGCAGCACAAACTCCTTGATTACTAGTGGCAATGGATACACAACCAATCGGTAGCTTCAATACATGGTCACCGTGACTCATCCAGACATCTTGCTTTTCATCAAGACCTAGCCATAATCTCGATGGCTTAAAATTTAGTACAGAATGTCCAAACTCCCGTCCGCCACTTTGCTCAACTATTCCTCCCCACTCCTTCACCATAGCCTGCATACCATAGCAAATCCCTAAAACTGGTACGTTGGAAGACCATACCGCAGGTGGAATAGTAGGCGACACATTCTTCGTAACAGATGACGGTCCACCAGATAGTATTATTCCACTAATGTTATCTGCTGGAAATTTAGGGCAGCAATCCCAGGGAATAACCTCACAGTAGACACTAGATTCTCTTACCCTGCGAGCAATAAGCTGAGTAAATTGTGAACCAAAATCAATGATAATAATTGAGGAGAGCATACGCTATTAATTACTCTGCTGAATAGTTTGGAGCTTCTTTGGTGATTTGAACGTCATGAACATGGGACTCATGCATTCCAGCCGGTGTTATGCGAACAAAGGTGTTATTCGAACGCATTTCTTCAATATTAGAACAACCGCAATATCCCATAGATGAGCGCAATCCACCGATTAACTGAAAAATAACATTAGTTAATGGCCCCTTGTAGGGAACACGTCCCTCAACACCCTCAGGAACCAATTTCTCAGGATGTAAATTTATTTGAAAATAGCGATCAGCAGATCCTTCAGACATTGCCGTAATAGACCCCATTCCACGATATGCTTTATAAGATCTACCCTGATATAGGATAACTTCCCCTGGGGCCTCCTCAGTACCAGCAAATAGCCCACCCATCATTACAGAGTGTGCTCCAGCTGCAATAGCCTTAGCAATATCTCCAGAGTAACGTATACCACCGTCAGCTATGACTGTAGTTGTACTGCCCTTCAAGGCTCTGCTAACATCAGAAATAGCTGAAATTTGAGGAACACCAACCCCAGCAACTATACGAGTAGTGCAAATAGATCCAGGACCAATACCGACCTTAACAGCATCAGCTCCAGCATCAGCTAGAGCCCTTGCTGCATCTCCCGTAGCTATGTTGCCTGATATGAGCCCTATCTCAGGATAGTGTTTCTTTACATGTCTAGTCTGCTCAATGACCCTCTTCGAATGCCCATGAGCAGTATCAATAACCAAAATATCAACACCAGCTTCTATAAGACTATCAATTCTTTCTTTTTCATCATCTGCAACCCCAACAGCAGCTCCTACCCTAAGTCTTCCCAGTAGGTCTTTGCAGGATCTAGGATACTGTTTAGCACTCAAAATATCTTTTACTGTTATTAATCCTGATAGCTCAAAGCAATCATTAACTATAAGTACACGTTCCAGACGGTGCTTGTGCATAATTTTTTGCGCATGCTGTAAATCGGTTCCCTCTGGAACAGTAATTAGCCTCTCTCTGGGAGTCATTATGTTGCGTACGGGCTGGCTTAAATTGTTCTCAAATCTAAAGTCACGATTGGTTACTATACCTATTACCTTATTGCAAGTATCAATTACAGGAAGACTGGAGATTTTGTTCTTTTGAGCTAAGGCAATAACATCAGAAACTAACATATCTGGATTTACTACAACCGGATCACGCAATACTCCAGATTCGAAGCGCTTTACTTTTCTTACTTCCGATGCCTGCCTTTCAACTGACATATTCTTATGAATAACTCCTATCCCACCTTCTTGGGAAATAGCAATTGCTAAGCCACTTTCAGTTACCGTGTCCATAGCAGACGCTATCAAAGGTATCTTAATTACTATTTTTTCCGTTAGCTGTGTCTCTACAGAAACTTTGCTCGGAATTACATTAGAGAAACGCGGTACCAATAGAACATCATCAAAAGTTAAAGATAATGGTGATTCTGACATGGTTGTCTTGGAGTTACTAATGAAGGGACAATAATACCACATTATCAAGCGTGATATAAAAAATCAAAGTATTGTTTTATGTAACAATATTTTCGTGGCTCCGAATATACTTACGCCTACAATGGTATAGATACAATAAAAATCAATTAATAAAACTAATAACAGTATAGTTAGGCATAAACACCATGAAAACCCTAAAAGCATCATTTGCTTTATCGTTCTATGTGGCAATTGTTTTGGCACCCATAAACCTTGCTTATGCGGAAAATAGTGCTTCAGGAGCTAAAGAAGTTATATTTCGCTGGACTAGACATGATGAGTTTGGAAATCATGTAACTTACTCAGATCTTCCACCAGTTGATACAAGGTACAAGGTTGAGGTTATTTCAACAGAAATCTCTTTTTCTAGTACCTCAAGTTCCTCCGTAGATGCAGGTAAATCAAAACTAAAAACTGAGAATGGCGGTAATTTATTATCAGGACAAGGAAGAGGCTACGATCCATATAAAGTATCAGTAGGATATGTCATACCAGAAGATTACATGGGAGGCGGAGATTCTTCCATGTCACAAAGAGACATGTTCTAGTACGGAGATGAGTAAGATATGCTGATAATGGTAATGTCAGTTTTACCATCTGGTGTATTTATAGATACACTGTCGTTACAGCAGCGTCCAAGCAACGCCTTCGACAATGGTGATTGCCAGCTAATATAGTTTCTATCAGTGTCAATCTCATCTACACCTACAATTCTAATATTTTTCTTAATCTTAGTGTCTTTATACATTATGGTTACAAAGCACCCAAAGAAAATTTGGTCAGTATCATCACTCCTAGGTGTAACTATTATGGCTGACTTTAAACTCTTAGTTATCCTTAATATCTCATTATTAATCTGGCGTAGGTGCTTCTTGCCATAAATGTAGTCAGCATTTTCAGAACGATCGCCATTTCCAGCAGCCCAAGAGACAATTTTAATTATCTTGGGTCTTTCAATGTTAAGCAAATGGGAAAGCCTTTCCGATAGAGCATTATATCCCTCAGGTGTAATATAGTTTTTCATAACTTGCTATCAGATTCAGATTCAAAAATACTTCTCAAATGTTCTTTCCTCTGAAGCTTATGACTAACATTACGATTACGCCTACGAATATTTTCAGTTTGCGGTTTTGGCATAATTTTATGAACTTTGTTTTCAATAGAAGTTGGTATAGGGTTCTTGTAATCAGGTATTAGCAAAGTTCCATGAACCCAGTGAGTACTGGGTTTCAGGCCATTACTTAGAAGTATTTGTGCCGCTTTTACATGGAATTTTTTTGCTACGGAGATAATGGGGGTCTTTTGGTATATATAGTGTATGTGCCAATGACTTAATTGTTTGTTCTTACTTCTATAATCATTGAGATTTTTTAAAAAAGTCTCTTTTCTATCATAAGGTAGTAAAAGTATATATTTTTCCCTCTCACTAGACTTTATAACTAGTCTCTTGAACGCTGGATTCAGGTATAAAAACTTCTCTATAGGAAGCTCTGCCAATTTGGCAGCGGTTGGAATGTCTAAGGTGGTTGTGATTTCTATAGCTACCAAATAAGGCTTATTAACAATATGTGGTAGTTCAAATCCATAAGCTTGTGGGTTATTAATGATGTTCTTTAGTGCCTGCAGTCTTGGTATGTAACGTCTGGTCTCTTTAGGCATTCTTAAGTGTTCATAATCAGTAGGAAGATTGTGTATTTGGTTGTGCCGGATAGCGTTTTGTACTGCGGCCTCTCCCCAATTGTACCCAGCCAAAGATAACTGCCAGTCTCCGAACTGATGATACAAATCTGTGAAGTACTCTAGTGCTGCTTGGGTAGATGCTACTATGTCCCTACGTTTGTCTATCCACCAATTTTGAGCCAAATTGTACGTTTTGCCGGTTGAGGGAATAAATTGCCATAATCCTGAAGCATGCGCCGGCGATAGTGCAAACGGATTATAAGCACTCTCTACAACGGGCAACAATGAAAACTCTGTTGGCATTGATTTTTTTTGTATCTGGTCTACTATGTAGTGCAAAAATGGCTTGGCACGCCTAAAGATAGCGGTTGTTGTATCGCGGTGCTTTACGTACCAAAGTTCCTCTTGACGAACAAGGCCAGATTCAAAGTTTGGCATGCCGAATCCTTGACGGATACGTTCCCATACATCATCTGGGTCATGATTGATTTGAGCATTATTTATGGCAATTTTTCTATGCCTATCATTTAATACAACCTTGAGATCATTGTCATCAATTACGGGCATTTCGTCAGCAGAAGATACTTCTTTCAATATTTTTTCATCTTTATTTTCATGATCATACTCTACCTCAATTGGTGCATTATCATCGTCACGTTCAATGGTGTCTAATGTTTCCCATTTTGATTCATCCTTGATGCTTGAAATAGATTTGACTTCGTTGTTGACCATGTCTCCTGCAGTAAAGAATGGCAGTAAATCCAAATCCTCCTCTTGCTCATCGTACTTATCACTCTCATAGATGATTTTTTTATCTTCCGTCTGATTTTCAAGAATAATATTGCGTGAAAGTACTGTGGCAGGAGTTTTAGCTATAGCAGATATAGAATACAAAACTACGCAAAAAAAAAGCGCAAAAAACGTCTTCATGCTGCTTTCCTGACTACAAAGAGCGTAAGTTATAGTAGTAGCATAGCTACTGAGAAGCGAAGGAATTTACCATACTTTTGAGGGCTGTACAAAACTAGCATAAAAAGTAAGGGGAAAGGCCTTTATGCGAGGCGAAGTTCGTTATTATCGCAACAAGGTCTTTCCCCGTAAACATTTACCAATCTGGGAAGCAGCTATATTATTGTTATTCTCATTATTCTTATTCTTGTCCAAAGAGCTTCCGGAGTTACTGGGACTTGCTTAATTAGGAAAGGTTCACTTTAAGTTTAATCATTCTGAAAAATTATACTTATTTGATTCTAAATTCTTTTTATGAGGGCAATTTTCGTTTCTACATTCAACATACAGGTGCAAAGCATGGTCTTTTATGACGAAATTTCTCTCATGTGCTACCTTGTTTTGGAGGGATTCTATCCTTTCGTCAAAAAATTCCTCTACAAAGCCACAATCAATACAAATTATGTGATCATGGTGGGGGCTATTATTTAGCTCAAAAACGGCTCTTCCACTTTCAAAGTGGTGTTTAACAAGAATTCCGGCCTCCTCTAGATCGGACAGCACCCTGTACACCGTTGCGAGGCTTATGTCTAAATTTTCATTTAGAACCCTCTTGTGGACATCATCTGCAGAAAGATGACGCACTGAGCTTGTTTCAAACAAGCTCAGTATCTTTAAGCGTGGCACAGTGATTTTAAGACCACTTCCTTTTAGATGGTATGCTCTGCTCATTTTGGTATCCGGTTAACACAATGAAAAGTACACTCTCTTCTATTCTAACAGCCTTCAACGAGAGTGTAGTATAATTCTTTTTCCTAGGTCAGTAGCTAACTCTTTATAGAATTTTACGAAAGGTGAAGGTGTTGAATTATTGTTTTTTATCGACAGTTTTACTTTTTCTACTGTCTGGCTGTGGATATCAGCTGGCGGTGATGCAGGGTATACCTGATGATAAGTTGTCATTTGCTTCAGTTACTTTTGGAACTACCCGCTCAGATGTTTACCATTTACTTGGTTCTCCCAACATTACTGACCCCTTTCACCAAGATTGTGAGGGTTACTTTTATAAGTACTCTACTACACACACCCAGCGCTTTTTGTGGGTTTGTTTTGATGAAAATGACAAAGTAGATTCTGTCTATAGTTCGGATTAGATATTAATGAATATTGCTATTTCTTCTTGCCGCGGGCAGATGTCACATTTACTAATAGAGGCTGTGCTACATGATAAAGCCTTTAATTTGGTTAATGTTTTTTCAAGAGCTACAAGTCCTTCTATTGGACAACCAGTGAATCCCCAACTTCCTTTTAAGGTTAGTACTCCCTCTGCTGACGCTTTATCTAATGTTGATGTTCTGATTGATTTTAGTCATCCAGCTTGGACAGAACATTTACTTCCTTTGTGTGAATCGTCTAATACTAAAATGGTTATTGGCACCACCGGTTTTTCAGAAGACACCTTGGCCAAAATAGAGAATTTTTCACATAAGATTAGCTGTGTTTTGTCACCTAATATGAGTGTTGGGATGAATCTTGTTTATAGTATGTTAATAAAGACTATGGAACTATTGAGTTATGATTTTTCTATTGGATTGTGCGAACGTCATCATAGGGGAAAGAAAGATTCACCTTCAGGTACAATGAAGGAAATGCTTTCCATAATTGGTGAAATGGAAAAGAAACGCTCCCTTCTATTTGAGAAAGATACTTCAGTTATGAGAATAGGTGAGATCGTGGGTGAGCATAAAGCTTCTTTTTATGGTACAGGTGAGTATGTTGAGATATCCCATATTGTGCATAATCGCAAAGTGTTTGCTATAGGTGCTCTTAGGGCAGCCTTATTCTTGCAACAAAACGATGTAGGCATGTTTAATATGAGGGATGTTCTAATTTAGTACTCCTATTAGAAAGGCAGGTTTTTTTGTGTACGGTAGAGGTGTAACTTAAATACATATTCTGTGAAAAGTTCTGGTTATTTTTATTAAATTGGGGCATAATCCCCGTCGTTGTACAGTCCTGTGCAAGCGTGTACATTTAGGGTCTAACAACTTTCGGCCCGGGGCTATAGCTCAGGTGGTAGAGCGCTTGCATGGCATGCAAGAGGTCAGCGGTTCGATCCCGCTTAGCTCCACCAAGTTGTCCCCATCGTCTAGAGGCCTAGGACATCGCCCTTTCACGGCGGTAACAGGGGTTCGAATCCCCTTGGGGACGCCAGATTAGTGGTGGCTTTCTGAGAGTGAGAATTTTTTCAGTAATCTTTCGAAATAATTGTATCCTCTGGGGTGGATTATTATGAGCCCGTTACATTGTCCTGTTACCTCTATTGCTTTTCCTGGCTCAATGGGATATTCGTACTCTCTACCGTCTACCAGTGCTGTTGTTTTGCTATCTGCTGATCTTACCTCTATCTTGGTGTTTCCTGGTAAGACTGTTTGGCGGGTATTGATTCCTATGTCGTGGCTACATATGGGTGTTAAGGTTACAGCGTTTAATTGTGGATGAATAACACTGCCTTGAGCTGACAAGCTGTACCCAGTTGATCCCGTTGATGAAGCAATGACGATTCCGTCTGCTCTTATTCCGGGTAACTCGTAATCATCTATCTTTATTATGAATTCCGTTAACCTGTTGTACGTTCCACGATGCACCAATACGTCATTTATTGCATGTCCAGGTTCAGTTCTATGTGTATTTTGCGGTGCGCTAAATTGCAATGTCAAACGTTTCTCTATTATGTAATGTCCCTCGAATATCAAGTCTATCTGCTGTTCAAGGTCACCTGCAGCTATGTCCATTAAAAAACCAAGGCGACCGAAATGTATTCCAAGTATTGGTATTGTGTGCCCTACAAGAGCACGTGCCATATGCATGAAAGTACCATCTCCTCCGCATGCTACTCCTAGGTCGATATAATTATGCATATGGTTGATTTTACACAATGTAACTTTATTTATCATTGGGTAGTTGTTTTCTTTGAGTGCATTGTAAATTTCTGTTGTTGTATAAATAATACAACCATTTTTTATAAACACCCTTACTACATATTCGATAGCGGCAAGATTGATTTTGTGCAAATCTGCCTTAGTAACAAGTCCGATTTTGGAAAAATTTTTCTTCATTGGAAACTTTACAAAGTAGTACCTAATGTGAGTTGCTTTATTCTGTCACAAATGTTGAGAGTAAACCAATCCTACATTATGTCTTATGCTTATTAGTATAACTTCTTTCTTAAAAGGCCAATTTTTATAAACAAACTCTAATATGCTAAACGCTAGGATACTTCTTAAGTTTATTGAACATTACATATTTAGTGGATATTTAATTAGTTTTAGGCATTTTCCCCAAATAGGCAGTTTATAACTAAGTTTTTCAATTATATGTGCTAAAAAATAAGGGGAGGGGGGATATATTTTTGGCCCTACATTCATCATTATAGAAAATTCATACTAGTAAGGATTATTAATTTTATGTTGATGAAATATTGCATACTTATTTTGATATGAAAGACGACATACAGCGAGTATATGCCCAACTATCTATATTTTGAGACTGAAGAGAAATTTACTTCTTTAACTTCAAAGTTTTTATTCGAATGTTCATGTTTTGCTATTGCAGTTAAAATTTCCCAAAAATATGTCAGAGATATTGATCGTACCAAGTTTTTGCGAGTATCTTCCTATTGCTGCTTAATTATATTGCTTACCAACTATGGCAGTATAGAGATCGTATTAATTAATCTCAATCACGATTATTCTCCAATTCAGCTTGTAGAATCAACGAATTCTATTAATATACATTGTGTGAAACAATCTCTCAAAATTATGTATAAAACCCTGTATCGTGAATTGTGTAAGATACTGGTAAATCTTGAAGAGCTCTCATTTAAGATAGTTAATTTTATTTGCCATCTTGTAGAGAAGAGCAGTGAGCGGTATTTCATCAATGGTGAAAAAAATTTCTTGCTGTGAGAGATTTTTCAAAAAACATAAGCTCTATTAAAGAACTGTTTGATCTATTTGATAAGTGGACTTTGTTTGCGATGTTTTTATATTTATCCGTTTCTTATCCAGGAGTAGGAATGTTAATTAGGGACAAATCAGATATTTCTTCTCTGTATTGTCCGAGTATTATTATGGCACTTTACGAGTATTATGAGCGTCTTTGGGAAATTTTGTTAGTTATAGGGGGACCTTGATACCCTATGGGCGTATAATTTTACTTGTTAACGTTGCGTCTTTTTAATATTGTCGTGAATTTATCAGAGGATGTTTACAGGAGAATATGAAGTATAAACGTGAACCTAATTTTGTACACGGACAATCCAGATTTGTTGGAGTTATTTTAATTAACTTAGGTACACCAGAGTCGTTGTCCGTTTCCTCTATTCGTATGTACCTAAGAGAATTTTTGTCTGATTCTCGAATAGTAGAATTGCCATCGTGGATTTGGAAGCTTGTTTTGAATTTATTGGTACTCCCATTTCGTCCACGATCCCTTATTGGCAAGTACAGTAAAATTTGGCTGCCTGAAGGATCACCTCTTAGGGTATATTCTTCCTACCAATCTGAGCAGTTGAATAGACTATTTAGTCGATATAGGCAATTTATACACGTTCGTCATGTTATGCGATACGGTAAACCTTCATTAGAAGAGGCATATGACGAACTACGTAATCTGGGGTGTGACAGATTTTTGTTTTTCCCACTTTATCCCCAGTATTCCAGCAGCACTACTGGGAGTGCTTACGATTATTTTTTCTCTTTATTAAAAAAATGCCGCTACATACCAGAGATTAAATTAGTTCACCATTTTCATAACCATAAAGCTTATATAAATGCTATGGCTCTTCATATTAAAGATTTCTGGTCACGTAATACTGTGACAGAAAAATTAATATTTAGCTTTCATGGTATACCTAAATCTTCCTGGAAGTCTGGCGATCCTTATCCTTGTCATTGCTATCAGACTGCTAAACTAATTGCAGATGCTCTAGGTTTATCTGAAGATCAGTATACGGTTTGCTTTCAATCAAGATTCGGTAGAAATCCTTGGGTTGAACCGTATACTATTGATGTAATAAAGAATATGGCTCGTTCGGGCAATAAGGAACTTACAATTGTTTCCCCAAGCTTTGTCTCGGATTGTTTGGAAACTTTGGAGGAAATTGATGTTGAGTTGAGGAAATCGTTTTTAAGCAATGGGGGAGAGGCATTGTATGTTGTTCCATCATTAAACGATAGTTGTTTCTGGATTTATGCATTGGAAAAGATAATTTCTGAACAATTAGGTGCTTGGTTAATTCCTCCTTCTGCCGAGGAGCTAGAATGTATAAGAATGAGAGCTATGACTGCTCACGATTCCGACGAGTAGGGATGCGTATACTATAAGGATTGTGAATACATGTTTGATTTTCTCCTTCAACGCATAATAATGCGTTTAAGAAATTGCTGTAATCGCAAGTCTAGTGTTATACCGGCTGCAAAATATGGATTTTCAAAGAATGATTTTCCAGAAAATGTGTTGGCTATAATTAATACGCTGCATGAGAATGGTCATGAGGCTTTTGTTGTTGGCGGAGCTGTTAGAGATTTGCTGTTAAGTAGAGTACCAAAGGATTTTGATATAGCAACTAGCGCACATCCAGAAGATATTGTCAAGTTGTTTCATCGTTCAAGAATTATAGGTCGTCGTTTTCGTATTGTGCATGTGTATGACAGGAGAGACTATGTCGAAGTAACAACATTTAGGGGAAGAGATCTAAAAACGGAGCATAAAGACTCCTTTGGAAGAATCTTAGAAGACAATCGTTATGGTACCCAATATGAGGACTCCAAACGTCGTGATTTCACTATAAATGCTTTGTACTATAATCCGTTTTCAGAAGAGATTATAGATTACTCTGGAGGTGCTTACGATATAAATAGACGAGTTATACGTATGCTAGGAGAACCAAACGAGCGTTTGCGTGAAGATCCTGTGCGTATTCTTCGCGCTATTAGGTTCTCCAAGAAATTGTCTTTTTCATTAGACAGTTCTTTATCTAAAGCTATACATAAGCAAGCTTTATTACTTAGTAATGTTCCAGCTGCACGTTTATTTGATGAGTTGATAAAAATATTGCTTTCTGGACATTCTTTGTCTAGCTTGAAGGAATTGAGACGCTTAGAAATAGATGATAGTGGGATACCTCTTTTGAACCTGTTATATACTCGTATGAATGATGAGTTTGTGCAAAATTCACTTAGGAAAACCGATAGTAGGGTTTCTTCTGGACAGTCAGTTAGTGTTATTTTTCTCTTTGCTGCTATTTTGTGGCCATTAGTTAGGGAAGAATGGCATGATCTTCGCTCTTCTGGTGTTGCCTCATATCAAGCGCTTACTAAGGTAGTAAATGAGGTAACCAGGTTAGTTGAGCATGATTATGATTTGCCAAAAAGAATAATAGTAAATGTTCGAGAAATATGGATGGTGCAGAGCAGATTTGAGAATACTTCTATTGCACGTGCTAGTAGATTCGTATCACATCCGCGATTCAGGTTAGGGTATGATTTCATGCTTCTAAGAACTGAATATGGGGAGTTAAGCCATTCTATATCATCTTGGTGGAAAAATTTTTCATCTGATCTATCATCACGAAGTCCTCGTAGAGTGCAATATCGCAGCAACAGATCGCGTAGATAATTTATGCCTATCATAGCAAAAATATAAAGTAGCAAGTGCGACAATGTTATTTAAATGCCACCTATAAGTATAAGACTCTACTTTAGAGTCAAGTAAATGTTACATGCATAGCTATTTGCGCTGCAATAGTAATTTATGTAATACCATAATAATTTAACTTTCTAGTTATATTATATACATAGCTCATCTAGTTATATTTAATATTCCGCAAGCCAGAACCTTACTTTACTACCTATGTTACAAGTGTTGACAGAATACCATAGTATTATTGACAAACAAATTTATCTAATCGACATAACTACCACGACAGTAAATTATTAAGTAATACTTTTTTGTCTCATTCAATATGTTTTTGTTTAACTAATTTTATGGGTAAATTACTTACTCTTGATGTTAGGGCATATTCTTATTATGTTATTGATACTAGATTTTTACCTATGATTGTTAACCAGTAATTAATTTTACTTATATGCTTTTTAGATTCTTTTTATAGATTTGATTGTATCCATTATTTTATAGTGTAAACACCACTATTATAATTTTATTAATAAATAGTTTTAGCTAAGTATTTAGCTACATATTCTTATTTTATTTGTATATACGTTGTAACAATTTTTAGATTACGAATAATACTATTTCGATAACTGCCGCGATAGTTGTACCACTACTTGTGTTGTACTTGTTTGTGTTATACGTAATATCCCTCTTTGTATTTATGTGATTTTTTATTTAGTGTAATACCTGTGGGTTAGTAGTAGAGTAGATGCTTAGTAATGTATTTCTTACCGCTCATTATTTGTTTTTGTTCTTTTTTGTGGCTGTATTTTGTGAAGCTCGACTCTATTTAACTCCATATAAAAGATAAAACAATAAAATCGGAGGGGATCCATATGGACAGGTTGGGAAGATTTGGTAGGAGTTTTGTGCGTTCGCTTTCTTCTTCTTTTAGAAGAAGGTCTGGTAGGGGGCGTGGTGGTTCTGCGGCTCGACCTGGAAGTCATACCTATTTCTTACGTCCCTCTTCTGAAACAGTTGATCCAATACTGAGGCCTGTTCCATCTCCTAGTGTTTTGTTGAGTTACTCGACATTTCGTGATCATAGGTTGCGTGGCTGTTGTGATAATGAGGGTGGTGATTTTAGGAACTTACACATAAGAGATAGATTTTTGACTGACTCTGGTATGAGTATTACTGATTTGTCAGGTGAAGCCACAACGGGTAATGGAGGTAGATATTTTAGTTCGGTAACTAAAGGAAGAGATGGTGGTGCTTTTTGTGACTACTCCTTAACTGCTATGGAGGTTGAACTATTTTATCCTGGTGATACTGAAGAATTTGATTTCGAGGGATCAGATGTAGGTGCGGTTGGTATGCTTGAATCACGTCTAGCAGAAGAAATGGAGAAGCTTTTAAGTAGATCAGCTTCTGGTTTAAGGGACGAAATGCTTGAAGATATTAAATGTGCAGTTGATTTGTCTTGTGGTGATGTCCACCGTATCATGTGTGCAGCTCTTGTTCCTGCAGATTTAGAAGATTTTCCTGAAGGAGCAAAAGTTTGTCCAGAAAGCGCTTTATATTCTTCCTCAGTTGTTGCTCAGTCTGTAAGAAAAAGCGAACGTGAAAATAAAGAGAGGCAAAGGGAAAGAAAGGATGCTTTTTATGCTTTAGGCTTAGAATCAGAAGAGTCTGTTGCTAGTGTTTCCTCTACAGATGGCAACTCTGAGGCACTTACTGATAATGAGTTACGTAGAATGTTAGATTCGGCAGCTCAGAGGATCAAGAACACAGTTTCCGGTTCTTGTTATTTGGTGGGTGTTATTGCTCACTCCATGGGGGTGGGACTTTGTGGTGGTAGGTGGATTTTAAGGCCTGACACTGGTAGCACGCGGTGTTGTTCTGCTAAAGGAATATCTTGGTTGCGTTCTTTAGTTCATTTGTTTTTGAGGTGTGAGTCCTCGTTAACTGCTGAGCTTTCTGTTGTTAAAGACCTTAGTAGACTGGGCATTTGTGCAGAGGGTTTAAATAAAATAGAAAGAGAAATTAACCTAATGGTGCCACTATGCGATAAAATATCTTCTTTGATATTAGTTGCTAGCAAAGTTGAGGTCCTTCCTGTTGTTGCAGAGGAAGGAGAGGAGATGGCGGCTGAAGGTTTTGGAGGTAAGTAGGTAGCGAGTGCATGAGAAAAACAGACCGACGACCACTCACACTCACACATTATAAGCTAATCTACAAAAAACTCATCATCCGGACCTCCTATAAACGGCCTTCCTTCTTCATCCATCGGTATTAAGTCTGGCATATCTGCACCTCCTCCTAGTGGCGGTGGCGGTGGCGGTGGTGGTAACACATCATCAGCTTGTTGATGGTGTCCTGGCCTATCATGGCCGCCTATTAGAACATTACCGTTAGGACCGTTGTTAAAAATTATTAGTTGATTACCAGCAGCACCTTCCTCGTTTACTACATTATTCCTAACTCTTCTGCTTAAGAATTCGCGCACAGCGAAACAAATCAGTACCAGAGCCACCATCAACAATACAACTGTCATTACTAGCGATGTAGCACGAAGCCCTCCCCCAGCGCCTTCTTCTGGTGATGAAGTAGTGACTGTTGTCGCGGCACTAGTTGCAGTAGTACTATTACTATTGGGGGAGCTTGTTGAGTTACTTGCAGACGCAGATACTATTGCAGGAAGTGCTAGCACAGAAAGCGCGAGAAGTGACGAGGAGGAGCGTGAACCCACGACAGCCCGTCTACCCAACACAGATGACGACCGAGATGATTGTCCTACTACTGTTGAGGAATCATCTGCACAATCCTCAACACCAGCTGTAGAAGAAGAGTTATTATGTTCATCTATAGGCACTATATTATTGTTCGAGGGGGACATATTATTTTTTATCCTTATCTTATACTATAATGGCGCTAAACATTGGCCACTGCACTCACCACTGCCACTCAAAAACCTAAAGCTACATGCTATGCAAATTGATATTTTGTTATTTACAATAAAAAAACCTACTTATACATTCAATAAAAAAATACATGCGAATAATTATATTCTAGCCACACATTCTCCGAGTCAGTAGTTTGTTCCTGCATCGCTACCGAACAACATCAGGTAAAACCACATCATTACCTTCTTGTTCTTCATCAGCATGTGGTTCTTCATCAGCATGTGGTTCTTCATCAGCATGTGGTTCTTCATCAGCATGTGGTTCTTCATCAGCATGTGGTTCTTCATCAACATGTGGTTCTTCATCAACATGTGGTTCTTCATCAACATGTGGTTCTTCATCAACATGTGGTTCTTCATCAACATGTGGTTCTTCATCAACATGTGGTTCTTCATCAACATGATGAGCATTATCATTCAACTGTACATGATTGTCCGGAATAACATCCGGATATTCTTGATCTTGATTCGCAAACATCCCCACTAGATCTGGTACAAACAAAAATAGCAAATGAAGCTCCCACAATTCTTCCGGGACTACGTCTGGTCTAGGATTACCACCTTCTTCTGCGGGAGGAGCATTACCACCCTCTTCTGCAGGAGGAGCATTACCACCTTCTTCTGCGGGAGGAGCATTACCACCTTCTTCTGCGGGAGGAGCATTACCACCCTCTTCTGCGGGAGGAGCATTACCACCCTCTTCTGCAGGAGGAGCATTACCACCTTCTTCTGCGGGAGGAGCATTACCACCACCCTCTTCTGCGGGAGGAGCATTACCACCACCCCCTTCTGCGGGAGGAGGATTATCATCCCCATCCCCATCCCCATCCCCATCCCCATCCCCATCTATATCTGCTACGAGATCAGGATTTTCTGGTACATCTACATCATCTATGAAATCATCTATGTCATCTAAAAGATCAAGATCTTCTAGTGCTAATGCATTCATACCCAATGCATCATCCCCATCTGCATTTGCTACAAGATCGAAATCCCTCATTGGTACAAGACCTATGCCTTCAGCTGCTGCTCTATTATTTGCTCTTCTTATCCTTGATGTTAATCTAAGAGCCAAATAAAGCAAACACAGAAATGCTATCAATAATGCAAACACTACCCCCACCAATAAACCTACTCGAGGAGAGTCTACTTTATTATCATCATTAGCACGTGGTGTGGAAGTTTCAAGCATTATTGGAGGATTAGTCGTTGACAGCGTCGTAACATTATGGCTTTGGTTGCTTGGACAAGTAGTCTCAGCTAAGGATGATGTTGCAAGTGAAGATAGAGTACAAAGTAACAACAACGACGACGAAGTCGAGATTAAAGGACGCGAAGACGAGGAATGTTCCAATCTGGGTATTTCTCTGACACCCGTACTACTATGTCTACCACCGCCCTCCCCATTATCACATGGGTTTTCAACTAATGAGGAGTCAAGACATCCACAACCCAACAAATTTTCTGCAGGACTCATACTAACATCCTCATATGTTTCAATGTAATTATTCTTGTTCCGTTAGAAGCAAACCCATTTATGGCATCTGCAGGAGACACAATATATAAGGATTAACAGTCTATAGGGATCAACACTCACATAAAAACATTAATTTCACATTTTTCATAATTAGTTAGTCAAAAGGCAAACTCAGCATGGATCATATCGATACGATGTGCTACATATAGATATATGCTATAGATTCTGTTTTTAATATGATAGTTGTAATTTATTGGCAAAAGATTTAAATAAGGGTAATTAACTATAATTGTCTTTGTCTAGTAATGTGGCAACGCATCAATTTTCACTATGTTCGATGTTACTTACAATAATTCGTTAACGTTATCAACATCAAAGTTCTACACCGTGCAGAGTGTTAATGGGATCTGCACGTTTGATTTATATTTTATATATATAAATCTAGATGATAGTTAGTAAGCAGCTTACATTGTATATTACAATTCATAATAAATAGAATAGAATGTAAATTGGCTACTATTGGTGATGTTTTTTTTACTTCAGACAGTAAACGAAATATAATAAAATCTGATGTTTACTAGTAATAACTTTAATATTAACTGTTACCATATTTGTATTTCTTTTTGACATTGAATACCACCTACTTCGTCCTCTTCTTCTTTACCTTCAGTCCTTTGAGTGTCATTTATGATAACCATAGGAACTATTTATGATTAAATATGACCATCACCATTGAGCTTTATTAAGTTACATTACCTCCGTTTGGCTGGTGATCCTAATCATGACGATTAACAGTAGCATGATTGTTGGGTGGAATATTAGATTTTAAGAATCTATTCTTAGAACTTATAAAATACAAATAAAGCTTGATTTTTTCATTAGTGTTTATGAACAACAATCCCCCTTAACACATCAATTGTATTATCTTGGCTTGCAGGGGGGTATCACTTAGCTTCGTCACCACCTTATTTATTGATTGTTAAACTATATCTTCTATAATTCTTCGTCTTCTTTATAATAATTAGCGCACAGCTAAAATGTAGCATCAACAATACAACTGTGATTATTATTGATGTGTTAGCAAAACATCCTTCAGTACCTGCAGATGACGAGATAGTAATTGTAATTGCTATGGTAGTACATCGGTTCGGGTGTTTGTAGAAACAGTTGCATACGTATGATACCACGTAGGGAGTGTCTAACATCTAAAGTGCAAAGAAGTGATAGTAATATGAGCAAACGGAAAATGAGCGCCTTGTTGTAGATGATTACTTAATGTTACGTTGTCTGCGGAGGGCATATTACTTTTACACACCCAATATTAAATACCATTAACCATTAATTTTAATATATTTCTACGTTGTTAGAATTTACCACAAAACATATAATTAATAATAGAATAGCGTTTTTTCATGTTATCACGTTGTTGGATAGAGGTCGAACATCCTAGGAAACTTTTCTCCTTCCCTTCAATAATAGCGCAACACCAAATACACACATACATACACATGTCGTATACTGAGGATAATTGGTGTGTACAATAAAGCAAAGGTACTTAGGATGTACTAAGAAAAAAAAGACGCACGCAAGCACAAGGCTAATAATTCGTGTTCATCCATACGATTATCGCATAACAAAACCTGACAGTACGCACACACTTGCCTGTTGTACAAAAAAACTTACCTACACTTACACATTTGCACTATATATCATTGTGCTGCCAATAGGTCCCACTAATGTGGGATAACATCAGGCAGAACTACATCTTCGTCAATACGTGGTTCTTCGTCAACTTGTGGCTCTTCGTCAACTTGTGGGGCATTATTATTTAACCGCGCAACATAATCTGGAACAACATCTGGACGTCCCAAGTTCCTGACTACAAAAACTAGCCGGTCAAAATTAAACAATAATTCTGGAATCACATCTGGTTCGGGACCAGCAGCACCCTCTTCCATAGGATCATTATTATTTTCTATACCTGCCACAAGGTCTAGATTTACTAATACGGGACCACCATTACCATCATCCCCCGCAAAGTTAACATCATTATCTTCTATAGAACTGTCACCACTACCATTCTCAACAGAATCATCATCATCACTATCATCTTCTGCAATCATTACTGGTTCAGGATCAGCAACATGCTCTACCACGGGATTATTGTTATTTTCCCCTACATGATCATTACCAACTTCCATACCTTCTGCAGGATCTAGATTTTCTAATACAGGACCCAAATTATTCCCATATTCTTCATCATGATTACCATTATTCTCTTCTTCAGAGCTACTATCTTCCGCAGAACCGCCATCATCATTATCATCTTCTTCAACTATGCCTGGTTCGGGATTAGCAACATTTTCTTCTACAATATTATCATAGCCTTCCTCTACAGGATCATTATCATCTCCTATATCTACAAGATCTAGATTCTCCAATACAAAAAGATCACCATTACCTTCATCTTCCTCTTCCGCAGTATCACCATCATTCTCTTCTATAGAATCCTCTTCCTCTTCTCCAACAAGACCGTTATTATCTTCATTATTGTTTAAATTTTCCCTGACCCTACCAATTCCTCTGTTTTCATCTACTGCTTGATTATTTACTCTAACCATTCCCCTTCTTCTTAAGAACGATCTAATAGCCAAATAAAGCAAGCACAGAAATGAAGCCAACAATAAAAATGCTACTACTAAGCCCAGTCTAAGAGACCTGGTGCCATTGTTTGCATTCATATATGGCGCCGAAGAAGTATCAATCATGGTTGTAGTACTGGTTGTCGATTGTGCAACACTACCGCTTTGATCATCTTCGGAGGTAGCTTCAGCCAGAGTAAGCCCTGCAAACGAAGACAAAGCAGAAAGCAACAACAGTGGTGATGAATTAAAAACCAAGGAGCGTGAAGACGAACATTGCCTCTCCTCAGTTATCTCTCTTATCTCTCCGCTACCTACACCATCATGCTCATTTCTCTTTTCATTGCCATCATACAAACTATCAATTAACAAAGAGTCAGAAAATCCATAATTCAACACATTGTTCGCAGATTTCACACTTCCATAATACATACACACCCCAACATACCCCAACACTTAGCTTTTTTATTCTCATCCGCTTTACTTATTGCTTCTAGGTGGGGATGATATACGGATCAACAATCACATAAAAGCGTTAATTTAACATTTTTGATGTTTTGATGACATATTTCTAGATTTGGTTAGTCGAACAAATTTTACATGGAGTAAGTAAACAGTTAGTGATGCTCTTGTGTTCACAAATGATTGGGTTATAGCCGAAAGTCCCTAGAAATTTTGTTTCTCCTTCTCCAAGAATCTCAAACACACGCGCCACACGCTACATGAAGCACAACGTAATAAAATGTATGTTAATATACTCGTAGAAAGCATGAGACAAAGATAAATTTATATTCCCTTGGCACATCTCCATACAGCGACCTTGGCGGTTGATATGTATGTGTCCTATTACATTTTGCACCTGCACTTATAAAATATTTTATTAGTAACATATATATTATTTGAGGCCTAGGCTGCATTAACGCGGAACAACATCAGGAATAATGACATTACGTTGTTGTGGTTCTTCGTCAACTTGTGGTTCTTCGTCAACTTGTGGTTCTTCGTCAACTTGTGGTTCTTCGTCAACTTGTGGTTCTTCGTCAACTTGTGGTTCTTCGTCAACTTGAGGGGCATTTCCATACGGTAACTCAAAATGATCTAGGATTACATCTGGATCTGCCAGGTCTTGAGGTACAAACATCACCAACATATTTGGTGCTAATAACTGTAGTAGATGAAGATCCTGCAATAGCTCCGGAATTACATCTGGCTGGGGAGCATTACCTCCTCCCACAGGATTATTACCACCTACTCCTACAGGATTATTATCACCTACTTCCACAGGATTATTATCACCTCCTACAGGATTATCATTATCACCTCCCACAGGATGACCAACATCATCGTCTTCTACAGAATCATCACTTTCCCCATCTATATCTGCAATAAGATCTAGATTTTGCAGCACAAGATCATCATCTTCAAGAGAATCGTCACTGTCCTCACTTCTTTCCTCACCTATATCTGCGATAAGATCTAGATTTTGCAACATAAAAATATCATCAGAACCATCACTTTCCTCATTCACATCTTCAAGTAGATCAAGATCTCCTAGTACAGGACCATCATCCCCTTCTTCCACAAGATCAACATTCTCCTCTTCCACAGGATCAACATTCTCCTCTTCCACAGGATCAACATTCTCCTCTTCCACAGGATCAACATTCTCCTCTTCCACAGGATCAACATTCTCCTCTTCCACAGGATCAACATTCTCCTCTTCCGCAGGATTAACATCCTCCTCTTCCACAGGATCAACATTCTCCTCTTCCGCAGGATTAACATCCTCCTCTTCCGCAGGATTAACATCCTCCTCTTCCACAGGATTAACATCCTCCTCTTCCACAGGATTATTATCTCCTCCTACAGGAGGATTGGCATCTTCCTCCACATGATCATTATTATCTCCCCTTACGGGTGGATTAACATCAACCTCTTCTACAGAAGAATCATCATCTTCCTCTTCTCTTACAAGACCGTTACCATTCAAATCCTCTCCTCTAAATCTAGCCATTTCTACGTCTTCACCTACTTCTAGATTATCAGCCCCAATCATTCTTCTTGTTCTCGATAATGATCTGAGAGCCAACCACAGTAGGCACAGAAAAGATACCAATAATACAAACGCTACCAATACTAATGAACCAGCACGAGGAGAATTTGTGCCGTCATCAGCATCTACATGCATTGTAGAATTTTCAATTATCGTTACAGTATTAACTGTTGATGACTCAGTAGCATTGCTCTGACTATTTGTAGAAGTAGTCTCAGCCGCAGGAAGTATTGAAAACGAAGAGAGAGCAGAAAGCAACAATAGTGATGATGAACTCAAGATTGGTGGGCGCAAAGACGAAGAGTGTTCTGACCCAGACACTCCACCGCTATCAGCATCGCCATGCTCACCATCTTCTCCTCCATTATCATGTGGGCTATCAACTAATGAAGATCCGCAACCACAATTCTCATAACTAAACACATTGTCTGCAGGACACATATTGTTGTCCGCCCCTTATACATTTATATTTACCTACGGTCACCTTCACTTTTTATTTACATTGCCTACAAGAGACATGGTATATCGGTCAATGGGTACATGAGAGTATTAATTTCACATTTTTAATAGTATATTACTATAGTTAGATCTATTTAGTTAAGTCAATTCCAAATGGAAATTCCATATGGAGTTACACAATAATAGATTGGATTGTTACATATGGATATAAATGTGGTAAAAGCTTTATTTTTATAAGTGTACCGATGATTTGGTGGGTTATAGCAATGATTTATGATATTTTGTTAATGTGATAGTGATGATGCATGGGTAATCAATAGTTAGCTATTAGCTACTATAAATAAGATTGGTAACGTATTAATTCACAGTATGTCCGTTTTTGGTTATTTTTTGATAGATATTGCAATGCTCTAAGTGCAGAGTTGCTGTGTTCACAATTTCCAATAGACGTAGCCGACACCCTTTTATGTTAGTGATCTTTTATTTTATGTTATTGATGGAATGTAATGTAGGATGATTGCAATAGAAAATAATAATAATAAACTTGTAATTAGTATGTGCAGTAAAATATCACGTATATAATTGTGTCGATACTTTTAGCCAATAATAAATTAACTAATTAATGTTTGTGCTGACCACATTGTTCATTTTGTCTGGATTGCTATGAAAAGTGTTTTTTTCCACGACATACCAGACTGAAAGACGAATCTTACTCTACAAATATCACATTAGAATAGGTATAAATAAGCAAAACAACAATACCACCATATAGCAATCCTTAAAAAGTTATATGCTATGTATAGATAAGTTGTAAATTTATTATTACCTTATAGCTATTACTTTACTTGGAGTATTATTCTTTTAGCGCTTTGATCATGATATTTTGTGCCATGAAGAAGTTATATAATGTTGTATCACGTAGTATTTTGTTTGTTGTAAGATGATATTGACATTACATTATGAACCATAACTTATACGATTCATTCCGCAATCTTACTGTGTGTGCGCAAATTCATGTCTGTTATTCCACTAGGGTAGACTTGCGTCTCATACATACTATATTGCTACAGTTGCACCACTTCCATTGGCAAACTAGGGTGCTTGTCGACATTACATAACGTACCATGACGACTTTTATGGCGCTTGTGGTGCTCTACACAGCGTCCTCTTCTTCTCCTTCCTCTTCTTCTTGATCCCCTCCTCCCATAGCAACCATAGGTATCATCTCCCCTGGAATATGTCTCCATCCCCTATTTGCTTCACGAAGTTCCATGATTTCACCTGGATGATCATCTGGATCACGACGGCCAACTACAACATTACCATTAGGTTGAGCATCAGGATTATTACCTCCTAAAGCACCTCCCTGTTGAAAATTACCTCCTCGATTGTTTTGTGCAGTTCGTCTTATCATGTAATCAAAAAACGTTGCTATCACCACCATCGATACTACTGCTAGAATACAATACACCACCGTTTCTACAGTTTCCAGAGTATCTTTAAGCACGTTAATATCTCCAGAAGTGGTGCTACTAGTACTCATCATGGCTCCTACTGTTGTAGTGGCCGCTGTAACAACGCTAGTATTTTGACTGCTAGTTGAACTATCTTCAGCCAGGATTCCTGGAAGTAGCGATAGTAACGAAAGCGCAAGCAGAGGTGGGGATGAATTTGAGAATCGAGTTATTATTCTTGAAGATGATTGAGCCGAGTGTTTCATAGAGCCTTCTACTAACGAGACACTATCCATACTACCATGGATAACATTAGCACTTTCAGTATCCAAAGTGTCAGTCGACAAACTGTCAACACCATCAGTTCCTAAAACATTACCTATAGAATTCATATCATGTACTTTTCATGTATTTGTTGTCGTATACTAGAGTAGAGGGGGGTAGCGGATATGTTAGTGATAATACATTACATAAACACACTCCCGGGAGAGAGAATGTAGTTCATTTAATAAAATCATGAAAGTTATATATTACTCATCTTTTGATATTTATTTAGGGAATAGGGAAACAAATATTACTCATATCAACATAATACTAATGTGTGTAAAGATGACAACGTTATGTTTTTTCATATCCTTCTATAAACTTGTAACTCCATACGTTGACATTGACAATAATAAAAGTGAGCGAAACGAGCATAATCATAGTTAGTATTTTAGAAGAGGCTATGATTATGTATTAAGATGCTAACCTTTGTCATTATTTGCAATGACACAGACTTATTGGCAAATGGGTAGGTTTATCTTAATTTTGTACTGTGTGCATTAAATATCCTTTTCTATTAACGATTACCTCCACATTGAATTTGTGTTTTTATGTTTATAACATGCTAATCAAAGTAATAGATAGTTCTTGCACATTCTTTTTTTTTATATACCGACAGATATACACTCGCTTTACATTTTCCGTATAATTTTTACTCTATAATTTAATACACGATGTTTGAGAAACTTGTCATCATACCTCATATAAGATTACAAATATGTATGGTACGTAGCATGTATTAAATACATCGCTACTCCATATGCAGAATCATAGCATAAAAAAGAAACATAATAGAATCAGCCGTTATTATCAGTAGCTCTCAGTATTAAAATGCTACCATAGCGTAGCCGCTGATTATGTTCGCTAATTGTTTTTATAATATTAAGTATCATACTTCGTCCTCTTCTTCTTCTTCCTCTTCTCCTTCTTCAGCCCTTTGAGCGCCGCCCATGATAACCATAGGGATTATCTCTGCTGGAAGATGTCCCCACCCCCACTGTTCTTCATGAAGTTCCATTATTTCACCCGGTCGATCATCTGGATCACGATGACCAACCACAGCACGACCATTAGGAACACCAGGAATTTCTTGCTGATTGTTACCAGCATCTCCCCCTTGATTGATTTGTGGTAGTTCTTGCAAACGTGCTCGCAGACGCATCCTTGAGATATACGCACGAGGTGCCTCAATGACAATGTACACACAAATTATTGCAGCAACTATCCATAACAACAGTGCAAAAACAAATGTCACCCCACCCGCACTATTATTACCATCGGTGATATTTGTGCTGTTATCCATAAGTTGAGTATAAGTACTGAGAACTGATCTTTCTGTTGCCACAGCATGCAGCGCAGTGCTGTCAATCGTTTGATTGTATCTCACAGAAACATCTTGAGCCAATGAAACTTCCGCAGATAGTGTTAGCACCGAAAGCATAAGCAACGATGACGACAAAACGCAAGAAGGTTTTCTCTGTTGAGTGTGGAATTGTTCTCTCCGTGCAAAATTACCCACAGCACAACTATTACCATCCTCTGAATGATCAACACACTCAGACCGTGACACAACTTTAGATCTCATATCCCTCATTACCTTATTATATTATTTTTACACTGTAAAAAAACCAATTACTCGCTATGCTCACTTACCGTGCCGTTGGGGATAGTGACATATAAATTGGACAAATAGATATCATATAATCCACTTATTATATATGCATTTATGTATTATATATATTTATATTTTTTTTAATTTTTTATGGTTTCGATGGAAATTTTTTAGATATTTAAGTACATCTGAGTTAACTACAAAAAACTTTACACCCATTATTTTAAATATAAGAGAATAGTTAAATTATGAAACACTCTGCTTTGTTTGTGACGCACTGTATGATGTGTGTAATGACGGTCAAGAAGATGGTGGCAATATTGTTAGTATGAGCTTGTTGCGTATCTAGTATTATACTAATCTACAGTATTTCATAATAATCTGTTATTGTTGTTTGTTGTGAGTATTGTTGCTTTCATTATATTCCTACTACTAGGCGCATAGTTTATGCTTTATCTTTTATATGTTTTTAGAGAAGTGTGATCTTGGTTTCAAGAAAGTTTTTTTTATCGTTACAGAATAAAGAAGTAGTTATACATCTAATTACTTCAATATTTGTTGATTGTACAGAATTAATTCATAACAACATCTCTACTTCTACTACTACATATGTGATAGCCAGCTGTACAATACTATGTCGGTTATGTATATCTTTTGCAACTAAACTATGCAGAGATAGGATTCTTTGCTGATATTAGTATAAGCTGTTGCAATACAAGACAACCACAGCGACGTTTGTTTTGTAATTTTTATAACTATATCAGTTTTTACACTAATCAAGCCAATAAGTGCGTTAATCACGTCAGTATCATCAAAGATTAAGATATTACCTTCCTGATGAAACAGTGATTGGCTGGCCGTATAGTAATTAAAGATAAACAGTGCTTATTACTTCTTGAACTGCGTAACCAACATTTACTTGTATTTTTTTGCGATATTATATCGTTAGTTAATAAAATCCTTAACGCTAGATACTGATATATTTGTCTACACATGTTGTTAAAGCATGAGCAACCACAAAAACCACGTAACCATATAGTAGTGCATTTGGAAACTTTTTCTAACATTGACCACCACACAGAACAGTATCCTCTTCTCATTCTCCCTCTTCCATTTCTTGAGCGACACTTACTACGGCCATAGGAAATGCCTCTCCTGTAATATCTCCTCGAGCTTCATGAAGCTCCATTATTTCATTTAGTGGTTCCCGGATCACGAATTTCTACTAAAGCATGACCGTTAATAATTACTGGATGAGCACCACATTTTTGCTGAAGGACTTCTTGCAATGCTGCCAATCTTTTCCTATGTTTTCTCTTAGACAAATTGTTGCAAGACTAAAACAAACTACAATAGCTACACGCATATTGTACTACCCCAACTGCCATAAGCATACCAATGAATGACAAAGCTAATGAGAGAATGCCTATACACTTACTTTTACGTTGGCAGCTGGTACAGTTTTGCTATTAGTTTGATTGTTTCTCGCAGAAACATCATTCACCAATGAGAGTACAGACAGCGTTACCGCAGAAACAGAAAGCAACGAAGAAGCAAAAGAAGGACCATGGGATACTGACTGCTGGCTAAGAACCAAGACCCACCTATCTGACCTTGAATTGTCCACTTCAAAGCTACTTTTACCTTTTGAGGAACATTTAAACCTCGAAAAAATTGGTCTCAGAACATGTAAGCTTTATACCTTTATACTTATATTATTTCCATTTAAGGTAATATTTTTAACTATATCTGTTTTAATTATTCCTAAGTGTGTATTGCTACTTATTTTCTTTACACTCACGTTTCCAACGAGAGTGATGGCTGTTATCTTGTGCAAATCAACGCTAAACATTAAATACTTAACAATCAATCAGTCAATTCACAATCAGTCTCATATTTATTTTTCTACATTTATACATAAGGATAAGATTAGATATTTTGGAGGGTTATAGGATGATTTATGGGTAAATAGGCTTATTATATCATTCGTGTAGTGTACTTTTTATGTTCCAATAGGATTTAATTTTTATGTATTTATGTGTGAGGTATACAAGTTCTTATTTATGTTAAATATAATTTATATGAGATAATTATCTTCAGATATTTTTTAGTATCTTTGATTTAATAATTGTATAATATATAATAACAGTGTTTTCTTATATAGTTTTGGTATGTTTCATATACGTAGACGATATAAAATGTTGTTTGGATTGTGTGTGATGTGGTTGTGTATGGATGTATGTAAAAAGACTAGATTTTATAAATTATGAAATTAGTTAAGTGCTGTAGGCACTAGTACCTTAGTAAGGTATTTGACATGAACCCCCAAAATGCATGCACATCGTGCGAAATGCAATTTTGTGTGATCTTGGACAGTATAATAAGTAGTGCTGCAGCGGGATAAATCAATAAATGAGCATTATATACCACAGATATGTAAAATGTCTGACATAGTGGAATAGGTATATTTTTTTAGGTATTAAATTTATATTTATACGGTTATTCTTTACTAATCGTGTCTAAAATTAAAACGTAATATTCTGATGTTTGCAGGTGTTTTAGCGTCTGCACAGCTTTACTTGCATGTGCCATTATAATTATTTTTAATATTGAAGTATCGTTGCAAGTTATTAGCGTTGGCTTAACATAGAACACTACATGTAGAGTACATATTGCATGCTATTCATGTGCTTGTTATTTTATTTACTAGGGTAGGGTAGATATGTACTACTGAGTATATACAAATTACCTAAAACAAACATAATTTACTTAACGAAATTATGGGAGTTATATACTTCTTGCCCAACTTGCGTTTTATGAAATTAATTGTACGGTGTGAGGAAGTATTAGCTCTACACTTCATATGTAATCTTTTTAGTAATTACTATGAATTTCTATTTTATCAACAATAAGTACGTCCCACATTAGTAGAGTAGTAGTTTGCTTTCATTAATTTGTTATTCATATATCTAATATGGACCATATTTTTTATTAAGCCTAATATGTTTAGTAATGGTAATTTGTGTGAGAAATAGAAATATCACATAACACCAACAACATTTTACAGTACAAGATATATTGTATAATTTCTTTGCATTCCAACTTATTCTTTATGCCAAACCAACAATCATAGTTTCTACAGACAGAAGTTTTATATTTATATATTACCGATGTTGTTTCATTGAGGTAAGAATTTCGGGCTCTACTACTCACTACTGTAAACTGAAATGTAATTGACACCTTAATGTGAGTTATGCTGCATCACATATACGTGAATACGCGTCATTCATATGAGTTATATTTTAAACCTATGTATACTAACTCTACGCGTAACACTAATATACTTTGCGTGCGTAACATATTTTTTCTCTACTTACTCCCACAATTCTTCATCAACGAAAAATCAAGGAGCTCGCGGTCTAACACATAACCTGTAGGTGCGTACATAACAGCGCCTAGAGGTAACATCTACCCGCGTTTGTTATACTAGAACGATGTATGTTTTATTCCATATAGAATGTGCACCAGATATTTTACGACCACACCCCCCATGACTTCACACTTTAACGACTAGTTCTCAATCTAGTGATAACTCTCATCTAGCCGTTGGCAGCGTCTTAAGTGTTAAGATTACTGGACGGCAGCACATACAATCCTGGCAATAACACTACCAAAAAGAGCATTGGACAACACGATTGCACGGCCCCTAAAGGCGACCATCTTCCCCTGTTATTTTTTCATCCCCCTTCAGTACAATCCACAAAGACAAATTGTTCTTCTTCCTCTGGTTCTGGTCCATGTAGCCACTGCAACAAACGCATCTCTAAAAACACACCACGCATCCCAACACCTTCATCCATCAAGACCCTCCCAGCTTGTGCAACAACCCATTCCGGAACGCCTAAATCAGCAAAATCGGGCAAAACATGCACCTCAGGCCCACCCGGAACAGCAACTACCGCACCCAAAAAACGCGCGTCACGCCAATGCATCTCAAGTGGTCCAAAAAGACCCTCTAGAGCATCTTCCAACTGCACCTCGGGTTCTTCAGCAGCTTCCCCTTGATTCTCTGGAACATCTTCCAACTGCACCTCGGGTTCTTCAGCAACTTCCTCCGCAATATCCTCCAGCTGCGCTCCAGGTCTAAAATTACCAATGTTGTTGTTAGCCACATCCTCTCCTTTTGTCCCCACCTGCAATGACACCCTTTCGTCTCCACCTGTAATGACATTTAAGGCTAGAAGATCACGCCAACAACTTCATTCTTGGGATTAATTGTTTGCCAGACAGGACAGACAGTCACTTATTACCACTTCATTTTAATTATTATGATACTATTTTGCTACAAAGTAGCTCCATCTGCCACCACGCCGCTGCGTTTCCAAGAATCGTGACATATAAATCAATGATCAAATATTACTTAATTCACAGTTCCATATTTTTTTTGATGGAAATAGATGTAGATGTGCGTAGATGTAGATGTGCGTAAATACTTGGTTAAGTGTAAGAAAACAAAGTTACATGTGCAAGGGTAAATGTAACATTGTACATCTTATATTCATAGTTTACGGCTATAGTAACGCTTGATTTGTGATACTTAGAGGCACACTAATTATGATGCTCATACTGTAAGAGTTAAGAATGGTGATTTTAAGAATGGTGATTATTACTTATAGAATCTTGAGTGCCTGTTGAGTGCCTGAAATGTTAGTTTCAATAACATTATTTATAACAATATATCATTGATTGAGGAGAATATTATCATTTAGGACATTACATCATATTTACTGCTAATAAGCATGGCTTGTGCTTTTTGTTTTTAAAGTAAATTGTATTGATTTAATGATAGGCCGTAAGTAAATTAGTACTGACAAATATAAATATATATACATATAGAATTAAATGCACCATTTATATCATGCTCTTACAGTGCACTAAGACGTTCGCAATGTATCATGAGTAAAGTTCTTCTAGTTTAGATTCTGGTAATTTTTCTTTGTGCTTTGTAAATTTGGTAACAAATATAATTAAGCAAAATTTAAACACTGACCGTGATCATTGTATACGATAGTAGTCTTTATCACTTGTGTAAGTGTAGCAAGTATAAGTGTTGATTAATTAAAATAACTGATGGGCATTTTTATTTTATATTGTGCATATTTTTTTAATTGTAACAGTACACAGAATATCGTGCGTACAACCGTACCTATATTTGTTGTAACTAGCTCCTTATAGATATATATGTTCCTTATTTGAAGGATTTTTTATTTGATACTGCTGATATGTATGTTAGCTATGATATACAATATGTTACAAAGAAATTATATAAGAATATGTAATATTTTAGTTGCTGTGTGATGTTTTGCGGTATTGATAGTGCTATGTGTCACATATCTGTACGATCTATCACACAATCTTGTTAATGCAGATTAGTGTCCGCGCATGCACAGAAATAGTACTGATATATGTACTATTTTTGTAGGTACATGCAGTATGATTTTTAGCGAAATTAATGCTTAGGTGAGAGTAATTCATAGAGTAGCTGTCTCAATTATCTCAATTTCTACTAACTTCACTTACTACTATAATACAAACGTTCTATCCCTATTTTTATTATTTATAATGTTAACAACAATACTGTGACTACTGTAAGGATAAGATAGATCTGAGTAGTACATTTGTATTATTTTTACTTACAAGTCAAGAGTGACAGGTTAAGAGGTTTTTTAATATTACAGATATTATATTTTACGACGCCCAGAGTACCTACACGATGTCTTACTCTCCCCATTCTTCTCTTTCTTCTTATACTTGATCACCATCCATGATAATCACGAGTATTACTTCTCTTGAAATATATTTCGATCCTCACTGTGCTTAACAAAGTTATACTATTTCACCTAGATGGTTATTTGGGCATGATGTTTTTCCATAACATGACTTTTATGTTGAATGACAGTATTATTATCTTCCAAAGTAGCTCCTTGTTGAAAATTAGCTCTTTAATTATTTTTATCTTGTATCTTCTTTATTTGTTTAACCAAACGACGTAACTGTTATTATCTCTAATAAACACTATGCTATTTCTATCAAGTGTATTAATCTAGTACTTTTATATACAGCATTAGTACCTATTACGGTGCCTATTGTTGTAATAGACGTTGTAACTTCTTCTAGTATTTTGATTGCTTGTATAATTTTCTTAAAGTAACTTCAGTAGCAAAATCTCAAGTAAAGATACGAATGAACTTGAAACCAGATTTATTACTCTTGAGGATAATTGCATTTCCTGTTTCGTTGAACATTTTATTGGTGCGCTGCTATCTACGCTAGCATGGATATTAACATTATTTTTAATATTGGAAGCGGAGGTATCGTTGACAAATTATTAACTTCAGCGTTACCTGGAGCACTATCTGTAGAGTATATGTTGCGTACTACTCATTTACTTATTATTTTATTCATTATGGTAGAGCAGGGTAGAGCACTGAGAGTATATAAATTATTTGAAACAAGTATAGTTTGTTTAAATAAATAATATGAAATTCATATATTACTCACTTGACTTAATGTTACTTAGTGAGATCAGTAGTAGTATGTATGGTACGTGGTGACATCGTTTACGTGCAAGCTTTCGCTATGTTTTCGACATGAACATGATATTATGACTTGGATTGCTATTAACTTGTAACCTTACATTGATGCTAATAAACTAGCACAGCCACAATTAGTATCGTAGACGGGGCTATGGCCGTGTTTTCGATACTAGTCTTTATCATGTATATGGCTTCGGATGATATATTTATTGATAAGTAAATATTATGCTTATTTCAAAGGTTTATTTGATTATCTTTATATCGACCTTGTATTTGTATGCTCATAGACCTTAATTGATGTAGATTCAGTTTTGGTTTGTGTGTATTTTTTTAACATTTATAATGCGTGGTATACACTTACTCTATGCAGTTTGTATAATTTTTGTGCCGTAATTAGTATATATGTGATGTTTGAGTAATTTTTCATTGTGCTTCATATAAGGTTACAAATTATATTTGAGAACTACCAATAACCATGAGGATTGCTTCTTCTGGAATATATTTCCATCCCTCTGTGCTTCACGTAGTTCTACTATTTTTATTTTACCTTATAGGTTGTATGGATCATAATGGCTTCAACTACATTACATGTGTAGGCAAATGCTTGCATTACCACCTTGATTAGCAACGTACAAGGCCCTCCCCCCTGATTGTCTTGAAGTGTGGTGCCTACAGATGCATTCTAGTAGTTAAACTACTGTGCATTCTAGCAGCAAGATAAGCAAATCGCTGCAATCTAACCACGACAACACTGCAAATATAAGTGCTGCACTATTACCTTGCACTTATGTTCGTGCGCTGTTATCCATAAGTCAGGTATAAGTACTGAGAACAGATATTTCTGTCGTAACAGTAGATGGTGTACTGCTTTAGCAGAGTTTGATTGCTCTATTCCAAAACATATTAGGACAATGATATTTATGCAGAGAGTGTTGGCATGAGTAATTACCGAGGAGAAATGCAAGAGAATCAACCTACTTTTTGAGGATGGGATTTTTCTTCACATATTGAACTACCTACGGTAGAACTACTATCTCCCACTATGAATAATCAATGCACTCAACTCGCTATACTCTATTGACTGTACTAGTTTACATATATTTATACAATATCTCATATATGAGAATTATCATTTTTACTATTACTGTGCAGTTTTGTTAGGTAGGTAGTAACTAGTTGAGCAGTACTCTGTAAATCATGGAAACAGTATCCACTTCCAATATCAGTATAAGTTGCTGCTCGTTGTATGAGAAATTACTGCGTACACTCATTTTATAGTTTTTGTGACTATGTTAGTTTCCACACTAAGTGAGATAATAAGTTCATTGATTACGGTTACAGTATAAAGGTTGCAGATATTGTTTGCCTGAAACAGCAACAAGCTGATTCTATCACAGTAAAGAGAAATGGTGCTATTTATCAAATTGCGTAGCTATTATCATTTACGTAT